>CAWGOY010000017.1:0-1288252 GCA_963824355.1 uncultured Acidimicrobiaceae bacterium | reverse complement strand
CATGGCCGCCATGCCCGACCTCGAGTCACTGCTGTACGACGAATCCGACGGAGTGGCCTGGGTCACCCTCAACCGTCCCGAGGCGCTCAACGCCTTCGACCCCACCATGCAGCGGGAGCTGCGCGAACTGTGGGCCATGCTCCGCACCAACGACGACGTGCGCTGTGTGGTGCTCACCGGGAGCGGCGACAAGGCCTTCTGCACCGGCCTCGACCGCGAGGGGATCGGGTCGTTCGACGACCTGCCGCCGGGCAAGCTCCCCGGCTACAACACCCCGTGGGACTTCGACGACCCGGGCAAGAGCGTCTGCCCCAAGTCGAACGACCTGTGGAAGCCGGTCATCGCCGCCGTCAACGGCATGGCCTGCGGTGGCGCCTTCTACATCCTCGGCGAGGTCGACTTCATCATCGCCGCCGAGCACGCCACCTTCTTCGACCCCCACGTCACCTACGGGATGCCGGCCGCCTTCGAGCCCATCTTCCTCTGCACAAGATGCCCTTCCAGGAGGTGATGCGCATGTCGCTGCTCGGGGCCAACGAGCGCATGTCGGCCGCCCGGGCCCACCAGATCGGGTTCGTCTCCGAGGTGGTGCCGTCCGACGAGCTGGCCGACCACGCGCCGTGGGCGGCCCAGGCCATCGCCGACCAGCCGGCCCTGGCCGTCCAGGGCACGCTCCGGGCCCTGTGGATGGGCCTCGAGCTCTCCCGTCGCCAGGCCCTCGACCACGCCTTCCTGTTCACCCACGTGGGCACCGACCCCGCCCTGCTGGAGGAGGGTCAGGAGCGCTTCAGCTCGGGCAAGCGGATCGAATGGCGCCTGCGCTGAGCCGGGACGACCGGCAGGTCACCCGGTCCCGCCCGCTACAGGGTCGAGCTGGTCAGCCGCTGGTCGGACCGGCGTCCCGGATCATGTTCTCCTGGACGAACGAGGCCACCAGGCGCCCGTCCTCGGTGAAGACGTGGGCCCGCCCGTAGCTGGCCCCGCGGCCGGCATACGGGCTCTCGTGGGCCACAGGAGCCAACCCCCCGGTTCGATCGGCTCGTGGAAGGTCAGGGTGTGGGAGACCACGCCGGTGGCCGATGTTGCGATGGGCCATGTTCTGGCCCGATGCCGGCGTGGGGCAGCATGGCCGTCCCGATGAGGAAGCCGTCGGTGCCGTAGGCCAACAGGGCCTGGGCCATGGCCGGTCCCCCCGGTCCTTCCGGTAGCCGGATCCAGACGAACAGCTCGGCCGGGCCCACCGGGGCCTCGGGGTCCCAGGTGTTCACGCCATCCACCACCCGCAGGTCGGTCCCCGGAGCCAACAGCCCACCCTGTCCGGTGTCCGGTGACTCGTCGGGCCCGGCCACGTCGGGCATGGGCGGCTGCGTGGCGGATGAGGTCGGGACCGTCGGCCCGTCGCAGAATGAGTCCCTGGGCGCACAGACGCTCGCCCTGGTGGACAGCGACCGAGTGGCTGCCCATGGTCCGTCCATCGTGGAGGACGTCGACCGACAGCTCGATCGGCTGGGTCAGCCGGCAGCCCGGGGAAACAGGGTGTGGATGGAGGCCACGTCCTTGTCCGTGGCCACCTGGTCCGAGGCCAAGATCATCTGGGCCAGCAGCTGGCCGCCGTAGACCACGTCGCGGATCGACGGATCGCCAATGCTTGCCGGCCACGAAGCGGCCCTCGCCGTTCGGGGTGAGGGAGAAGGCGTTACGCGTCCCTCGTCCCCGTGGTCGGATGGGAACACGGTGGCCCCCCCGGAGCCGGTCATTCGGCTCAGAACCCGAAGGCCGACACGTCGAGCGTACCCACGGCCAGCGGCGGCCATGGTCCCCCCGTCGGTCAGGATGGCCTCGCCGGTGATGGCCGAGGCGGCCGGCGAGTTGAGGAACACCAGAGGTGCGGCCTGCTCGTCGGGAGTCTGGCGGTGGCCCAGCGGGATGGGGTAGTTGTCCATGAACGCCTTACCCATCTGCTCCTCGAAGTCGGGCATCATCGGTGTGTCGGTAGGCCCGGGCAGTGTGCAGTTGATACGGATGCCCCGCTCGGCCAGGGCCAGGGACCGCCACACGGTCCACACGATGATGACTTCCTTGGACGGCGCGTACCCGCTGGCGATCTCGCTCGGGATGGTCGTCCAACCACTGCGCTGCCGGCCTCGAACCCCTCGGTGGTGACCAGGGGCATCCACTTCTCGATGTTGCCCTGCCAGCTGGCCCCGGCCCCCGACGAGATGTTGGCGATGGCCGCACCCGGCTCCATGTGCTCGACCACCAGGTCGGCCAGATGGCGCTGGGCCACGAAGTTGACCAGCATGGTGTCGAAGTCGGAGAACCGGCCACCGGGCAGACCGGCGCAGTTGAACAGGGCGTCGACTCGGCCGCCGATGGAGTCCACGGCTGCAGCCACGGCGTCGGGGTCCTTCAGGTCCACGGCTGGTAGCTGGCCACCTCGATGGGCGGCTCCTTCAGGTCGATCACGTGTATCTCGGCACCGAGCGGCTCCAGCTGTCGCACCACCGCCGCCCCCATGCCGGCCCCTCCCCCACCGCAGACGATGGCTCGGCGTCCTTCATACGATCCGGCTGGGCTCACCGCGTCCCCTTTTTGCTCGATTGCTGATCCCGTTCGCTCGCCTCGGTCGGTTCCCGTCCGGGCTGGGCCAGGGCGCCTCAGGTCACAGGGGTTGCCGACACCCGACAACGCGTCCCGCCTCGGTGAGCCCGGAGGTCGGGCCGGGTCCCGTCGACGGCGCTCAGTGCGGCCAACCGGATCCAACCCGGCGAGGACGTGGTCCGGCCGGCGGCCACGCTCGAGCCGATGTAGTTGCGCTGGGCCTCGACGGTACCGGCGCCGATGCACAGCCCCCGGATGTCCCGGTAGGCCCGCTCCGAGCGGGTACTCGCGGCTGTAGCCGTAGCCCCCGTGGATCTGGATGGCCTCGTCGCAGACGAACTTGGCGGCCAGATTGGCCGCCGTCTTGGCCATGGCCGTCTCGAGGGCCGGCGGGGTCCCACCGGGGCCGGCCAGGCGCACGGCCCGGCCCAGCAGGAGCCGGGCCCCCTCCAGAGCCACGGCCATGTCGGCCAGCTTCCACTGCAGGCCCTGGAGGTCAGCGATGGGCCGGCCCCCCACCACCCGCTCCCGCATGTAGCCGGCGGCCCGCTCGAGTGCACCCTGGGCCGCGCCCACGCACATGGCCGCGTTCCCGCACCGCTCGTGGTTGAGGTGGGAGAGCAGCAGTTTGAAGGGCTCACCCGAGGACGGGTCGCCGGCCACCAGCACGTCGTCCTCGGTGATGGCCACCCCGTCGAAGGCGATCTCCGACTCGGTGGCGGCGTGGATGCCCATGCCCCGGTGCCGACCCGACCAGCTCAACACCCGTCGCGGTCCATGGGGACGACCACCGCGCCGATGCCCCTGGCCCCCTCCCCGCCCGGCCACCGGCACCAGACCAGCACGGCGGAGGCGGCGTGACCCAGAGTCGAGTAGTTCTTGTAGCCGTCGAGGCGCCAGCCGGCCGGACCGTCGGGCTTGAGGGCGGTCCGCATGCCCTGGACGGCGGATCCGGCATCGGGCTCGGTGATCCCGATGCTGATGATGGCCTCGCCGTCGGCCACCGCCGGTAGCCACCGGTCCTTCATGGCCGGTGGTCCGAGGTGCTCGATCCCCCGGGGCGGGCCATTGAAGGCCAGCTGGCAGCAGATGGCGGTGGAGACGTCCTGGCGGGCGATCTCCTCCAGCACGATGGCCGCCTCGACGTCCCCCAGCCCGAGTCCGCCCCACGCCTCACCGATGGTCACCCGGAACAGATCGGCCTTGGCCATGGCCGCGATGGCCTCTCGGGGCACCTCGCCGGTCTCGTCGTGTTCAGCGGCCCGCGGACCCACCTCCCGCGTCGGCCACGTCCCGGGCCAGCTGCCGGAGGGCGGCCTGGTCCTCGGTCTCCTCCCAGCCGTCGCTGGCGCCGGGCCCGCCCACCTCAGTCGGAGGGCTCGGTGCCGACGACCCCGACGAAGCTCACGCACTCGCCGGGCGCACCGCCCAGATTGTGGGTGAGCCCGAGGGTGCGGCCCCCCTCGGTGACCGTGGCGATCTGGCGCTCGGGCGGGGCCTGGCCTCGCAGCTGGAGCCAGCACTCGAACAGCATCCGCAGTCCGGTGGCCCCGATGGGATGGCCGAAGCTCTTCAGTCCGCCGTCGGGGTTGACCGGCAGCTCGCCGTCCCGGTCGAAGGTGCCGGCGATCACTTCCTTCCATGCCGTGCCCCGGTCGGCGAAGCCCAGGTCCTCCATGAGCACCAGCTCGGTCGGTGTGAAGCAGTCGTGCACCTCGGCCATGGCCAGCTGGGACCGGGGGTCGGTGATCCCGGCCTGGGCGTAGGCGTCGGCCGCCGAACGCACCACCTCCTCGAAGGAGGTGTAGTCGTAGTCGGGGTCGATGGCCCCGGCGGCCGGTCCGGCCACCAGGCTGAGGCCCTTCACGAACAGCGGCGAGTCGGTGTACTTGTAGGCGTCCTCGGCCCGGCAGATCGAGGGCGGCGGCGGCCCCGTCGCTGACACCGCTGCAGTCGAACACCCCGAGCTGCCCGGCCACCCGGGGGGAGGCGGCGATCTTCTCCAACGAGACCTCCTTGCGGTACTGGGCCCGCGGGTTGACCGCCCCGTTGCGGTGGTTCTTCCAGGCGATCCGGTTGAGCACCGACCCCATCTCCTCGGGATCGACGCCGTACTTGTGGCAGTAGGCCGGCACGAGGAAGGAGAAGGCGGCCGGCGAGCTCAGCTGGGCGTTGGTCCCGTCGCCCACCCGGTGGATGCCGGTGAGGCCCGAGTAGCCCGAGTCCTTCAGCTTCTCCACCCCGATGGCCATGGCCAGCTCGTAGGCGCCGGAGGCCACCGCGTAGCAGGCGTTGCGGAACGCCTCCGAACCGGTGGCGCAGAAGTTCTCCACCCGGGTGACCGGCTTGTAGTCGATCTTGAGCGGCTTGGACAGGGTGATGCCCGACTGCCCTGAACCGAGCGTGCCCAGCCAGAAGGCGTCGATGTCGTCGATGTCCACCCCGGCCGAGCCGACGCACTCGACGGCCGCGTCGGTCAGCAGATCGTTGACCCCCTGGTCCCAGAGCTCGCCGAACGGTGTGCAGCCCATGCCGACGATGGCCACCCGGTCCCGAATGCCACTGCTGCTCATCTGCGCTGCCTCCTCCCTGTCGCCGTCCGTGTCGCTGTGGTCGTGTCTCTGTCTTTCTCTGTGGTTATGACGCTGTGGTCATGACGCTGTGGTCGTGTCGCTCCGGTTGATGCCCGCTCAGCCGACCGGCGCCTCGTCCCGTCGGCCACCGGTCGGGCCTTCCAGAAGTAATTGTGTACACCTTGGGCGCTGTAGAGACGACGGAAGGTCATCTCCACCCTGGTCCCCACCTGGACGGCGTCCGGGTCGACGTCGGTCATCTCGCCGCGGTAGCGGCCCCCTCCGTCGAAGTCGATCACCGCTCCCACCATAGGGGGAGACAGGCTGAAGGCCAGCCGGTCCACCGTGTACGTGGCCACGGTGCCGGACAGGTCGGCCATCCGTTCCGGCTCCATCTGGTCGACCGACTGGCAGGACAGGCAGATCCGGGTCGGGGGAAGGTGGCGGAACCCGCAGACCAGACAGCGGCTGGCCTGGAACCCGTACTTCCAGCCCTCGGTGCGGCGCATGGCCGGCGCGTCGGGCCGCTCGGGGTCGGGCCGGCGGGGCGGTTCACGCTGGAGCATGCCCCGCCACGACAGGAACACGGTGTAGGAGAGATCGGAGCGCCCATCCTCCACCAGTTCGGCCACCGGCCGCATCGCCGGCGGCCCGGCGGGCCTCCTGGACAGCGGGCAATGCCGGGGTGGTCCGGAGGATCATGGCGTCGGCCCCGTCGGCCACCTGCAAGCACGGCCACCACCTGGCCCGCCGAGGCCCGCTCCAGGACGTCGGCCAGGGCCACGCCGCCGTCGGCGGCGCCCAGGTTGCCGACCTGGGCGGCATGGTCGGGGGCCACCCGGTCGGACGGCGACCCCGAGCGAGGTCTTGAGGGAGGCCACGGCCCGGGCGTGGAGACCGGTCACGACCAGGTGGTCGACCTCCTCGGCGGTCACACCGGCGTCTTCGAGGGCCCGGTCGAAGGCCGAACGGGCCAGGGGCACGTAGGCCTCCTCGCCGAAGCGGTCCTCCCACTGCCGGGAGCCGGTCTCGCCGGGGACCCGCCACCGCTCGAGGAACTCGTCGGTGGCCGCGGCGTGCCCGAGCCGTTCGGTCACCCCTCCGTCGGGGGCGAAGACGAAGGCCACCGCACCGTCCCCGCCCTGGGTCTCGTCGAGGCTCCCGGGCAGTCCGGTGCGCAGGTCGGCCAGCACGGCCATGGTCGGGGCCCGGGCTCCGGCCAGGGCGGCCAACCGGAGGGTGGCCCAGGCCGAGCGCACCGACCCGCCCAGGTCGTAGGCCCCGGCCTCGGGGACAGACCCAGGCCGGCGTGCACGGTGGCGGCGTTGGTCTTGTCCAGATAGGCGGGGGCCGGCGTCGAGAAGTAGAGGCTCTGCGGGAGCGGGCATGCCCGGGACGTCGAGGGCCCGTCGCCCGGCCTCCACCGCCATCGAGGTGGTGTCCTCGTCGTAGGAGGCCACCGCCCTCGTGTCCCCGTCCGGCCGGCGTGCCGAAGGCGGCACCGATGGCCTTGCGCTCCAGCCGCCAGTAGGGCAGGTACACACCCCACGACACGATTCCCAGTTCCATCACCGACAGCCTCTCTGTTTCTCACCATTCTGCCCCGGTCTCGATGCTGCCCCGGTCGCGATGCTGCGTCACGACGTGGTCACGATGCTGCTCCGGTCACGATGCTGCCCCGTCACGGTGCTGCCCCGGCCAGGGCCGCAGCCCGCTGGCGCAGGACCGGTCGGTCGGGCTTGCCCACCCCGAGCACCGGGATCTCGTCCAGGTGCACCACCACCTCGGGGGTCTTGAACCTGGCCACCCCCTGGGCGGCGAACCAGCGACGGCACTCGTCCACGTCGACGGTCGGGCTCCCGACCACAAAGGCGGCCACCCGCTCCCCCAGCCTCCGGTCGGGACAGCCCACCACCACCGCCTGGCGCACGTCGGGGTGGAGCTCGAGGATCCGCTCCACCTCGGCCGAGGCGATGTTCTCCCCGCCCCGGATGATCAGTTCCTTCAGCCGGCCGACGATGGTCAGCCAGCCGTCGGGGTCGAGGATGCCGAGATCACCGGTGGCGAACCAACCCCGGCGGACCGCTTCCCTGGTCTGGGACTCCTCGCCGTAACCGACGAAGAGCTCGGGGCCACGCACCAGGACCTCGCCCGCGCTCCCCGGCCGGCAGCGGCCGGTCGGTGGCCGGGTCGACCACCCGGATCTCCGCTTCGCCCACCGAATGGCCGTCGGTGTCGCGGGCCTGCTCCGGATCCGTCCTGCCAGCTGCTGGTGGTCACCGTGGGCGCCTCGGTGGACCCGTAGGTCCGCTTGACCATGGCCGAGAGGCCCTCACGGGCGGCGTCGATGAACTCGGGGGTCACCCCCATCGAGCCGCACGACACCACCCGCAGGCTCTCCACCGCGTCCCGGTAGCCGGGAACGTCCATCATCCCGACGAACAGGGTGGGCGGGCCGATCATGAAGCTGGCCCGGTACTCGCCGGCCAGGCGGACGCCACGCTCGGCGTCCCACTTCTCCATCAGCACCACCGTCATGGCCGCGGTGCCCGGCACCAGGATCGAGTTGAGCAGACCGGACACGTGGGCCAGGGGTGACGGCATGAGGGCCACGTCGTCGGGGGTCAGTCCGTGGGCCCGGGTCATGGACACGCGCCTTGTAGGCCAGGCCCCGGTGGCTGTGGAGCACCGCCTTCGGGTGGCCGGTCGACCCCGAGGTGAACAGCACCACGGCGATGTCCGATCCCCTGGTCCGGCGCGGCGGCGGCCGGCGTCGCCGCCACCAGCGCGTCGAAGCGGGCTCCCCGTCGCGCACGCCGATGGCGTCGACCAGGCCGGCCAGCGGCATACCGGCAGTGCTCAGGATCACCGCCGGCTGCGAGGTCGGCCAGCACCCGGCCGACCTCGGCCTCGCCCACCTGGTGGTGGATGGGCGCGGCCACCGCACCCAGGCGCCAGCAGGCCCGGAACAGGACCAGAGCCTCCCACCAGTTGGGCAGCTGCCAGGTCACCACCTGGCCCCGGCGGACACCGAGTCCGGCCAGACCGCCGGCCACCGACCCCACCAGCCGTTCGAGGGTGCCGGCATCGAGCTGCACCGGTCCGTCGACCACGGCCAGACCGCCGGCTGGACGGGGGGTCGAGAGCACCGCGTCGAGGGTGGGTACGTCCCAGGCGCCGCCGGGTTGCCGGTAGCGGGACGCCGCCGGGCTGACGGTAGGTGGTGCGGAACATCACGGTGTCATGTCCGGGCCGGCGAGGCTCAACGCGCCGGAACGGGCCCTTCCACCGCGTCCTCCACCGACAGCCGGACCGGCGGAGCCGTGCGCCAACTGGGGATGCCGTCCGGCCTCCTCGGCCACCGGGTACTTGCTCTCGTGGATCTCGGCCCAGTGGGAGTGGTTGAGCTGGTGGAGGGTGAAGCAGGCCTGCAGGGCGTTGTAGAAGCCCATGTTGTCGACGGTCTGGTTGACCGACTCCTTGATCAGCAGCGCGGTCATGGTGGGCAGCTGGGCGATGCGCCGGGCGTAGTCCAGGGTGCGGTCGTCCAGCTCGTCGCGCGGGAAGACCTTGGAGACCATGCCGAGCCGGTGGGCCTCGTGGACGTCGATGGCGTCGCCGGTGAGCATCAGCTCCTTGGTCCGGCGGGGCCCGAACTCCCAGGGGTGGCCGAAGTACTCCACGCCGCACATGCCGAGCCGGGTGCCGACCACGTCGGCGAAGTAGACGTCGTCGGCGGCCACGATGAGGTCGCAGGCCCACATCAGCATGAGGCCGGCGGCGTAGACGGTCCCCTGCACCTGGGCCATGGTGATCTTGCGCAGGTTGCGCCACCGCAGGGTGTTCTGGAAGTAGTAGTGCCACTCCTGGAGCATCCGCTGCTCGGCGCCCTCCCGGGTGGCGCCGTTGATGGTGGCCGACGGGTGCTGGTCGGGACCGGGCGGCCCGCTCGGCCAGCGGACTCCTTCGAGCCCATGTCGTGGCCGGAGGAGAACAGCGGGCCGACGCCGCCCAGGATGACCACCCGGACCTTGTCGTCCTCCTCGGCCCGGTGGAAGGCCTCGTCCAGCTCGACCAGCAGGCCGCGGTTCTGGGCGTTGCGGGTCTCGGGCGGTTGAGCAGGATCCGCACGATCGCGCCGTCGTCCAGCTCCTCGTAGGTGATGTACTTGCCGTCCGGTGTGGCCTCGGCCATCTCGGCACCCTCCCTTGCGATCGTGTTCGTCGGTGGCCGACCCGGTCCACCCCCTGGTGGCGCCGGTTGGCCCGGCCACGCTATACCCGGTGTCTCGCCCATCGCACCCTGGGGGAACGCACCTCATCGGGCCCTGACCAGCTCAGCGCTGGCGACCCCCGGGCCCGTCGGCACCGTCGCCGGGGTCCTCGCGTTCGGCCACCAGCGCCGCCCGGTTGAACTTCATGGCCTCGGTGCGCGGGATGGACTCGACGAACTCCACCGTCTTCGGCACCTTGTAGGCGGCCAGCCGGTCCTTGGCGAAGGCGATGACCCCGTCCGCGTCGAGGTCGGGGTCGGAGGCCGGCCACGATGGCGTGGACCCGACGGCCCCAGGTCGGGTCGCGCAGTCCCACCACCACCACGTCGGCGATGCCCGGGTGCTCGCTCACCGCCGCCTCCACCTCGGCCGGGAAGACGTTGGCCCCGCCGGTGACGATCATGTCCACCCGCCGGTCGGCCATGTAGAGGATAGCCATCCTCGTCGACCCAGCCCATGTCGCCCACCGAGGTGAACCCGTCGGTGGTCGACTCCATCGGCTTCACGTCCTCGCCCACATACGATGGCCAGCGGGCCGGTCGGGGTGCGCAGGAAGATGCCCCCGACCTCCCCGGGGGCCAGCGTCCTCGCCGGACTCGCCGAGGATCCGGATCTCGGTCTCGCCCATTCCCCGACCCAGGGTGCCCGGGTGGTCCAGCCACTCGTCCCCCCGGCAGACCACGATCCCGAAATTCTCCGAGGACCCGTAGGACATGTAGAAGTGCTCGGGCCCGACCAGGTCGATCCAGAAGTAACCCAGCCACAGGGGCAGGGGGGCGGCCCCCTGTTGGACCCAGGTGAGGCTGGACAGGTCGCGCTGGTCGATGCCTGCGACCTGGGCCAGCCGCTGGAGCATGGGGGTGGCGGCGATGAAGCCGGTGATGCGGTGACGCTCGATGAGGTCCAGTACCAGCGGCGCGTTGAACCGCTCCAGCAGCACGATCGGGTCGCCGCCCAGCAGGGTCCGGAAGGCGGTGAACCCGTTGGTGTGGTAGAGCGGCGCCGGGCACAGCACCAGCTGGGGCCGGGCCATCGGGCCGAAGGAGGCGACCACCGAGGAGGTCACGTTGGTCGAGTGCAGGAAGAGCGCCGGGCCCTTCTGCACGATGACCTTGGGCGTCCCGGTCGATCCCGAACTGCACACCCCCCACCCGTGGGGTGACACCACCTCGGGCATCGGGGTGTCGGGAGCGGCATCGGCCTCGGCCACCAGATCCGGGTGGTCGGCGTCGACCACCAGCTCCGGGGCCAGGACGTCGAGCAGCCGCGATCCGCTCCCAGTCGGGCAGGTCCCAGCGCACCGGCACCACGGTGGCCCCGACCTTCCAGCCGGCGAAACCGGCCACCAGGTGCTCGGGCGAGTTCCGCAGGCACATGGCCAGCGGGTCGCCCACCCCCAGGCCGTGGTCGGCGAACACGTGGGCCAGCCGGGTGGAGCGGGTGTCGAGCTCGCGCCAGCTGATCGACTGCTCGCCGCCGTCCTCGGCCACGAAGACCACCGCGGTGGCGTCCCCGCCCTCGGCGGCCACCTGGCCCAGACGGGTGCCGTAGGGGATGCCCTCTTCGACCTCGGGGACGGCGCCCGGGTCACTCACGTCGACCTCGCTCACGTCGACCTCACCCTGTCCATGTGCTGTCGCCCCCCGGGCTCCCCGACGGCTCTTGCCGGAATCGTGCCGACGGCACCGGTACCTGCTGGCGACGCGGCCCCCTCCGGATCGCCCGGATGGTAGCGCAACGCCATTTCCACCAGGCAATCGCTCCTGTTAGCGTTGGTGGCGAGGGGTGCGCAGGCAGGCTACTGCCGGGTCGGGGTCCTCCCCGGCCCCCTGGGGGCTGAGCCGGACAGCGCAATGTAGGAAGAGCAGAAGGAGCACGACCATGGCCACACGAACGCTCGACTTTCCGGTGTTCGACGCCGACAACCACCTCTACGAGACCACGGACGCCTTCACCAAGTTCCTTCCTCCCGAGTACGACGGACTCATCCAGTACGTCGAGGTCAACGGGCGCACCAAGATCGCGGTCAAGGGCCAGATCAGCGAGTACATCCCCAACCCGACCTTCTCGGTGGTGGCCGCCCCGGGGGCCCAGGAGGAGTACTTCAAGAACGGCAACCCCGAGGGCAAGTCCCGACGGGAGATCATGGGCAAGCCGATCAAGGCTCTCCCCGGCTTCATGGCCCCCGAGCCCCGGCTGGAGCCTCATGGACGAGCTGGGCATCGACCGGGCCCTCATGTGGCCCACCCTGGCCAGCCTGCTCGAGGAGCGGCTGCGGGGCGACCCGCCGCCACCCACGCGGTGGTCCACGCCCTCAACCAGTGGATGCACGAGCACTGGACCTTCAACTACGAGAACCGCATCTTCCCCACCCCGGTGATCCACCTGGGCATCGTGGACCAGGCCATCAAGGAGCTGGAGTGGGTGCTCGAGCGCGGGGCCCGCATCATCCTGGTCCGGCCGGCGCCGGTCTGGGGGTTCATGGGGCCCCGCTCGATGGCCCTGCCCGAGTTCGACCCGTTCTGGCAGCTGGTCGCCGACGCCGGCATCCTGGTCGGTATGCACGCCTCGGACAGCGGCTACCAGCGCTACCTCAACGAATGGGAGGGCATCACCGACGAGATGACCCCGTTCAAGGGGGGCTCGGGGTTCCAGGCCATCATCGGCCACGGGGGCCGGGCCATCACCGACACCGTCGCCTCGCTCATCGGCCACGGGCTCTGCTCCCGCTTCCCCGACCTGCGGTTCGCCCCGGTGGAGAACGGCAGCCAACTGGGTCCGGCCACTGCTCAGCGCCATGGAGCACGCCTACGAAGTCGGCACCCCACTCCTTCGACGAGGACCCGGTCGAGGTGTTCAAGCGGAACATCTACGTCCACCCGTTCCACGAGGAGGACCCGAGGGGCCTCATCGAGCATCCTCGGTGCCGACCGCATCCTGTTCGGGTCGGACTACCCGCACCCCGAGGGCATGGCCGATCCCATCAGCTTCGTCGACGAGCTGGAGGGCCTACCCCACGATGACGTGGCCAAGATCATGGGTGGCAACCTGAGCCACCTGATGAAGCTCGACCTGGCCTCCTGACCGGAGGGCCCGGCCCGAGGCCTACGAGTTCCGCTGGGGTGAGCGGTTGTGGCGCACCTCGTCGAAGGGCCGGTCGCGGTCGGCGGCGTACTCGCGGGGCATCCCGAGTACCCGCTCGCTGATGATGTTGCGCTGCATCTCGTTGCTCCCGCCGCCCAGGCTGTTGGCCTGACGGGACAGGTAGGCCATCACCCCAGCGGCCGGCCGGGTCGCCCTCGCTCCACATGCCCCGGCGGCCGCCGGCCATCTCGAGACCGATGTCGATCCGGCGCTCGGAGTTGGTGGCCGCGAACAGTCGGGACAGGGCCCCGGCCGGGCCGGGCAGCGCCCCGGTGCGGATCCCCTGGGTCACCCGGCCGATGAGCTGGCCCTGCACCCGGTCGTTGACCCGGGCCTCGGCCACCAGCTGGCGGACGATGGGATCGTCGGTCTGGCCGGTGGCCCGGGCCAGCTCGACCAGATCGGTCCGCTGGCCGCCCTGCCGGCGCCGCCCATCGACCGGCCGCTCACGTAGGGCGAGCCACCGCCCACCGCGTCCCGCTCGTGGTAGAGCAGCCGCGAGGCCACCGTCCAGCCGTCGTTGACCTGGCCGACCACGTCGGTGGCCGGGCATCGAGGACGTCGTCGAAGAACTCCTGACAGAACTCGGCCGTGCCGTTGACCATCTTGATCCGCTGGACCTCGATGTCGGGCTGGTGGATCTTGAGGATGAACATGGTCAGGCCCTGGTGCTTGGGCACGTGGGGGTCGGTGCGGGCCAGGCACAGGGCGTAGTCGGCCCGGAACGCTCCCGAGCTCCAGATCTTCGAACCGTTGAGCACGAACACGTCCCCGTCCCGGGTGGCCTGGGTCACCAGACCGGCCAGATCCGAACCGCCGCTGGGCTCGGACAGGAACTGCACCCACAGCTCGTCGCCGGCCAGGATGGCCGGGATGTGCCGCTTCTTCTGCTCCTCGGTCCCGAAGTCGAGCAGGGTCGGCGCCAGGATGGACAGGGTGGGGACGTTGAAGGTGGTGGGCATCTGGTAGCCGATCGACTCCTGGGTGAAGGCCCGCTGGTGGGCCCGGCTCAGACCCTGGCCGCCGTACTCGACCGGGTAGCAGAGGCCGGCGAACCCGCCGTCGAACAGGGTCCGCTGGAGGCGACGGGCCCGTACGGCCATCTCGTCCTCCAGCGGTCAGGTGCCAGTTGTCCATGCCCTCGGGAAGCCGCGGCATGTTCTCCGACAACCACCGCCGGGCCCGCAGCCGGAATGCCTCGACCTCCTCGGCTCCCCCGTCCTCCGCAACGATCACCTCAGCCATCTCCACTCCTCCACTGCTCAGATCCCCATGGCCGCCGCCACCCGCTCCCGGTGGAGGCGGGGCGTCCCGAACAGCGCACGGTCCTGCACCACCCGACGGAGGTAGAGGTGGAGGTCGTGGTCCCAGGTCACCCCGATACCTCCGTGGAACTGCACGCACTCCGAGAGGATGGTCGGTCCGTGGTCGCCGATGTAGGACTTGGCCACGCTGACCAGCTCCCCGGCCAGGGGCGAACCGGTGTCGACGGCCCGGGCGGCGGCACCGGCAGTGGCGTGGGACGCCTCCAGCCACAGCTTCATGTCGGCGAACCGGTGCTTGAGGGCCTGGTAGGAGACCAGGGGACGGCCGAAGGAGTAGCGGTCCTCGGCGTACTCGACGGTGAAGGCGAAGACCCGGTCGACGGCACCGGCCATCTCCGCGCACTGCAGGACGACGGCGTCCTGCAGCTGGCGCTCGACGTCCTCGTCCGCCTCGCCCACCCGGCCGAGCACCGCGTCGGCGCCCAGCTAAACCTGGTCGAAGTGGAGTGAGCCGAACCGACGGACCAGATCGAGGCTGCCCGACCGATGCACGGTGAGCCCGGGGCTCCCGGCCGGCACCACGAACTGGGTCGAGGCCGGCGTCCGATCGGGCCGTCAACCAAGAACAGATCGGCCTGCCCGGCTGCCTCCACCGGCGCGGACGACCCGTAGAGCACATAGCCGTCCCCCTGCGCTACAGCCCGGATGTCGCCGTCCGGCTCGGCCACCGACGGCCCCGAACCGAAGCAGGCATCGGTCGGACACCAGGTGGCCATGGTCTCTCCGTTGACCAGGCCGGCCAGTGCACCACGCTGGTCGGCGGTACCCGACCTGGACAGGGCGGCAGCCACCACGTTGGTGGGAATCAGCGGTCCCGGCGAGACCAGCGTGCCCATCTCCTCGGCCACCAGGCACAGGTCGGACAGCCCGGCACCGGTGACCGATCCACCACCGTGCTCCTCGGCCACCAGCATGGAAACCCAGCCGAGCTCGCAGCCCCGCCGCCACCAACTGCGGTCGAAGCCCCCGGGCTCCTCGTCGGCCAACCGTCGGACCTCGACGAGGGGACAGGTGTCCTCGAGGAACTTGCGGGTGGTCTCCCAGAACAGTTGCTGGTCTTCGGTCAGCTCGTAGTCCACGGTCAAGCGTCCCGTCCTCAGGGCCGTGGGCGTCCCCGGCCGCGCCGCGGGGCGCCGCCAGGCCCGGTGGTGCCGTACCACCGCCGCATCCATCCACTTCGGTTCCGGGTTGACGCTGTCCATGCGGGCCCCTCGTACTCGGGCCTCACCTGGTCCTCGCCAGGCCGGGCCAACCGGAGATTCCACGTTGCCGGAGGCAGGATACCGTGCCCAGCAAGGACCGCGCCCCCATCGACCGGGCTCGAATCGCGTTGCCCTCAGCCGACCGAGCGGAAGTCGGGAGGCCGCTTCTCGGCGAATGCGGCCATCCCTTCGGCCATCTCCGCCGACACCGCCGCCATGGCCTGGGCCTGGGCCTCCCGGTCGAGCGACGCAGAAAGGCCGGTCTCGAACGTGGCGTTGAGCAGCTGCTTGGACAGACCGAGCGACCGCACCGGGCCGGCGGCCAGCCGGGCGGCCAGTGCGGTGGCCTCCTCAGCCAGCGCCTCGGACGTGGCACAGCACCGGTAGGCCAGGCCGAGGGCGACCGCCTCGGGTCCTTTAGCCCCCTCCCCCAGCATGACCATGGCCTTGGCCCGGGGCAGCCCGACCAACCGGGGCAGCAGGTACGCGCCGCCAGCGTCGACCACCAGACCCCAACGGGCGAACGACCACACGAAGCGGGTCTGTTCGTGGACCAGGACGAAATCGCAGGCCAGGGCCAGATGGGCCCCCGGCCCGACCGCGGTGCCGTTGACCGCGGCCACGGTGGGCTTGTCCAGCTCCCAGAGTTCGCGGATGAAGGCCTGGACCCCGTTGCGTAGGGTCTCCGAGGTGTTGCGGGGATTGAAGCCGGCCGTTCCCGCGCCGGCCACCGTCGACTGGCGCAGGTCCATCCCGGAGCAGAACGCGTCACCCACGCCGGTGATCAGGAGGGCCCGGACCTCCGGATCGGACCGTACCGCCCGGACCCGCTCGACGATCTCGTCCCGCATCTGCGGCGTGAGGGCGTTCTTGGCCTCTGGCCGGTCGAGGACCAGACGAGCCACACTGTCATCGCCGACGTCGTAGCGGATCATCCGGGCAACCGTAGGCCAACCGCAGTGGGGCCGCCCACCGCCGAACGGTCAGGCCACCGGTTCGTCGCCCTCCACCGGCGGGAGCCCGTGGTAGGGCATGCCGTCCTGCTTCCACTGGTCATACTTCTCCAAGACGACGTCCCCGAAGGGGTCCTCGCCCACCAACGGCATGCCGGCCCGCCAGATGGTGAAATCGTCGGGGGCCAGCTCCGAAGCCCGGGTCACGTGACGCCGGGTGGTCTCCTGATCGCCCCGGCGGTGGGCCTCGGCGGCCACCCGGAAGTGGAGGCGGGCCAGCACCTCGTCCTCGGAGAGATCACCCACTGCAGCACGGGCCTCCTCGGGAGTGACCGGCACGACGCCGTCTCTGACCCAACGTCGGATCTCGTCGAGATGGGGACCCGACTTCACGCCGGTGTAGTCGGCGAACAGGTCGGTCCCGTGGGCCAGGCCGTTGGGCCGGGCGATGTTGTCCTCCTCATCGATCCACACCACTGTGGGGACGTTGGAGATGGCGTAGGACTCGGTGAGCACGTGGTTGGGGTCGTAGAGCACCGGCATGGTGATGCCGTCGACCCAGGGTCGTACGTCGTCGGCCGTCTGGTCGAGGGCCACCGCCACCATGGTGAAGCCCTCGGGGGCCAGTTCGTCGTGGAGATCCTGCCAGCCGGGCAGGTCGTAGCGGCACCCGCACCAGCTGGAGAAGGCCACCAGCACCTTCTTCTTGCCGGCCCACTCGCTGAGGCCGTGCAGTTTCTCGTCCACATCCGGTAGCTCGAAGTCGGGGGCCTGCAGGTCCTCGAGCGCCCGGCGCCGCACTTCGCCCGACAGGGCCACGGCCACCAACCCGGCATCGGCGTCGACCACGATCGGCCGGCCGAGGGCCCGGGCCACGGCCACAAGGTCGAGACGGCCGCCCACCTTCAGGGCGGCGACATCGCGCCGGGACGCACGACCTCGTCGCTGGCACAGCCCGGACGGCTTGAGCTCCCAGCCCGAGGGCCTCGGGCAGGCGGTCGACGTCGAGGAGGACAGCGCTTCCCGTCCTCGTTCGATGGTGGCCTCCACCGTGCGGGATTCGGTGTCGATGATGGTGACAAGCGTCATGCCGGGTCTCCTTTGTTGGCCCGTCCACCGTTGCCGCCGCCGCCCGGGTCTGTCAATCCATTCGTCGCACGTACCACCGACGGAGCCATTACTGTCCCCCGGCCCGGCCAGCCCGGCCGCCTGAGCGAACTGCCGGCTGCGCCGGGCGAACCCACCCTCGCCATCCGGGGTGGGTGCGGCCGGGGAGAAGAGGACCACGCCGCCGGCGGGGGCTCGGTGGGCAGCGGCGACCACCGCCCCGGCCAGGTCGGGGGCCACCTCCACGTCCAGGTGCGAGCCGTCGGCACGGCGCACCGTGGCCAGGGCGTCGAGCAGGGCCTTGGGGGCCGGGGGGAAGACCACCACCCGCGGCGGCGGTCGGCGGGCGGCCAGAGCCTCGACCAGCCCGGCCGGGATCGACCCCACGGTCGGCGCCACCCAGGATGACGGCCAGCTCCCGACCGGGAAAGGCGTCGACGGACGCCTCGGTGGCGAACGGATTGGAGGCCAGGGCATCGTCCACGAAGGTCACGCCGTCCCGTTGGCCTACCGTCCGGCACCGGGACGGCAGGCCGTCGAAGCCGTCGACCGCGGCCGCCACGGCGTCGGCGTGACGGAAGTCGGCCCGTTGAGCAGCGTGACCCCGGCCACCGCGCCGCACAGGTTCCACCAGTTGTGCCGGCCCGGGGGCGCGGAGACCGGACACGTCGCCCAGCGGCGTCGTCATCGCCGGACATCGACCCGGCGGTGTCCACCCGGACCCGGCCCGCCGGTCCGTACAGGGTGCGGTCGGCGTGGTCCTGCGGTGCGCCGCACCGCCTCGTCGCTGGCCGCGTTGACGGCCAGCGCCCCGGGGGGGCCGGCCTCGATGAGGCGCAGCTTGTCGCGGTAGTAGGTCTCCTCACTCGCCGTGCCAGGTCGAGATGGTCGGGGGCCAGGCTGGTCAGGACGCACACCCCCGGGGTGACCGACACGTCGGCCGCCTGGTAGGAGGAGACCTCGACCACGTAGGCATCGACCGGCGGTCGATCGTAGATCTCGACGCACCGGTACCCCGATGTTCCCGATCAACGCCACCTCGAGTCCGTCGTAGCGGAGGAGGGAGGCGGTGAGCGCGGCGGTGGTGCTCTTCCCCTTGGTGCCGGTGACCGCCACCACCGGGGCACCGGCGAAGTCGGAGAGCCACAGGGCCATGGCCGTGGTCACCGAGACGCCGGCATCGGTGGCCCGCACCAGTTCCGGCCGATAGCGGCTGACCCCGGGAGCCCGCACCACCACGTCCACCCCTGACCAGTCCACCTGACCGGGCTCGACCACCTGGTGGCCGGGCCCGATCGTCGCGTCGAGCCGAGCCCTGGCCCCGGGAGCCTGGTCGTCGAGGAACAATGGGACGATCTCCCGGTCGAGCAGCAGCCGGGCCAGGGCCAGACCCTCTTGTCCCACTCCCCAGATGGCCACCCGCCGGCCACGCAGCTCGTCGAGGCTCACAGCACCTCGGTCATCAGCCGGTCCACGCCGGCGGCCACGGCCGGGTCCGGATGGCCCAGTTCGGGGTCCGGGGTCAACAGGGCACGGACATCGGCCTCGGTGACCAGGGACCGGGCCGTCTCGCGCCAGAGCCGACACCACTGCGGTGTCCTTCCACAGCTGCAGGTGGGAGAGGATGCTCATGGCTGCAGCCGACTCCCGGCGTTCCCCGACGCATTCGAACGGCTTGTCGGCGTCGCTCATCAGGGCGGCGAATCCGCCGATCTGACCGGGGTCGTCGAACAGGTCCCGCTCCGATGATGCCGGCCACCACTCCCGGCTCCACGAAGGGTGCCAGCATCAGCGCCACGAAGCGGCACTTCGGGCAGTCCCCGCACCAGCGGTCGGCCACCGCGGCCGACAGCCGGAACGCGGCATTGCAGCTGCAGAAGGTGGAGTGGTAGCTGGTCAGTCGGGCGAAGGTGCGGCCGATGGCCAGCTCCGAATAGGGCCGGAGGGCGGATGCGTAGACCAGGGACGGATCGATGGTGGTCTTGACGATCCCCCGAAGGAGGCGCTCGAAGTCGAGGCTCTTCGAGTACTGGTGATTGACCGGGATGCCGTCGACCAACACCGTCTCCTCGCTGGCCGAGCGCTCGACGGCCATGGCCATGGTGTCGTAGCCGTAGACGAAGCTCCCGACCACGGCGATGAGCGAGATGATGGCGGTGATGGGTATGTGGCCGTTGAGGGCCCCCGCCTGGTTGAGCTGCCCCAGTCGGGGATCGAGCCGTCCGCCGGACCACCACCAGGTCGAGGCCGGTCTGGTCGGCCAGATCGACGCACCAGTGGGTGGGGGTTGACGGCGAAGAGGCGGGGACGGAGGTGCTTCACTGCGTCGATCAGGACCATCGAGTCCTTGCCACCCCCGATCGGTACCAGCAGGCCTCCGGTCCGCCGTACCGGAGAGGCCGGGGGTAGGCCGGTGTGGCTGTAGACCGGGCGCACCGGTACCGGACGGGGGACCGGGAGCCGGTTGGCCACCGCGAACTCCGCGGAGCCCGTCGTCGTAGAGATGGTGATGGAAGTCGCCTCTCGGGCGGTCAGGCCGCCTCGCCGTCGACGACCACCACCGGTGGGGCCGCGGCCTTGTAGTAGCTGGTCCCGGCGGCGATGTGGAGGTGGAGAAGGGCACGGTCGAGCCCGGGACCCTCGAGCACGGCCGCCTCCGGGACGGCGTCTCGAAGGTGATCGGTCTCGACGAAGGCGAGGTGGTCGTCGAATGCATAGTGCAGCGTGACGGTCCTCGACTCGGCGTCGAACGTCCGGTCCGCCACCCGGAAGATGCCGACGGAAGCCGGATCGAACCGGCTCGAGTCGTTCATGGCGCCCTAAGCGTAGTGGTCAGCCGTCGTGGCGCGGCTTCCGGCCGGTGCCGGTCGGCCCGGCGCAGGTGTTCGACGATGGCCGGCGTGGCCCCGGTCGACTGGATCACCCACACCTCACCCTTCTGCAGCCGGAGCGGTGCGGCGGGCCGGATCGGTCGGGTCGGGGACCAGGCTGTCCAGCAGTGCGGTGGCCACGTCACCGTGGGTGCACAGGACGGCCGACTCCCCGGCCATGGTGGTCATCAGCCGGACGGCGTCGGCACCGTGGCCTTCGGCCAGTTCGTCGACCGACTCCACCGCCAGGCCCAGGGCCTCGGCCAGCGGTTGCACCGTGGCGCAGCACCGGACGAAGGGGCTGGACAGGATCCGTTGGGGTCGGTATCCGCCCAGCACCGGCACCAACTCCTGGGCCCGGATCACGCCTCGGGGCGACAGCGGGCGGAGCCGGTCGTCACCCTTGTAGGCGCTCCGTCCTCCCGGCATGGGCGTGGCGGACCACCAGGAGCGGCATGTCCACGATGCTCCCATGTCGCACGGTCGCGGGCCGATGATCCGCCTGGCTGCTCACCCGGCGCCTACGGGCGGACACCGGGAACCTCGATGCCCGGATCGCTCGGGAACGGGAAGGCGTCCAGGTCGGGACCCTCCCGGGCCAGTGAGTGGTATCGACGCTCGGCGAACCACCACCGACCGTCCTGGAGCCGATAGCGGTCGTGGTAGAGACCGAATAGGCGGTGGTCCACCGGCCGGAGTCAAGCGTCCTGGCGGAGCTCGCTCATGAACATCCGGCCTAACGCGGTGCCGGCCCTGCGCCATCCGTCGGGGAAGTCGATGTGGGCGTTGAGGATGACGAACTCGAAGAACTCGAACGATTCGATGGAACTCCCGATGAAGGCGCCCAGCTCAGCGCCGCCGGTCAGGACCAACGGCTTGCCGGCCCGCCGGTCGACGACCACGGCGGCGTCGGCGAGGAACAGATGGTCGAGTTCGGGCCAGGCCCGCCGGTTGACCACGTCGGCGTAGGCGTGCTGCAGCCGGCGCACACCGGTGTCGTGGACGGCCTGGACGAGGGCTCGTCATCGATCTCCACGCAGACGACGCTACCGTCCCACCGGACCGGACACCGGTCCGAACCACCAGTCGGTTCAGCCTCCGAACCGGCCGCTGAACCCTCCGCCGCCGAACCCGGCCCCACCGCCGAAGCCGGCGCCGCCGCCGGCGCCGCCGAGACCGCCGCCGAACCCGGTGCGGGTGGTGGCGGTGGAGGTGGACGGGCAGTGGTTCGTTGAGGTCGGCCAGCGAGACCGCTTCGCCCGTGGTCACGCCCGAAGTGACCTGGGTCAGGATGTCGCCCACCGTGCCCAGGGTCACCCGCACCGGGTTGGCGGTGCCGCCGTCCGACCACGGTCACCAGGTGGATGTCCCCCACCGTGCGCACCGCCGACGAGGGGACGGTCGTCACGTCGGCCGACCGCTTGGTGACGATGTCGACGTCGGCATCGGCACCCGACAGTCCACCGAGGTCGGGCGAGTCCAGGGTGATGGTTACCGGGTACGTGGTGGTGGTGGTTCCGCTGGTGGCCAGCACCCCGATGGCCGAGACCTCGTCCGATCGACTGTCGTCGTTGGTGGCGTCCGGTGTCACCAGGGCCCGCTGGCCCACCGCGACCTTACCGATGTCGGCCACGGCGACGTCGGTGGTCAGCTCGTAGGACGAGCCGTTCCCGATCACCACGACCTGTCCGGTGGTGGAAGCCGAGCCGGCGGTCACCGAGTCCCCGTCGGCGATGGACACCGCGGCCACCGTGCCCGAGATGGTGCTGACCAGGTTGGCCCCGGCCAGGGCCTGTTGGGCGTCGGTGAGGTTGGCCTGGGCGGTGTCGACGGACGCCTGGTCCACGGCCACCTGCTGGGGCGTGGCCTTCTTCGTCGCCTGGACGCCCTGGCCCGACGTTGCGTTGGATGCCGAGGCGGTGGAAGCGGTGGGCGCAGAGGCGGAACCCGTCGAACCGGTGGTGGAAGCCGACGAGGTGGACTTGCCGGCAGCCGAGGACGAACCGGCAGTGGCCGAGTCGGACTGGAGGGCCGAGGTCAGGGCGTTCTCGTCCTGGGTGACCTGCTTGATGTCGGCGGACACCTGGCTCTGGGCCGACGACGCCTGGTTCAGGGCCTCGGTGCAGGTGCTGGGTGCACCACCCCCGCTGGAGGGCGTGGTGGTCGAGGTGGTCGAACCGGACGGGGCGGCGCAGAGGGTGGTGGCCTGTTGGAGCGCGGCGGTGGCGGCCGTCGAATCGGAGTCCAACTGGCTCTGGCTGGCCACCAGCGTGGCTGGAGTTGGGCGATCTGTTGGTCGTTCGACGGGTTGTTCGACGAAGTGCTGGAGGATCCGGAAGCCGCAGTGGTGGTGGCCGTGGTGGTCGCCGTAGCCGAGCTCGCGGTGGTCGAGTCGTGGCGGTCTCGCTGGCCTCGGCGGCGGCCAGGGTGGCCTGAGCCGAAGCCAAGGCGGCCTGGGCCGATACCACGCCGGCATTGAGGGTGGCTACGTCGAGGGAGGCCAGGGTCTGGCCAGCGGTGACCGCCTGGCCCACCGACACGTCGACGGAACTCACCGTCCCCGAGACGTTGAAATTGAGGTCGGCCTGGTTGACCGGGGTGATGGTACCCACCGAGTCGAGGGTCGCCTCCACCGTACCCGTCCCCACCACGGCGGTCCGATAGGCCGGGGCCGATCCGCGGGTCAGCTCCCACGCCACTACCGCCGCCACCACCAGGACGACCACCAGGGCCAGCCGGAGCGGGGAGAACCATCCCGAACCGACTCCTCCTCGGCTCGTCGGGCGCGGGAACCACGTCGAGGGGCGGGACGGCTGCGGGTCGGCGGAAGGTCGGCGTCGCCTCGGGTGCCAACGGG
Organism: uncultured Acidimicrobiaceae bacterium; assembly: GCA_963824355.1. Classification (GTDB taxonomy): domain Bacteria; phylum Actinomycetota; class Acidimicrobiia; order Acidimicrobiales; family RAAP-2; genus Bog-756. Next base: position 1,265,347 of record CAWGOY010000017.1, on the reverse strand, counting down.
TCAAGCACCGCTGTCGCCCCCGGGGGCTCCGCCGCCACCGAACCCACCCCGGAAGCCGCCGAAGCCGGTGGTGCAGCCGTTGGCCCCGGCGGTCGAGATGGTGATCGACCGGGCGGTGACCGCACCGGTCGAGTCCGCGGTGCCGATGGCCGTGGCGCACTTGCCCACGGCCAGGTCGGAGGCCGCCGCCGTGGTGCGCTCGGTGAAGGTGGTCGACGAGGTGAGGGTCACCACCACGCTGGAGGTCTTCTTGGTCTGGGGGTCGGTCTCGTTGACCGTCGACCGTCGAGCCGTTCACCGCGGTGACCGGACCCGACGCCGCATGCGAACCCGCCGGCCCGCCCGGAATCCGCCGGCCGCACCTGCCGGACGCCTCCACCGGACCCACCGCCGGGGAAGCTCGCCGCCCGAACCGGACCGCCGGAAGCCGCCGGCTGCCGCCCGCCGGCCCCGCCGAACCCGCCGGTGCAGGAGCCCGAGACGGGCTGGGTGATCGACACGGTGGTCGCCGTCACCGGCTCGCCGAACGACCGGCGTGGTCGATGACGACGACCCGTTGGTCGGCTTGCCGAACGCCGAGATGCACGAGCCGACCGTCACGCCGGAGGCGGTGGCGGTGATGGTCTGCTCGAAGGTGGTGGTGGGCGTGTAGGACACCGTGGTCTGCCCGGTGTTGGGGTTCTGCACCTCCAGCGACGTCCCGTTGATGGCGGCGATGGTGCCCGACGGTCCCGGGGAACTGGCGGGCCGCGTACCGCGCCGGCGCCACCGCTGCCTGCCCGACGAATGTGCCGCCGTCGATGTGGTGGTGGACGCTGACGACGACGAGCCGCAGGCGGCCAGGGTCACCGCGGCCACGCCCGAGAGCCGACCAGGCCAGGACCCGCCGGGCCGGGGTGAACCGGTGCCTCCGTGCCGGGATCGCTCCGCCGGCGGGTCGATGACGGTGTTGATGGCGTGTTCATGGTCATTCCTCGTTGTCGGTTCTGGGTGCTGTCGGTTGGTGGATCGATCGTTTGGGCTCGGGTTAACCGGACTGTTCATGGACGGTCCTCACTCGCTGCGCAGGGCGTCGATGGGGGGGAGCCTGGCGGCCCGGCCGGCCGGGTAGACGCCGAAGGCCACGCCGATGCCGATGGCCACCACGATGGCGCCCGACCGTGGCCACCGGCGAGATGGCGATCGGGTCGGAGATGAAGTGGGGCAGGATCCACGGCGCCGAGCAGGCCGAGGCCGGCGCCGAGCATGCCGCCGACCAGGCCGAGCACCGAGGCCTCGACCAGGAACTGGCGCCGGATGACCCGGGGGGTGGCCCCGAGCGCCTTGCGCAGGCCGATCTCGCGGATCCGCTCGGTGACCGACACCAGCATGATGTTCATGACCCCGATGCCCGCCGACCAGCAGCGAGATGCCGGCGATGCCCCCGAGCAGCACGGTCAGCGTCTTGTCCACCGAGGTGGCCGTGCTGACCAGCGAGGTGCTCCGGCGGTGATGGTGAAGTCGGCGTCGGCGGCGTGGTGATGCCGTGGAGGCTGAGCAGCTCGGCGTCGGCCTCCTGGTAGGCGGCCGACAGCGTCGACGACGAGGTGGCCTGGACGAGGATCGTCGCTCACCGAGTTGCGGCTGGTCCCGCCGAACAGCTGGGTCGAGGCGGTGGTGATGGGCACGATGGCCTGGTCGTCCTGATCGGCGGTGGTCGACGAGCTCGACCCGACGGATCCGACCGTGTTGAGCACCCCGATGACCGACATCGGCACGCCGTTGACGGTGACCGTCTGGCCGATGGGGTCGCGGGCCCCGAACAGCTCCTCGGCCGTGGTCGAGCCCAGCACCACCACGTCGGCCCGGGTGGTCAGATCGTGGCCGGCGATGAACCGGCCCTCGGTCATCGATCGGCCCCGGACGGTCAGCCACGACGGGATTGGTCCCGACCACCGTGGTGGTCCAGTTGGTGGTCCCGGCCACCAGGGTCTCCGACTCCGAGGTGGTGGGGGCCACCGCGTCGATGTCGGGGGCCACCGTCTTGGAGGCCAGGGCGGTGGCATCGCCGACGGTCAGGGTGGAGGCCGAGCCGAACCCGCCGCGGATCCCCGAACTGGAGGTGGTGCTGCCCGGGGAGACGGTCAGCAGGTTGGAGCCCGAGGGCGGTGATCTCGGAGCTGACCTGCTGCTGGGCCCCCTCGCCCAGCCCGACGGTCAGGATGACCGCGGCGATGCCGATCATGATGCCGAGCACGGTGAGCGCCGAGCGCAGCCGGTGGGTGACCACCGCCTCGAGCCCGGTGCGGAAGGTCTCGAGCGAGGTTCATCGGACGCACTCCGGTCGGCAGCCGGCTCCGCCGGCGACTCGAAGATCTGGCCGTCCCGGATCCGCATGGTCCGCCCGGCCGAGCGCGGCCACGTCGGCGTCGTGGGTGATGAGCACGATGGTGCGGCCGCCGCGGTGGAGCTCGCCCAGCAGGTCCAGCACGTCGCGTGCGGAGACCGAGTCGAGGTTGCCGGTGGGCTCGTCGGCCAGGATCAGTGCCGGGATCGGTGACCAGGGCCCGGGCCACCGCCACCCGCTGCTGCTGGCCACCGGACAGCTCGCCGGGCGGTGCTCGACGCGGTCGGCCAGCCCCACCCGCTCCAGGGCTGGCAGGGCCCGCTCCTTGCGGGCCGGCCGGTCGACACCCGGCGTAGACCAGCGGGAGCTCGACGTTGCGCCAGGCCGATCAGCGAGGCCAGCAGGTTGAACTGCTGGAAGACGAAGCCGATCCGGCGGTTGCGCACGTGGGCCAGCTCGTCCTCGGACATGGTGCTGACGTCCTCGCCGGCCAGGCGGAAGGTGCCCGAGGTCGGGACGTCGAGGCAGCCGAGGATGTGCATGAGCGTCGACTTGCCCGAGCCCGAGGGTCCCATGATGGCCACGTACTCGCCGGCGTCGATGGTGAACGACACGCCCCGCAGCGCCTCGACCTCCAACGTGCCGGTCCGGTAGATCTTGCGCACGTCGGTCGACCTCGATGACCGGCGGACGCACGACCGGGATGTCGCCCGGTCGGCTCGATCCACACCTCGGCGGTATCGGTATCCAACTGCGGATCCTGCGGCACTCGTGCCGCCCGGGCCGGGGAGTCATCCGCCGAACCCGCCGCCGCCGCCGAAACCGCCGCCGCCGCCGAAGCCGCCCGCCGCCGGTGAAGCCGGCTGCCGCCGGTGCCGCCGAACAGGCCGGATCGGCCGCCCCGGGTACCGAGACCACCGTGGAAGGTCACTTCGGTGACGTAGATCTTGTCCCCGACCGACAGCCCGCTGGTCACCTGGGTGTCCCCGCCCGAGGCGGCACCGATGGCGACCGTCCTGGGTCACCTTCTTCCCGTCGGAGTCGAGCGTCACCGTGGTGCTCGTTGCCGCTGTACTGGATGGCCGCGGTCGGCACCACCACCACGTCCTGGAGCTCCTCGGTGATGATCGAGACGGTGGCGCTCGAGCCCCCGTAGAGGCCGCGTCGGGCTGCCGGTCACGTCGATGACCACCGGGAACGAGGACACCCCCGACGAGGTGGTGGCCAGCAGGCCGACCGAGCCCACCGTGCCGTAGACCGGTGTGGTCGAGCCGGTCACGCGTGATGGTGGCCTGGTCACCGACCTTCACCTGGGCGACCTGACTGCTGTCCACGGTGGCGTTGACGATGTAGGAGCCGGTCGAGACCACCACGACCTGGGCCGCAGAGGAGCTCGAACTGGACGACGCGCTCGAGGTCACCCGCACTGGACGACGAAGTGCCACCGCTGGCGAACGAGCTGGCACCACCGCTGCCGCCCGTCGAGCCCGAACCGGTGGAGCCCGAACCGGTGGAGCCCGAACCGGTGGACGAGGACGACGAGGTTCCCGAGCCGGTGACCTGCTGGCCCACGGTGAGGTTGACCGAGGCCACCGTGCCGGCGATGGTCGAGGTCAGGGTGGCATCGGCCAGCGAGGTCTGGGCGCTGGTCACCTGGGTCTGGGCCGAGGCGATGTTGGCCTGGTCCGAGGCGATCTGGGTGGCCGAGGCCCCGTCGGTCTGATCGGTGGCCAACTGGGCCTGGTCGTTGGCCAGTGTGGCCTGGGCCTGGGCCAGGGACGCCGACAGGGAGGTGCTGTCGATGGTGGCCAGCGCCTGGCCGGCGGTCACCGTCTGGCCGGCCGTGACGTCCACCGCGGTCACCCGGCCGGAGACCCCGAAGTTGAGGCTGGCCTGGTTGGCCGGCTCGACGGTGCCCGATGACGCCACCGTCTGGCGGATGGTCCCGGTCGACACCGTCTGGACGGTCGTCGTGGTGGTGACCAGCGGAGCGGCGCTCGAGCTGGAGGTGGCCAGCCAGGTGCCGACGCCGGCCGCCACCAGCGCCACCACCACCAAACCGACGATGGCGCGCTTTCTGGTGAACCATTTGCCCCGTCTGGAACTCACTGACGCCTCACTTCTCTACTGCCTGGTTTCTCTACTGCCTGGTTTCTCTACTGCCTGGTTTCTCTACTGCCTGGTTTCTCTACTGACCGACCACAGCGGGGACGGCCCGGTGAGAAGCCGGCTCCCGGCGGCCACACCATCCAACCCGGCGAACCTATAGACGAGGAAACAGCCACCTGTGAGGTTTCTGAGAAAGGCAACGGACGCAAAGGCCCAGTTCAGCGCGTTGATTTCTGCTCGATAGTGCCGACTTTTCGGACCGCATGGCGACACCGACCCTCGACTTCGGCGCCATCCTCGACGCCTAAGGTCGCAGGAGCGACGCCCGCACCTACGGTGGCGTCGTCGACCTGGAGGTGTCATGGAGTACGTGAATCTCGGAAGTACCGGGCTGCGAGTCTCGCGGGTGTGTCTCGGGATGATGAGCTTCGGAAACGACAGCGACCGGCCCTGGGTGCTCGACGAGGACCACGCCGAGCCGATCGTCCGGGCGGCCGTCGAGGGGGGCATCACCTTCTTCGACACCGCCGACACCTACTCGGCCGGGGCCAGCGAGGTGGCCACCGGGCGCCTGCTGCCCAAGTACCTCAGCCGCGACGAGATGGTGGTGGCCACCAAGGTGTTCATGCCGATGACCCCGGGTGAGAACGGCGGCGGCCTGTCCCGCAAGCACATCCTGTCGGCCATCGACGCCTCACTCACCCGGCTGGACATGGACTACGTCGACCTCTACCAGATCCACCGGTGGGACCCCCGGACGCCGATCGAGGAGACCATGGAGGCCCTGCACGACGTGGTGCGGGCCGGCAAGGCCCGCTACATCGGGGCCAGCAGCATGTTCGCCTGGCAGTTCGCCAAGGCCCAGCACGTGGCCGATGACAACCACTGGACCCGGTTCGTCTCCATGCAGCCCCACTACAACCTCATCTACCGGGAGGAGGAGCGGGAGATGATCCCGCTACTGCATCGACCAGGGCGTCGGGGTCATCCCGTGGAGCCCGCTGGCCCGGGGCGTGCTGGCCGGCAACCGCAGCCGGGACGGCGAGCTCGTCGGACCACCCGGTCGGACACCGACGCCTTCACCGACTACCTGTACAGCCAGCCCACCGACTTCGACGTGGTCGAGCGGGTGGCCGAGGTGGCCGCGGCGCGCGGCGTCCCCGCCGCCCAGGTGGCCCTGGCCTGGGTGCTCAGCGTCCCGGGGTCACCGCGCCGATCGTCGGGGCCACCAAGCCGGGCCACCTGGCCGATGCCCTGGCCGCCGAGCAGCTGGAGCTCACCGCCGACGAGGTGGCCCGTCTGGAGGAGCCCTACGTCCCCCACCCGGTGCTCGGGCACTTCTGACCGGTGGGCGCCCGACGGCCGTCCGCTCCGGTCGGTTCCGCCTCGGGCCCGTGTACGGTGACGTGGCCAGCGCCGGTCGGGCCGGCCGGAATGTCCGAGTACGGGGAGGGAACCCGATGAACGAGGAGCCGAGGAGCGAGGGCTGCCGATGAGCGCTGAACCACCCCGGGCGGTCGACTTCCACTTCGACATCATGTGCCCGTACGCCTACCAGACCTCACTGTGGATGCGGGAGGTGCGGGATCTGACCGGGATCGACGTCGCGCTGGCGGTTCTTCAGCCTCGAGGAGATCAACCGGGCCGAGGGCAAGAAGCACCCCTGGGAGCGGGAGTGGTCCTACGGCTGGTCGATGATGCGGATCGGCGCCTATCTGCGGCGCCAGGACATGGCGCTGCTCGACCGGTGGTACGCCGACGCCGGTCGGGCCCTCCACGACGAGGGCCGCAAGCCCCACCGCCCCGAGGTGGCCGAGGCAACTCCTGGCCGAGATGGGCCTCGACCCGGCCATCGTGCGGGCGGCCATCGACGATCCCACCACCGGCGACGAGGTCCTGGCCGAGCACGAGCGTGGTCACCGGCATGGGCGGGTTCGGCGTCCCCACCCTCGTCTTCGACGACGGCCAGGCGCTGTTCGGCCCGGTCCTGGTCAACCCGCCCGACCGGCGACGGCAGGCGTTGCGCCTGTGGGACCACGTGACCGGATGGCTGGAGTTTCCCCACGTCTACGAGCTGCAGCGGCCCAAGAGCTGCGGCCGACATCGACGCCATCGCCACCGCCTTCTCGTCCTACCTCGAGGCCCGCGACTGGTTCTCGGTGCAGAACCCCACGCCCTGAGGCCGCGCCCCGGCCACTCGGGCTACGGATCGACCACGTCCCGGCGGCCGTCCGGCTCGTCGTCCACGTCCCTCGACTGCTCGACCTCCTCGGCCCGGTCGGCGTCATCCGCTCCTCGCCCCGGTCCAGGCCGGCGACGCCGTCCACCCCGCGGACCGCATCAATGCCGAGGGCCGAAGCGGACAGCAGCATCACCGAGAGCATCCCGGCCGCCACCAGGGCGGCGGCATTGACCGGACGGATCCGCCCCTCGGCGGTGGCGATGCTGGTGATGACCACGATCAGCGGCAGGCCGGTGGCCGAGAACAGCGCCATGGGAGGCGCTCGGGTCGGGTGAGCTGCCGGTGGTAGAGCAGGTAGACAGGGGCGCCCCGCGCCACCAGCATCAGGCCGAGAAGAGCGGCACCCGCCACAGCGAACTCGGGTGCTGGATGAAGACGTGCAGGTCGAACTGGATGCCGCTGACCACGAAGAAGATCGGGATGAGGAAGCCGAATCCGATCGCCTCCAACTTGCCCCGGATGGCTATCTGCTCGGAGCTGGCCGTGAACAGGCGCACCACGATGCCGGCGGCGAACGCTCCGAGCAGCACGTCCAGCCCCAGCGTTGCCGGCCAGGAGCACCAGCAGCAGGATGAACAGGAGGGACACCCGCACCGGCAGCTGGGCGCTGGACTCGAGATGGCGGTTGAGGATGGATACCACCCGGGGCGGCTGGGTCCGGGCCGCCAGCAGCACAGTGATCACTGCCACCGCGACGAAGGCCAACAGCAGCAATGACGTGAGGACCGGCTCCTTCTTGGTCAGCAGGAGGGCCACGGCCACGATGGGGCCGAACTCCCCCACCGTCCCGATGGCCGAGATGTAGGAGCCGAACCGCGTCTCCATGAGCCGGCGTCACGCAGCATGGGCACCAGCGTGCCGAGGGCGGTGGTGGTCAGGGCCAGTCCGACCACCAGGGTGTCGCGGGCCAGTCCCGCCGAGACCAGGGCGAAGGCGGCGCCCAGCCCGATCGACCAGCGAGATCGCCCACCCGGCGGCGGCCAGCTGCAGGGGCCGGCCCCGGATCTTCTGCAGGTCCAGCTCGTAGCCGGCCAGGAACATCAGGAAGGTGAGCCCCAGGTCGGACAGGCCGGTCACGCATCGCTGCTCACGTGGGCCAGGTCCAGCACGTAGGGGCCGATGATGATGCCCAGCCCGATCTGGATGACGATCTCGGGGATGGCCAGCCGACCGGTGAGCTCGGAGAGGATCGGGGCCAGCACGGCGACGATGGCGATGAGGACCAGGGTGGCGACCGCGGTCGACGATCACGCTCCCCCACCCCAAGACGGCCGCCCGGACATCGCTTCACACTAGGCGTCGGCGTCTGGTGGATCGGGTACCGGGCCGGCCCTGCCGGCCCCCGCCCCGGGTCGACTGGGGCAGACTGTGGACATGTTGATGGTGGTCGGCCCGGTGGCGTCCGAGGGGCACCGCCATGAGGGACACCCTGAACGTCCGGCCCGGATCGACGGCGGTGATGGACGGCCTCGCCGATCTGCATCTCGGCGACGACCTCCTGGTCACCGGGACCGAGGAGGCTTCCATGGACCACCTGCTCCGGGTTCACACCGCCGCCTATCTCGACAGCCTCCGGCGATGCTGCACCGAGGGTGGTGGCCGTCTCGATCCCGACACCTACGCCACCACCGGCTCGTGGGACGCGGCCCGCCAGTCGGCCGGAGCCGGACTGGTGGCCATCGAGTCCCTGAACGAGGGGCGGGCGGACCTTGCCTTCGTGGCCGCCCGTCCACCCGGCCATCACGCCCTGGCCGGCCGGTCGATGGGCTTCTGCCTGCTCAACAACGTGGCCGTGGCCGCCGCGGCACTCCTCGATGCCGGCGAGCGGGTACTGATCGTCGACTGGGACGTCCATCACGGCAACGGCACCCAGGACCTGTTCTGGGACGAACCGGGCGTACTCTACGTGTCCGTCCACCAGTGGCCCTGCTACCCGGGGACCGGCCGATCCGAGGAGATGGGCGGAGCCAATGCCCGGGGGGCCACAGTCAACGTCCCCCTTCCGCCCGGGGCCACCGGGGACGTGGTACGCCGGGCCTTCGAGCAGGTGGTGGACCCGGTGGCCGAGGCCTTCGCACCGACCTGGGTCCTGGTCTCGGCTGGGTTCGACGCCCACCGCGCCGACCCGCTGGCCGACCTCGCCCTATCGGCCGGTGACTTCGCCGCCCTGGCGACCACCGTGGCCGGTTACGCTCCCGGCCCCGGGCGCTTGATCCTGTTCCTGGAGGGCGGCTACGCGCTCTCCGGCCTCCGGTCCTCGGTTGCCGCCACCCTCGGCGCTCTGGTGGGAGCCACGGACGCCACGCTTCCCGACGAGTCGCCCACCGCCGGCGGGCCGGGGATGGACCGGTTGGAGGCCATCGAGACCAGGCGGTACCGGAGGGAGGATGCCCATGGTTGAGGCCAGCAACGAGCGAAACGGCACCGGGGGGAGGATTGTCGTCGGCGTCGACGGATCCGACACGTCGATCGAGGCCCTTGGATGGGCGTGCCACCAGGCCGAACTCACCGGCAGTCCGGTCGAAGCGGTCACCACCTGGCAGTGGCCGGTCGGCCTGGGGGCGTCTGGCCCGTTCCCGACCGGTTACGACCCCGAGGGCGATGCGCGGACCCTGCTGGGCGACATCATCGAACCGGTGGCTGCCGCCCATCCCTCGGTCACCATGACCACTCTGGTGGTCGAGGGCCATCCGGCCGAGGCGCTGGTGGAGGCGTCTCGCCACGCCGGCCTCCTGGTTGTTGGCAGCCGCGGCCACGGATCGTTCACCGGGATGCTGCTCGGTTCGGTCTCGCAACACTGTGCAGCCCATGCCGCCACCCCGGTGGTCATCTACCGGCAGCCGGGTCGGGAAACCTGACCGGCGCGCCCAACCCGGGTGCGACCCGATGACCAGCGATCTGCTGGCCGCGGTCATCGCCGGGATGCCCGAGGACTTCGCCAATCCCGAGGACGACTACCGGGTGACCCGCCAGCGCATGGCGCCGCTCCACGGTCACCCGGTGGACCCGGCCACGTCGGTGGTGTTGAACGTGGCCGGAGGCGTGCCGGTCGAGCGGTTGTCCCGTCCCACCGGAAGGACGGGGCCAACGGCGGCACTGTTCTTCCACGGTGGGGCCTTCGTGTCCTGTGACGCATCGGCCTATCGGTTCTACGCCGAGTTCGTGGCCGACCAGCTCGACCTGGAGGTGGTCACCGTCGACTACCGCCTGGCCCCCGAGCACCGGGGTCCGGCCGCTCTGGACGACTGCCGGGCTGCCTACGTGGGTCTCATCGAGGAGGGACAGCCGCCGGCCGAGCTCCTGTGTATCGGCGACTCCTGCGGAGGGGGCCTGGCCCTGGCCACCGTGTGTTGGGCCCGCGACCGGGACCTGCCCATGCCGGCCGCCCTCGTCAGCCTGTCCGGCTGGCTCGACCTCGACACCCGCGGCTATGGCCCCAACCCGCCGAAGGGGCGCGATCCTTTCATCACCGAGGGCTTCTTGCGGGCCCGGGCACGCGACTACCTGGGACCGACCGGGGATCCGCGGGCACCGTGGGCCTCGCCCTCCCGTGACCGGCTGGCCGGACTGCCGCCACTCCTCGTCCAGGTCGGTGAGACCGATCTCTGCCGGCGGGACGCTGAGGACCTGGTCCGTCGGGCCGATGCGGCGGGCGTGGAGGCCACGCTCGACGTGGTGGCCGGAGGCGTCCACGGTGTCCAGGGGCTGGTCAACCTCGGTGTGCCCGAAGCGGTGGCGGCCTGGAAGTCAGTCCGCACCTTTGTCGATCGTCACCTCCCGAGCTGAAACCGTCGGCCGGAAACGGCCGCCGATCCAGAGCGCCGAGGGAAGGCGGTCACCAGGTGTCGATGTAGGTGCGCACCGCGACGCTGCCGATCGGATGTCGGCGGCACAGCACGCAGTGTGTCGACGATGCGACGGCGGCTGTCGGCCGGATCGATGACATCGTCGATCTCAAAGGCCGAGGCCACGTTGAGGGCCTTGCCATGCTGGTAGGCCTTGTCCACCATGCTCTGGAACAGCGCTTCGCGCTCCGACGGATCCTGCACGGCCTCCAACTCCCTGCGGAAACCCAGCCGCACCGAGCCCTCGAGGCCCATGCCCCCGAATTCGCCGGACGGCCAGGCCACCGTGAACAACGGGGACCGGAAGCTCCCGCCGGCCATAGCCTGGGCCCCGAGTCCGTAGCCCTTGCGCACCACCACGGTGAAAAAAGGCACGGTGAGGCCGGCCCCGACCACGAAGAGTCGACTGAAGTGCCGCACCTGGGCGGTGCGCTCGGCTTCCGGGCCCACCATGAACCCCGGGGTGTCACACAAGAAGAGCACGGGCAGCCCGTGGGCCTCGCACAGCTGTAGGAACCGCGCCGCCTTGTCGGCCCCGTCGCTGTCGATGGCTCCTCCCAGATGGACAGGGTTGTTGGCCACCACCCCCAGGGGACGGCCCTCCACCCGGATGAGTGCGGTGACCATCCCGACCCCGAACCCCGAACGCAGTTCGAGTACCGAGCCGGTGTCGGCCAGGGTGTCGATCAGCTGCCTCATGTCGTAGATCCGCAGCCGCTGTTCGGGGACCGACGTCCGCAGCAGCCGTTGGTCGGCACAGTCCCATCCGTCGGTCGGCCCCTGGAAGTAGGCCAGGTACTGCCGAGCCAACCGCACGGCGTCAGTATCGTCCTCGGCCACCAGGTCGACCACGCCATTGGCCACCTGGACGTCGAGCGGACCGACCTCCTCGGGCAGGACCGTGCCCAGCCCGCCGCCCTCGATCATCGCCGGACCTCCCATGCCGATGGAGGATCCCTGGTGGCGATGATCACGTCACAGCAGCCGAGCAGGGCGGCGGTGCCGGCGAAGCACCAACCTGAAGCGATGCCCACCGAGGGCACCTGACCACTCAACTTGGCGAACAGGGCGAAGGCCATGGTGTGCAGGCCGGTGACCACCGCGTAGTCGGTGTCGCCCGGTCGGCCACCCCCGCCTTCCGCGAACAGCACTACCGGCAGCCGGAGCCGCTCGATGAGCTCGAACATGCGGTCCTTCTTCTGGTGGTTGCGGGCACCCTGGGTTCCGGCCAGCACCGTGTAGTCGTAGGACAAAACGGCGCACGACGAGCGGTCCTCGCCGAACAGCGATCCGTTGACCCGGCCCACCCCGGCCACCAGACCGTCGGCCGGGGTCCGCTCGATCAGCTCATCGAGGGGTCGCCGGCCCCGTTGAGCGGCGATAGCCAGGGAGCCGTACTCGGTGAACGAACCGGGATCGCAGAGGTCGTCGACGTTCTCGCGGGCGGTCCGCCTACCCTGCTGGTGACGACGGGCCACCACGTCGGGCCGTCCGCCGTCCAACACGCCGGCCTGTCGAGCCAGAACTTCGTCGAGATCGGGTCGGGCCGCCAGGGGGCCGGCGACCGCCTCGTCGGCCGGGACGGTGAGCGCACCACCGGCTACCAGCTGGATCAGGGCGTCACCGGCGCTGACCTGGTCGCCGGGAGTCACGGTCACCGCCACCACCGTTCCGGTGTGCGGGGCCGGCACCGGGTGCTCCATCTTCATCGACTCCACCACCACCAGTGACGACCCGGCGGCCACCCGATCACCGACCGACACCGCCACCGTCACCACCGTGCCCTGCAGTGGGGCGGTGATCTGGTGTCGCGGACCGGAGGGCTCGCTGCCGGACCCGGTCACCGGGTGGGCATGGGGAAGATACTGGGCTCGGCGGACATGGCGGCGATCGCCGCCTGGCGCTCGGCCTCGTCCATGGGTACGAATGCCGAGGCGGCCTCGAGCACCCGGGGCAGGACGGTGGTGTCACCCGGGGTGCACAAGGCGTGGACGCCGGGGACCGAGAGGGCGAACCGGACCCCCCGCTCCAATGGTTCGCGTTCGGTGAACGGCTCGTACCAGGTGGAGGCGGTGTGGGTGCGCTCGCCCCACGGTCGGGCGGCCGCCGCCTTGATGGCCATGACACCCACGTCGTGCCGGCCGGCGTACTCCAGCAGCGCCTCGGCATCGGCACGGTAGGTCGGATCGGACCACAACCCGGGATTGACCGGAAACATCACCGTGTCCAGGTCGTAGCGGCGCAGCGCCTCGAGATGGGCGGCCGGAGCGGTGAGTTCGTGACCGGTGATGCCCACAAAGCGGCACAGGCCCTCGTCCCGGGCGGCCAGGGCCGCCTCGACCGCTCCTGAACGGGCGTCCAGCTCGGCCAAGTCGGTGACCGCGTGGAGCTGGTAGAGGTCGAACCGTTCGCAGTGCAACAGGGTCAGCGACTCCTCGAGCTGGGCTCGCACCCCGTCCCGGTTGTGGCGGAGGGTCTTGCAGGCCACGAACAGCCGGTGGCGCACGGCGGGGATCAGCGGACCGAGCAGCTCCTGGGCCCGACCGTACTGGGGGGCCACGTCGAGGTGGTTGACGCCCGACTCGAGCGCGCCGGCCAGGGCCGCCTCGGTGACCTCGGGGCCAGAGTCCCAAAAGGCGGCTCCACCCAGGATGGCCACCGAGGACAGGTGCCCAGTCCTCCCCAGTCGGCGCTGCTCCACGTCTGCACGGTAGTGCCGGACGGGCCGCCAGCGCAGCGGGTGATGACGTGCCGGGCCGGACCGCCCGTTACCCTGCGACGGCCCGTTTGGCCTCCTCCCACTTCCCGACCATGGCCCCGAAGCGCATCGGGTTGTAGATGTCCTCCTCGTAGGACCATTGGCCGTCGCCTGCGTACTTGAGCAGCGTGAAGTTGTACTCCTGGTGGACCGACCCGTCCCCGGGGTCCCGCATCCGGTTCCACACCTGGCACACCACCCAGCCCCGCTCCTCGTCGATGATGTACCACTCGATGGGGAACTCGGGCATGTCGGAACCGGGGTACTCGGCCATGCACGAGCTGATCCACCGGTGGATGGCCTGGCGGCCGTGGAACTCGCCGTAGTGGTGCTCGACGTAGCTGGCGTCTTCGGTGAAGAGGTCCGACCATCCCTTCCAGTCCCCCGAGCTTCCGGCCTCGGCCGCCTTGCGTTGGTACTCGCTGAACGCGCCCTCGATCTCGTCCCTGCTCCACTGTCCCATGCCTACTCCTTGCCGGTCCTTCGGGCCCCGGGTCAGTGTGCTCGGAGCCGCGCCCGGGGTCAACCGGTTCTCGGCTCCCCGGATCCCCGGATACCACCTCGGGCTGGCTCAGCGGAGCAACGGGACGACCTCGGAACCCAGTCGGGCGATCTGGTCACACACCTGTTCGGGCGCCATCCCCGGGAGATGGACCCGGAGGTTGAGGGAGTCGGCGCCGGAATCGGCCAGGATCTGCCGCAGGCGTTCGGCCAGTACGTGCGGGTCCCGGGCCGCCACCGTCTGGTCGTCCCCGAACCGATCCCGCCCACCGGCCATCCGGTCATAGACGGCACGTTGACGGCCGACCAAGTCGGAAGCCACGTCGCCCAACCACACCCGCCGGATCAGCACCTTGGCCCCCACCCCACCGGCCTCATCAAAGGCCGAGGTCAGCTCGGCCAGCCGGTCCACGGTCGACATCCCCTCCAGCAGCAGGCCGGCTCCACTCCCTGCGGCCCGCCGTGCCGCCGTCAGCGACACGGCCGCGCTCAGCACGGGCACCGGGTGGTCGGTGCAGGCGGCCAGGGCCCGGTCGCCGGCCATCGGCCCGAGATCGCCACCAGCCAGCAGGGCCACCACCCGGGGCAGCTCGGCGGCGAAGCTGGCGCCGGCTGTCGGGCCGGACACGCCCATGACCTCGAAGTCGAACGGGAGCGCGCCGGCGGCCACGCCCAGACCTACGCGGCCGGGGTGCCGGGCGGCCAGCCAGGCCACCTCCTCGGCCACCAGGACGGTGGGTCGCAACGGGAGGAGCAGCGGACAGGCGGCGGCCCAACCCCGCGGATGGTCGTCCAGAATGAACGTGGCCATCTGGAGGGGGTTGGGCAGGTAGCCGGGAAACCCGCCGTGGTGTTCGCTGGTCATCACGCCGTCGAAGCCGGAGTCGAGGGCCAGCCCGGCCTGGGCACTGAGCTCGACCACCACGTGGGTGGCGGGCAGTTCGTTGTGGGGATACAGGCGCAACGACACCGAGCCGGGGGAAAAGGGTGGGTTGCACGGCGCGGCGCCATCGGCGGGGGTGATGGCCGGGGGGCGGTCGGGCACGATCCGACCCTACGACAACGGATGGGCGAGGCCGCCGCTGCCCTAGCCTGGAGATGGATCCCCTGCCGGTAGGTCGCCGGATCGCGATGGGCACGGCACCCGCGGACAAGCGGACGGAAGGATGGACGCATGGCCGGGTCGGGCACGGCAATCGACGGCGCCGACCAAGGCGGCGCGCTCCACCGGCGCACCGTGTCGAGCGAGCTCACCTTCGCCGTGTTCGAGGCCACCGAACTGGTGGTCCAGCTGGCGCCATCGTCGTCGGCCGGGCTGGTGGTGGTCGAGCGGCTCGGGGTGACCTCCGACGGTCAGTCGGTGGAGCCCGGTGAGGTGCCCGGCCCGCACGGCACCCGGTCCCACCAGGTGCTGGCCGGGCCCGGCCGGCTGACCATCACCTTCCGTTCGGAGATCGACCCGTTCCCCGCAACCACGCCGGCAACCACCGGGTCCGACGGCGTCACCGACCAGTCCGCTGATCAGGAGCGCCTCACCTACCTGCGACCCAGTCGCTACTGTCCGTCCGACCATCTGGTCGGGTTCGCCGTAGCCGAGTTCGGCACCGAATCGGGGGTCCGGAGCCGGGTGGAAGCCATCGTGGCGTGGATCCGGGGACGGGTGGGGTACGTGGCCGGCTCGAGTTCCGTACACGACTCGGCCGAGCACACCCTGCTCACCGGGATGGGCACCTGTCGCGACTTCGCCCATCTGGGTGTGGCCCTGTGCCGCGCCGTGGGGATCCCGGCCCGCTTCGCCTCGGTCTACGCCCCCGGCCTTTCGCCCATGGACTTCCACGCGGTGTTCGAGGCCCTGATCGACGGGACGTGGTACGCCTTCGACGCCACCGACCTGGCCCCCCGCCCGTCCATGGTCCGCATCGCCACCGGACGGGACGCAGCTGACGCCGCCTTCGCCTCGGTGATCAGCGGCATCGCCACCCTCGAGTGGCTCGAGGTCACCGCCACCACCGCCGGCGATCTGCCCGAGGACGATCACACCGGACTAGTGGCACTGACCTGAGGTCCCGACGGCCCCGCCCACCCGATCGATGGTGCGGTCAGCGGACCCCGGGCGGTCGGAACTGGACGCTGATACGGGGACCGACCGGGCGGGACGTCTTCGGCACGCCGTGCTCCCAGGTGCGTTGACAGCTCCCGCCCATGACCAGAAGATCCCCACCGCCCAGTTCGAACCGGAGCGCGGGGCCACCGGAGCGGGGTCGGAGGAGCAGGCGGCGACGACAGCCCAGGGAGACGATGGCCACGACGGTGTCGTGACGTGCCCCTCGCCCGATGGTGTCCCCGTGGAAGGCCACGCTGTCGTGGCCGTCCCGGTAGTAACAAAGTCCGGCGGTGGCCTGCCCGTCGAAGCCGTCCCGGTAGTGGTCGACCAGGGCGGCCCGGATCGGCTCCAGCATCGGGTCGGGGAGCCGGTCCTCCACTCCGTAGAAGGCCATCAACCGGGGCACGTCGACCACCCGGTCATACATGGGGCGGCGCTCCCCTCGCCAGGGCACCGACCCGACCAGCCGTTCGAAAAGCCCGTCAGCCCCGGCGACCCAGTGCCGACGGATGTCGACCCAGGCCCCTCCGGCCAGCGGGAGGTGCTCCAGCTCCGGGCCCAACTCCCTCGGTCCGGGGGCGGCGAGGCCGTCGAGCAGGGATCCCTGGAGCACCATCATCACTGTCGAGTGTAGTCGAACACCTGTTCGTGTTTGACGGGCATGGGAGAATGGGCAAGGAGGCAGGGCTGATCGGCGGCCCCACCCACCATTCTGCTCATCCGCGTCTTCACCTGTGACAACTGCGGCCAACTGGTCTTCTTCGACAACAGTCGCTGCCTGCGATGCAACTCGCCATTGGGCTACGTCCACCAACGCCGCGACATGGTGGCCCTCACCGAAGTGGCGCCGGACCGGTTGGTCGACCTCGGCACTCCGGTCCGGGCCTGGCAACGGTGCGCCACCGAAGCGGTGACCGGCTGCAACTGGTTGGTGCCGGCGGGCGGCAACGCCCTGTGCGAGTCGTGCGTCCTCACCCGGACCCGGCCATCGGACGACGACACCGAGGGCATGGTCGAACTGGTACAGGGCGAGATGGCCAAACGACGGTTGGTCTTCCAACTGGCCGAGCTGGGACTGCCGGTGGCCCCACGGGACGACCGGGCCGGCAAGGGGCTGGCCTTCGACCTGTTGTCCAGCACGTGAGACCAAGGTCATCACCGGGCACGACAACGGCGTCATCACCCTCGATCTGGCCGAGGCCGACGACGAGCACCGCGAACGGCTCCGACTGCAACTCAACGAGCCCTACCGCACCCTGCTCGGCCACTTCCGCCACGAGATCGGCCACTACTACTGGCCCATCCTGGTCAACCGACCCGACGTGCTGGAGGCCTGCCGGACCATCTTCGGGGACGACCGCGAGCCCTACGCCGATGCCGTCAAGCGCCACTACGACGCGCCGCCCGACGACGACCGGATCGTGGGCCGACCGCTACATCAGCCAGCTACGCCACCATGCACCCCTACGAGGACTGGGCCGAGACGTTCGCCCACTACCTGCACATCCTCGACACCCTGCAGACCGCCGACAGCTTCGGCCTGGGTGTGACCGCCGTCCCAGGGAGCCAGCGCCTGGCCCACCGGTTCGGTGCCCACCCCACCCGGCCCGACGGCAGCACCTCGTTCGGCGACGTGGTCGACCACTGGCTCGAGCTCTCCTACGCGCTCAACCAGATCAACCGGTCCATGGGCCGCGACGACCTCTACCCGTTCGTGCTGGCCCCCACCGTCATCCGCAAGCTGGCCTTCGTCGACCACATCGTCCACCAGACCTGAGGGCCGACCTCGTCGAGAGCTGCCGGGTCCTAGTTTCGGACCTCGGCGGGTGTGACGCTGGGAGGAGATCCGGCTCCGAATGCCCACCCGTCGACACTCCCCGGTTTGGGTTGATAGCTCTGCGCCCCCAGTGTGCTGAGCGTCCAGGTGGTCTTGCCGGCGTTGGCATGCCAGTAGGACCAGTAGGCGGTGGGCGGTGGCGTGTCGATGCAGGGGTCCTGGGCCGGAGTCGGGTCGTTGTCGATCCGACAGATGAAGGCCGGACCGTCGTGCTGATCCCCGGCGGTGGTGAAGCCGGCGGCATGCAGGGCCGCGTAGCCGGTGGTGATGGTGACGTCGCAGCCCCGGTCGACCAGGCCCGGGGTCCAGTGGGAGAAGTCCACGGCCACGATCACGCCGGAGGTCGACGTGCAGCTGGCGATGGGCGTGGTGCCGACGGTGACCACACACCCGCTGGCCAGCGTGGCCAGGGACCCCAGCAGGATCACCGAGGCCAGTGCCGGAGCCAGTCGGTGCCACTTCGCCCGTCGGCTCCCCCCGCCCGACTGGTTAGAGCCGGCCCGACGGGCACGGTTTCTCCTTCGGACGACGTCTGCTTGATCATGTGACTCTCCTCCCACGCATGGCGTGTTGTCCTGGTCTGCGATGTCCCGTCTGCGAATGTCACGGTCTGTGGTGTGTCCCGGCTGTGGTCGGCCCGCGTGCGGGCTCGAAGACGATCGGCGCGTCGAAGGCGGCCCGGCGGGAGGCCCGGCGGAAGGTGGCCAGCATGGCCGGCCCGACCAGCAGGATGAGGACGAAGTTGGTGATGGCCCGGCCGGTGTCCCAGCCCAGCGACGTGGTGGCGTCGAACACCAGATAGTGCTGGACGTTGGTGGCGAACGAGGCTCCCGGGCAGGTAGGACGATGCGAGCTGTGGGGATCGAGGTAGAACGGCCAGAACGACAGGTTGAGCATGAAGCCGAAGAAGTAGCCGGACACCGCGCCGTAGGCCGCCAGCATCAGCACCTCGCGCTTGCCCCTGGCCGGCGGCAGCAGGCCGGCGAACAGCCCGACCCAGGCGCAGCCGAACATCTGGTACGGCATCCACGGCCCCACCCCGCCGGTGATCAGGGCCGAGGCGAACAGGGTGGTGCAGCCCAGCGTGAAGCCGAAGCCGGCGCCGAACACCCGTCCGGCGATCACCAGGGTGAAGAAGACCGTCTCGATGCCGGCCGTGCCCGCCCCCAGGGGGCGCAGCGCGGCACCGATGGCCGACAGCACGCCGAGCATGGCGATGGCCTTGGCGTCGATGCCACCGTCGGCGACCTCGGCGAACACCACGGCCAGCACCAGCACCAGCAGCGCGCCGAACATGATGCGGGGCCATGGCGGTGTCGCCGAACGTGCCCGGTGCCACCACGAACGGCCAGAAGAACGCCACGAAGCCGAGGAACGAGGCCAGCAACGATGGTCGCCCGTGACCGGATGCCGACCCGAGATGGCCACTCGCCGGCCTGCGTCACGACGCCGCCCCGGCCAGGGCCAGTCGGACCTGGTCCACGGTCAGGTAGGCCAGCGGCGCCAGGATCTTGGCCACCTGCGGCGCGAAGGCCGGCGAGGCGACCACGACCTCGGCGGTCGGCCCGTCGGCCACGATCTCGCCGTCGGCCATCACCACCACCCGGTCGGCCGCCGCGGCCACGAACTCCACGTCGTGGGTGGCCACCACCACCGCCTGCCCTTCGGCGGCCAGCACGTCGAGGATGCCGATCAGCGGCGCGCTTGGCCCGGTAGTCCAGGCCCCGGGTGGGCTCGTCGAGCAGCACCACCGCGGGGCGGCGGCCAGCTGCACGGCCAGGACCAGGGAGAGCCGCTGGCCCTCGGACAGGTCGCGGGGGTGGAGTCTCGCCGGCGATGCCCGGGGCCAGCCGGTCGAGCAGGTCCCGGGCCGACTCGGCGCCGGCGCCGCCCGACTCCCGGTCGGCCTGGGCGCACTCGTCGGCCACCGTGTCGAGGTAGAGCAGGTCGGCCGGCGTCTGGGGCACCAGCCCGACCAGCCGCCGGGCCTTCGGCCGGCGACAGCGACCCGGGGTCGACGCCGCCGACGTCGACCGTGCCGCCCTGGCGGGGCCCCGAGCCCTGCAGCGCCCACAGCAGCGAGGACTTGCCCGAGCCGTTGCGGCCCATCAGCGCCGTCGACCTGCCCGCCGGCCAGGTCGAGGTCGACCGCCGCGCACGGCGACCACCGTGCGCCGTAGCGGACGACGACCTTGCGGGCCGCGAGCAGCGGTCCTCGCCGGGCCGACGGCCGCCGAGCGCGGCGGCGGCGGGACCGGTCGGCGAGCCAGATCGGTCCCGCAGCGGACCGGCCAGCCGGCGGGCGTCGCGGACCGACAGCGGCAGCGGCTCCCAGCCGGCCAGCCGGCCCAGCTCGACCACCGGCGGGGCCACCGCGGTGGTCGGCCAGCATGGCGGCCGGGCGGCCCGGCGACGACGGTGCCGTCGCGCCGGCACCTCGATGACCCGGTCGGCGTACTGCACCACCCGCTCGAGGCGGTGCTCGGCCAGCACCACGGTGACCCCGAGGTCGTGGACCAGCCGGGTGATGGCGGCCAGCACCTCCTCGGCCGCCGTCGGGTCGAGGGCCGAGGTCGGCTCGTCCAGCACCAGGACCCGGGGATGGGCGGTCAGCACCGAGCCGATGGCCACCCGCTGCTGCTGGCCGCCCGACAGCTCGTACGAGGGCCCGGTCCCGCAGCTCGGCGATGCCCGAGCAGGTCGAGGGTCTCCTCGACCCGCTTGCGCATGACGTCGGGGGGCACGGCCAGCTGCTCCATGGCGTAGGCCAGCTCCTCCTCGACGGTGTCGGTGACGAAGCCGGCCAGCGGGTCCTGGCCGACCACGCCGACCACGTCGGCCAGCTCGCGGGGCGGGTGGGTGCGGGTGTCGCGGCCGTCGACCAGCACCCGGCCGGCCAGCGTCCCGCCGGTGAAGTGGGGCACCAGCCCGTTGATGGCGCCGAGCAGCGTCGACTTGCCCACCCCGGTGCGGCCGACCACCAGGCCCAGCTCGCCCTCGTCGATGCGCAGGTCGACGTCGCGCAGCACCGGGCTCGGCGGCGTCGGCGTAGGTGACGGTCGACCTGGTCGAACTCGATCACGTCCGGCACCTCCACCGGGCCGGCGGTCGCGAGGCCGGCTCGGTCGGGCCGACCGACCGGTGGCGGCCGACTCCGGCGGCCGGTCCGGTGTCGACGCGCCGTGCCGGCGGCGCGGAGCGGCGGCGGGGCGGCCACGGCCGGCCAGGGCGGCCACCAGGATGGCCAGCGGCCGGCACCAGCGGGAGCGTGGGCCAGACCAGCGGGTCGGTCGGACGGGTTGAGGCTGACGGCGCGCGAACGCCGAGCCCGGCCAGGAGGACGACCGCCGGCACGATCCCGCACACCGACCACGACCCACTCGGGCAGCCGCCACGGGTCGGGCCGGTACTGGGTGCGGTGGACCTGCGGCCGCCGAGGGCCAGCCCGAGCACGCAGAGAGCGGCGCCGACGGCAAAGGCGGGGATGGCGGCCGAGCCCGAGGCGCCGAGCCGTCGAGCAGGCCGTAGGCGCCGACGCACAGCCCGCACATGCCGGCCAGCATGCAGGCGCCGGTGAGCCGCCGCGACCGCGGGACGCGCGTGCCGGTGCGGCCGTAGCCACGGGAGTCCATGGCCGCGGCCAGCCGCAGCGACCGCTCCAGGGCGTCCTCGAGCACCGGGATGGCGATGCTCCGCAGGGCGTGGAACCCCCGCTGGGCGCCGCCCCGGAGCTTGCGGGCCCGGCGCACCCGCTGGACGCTCTCGACCAGCTGCGGAGCCACGCTCAGGGCGACCACCACGGCCACGCCCAGCTCGTAGAGGGCGCCGGGCAGGACCGCAGCGCCCGCTTGGGGTTGGCCAGGGTGTTGGCCGCGCCCAGGCAGCACAGCAGGGTGCCCAGGCGCAGCCCGTCGTACAGTGCCGACAGGGTGCCCTCGAGGGTGACCGGCCCGCCGAGCTGGACCCCGGCGGCCCACGAGGGCAGGGGGATGTGGGGCAGGCGGAACAGCACGTGCATGCCGTCGGTGTCGGACGTCACCGCCGAAGACGGACCGGAAGACGACCCGGATGGCCACGACGGTGAGGGCCAGGTAGAGGTAGTACTTGAAGGCGCGGGCCCAGGGCGCTCGCTCCGGCGGCTGGCCACCACGAAGCCCAGGACGCCCAGCACGAGCAGGAGCAGCAGGGGGTTGGTGGTGTGGCTGGCCGCCGTGGCCAGCCCGAGGGCCCAGACCCACCAGGCGATGGGGTGCAGGCGTCCGCGGGCAGCCGGCGTCGCCCCGGCAGGCTCGACGTGGCTCAGCGGGGGCACCGTCAGCCCATCCGGCGACGACGCCAGGCGACGAGCGCTGCGGCCGCGGCCAGGGCCACGACGACGGCCCCGCCGACGAGGACGGCGACCGGAGATCCGGACGACTGATGGTCGCGTCGAGGCCGGTGCGGCATCGACGATCCTCGGATCCGGTCGACGCTCCGGGCGTCGGTGCCGGTGGCCGGCGGTGGTCCGTGGTCGGCGTCGCCGTGGATCGGTGGGGATCGTGGTCGTCGGCAGGGCACCGTCGTAGCCGCACTCGGAGGCGGCGACGCCGCGACGGCGTCCGGCGTGGGTAACCGGGCCGCTGCCGGCCGACGGACCGCCGCCCCGGGCGACCGGGCGCGCGGAGCCGGACGCTCGATGACACGGTCGGGGTGGTGGCGGGCGGGGTGCGTCGTGGTCGGTCGCCCCGGCGTCGATGTTGGTGGCCCGGACCGCGCTCGGCGGGAACGGCGGCTGGCCGTCCGAGCCCCGCCGAGATGGTCGCCTCCGAACACCCAGGCGTCGACACTGCCGGGCAGGGGCTGGTAGCTGGCCGCCCCTAGGTCGCTGTAGCTCCAGGTGTTCTGGCCGGCGTCGGCGTGCCAGTACGACCAGTAGGCGGTGGCCGGCGGGGTGTTGACGCAGGGATCCTGGGTCGGGGTCGGGTCGCCGTCGATCCGGCAGATGAAGTCGGGACCGTCGTGCTCGTCACCGGCGGTGGTGAACCCGGCCGCCTGCAGCGCCGCGCAGTCCGGTGGTCAGGGTGGCATCGCAGCCGCGTTCGATGCTGCCGCCCCACGGGGCGAAGTCGACGACCACGATCACCCCGGCGTGGTGGTGCAGCTCGGCGATGGGATCGGCCCCGGCCGGTGGTCCCCCGCGCTCGACAACCAGTCCACGAAGCCGTCGCAACCGACAGCACTCCGAGCGACACGAGTGCAGGCCGAAGGCCCCCCACCGGTGGGCCGTGCTGCGCAAGCGGGGCGCCCGCGGCCGTCACGCGCCACCCGTCCGCGGCCATGCCGACCACCGGGCGATTGAGCGGGTGCCCACCCATGGATCCGTCGAAGCCGGCGTCCCCGAAGGTGAAGATCCCCCCGTCG
The DNA here is from genome assembly GCA_963824355.1 of uncultured Acidimicrobiaceae bacterium. Classification (GTDB taxonomy): domain Bacteria; phylum Actinomycetota; class Acidimicrobiia; order Acidimicrobiales; family RAAP-2; genus Bog-756. Next base: position 1,242,225 of record CAWGOY010000017.1, on the reverse strand, counting down.
GAGGCCACCAGCCAGTACCCTTCGCCGTCGGAGGTGGCGGCCATGCCCACCACCGGCCGGTTGAGGTGCATGCCCCCCATCGAGCCGTAGAAGGCGGCGTCGCCGAAGGTGAAGATCCCGCCGTCGGAGGCCACCTCCCAGTAGCCCTTGCCGTCCGGGGTGGGGGCCATGCCCACCACCGGCTGGTTGAGGTGCTGCCCCCATCGGAGCCGTGGAACCGGGCGTCCCCGAAGGCGAAGATGCCCCCGTCGGAGGCCACCTCCCAGTAGCCCTTGCCGTCGGGGGTGGCGGCCATGCCCACCACCGGCTCGGTTGAGGGGCTGCCCGCCCATCGAGCCGTAGAAGGTGGCGTCACCGAAGGCGAAGATCCCGCCGTCGGCGGCCACCTCCCAGTAGCCCTTGCCGTCGGGGGTGGCGGCCATGCCCACCACCGGATCGGCCAGGTGCGTGCCGGCCCTTCGAGCCGTAGAACCCGGCGTCCCCGAAGGAGAAGATGCCGCCGTCGGCGGCCACCTCCCAGTAGCCCTTGCCGTCGGGGGTGGCGGCCATGCCCACCACCGGCTGACTGAGCGACCGGTCGCCCAGCGACCCGTCGAAGCTGGCGCCGCCAAAGGTGAAGATGCCGCCGTCCGAGGCCACCAGCCGGTAGCCACTGGAACCGGCGCCGGCCGGGGGTGGCGTTACCGGGTGCGGCTGCGTTCGCAGAGTTCCGAACGGGATCCCGACCGCTCCGCTCACCGCCTGGGTCGAGGAGCGCAGGTCGGACCCGGGTTGGGAGCCGGGGCCGGAACTGATGTCGAACCCGCCATCGGACTGCTGCTGGGCGGCCAGAAAGCTCAGTCCCGAGCGGATCCTGCCCGACTGGGTTGCCCCGTCGAGTCCCAGGGCCAGCACGGCCAGGGCGGCCGAGTTGGTGCTGTCGCCCGAAGCTCCCGGGAACCCGCCGTTGGACTCCTGCTGGCTGGCGATCCAGGCGATCCCGCGCTGGCACCGCGGCTGACGCCGCCGGGTCCAGATCGAGAGCCATCACCACCATGGCCGTGCTGTCGACGTCGGACAGCGCTCCGGCGCCCGGGGGGATCAGGGCGGGCCAACCGCCGTCAGTGTTCTGGAGGGATTCGAGATAGCCGATCGGGCGAGCCACTCCGGTACCGTCACCAGCCCGCAGTTGGGCCATGATGCCGAGTGCCTGGCCGTAGGTCGAGTCCGAGTAGGCGTAGTTGCCCGAGGCGACACAGGTCGGGGCGGATGCGGCGCTGCACACGCTGGTGTCGAGCGCCGCGATCAGGTCCTCGCCACCGAAGGCACGGGGATTGTCCCCGACCACCTCGGCCAAGAGCGCCTCTTTGCCCAGCGAGCTGCCCGAGGCCGAGGTGGTCCCGTACCCGGTCCAGCCGGCGCCGTTGGCCGCTACGTACCCGACCATGTCGCCCAGGCCCGTCGGCTCGGTTCCCACCGCGGCCAGGGCCAAGGCCCCGTCGATGGTCAGACCGATGTCGACGAAGCCGGGCGAGGGTTCGTAGTACGAACCGTCCACCAGGTTGGCCGGGCTGGTCAGATAGGCGGCCGCGTTGGTGAGGTCGGGCGACGGACCGGTGACGCTCGACATCCGTCCCCCAACCGGTGCCCGGCGATGGGTCGAGTCGTGGACACCCGCCCGTTTGCTTCCGCCATGGCGGGTGGCTGCCTGGGCCGGAGTCGGCAGGGCCCAGAGGCAGGCGGCTCCGATGAGCACCGGGAGCACCAGCCCCCGGTGCCCACCTCGGCTCACTGCTGCTGCGGCACGGGCTCTGGGCATGCGCACCTCGGGACTAGGTTGCCGCGGACGTCACGATCGAGAACGCCTTAAAGGAGATGGCCTCGGTGGTCGGTGAGGTGGTCGATGGGGACGAGAACACCTCGACGGCGAAGGATGACGGCCCGGCGGTGCGGGGCTTGCCCACGATGGTTCCGCTGGCCGAGTTGAGCCGGAGCCCGGCCGGAAGGGTGCCCGATCCGCTCACCAGCTTCCATCGGTAGGGAGCGGTAGCCCCCCTGGCCTGCAGGGTGGCCGCATAGGAGCTGCGCACGGTGGCCCCGGGCAGTGAGGTGGTGGTGACGGCCAGGTTGAACGCATTAGTGACTCCGGCGACAGCCGGTACCGCCTGGTAGGTGGCGAGCAGATTCGGGCTGAACTCGCCCGAGCCGGAACCCGAGGTCAGTTGGAACCCGAGGAGGGTGGCCACCGGGTTGGCGCTCTCTTTCGAGAACACTGCCGATGAGGGCGACTTACCCAGGGCCAAAATGGCCTGGATGACCTCTGCCGTCGAGTCAGGATCGGACGTGTTGCCCGGGTTGTCCTGTGCATTGGGCTCGTATCCCCATCCACCGTCAGAGTTCTGAGCCGATTTGACGAACTTGTAGGCCAGACTGGTGGCCTTGGCGGTGAGGCCCCCTTCAGCGGACAGGCCCTCAATGGCCTCTGAAGTCGAGTTGGTGTCGGGGCCGGCGTAATCGGCCGGGTCGCCGGCGCAGGCGTCATCCGAGTTGTCGGAGAAGTTCCAACCCCCGTTGGGACACTGTTCGGCGAGCAGCCAGTTCACGGCGGCCGTGGCTTGGCTGGTCCCGACGATCCCGGCGGCGGCCAGCGCCGACAGCGCCAGCCCCTGGGTGTAGCCACCGGCTGTGTAGTCCGCGAACTGTGCATCGGTTCCGAACATGCCGGCGTAGGCCCCGCTGGTCTGCTGGGTGGCCAGTAGACGGGCCACCAGGTTGGTGCCACCGAACGAGGTGGGATCGGCTCCGAGGGCATGGGCGTCGAGAATGAGGAGGGCCAGGGAACCCGGGAGGTCACTGTTGTTTTGGTCGACGACATAGGCATCCACGTTGCTGTGACAAGTAGATGAGACCTTTGAGAGCGACGGTGTCATCACCGACACTGGCCAGGGCCAGCACGGCGTTGGCCGTCGAGGACAGATCAGCCTGGTCGGGTTCTCCGGACACCGGGATGAACCCCGATGCGTTGAACTGGGACCGAGCCATGCGCCACCGGCTGTGGCCGACGCAACCTGTGGAAGCGTAGGTGCAGCACCGGATGAGGGATTGGCGGCAAGGGCTGTCGACGGTGCCGCGGCGACAGCCACCAGCAGGCTCACGCTGAGCGCGGCCAGGGCCAGGAGGCGTTTGATGGACATGGCAACGGTTCCTCACTTCCGGACAACGACCCGGAAGCCCCGGACGCCTGGACGGGTCCGTGACCGACCGAGTCCCTGCCGCAATTCTCGACGGGAATGGACTCAACTACGCATCGCTTCGGTATCCCGGCTCGTGAGGAACATCGCTGTTCATCACCTACGGTTGCGGACCAGCGCCGGACTTTGACCGGCTTCCCCGAGGCTCTGCCTCAGCTGCCCGGCCGACGTTAGCAGGGATCGATCGAACCGGCCCGAGCCGGATTCGAGCGCAGGTCGGGAGTCAGTCGATCACCGAGACCGGCCACCCGGTACCGGCCCGGCGGAGGTGGTGGAGCACCGCGCCGTAGGCGCGCCACGGGCTCTGCTCGGCGTAGGCGATGCGGCGCTCGGCACAGAATGGACGCACCACTTCCCGGGCCCGGCGGAGGTTGGCCCGGGGCATGGAAGGGAAGAGGTGGTGCTCGATCTGGGTGTCGAGGCCGCCGAACAGGAAGCCGGTGACCGACCGTCCGGACAGGTTGCGCGAGGTGAGCACCTGCCGGCGGAGGAAGCCGAGTTCATCGTCGCCGCCGAGGATGGGCATACCCACATGGTTGGTGAGGAAGCTGGCCCCGAGGTAGAAGCCGAACAGGGCCTGGGAGAGGGCGATGAACAGCACCGCCCGCAGCGGGGAGAGGATGAGGAAGGGCGCCACGAAGAAGATCGCCGACGTGGAACACGAGGAGCGCGGCTTCGGTCAGAGCCGCCCGGTCGCGCCGCCGGGCCAGCGAGATCGCACTGGCCAGATGAAGGTTGAGGGCCTCGAGGAAAAGAAGGGGGAGCAACAGGACCACCTGGAGCGGGCGAAGCCCCGTCCGAAGCGGCCCCGGTCGTCGGCCTGGTCCGGCGTGTAGACCAGGATCCCCGGAGCCAGATCGGGGTCCTTGCCCGGACGGTTGGTGTGGGCGTGGTGGCGGTTGTGCTTGGTCAGCCACCAACCGAAGCTGAATCCGGTGAACAGGTTGGTGACCACCAGACCGATGGCGGCGTTGTCGCGACGGCGCCGGCAGATCTGATGGTGACCGGCATCGTGGGCGATGAAGCCCAGCTGGGTCAGCACGAAAGCCGAGCCCAGCCGCCACCACCAGGTTCCACCAGCTGTCGCCGATGAGCACCGCGGCCACGGCCACTGCCGCCAGGCCGGCCAGCGACCCCCCGATCTTGAGGACGTAGTAGCCCCGGCGGCGGTCGAGCAGTCCTCCGTCACGCACCTGCCGGGACAGCTCGGCGAACTCGTCGCGGTGGGATCCGGGCGCGGGGCAGCGTCGGAGACGGAGAGCGTGGCGGATGGTTCGGTCACTGCCTGCTTCCTCGGTTCTGCCCTGGGGCAGTGCTTAGGGGACGATCAGGGTAGCGACGAACGCTGCACGGGTCGGGGCGCTCGTCGAACCCGTCAGTCGAGTCGAGGGTGGCGCACCAACTGCGCACCTCACCGCAGGAACCGAGGTTGACCCACCCAGCGTAGGCCCTGGCAACCCCTGATCGGACCGCACCCCACGACGACCCAGCTCAAGTGCCCCGCTCGCCCCGTCGATAGCCCTCCCATGATGACATCGGCCACCCGGGGACCCACGCTCGACCTGGCCCGCGCTCTTTCCGCCTACGCCGGGTTCGGCAATGGTCGGTCTGGCGACATCGCCCTCGATGACACCCCGGGTGCCCGTTGGCTCGACGACGAGACTGACAGGGGAATCGTTGTGGCCGATCTCGCACGCCACGGAGACTTGGGCGTCGGCACCTTGGTCGAGAGCGAAGGAGAGTGGCTGGCCGTGGGTGGGCACCTCTTCCACCTCCGCTCCGATGGTTCAGCCAATCCGCTCAGTCCCGGGGAACGGACGGCGTTCGCCGCGATGACCACCTTTCGGCCGGCCACACGGCGGACCTGCACCGGTCCACTCGACCGCCGCTCGCTCCTCGAGGCGCTCGACGAGATGACCGCCAGCCGTCGACCCTTCGCCGCTATCCGGATCGATGGGCACTTCCGGACCATGACCACACGGATGTTGACTGCCGCAGCAATGGACCCTCAGACGTCGGATGGCCGAAACTACGGGAAGGACGTGACCGGGACCATCGCCGGGTTCCGGACCCCCGACGGCGCCAACGGCGCCGACGCGGCCAACTATCACCTGTACTTCATCGACCACGACTGGCAACAGGGGGGCCAGGTTCTCGAGTTCACGCTGGACGAGGGCACCCTCGAGATCGACGGTGAGTGCCGGTTCAGACTGGTGCTGACCCGGTGATCGGGGTGGACGGTCGATAAGCTTCGCGGCTGTTGCCACCCATGCAGACCCTTCCTCCCCGGTCGACGCCCACCCTTCGGTCGGCGGGCCGGCGCCCGCGGACTCCAGGTCCGCTTGGCTGAGCGACCGCCGGTGGCGCCGGTGGACGCCGGTGCTGCTGTTGGCCGTGGTCGCGGTCGGCTTCCTGGCCGTCGGGCTGGCTGAGGCCTGGAGTGACTCCCCCACCTTCGACGAACCGGTGTACGTCTCGGCCGGCCTGGCCGCCGTCCTGCACCACGACCTGACCTACAACGACGAGCACCCTCCCCTTCCCAAGGTCATCGCCATCCTGCCCGTGCTCCTCAGTCGTCCGGTGGTGCCGGGAAACGGTCGGTGGGACACCAACGACGAACGGACCTACAGCGCCCGTTTCGTCCTGGCCCAACAACACGCGGGCACACTGCGGTCGATTACCTTCTGGTCTCGCCTGGTGCCCCTGTTGGAGGCGGTGGCGGTGGCCTTCCTCCTCTACGGACTGGGTGGCGACCTGTTCGGGCGAGCTGCTGGTGCCCTGAGTGGACTGCTCTGGCTGCTCTCGCCCTTCGTACTGGGACTCGGACACCTCGACGGCCTCGACATCGCTTTCGCCCTGGCGGTGACCGGTTGGTCCTGGTCACTTCTGCGGTGGGTGCGGCACCCATCCACCAGGACGCTGGTGGTCCTCGGAGTGGTCACCGGGGCGGCGGTGCTTACCGACGTAACCGGGCTGTTCCTGCTCGGCCTGGCCGCCCTGTCGGTGTTGGCCATCCGCTGGCCACTCTCACGCCGACAGGCGCTGATCGAGTGCGCGGCGGTGACGGCGATCGCCTGGGTGTCGGTATGGATCGTCTACGCGCTCCTTGATCCGGGAGTACTCCTCCATCCCACGGTGATCCTCCCGCTGCCCTACCTCCAGGGAATCCGGTTCCTGTTCGACAATGACACCATTGCGTCCCCCGGGTACCTGCTGGGGACGGCCTGGACCGGTGGCCGCTGGTGGTACTGGCCGGGCAGCCTGCTGGTCAAGTCCGTCCCCACGACCCTGCTCCTCCTCGTTGCCGGGCTCGTCGGCATGGTCGGGATCGACCGGTCGACCCGGCGGCAGGCGGCGCTGGTACTCGGGGCGCCGGCGTTGTGCATCGTGGCTTTCACCGTCTTTACACCGAGGGACATCGGGCTCCGCTACCTACTCCCGGTGATCGCGCTGTGGCTGGTGGCCACCGGCTCGGTGGTCAGGGTGGCTCGTCGCACCCGGGTGTGCACAGTGGTCGTAGGCGGTGCCGTGGTCATCGCCGGATGGGCGACGATCGCCTCGGTCCCCGACTCCCTGGCCTGGGTCTCCCCCCCGTTCGCCCCCGCCTACCAAGCCGCGACCAACTCCGACGTCGACTGGGGACAGGGGTACTACAAGTTGGAGCAGTGGAGCCGGGGCAAGCACCCACTGGTGGCCTACTTCGGGCCGCGTGGCCTCGGCGGCGATCCACTACCGGTGACCCGACCGCTCGTGGGTACCGACCCGGGTGCGGTGACCGGCTGGGTAGCCGCCTCGGCCACGGATCTCACCAGCGCGGAGCGAACGCCTCTGTCCTGGCTTCGGGCCTACTGTTCGGTCGGGAACCTGGGCGGATCGATTCTCCTCTTCCATTTCGCCGCTCCGCCGACCGCGGCCGCAGGACCGACCGAGCCGGTTGGTCCCTGTGGGTCGGACGCGGGAGGTACCAGCCGGCGGGTCGGATGACCGCCGGTCATGCCGGCAGCCGCGCGGACTCGGCGGGCAGTCCCCAGGCCCGTGAGTAGGCGGATGTCTGAAGCGGTCGAGCGAACCAGGTTGCCAGCAGGCCGTCTCGGAAGGTGCAGTGGTTGACCGTTTCGTAGTGATGGGCGCACCCCTGCCGGATCACGGTGAAGCCCACGACGACGATGGTCACCCGCTCGTCGGCCAGGACAAGGCTCACCGATGCCTGGAATGCCCTACCGGCGAGTTGCCGCATCGACCGGTACCATTCAGGGATGTCGGCCTTCGGTACCAGGGTGGTCATGGGGTCCGATCCCCGGACCGTGAGCACCAGACCATCCTCACAACCGCCCAGGAACGCGTCGAAATCGCCGCGGGCGAAGGCGGTGAAGAGGCGGTGAGTCGAATCGACTCGGCGGTCCTGCGACGTAGTCATCCTTTTTCCCTTGATGGGGTCGGGCCGGTCCAGCCGAGATCACTGGCTCACCTCGACAGCGACGGGAGCCGGTCACCGGCGGGATGCGCAGACGGCCCAGCTACCTGAGGCTAATACATGACTAATCCTATAATGATTGTCAACTATCACCTTCACGCTCGTCGGAGACCTGCCCTGACCAGGACCCCATCCGTTCCAGTGACGGACGGCTGATGCTGCGTTCCGAGGCCACTCCCGAAACCGACTCTGGAGCAGGAGCGACGAATCCCGTCGGGGACAAAGCCCCGACGGACCCAGCGCCGGTCGACCCGGCGCCGGTCGACCCGGCGCTGTCGGACACGGCCACAGCGGACCTGATTCCGAGCACTGCTGACGAGACCTCGGTTGAAGGCAGCAAGGCAGAAGCTGCCAGTCAATCGTCGGTCGGGCCTGATGCACGATCTTTGTCCGGACCTGGCGGAAGTGAACCCGGTCCCCGGACTTGGCTTTCGGCCTGGCGGACTCCGGGGCCCGCCCGTAAAAAGCGCATCGGGTGGGTAGCACTGGGAGCGGCATTCATCATCTACGTGGCCGTCCGCGGCATCCCCTACTCGTCGGACGTGATCATCCTGTGGATCACCGCGGCCCTCTTCGTCTCCTGTATCGGTGAATCCGGGCGTTGGAAACGCGGCGTTGTGGTGGACTGGCTGCCCCTCTATCTCGTCTTGGCCGTGTACGACTTACTCCGCGGGTACGCCAGCGACACCCTTTGGGGTCCGTTCATCCGACCCCAGACCTGGTTCGACTCCCGCCTCTTCGGGGGGGTGGCGCCGACCGTGCAACTCCAGCGGTGGCTGTTCAACCCCCACAACCTCCACGTCTGGGACTACGCAGTGTGGCTCACCTACATGTCCCACTTCTTCACCTCATTCATCATCGCCGGCGTCCTGTGGAAGCGGGACTATCCGAGGTTCCGTCGTTTCGTCCCCCTCTTCGTGGGTCTGACCGCCCTCGGCTACCTCACCTATGTGCTGTATCCGGCGATGCCACCGTGGTTGGCCAGTCAGACCGGTCACCTCGCCCACACCACTCGGATCATCCCGGTGATGTGGAACCACGTGGGGTTACACCAGGCGGCGGCCCTGTTCACCGGGGGCAACCGGTTCGACAACAACATCGCGGCAATGCCTTCTTTGCATGCCGCGTACCCCATGTTGTTCGGCCTGTTCTTCTGGAGTCGGTCCCGTCCGCGGCTCCGGGCCGTCCTCGTCACCTATCCTCTTGGCCATGGCCTTCACCCTGGTCTACTCGGCCGAGCACTTCGTCATCGACGTCTTCGTCGGACTGGAGCTATGCCATCGCCACGTACTTCATCGGGTCCAGGTTGCTCGACCGCTGGGAGGCAAGACAACGGAGACGGCATCCCCAACCCCAGGAGTCCACTCCCTCGACGGTCCGGCTCTAGACACAGCCCAACTCCCGACCCACGGGCCCCGAATGGGCGGAGGCCGCCTACCTGCCGGTATACGCCTCGGTGGTCAGCTTGGATGGCAGCAGTGCCACCAGGATGAGAGCCAGCAACCAGAAGAAGAGCCCGAGAATGACCCAACCCACGGCGTGGCGTCCCTTGCGCTTGGCGATGTTATAGATCCACACCATCACCAGCACCCACAACACGAACGAGATCAACCCGGCGAGGAAGCCCTGCCCATTGGACAATGCCACCAGCATCGCGGTCACCAGGGGCTGCGTCCGTCGGCCATGGGCGAAATGGTAACAAGCCGCCGGTCGTGACAGGTCGACAGGTGGCGGAAACGGATCAGGAGCAGCTTCAGCACCGAATCTGTGCTTCTCTACTCAGATGCTCCCCACTCACCATGCTGCCCGCTTGGGCACCGTTGCCACCCTTGCCCTGGTCATGACCGTACTGGCCGGATGCTCCTCGTCGACCACCTCGGGGACGAAGGCTCCACCAGTCGCAACCAGCAGCACCCTGGCGGTGGCCTCCGGCGCTCCGGTCCCCTCGTCAGGCTGTTCCAAGCCGGCCTCGCCCGAGATGACCAACCAGCGCGAGGACATCGAGGTGAACGGCACACCGCGGTGGTACCTGTTGAACACGCCGGCACCCACCACGCCCAGTCCGACCGCACCGGCCGGCTCAGCGGCCCCCGCCACCGCGGGCGCTCCGGTCCCCCGGCCCTTGGTGGTCGACTTTCACGGCCTGGCCGAAGGGGCCACCATCCACTCGATCACTACCATGTTCGGGGTCCTGGGCCAGACGGACGGGTTCGTTGCCGTCTTCCCCAACGGAACTGGGACCCCGGTCATGTGGGACACCACGCACCGGGGTGCCGCCAACCCCGATCTCGCCTACGTGGCCGCCTTACTGGCCCAGGTGGAGTCGACCCAGTGCATCGACACCTCCCGCGTCTACGCCAGTGGGTTCTCGGACGGGTCGTTCATGGTGTCCTTCCTGGCCTGCACCATGTCGAACACCTTTGCGGCCATCGGGGCGGTCTCGGGCCTGCAGCTACCCAAACCGTGTGCCACCACCCGACGGGTCCCGATCATCACCTTCCACGGCACCGCCGACCCCATCCTCTACTTCAACGGCGGGATCGGGACAGCCGTCCTCGCCCCCCTATTCGGCAAGGGTCCGCACACCCCGCCCTCGTCGACCACCACCACGACCACTCGGCCGGTCAACCTCCACGGGACCGGCTACCCGGCCACCGTCCAGGCCTGGGCGGTCAAAGACGGCTGCAATCCCCGCTCGACCGATACCAAGGTCTCCAGCCAGGTCATCCTCCGCACCTACGCCTGCCCGTCCGGGACGGACGTCGAGTTCTACATCATCCTGGGCGGTGGGCACGCCTGGCCGGGCAGTGCCTTCAGCCGGTCCATCAGCTCCCTCACCGGCTTCACCACCTTCCAGATCAACGCCACCGACGTGATGTGGGCCTACTTCCAGCACTTCCGGCTCTGACCGCGGTCCCGGGTGGTCGGTCCTTCGGTGGTCCCCCGTCCCCGAGGCTCCAGGTACCATGCAGGCCATGTCCTCGGGAGGGTTTGTGCGCTCCCTGCACGACCGACTCCTGGTGGATCCGGTCCGGCGGGTCGTGGCCCAGGAGATGGAGCAGGTCACCGCTCGCCTGGTGGCCGAGTTCGAACGGAGTGACCGTGACCTCCGACGGATTCTCACCGACATGGCCGACGCCGACGACCAAGTCGCCGAATCAATCGGCCGGACCCTGGTCCGCCTGAGCGCGGAGATCGAGCTGTTCCGTCGGGAATGGCGCGGCATCGAGGGAGGACCCGACCGACCGGACGAGGCGCGTTGACCCCATCGGTGTCCGAGGGGCCGGTGATGGTCGATCTGCAGGCAGCCCAGAGCCCTGACTACCGTGAGCGGGGAATCGCCCGCTACGGAGTCGAGCTCGTCAACGCGCTGGTTCAGATGGAGCCGATCCCGGTCGACCAGGTGCTGGTGCGCTCCGACCTGTCGCCGGTGCATATGCCGGCGCCAATAGAGAAGAGCGGTGCGCTGACCACCCGTCCCGACTGGAGCGAAAGGGGCGGTATCTTCCACGCCGTCTCGCCTTACGACCTCGAAGTCCCGGTCAGGCTGATCTGGCCGCGGGAGGCGTCCCGGGCGGGCAGGAGGCTGGTGTTGACGATGCACGACCTCATCCCCGAACAGTTCCCTGACACCTATCTGACCGATCCCGGAGTGCGACGCCGCTACCGGGCCCGCCACCAGCTGGTCCGGGCAGCCGATCACATCGTCACCCTGTCGAGGTCGGTGGCCGACGACGTGGCCGACCTCCTCGGCATCCCCGACGACCGGATCACCATGGTGGGAGGTGCCTGTGCCGCCATGTTCACCCCCGGAGGCGACCCGGGCCGGGAGCGGGACGTGGCCCGGGATGATGTTCCTGACCTTGGCGATCGCTACGTCATCTACAACGGTGCTGTGGAGCCGCGGAAGAACATGGAGGTCCTGATCGAGGCGTTCGCCCGCGTGCCTCCCGATGTGCGCCGCCAGGTGCAGTTGGTTCTGGTCTGCCGTCTTCCTCCGGATGGGGCTCACCATTACGAGGTGATCGGCCGTCGGGCCGGACTCACCGAGGGACAGCTGTTACTCACCGGCCAGGTCTCCGACGAGACCCTCGTCCGTCTGTACCGCGGCACCCAACTCATGGTGTTCCCGTCGCTCTACGAAGGCTTCGGACTTCCGGTCGTCGAAGCCATGGCCTGTGGTGCTCCGGTGGTGGCCTCAGGCAATTCCGCACTCCTCGAAAAGGTGGCCCCCCATGCCACGTTCGACCCCACTGATCGGGACGATATCGCCCGTGCGATCCAGCGTGGCCTCACCGATCAGGACTTTCGAGAACGCCTCCTGCAGTGGTCAGCTCGACCGCGACCCAGCTGGGTCGATGTGGCTGACCGCACCGCAGAGGTGTACCGCACGATAAACCGCGACCCGAGTAGGCCTGGTCGGCGCCCGGCGGCGGCATGGCGACCGCGCCCCCTGATGGCCCTCATCTCCCCCTGGCCTCCGGCCGCCACCGGGGTGGCGACCTACTCCCAACGCCTGGCCCGGGCCCTGGTGGCCACCGGCCGGGTCGACGTGGACCTGTTCATCGACGGAGACCAACCGTCCGACCAGGAACCGACCGGGGGATTCGACGCCTATCCTGCCTGGGCCCTCCCCCACGTGTCGGCCACCCGGGGTGGCTACGACGTGGTGGTGGCCTGTATCGGGAACAGCGAGCACCACACCACCGCCCTCCGGCTACTCCGTCTCGATCGGATCAGGGCGGTGATACTTGCCCACGAGGTGCGGCTCAACGGCCTCTACCGGCATGGATCCGCCCGAGGTGCGGTGCCCGAAGGCAACGCCGCGGTGTTGGCCGACATGTACCCCGACTTCAGCGACGACTGGCTGATCGACGGCTGGCTTCAGCCGGCGCAAGCCGAGGCCCACGGTGTGCTCATGTGCCGCGAGTTGGTGGGTCTCTCCGACCTGTTCGTGGTTACCTCGGCGTTCGCCGCCGAGCAGGCCGAGGCTCGACGCCCGACCCGAGGACCGGTCACGGATCCGGGTCTGTCCGTACGCCTATCCCGAAGGGATCCGACGCAGCAACCTCGCCGGTGAGCCCGGGATCATCTGCACCTTCGGACTGGTCAATCACATCAAGCAGCCAGAACTCCTGTTGCGAGCCTTCGCCATCATCCACGCCACGGACCCCTCAACGTCCCTGGTCTACGTCGGGCCGGTGGACCCCGAGCTGAGGGAGTCCTATCAGGCACTGGCCGCAACCCTCGGGGTGGAGCAGTCGGTCACCTTCACCGGTGCCCTGGACGACGAGGGTTACGAAGCGTGGCTCGAGCGGGCGGCGGTGGCCGTACAGCTCCGGGCAGGGACGAACGGTGAGACCTCGGCCGCGGTGGCCGACTGCTTGTCCCACGGGGTGGCTACGGTGGTGACCGACGTCGGCCCGGCCCGGGCTCTTCCCGCTTTCGTCGGGCGGGTGCCGGTCGATGCCTCCCCTGCCCTGTTGGCCGAAGTCGTCCGGAATCTCCTCGAGGATCCCGACGAGCGGACGGCGCGGGGGGAGGGCGGATTGGCGTTCGTGGCCGAACGGGGGTTCGACAGGGGGGCACGTGATCTCCTTGCCGCCGTGCTCGACGTTCCCTCCCGGGATCGCCAGCCGGCTCTCCGGTGAGCGACTGGCCAGCACGCCGGCGAGCCCGCCGGGCCCGCCGGCGCGCCGACCGCCTGGCCGGACGGGTCACCGGCATGGTCGCCACACGCCGCCGGGACGGACGTTACGGTGCCGGACTCGAGGACGGTCTCGACGCCCACGGACGGACCATGGAGGCCATCCGTGGAGGACCCGGCGGCAAACGTCCCGCCCTGGCCCGGACCGGACGCAAGATGGTCGAACCGGAAGGTCCGGCGCTGCCTGGTCCCCTACGCATCCTGTTCGTGGTGCAGCGCTACGGGACCGAGGTGGCGGGCGGCGCCGAGTTGCACTGTCGGGAGTTCGCCTGCCGGCTGGCTCGACGGGGCCACCGGGTCGAGGTCCTGACCAGCCGGGCCCAGAGCGCCGGTGACTGGGCCGATGTCTATCCCGCGGGCACCACCCTGCTGGACGGCGTCACCGTCCATCGGCTCGGAGTGCGCGCCCCGCGACAATGTCGCCTTCGAGGCCATGACCGCGGCCGTGCTGTGGAGCGGCGCACTGGCCCCGGCGGCCGAACAGGACCGCTGGCGCCAACTCCAGGGACCCGACCTGCCCGACCTGGAAACGTGGCTCACCGGTCAGGTGAGCCGCTTTGACGTCGTCGTGCACTTTTCCTACCTGTACACACCCACGTGGGCCGGACTTCCGGTGTCGTCGCTGCTGGCCTCCACCGTTCTCCACGCCACCGCCCACGACGAGCCGGCGTTCTGGCTGCCCGTGTACGACCAGCTGTTCTCCCTCCCTACCCGATACGCCTGGTCGACGGAGGAAGAGCGGGACCTGTTGGTGCGTCGGGGCGCGTCCGGTTCCGGTGCAGTCATCGGTGTGGGCGTCGACCTCGAGGTCGCCGGAGATCCGGACCGATTCCGCACCAGCACCGACCTCGGGGACCGCCCGTATCTGGTCTTCGTCGGTCGGGTGGAGGCCGGCAAAGGCTCCGAGGAGCTGATTTCGTTCTTCGAGGCCTACAAGGACCGGAACCCCGGTCCCCTGGCGCTGGTCCTGGTCGGGCCGACCGACGACCGGCGGCTACATCCCGACATCGTCTACACCGGGTACGTCGACGACCAGACCAGGGCCGATGCTCTGGCCGGTGCAGTGGCCCTGGTGCAACCCTCGTTCTTCGAGAGCTTCTCGATGGTGCTCACCGAGGCGTGGGCCCAGCGCCGTCCGGTACTGGCCCAGGGTCGCACCGAGGTACTCGCTGGTCAAGTCCGACGAAGTGGTGGCGGGTTGACCTTCCGGGGGTTCGCCGAGTTCGAGGCCGGTGTCGATCTGCTGGTCTCCGACCCGGGACTGGCCGCCCGGCTGGGTCACGACGGTCGAGCCTTCGTCGAGCGGGAGTACCAGTGGGATGTCGTCCTCGACCGCTACGAGCGGCTCCTCGGCCGTGCGGTCAGCGCTGGGCCGGGCCACCCGGCCGAGGGGGGTACCCCGACCTCGTGACCGATCCCCTCCGAGCCGCCGGTCAGGCCGAGTTCGGACTGTAGGGATCGGGCGACAGGCTGAGTGCCAGGGGAACCTCGAGACGGGCCCCACCGGTGCTGGAGACGAGAACGTGCACGTCGAAGCGGAGACGGTCCACGGTCAACTCGCAGGACACCACTCCCGAACCGGCTGGCTCGTCGGGGACCAGCTGACCCTGACCGAGGAGCTGGTCGTCGGCTCTCGCCTCCAGGCGGGCGACGGCGCGGTGAGGCGTGTCGCAGTCCGACCAGACCACGTCGACGTCGAACCGGTAGGTGCCGGGTCGGAGGGGCAGGTAGGGCCCGATGGTCACACCCCCAGGGTGGTCCTTCTCCCGCACCACCCCAAGGCGTCCGTCGGGCAACCGGGTCTCGGGGTCTCCGACCGGCTGCATCCTGGCCACTCGCTCTCGCCAGTTGGCCGCGAAGATCTCGGCGATGGCCCGCCGGAGGGCGGGCCGGTCGGGTGGTCTGGACTTTTTGGCCTCGACCCACCACAGGAACGAGTCGGCCGGGCGTGCAGTGGCCAGCACGATGCGGTGGAGTACCTCCCCCACTCCGTCAACGGTTGCCTGGGGTCCGAGGAGCAGGTCGGTGCCGTGCTTACGGCACAGCCACAGGCCCTTGACCGTGACCACGTCGAATCCGGCCAGATCCAGAAGCAGGACCGCCTCGTCGGGCGTGTACTCGACGGTGTGCTCGCCCATGCTCCAGCGGTAGGTGGCGGTGAACTCGCGGTTGGGGCTGTCAAGCACCAACCACCCACCGTCGGCCAGCACCCGATGGGATTCGAGCAGGAATGCCTCGACCTGCTCGGGCCAGAGGTGCTCGATGTTCTGCCCCGAGTAGACCAGATCCACACATCCTGGCTCGATGGTTGCCACGCCATCCGGTCCGGCGATGTCAGCCTCGACCCACTCCACGTTGGCGGGGAGGGAGGGCGGTTTGGGAGTGTAGGCCTCGACTCCGACGTGACGGGGGACGTGCCCGTAGGCCTGCTCGAACCAGTCGAAGTACCAACGCGCGTTGGGTCCCGCGCTCGAGGATCACCTCGGCACCGGCCGGCATGTCGGCCAGCGCCAGGGTGCGGGCCTCGTGCAATGCGCCCCCCAGCCCGACGAAGGCGTCCGGCAGCGCACCGGTCGGCGGTTGCTGGAGCCGCCGCACCGTCTCGTCCACGTAAGGGCCGGCCACCTTGTCCACCAGACGTCGTGCTCCGCGCCTGGCCTGGGAGGACAGTCGCGGGAACGCGCTGTGTGGACGGCCCGAAGGCTCCTCGCACATCGGTTCGGGCATCCGGGGCAGACTACCGGCCGGCACCCGTCCGGTGCCGCACCGGCGAAACGGAGGAGCTCACCCGCGGCGCAGCCAGATCTGGTCGACCCGGTGGTCGGCACCCTTCACCAGGACGACATCGGCACGGGAACGGGTGGGGGCCACGTGCTGGCGGAGATTGACCAGGTTGATGTCCGTCCACGCGTGATCAGCCACCTCGGAGGCTTCCGCCTCGGACAGCTCGCAGAACCACCGGAAGAATGGGGCGTCCCGGTCACCCTCGGCATGCAGGTCCATCAGTCGCCGGCGGAACCAGTCCCCCATGTCTCCTTCATCCCCGTCGACGTAGATGGAGAAGTCGACAAAATCGGCGACTGCCGGGTCGGGCCCGACCGGCTCCTGCAGTACGGTGAGGCCCTCGATGATGACCACCTGAGGGTGGCGGATCCACTGCACGGCCCCGGGCAGGATGTCGTAGATCCGGTGTGAGTAGACAGGAACGGCCACCTCGATCCGAGCGTCCCGGATGGCGGCCAGGTCGACACCCAGGCGGTGGTGGTCGTAGCTCTCGGGGAAGCCCTTGCGGTCGGCCAGACCCCGGGCCTCCAGCTGTTGATTGGACAACAGGAAGGCATCGGTGGAGAACAGGTCGACGGCTCGTTCCCGATCACCGTTGCGCAGCAAATCAGCGAGGACGCTGGCCACGGTGCTCTTGCCCACCGCCACTCCACCGGTGATGCCGATGATGAACGGCCCGGCATGTTCGGATCCCGGTGTCTCCTGTCCATCAGTCAACCGGGCAAGCCGGACGGCAGCCATCCGGTCCTCGAGCAACCGACAGAGGGGCACAAGGACGTCGGCGATGTCCTCGGCAGCGATGGGCTCACCGGGAACCTCAGCCCGATCGTTGGCTCGCCGGGGTCGGCCATCGGACGAACGGCCCCGGGCGGCCCACTCCGCCCGCCGGTAGCGTTCGAAGCCGTCGTCGGCCGGCGGAACCGGGCTGGCGACCTCAATCCCCGACGTCACGGCTCAACGCTAGTGCCGCGCTCGCCACCGACAGGTTGCCGGCGGGTTCGCCTCTAGGCGCCGCTCGAGGCTGGCCGGCGCCCCTGCAGCGCGGCCCAGACCATGAGGGCCTGGAGGGGGAGCCGGCCCCAGGCCACCGCGGCATTGTCGGTGGTGCCGGGATGACGGCCGGAGCCGGCGTCGAGGGCCATCTGGACGTTGGCCGGGAACACGGCCGCAAGGACGGCGACGCTGATCGCCGGTCCCACCGGTCGGCGCCGGAACAGGGCCTCGGCGCAGACCAGCTCGGCGACACCACTGGCGTAGACCAGTGCCCGGTGGTGACGCTCAGGGATGGCACGGGGCATGATCCCCAAAAAGAACCGGGGTCGAACCAGGTGGGCGATCCCACTGGCAGTGAACAGCGTGGCCAGGGCCAGTGTTGACGAACGGCGCACACGGTCCATAGCCCGAATGTAGGGGACCCCCGACGGCACCCGGCGACCACGCGGCGGGCCCTACTGCCCGCTGACGGCCAGCGTGCGGAGGACGTCCCACCGGTGGTGCGTACCGTCGTGGGCGTTGGCCACCACCACGTCACCCAGGGTCAGGTCACCACGCTGAGGATGACGAAGCAGGGTCCCCTCGGGCCGGGATGCGTCGACCGCCTCCAGCCAGATATCGACCGACCGGGCCAACGACCACCGGGCGGCAGAAAGAGGGATGGACCGGTAGTTGCGGGCCTCGGCCAACAGGGACTCGTCGTACCCGCCGATCGCCGGACCGGCCCCGGCTCGCACACCGGCCAGTCGCTCCGCCCATATCATCAGGTTGTCGGCCACGTGACAGACGTACGATGAAACCGACCAGGCCAGTTGGGGATGCCGCTCCTCCCCGGTTGCCCCTGACAGGTCGACGGCGAATCCCACGGGGAGCCCGGCCACCAGTGCCCGTGCCTGGTCCACGTCGATCGTCCACCCGAACCCGCACTCGTGGCAGGGGTCGCCGTACACGGAGACGCCCCAGGGGTTCACGGCCGTCTCGACCGGTAGCGACCCCTCACGACTCGGAGGTGAGTGGTGCTGTCTCGGCCAGGCCGGGGCCGGCCGAGCCCCGACCCGGGGCAAGGCGGCGACCGACGGCCTGGGCGGCAAGCACGATGGCCGGCGCGGCCAGGACGACCAGGCAGACCTCGAACGGGGACCGGAACCGGACCAGTCCATAGACGGCCGCGCTGACCACGGTGACCACACCTGCCGGCACCAGCAGGAACCACTGGCGGATGTGCCGCCGGCGCAGGATCACCACGCCGGCCGCTGCGAAGGGCAGCAGAAGGTAGTAGACGGCCAGTCCGGCCAGCGAGGCCGGCACCGGCCGGCCCTCATTGACGTCCCCGTCGGCCATCTGGATGGGCTCGTAGAAGTCCCAAAGACGGCCGACGCGCGCCAACACCACCACCGGGAGTCGGCCGAGGTGGTGCTCGGCGAACTGGACGGCCTGATGTTGGGCCCGCGTGGAGACCACCGACTCGTCGCTCCCCGACACCGACGACGCGCAGGCCAGGCTCCAAGATCCGAGGTCCTGTCCCGTGTAGCTCTCCGGGCAGTTGGCCCCGAGCAGGGCGATGCCGTCGCCGGTCGAGATGTACGTGCTGTCCTTGAAGGTGACCAGATTGCGGCCCACCCACGGGCCGAGTACGACCAGGGTGGCGAGCACCCCCACCGCCATCAGACCGAAACGCCGCGGCCAGGGTAACGGGCGGGCCAGGGTAGCCGGGACGAGGAGGGCGGGGACGAACAACAAGAGCTCGGCCCGGACCAGGGCTTCGGCGCCGCAGGCCGCGCCGACCAGAGCCGCGCTGATGAAGGTGGGCTTCCGGATCAGGCGAACGACGGCAAGGAGGATGAGTGCCATGAACAGCATGGCTGGCGTCTCGGACATCAAGATGCCACTGGGGATCCAGAAATTGGGAGCGAAGGCGGCCAGGGAGGCGGCGACCAGGCCAACCCACGGTCCGGCCACGGCGCGGCCCAGGAGGCCGACGCACAACACGACCGCACCCCCCAGTACGGCCACGGTGAGCCGTTGGAGGGTGGTGGCCGAGTGGACACCGAAGATGAGGCTGGAAGAGCCGATCAGCAACGAGGTCAGCGGCGGATGGGCCGCGGTCGGCGCCGTCCCGAGCGGCGTGCGAAAGAATTCCCCCTGTTTCAGCTCGTTGGCGGTAACGCCATACCAGAAGGCGTCGTACAGCTTGCCGTTCTGATAGCGGGTCACCAACAGCACGTATCCGATGCGGAAGACCAAGCCGGCAGCCACCACGCCGGCCAGGCCGAACCCGAAGGGCCGGGTTCCGAGGGAACCCCCGATCGACGGGGGGAGCGGTGGCCCCGGCGCCACCGGCTCGGTGGGCGCACCCGGCTCGGCGACGAGGGTGGTCATCGTTTCGTGCTGCCGGCCGAGGAAATCCAACCCCGGACGGCAACCACCACCGGGGAACGGCCTACTGACCCGGAAGGCCGGTACCGGACTGGGGAATGGCACCACCCGAGGGGATCCCCGGGTCAGCAGAAGGGCTCGGCGGAGGAGGCGCAGGTGGGGTGGGACCAGCCTGAGGTACCCCACCTGACGGCGGCACCGCGCCCGACTGGGGAACCGCTTCGACGGCCGGGGGGACCGGCGGATCGGCGGTGACCGTGACCGCGGTGCCGGCCGCTTCGAGGGTGTCGAGTTCGGACATGATGGCGGCGACCTTGCTCTCACTGTCCGGCTGGTTGCGTCCCCGCTCGCTCAGGAACACGTAGGCGCCGAGGTCGCGCAGCAGGTGGTCCGCCTGCTTGCCGGACTGCATCTCCTGAAGTTTCGTCTGTCCCTGCTGGACCCCGGTCTGTGCCTTGTCGGCCAGCACGGTGGCTTGAGCCTTCACCTTGTCCAAGAATCCCATCGCAGCACCTCCATCCCGCTCGGCCGGGGCAGCAAGGCCTCGGGAATCCGAATCACTTTGGCTAGTTCTAGTCGATCCCACCGGCGAGCGGTCCGACCGGCCGTGCGGAGGGGCGCTCCGGGCGGTCGGGGGACGCGTTGGGGCAGTATGAGGCAATGGCCCACGACCACAGGTTCCGTTTCGCCGCCCAGCTGAGTCGGCCCCCCGACGGCACGGCCCGATCCTGGGCCGACCAGGCACGACGGGCCGAGGCGCTCGGATACTCGGCGCTGTTGATGCCCGACCACTTCGGTGACCAGCTGGCGCCGGCGCCGGCCCTGGCCGCGGTGGCCTCGGCCACCAGTTCCCTCCGGATGGGCTCATTGGTCTTCGGGAACGACTACCGCCATCCCTTCGTGCTGGCCAAGGAGGCGGCAACGCTCGATGTACTGAGTGAGGGCCGGTTCGAGCTGAGTCTCGGTGCGGGGTGGATGCGCACCGACTACGAGGAAGCCGGACTCACCTACGATCCGCCCAAGGTCCGAGTGGAACGTTTCGAGGAGGCCGTCCGGGTCATCCAAGGTCTACTGCGGACCGATGGTGCGTTCTCCTTCACCGGCACCTATTACCAGGTGCATGAGCACACACTCCGCCCCCGTCCCGTCCAAGTGCCCGGTCCACCGCTGATCATCGGGGGTGGTGGCAAGAGGGTCCTCTCGTTCGCTGCCCGCCATGCCGACATCGTGAGCATCAACGTCAACTTGCGTGAGGGCACCGGAGGCGTCGAGACGGCTCCTGACGCTTCGCCCGAGCGCACCCGCCAGAAGGTGACCTGGGTGAAGGAGGCGGCCGGCGCTCGGTTCGACGATCTCGAACTCAACGCTCTCATCGGCTTCGTGCTGATCACCGACGATGCCGCCGGGATCGCTGAGGCCATGGGTCCATCGTTCGGGATCGACCCCGATGCTGCGCTCCATGTCCCCTTGGCCCTCATTGGCACCATCGACGAGATGATCGAGGAACTGCAGTGGCGCCGCGAAAACTACGGCATCTCCTACTGGTCGATCGAGGCGGACAACTGGGAAGCCCTGGGACCGGTGGTGAGCGCTCTCGCCGGTACCTGACCGGAGGCGGCTTCGACGCCTCAGGAAAGTGCCGCGCACACCCCGAGAAGGTCGAGTTCGCGGAGCTGGGCGAACCACTGCGAGTTGACCTTGGGGCTGATCTGGGCATTCACCGACACGGTCACCGATTCCGAGCCGTCTCTGCTCGCCGCAGCAAACTGGGTGTAGCCGGCGGTGTTCCCGGTGTGACCGTAGACCGTGCCGCAACTGGTCTGGTAGCGGAAGAGGGCCAGCCCGGCCGAGTTGGTTCCCGGTCCAGGAGGTTCGGAGTTGCCCGGAACGAACTGGAACTGGGCCGACTGGGTGGTCTTGGAGATGAGCCTTCCGGCGACGTAACCGCGAACGAACCGATTGGCATCCAGCGGCGTCGACACCACTGCGCCGGCTGCCCAGGTCCAGCCGGCGGCAAAGAGGTCGGTCTGGTCCTCAGGAGGCGACTGCGAGATGTCGTAGCCGTGCATGGTGGGTGACGGCATCAGTTGGTCGGTGGGGAAGGTGGTGTGGTCGAGGCCGAGGGGTCCGAGGACCTTGGACTGGAGCACGCTGGCGTAGCTCTTGCCCGTCGCCGCCTCGATCATCAACCCGACAATGATGTTATCCGAGTTGGAGTACGAATAGCCCGTGCCCACTTTGGGGGGCAGTGCCAGCTTCTCGACGTAGGACAAGAGATCGGCGGGGGGCGGCGGGCTCAACAGGTTGTCGGTCAGGTCGGTGATGAACGCCGGCTGCGCGCTGAAGTCGGGGATCCTGCTCGTGTGGTTGAGCAGCCGGCGAAGGGTGATCGGCCACCAAGCCTTGGGGAGCGAGGGCAGCCATTTGCCGATGGTGTCGTTGAGCGAGAGGCGGCCGGCGCTGACCAGGGCGAGGGCGGCTGCCCCACTGAACGCCTTGGACACGCTGGCCAGGCGCATCTGGTCGGAGGCGGTGGGCGGCTGCGCTGTCCCCAGTTCGGCGACGCCGGCCGAGTAGGTGGTGACCTTGGCTCCCCGCTGAACCACCACGATGGCCCCCGGCGGGCCGCCCGCGGCACGGACCAGTGCCGACACAGCCCGCTGCAGCCCGCAGGATCCTCCGGCACAGGTCGGCGTGGCCGATGCCGGATCGGGTGTGACGACCGTGCCTCCGATGGCCAGGGCCACACCCACAACGGCCAGAACCGCAGCCAGAGCGGTGGCTGTCACCGTCGCCCTGCCCCGGTAGGCCCTCATGTCACGAAGCTAGTGAACAATGGGCCGGTCGGCCACCGGGTCCCCGGTCCGGCCGCGAACCGAGACCCGACTACGGCCTGACCAGTAGCTCGATGCGCCGGGCCAGATTCACTGCGTGGTCACCCAGCCGCTCGTAGAAGCGGCCCAGCAGTGTCACCTGGGCGGCGATGGTGATGGGCATCTCCTCAACGGCCACCTCCCGGGTGAGGCTCTCGTGGAGGATGTCCATCTCTTCGTCCGCTCTGGCCAGACGCTCACCGATCCGGTCACGGTTGCCGAACGCGTCGGCTGCCGCCTGCCACATCTCGTTGGCCACCTCGGTCATCAGCTGGACGATGCCCCTGGCCCGAGGACTCATCGACGTACCCAGATGGTCCACGGCCCGCTGCGCCACATGCTCGGCCAGGTCGGCACTCCGCTCCAGTTCGGGGATGATCAACAGCAGCTCGACCAGGTAACGCAACTCGTCGCCCTGCACGGGACGATCCTGAAGCTCGTCCCAGATGAGCAGCTCCACATCGGCCGTGAGGGCGTCCACGGCCTGGTCCCCGTCGATGACCGTCTGGCCCAGTTGGGAGTCCCCGCTGAGCAGCGCATGGGTGGCCTTGGACAGGGCTTCGGAGACCAGGGCGAAGAGCTGGATGACCTTGTGGTCGATGATGTCGAGACCGGGACTGGAGGACGGCATGTCACCGAAAGATTACCCACGAAGTGGGCTTTCTTAATAGATGGGCCGATTTGGTGAAATTATTCACTCAACGTTCACCTTCGGATCGCGTGATGTCCACTTTGCTCGTTCAGAGTGACCAGGGACGCCATCCGGCTGGTCCGGGGGCAGGCGCAGCGGTGCCCTCCGCGAGTTCGCCATCAGCGACCTCCTCAATGAGGCGCCCCGCACTCACGTCGCTGCCTCCGACCGCCCGCTGGAGCAGGCTCCTCTCGAAGACCCGGTGTAGCTCGCCGCGGCCACCTCCGGCTCGAGGGCCGGGCAGAGCCCGGTTGACCGCAGCTCCCGGTCAAACACCGAGCGGTAATGTCCCAGACGCCGAACTCGAACCTGAGGAGGATCACATGGCCGACGACCGAGTCGCTGCCACCCGGCGCATCGCCGCTCCGGCCCATGCCCTGTTCGCCATCGTGGCCCGTCCGTCGGGACAGGTGGCCGTCGATGGATCGGGAATGCTCGACGGGGCCGTGGATGACAGGCTGCTGACCGATGTCGGTGACACCTTCGACATGGACATGGACCGGGAACCTCTCGGCGATATCCCAAACCTCAAGAAGTACCAGGTCCGTAACACCGTCACCCAGGTCATCCCCGATCGCTTGATCGAGTGGACCGTCGGCTTCGGCGATCATCCCCCGTTCGGGCATGTCTACGGCTGGTCGCTCGAGCCGATCGATGAGGAGCACACCGAGGTGACCAACTACTGCGACTGGTCGAACGCCATCGAACAGATCCGTGACGCCAACTGGCCGGTGGTGCCGTCGACCATGCTGGGGCAATCGGTGGCCAACCTCGAGCGGCTGGCCACCGGTTCGTGACCAGGCCGAGAACCGCACCGCTCGAGGCAAGCGTCGTCGCTCAGCCCCAGAACGTCGTCCTGCACTACCTGGACTGCCTGGTTGCTCATGACTGGACAGCAGTGGCCGAGTGCCTCCATCCCGAGGTGGTGCGGGTGGGACCGTTCGGAGACACCTACACGCCACGTGAAATCTATGTCGAGTTCCTGTCGGACCTGCTCCCGATCCTCCTCAACTATTCCATGGCCATCGAGCGGGTATGGGTGGACGGTCCGGTTGTGATCGTCCAACTAACCGAGTCGATGGAGATCCGGGGCTCGATGGACGCGACCCGCGAGGTGCTGGTCTTTACCATCGACGACGCCGGCCTGATCTCCCGGATCGAGATCTTCATCCAGCGTGTCGAGGCGTGAGCGGAGTAGCTCGACCGGTGCGCAAGCAGTACAACTTCCGACCGGGCGGGAGCGGGCTGGATGCCTGGGACGTCGACCACCTCATTGCCGCTAGTGCCGACCTCCCGGTGCAGGAGGTGTCTCTGGCATCGATCGCCGACATCGACACGGACTTCTGGTTCCAGTTCGGGCCGCCTCCGACCGTCCGGCGCATCATCGATCATGTCCGGCTGATCCAAGAGGTCGAACCTACCTATCCGATCATCCTGGGGGCCGACGGCCGGGTGATGGACGGGATGCACCGCGTAGCCCGGGCCGTGCTGGACGGTCAGACCACCATCAGAGCGGTGCGGTTCGTCAACGACCCCGAGCCCGACTACCGGAACTGCCGGCCGGAGGACCTGCCCTACTGAACTCCGAACGCCGATCCTGAAGTCGTCCTAGACGCGATAGATGCGCTCAGCGTTGCCGGCGAAGAGATTGTCGCGGGCATCAGCGTCGAATCCAGCCGTCACCTCGTTGAACACCCCGTAGAGTTGGTCGAACGTTCCGTACATCGAGTCGACCGGGAAGTTACTGGCGAACAGGCAACGATCCACACCGAACGCATCGATGGCGTACTCCAGCCACGGGCCGAACGCGTCGACGCTGATCGATCCGAAGGGCATGGCCAGGCCCGACAGCTTGCACACCACATTGCTGCCGAGGCTGGCCAGCGCATCGATGCCGACCTTCCAGACGGTGAACTCCTCCTCGGAATTCGAGTGGGGCCAACCGGTGTGCTCGACCACGACGGTCAGATCAGCGAAGTCAGCCAGCTGGGAGGCCGCCGTCTCGAGCTGTTCGGTGTGGGTCATGAGTTCGAACAGAAGGTTCCGCTCCTGGAGGGCCTGGAGCACCCCCGGATCAGGGAGCGGACCGCTGTGGGCACCCATGGGCCGGACCCCACGAAATCGGGGGGCGGTCATCTGCCGGTCGAGGAGCTCGACAGCCTCGGCCACCGAGTCGGTCGGCGGTAGGCCACCGATGATGCCATCGGGACCGCCCCTCGATTCCGCTTGACTGTCAAGCTCGATGGTCTCCTCGATCGAGTGACGGCCGGTGGCAGCGGCGACGTTGACGAACCGTTCGACGTTCCAACCGGCGGACTCGGCCCGGTAGGTATCGATAGCGAACCGACGGAACATCCCCGACACATCTGCGCCCTCCGGCGCCTGGGGACGCGGAAGGTAGGGGTACCAGTCGGTGCGGGCCGGATCCCAGAGATGCACGTGGGCGTCGATGACGCGGGTGGGTTGGGCGGTCATCAAGCCTCGCCGCCCGCCTGGCCGGCGGCACCGACAATCTCCCGCAGGGTCGGGTCGAGCCAATCGGGGATCGCAGGACCACCGTACGTGATGCTTCCGGTCGGTCGGGGATGGCTACGGAGGCCGAGCCATCCGAATCCGAGTACCAGCTCGGCACCGGCCAGAGCCTGTGCCTCGGGGTGGCTGAGCAGATGGGCGACGAGTGCAGCGGCCGACGGACCAGCTCCCTCCTCCGGGACCTCCATGCCGGCGGCAAAGGCGGTCACCCGCCCTTCGGTTGCGCCGGCGGCCACCCGGGCCTGCTGGACCGAAGCCTGGGCTCGACTGCGGCCCTCGCTGGTAGTGGCGTCGGTGAGCGTCACCAGCCGAACTGGTCGGTTGGCGCCGACCGCGTAGTCGGCCGCTGCCCGCGCCCAGCCGGCATCCGTGTGGATGTGATCGACGATCTCGCGGTGATCGGCAAGGACCCGCTCCCAACCGTCGCTCGAGGGGGCGTTGGATCCACTCCCGGCGGGAACGACGACGACGGAGTCGATCGGTCCAGAGACCTTCACGGCTGAGTCCAGCGCCTGGGCCGCATCAGCGAAGCCGTGGGCCACGTCGACCAGGTGGCAGGCAATCGACCGGGACTCGAGCGCAGCGGTGATCGAACGCCCCAATCGTTGCCGGTCGGTGACCAGGACACAAGACCGTACCGTCGACGAGGCCAGCTCGGCGGGAGCAGGCTCGTCGAAGATCGGCCCGAAACGCGGATTGCTGCCGCCATCACTGGTCTGGCTGGCCTCGGCCTTGGCGAACGCCCGAGGTAGGACAGCCTCGAGCACTCCGTCCAGGGAAACGGCTCCGCTGGTCCGGACCACCTCGAGCAGGTGGGGCTCCTCCACCATGGCAACCTCAGAGCCGCCGGCGAAGAACACCCGGCCCGAGCACCACCCGAACTGCTCACCTACCAGGTAGGCACCTAGAGGTCCGAGGTCCTCGGGCCCCGACATCGAACTCAGTGACAGCCCACCGCCGCCGGAGGTCCGGCCGGCTTTGCGAGCTCGCTCAAGGGCGGCGGCGACCATGCGCGTGGCGGCGATGGGCGACACGGCGTTGACGGTCACCCCCGGTGGCGCCTGCCGGCCGAGCTGCCAGGTGAGAGCGGCGACGGCCCGCTTGGCCGCGCTGTATCCCCCGGCATCGGCGGCCCGCCATCCCGAGCCAGAAGTGACTCCGACAATACGCCCGAAGCCGGCGGAAGCCATCAGGGGCAGAGCGGCGTCGAGCACGTTGAGATAGCCCCCGAGGTGGACCGAGGCCACCGCCAGCCAGTCCTCCTCGGTGCCCCGCGGTAATAGGTCTGCCGGGTGATGCCGGCCACATTGACCACGGCATCCAGTCCACCATGCTCATCGGCCAGCTCGGCGAACAGCGCCCTCACCGCCTCGCTGTCGGTCACCGATGCCGCCGAGGCGCGGGCCGAGCCGCCGGCGGCCACGATCCGACCAGCGGTGGTCTCCTCCGGCTGGGGAAGCTGCTCGGAGCCGTCGAGGGTCACCAACGGGTCGAGGGTTACGACGAACCATCCACCGCGGCCCAGTTCCTCGGCGATGGCCGCTCCGATCCCTCCGCCGCCGCCGGTCACGACGGCAACCCGTTGACGTGAAGTCACAGGGGCCTCGATCGGGCTTCGAGTTCCAGTCCGTCGAGACCGCCGGCTTCGAGCCACTGCTCGAGCCGTTGGCGGTAGCCGAACCAATCCCCCATTCCGCGCCCGTAGTTGCCGTTCCGGGGGTTCATCGCCTCCGGATGACCCTCGTTGTTGATACGCGACGGCGTACAGGCCGACATGACAGAGCTGCTGTCGACAAACGAGTCGACCACCGCCTGGGTCCACTCGGCTTCAGCGTCGGCGCTCACGTCGAAGATGTCCACGCCTTGCTTGGCCAGCAACCCGACCGTGCCGCCGATGAATTTCGGCACCCAACACGGCCAGCTGGGTGTAGTTGACGGTTACCACGGCCTGCTGGCCGGGCGCCGGCATGACGAACATATTGGGGAAACCGCGACTCATCATTCCGAACAGGCTGGCGGCGCCGTCAGCCCATTTTTCGGCCAAGGTGACGCCGTTACGACCCACGATCTGGTGGCCCACCCGGCGGTGGAGCGGGGTCAGCTCGGCCTCGAATCCGGTGCCGTAGATGATGCAGTCGACCTCGTACTGCTTTCCGCCCACCACCGGACCCCGTTCGGTGATCCGATCGATCCCGCCAGGACAGTCGATCACTGTCACGTTGGGGTTGTTGAGGGCTGGCAGGTATTCGTCATGGAAGCAGGGCCGCTTGCACAGGTAGCGGTAGTAGGGCTTGACGATCTCAGCCGTGGCCGGGTCGGCCACCAGTTCCTCGACCCGGTGCCTGTGGGCCTCCATGATCCGATAGTCGATCGTCTCAGCGTTGCGTAGGTAGTCCTCGATGGCCATGCCCTTCACCCGCGGCGGGTGCTGGACGGCGGCGTAGTCATGGGTCCACCCGTCGTCGACCTGGTCCACCTCGACGGGCTTGCCCAGCATCACCGATTGGAAATTGTCCATGCGAGCTCGCTGCCAACCGGGACCGAGGTCGGCGGCGAAGTCGGCCTCGGTAGGTCGATTGCCCCGGACTCCGATAGCCGAGGGTGTGCGCTGGAACACGTAGAGCCGCTGGGATGACTCGGCCAACGGCGGTACGCACTGGATACCGGTGGCCCCGGTGCCGAGGAGGGCGACGGACTTGTCGGCCAGCCCGTCGAGCGACCCGTCCGGACCCCCACCGGTGTATCCGTAGTCCCAGCGGGCCGAATGGAACGAATGGCCGGCGAAGTCCTCCATGCCGGGGATGGTGGGCAGCTTCATCAGGTTGAGGATCCCGACGGCCAGTACGTACCAGCGGCAGGAAATCTCATCGCCGCGGTCGGTCGTGATCCGCCACCGGGCTGCGCTCTCGTCCCAGGTCGCTTTGGTCACCCCGGTGTGGAAGAGGGCATCGTCCACCAGGTCGAACCGGTCGGCGATGACCTGGAGGTGGTTCCGGATCTCCTCACCGAATGCGTAGCGCCTGGTGGGAATGTAATCGAGCTCCTCGAGCATGGGCATGTAGATGTACGACTCGACGTCGCACATCACACCCGGATAGCGGTTCCAGTACCAGGTACCGCCCATGCCGCCGGCCAGATCGACGACGCGGATCCGATCAACGCCTGCCTTGCGGAGTTGGGCGCCAGCGAGAATCCCGGCGATCCCACCGCCGACGACGACCACATCGAC
The DNA here is from genome assembly GCA_963824355.1 of uncultured Acidimicrobiaceae bacterium. Classification (GTDB taxonomy): domain Bacteria; phylum Actinomycetota; class Acidimicrobiia; order Acidimicrobiales; family RAAP-2; genus Bog-756. Next base: position 1,213,336 of record CAWGOY010000017.1, on the reverse strand, counting down.
CTCGTCGGCGACCGGATCCCGTTCCACGAAGGGCGTGAACGGGTCGGCACGGTAGCGGGCGAAGTGCTGGTCGGTGCGCAGGTCGCGGATATCGGCGCGGTGCGGCACCAGGCGTTTGTCCCGCTCGGCCAGGTACTTGGCCCGTACGGCTTCGGGGTCGTAGCTTCCAGCCGTTGGCTCGTGTCGCACCATCGTTTGATACTAGGTCAGGTCCACTTTCCGACCCCGGGGCGGCCGAGGGGCCGAGTCCGTGCCGAATCCCTCGGCCCCCGGTCTGGCCCCGGCCGGCTGGCTGGAGGATGACGGCCAGAACCTGGCCTCGGGGCCCAGCGGGGTCAGCTGCAAACGGGGACACGATCTACGGCGAGCCAACGGTGGGTACAGTTTGATCAATCTCCCAACCGGACCGAGGAACGACGATGGACATTGCCAGTGCCAAGCAGCTACTCGAGGCGGTTCGCCAGAAGACCAATAAGTTGCTGGAGGAGATGACGGGCAGAGATCGGGACGATCGGGCTGCGGCCAATCAGCCGGGGGACATGTTCGATTCGGCCGAGCCGCTGACCGGTGAGGGGGTCGACGATTCGGTCACCGCCGAGCTCAAGAGTCACCTTGCCGCCATCGATCGGGCCGAACAGCGCATCGCCGCTGGCACCTATGGGCTCTCGGTGAAGAGCGGCGCACCGATCCCCGATGATCGGCTCCAAGCCGATCCGACCGCCGAGCTGACCATCGAGGAGGCACGGCAACCACTGTCGCCGGATCAGCTGCGCTGACTCAGACCAGGGCACCGCGCCCTCCGCAGCAGCCCTGCCCTTCCCATGGCCGGACTCCCTACTTCTTGTGGAGGACGCCCTTCACCTTGTCAATGGCCTCGTCGACCTTCTGCTCGACGTTGCCGACCTTGTGCTTGACCTCACCCGTGTGGCGGTCTGCTCTTCCCTCTGCCTTCAGGTCCTTGTTCCCGCTGAGGTCGCCGATTGCTTCTTTTGCCTTGCCCTTCATCTGATCTGCCTTACCGGCCATTTTGTACGCTCTCTTCAGTGTCGTGACGCGCTGGACCTTCAGTGGCTCAGCTACAAGGCCATGGTGACCCTCATTCCCTGTTGCCACCAGAGGCGAAGGGCCCCCTTCTGCCCACTGGTTCAGTGAGGGCTCGAGACATCCCATCGCGCCGACCACCGCCCCCGTGCTGCTGGCACTGAATTGGAAAAGGGCCTTCACCGGTTCCTGCGCCTGAGGCCGGGTAGGAGGGGCGATCGAGGGTCTGGTTTGCCAGACTTGGACATGAATGGTTCACCACCAATGGAGATCGTCGCTCGTCCTGTGGTGCTGCGCAGCTACCGGGGCGACGAGCTTCCGGCACTGTTGGAGGCCACAACAGCCAGCCTCGAGCACCTGCGACCGTGGATGCCGTGGGCTTCGGCGGAGCCGCTCGAACTCGAACTGTCCGGTTTCATCCGCAAGGCAGTGTCAGCGTTCCGGCGAGGCGACGAGTTCAACTACGCCATGTGGGACGATTCGACCTCTCTGATGGTCGGAGGCGCGGGATTGCATCCACGGCTTGGTCCCGGTCGCATGGAGATCGGCTACTGGGTACGAGATGGCTGGCTTCGACAGGGGATCGCCACAGCTGCTGCCCGGGCACTCACCTCCATAGCATTCACTATGCCCGGTATCGACGAAGTCCATATTCACTGTGACGAGGCAAATGTGGCCAGTGCCGCGGTCCCCCGCCACTTGGGATTCCGGCTGCTCCGAACGGTCGAGGACACTATCGATGCTCCGGCTGAGATCGGACGCGGCATGGAGTGGGCAATCACCGCCGGGCAGTGGGAGCAATCTCGCTTCTTCTAGCGGAAAGGCCGAGACCGACAGACCTCACCTTGGCAAAAGGAGCAAGACACTCCCCTATTCGTTCCCCATCCGCCGCTACTGGCCGAGTTGGACGCCGGAACCGACTCACCGGACCGATTCACGAGGACCACCGGGAAGCTACAAAGAGGCACGGATTGATGATGGCACGGTTGCCGAAGGGCAACTGACGAATTCATGTTGATCGTAGAAGCGGCCGATGAGACAAGTGGTAGCGCGGCGCCTCTCGTATCATTTCGTCTGTCGCGCTCGGAGATGAGGGAGCGGTGGCCATGTTCAAGAAGATGAATACACTTGCCGGCAAAGTGGACGTGGAGGTCCTCCAGCATGGCGAGCTGGGTCGTGGGATAGTCACCACACTTGAGCGCACGGGCGTTTTCGCCGGAGCCACGGACGCCGACTCACACCAAGTGTGCATCTTCACCCTCGACATTCGGCTCGACAACCAGCCACCGTTCGAGGCCACAGTTCGTCAGCAGATCGCCACCCCTGACCTCGCACAGATCGTCCCCGGTTCGTCGATCGTGGCCGTCAGAGTCGACTCGGTCGACCACAACAGGGTCGTGATCGACCTGTCGACGCCGCCGCCCGTTGTGACGATCCCGTCGTCCAGTGCCGTCGAGCGCGGCGAGCATCCTCGCTGCTGGAGATTCCGTGCGAGCCGTCATCCAGAGCAGTGGGCCGCTCTACGCCAAGAATGTCGAAGGCGTCGAAATCTACTCCCTCAAGATAACCGTCTTGGCAGAAGGACGTGCTCCCGCTGAGTTCAACGTCGGTAACCCGGTGCCTCAGGCCGCTCTCCCCCTTCTGTATCCCGGATGCAACTTGCCCGCCAAACAAATGCCCGAGCCGCCGGACGACATCGCCATCGATTGGGACGCCGCGCTGGCCGAGTACTCGTCGAAGCCGGCCCGAACGAGAACCGCCCCTTTTGCCTGAGCCAGACCGATGGTGGGCCGGGTCGTCAACGTGACGGAACGAACGAAGTTCGGACCCAAGCCTTTCATCGATGGCCCCCGGGGATCCTCGGTACGGGACCCAGGTCAGCCCGGTGGCCGTTGCACGGTTCCGCCGAGTGCCACCTGCCTGCCCGTCCTGATCAGTGAGAACACGAGAGCGGACGACGGGATTCGAACCCGCGACCCTCACCTTGGCAAGGTGATGCTCTACCAACTGAGCCACGTCCGCGTGAGGCACACACCCTAGCAGCCACCCCTCATCCGCCTCCGGCGTCCGGGGGACGACCAGATTGCCGGGGTGACCCCGCTCGTCAGGCCGGAAGCTCGGCGTGCCACCAAGGCACGGGCCGGTCGCGGCGGTCAGCCACAACGACCAGTTCCTGCAAGGACTGCTCCATGCCCCGGGCGATCCGGTCGACGTCGGGGGCCAGCTCCCAGCATCCGAGTACCCCCACGTGGACCGAATCGAGATACGAGAACACCGTCACGTTCACACCGGCCCCCTCCATGATCGGCCCGAAGGGGTACATGGCCACCATGCGGGCACCGGCCAGATAGAGCGGGAAGTCGGGACCGGGGATGTTGGAGACAATCAGGTTGAACACCGGCCGCAGGTGATCGAACAACCGGAGATTGGTCACCAATCGGGTGGCCCGCGTGGCCACCATCGGGAACAGCACCTGGGCCCATCCCGAGAACAGATCGGATCCGACCGACTCGTTGCGGTCCTTGGCTGCCCGGGTCGCCTCCCGAACGGCAGTCAGGCGCATGGCCGGATCGCGCTCCGTACTGGCCAGTGACACCAGCATGGCCGAGACCCGGTTCCCCAGAGCCCCCTGTTCGTCGGTCCGGCGGACCGACACCGGAACCAGAGCCACCAGCGGTCCGCCCAGCTCCTCATCGCGCTCGGCGAAGTACCGGCGCAGTGCCCCCGAGGTCACCGCCAGCACCACGTCGTTGGTGGTGCCACCGAGGATGTCCCGCACCCGTTGGATGTCCCCGAGCGCCAACCGGGTCATGGCCACCTTGCGGTGGGCGGAGATGGCCCGGTTGATCGACGTGTGCGGGGCGTCGAACGGCGCCGGCGGGGTCGGTCGGTCGGATGACCGGCTGCGTTCGCCGACCCCCTTCAGGGTGCGCACGGTCCGTGACAACGTCCGGAGCACGGCGTCGGCCTGTCCGGGTAGGGAGCCGAGCAGACTGCGCCACTGGGCCACCTCCCCGGGCAACGGCTCGGGGTTCCAGGCCTGGTCGCCGGTCGACTCGGCATCCCGACCGCGGTCCGACTGGCGCCCGAAGAGGGGGTGGGGGGCCGGCACCGACGACAGGTCGAAAAAGACGGCCATCACCTCGGCACCGGACACACCGTCGATGATCGAATGGTGCACCTTGGCCACCAGCGCCAGGTGCCCACCTTCCAGCCCTTCCACCACATGGAACTCCCACAGGGGCCGGGACCGGTCGAGTGGACGGGAAGCAATGGCCCCTACCAGCTCGGCCAGCTGGTCGGGACGTCCCGGTGCCGGCAGCCCGGCCTGGCGTACGTGATAGTCGAGGTCGAACTGGGGGTCGTCGACCAGTACCGGATGCTGCAGTCCGAAGGGAACCTCGATCATCCGCTGGCGGAACGGAGGCACCAGAGGGACCCGCTCGGCGATCAACTCCCTGATCCGGTCGAAATCCACGCCGTCGGGAACGCCCGACGGATCGAAGACCATCGTCCCCAGGATGTGCAGGTGGGAGGTGGGCGACTCGAAGGCGGCGAAGCCTCCGTCCAGTCCTCCTATGCGCTCCATGCCGGCTACCGGCCCGTCGATCCGAAGCCGCCGAGGCCCCGGTCCGTGGTCGACAATTGGTCCACTTCGGTGAACGTCGCCGTCTCGACCCGCTGGATGACCAGCTGGGCGATCCGGTCGCCCCGGTGGACCTGATAGGGGGCCACGGGATCGGTATTGACCAACAGGACGGCCAGCTCGTCCCGGTACCCCGCGTCGATGAGCCCGGGGGTGTTGAGGCAGGTGACCCCGTGACGCAGGGCCAGACCGCTCCGAGGCTGGACGAAGCCGGCGTAGCCGTGGGGGATGGCCAAGGCGATCCCTGTGGGCACGAGCGCCCGGCCGCCGCCGGGAGCCAGGGTCACCTCGATACGGGCCACCAGGTCGGCGCCGGCGTCGCCCTCTCGGGCGTAGGCGGGCAAGGGCAGACCGGCATCGAGCCGTAGCACGGGAACGCCCAGCGTGGCCGGGTCCGACGACCCTTCGGCACAGCCGGGCTCCGCCCGTTCTCCCACCGCCCCGTCGACACCATTGTGTGTTGCCGGGACCACCGGTCTCCTCCGCTTCTCCACCGATTCGCCGCCGCTTCTCCTCGCTGGACGCTACTGCTCCCTGACGCCACGTGGCGACTCCGCCACCAACGGTCCCGGTCCCCTGCGCTGGACCACCGGATGAGGCGGTCGTTGCCGGTCCCCGCCACCCGATAGCGTCACTCCGATGCTGGTGTGGATGGATCTGGAGATGACCGGGCTGGACATCAGCCGTAACGTGATCGTGGAGGTGGCCACCCTGATCACCGACGACGAGTTGGTGGTGCTGGCCGAGGGCCCCGACCTGGTGGTGAGAGCCACCGCCGAGCAGTTGGACGCCATGGACGACTTCGTCCGCACCATGCACACGAAGAGCGGCCTACTCGAGGAGATCGCCGCCTCCACCCTCACCCTCCAAGAGGCCGGAGACGCCACCCTGGCTTTCATCCGGTCCCACGTGGACAAGGCCCGGACCGTGCCTCTGGCCGGCAACTCCATCGGCACCGATCGACGCTTTCTGGCCGCCCAGCTCCCCGAGGTCGAAGAGTACCTCCACTACCGCTCGGTCGATGTCTCCACCATCAAGGAGTTGGCCCGCCGTTGGTACCCCGGGGTGATGGCGGACGCCCCGGTCAAGGCCGGCGGACACCGGGCCATGGACGACATCAGAGAAAGCGTCGCCGAACTGGCCTTCTACCGTTCGGCCATCTTCCTTCCGGCGGCTCCCGAGTAGGCCCACCACCGTCCGCTCCCCTACTGTGGGAGACGGCCGGACGAGCCCCACCAGGACCGGCCCGACCGGCCGCCACCGAGAGGAGCAGGTATGGCCGATGCGGCCGAAGACCGAACTGAGACATCCACCGCAGCGACTCCGGTCCCCAGGCTGGCCGAGGCCACGGCCATACTGACCGCACCGGGGCAGCCCTTCGAGATGGAGGAGCTGACCATCCGGGGGGTCCCCACCCGCACCTGGAAGAGCGCCCCGGCCACGCTGCGCTCGGTCCTCGAGCTGTCCGCCCTCCACGGCGACAAGGACTTCCTCGTCTACGAAGACGAACGCATGACCTTTACCGAGCACTTCCGCACCGTGGCCGGTCTGGCCCATTCGCTGATCGACCAGTTCGGCGTGGCCCCAGGCGACCGGGTGGCCATCGCCATGCGAAACCTGCCCGAGTGGGTGATGGCCTTCTGGGCCTCCATCGCCGCCGGCGCCGTCGTGGTTCCTCTGAACGCCTGGTGGACCGGACCCGAGTTGGCCTACGGCCTGGCCGACTCGGGAACCTCGGTGGTCTTCGTCGACGAGGAGCGCAAGGATCGCATCCTCCCCCATCTGGCCGATCTCCCGGCCCTGTCGACCATGGTGGTGTGCTGCGAGGAGCCCGACCCGGCCGGCGGACGGAGGGCGGCCGAGGGATCCACCGTGGAACGTTCCGGGGGTGCTCCACTCCCGGTGGTCCCCTTCGCCGAGCTGACTGCCGACCTCCCCGAGGCGGCCGTGCTGCCCGAACAGGACCTCGATCCCGACGACGACGCCACCATCTTCTACACCTCGGGCACCACCGGCCGGCCCAAGGGAGCGGTGGGCACCCACCGCAACAGCGTGTCCAACCTGATGAACCTGTTCTTCGTCTCGACTGTCGGCACCCTGCGCCGCAGCGGCCCGGTAGCCGATACCAGCGGCAGCACCCAAAACGCCAACCTGCTGTCCGTGCCGCTGTTCCACGCCACCGGATGCCATGCCGTGCTGGTCACCAATACCGCGGCCGGCGGAAAGCTGGTCATGATGCACCACTTCGACCCGCAACGGGCCCTCGAGCTCATCGAACGGGAGCGGATCACCATCTTCGGCGGCGTGCCGGCCATGGTCATGCAGGTCATCGACTCGCCCGACTTCGCCAAACGGGACACCTCCTCGGTGAAGTCCATCTCCTACGGCGGGGCTCCCTGCCCGCCCGACCTGGTGCGCAGGATCAAGGAGCACTTCCCCGGAGGCGCCCCCGGCAACGGCTACGGCCTGACCGAAACCTCGGCCATGACCACCATGAACGCCGGCGACGACTATGTGCGCAAGCCCGACAGCGTCGGACCGCCGGCACCGGTGTGCGACGTGGCTGTGGTCCCCGAGGAGTACGACGGCAAGGAGCCACCGGCGCACCAGTCGGTCGACCCCCAACGGACCGGTGAGCTGTGGATCAAGGGACCCAACGTGGTGCGCGGCTATTGGCACCGACCCGAGGAGACGGCGGCGTCGTTCACCCGGGGCTGGCTGCACACCGGGGACGTGGCCCGCATCGACGAGGAGGGGTTCGTCCACATCGTCGACCGGGCCAAGGACATGATCATCCGGGGAGGAGAGAACGTCTACTGCGTGGAGGTGGAGGCCGCCCTCTATGAGCACCCGGCCGTGGCTGACTGCGCGGTGATCGGCGTTCCCCATCCCGTGCTGGGTGAGGAGGTGGGCGCCATCGTGGTGCTCCGGCCCGGCGAGGAGGTGGGAGCCGACGAGCTGAGCCGGTTCGTGGGCGAGCGACTGGCCGCTTTCAATGTGCCCTCGCGGTTCTGGTTCCGGGCCGAACCCCTGCCCCGCAATCCGGCGGGCAAGGTACTCAAACGGCAGCTGCGCACCGAACTGCTGGGCGACGGCCCGGCCATCTGAACCCCGGCCGGGCAAGGCCAGCCTCAGCCCCCGACGGACAACCGCTGGCGGGCTTCGGCCACGTCCTCGTGCATCCGGGTGACCAGGTCCTCCACCGAGGCGAAGGCCTCCTCGTCCCGCAGGCGGGTCACGAACGACACCTTGGCCTCCTCCCCGTAGAGATCGCCGGAAAAGTCGAGAAGGTAGGCCTCCACCAGTAGTGCGCCGCCGCTGCCGTAGAAGGTGGGGCGGCGGCCCACCGAGATGGCCGTCTTCCAGGTCGATCCGTCGGGACGCTCGTACCAGCCGGCGTAGATGCCGGGAGCGGGTAGGCAGATCTCGTCGGGGACGGCCAGGTTGGCGGTGGGGAAACCCAGTTCGGTACCGCCCCGGTGGTCGCCGTGGACCACCGGCCCCCGCACCTGATGGGCCCGGCCCAACAAGGCGGCGGCCGCCTCGACCATCCCGGCCTCCACCAGACCCCGGATGCGGGTGGAGGAGATGGGCTGGTCACCGCGTTCGTTCCCGTCCGATTGGAGGGAGACCCCGTCCACCACGAATCCGGCGGTACGGCCCATCTCGTGGAGCAGGGCGACCGTACCCTTGCGACCGTGACCGAAGTGGAAGTCCTCCCCCACCACCACCAGACGGGCACCAAGCCCCTCCACCAGGATGCCCTCCACGAACGCCTCGGCCGTCTCGTTGGCCCGTTCGGCATCGAAGGGCACTACTACCGTCCGGTCGACACCGGCCGAGGCCAGCAGCTCGAGTTTCTGGTCGAGATCACAGAGGAGTCGGGGGGCGGACTCGGGACGAACCACTGTCGCCGGGTGGCGGTCGAAGGTGACCACCACCGTGGTGAGGCCATCGGCCCGGGCCCGGGACTGCAGCTCGGACAGAAGGGCACGGTGACCCAGGTGAACCCCGTCGTAGGCCCCGATGGTCACTGCACTGCCGCCGAGCGGGGGGATGCAGCTCGACGGGTCGGTCACGATGTCCATCACTGGGGAAGGTTACCGCCGCGGCTCTCTGCGCCAGAACGGAGGAGTCCCGGCTGTCACCGGACAGGCGCCGTCACCCCGCCGACTCCAGAACCACCGCCGGACGGATCCGGTCGGTCTCGGTGGCCTCGTAGACGGCCAAAAGCAGGTGGTCGTCGTCGATCAGCCCCCAGGGACCATCGCCGGTCACCCCGAGCGGTACCCGATCGAGAGCCAGACCCCGGGCGATGTGCTCCCGCACATCCACCGGCACCACCACCTGATTGAGATGGCGGAGGGCCTGGGCCGGCGTCAGCACCATCTGGCGAGTGAGATCATCGACACGGTGGGCCTCGTCCAGGGTGAACGACCCGATGGCGGTCCGGCGCAGATTGCGCAGGTGGGCTCCGCCACCCAAGGCCATCCCGAGATCGGCGGCCAGTACCCGTACGTAGGTCCCCGACGAACAGTCCACCTCGATCCTGAAGACGCCGGGAGTGAGCCCGGGATAGACCTCGAACCGGTGGACGGTGACCGGCCGGGGTGCCCGATCGACCTCGATACCCTCACGGGCCAGCGCATGGAGGCGACGTCCACCCACCTTGACGGCCGAGACCATCGGGGGCACCTGCTCGATCGGGCCGGTGAGACGCTCGGCTGCCGCCCGCACCTCGGCCAGGCTGACCGACGACATGTCCCAGGTTCCGGTGGTCTCGCCCGAGGCATCCAGGGTGGAGGTCGCCGTACCCAGGACCACCTCGGCCACGTAGGTCTTGGGCAGGGCGGTGAGGAACCGCATCAGGCGGGTGGCCCGGCCCAGTCCCACCAGCAGGATGCCGGTGGCATCGGGATCGAGGGTGCCGGCGTGGCCCACCCGGCGCTGGCCGAAGATACGCCGGCACCGGGCCACCACGTCGTGCGACGTCCACCCGGCCTCCTTGTCCACCACAGCCAGTCCGGTCACCGACGGGTCGGGCGGCTGACTCATGAACCGGTGTCGGCCGGGTCCCCGCTGCCGCCATCCTCCTCGGCACCCTCGGCGCGGATCTTGCGCAGCACCTCGTCGACCCGTCCCCCGGCCACCACGGCCGGGTCGACGGCAAAGGCCAGAAGGGGCGTGCGCTTCATCCTGACCTGGCGGCCGACGGTCCGCTGGAGCTGGGCCCGCCGATCGGCCAGCGCATCGGCGGCCTCCTCCGACAGCGAACTCACAAACACGGTGGCGTGTCGCAGGTCAGGGGCGGTGTCGACCGCGGTGACCGTCACCAGGCGGAGACGCTCATCAGCGTCGGCCAGACGTTCCAGCTCCTCGGCCAGGACCTGGCGCAGGACCTGGTTGACCCGCAACGACCTCGGATAGGGGGCAACCCCTCTGTTGTCCTGTCGGCGACCTGACACAGCTCCTCCTCCGTACACCCGGGACGCCCGGAACCCGGGCCACCGTTCCTAGGTCCGGGGGATCTCCCGCTCGTCGTAGGTCTCGATGATGTCGCCCTCTTTCAGGTCCTGGTAGTCGGAGAGGCCGATGCCGCACTCGAAGCCGGCCTGCACCTCGCGGGCGTCGTCCTTGAATCGCCGCAGGGAGGTGATGGCGCCCTTCCAGATGACCACGCCCTCGCGCAGGAACCGGACCTTCGAACCCCGGGTGATGACACCCTCTCTGACGTAGCAACCGGCAATGGCCCCGACCCGGGGGACCCGGAAGACCTGACGGACCTCCGCCTCGCCAGTCACCACTTCTTCGTAGACCGGAGACAGAAGACCGAGCATGGCCGCCTCGAGATCCTCCAGCAGCTTGTAGATGATCTCGTACAACCTGATCTCCACGCCGGCCTTGGCCGCCATCTCGCGGGCCCGACGGTCCGGCCGCACGTTGAAGCCGATCATGGTGGCTGCCGAAGCCTGGGCCAGCTCCACGTCCGATTCGGTGATCCCGCCTACGCCCCGGTGGACGAAACTCAGCTTCACGTCGTCCCGCTCCAGCTTGCGCAGGCTCTCCGTCACCGCCTCCAGCGAGCCACGGACGTCGGCCTTGAGGATGAGGTTGAGGGTAGCCGTCTCGCCTCGCTGGATCTGCTCGAACAGGTCCTCCAGCTTGGCCCCTCCCAGCGCCGAGGTGGCGGCGGGAACGTGCCCGGCCACCCGATAGCGGTGGGCCCGAGCCTCGCCGATGGTGCGGGCCTGGGCCAGCTCGGGGGCTACTCGGAACTCATCGCCGGCCTCGGGGGGCTCGGAGAAGCCGAGCACCTGCACCGGGGTCGACGGGGGTGCCTCTTTGATCTGCTCGCCGTGGTCGTCGACCAGGGCCTTGACCTTGCCCCAGGCCGCTCCGGCCACGATGGGGTCGCCGACCCGGAGGGTTCCGCGCTCGACGATGACCGAGGCCACCGGGCCCCGCCCGATCTCGAGTTCGGCCTCGAGCACCACGCCCCGGGCCCGGCCCTCGGGCGAGGCCACCAGCTCTTCGACCTCGGCCACCAGGACGATCTGTTCCAGCAGGTCATCGACGCCCAAATTCTGGAGGGCGGAGATCTCGACGGTGATGGTGTCGCCACCCCAGGCCTCGGGCACCAGGCCGTGCTCCGAGAGTTGCTGGAGCACCCGGTTGGGGTCGGCCTCCTCGCGGTCGATCTTGTTGACCGCCACCACAATGGGCACGTCGGCCGCCTTGGCGTGGTCGATGGCCTCGATGGTCTGGGGCATGACCCCGTCGTCGGCCGCCACCACCAGCACCACGATGTCGGTCACTTCGGCGCCGCGGGCGCGCATGGCGGTGAACGCCTCGTGGCCCGGGGTGTCGATGAAGGTGATCGGATGTCCGTTCCACTCGACCTGGTACGCGCCGATGTGCTGGGTGATACCGCCGGCCTCCCCGGCCACCACGTTGGCCGAGCGGATCCGGTCGAGCAGCAGGGTCTTGCCGTGATCGACGTGGCCCATCACCGTCACCACCGGCGGACGGGGTCGCAGCTCGGCCTCGTCCTCTTCCTCATCGTCGTCGTCGAAGAACTTGGCCAGCAGCTCCGCTTCCCGCTCCTCGCCCGGGTCGACCAGCCGCACATCGGCCCCCAACTCGGCCGCGAACAGGTCGATCATGTCGTCGGTCAGGGACTGGGTGGCCGTGACCATCTCGCCCTGCAGCAGGAGGAACCGGATGACGTCGCCGGCTGAGCGGTTGAGCTTGGGACCCAGATCGCGGGCGGTCGAACCCCGCTCGATGATGACTTCGGAGTCGGGCACCGGAGCGGTCGAAGGCGCATAGGCGGTGAGCTGGGTGGGCTCGAGCTCTTCCAGATTGCGGCGGCGACGCCGCGGGCGTCGCTGGTTGGGACGGCCACGGCCGACACCGGGACCACCACGACCTCCCGGGCCTCCTGGTCCCCCCGGTCCACCTCCTGGTCCTCCACCTGGTCCACCTCCGGGCCGACCCCCGCCGTAGCCGCCGGTCGATCCGCCGCCGGGGCGCCCGCCGTAACCCCCACCGGTGGTTCCGCCGCTGCGCGGTGGACCGCCGGGGCGGGCTCCCGCTCCACCGCCGGCCCCCGGGCGTCCGGAGAAGCCGCTCGATCCGCCCGGTCGGGCACCGCTCGGCGGCGGTCGACGCCCTCCCGAACCCGGGGGTGGCGGGATGGGCTTGCCGGTGACCGAACGCGGTGGGCCTCCGGGCGGCGGCGGAATGGGACGACCTGAGGCGCTGGTGGGTGCATGAGTTGGGGCCGACGGAGGCGTGGGCGGACCGCCGGGCGCCTGGCTCGGAGCCGCGGGGGCGGCTGGTCGGACCGGGGTTGCCGGTGGCGCAGCGGAAGCGGCTGGTGCGACAGGAGGGGCCGGGGCCGGGGCCCTCGGGACGGCCGGGGCGGGGGTGGTCGGTCGGGGCGGCGGCGGTGCCGTGTCCTGCGGCCGGGCCACCGGAGTGGTCGGGGCGGCGGCGGCCGGTGTGATCCGGGCCGGAGCTGCCGGTGCAGGCAGCTCGGAGGCGGGGCGGCTGGTGATCAGACGGGTTCCCGTGCGCTTGACCGGCGGGCTGCTGTCCGGAGCAGCCGGCGCCGGCGACACCGCACCGGACGAGTCGGTGTCCGAATCGAAGGCCGGCACGGGATCGGGAATCGACCGGGGGGCCTCGGCCGTCGGCGCCGCCACCTTCGTGGCTGCGGCCTTCTTGGTGGCCGCCGCCTTCTTGGCCGGGGGTGCCGGCTCCTCGGGCTGCACCGGTCGGCGCAGGCCCTCGCGGTCGGCCTTCCTCCGGGCGCGGTCAGCCTGGGCGTCCTCGATGGACGACGAGTGACTCTTGACGCCCATCCCCAGAGAGAGGCAGAGGTCGAGCGCCTCTTTGTTGGTCAGTCCGAGCTCGTGGGCGAGCTCATAGACGCGGATCTTCTTCGGCAACGGCTGTTACTGCCCTTCCTTCATGTCGTAGATGCCGACACGCACATACGACCCTCTATCCTCGCACATCACAGGGCCTCACTTTCCGAGCCCTGTCGAGACTTCCCCCCGGAAGGGGACCCCAGTGCGGCCCGGATCCGGTCCACCTGCCGGTCGCTCACCGGTCCCTGCAGCGCCCGTTCGAAGGACCGGCGCTTTTCGGCCCGGTCGATGCAGCCCGGCGAACTGGCGCACAACCACGCTCCACGGCCGGGCAGGCTTCGTCCGATGACCAGCGAGCCGTCCTCCTGGCGTACGACCCGGACCAGTTGGTCGACCGGGCCGGTGCGCCGACACCCGATGCAGGTCCGCTGAGGCGCTATGCCGGGGCCTCCTCGCCCTGATCAGGAGGGCCTGCGCCCACAGAGACCTCGCCATCCCCATCGCCGGAGGCCACGACCGTGTCACCGCTGTCGGCTTCTGTCGCTGTCGTTGTCGCTGTCGCTGTCGCTGTCGCTGTCGTCGAGTCTGCCTCGACCGACGTTGCCGCATCGGCCGGAGGGGCCTCGGAGGCCCCGCTGGCCCCCTCCGCGCCCTGCGACCACTCGGTTGCCGACACCGCCGTTCCTCCCTCGGCCGGCTGCCACACCATCTCGCCGGCCTCGTTCTGGATCCACTCGCCCTCGGCCCACTCCTCGCCGGCGTAGCCCGACTCCTCCTCGGCCAGCTGGGTCTCGCTCTTGATGTCGATCCGCCAACCGGTCAGCCGGGCGGCCAGGCGGGCGTTCTGGCCCTCCTTGCCGATGGCCAGGGAGAGCTGGTAGTCGCTCACGATGACCGTGGCCGTTCCGGTCTCGTCGTCGAGGCGGACCTCGCGGACCCGGGCCGGGGCCAGGGCCGACTGGATCAGCTCCACCGGGTCGTCGGAGAACGGCACCACGTCGACCCGCTCGCCGCGCAGCTCGTTGGTCACCATGCGCACCCGCGAGCCCCGGGCCCCGACGCAGGCGCCCACCGGGTCCACGTTGGGGTCGTTCGACCACACGGCGATCTTGGTGCGGTGGCCCGGCTCACGGGCCGCCGCCTTGATCTCCACCGCGCCCGAGGAGATCTCGGGGACCTCGAGCTCGAACAGCCGCTTGATCAGGCCGGGATGGCTGCGGCTGACCACGATCTGGGGACCCTTGGTCGTCTTGCGCACCTCGACGATGTAGGCCTTCAGCCGGGCGCCGTGCTCGTAGCGCTCGTAGGACACCTGCTCGGCCTGGGGCAGCAGCGCCTCGACCTTGCCCAGGTCGAGCAGCGTGTAGCGGTTGTCGGTCTGCTGGACGATGCCGGTGACGATGTCGCCCTCGCGGCCGGCGTACTCCTCGTACTTGAGGTCCCGCTCGACCTCGCGGATCCGCTGGAGGATCACCTGCTTGGCCGTCTGGGCGGCGATCCGGCCGAAGTCGTCCGGGGTGTCGTCCCACTCCCGGATGACGTTGCCGTCCTCGTCGAGCTCCTGGCCGTAGACCCGGATCTCACCCGAGTCGGGGTCGATGGTGACCACCGCCTCCTCGGCCGCGTCCGGCCGGCGCTTGTAGGCGGCCACCAGGGCGTTGGCCAGGGCGTCGAGCAGGGTCTCGACGGAGATGCCCTTGTCCCGGGCGATCTGGCCGAGCGCATCGAGGAACTCGAAGTTCGTCTTGCTCATGGGCGTTACGACCTGCTTCCTCTTCTTCGTCTGCCGTCCTCGTCGTTGTCCGTGCCCTTCCCGTCCCCGGTGGACGACCGGGTCCCGCCGGTCTGGGTCGAGCTCGACCCGGACGGGTGCTGGCGCCCCAGACGAACACCGTCCGGGCCCGGTCGATGTCGCTGTAGGCCAGGCGCGACCGGCCGTCGGATTCGCCCTCCACCTCCAGCTCGAACCCGTCTTCGTCGGCCGCCACCAGGATCGCCCCGCAGCCGCCGGTCGCCGGGGACCTGGGGACGGGTCTTGACGGTCACCGTCTCGCCCACCGCCTTGGTGAAGTGGGCCGGGCGTCCGGAGGGTCCGCTCGACCCCCGGGCTGGACACCTCCAGCGTGTACCTACCCGGGATCGGGTCGAGTTCGTCGAGCAGCGCCGAGACGACCCGGTTGGCGCCGGTCAGCGCCTCGAGGTCGACCCCGCCAGGCTGGTCGACGGTGACCAGGAGCACGCCCGACGAAGCTCCACGTCGACCAGCTCGAGGCCGGCCGTCGCCACCACCGGGCCGAGCGCGGCAAAGATATCGTCGACCATCTGCGCTGCCTCCTCTCCGGTCGTCGTGGGTGAACGTCGTGTGTCTTCACTGCGTGTCTCGAACCTGTCCTGCGCCTTCGCCGAGGCGTTTCGGACCAAAACAAAAGCGTGGGCTGTCCGCCCACGCTTCCCTCAGCGTCACTTCACTCCAACCGAACGGCAGGGTTAAAAGTATAGCAGCAGACCGCCATTGTTCGTCCACGGTCTGACGTGCGATTTCGGGCTGCCCGACCCTGCGGACAACTACCGGCGGTGTCCCGGACTACCCGCCCGACGGGAACCCCCCCGCGGCCAGGGCCTCGGTCGCCCCGGCCACCGGAAGCTCCCGCTCCTCGCCGGTGGCCCGGGACCGCCACTCCACCACGCCCCGGGCCAGGCCCTTGCCCCCACCACCAGGCGAGCCGGCATCCCCAGCAGGTCGGCGTCGGCGAACTTGACCCCCGGCGACAGGTCGCGGTCGTCGTAGAGCACCTCGACCCCCGCAGCCAGCAGTCCGTCGTAGATTCCGTCAGCCGCCTCGGCCACCTCGGGCGACCGACCGGCACCCACCGCCACCAGGTGGACCGGGCATAGGGGGCGGCCTCGGCCGGCCAGACCAGTCCACGCTCGTCGTGGTGCTCCTCGGCCATGACCGCCAACAGCCGGCTGACCCCCATGCCGTAGCAGCCCATCGAGAAGATGGCCTCCTCCCCGTTCTCGGCCACGAAGTTCGATCCGGGCATCACCTCGGAGTACTTGTAGCCCAGCTGAAAGGTGTGGGCGGCCTCCACCGAGCGGACCAGTCCAACCCCGGAACCACAGCGAGGACAGCGGTCGCCCGCCTCCACCCGGACAAAGGAGCCCCACCGGTCGACGGTGAAGTCCCGACCGGCCACCACCCCACTCAGGTGGTAGCCGTCCCGGTTGGCCCCGGTGATCCACGGCCCCGACCGATCCACGGCCAGGTCGGCCACCACCGCGATGCCTTCCGCCTGTTGGCCCCCGGGCCCGATGTACCCCTTGACCAGTGTGGGGTGAGCGGCAAAGTCGGCCTCCTCGAACAGCCGCCACCCTCCGGGCAGCCGGGCCTCGCGGTCGCCCGGGACGAGGAGGAGGGTGGGATGGCCTTCGGTATCCAGGACGGCCATGCTCTTCAGGAAGTCGGAGGGGGCCACCCCCTGGTCGGCGAAGAAGTCCACCACGTCGGCGATGCCCGGTCGGTCCGGCGTGTGGTGCTCGACCACCAGCCCATCCGTCGGCATGCCGGTGTCGGCGGACTGGTCGACTCGACGTTCAGCCGCCTCCACATTGGCCGCGTAGCCACACGTACCGCAGGACACGAACTCGTCCTCACCCACCGCCGAGGGGACCATGAACTCGTGGTTGACATCGCCGCCGATGGCTCCCGACTCGGCCTCCACCGGGGTGGCGGCCAGACCGAGACGCCCGAAGATCCGCAGGTAGGCGTCGAACACCACCTGGTAGGACTCCTGCATGGCGGCCTTGTCGACGTCGAAGGAGTAGGCGTCGGCCATGATCAGCTCGCGGGTCCGCATGAGGCCGAACCGGGGTCGGGCCTCGTCCCGGAACTTGACCTGGATCTGATAGACGGTGAGGGGGAGCTGTCGGTAGGAATCGACCTCGGCCCCCACGGTGACGGTGACCACCTCCTCGTGGGTCGGGCCGAGCACAAAGGTGCCACCCCGTGCTTGCACCACCATGGCCGGGAGGGCGTCGCTCCCGAACAGGGCGGCCCGTCCCGACTGTTCCCACAGCTCGAGGGGATGGAGAGCGGGGAGCAGAACCTCTTGGCACCCGGCGGAGTCGAGCTCTTCTCGGACCACCCGCTCGATCCGGTGCAGGACCCGCAATCCCAGCGGAAGGAAGGTGTAGACACCCGAGGCCAGACGGCGGATGTACCCGCCCCGCACCAGCAGCTGGTGGCCGGCCACCTCGGCGTCGGCCGGCGCCTCTCGGAGGGTGCGGACCAGCAGTCGGGACATACGCATGAAGGGCGATCCTATCGGCCGACCGGTCGCCCACCCGGGCCGGTCCGGCGGTCAGGACCCGGGGATCAGGAGCCTTCGGGCCCGGTGCCGTACTTCTTGCGGATCAGCTCCACCTTGGTCTCCGAGGCGTTGGCGTCCTCACCCTTGGCATCGATCAGGGCCCGACGGTCGGCCTCGGCCTCGGCCTCGGCCCCCGAGTCGGCGGCGGCCAAACGGGCCTCCACCCCTTCGGCGACCAGTTTCTCCGCCTCGGCCACCAGGGCGTCGACCATCTCGTCCTCGGGCACCACCCGGATGATCTTGCCCTTGATGAACAGGTGACCACGGCGCCGACCGGCGGCGATTCCGAGGTCGGCCTCACGCGCTTCCCCGGGCCCGTTGACCACGCAGCCCATCACCGCCACCTGGATGGGCAGGTTGCGGTTCTCCAACGCCTCCTGGGCGGCCTTGGCCACGGCGATGACGTCGATCTCGGCCCGCCCACAGCTCGGACAGGCGATGAGGTCGAGGCCCTTGCGCTCGCGGAGGCCGAGAGCCTCGAGGAGCTGCCGCCCGGCTCTGGCCTCTTCCACCGGATCGGCGGTGAGCGAGTAGCGGATGGTGTCACCGATTCCCTCGGCCAGGAGGGTGGCGATCCCGGCGGTTCCCTTCAGGAGGCCGGCCGGAGGGGGGCCGGCCTCGGTCACCCCCAGATGGAGAGGATGATCGAACGTCTCCGAGGCCAAACGGTAGGACTCGATCATGAGGGGGACCGACGAGGCCTTCACCGAGATCTTGACGTCGTCGAACCCGACCTCGGCGAAGTAGGCCAACTCCATGCGGGCCGATTCCACCAGGGCCTCGGGCGTGGCCCCCCCGAAGCGCTTGTAGAGGTCGGGATGGAGGGAACCGGCGTTGACCCCGATGCGGATGGGGACCCCGCGGTCCTTGGCCTCGGCCGCCACCTGTTTGATCTCCGCCTCCTTGCGCAGGTTGCCGGGGTTGAGCCGGAGACCCTGCACCCCTGCCTCCAAGGCGGCCAGGGCCATCTCGTGGTGGAAGTGGATGTCGGCGATGATGGGCACCGGCGAGCGGGGCACGATGCGGGCCAGGCCCTCGGCTGCCGCCTCCTCGTTGCAGGTGCAACGGACCAGGTCGGCACCGGCCGCGGCCAGCGCGTAGATCTGGGACAGGGTGGCCTCGGCGTCGGCCGTTTTGGTGGTGGTCATGGACTGCACGGTGATCGGAGCCCCGCCTCCGACCGCCACGCCGCCCACGCTGATCTGGCGGGTCGGTCTCCGCTCGGTGGTGGTCCAGGCGGTACGTCCCATGGACCCATGCTACTGGGGTAGCGCCTCTATCCTCCGGGCCACGCCGCCATCAGCCGAAGGGGTTGGCCATGGGGTGGAGGATGTCGGTCAGGAACGCCGGCACGATGAGGACGGCCAGAAACATGAGGAACAGCCAGGTGAAGGGCATCAGCTTGGCCACGTCGGCGTGGTAGAGGACCTTGCGGCGGCCTGTGCGGATCTTCTCGTAGACGGCGATGGCCACATGGCCACCGTCGAGGGGGAGCATGGGAAAGAGGTTGAAGATCCCGAAGAACACGTTGATCACGATCAGGATGTAGAGGAACTCGCCGATCCCGGCGTGGGCTGCGTCGGTGGCGGTCTGCACGATGCCCACGATCGACTGGGCCCGCGTACCGTTGGCCGCCGCCTGGCTGGCGGCCTTGGCACTGGTCACCTGGTCGAAGCGCTGCGAGACCCCGCTGGGTGAGAACAGGTGTCCGATGCCGGTCACCGACGCCCAGGCGAACCGGCCGAGTTCAGAACCGGTGGAAGCCACCGCGCCGAACGGAGACCGGGTTTCGGTCGGCGAGCCGAGACTGATCCCGATCAGACCGTAGGGGGCGGTGCCGGGCGGAGGGGCCGAATCCTTCTCCGGCTGGGTCCGCCCGTTGACCGGGGTGACTGTAAGGGTGCGGAGCTGGCCGTCACGATCGACCACCACGGTCAGGTGTCGGTCGGGATGCTGATGGATCTCTCTGGTCAACAGATCGGTATTGCCGCCGATGGTCTTGCCGTCCACCGACACCACCACGTCGCCGGAGCGGATGCCGGCGCGGGCGGCAGGACTGGTCTGTCCGCCGACCGGGTTCAGGCTCTGGATCTCGATCTTGTTGGTGTTGGGCACGCCGACGAAGGTGAACAGGACCCACAGCAGGATGAAGGCGATCAGGAAGTGCACGGCCGAGCCGGCCACCGCCACCAGGAACCGGGCATGGAACGGCTGTTCGCGGTAGAGGCGGTCCTCGTCGGCCGGATCCACCTCCTCCAGATTGGTCATCCCGGGGATCTTCACGTAGCCCCCGAGCGGCAGGGCCTTGACCCCGTATTCGGTCTCGCCCCAACGGAAGGACCACAGCCGGGGACCGAAGCCGACGAAATACTCGGTGACCTTCATGCCACCACGCTTGGCCGCCACGAAGTGGCCCAGCTCGTGGAGCATGACGATCAGGATGATCGATGCCACCACCAACAAGAGGGCGGTGGTGCCGGTGGCCACGGCCAGGGCCACCACCGCCACCACAGCGGCCAACAGCTCGGTGGCCAGTCGCTTCGGTGACTTCACCCGACCCCGACCCGACGGCGTAGGACGCAGCCCCTCCCCGGTCGTGCCACCGGTCGGACGGGCCGCCTCGGTGATGCTCATGCCGCCACCCCCCTCGCCGCCACCACCAGCTCGGCCACCCTGCGAGCCGAAGCGTCGGCGTCGAGGACGTCCTCCACGGTGCGTTGCCCGGCATCGGCCCCGGCCGGGGGCGGCGTGATGTCGTAGCGGTCGAGCGTGCCGTCGACCACCTCGGCGATGGCCGTCCACGGGATACGGTCGGACAGGAATGCAGCCACCGCCACCTCGTTGGCCGCATTCAACCAGGCCGGCGCCAGATCGCCGGCGCGGCCGGCGCGGTAGGCCAGATCGAGACAGGGGAAGGCGCTCCGGTCGGGCATCTCGAACTCGAGGGTGGCGAGCGCCGTCCAGTCGATGGCCCCGAAGGCCCGGGCCAGCCGGTCGGGATAGGCCAGGGCATAGCCGATGGGTAGGCGCATGTCGGGCATGGACAGCTGAGCAACGGCAGCCCCGTCGGTGAATTCGACCAGAGAATGGACGATGGACTGGGGATGGACCACCACGTCGATGGCGTCGTAGGGCACGCCGAACAGCTCGTGGGCCTCGATCACCTCGAGCCCCTTGTTCATCAGCGTCGATGAGTCCACCGTGATCTTCGGGCCCATCGACCAGGTCGGATGGCAGAGGGCTTCGGCCACGGTCACCGTGGACAGCTCGGCGGCCGTGCGCCCCCGGAACGGTCCACCCGAAGCGGTGAGCAGCAGCCGGGCCACCTCGGACACGGCACCGGTCCGAAGGCACTGGTGCACGGCACAGTGCTCGGAGTCGACCGGGATCAGCTCGGCACCCGGCGTACGCCGGGCCCGTTGGACCAGAGGGGCCCCGGCAATGATCGACTCCTTGTTGGCCAGGGCCAGCCGCCGGCCGGCGTTCAGCGCGGCCAAGGTCACGGGCAGGCCGGCGAACCCGACAACGCCGTTGACCGCCACCTCGGCCAGAGCGGCGATCTCGGCCAGACCGGCGGCACCGGTCACCACCTCGACACCCTTGTCCAGGCGGGCGGCCAGATCTGCGGCCAATGCCGGATCACCGATGGCCACCACCCGGGGCTGCAGTCGGCGAGCCTGGTCGGCGAGGAGTTCGACCGAACTCTGGGCACCGAGTGCGATCACCTCGAACCGGTCGGGTTCCCCCTCCATCACCTCGATGGCCTGGGTCCCGATGGATCCGGTAGATCCGATCAGGCTGACCGTCACCGGCCCCCGGGGGGCGTCCGGCCCCTGGACGGTCCCGTCCGACCCGAATCGGTCGGTTGCGCTGCCCCTGTGCGACGGTGCCATGCCCCTAGCCTGCCCGAACTTCAGGCAATATTCAGGGCACGGACCAGGTAGTAGGTGGCCGGGAGCACGAACAACAGGGCGTCGACCCGGTCGAGCACGCCGCCATGGCCGGGCAGAAGACGTGCCCATGTCCTTCAGCCGCAGGTCCCGCTTGAGCAGGGATTCGCACAGGTCTCCGATGGGGGCGACCACCGCCACCACCACACCGAGCAGGGCGGCGTTCGAGGCACTCCAGGGATGGATGGCCCCCACCACCACGGTCGAGATGAGGATGGAGAACACCGCTCCTCCGAGCAGTCCTTCCCACGTCTTGTTGGGACTGATGGTCGGAGCGAGCGGCCGGCTGCCCAACCATCCCCCGATGACCAGGGCGCCCACGTCGTTGGCCACCGTGGCGATGATGGCGCCGAGCAGGAAGGCGATGCCGTGGCGGTCGGGGAACGTCGACGGCGACAGCAAGAGCCCGGCGAAGGCCCCGAGGAGGGACACCCAACCCACAGTGAGCATGGTGGCGGCGGTACCGGCGACCGGTGACCCCTTCTCGATACCGAAGAGGTACCAGATGAGCGTGAACACGGTGATGAGCACCAGCACCAGTGGGAGGGCGGCGACCCCTTTGTCGTACGCACCTACCATCAGCGAGATGGTGCCGACCAGGCCGAGCAGGGTGGCCGGGTGATAGCCGGCCCGCCGGAGCACCCCGAAACACTCGCCGGCGGCAAAGGTCACCACGACGAGGCTCAGGATGAGTGACGGTACCGTGCCCAATTTGAAGGCCAGCAGGGCGACGATGGCCACGGCGATACCTGTGCCCACCCGTACACCGACGGCATTGCCACCACCCGAGCCCACTCCCGCACGGGCGGAGCCGGACGCCGGTCGCCGCGGTTGTCTCGGTGCTGGTGGCCCGCCGCCGGTGGGTGCAGGACCTCCGGCCACCACTGCCGCGGTCCCGGCGGCGGCCGTGGCGGCCGCCGCGGCCTCACGGTGGTCGGATAGCGAGCGCCGTAGCGAGCGCCGACGGGCCGGTCCTCCCGGAGCCGGGTCCGAGGAGGCGTCGGAGCCACCGGTCCCCGTGGGTGTCGCGGGTGCGACCACGTCACCGGCCGCAACCAGGTCGCTCTCCCGTTCGGCGACGCGGTCGGCGGCGGCCAGGCTGGCCACCCCGCCCCGCTTGCGACCGGCACCGGGAACGTCGGTCACCGAGGCTCCCGGTGGCTCCGCGGCCAGGGGGTTGTCGGTCAGGGCATCCACATCGTCGGGCCGCTTCGCCCGCATGCGCGCCGGCAACAGGCCGGCCCGCCGGGCCCGGCCCAGCCGTGCCGATCCCGTGGGTCGCGCCCCTTCGACTTCCGAATCCCCTTCGCCCAAGGCCTTGAAGCTGCCGTCGTGCTCAGCGGTGACCGCCGGAACCGGGGACTGGGTGACCGGCACCGGGCGGATTGTCGGCTCCCCCCGCGGGCGCCCGACAGGTCGGCGCCGGCTCCTCGGCGGCACCGGAGGTAGCCGCGGTAAAACCAACGGTCAGGTCCGGTCGGGGATCGGATCCGCGATCCGGCCCGTCAGTCGGCAGATCGGCCTCGGCCGGTTCGTCGGTCCGTGCCGTCACCGGTGCGGTGGGCTCGGTGATCGGGTGGCTGGTGGTGTCATCCAGGTCGAATTCCCAGGGGCGGCGCTCGACATCGGTGTCGTCGGTCTCGTCGAGCGAGCCGAGGGCCACCTCGTCGTCACCGAACATGGCCGGCTCGAACTCCTCGTCATGGGCGGTCCAATCGGCGTCCTCCTCCCGCCAGGTCGGCGCCGGATCCCCGGCCCGGCGCCACGTCGCCGCCATCCCGGGCCAGCACCGCCGGCACCTGGCCGGTCGGAGGCTCTGTCCAGTGTGGTAGCTCGGTGGCAGTGGGCGCACCGCTCGGCACCGCCGTCTCCCCCGGAGCCAGGGGATCACAACGCCGGTGGAGCCCGGATCCCCCGGCTCGCCAGTCAGGCGGACCAGCTGGTCGGCTCATCCGGCCGGTCCTCGCCGAACTGGTCCTCGGCTGCAGTTCCGGCCAGAACGCCTTGCTCGACGTCGGCCTCCATCGGTGTCGGACCGTCTCGACACCACCGGGAGTTCGCCGGTGATCTCACCGGCCGGCTCCGCCCCCACGATGCGGACCCGGTCGGTGGTCGGGCCCGAGGGATCGGCGCGCGACTACCGGAGTGTCGGTCCGGGTCACGTCATCCTCTCGCTCTGGGACATCGTCCACGTTCTGTTGTTTCCTCTCGTCGACCGGGCCGGCGGCCCGGCCCTCGGTCAGATCTCGAGGAGCTCCTGCTCCTTGTGGGCGAGCAGCCGGTCGATGGCCGCCACGTGGTCCTGGGTGAGTTTGTCGAGGTCCTTCTCGACCCGGTCGAGCTCGTCGGTCGACAGGTCGCCATCCTTCTGCATGGCATCGAGGTCGTGGCGGGCCGCCGCGCCGGAGGTTACGCACGGTGACCCGGCCCTCCTCAGCCTTCTGTTTGACCACTTTCACCAGCTCTTTTCGCCGCTGCTCGGTAGGAATGGGGAAGGAGAGGCGGATCACCGTTCCGTCACTCGACGGGGTGATCCCGAGGTCCGATCCCTGGAGCGCCTTCTCGATGGCGGGTAGTGAGCTCTTGTCGTACGGGGAAACAACGAGCAGCCTGGCCTCGGGCACGCTGAACCCGGCCAGCTGGCGGAGCTCGGTCTCGGTGCCGTAGTAGTCGACCTTGAGATGCTCGACCAGGGCCGGCGTGGCCCGTCCGGTCCGGATCGACCCGAACTCGGCCAGGGTGTGGTCCACCGCCTTGCCCATGTGCTCCCGCGCGTCGGCGACCACCAGGGCGATCAGGTCGTCATCCATTAGCGGACCAGCGTAGCCAGCGGGGTCCGGCCCCACCCGGTCGAGCCATCCACCTGGGAGTTCATCGGACCAGCGTGCCGATGGGCTCGCCCACCGAGGGCCTTGGCGATGTTGCCCGGCTCCATCAGGTCGAAGACCCGGATCGGGAGGCCGTTGTCCATGCAGAAGGTGATGGCGGTGAGGTCCATCACCCGGAGGTCCTTGGCGACGACCTCCATGAAGGAGATCTCGTCGTACCGGGTGGCTGCGGGGTCGAGCCGCGGATCGGCGGTGTAGACCCCGTCGACACCGCCGTGGGTCCCCTTGCACAGCAACTCGGCCTCGATCTCCGCCGCCCGCAGGGCGGCGGAGGTGTCGGTGGTGAAGTACGGGTTCCCCATGCCGGCAGCGAACACCACCACCCGCCCCTTCTCGAGGTGCCGGATGGCCCGTCGGCGGATGTAGGGCTCGGCCACCTCGGCCATCTGCACGGCAGACAGGACACGGGTGGGCTGGCCGTGGTGCTCGAGGGCGTCCTGGAGGGCCAGGGCGTTGATCACCGTTCCGAGCATCCCCATGGTGTCCGAGGTGGCCCGGTCCATGCCGGCACCGGCTCCGGTGGTCCCCCGCCAGATGTTGCCCCCGCCGACCATCACGGCCAGCTCGAGGTCGAGTTCCTCGCGGGCCCGGGCGATCTCCCGGGCCAGCCGCTCCACCACGGTGGCGTCGATGGTCTCGTCGGAGGCCGAGGAGGCCAAGGCCTCCCCGGACATCTTCAGGACGATGCGCCGTCGATCACCCACCGTTGCCTCAGTCGCCGATGACGACCTGGGCGAACTGCGTCACTTCGGCCGGGCCCAGCAGCTTGGCGATGGTCTGCTTCTCGTCTTTCACATAGGCCTGGTCGAGGAGGACCCGCTCCTTGTACCAGCCATTGAGCCGCCCCTCGACGATCTTGGGCAGTGCGGCGTCCGGCTTCCCCTCGTTGCGGGCGATGCGCTCCACTGTCTCCCGCTCGGCCGCCACCTCGGTCTCGGGGACCTGGTCACGGGAGATGTAGGTCGGTCGGGCGAAGGCGATGTGGGCGGCGATGTCGTGGGCCAACTCCTCGGATCCACCCGACAGGGCCACCACGACGGCGTTTACCCCGCGCCGGCCTGCAGGTGGAGATAGGAGTCGACCACGCCGTCGGCCGGAGCCTCGATCCGGACCACCGTGCCCAACGAGATGTTCTCCTTCAGCGTGAGTGCTTCAACCGCTCGAGGTCATCATGTCGGCTCGGCGATGGCCTCTTCACCCTTGGCCGCCACCAAGTCGGCCAGCGAGGCGACCAGATCCACGAACTCCTCCGACTTGGCCACGAAGTCGGTCTCCGACCGCAGCTGCACGATGGCGGCCGCCTTGTCGGCCCGGCCGATGGCCACCGCACCCTCGGTGGCCTCCCGGTCGGCCCGCTTGGCCTGACTGGCCAGGCCCTGCTCACGGAGCCAGTTCACAGCGGCTGTCCATGTCGCCATCGTTCTCCTCGAGGGCCTTTTTGGCATCGAGCATGCCCACGCCGGTGAGCTGGCGGAGCTTCTGGACGTCCTTGGCGGTGAAGGCGGGCACGTCAGGCCTCCTCGGTCGGGCGCAGGAGATCGGCGGTCGAAGACTCGGCGTCCGATGCGGCCTCGGCTGGGACGCGGCTCGGCGGCCGGGACCTCGGCGACGGGGCTCGGCGGCCGGTAGCAGCAGCCATCGGCGGAGCGGCGTCAGCGGCAGTGCGCCGGCCGGTGGCGTCCCGACAGCAGCGGCTTCGGGCTCGGCAGCGACAGGGGGAGCGCGCCGCGGCTGGCTGCCGGGGCCGGAGGCGGAGGAATCGGCAGGTGCGGCTCGGCGCCGGGGCGCGGCTGCCGGCCGGAGCCGGGCGCTGCTGGGCGATGAACCGGCCCTCGACCACCGCGTCGGCCACGACCCGGCACAGCAGGGCGCCCGAGCGGATGGCGTCGTCGTTTCCGGGGATCACGTGGGTGATCACATCGGGGTCACAGTTGGTGTCCACCACGGCCACCATCGGCAGGCCCAGCTTGTTGGCCTCGGTCACCGCGATGTGCTCCTTCTTCGTGTCGATGACGAAGATGGCGTCGGGCAGCCTGTCCAGTCCCGCGGATGCCGCCCAGGTTGCGCTGGAGCTTCTCCAGCTCGCGGGTGTGACGCAGCGCCTCCTTCTTGGGCATGGCGTCGAAGTCGCCGGCCTTCTGCATGGCCTCGAACTCCTTCATCCGCTTCACCCGGGTGGAGACGGTCTGGAAGTTGGTCAGCATGCCGCCCAGCCAACGCTCGTTGACGTAGGGCATGCCGCAGGCGTCGGCGTAGATGGCCACCGGCCCCTGGGTCTGCTTCTTGGTGCCCGACGAAGAGGATGGTGCCGCCGCCGGCCACCAGGTCACGGATGTACCCGTAGGACTCCTCGATGCCCTTCATGGTCTGGCGGAGATCGATCAGGTAGATCCCGTTGCGCTCGCCGAGGATGAACCGGCGCATCTTGGGGTTCCACCGCCGGGTCTGGTGTCCGAAATGGACGCCCGCGCCCAGCAACTGCTTCATGGTGACTACGGCCATGTGACTGCTCCTTGACGGTTGGCTCTTCCCGATCGCAGCACCCCGCAGCGCGGGGCGACCGTGGACGCGGTCGGGTACGTGGTAAGTACTGCTCGTTCGCCCCACCGGTCGGTGGGGCGCTTCCATCGTAGTGCCCCGGCCCCCGGGCTCCACTCGAGGCGGCGTGGTCGAGCGGGCTCAGCCCGCTGCGGTCGAGGTGGACACCCGCTTGGAGGTCTTGGCCGTCCCGCCGGTGCCGGCCGGTGTGTTCGCCTTGGCGGTTGCGGTCCTGGGACTGCGCGGCCTCCTGCCTCGGGGCGGTCAGCCAGCTTGGCCCGCAGCTGCAGCACCGCCTTGGTGTGGATCTGGCACACCCGGCTCTCGGTCACACCGAGGATGTCGCCGATCTCGGCCAGGGTCAGACCTTCGTAGTAGTAGAGGGTGAGGACCATCTTCTCGCGCTCGGCCATCTGGCCGACCGCCTGGATGAGTGCCTCCTTGGTCTCTTTGACCTCGAAGGTGTCCATCGGTC
The DNA here is from genome assembly GCA_963824355.1 of uncultured Acidimicrobiaceae bacterium. Classification (GTDB taxonomy): domain Bacteria; phylum Actinomycetota; class Acidimicrobiia; order Acidimicrobiales; family RAAP-2; genus Bog-756. Next base: position 1,186,053 of record CAWGOY010000017.1, on the reverse strand, counting down.
CGGCCGTGGCGTCGGGAAGGGTTTCGCCCAGGGTGGACCGGTCCGACCGGTCACCGCCCCGGAACACCTCGTCGAGGGCCACCACGCCGACGAAGGAGATCTTGCGCAGTGCGGTCTGGAACTCCGCGTCGGTCATCTCGAGGTCGGCGGCCACCTCGGCATCGGTGGGGGTCCGGTGCAGGGTCGCCTCCAACTTGGCGTACGACTGCTCCACCGCCCGGGCCTTGGCCCGGACCGATCGCGGCACCCAGTCGATCGAGCGGAGCTCGTCGATGATCGCCCCCTTGATCCGGGGGATGGCGTAGGTCTCGAACTTGATGTTGCGGAGCGGCTCGAACCGCTCGATGGCGTCGATCAGTCCGATGATGCCGTAGCTGGCCAGATCGGCCTCGTCCACGTGGCGGGGCAGTCCCACCGACACCCGGCCGGCCACGTACTTGACCACCGGGGCGTAGTGGATGATCAGCTGGTCGCGCAGTGCACGGGCGCCGGTCTTCTTGTACTCGGCCCACAGGGCGTCGATGCCGTGTCCCGCCGCTGTCCAGTTGTGTCGCCAATTGTCCCCTTAAGCCCGTGGGTGGGTTCCGGAATACACGGTCAGCAGCCGTTCCTTGCTCACATGAGTGTAGACCTGCGTGGTCTGCAGGCTGGCGTGACCGAGCAGTTCCTGCACCACCCGGAGGTCGGCGCCACCGTCCAGCAGGTGGGTGGCGAAGCTGTGGCGGAGGGCGTGGGGGTGGGTCGGCACCGGTGACCGGCGGTCGAGGAGTCGCCGCACGTCACGGGGTCCGAGCCGATGGCCCACCCGGTTGTAGAAGAGGGCCTCACCAGGGCTTTCCGTCCCGGCCATGCGGGATCGGGGCCCTCCCAGCCAGGCCCGGACCACCTCGGCGCAGCGCTGGTGCATGAGAACCTGCCGCTGTTTGGAGCCCTTGCCGGTCACGGTGACCACCCCGCGGGCGAAGTCCAGGTCGGCGACGTCCAGACCGCACAGTTCGGCCACCCGCAACCCGCTCCCGTAGAGCAGCTCGAGCACGGCGTCGTCCCGGCGGTCGATGTCGGAGCGCTCTCCGCCCTCGGGTTGATCAACTGGTTCGAGCAATTCGTCCAGTTCACTGTGGCCGAGAACCCGGGGAAGCCGCGAATCGGGGGTGGGCGCCGACAATCGGGTCGAGGGATCCTGGTCGACCAGACCTCGACGGGCGCACCACTGGAAGTACGAGCGCAGAGAGGCAGCCGTCCGGGCGATGGTCGCCTTCGAGTAGCGACGGGTGGCCAGGTAGGCCAGGTAGCGGCGGAGGGTGATCCGGTCCACATCGCGGGGCCCGCCGGCACCCCCGCGGGCCGCCCATTCGGAGAACCGCGACACATCGGTGGCGTAAGCCCGCACCGACGCTGGGGACAGCCCGCCCACCGACCGGCGGAACGCATCGATCTCCCAGGGCACAGAAAGACAGTACCGGCGTGGGCCGCCGATCCCGAGCACCCCTGCCGCCGGAAGCGCCGGAAGGGGATTGCGGTCATTCTCGACTCCGGTCAGCCAGCAGACCGATGCCCCGCGTGTCCGACCCCAGAGCGCTATCGTCGGGCCGACACCCCGGGTCCCCTGGTGGATCGAGAGTGTCAGCTGCGAGAAGCGAAGTTGACCCACAACGACCGGAGCGGGAGCTATCGGTCACGGCGAAGGGGGACCATTGTCCGATCGAATCGACCGACGCTCGTTTCTGGCCCGGGGAGCGGCCACCGGCGCAGGCATTGCCGTAGTCGGCACCTCCGGTGGCCTGCTGGACGCCTGCAGCTCCGGTTCCTCGTCCTCCTCATCGTCGACGTCGGGGTCCACCGGAACCCATCCTGACGGGGTGACCACGGCCACTCCCAAGCCGGGTGGCTCGCTGGTCTTCGGCGTGGATGCCGAGGAGAAGGGGTTCTCTCCCACCCAGGGGACCTTTGACGAGGTGGGCGTGCTCTACGCCCGGACCGTGTTCGATCCACTGATGATCCTGGATGCGACCGGCCAGCCTCAGCCCTATCTGGCCGAGTCGGTGATGCCCAATGCCGACTACACGGTCTGGACCATCACCCTGCGGCCCAACCTGGTCTTCCACAACGGCAGCACCTGTGACGCTACGGCGGTGGCTGCCAACTTCACCGCCCAACAGGCCTCCAGCCTCACCGGCCCGGCGCTCACCAACCTGCGGTCGATCGCCGTGACCAGCCCGCTGGAAGTGACCCTGACCATGAAGGCACCGTGGGTCCCCTTCGACTACTACCTGACCGGGGGCATCGGGGGTCAGTTCGCCTATGTGGCCGAGCCCAAGTGGCTGGCCTCGGGCAGCCAGACCGACCCCATCGGTACCGGGCCGTTCGTCTTCCAGGAATGGGTGCCCAATGACCACTTCACCGCGACCAAGAACCCCCACTACTGGCGACCGGGTCTCCCCCTGCTCGACAGCATCACCTACAAGCCGATCCCCGATCCCGACCAGCTGCTGGCCAGCCTCAACTCGGGGGTGGTCGACATCATGCACACGGACACCCCCAACGACATCCTCACCATCCGAGCGGACACCAGCCTCGGGTACATCGACGACACGAAGAACGTGGCCGGAGAGCCGGACATGGGTTGTCTGCTCCTCAACCTGTCCAAGCCCCCCTTCGACAATCTGAAGGTCCGCCAGGCCACCGCCTACGCCATCAGCTCGGCCCAGTATGTGAAGGTGATCGACCAGGGGGTGAACGCCACCTCCAACGGTCCGTTCACCACGACCTCGCCGTACTACGTAGCCGACAACGGCTACCCGGTCTACAACGTGGACAAGGCCAAGGCCCTGGTCACCGAGGTCCAATCCGAAACCGGCCAGCCGGTGTCGGTGACCCTCAACCACACCCCGGACCCCAGCACCACCAAGGACGCCGAGTACCTCCAACAGCAACTCGAGCAGGTGGGCATGAAGGTGACCCTGAGCCCCGTCCAGCAGGCCCAGATCATCAACGTGGCCCTGCTCGGCACCTTCCAGGCCCAGCTGTGGCGGCAGTTCGGCGCGGTGGACCCCGACCTCAACTACATCTTCTGGAGCCCGACCAACATCAACTCGGTGTTCTCCATCAACATGGCCCGCAATACCGACCCCCAGATGGAGACCGCGCTCTTCGAAGGGCCGCGAGTCGTCCAGCACGGCCGACCGTACCGCGGCGTACCAGGAAGTCAGCCGGCTGATGGGCGCCGACATCCCCTACATCTGGTACGACCGGACCACTTGGGCCATCGCCGCTCAAGCTCATGTGCAGAACTTCGCCGCCCCCACCACACCGGCGGGTGCCAAAGCATTCGCCCTGATCGGCGGGTCCATCTGGCCGACCCAGATCTGGCTCAGTTCCTGAGCACCCGGCCGACCTGCCTGTCCGGGGCAGAACGGCCGTGCCATGATCGAACGATGAGCCGCATCCTGATCGTCGAGGACGACGAACGGATCCGATCCTCCATGCGCCTGGCACTGGAGGACGAGGGCTATGCGGTCCAGGATGTGGCCAGTGGCGAGGAGGCGGTGGCCGAGTTCGAGGAGGCTCCCGCCGAGCTGGTGCTGATCGATCTCATGCTGCCCGGTATCGATGGATTCGAGACCTGCCGCGCCCTCCGACGGCACAGCACGGTGCCCATCATCATGGTGACCGCCAGATCCGACACCCACGACGTGGTGGCCGGGCTCGAGGCCGGAGCCGATGACTATGTGACCAAGCCCTTCGTGGCCAAGGAGCTGGCCGCCCGTATCCGGGCGCTGCTCCGGCGATCCCGACCCGAGCACGTCGGGGACACGGTGATCACCTTCGGGGACGTGGAGATCGAACCCGAAGCCGGCGAGGTCCGGCGGGGCGGTCAGGAGGTCCACTGCACCCGGACCGAGTTCCGGCTGCTGTGCGAGCTGGCCGACCATCCGGGCAAGGTACTCAGCCGCGAGCATCTGCTCGAACAGGTCTGGGGCTACGACTACTTCGGTGACGGTCGGCTGGTCGACGTGCACGTCCGCCGGCTGCGCACCAAGATCGAGCCCGACCCGGCCAATCCCCGGTTCATCCTCACCGTCCGGGGCATGGGCTACAAGCTGGCGGTCTGACGCTTGCTCCCCGGCACCGCACGCGGACCGGCCGGCCATCGACACCGACCAGGCGGGTGGGCCACCCCTCGACCTCGAAGCGCCCGCCCACCGGATCCACCGCACCCACCTGTCCGGAGGGCTCGGACTCCGGGCCCGGGTGATGGCAACATTCGCCATCGGTGCTCTGGCCCTGTCCACCATCATGGCCGGGATCACCTACTTCACGGCCCGTCAGAACTTCCTCAGTGAGCGGCAGGCGTCGGTCCAGCGCCAGGCCTTCGCCAACGCCTCCCTCATCGAGAACTCCCTGCGCTCGCCGGGCGCCCAGGTCATCCCCCTGATCGAATCGGTGGACACGGTGACGCCCGGATCGCGGTCGGTGTTGTACAGCGGCCACCAGTGGTATGCCACATCGATCTCCGTGGGGCAGAGTGCCATCCCGGCTGGGGAGCGGGCTCTGGTCCTGTCGGGTACTCCGGCGTCCCAGTTCTTCTCCATCGGCCAGACTCCGCAGATCGTCATCGGTGTACCGCTCCCGTCAGTCCACGCCGCCTACTTCGAGGTCATATCGCTGGACGAGCTGGCCGGCACCCTGCGCACGTTGGCCATCGCCCTGGCCGCGGCCGCACTGGTGACCACCTTGGCCGGGGCCGCTCTCGGACGTTGGGCCAGCGGGCGGGCGCTGCGACCGCTGTCGCGGGTGACCGACGCCGCAGTGGCCATTGCCGGAGGCCAACTCGACACCCGGGTGGAGGCGGGCGAGGACGTAGACCTCCAAGAGCTGGCCTCGGCCTTCAACCGGATGACCGCCAACCTTCAGGCCCGCATCGAACGCGAGGCCCGCTTCACCTCGGACGTCAGCCACGAACTCCGTTCACCTCTGACCACGCTGTCAGCCACGGTGGGGGTACTGGACACCCATCGTGACAACCTGGACAACCGGGCCCGGAGCGCCCTCGACCTCCTGGCCGGCGATCTCCGGCGATTCACCAGGATGGTCGACGACCTCCTCGAGATTTCTCGGTTCGACGCCGGATCGGCTGAGCTCTCCCTGGACGAGGTCGACCCCGGAGAGTTGGTGCGTCGAGCGGTCGCCGCCTCCGTCCCGATCGGCCCGGATGGTCTGCGGGCACCATCGGCGTTTCCCGGTAGAGGTGGCCCCCGGGGTCGAGGGTGCTCCGCCTCCGGGTGGACAAACGCCGCTTCGAACGGGTGATGGCCAACCTGATCGAGAACGCCTCCGCCTACGCCGGAGGGGTGACCCGGGTAACCGTGGCCCGCTATCCGACCGACTCGCCGGACGGCCGGCCCGGGCCATCAGGGTCATCGTCGAGGACCATGGGCCGGGAATCCCGCCAGCCGACCGTGACCCACGTCTTCGAACGCTTCTACCGGGGCGGACGGGCCGGACGGCGGGCGTCGGGCGAGGGCACCGGCCTCGGGCTGTCTCTGGTCGCCGAACACGTGCGGCTGCACGGCGGTACGGTCTGGATCGAGGATGCGCCCGGTCCGGGCACCAGGTTCGTCATCGAGCTTCCCCTGCATGACGGCGATCTCGAGGTGCGACCGGCATGACCGATCGGGCCCGGCTCACCCGGACGGCCAGGATGGCGATGCTGACGGTGCGTGGTACTGACGACTGCCTGCGGCATCCCGACGGCCGAGGGCCCCACGCGCCATCGCCAAGGCCAACGTCCCCTTCCACCTGCTCAATCCGACCAGTCCGACCGTCGGATCGACCTGTCGCCCCGCGGCCGGCGTGCCCGAATCGATCTACCTGGTCGCCGCCACGCATGTGGTGGCCGCCGACCCGTGACGTGCCCATTCCGGCCACGCTGACCGAGGTACTCGGGGCCCTGCTCGACGGCCCCACCGCCAGCCGAGTCGTCGGCCGGATTGCAGAGCTTCCTGACCGGTACCGGAGTCCGGGTCTCGGCCACGTGGCCACCGGCATCGCCACCGTCGACTTCTCCGCCAATCCCGTCCAGGTAGTGGGACCCGATCAGACCCTGGCCATCGCCCAGATCGTCTTCACCGCCACGCCGCAGCCCGGCGTGACCGGCGTGCTCTTCGAGATCGCCGGCAAGCCCACCGAGGTGCCGACAGCCAGTGGCGCCCAGGTTCCCGGACCGGTGAACGGCCTCTACTACCTGCCCCAGGCGCCGACGCCCTGAGGAGACAGCAACCCAGCTGCTCAGCCGTGGGCCGGACGGCTCCTTCAGCCGGCCAGCGGCCGGACCGGCTCCTTCAGCCGGCCAGCGGGCCGGATCGGCTCCTTCAGCGGCCCAGGCCGGACCAGCATGCGCGGAGCGTCGGCCCACAGATGCTCGAGGTCGTAGAACCGCGGGCCTCGTCGAGGAACACATGAACCAAAAAATCCCCGTAGTCCATCAGCACCCAGCGGGCGTCGTCGAGGCCCTCCACCCGTATCGGCTTTCGTCCATCCAGGCCGTGCACCGTTCGCTCCACTTCGTCGACGATCGTCTTCACCTGGCGCATGTTGCGACCACTGGTGATCACGAAGGCGTCAGTGAGTCCGAGCAGGTCACCCATAGCCAGGATGGTGGTCTCCTCCCCTGACTTGGCGTCGGCCGCCCGTGCTGCCACCAGGCAGGCTTCGGGGACGGCCGGACTGCTCTCGATAACCGGCGCGGTGCTGATGGAACTCAAGGGTTGCCTCCGTCTGGCGCCACGGCGCCGGGGTGCTCGGTGGATGTGGGTGATCGGACCATCAGAAAGAACCGTACCGCCGGGCCGGTGCCGGTGCCGGTGCGGGTGCGGGTGCGGGTGCGGACTGACTCACTCCGGCACTGTCGGGGCGGCTGCGGGCCAGGTTGACGATGAGGAGGGTCAAGACCAGGCAGATCGCCACCACCAAGGCACAGACCACCGTCAAGCGCCGACGCTGACGGCGGGCTGCCCGCAGCGCCCTACGGGCGTCAGGGCGAGCAACCGGGTCGGTGGCCGGTTGCGGGGCCGGGTCGGTGGCCACAGTCGGGCTCGGGCCACCGGTGGGGGCGGCGGCATCCGGGTGGTACTCGACCGGCCGGTCGGCGACGGGGAGATCGAACCCGCCCCGGCGGGGCGATGGGTAGATCTCACGGGGCTTCGTGCTGGTATCCGACTTGGCCCGCGTCATCCGCACCGTCATCTCCCCGTAGCGTACAGACCTCGCTCTTCGATGCAACGGATCACCGACGCCGGTACCAGCCCCTCGACCGGGAGGCCCTGGCAGAGGCGTCGCCGCAGATCGGTGCTGGAGACGTCGAAGGGTGCCACCGGGACATGGACGGCTCTCCATCCGGGTGGCGGTTCGACCGGTGGGACGCCGGGCCTCCCCACGACGGCCAGTTCGACCAGTCCGTTCAGGATGGGTTCCTCTTTCCAGCTGGTAAGCCCGGCCACCACGTCCGATCCCACCACCACGGTCAGTTCGGCACCGGGGTCCAGTCGCTGCAACTCCCTCACCGTGTCGATCGTGTAGGACGGGCCTCCCCGGTCGATCTCCAGTCGGCTGGGCTCCAGGCCCGGATGGCCGGCCACCGCTGCCTCGACCATGGCCAGTCGGTCCTCGGCAGGTGTCACCGAACGGGATCCCTCCTTCTGCCACGGCTGGTTGGCCACCACCAGCAGCATGCGGTCGAGGCCCAGCGCCGACCTCACGGCTTCCGCCACTTCGAGATGGGCGGTGTGGATGGGATCGAAGGTGCCGCCGAAAATGCCGATCCGGGTGTGACCGGCCCCCACCTCAGGAACCGGCCAGGGCCGCCACCACCGGAGCGAACGCTTCCATCTCCGCTTCGTGGATCACGATATAGGAGAACCCGAACTGCGCACGGCGCTGCTCCAGGGTGTCGATGATCTGGGAGGTGTCACCGATGAGGACCATCGGCGACTCGGCGATCTGTGACGGGCTCACCGACAGCATGCCGGCGAGGCCGTCGACAGCCTCCTCACGGTTGGGAACGATCTGGACGATGAAGGTCAGGCACTGGAGCTCGAGGTCGTCGAACCGGCTACCCGCTGCCTGTCGGATCCAGTCGATGCGGCGGTGGTAGTACTCAGCAGACGTCGTCTCCAGAACCTCGGGGCCGATGTAGCCGGCAGCCAGGCTGGGGTTGACGCCGACGATGTCGGCCTCTCGTGCGGCGATGCTCAGGACCCGCTGGCCCCCGCCTCCGATGATGATTGGCGGGTGGGGCTTCTGGACGGGCAGCGGCTCCCCTACCGCGCCGGTGAGCTGGTAGTACTCGCCCTGGTAGCTGGTCTCTCCGGTGGTCCACAGCGACTTGATGACGGCCAGACTCTCGGCCATCCTGCTGATCCTGATCCCGGCCGAGTCGGCAACCAGGCCCGACTGCTCGTAGTCACTGGTCATCCAGCCGGCACCCAGCCCGAACTCCACTCGTCCCCCGGACATCAGATCGAGGGTGGCCACCTCTTTGGCCAGCACCACCGGATGCCGGTAGTCGTTCCCGAGCACCAGGGAACCTACCCGCAGCTCGGTGGTGGACTCGGCGGCCACGGTAAGGGCGACCAGGGGTCCGAACTGGTCACCGAAGTGATCGGGGATGAACAGCGTCGAGTACCCGAGCTGCTCGATCCGCCGGGCAAGGTCCCGCCAGGCAGGTCCGGAATCGGCCTTGGACAGCTGCACGCCGAATCGAAATGGGGGCATGACCCGAGCCTAGAGCCAGAGGCCTTACGCTGTTGGCGTGGTACCGCACGCCCCATCCCAGCCCTGGGCCCCCGACTCGTGGCGCTCGAAACCGCCGGCCCAGCCGCCCACCTGGCGCGGCGAGGGCCGCGACCGAGCCGCAGCCCCACGGAAGATGAAGCCGAGGGTCCTACTGATGATTCGGGAAGCGCTGGAGCAGTTCTGCCACCTGAAAAGCCAAGTCTAGAGATTGTCGGGCGTTGAGCCTTGGATCACAGGCAGTGTTGTAATGAGTGCTGAGTTGCTCATCCTCGATCTGGTCCGAGCCACCCAAGCACTCGGTTACATCATCCCCGGTCAGCTCAAGATGTACACCTCCGGGCCACGTGCCTAACTCCTCGTGAACTGCAAAGTATCCGGCAATTTCGTCAAAAATCTCGCCAAAGTTACGCGTTTTGAGGCCGCCATCGCTGGTGAACGTATTCCCGTGCATGGGGTCGCACATCCAAAGGACTGGGTGTCCCGCGTCTCGCACACCCTCAATCAGGCGCGGCAACCTGTCGCGGACGTTTGCCCTGCCCATTCGGCTAACAAGTGTCAGCCTGCCAGGCTCTCGTCCAGGATTTAACTTTTCGCACAGATCAACGACCTTGGTGACATCGTCCCCACTTCCAATCTTGCATCCAATCGGATTCGCCACTCCGCTGAGGAATTCGACGTGCCTGTTGCCCAGCGTCTTTGTACGGTTACCAATCCAGAGCATATGAGCAGAACAGTCATACCACTCGTTGTTAAAGGTCGAGTCTTGCCGGGTCAGAGCTTCCTCATAATCAAGAACAAGTGCCTCGTGACTGGTCCAGAAATCCACTTCATGAAGGGATGTCGATTGGACGTTGCAGACGCGCGATTAGCTGCAGCGCTGCATCGATTCCGGACGCGATAGCTTCATATCTGCGGCCCTCACTACTCGACCTCACAAACTCTCGATTCCACTCATGAACCGAATTAAGATCGGCGAATCCACCCTTGGTGAAGCCTCGTAAGAGATTGAGCGTGGCCGCGGACTGCTCGTAGGCCCTGATCATGTTTTCAGGGTTTGGTGTACGAGTTTCCATGTCGGCAGGGAGGGCTCCGTTGATCATGTCACCTTGGTAGGTGAAGACCTCGTCTCCGGCAACCATCTCTGTGTCCTGAGAACGGGGCTTGGCAAATTGGCCTGCGACACGACCAATCTTGACGATCGGGACCCCAGACGAATACATGAGGACCACGGCCATCTGGAGGATGACTTTCAATCCATCTCTAACGCGATCAGCAGAGAAGTCATCGAATGTCTCCGCACAGTCACCCGCCTGCAATACAAACGCTTCCCCGTTAGCTGCCCGAGCAAGCTCTGCCTTAAGGTTTCTGGCTTCACCTGCGTAAATCAGCGGAATCGCTTTGCTCAGCCTCTTGCGGACATCTTCGAGCGCGTCGGCATCGGGCCACTCCACCTTCTTGTCGTAGGGGAGTCGCCTCCATGAATCCGGAGACCACGATTTGTTGGCTGTCATTTTCGTCCTGTGGTGAGTAGAGCCCGACATGGCAGAGTGTGAATCAGTTCACAAACCACCGAAGCCCGCAAGGGTCCTCATCGGCAGAATGAGGACTTTCCCTGAGCAGCTCGGCTTGGGGAAGCGGTGGCGATCTATGAGCGCCCAGAACGTTCACCAACTCTCCCTTTCCGTGGTATCCGGTCGCCCTTGTATCCCGGATGGACAACTCCAAACGCCGCCGACAGGGAGTCCACGTATTCGGAGTCTACTCATTCGGTCGGGAATTGTCACCTGGTCAGCCGGTGAGGTGCCATTGACCGATGTGACGCCAAGCATTGATCTGGCCGACACAAACAAGTGTTCGGTGAATACGCCCATCGAGTGCTCGGGTGCCAGCAAACCACCACCCCACCCCGAAGGAACGGGATGAGCAGGTGAAGCTCGACCTGGACCCTCATGAGGCAATCAAGCTCATCATGGAGACGAGGGAGCACCCGGAAGACGGGGGCAACTCTCGGGTCCGGTCGGACTGATCCAGCACAGTGATGGCGGAACCTTCGGGATACCACCGACGCATGGCAGGATGGGCAATCCTCAATGTGGCGCTGTCGCTGATCGTTCACGACTGAGTCCTCAGTTCGGCGACGCACCACCCTCTGTTGCGAGCCGTCCGGGACGAGGGACACCCGGTGGTGTGGGTCTGCGATCCGATGCGCGGCAACACCTTCACCGCCGAAGGTGGGAAGAAGACTGGCCGGTTCGACGACATCATCGGCGAGATCCGGGGATTCTTCGTGGCCCATCGTGAGGTGGGCACCTGGCCGGGTGGGGTCCATGTAGAACTCACCGGCGACGACGTCACCGAGTGCCTGGGAGGTGTGGAGGACATCGTCGAGGGCCAGCTCCATCAGCGCTACACCACTTCGTGCGACCCCCGTCTCAACGGCCGCCAGTCGCTCGACCTCGCTTTCGGCATCGCCGAGCTGCTGCGAGCCTGATCCGTCGACCGGCCGAGCTGGCCGTTGGGGGGGTCATTGACCTGCCGCCCTCCAGCAACGAGACTGTTGGCGGTCTGGGCAGGGTCGCAACACCACATGGTCGACGTCCTTGCCGCACGCAAGCCTCGATGTCCCAAACCCCGACACCCCCTGGAGACGCCCTTCCCTATGCCCTTGTCACGCACACGGCACCCCATCCCCGCGAGCAAGCACCGTCGGAGATGGGGGAGCGCCCTGCTCGTGACGACTGTGACCCTGCTCTCGCTTCTGGGCTCGACGGTTCCCTCGGCAATCACGGCTAGGGCTGGTGCAGTCGAAGCCCACACCGCCGGTCCCGTGTCGGCCTACTGGTTGGTTGCCGCCGACGGCGGCATCTTCTCCTTCGGTGGAGCACCGTTCTATGGTTCGACCGGGGGCATGCATCTCAACCAACCGATCGTGGGAATGGCCGCTGCTGCCGGAAGCGGTGGCTACTGGTTGGTGGCCGCCGACGGTGGCGTCTTCTCCTTCGGGGACGCCCCGTTCTACGGTTCGACCGGGGGCATGCATCTCAACCAGCCGGTGGTCGGGATGGCGGCCGCACCCAACAACATCGGCTACTGGCTGGTGGCAGCGGATGGCGGCATCTTCACCTTCGGGACAGCCGGATTCTACGGATCCATGGGCGGCCAGCACCTCAACCAGCCAATCGTAGGCATGGCGTCCACGCCGGACGGCGGGGGCTACTGGCTGGTGGCCGCCGATGGCGGCATCTTCTCCTTCGGGGACGCCCACTTCTACGGTTCGACCGGTGGCATGCGCCTCAACAAGCCGATCGTCGGGATGACCGCCACCCCGAACGGCGGGGGCTACTGGTTCACCGCCTCCGATGGTGGCGTGTTCGCTTTCGGCGATGCGGTCTTCTACGGTTCGCTGGGCGGATCACCACAGTCCCGGCCCATCGCCGCCATCGCCAGCGACGCCAGCGGAAATGGCTACTGGATCACCAACAACAACGGGGCGGTCAGTCAGTTCGGCGGTGCCGGCTATTGGGGTTCGGCACCGCAGGTATTGAACCGCCCGGTCGTGGGAATGGCCGAGGCCGACGCCACCGGCCAGTTCAGTGGGGGTCCCTACCAGTCGGGTTCCTACGGTTATGACGTGTCGGTGTACACGTGTGGGCACCTGCCCCCGGCGCCCTACACCATCGGCGTGGTCGAGGTCGACGGAAACGGCCAGACACTCACCAGCCCCAATCCGTGCCTGGCCCAGGAGGCGGCATGGGCCGGGGCCGGCCTCAACCTCTACGACTACCTGTACTACGGGACGTCACCGTCAGGTCCGGGGGTATGCCTGGGTGACCAGGCCTGCAACTTCGGGTACCAGCAGGCGCAGAGCGTCTTCGGCATGGCCCAGAGTGCCGGCATCAACACCGCGGTGACATGGTGGCTCGACGTCGAAGGAAGCTGGTCGGGAAGCACCTATGAGAACTCCGAACTGGTGCAGGGGGCGATCCTCGGCATCAGAGGCGAGGGCATCAACAACGTGGGCATCTATGCCAGCCCGGGGGTCTGGAACAACATCGTCGGGCCTGCCTACGCACCGCAGGTGCCCTACTGGATGGCCTGGTACTCGGGCGGAGGCGGCCCCTACAACTGCGCCAACATCGGCATCTGGACGTCCACCAAGAACCTTCCGGAGCCACTGGTCATGACCCAGTATCAGTCGGTCGGCGGTTACGACTACGACTACGCCTGCTGACCGGGGGGTCTGGCCGGCAACAGTCGGCCCCTAGCCGACCACCTCGGTCACCGCCTGGTGGGCGGCGTCGTTGTAACCGAGCAGGCGCCACCGGCCGCTCTCGACCTCCCAGGTGGTCAGCGAAGCGTGCAGGGTGCGCAACTGCAGACGGGCGCCCTCTCGGCCGCCGGCCACCGGTAGCTTCGACAGCAACGAGGCCTCGATGACGCCGGCATGGCAGGCCACCACGACCAACTGCCCGGGGTGGCGCTCGGCCAGTACATCGAGCTGATCGGCGACTCGATTGACGAAGGAGGTCCAGCTCTCCCCGCCCGGGAGCGATGGTCTGGCCGGGGTCGCTGTCCCAGTCGATGGCGCCGAACCGTTCGCTGTACGCCGACCAGGTCAGGCCGTCGGCTTCCCCGGGGTGCAGCTCGCACAGACCACACTCACGGATCGGCCTCGGTGGCTTGGTTGCTGCTCCCCGGCGGTCGTCACCCACCAGCGCCGGGGCCAACAGCTCGGCCGTCTCGACGGCCCGGGGAAGCACGCTGGCGTAGAGGACATCGGTACCGGCCAACTCGCCGGTCAGCTCCAGTCGGTCACGGAGGGCCACCACCTGCCGACGACCCTTGTCGGTCAGACCGGTACAGCCCGAGCGGCCCCCGCACACCCCGGTCACATTGCACACTGCCTCCCCGTGGCGGACCAACACCATGCGGGTGGCGACCTCGGAGCCGCTCCCGATGGTGCGGATGCCCGGAGGTACCGTCGACGACCGGCCCGGCCGTGCTCCGGCACCGGACATCCCGTCGAACCCCCCACCGTCCTCGGTCACGCCAACTCCCCAACGAACTGCTCGAGCTGGCGGAGGGTGCGGCACTCGACGACGTCGTCGCAGTGGACCGCGTACTCGCCGACGATGGAGTCCCCCGAGTTCCAGTAGGCCCTCGGCTCGGGGTTGAGCCAGTAGACGTGGCGGGCCCGGCCCTGGAGCTCCTTGACCACCCAGGCCTGCGAGGCGTGGTAGTTGTTGCGGGCATCCCCGAGCAACAGCACGCTGGTGCGGGGGGTGATCTCCTCGCCCCACCGCTCCCAGAACACGGTGAGGGCGTGGCCGTAGTCGGAGTGTCCGTCCACCCAGATCACGTCAGCCTCGGTGTTGATCCGGTGCACCGCCTCCGACGGGTCGTCGACCCCCTCGAAGAACCGGCTGACCTCGTCGATCCCGTCGATGAACACGAAGCTCCGGACCTTGGAGAACTGGGTGCTGATGGCGTGGACCAAGTGGAGGGTGAACCGGGCGAACGAGGCCACCGACCCCGAAATGTCGGCGATGACCATGATCTCGGGCTTCGACGGTCGCGGGATACCGGAACTTGGGCTCCACCGGCACCCCGCCGGTGGACAGCGAGTGGCGGACGGTGGAGCGGAAGTCGAGCGGTCCCTTGCGGCCGTGACGGCGTTTGCGGGCCAGACGCACGGCCAGCTTGCGGGAGAGCGGCTGCAGCGACTTGCGTAGGGCCACCAGCTCATCGCGGGTGGCGTGCATCACGTCGATGTCCTCAGGCAGCGGCTTGCGGATCGACTTGGCCAGAGCCTCCGATCCTCGGTCGGCCACCAGCCGGCGGCGGATCTCGTCTTCGATCTCCTTGCGCAGTTGGTCGATGCGGGCCTGGAACTCGTCGCGGAGCAGACGCTCCTCCAACGCGGTGAGGGTGATCGGAGGCGCCCCCGACCCCTCCGTCCCGTCACCGAGGGCGGCTGTCGAGCTCCGGGCCTCGGCCATCAGCCGCTCCAGCACCCGATCGAGATCCAGGTTCCGCAACGTGCGGTACAGGTAGTAGGTCCCCCCCACCGGACGGCCGGCCTCCATGCCGGCGTAGCGGCTTACCGCCTGTCGGGCCACGGCGGCCACCATGGCGTCATTGGCTCCCAGCAGGGCCTTGTACAAGAGGTCGGCCAGCTCCTCTGAGGTCATACCCTCACCGCCACCACTCCCCCGCCCCCGACCCTGACCTCGGCGGTCACCCTGCCCGCCCAGGCGATCGTCGTCATCGGTGTCGGTCTCATCGCCCGGGGACTCCTCGCCCTCGATGCGGTACTCGGGACCACGCAGGGAGAAGTAGATCTCGAAGGTGGTCTCGTAGGCCCGCCAGTGGGACGACGACTTCACCAGGCTCGCACCCAGCGTGTACTTGATCGCCTCCCGGTCCTCCATGGGGACATGGCGCAGCGCTTCGGCGGCATCGAGGTGCTCGGTCAGTGACACCGGGATCCCCGCAGCGCGCAGTTCACCCACGAACCCGGTCAGGAGATCGAGCATGACGGTTTCCGCCGACCTCAGTCGGGGGATTCGACCCCGGCCAACTCCTTGGCAGCCCGGTCGATGTCCGACTGGTACTTGAGCAGGATGTGGAGCGTGTCTCGGGCCTGCTCGGCGTCGATCGACTCCACACCCAGCACCACCAGGGTTCGTGCCCAGTCGAGGGTCTCGGACACCGACGGGTCCTTCTTCAGGTCGAGGGTTCGCAACGAACGGACGATGCGGGCCACCTGGTCAGCCAGTGCCTGGCTGATGCCCGGCACCCGCGTCTCGATGATGGCTCGCTCGCGGTCGAGTTGGGGATAGTCGATGTGCAGGTAGAGACAACGCCGTTTGAGCGCCTCGGACAGCTCGCGGGTGTTGTTGGAGGTGAGGAAGACGAGGGGAATCTGCGTAGCCCGCACCGTACCCAGCTCGGGGATCGACACCTGGTACTCGGAGAGGATCTCGAGCAACAGGGCTTCGGTCTCCAGCTCGACCCGGTCCACCTCGTCGACCAGCAGCACCACCGGCTCGGGCGACCGGATGGCCTCCAGTAATGGCCTGGTCAGAAGGAACTCCTCGGAGAAGATGTCCTCTTCCAACTGCTGCCACGATTGGCCGGCATCGGCCTGGATCCGAAGCAGCTGCTTCTTGTAGTTCCATTCGTAGAGGGCTTTGGACTCGTCGAGGCCCTCGTAGCACTGGAGGCGGATGAGCCGGCTGCCGGTCAGGCGGGCCACCGACTTGGCCAGCTCGGTCTTGCCGGTGCCGGCCGGCCCCTCCACCAGCACCGGTTTGGCCAGGCGGTCGGCCAGGAAGACCACACTGGAGATGCCGTCGTCGGCCAGGTACTGGACACCGGCCAGGCCCTGGCGGACCTCATCGATGGAGGCGAAGCGGGGGGCGCCGGCCACCGGGAACCCCGAAGTGATCTCGTCGGCCGGGCCGGTTGGTCGGGCGGCTCCGGTCACGATCGGACCTGGCCGTTTCCGGTGACCACGTACTTGACCGAGGTCAGCTCCCGCAGGCCCATCGGGCCCCGGGCGTGGAGCTTCTGGGTGGAGATACCGATCTCCGCTCCGAGGCCCAGCTCCTCGCCGTCGATGAAGCGGGTGGAGGCGTTGACCAGCACCGCGGCGGCGTCCACCTCGGCGGTGAACCGGTTGGCGGCAACCAGATCGGCGGTGACGATGGCCTCGGAGTGACCGGAGCTGAAGCGGGCAATGTGGTCGATCGCTGCGTCGATGTCGGCGACGACGGCCACCGACAGGGTCAGATCGAGGAACTCGGTGGCGAAATCCGCATCGGTGGCTTCGGCGATCCCCGGGAGCACCGCCCGGGTGGCCCGGTCGCCTTTGAGGGTGACCCCAGCGAGGGCGGTGGCCATCCGGGGCAGGAAAGCGTCCGCCACCCGCTGATGGACGAGCACCGTCTCGGCGCTGTTGCACACCCCCGGTCGCTGGGTTTTGGCGTTGACCACGATCGACTCGGCCATGGCCAGGTCGGCCGACTGGTCCACGTAGACGTGACAGTTTCCGGCTCCGTCGAGGACGTAGGGAACCGTGGCGTGCTGGCGGACCGATGCCACGAGCGACGGGCCTCCCCGCGGGATCAGACAGTCGATCAACCCCTCCAGCTGCATGAAGGCGACCGCCGAATGGCGGCTGGTGTCGGCCACCAGCCCGACCGCGTCGACTGGCAGTCCCGACTTCTCCAGCCCGTCACGGAGGGAGTCGGCGATGGCCGTGTTGGAGGAGATGGCTGTAGATGAGCCACGCAGCAGGGCGGCGTTGCCCGACTTGATGCACAAGCCGGCGGCATCGCTGGTCACGTTGGGTCGGTTTTCGTAGATGATGCCGACCACGCCCAGCGGGACCCGGACCCGCTCCACCCGCAACCCGTTGGGACGCACCCAGCCCTCCAGAACTTCACCTACCGGGTCGGGCAGGGATGCCACCTGCCGGAGGCCAGTGGCCATGGAGGCGATGCGCCGGTCGTCGAGGCGGAGCCGGTCAAGGGCGGTGGCATCGGCGCCCGCGCCTTCGGCCCGGGCCATGTCGGTGACGTTGGCGGCCAGGATGGCGCCGATCCGCTGCTCCAGCAGGTCCGCCGACCGGAGGAGCGCCTCGTCGCGGACGGCCGACGAGGCCAATGCCACCCGCCGGCCGGCAGCCCGGGCACGTTGGCCGAGGTCGTGGATGGAAGACGTTGGGCTCGATGGCACCGTGTCAGCGTACTTGCCGGGCCGGCAGGGTCGGCGCCCCGGACCCGAGGATCAGACCAGTACCACCAGGTCGTCGCGGTGTACGACCTCGGCGGAGACCTCCTCGGGCAGCTCATCGGAGCGCCGGCCGGCCCAGGCCAGGACCAGGGGAGCGGGCTGGCCGACGAGGCCCTTGGCGAAGACCTGACCGTCCGTATCGGCGATCTCCACCGCGTCGTCCACCCCGAAATCACCCCGGCTGGACAGCACACCGGCCATGAGGAGCGACCGGCCCCGCTCGATCAGCGCCTGGCGGGCCCCGGCGTCCACCACGATGGTGCCCGAGGCTCCGATGGCGAAGGCAATCCACAGCTTCCGGGCCGGCAGACGGCGCTCACTGGGGCGGAACCGGGTACCGACCCCGGGCGCCGCTGCCACCACCTGGGCCACCACCCCGGGACGGGAGGCATCGGCGATGACCGCCTCCACCCCCGACCACACGGCGATCTTGGCCGCGGCCAACTTCGATCCCATGCCGCCACTTCCCAATGCCGTTCCCGGGCCACCGGCGATGCGCTCGAGTTCATGGTCGATCTCGACCACCTCTTCGATCAACGATCCCCCGGCGGTCCTCCGGGGATCCTCGGTCAGAAGCCCGGCGGTGTCGGTCAGTAGGAGCAGCAGGTCGGCCCCCACCAAATGGGCAACCAGGGCGGCCAGGCGGTCGTTGTCCCCGAACCGGATCTCCTCGTCGGCCACCGCGTCGTTCTCGTTGACCACCGGGACCACGCCCAACGCCAGGAGCCGGGAGAGCGTCTGGCGGGCATGCAGGTACTGGCTACGGTGGACGAAGTCGAGCGGGGCCAGTAGCACCTGACCGGCGGTCAGCCCGTGGCGCTCGAGGGCATCGCTCCATACCTGCATGAGGCGGTGCTGGCCCACCGCGGCCACTGCCTGGAGGGTGGCCAGGTCCGAGGGCCGTGGTCGGTCGGGAGCCAGCGCACTCCAACCGGCGGCGATCGCCCCCGAGGTGACCACCACCACCTGATTCCCGGCCGAGCGGGCCGCGGCCACCTCGGCGGACAGCTTGGCAATGGCCGCGGTGTCCACCTGTCCCGACCCGTCGGTCACCGAGGAGGATCCGATCTTGACCACCAGCGTCCCCCGAGGAGGGCCCGCGGATCCGGATGGCATCCGGGTCACCCGCGCCGGCGCCGAGCCACCGGTTCGCCGGTGAATTCGGGCTGGTCGCGGTACCAGGTGAAGGTCAGCTCTCCGATGACCACCTCGTCGCCGTCCTGAGCCCCGGCCCGGGCCAGGGCCCGGTCCACGCCGAGTCGGCGCAGCCGACCCTGGACGAAGTCGGCCGCCTCGTCGGTGGTCAGATCGTTGAGGGCAACTGCCCGCTCGGCCACCCGGCCCACTACCCGGAACATCCCGGCGGCCACCCGCTCGACCCCGAATCCCTCGGGTAGGGGACGGTGGATGACGATGGTTCCGGCGTCCTCGGTCGGGGTGGACCGGGCCTCGGCCACCAGCTGGGTGAGCCGCCCCACCAGGTCGCCGATACCCTGGCCGGTGACCGCCGAGATCACCACGTCGGGATCGAATCCGGCTGTCTCTGCTGTGCCGACCAGGTCGGCTGTCTCTGCTGTGCCGACCAGGTCGGCTGTCTCTGCTGTGCCGACCAGGTCGGCTGTCTCTGCTGTGCCGACCAGGTCGGCTGTCTCTGCTGTGCCGACCAGGTCGGCTTTGGATCCCACCACGAGGCGGGGCCGGTTCAACAGGTCGGGCTGGTAGCGCTCCAGTTCGTCGAGCAGCACCCGCTGCTGGACGGCCGGGGTGACGCCGGTGACCGGCTCGAGTTCGACCAACACCACCAGCACCCGCGCCCGGGTGATGTGACGGAGGAACTGGTGGCCGAGACCTTTGCCTTCGGCCGCCCCCTCCACCAGACCGGGAATATCGGCCACCGTAAAGGTCTCGCCCTCACTGACCCGGACCACACCCAGGTGGGGTTCGAGGGTGGTGAACGGGTAGTCGGCCACCTTGGGCTTGGCCGCCGAGATCCGCGAGATGAGTGTGCTCTTGCCCACGTTGGGGAACCCGACCAGGGCCACGTCGGCCACCAGGGCCAGCTCGAGGTCGTACCACTGCTCGTGGCCCTTCTCCCCCTGTTCGGCGAAGGCGGGGGCCCGCCGGCGGTTGGTCAGGAAGCTGGCGTTTCCCCGACCGCCGCGGCCGCCCTCGCCGGCCATCCAGCGGTCACCCGGGTTGACCAGGTCGGCCAGCACCGTCCCGTCGGCCGCTTTGGCTCGCGTGCCCGCCGGGACGGCCACCTCGAGATCATCCCCCTTGGCTCCGTGCTTCTTCTTGCCCCCGCCGTGTCCACCGTCCCCGGCCCGCCGATGGGGGTGATCGCGGAACCCGAGCAGGGACGACTGGTTGGTGGTGGCCACCAGCCAGACGTTGCCACCCCGGCCACCGTCGCCCCCGTCCGGCCCCCCCCGATCCACGTGAGCCTCCCGCCGGAAGGCGACCGCGCCGGCTCCACCGTCACCCGCCTTCACGTGCAGTTGTGCCTCGTCGACGAAGCCGGCCATGGGTCGATCCTACTGACCGGCGGTGGCGGCTCCGAGAAAACCGGCTGGTCAGGCCGGCACCAGCACCGTGCCACGCAGCACGTCCACCGCGCCGGTGACGCCCAGCGCGTCGGCCAGGGCGTCGTAGCCCCCGTACTCGGCCCGCACCCAGGCCAAGAACCCCTCCATGGTCTCGGGAAGCACCCGGAGGATGGCCGGTGCATAGCGCTCGACCTCCTCCACCGAGTCGGGGTACTCGGCCTTCAATCGGTCCAGTAACCGGACCATGGCTGCGGCGCTGAGGGCGTAATCCTCGACGATGGTCGCGTCGGGGACGCCCAGGAAGGCCAGGAGTAGAGCCGACAGCACCCCGGTCCGGTCCTTTCCTGCGCTGCAGTGGAAGATGGCCGGCAGGGAGCCTCCCGAGGCCAGCACCTCGAAGGCCGCGGTGAGGACTGGGCCACCCTCGGTGACCATGGCACCGTAACGGGAGGCCACGTAGGACGCTTCCCCCCAGGAGGGAAGCTCCTCGGACGAAGGGAGCACGTCGGTCAAGGGCAGGTCCACATAGCGGACCGGGACCAGATCGACCGGGAACCGTCCGCGCTGTTGGGCCTCGTCGACCGTCCGCAGGTCGATCACCGTAGCCACACCCAGAGCGATCAACTGCTGGTGGTCGGCCGGACTCAGCCGGTTGAGGCCATCGGCCCGGAACAGCCGGCGCCAACCGGTCTGGTGGCCGTCCCTCGTCCGGTAGCCGCCGAGATCCCGGAAGTTGACGCATCCCTCGAAGGACAGGGATCGGGAAGGGCCGGCCGGCTCCCCGCTGGAGGCGGACCGACTTTCGATGGCGGACATTGGTCGGGAGCGTACCGTCAGGTTCGCCGGTCCCCGTCCGACCCGAGGGCCGGTGGTGGACCGGCTTGGTCAGTCGCCCGGAACGATGTCCACCAGCTTGCGGCCTCGCCGGTTGGTGAACTGCACGGTGCCGGCGGCCAGGGCGAACAACGTGTCGTCACCACCCCGTCCCACGTTCTGGCCGGGGTGGAACTTGGTACCCCGTTGGCGGACCAGGATGGCGCCGGCCGGCACCTCGGTGCCGCCGAACGCCTTCACGCCCAGCCGCTGGGCATTGGAATCACGGCCGTTTCGCGTCGAGCCGCCGCCCTTGGTCTTCGACATGGGATGTGCTCCTTGATTCGGTGAACGGCGCGGCCTAGCCGGCGGCGCTGATGGCGGTGATGGCAATGGTCGAGTACCGCTGCCGGTGACCCCACCTCGTGCTCTGATTGGACTTGCTCTTGTAGGTGAAGCCCCGGATCTTCGGTCCGAGCTCCTCCCCCACCACTGTGGCGGTGACCGAAGCGCCGGCCAGCTGGGACGGGGTGGCGAGAATGGTCGCTCCGTCCACCACCAGGACAGGTTCGAAGGTCACCTCGGAACCGGGGATCTCCCCCAGCAACTCCACCCGGAGCGTCTGGCCCTCGGCCACCCGCTCCTGCTTCCCCCCGGTCTTGATCACGGCGTACATAAGGAGGGAACTCTACTACAGCTGATCTAGAGGTCAGGATCGTCGAAGACGATCCCCCGGCCCCCGCAGACCTCGCAGGTTGTGGACATGGACTCGATCAGTCCCTCGGACACCCGCTTGCGGGTCATCTCCACCAGTCCCAGCTCGGAGATGTCGAAGACCTGGGTCCGGGTCTTATCCCGGGCCAGGGCGGAACGCAGGGCGCTCCCCACCTTGTCGCGGTTCTCCCGGATCTCCATGTCGATGAAGTCGATGACGATGATGCCGCCGATATCCCGCAGCCGAAGCTGGCGAGCCACCTCCTCAGCCGCTTCCAGGTTGTTCCGGTAGACCGTCTCCTCCAGGTTGGTGGTGCCCACGTTCTTGCCGGTGTTGACGTCGATCACGGTCAGGGCCTCGGTGCGGTCGATGACCAGTGAGCCTCCCGAGGGCAGGTAGACCTTGCGGTCGAGCGCCTTGTGGAGCTGCTCGTGGACGTGGTAGCGCTCGAACACCGGGAGCGACTCGGCCTCGGGGTCGAAGTACTCCACCCGGTCGGCGAGCTCGGGATTGACCGCGCCGACGTAGTCACGTACTTGCTCGTAGAGGGCCAGGTCGTCGATGACCACCGCCCGGTACTCACGGTTGAGCTCCTCGCGGATGACCCGTACGGCGATGGCCGGCTCACGGTAGAGCAGGGCCGGTCCTTGTCCCTTGGTGGCCTCGGCGGCGATGCTCTCCCACTGCTCCACCAGACGGTCCACATCGTTGCCCAACTCCTCGGCGCTGGCTCCAGCCGCAGCGGTGCGCACGATCAACCCGTGACCGGCCGGCCTGATGGCGTCGACGATCCGTCGCAGCCGCTTGCGCTCGCCGTCCTCCAGGCGCTTGGAGATCCCATAAGCGGTGCTGTTGGGCACGAGGACCACGAACCGGCCGGGGAGGGACACCTCCTGGGTGAGCCGGGCACCCTTGGCGCCGATGGGGTTCTTGGTCACCTGGCACAGAATGGTCTGGCCGGGACGGAGCAGCTGCTCGATCCGGGGCTGGCCCTGTGCGGTTCCCGACTCGACGTCGTCGGTGTCGTAGCGCACGTCCCCGTGGTAGAGAACGGCGTTCTTGGGGGTGCCGATGTCGATGAAGGCCGCCTCCATCCCCGGAAGCACGTTCTGGACACGGCCACGGTAGATGTTGCCGTCGATCTGGGTGGCATCGTCCGAGGCCCGGGAGATGTAGTGCTCGACCAGGGTGCGCCCTTCGAGCAGGGCGATCTGGGTCATGTCCGGGCGGACGTGCACGCAGATCATGTAACGACCCACCGCCTTGCCCCGACGCTCCCGCCCCCCCTGCGGCCCTCGCCGCGGTTTTCGGTGGCCGGCCGGGCCGCGGGGTTCGCTCCGCCACGCCCACCCGGTGTCGACGACCCCCCGGCCTGCTTGCCGTCGACCGCCGTTGCCGACGAGCCACCCGATGTCCGCTCGGTGTTCCCGCCACGAGGCCGGTTACGACCACCGCCCTGCGACCTCCCGGCGCTGCGTCCGCCCTTCGGTGAGTCAGAATCCCCGTTGACGGCCGAGACGACGGGCCGGGCCGGGCGGGTGTCGCCGATCTTCGGCCGATCAGCCGCCGCCCGCGACCGGTACCGCTCCGGCCGGCACCCCTCCGCCGTCGGAAGCCGAGTCGCTGGACCCGGCCACGACCGAAGGATCGCTCGGCCCGACGTCGCTCTGCTCGGTGGCCTCGAGTCGGCCCCCGGGCCGGTCCGGCTCTTACCCCGACCACCCCTGGAACCGCGCCTCCGCCTGTTGGAGCCGCTGCCGGTCGTCTCCCGGACCGTCCCGCGCCGGGACCCGGGGTCAGGTCGTCACCCTGACCGCCTCCCGCTGGTTCGATCGCCCCGGCGTCCCCCGGCGTAGCCGGGGATGCCGCCTCGGGTGCGGCCGGGGACGGCTCCGGCCCTTCGGCCGGGGGCCCTGCCGGTTGCCCGGTTGTGGTCTCTGACATCGAATTCCCTTCCGATACTGCTCATGAGGCACGCTCCAGGGCGTGCAGGGCGCGGTCGGCCCCGGCGGGGCCGACCCGGCCTACGAGAGGCTCCTGACGGATGCCGTCGCGCTCGATCCATTGGTGTGTTCTGCATGCCCGGTCCAAGACCGGGACTCCTGAGCCGGTGCTGTTCGGCGGGGGGTTCGGGTCCGGCTGCGGCCCGTTGGTCGCGCCGGACACGGCGATGAGGCCGCGCACCAGCTCGATGGGCCGGACGCCCCGGGGCTGGGTGGCCAGCTCGGCCACCAGCCCTGACCTGGTGTCCGCGGCGGTGGCGGCCCCTGGTCGGCTACCCGGCTCGTCGGCCACGGCCAGGGCGAGCACCGAGGGTCGGAGGTCGTCGATGCTCCTGGCGGCCCTTGCGCTCCCGCTCGATGGGGACGGCAGTCGGCCGCCAGCAGCGCGGCCACCCGGTCACCGAGCTGCCCGGGGTCGAGCCCGGAGAACCGCATGGTCCACGAGCACGAGGTGACCAGCTGCTGGAGCGAGTCCGTCGGCGCTCCACGACCGCCGCCTCCTCGACGGTCGATCCCCTCGGGCAGCAGGCCGGTCGAGGCGCGGCCGGCAGGGCGGCGACGTCCACCCGGCCGTGTCGGGCCGCGTCCGGGGTCGAGGGCCACGTCGAGGTACTCGGCCAGGGACTCGCAGCCCGGTGGGCAGGGCCAGACCGAAGCTGAGCTGGGGCCGGGGGGAGAATCCCTCGGTGTAGGCCAGGGGCAGCCGGGCCCGGCGGAGGGCCCGCTCCCACATCCGGGCCACGTCCCGTTGGCTGGTGAAGCGGATCTTGCCGAGCTTGGAGAAGCGGAAGCGGATGCGCATCGTCAGCCTCTCCCCTCTCCGACCAGCACCGCGGCGCTCCCATCCGCCCGGGGGCCGAGCGGCGCCGGACGGCGCCGTGGCGCAGGAATCGTACCGGCACCTGGCCCCCGGTCGAGAGATCCTGCCCGGTCCCCTGGCTCCCGCCGGCCGGGGGGACGGCCGAGGCCACCACGTGCTCGATGCCGAATCCGGTGCAGGCCCCGCAGTCGTAGCAGGGGGTCCACCGGCAGTCGGGCAGCCCGTGCTCGGCCAGGGCGTCCATCCAGTCCTGCCACAGGAAGTCGCGGTGGAGGCCGGCCGAGAGGTGGTCCCAGGGCAGCACCTCGTCCTCGGTCCGGTGCCGGTAGACGGTGTCCTCCAGGGTCATCCCGTGGGCGGCCAGGGCTTCGGTCCACAGGTCCGAGGTCGAAGTGCTCGGACCACTCCTGGAAGGTGCCGCCGTTGCGCCACACCTGCTCGATCACCGCGCCCATCCGGCGGTCGCCCCGGCTGACGATCCCCTCGGCCGCGGTGGCCTTCGGGTCGTGCCACCGGATGGTCAGGCCCCGCACCGGCCGGGCGGCGTCCCGGAGCAGGTGGACCTTGCGGGTCAGCTCCTCGATGGTGTTCTGGCCGAACCACTGGAACGGTGTCTGGACCTTGGGCACGAACCCGCCCACCGAGGCGGTCACGGTGACCGACCGTGTGATAGCGCTTGCCGATGGCCACGCACTGCTTGGCCAGGGTCGACGATGCCGAGGGTGTCCTCGTCGGTCTCGGTGGGCAGGCCGATCAGGAAGTAGAGCTTGACCCGCCGCCACCCCTGGCTGAAGGCGGCGTCGACCGCGGCGTAGAGGTCCTCCTCGCGGATCAGCTTGTTGATGACCTGGCGCATCCGCCAGGTCCCGCCTTCGGGGGCGAAGGTGAGCCCGGTGCGCCGCACCCGCTGGATCTGGGCGGCGGTGCCCACGGTGAAGGCGTCGACCCGCAGGCTGGGCAGGCTGACCGACACCTGGCCGGAGCAGGCCGGGTCGTCGATGATCCCGGTCACCGTCGCCTCGATGCCCGAGTAGTCGGCGCTGGACAGCGAGGTGAGGGCCACCTCGTCGTAGCCGGTGCGGGCCAGTCCGTCGACTGACCATGGTCCGGACCTGGTCGGCCGGGCGCTCGCGCACCGGCCGGGTGATCATGCCCGGCCTGGCAGAACCGGCAGCCCCGGGTGCAGCCCCGGAACAGCTCGACGTTGAGGCGGTCGTGGACCACCTCGATGAGCGGCACCAGCTGCTGGCGGGGGTAGGGCCAGCTCGCCCAGGTCGGCGATGGTCCGCTTCTCGACCCGGGCGGGGTCGTCGGCGAACCGGGGCGTGATGCCGGCCAGCCGGGGGACGACCGCGTCGGACGGTCCGTCGGGCCACGCCGGCGGGTGCCGGTCGGTAAGGACCTCATAGCAGCTGGGCACGTAGACCCCAGCCACCTGGGCCAGGACCCGCAGCAGGTCCTGGCGGTCACCCGGTCGACCGGCAGCCGCCGGCGCCCCGTACGGTGGCGGCCAGCACCTCGGTGATCTCGCCGACCACCTCCTCGCCGTCCCCCAGGACGAAGCAGTCCACGAAGTCGGCCAGCGGCTCGGGATTGAAGGCGCAGTGGCCCCCGGCCACCACCACCGGGTGGTCCCGGCGTCCGGTCGGCGGCGTGTACGGGGACGCCGGCCAGGTCGATCAGGTTGAGGACGTTGGTGTAGACCAGTTCGGCCGACAGGTTGAAGGCCAGCACGTCGAAGCCGCCGGCCGGACAGGTGGTTCTCCAGCGAGAAGAGGGGGACGCTCGGCGGCCCGCATGGCCGCCTCCATGTCCACCCAGGGCGCGTAGGACCGCTCGGCCACGGCGTCGGTCCGCTCGTTGAGGATCTCGTAGAGGATCTGGAGTCCCTGGTTGGGCAGGCCGATCTCGTAGGTGTCGGGATAGACCAGCAGCCACGACACCGAGCGGCCGTCGTGCTCCGGCACCTGGGCGCCCAGCTCACCGCCGATGTAGCGGGCGGGCTTGGTGACCTGGGACAGGAGCGGCTCGACCCGTGGCCAGAGGGACTCCATCTCCCCCGGCATCCTAGAGGCCACCGGTGCCCCGGTCGGACCGACGCCTGTCCGCCGGCTCAGCCGTTGGTCCCGCCCGTCCCGTGGCCCGAGTTGCCGGTGGTGGCGGTCCCGGTGGCCGCGGTCGTGGTCGTGGTCGTGGTGGTGATGGCCGGGGCGGTGGGCAGGCTGACCGGCTGGTCCGACTGGATGACCTGCTGACCGGGGGGTACGGCCGCCGGCGTCACCGGGTGGGTGGCCAGGTAGTTGAAGATGTCCCGCACCACCGGGGCCGCCGCGGTGGCCCCGTAGCCGGCCTGGTCGATGACGCACACCACCACGTACTGGGGGCTGGCCGTCGGGCCCGAAGCCCACGAACCAGGCGGTGGGCTCCTTGCCCGGCCTCGGTGTCGGCGGTGCCCGTCTTGCCGGCCAAGCCCGCCCGGGAAGTTGAGGCCGCCGGAGGCGCCGTAGGCGGTGCCGCATCGGGCGGCGCCTTGTTGCACCACACCGCTCGAATCCGGCCAGCAGGGCCTGGTACGTGGCGGGCGACAGGGTCACGTGGCCGGCGACCTGGGGAGTGAACCGCTTGACCACCTTGCCCGACGGGGCTGACCATGGCCGCGGCCACCTGGGGGGCGTACCGGGTGCCCCCGTTGGCGAAGGTGGAGTAGGCCACGGCCTGCTCGATCGGGGTGATGTAGGTGCCGCCCTGGCCGAAGGCCATCTCGATGTTGTCGCCGGTGTACCAGGTCGTGTTGGGGAAGGCCTTGGGGTCCTCGGCGTGGAGCTTGAGCCGTTCGGCCTGGCTGTCCACCCGGCCCTGGACCTCTCCCGGCAGGTCGATACCGGTCAGCTCGCCCAGGCTGTACTGGGCGGCCTGGTCCTGGATCGGGGTCTGCCCGTACTGGGCGGCCTGGGCGTAGAACACGTAGCCCAGGTTGTAGAAGAAGTCGTCGCTGGACACGGTGAGGGCGGTGGAGACGTTGATGTCGCCGAAGCCCCGTCGCCCTCGCTGTTGTGGAAGATGCAGGTGGTGCTGTTGTACTGGCAGTCCGGCGTCTTGAAGGTGCCGGAGTCGTAGTAGGCGGGGTCGGGGTCGATCAGCCCGGGTCTGCAGGGCGGCGGTGGCGGTGTTCAGCTTGAAGGTCGACCCCGGGGTGTAGAGGCCGTCGATGGCCCGGTTGAGCAGGGGCTCGTTGTTGGCCGGGTCGGACAGGGCTGGCGTACTGGGCCGTGGAGATCCACCCACCCAGATCGTCGGGTTGTAGGTCGGGTACGAGGACATGGCGTAGACCGCCCCGGTCTGCGGGTTCATCACGATCACCGCGCCGCCGGTGGCGGTCGGGTAGCAGCCGGAGTTGTTGTTGCACTGGGGGTCGATAGGTCCTGCGCAGGTTCTGGATCTGGGTGGCCAGGGCGTTGTCGGCCACCTGCTGGAGGTTGGTGTCGATGTTGGTGACGATGTTGTCGCCCGGCGTGGCCGGAGTCGGTCTTCAGGGTCGCCGGCCACCTGGCCCTGGGGGTCCACCTCCAGCTGCTGCTGCCCGGGGATGCCCCGCAGCTCGCGACTCGTACTGGTACTCGAGGCCGGACTGCCCGAAGGCGTCGCCGGCCTGGTACCCCTGGGCCGCGCCGGACTTGCAGCTCGGCGGTGTTGATGGTCCCCACGTAGCCGAGGATCTGGGCAGCCGGGTAGCCCCCTGGGCCGGGCCGGGCAGCTCCAGCTGGGGGTAGTTGCGCTGGGTGGTGGCACCGACGGTACACCCCGGGGAACTCGTCCTGGTGCTCTTTGATGTAGAGGATGTCGGACAGCGGGGCGTCGGACAGCACCGGCACCGGCTTGTACAGGCTGTAGCGGGTGTCGGCGATGGTGGCCTCGCACCTGCGGCGGCGGTCTGGCCGATGAGGGCGGCCAGCCGTCCCACCACCGCCGGGTCCTGTTGGGCGGCCACCCGGGCCAGGGTGATCTGCTCGGTCACCTGGTTGTCGACCAGCGGGTTGCCGTAGCGGTCGAGGATGAGGCCCCGGGTGGGGTCGACCGGGACGGCCCGGATCTGGTTGGCCGACCACCGCCTGGGCCGCGGCCGGTGCCTGGAGGACCTGGAGGGCCCACAGACGCAGGCCCAGCAGGGCGAACAGGGCGACCACGACCAGCCCGGTGACCCGCAGGCGGAGGCCGGGCCGCGAGGCCGCATGGTGTCGGGGGCGTCCAGCATCGGCCTCCACGGAGAACCGGCTCTGCCGCATCTTGGGCTGCCGGGTCTTCTTGCGGCGGGGATTGCGGTCCTGTTCGGACCGCAGGTAGCTGGTGCGAGCCCTTGAAGGGGTGGCGCAGGGAGCGGCTCACGGCGCACCAGTATCACCAAGGCCGCGGCCGGCGGTCGGTACGCGGTGCGACGGCCCGGTCACCGGGCGGTGCCCGAGACACCGTCGAGGTGGGCACGCCCTCGGTGGAGGCCTCGGTGAGGGCCCAGGCCACCAGGCGCAGGGCCGGGCAGGGCCAGCACGGCGTTGACCACCGACACCACCACCACGATCCGGAGCAGGTCCACGTGGAGCATCTGGGGCTGGCCCAGGACCGACCCGAGGACGGCGTAGATGACCTCGTAGACGGCGCTGCCCGCCCAGCGCCGCCACCGGGGCCAGCCACCAGGCGGTGCGGTCGAGGGCGAGGGTGGCTATCCCCACAGCGAACCCGACCAGGCAGCCCACCAGGGCCGACAGCCCGAACGGGGTCGGGAGGAAGAGGTCGGCCACCAGGCCGGCGCCGAAGCCCATGGACGCCCCGCTGCCCGGCCCCCCGACGATGCCGGCCACGATGGGCAGGAGCACCATGATGTCGGGATGGATGCCCCCGATCCGGAGGTCCAGCATCAGGGTCTGCTGGACCACCACGAACGCCACCACCACCAGGGTGATCCGGGCGGTACCCCGGACGGTCACGACGTGCGCCTCATGGGGACGGCCCGTAGAGGAGCACCGACACGTAGCGGAGGTTGGTCAGATCGGCCATCGGCTGCGAGTGTGACCGACTCCTGGGAGGCGGTTGATCCGTTTCTCGTGGTCACCACCTTGGCCACCGGGATGCCGGCCGGGAAGACGGCGCCCTGCAGCCCGCTGGTGGTGAACACCTGACCACGGGTGAGCGGCGTGTTGGTGGGGACCAGGCTGGCCGTCAGGGGCCTGCCGGCACCCTGGCCCGACAGGACGGCCAGTGCATTGGAACCGGGCCCGTAGCGGACGCCCACCGCCGACTGTCCGTCGGTGATCAGCCGCACGGTGGCGGTGCTGTGGCTGGCCGCCACCACCTGGCCCACCAGTCCGCCCGCACCCACCACCGGCATGTTGAGCTGGACACCGTCGTCACGACCGACACTGATGTCGATGGTGGCGGCGAAGTTGGACTGGTGGTAGTCGGTCACCTCGGCCGGTACCGTCTGCAGGTTGCCCACGAAGGGCAGGTTCTGCAGCGCACTCAGCTGTTTGAGCATCTGCTCGGCGTCGGGCTGGGAGGCCTGTTGCATCCGGAGCTGGTCGATCTCGTTGCTGGAGCTTCTGGTTCTGCTGGCGGACGGCGCCGTAGTGGACCGCTCCGGCCAGGAAGCTCCCTACCGGTTCGATGATGTCATCGACCCCGGAGCGCACTGGGGCGAAGGCGTCGGCTGCCACCGACTTCACCCCCGAGGTGATGCGGTGGAACCCACCCCGGGCATCGAGGGTGATGATGGTGACCGAAGCCAGCACCAGAACGAGCAGCGTGGTGCGGGGCCGGCGGGACCGCCGCGGCGTCGCCACGGGAGACGAGGCCTCCGGTCGTTCAGCGTGCCGACGAGGTGATGAGGACCTGCTTGAGGGCCTCGAACTCCTCGAGGCACTGCCCACTGCCTATGGCCACGCAGTTCAGAGGATCGCGGGCCACCACGATGGGCATTCCGGTCTCCTGGGTGAGGCGGCTGTCCAGTCCGTGCAGAAGGGCGCCACCACCGGTCAGGACGATGCCCTGCTCCATGATGTCGGCAGCCAGTTCGGGCGGCGTCCGATCGAGGGTCACCTTGACCGCATCGACGATGGCCGAGACCGGTTCGTCGATGGCCTTGCGGATCTCCTGGGTGGAGATGACCACCGTCTTCGGGAGCCCAGTGACCAAGTCGCGTCCCCGGATCTCCGCGTGGAGCTCCTCTTCGAGTTCGTAAGCCGATCCCAGGGCGATCTTGATCTCCTCGGCGGTGCGTTCACCGAGGGCCAAGCTGTACTCCTTCTTGACGAAGGACACGATGGCCTCGTCGAGTTCGTCGCCGCCGATACGGATGGACTGGCTGGTGACGATACCGCCCAACGAGATGACCGCGACCTCGGTGGTACCTCCACCGATGTCCACCACCATGTTGCCGGTCGGCTCGTGCACCGGGAGCCCGGCACCGATGGCTGCGGCCATGGGCTCCTCGATGATGTAGGCCTTGCGGGCGCCGGCGTACTCGGCCGCCTCCATGACGGCCCGCTGCTCCACCCCGGTGATGCCGGAGGGCACGCAGATGACCATGCGGGGCTTGGCGAAGCGGCGTTGATGGACGCGGTGGATGAAGTAGCGGAGCATCTTCTCGCAGATCTCGAAGTCGGCGATCACCCCGTCCTTCAGTGGTCGGATGGCCTGGATGTGGCTGGGCGTACGGCCGATCATCCGTTTTGCTTCGGCCCCCACGGCCAGGGGGCGTCCGTCCTTCACATTGACCGCCACCACCGACGGTTCATTGAGGACGATGCCCCGACCGCGTACGTACACCAGGGTGTTGGCGGTACCGAGATCGACCGCCATGTCACGGCCGAGCAGTGAGAAACTGTTGTCGCGCATCAGAGATGCACTCCTCCGTCAGTATTCGGTCGGAACGTCGGGAATGCGTGTGACCGCACCGGGGCTCCGCTGTGCAGGGGACTCATGGCCAGCGGCATCTGCCGCTCAGGCTACGGGAATCGACGGGTGGACACAAGGTCGCCCACCCGAAGTGGACCTGCCCTCCGCAGGCTTCGAACAGGTCGGAACGGTCGTTCCGGTTTGATGGCGGCCGAGCCGACTACTCCCTCGCACAGGTTAGCCCCACCGGAAGGGCGGCCGATCCGGACCCCGGCCCGGGCTCAGGCCAGATCGGGAAAGAAGAGGGCGATCTCCCGCTCCGCCGATTCGGGCGAGTCGGAGCCGTGGACCAGGTTCTCGCTCATCTGGATGGCCAGGTCGCCACGGATCGTGCCCGGTGCCGCCTCGGTCGGGTTGGTGGCCCCCATCAGGTTGCGCACCACCTTGTAGGTGTCGTCCGGGCCCTCCACCACCATGGCCACCACCGGGGACCGGGTGATGAACACCACGAGATCGTCGAAGAAGGCCTTGCCCGTCGTGCTCGGCGTAGTGACGTTCGGCCAGCGCCGTGGTGACCATCCGCAGCTCCAGGGCGGCCAGGGTCAGGCCCTTGCCCTCCAGGCGGCTGATAATGGTCCCCGACCAGGCCCCGTTCGACAGCGTCGGGCTTGCAGATGACAAGGGTGCGTCTCATCAGCGGGGCAGGCTAGCCGACCCGACCGGGTGGTACCGATGCCAACCGGGCCGCGGGTTCACACCGCGTCGTGGAGGAGCAGGCGGCGAGCATCGGCCACCACGTAGAGGGATCCACACACCACCACGCTGTCGTCGGGTCCGGCCCGGTCAACGGCCAGAGCCACGGCCTGTCGGGAGAGGTGACCACCGCCGACTCCATACCCAGGAGGTCGGCAGCCTCGGCCACCGCTTCGGCCGGCAGTGCCCGGGGCGAGTCGGGGGCACAGGCGATCACCGAGCGGATGCCGGCGGTCAACAGGGCCTCCAGCATGGCCGTCGGATCGCGTCCGGTGAGCATGCCCACCACCGCCCGGGCCTCGCCCTCCACGGCGAACTCCTCGACCAGGGCCCGGGCCAGCACGAGCATGCCTCCGACGTTGTGAGCTCCGTCCACCACCACCAGCGGATGTCGGCCGATGACTTCCAGCCGACCCGGTACGACGACCTCGGCGAACCCTTCTTCGACCACCTCCTCTTGGAGCGGGGCCCCGAAGAAGGCCTCGGCTGCGGCCAGTGCGCACGAGGCGTTGTCGCCCTGGTGGGCACCGTGCAGGGGCAGCAGCAACTCCCCGTAGGCACCTCCGGGGGTACGCAGGTCGATGAGCCGTCCCCCGACGGCCAGCCGGTTGGCCGTACAGGCGAACGCCTCGCCCCGAATCCAGACGTCGGCGGCCCCGGCGTCGTTCGCCGCCCGCCGTAGCTGGGATACGAGGGTCGGATCGGTCTCACCGATGATCACCCGGCTGTCGTTCTTGAAGATGCCCGACTTGTCGCGGGCGATGTCCTCGAGGGTGGGCCCGAGGATCTCGGTGTGATCGAAGCTGATGTTGGTGAGGACGGCCACCTCGCCGTCGACCACATTGGTGCAGTCCCACCGACCCCCCAGTCCGACCTCGATCACCGCAGCATCCACCGCCTCGTCGGCGAACCAGGCCAGGGCGGCCGCAGTGAGCAACTCGAATCGGGTGGGAGGTTCGTCCATCAGGCGTTCCAACCGGGCCAGTGACTCCAGTACCTCGACGAATGCCTGGTCGTCGATGGGTTCGCCGTTGCGGGCGATGCGCTCGTTGACCCGGCTCAGATTGGGACTGGTGTAGGTCCCGACCGTGAGCCCCTGGCTGACCATGAGGGCGGTGACCATGGCCGTCGTCGAACCCTTGCCGTTGGTGCCGGTGATGTGCACTGACGGGTAGGCCTGCTGGGGGTCGCCCAGCAGGGTGACCAGGTTGCGCATGCGGTCCAGGGTGGGCAGCCCTCGTCGGGTGGGCATGGACGACTCGAAGTCGATGTGGGAATCCAGCCATGACAGCGCATGGGGGAGATCATCGAAGGTCACAGGAGGGGTTCGAGCCGGCGATCAGACCGGCGGTCCGTGATCGGCACCGGCCTGCCCCGCGGCCTAGGAAGCGGCCCTGCGGCTCCGGGTCGACTTGGCCGGAGGGCTGTTCAACGGGACCAGCGTGGGGTGGACCTTGTCCAGGACCACCGCGCGGTCGACGACGCACTTGGAGATGTCGGTGCGGCTGGGCAGATCGTACATGACCTCGAGGAGCACCTCTTCGAGGATGGCCCGCAATCCCCGGGCGCCGGTCCCCCGCAGCAGGGCCTGCTCGGCCACCGCCTCCAACGCGTCCTCGGTCAGCTCCAGTTCGATGTGGTCGAGCTCGAAGGTCCGCTTGTACTGTCGAGTCAGCGCGTTCTTAGGCTCCACCAGAATCCGGATCAGCGCCTCTTTGTAGAGGTGGGAAACCGCGCTCACCACCGGGAGTCGGCCGATGAACTCGGGGATCAGACCGAACTTCATCAGGTCCTCGGGAAGCACGTGGCGGAGGAGCTCGGAGTCGTCCCGTTCGGACGCCTTGCGCACTTCGGCCCGGAATCCCATGCCTTTGCGCCCGATTCGGTTCTCGATGATGGTGTCGATGCCGGCAAAGGCGCCGCCACAGATGAACAGGATGTTGGTGGTGTCGATCTGGATGAATTCCTGATGGGGATGCTTCCGGCCACCTTGGGGCGGCACCGAGGCCGTCGTGCCCTCGAGGATCTTCAACAGGGCCTGCTGGACGCCCTCCCCGGATACGTCACGGGTGATCGACGGGTTCTCCGATTTGCGGGCGATCTTGTCGATCTCGTCGATGTAGATGATCCCCGTCTCGGCCCGCTTCACGTCGTAGTCAGCCGCCTGGATCAACTTCAGAAGGATGTTCTCGACGTCCTCCCCCACGTAGCCGGCCTCGGTCAACGCGGTGGCGTCAGCGATGGCGAAGGGTACGTTGAGCATGCGGGCCAGGGTTTGGGCCAAGAGTGTCTTGCCACAGCCGGTGGGGCCGAGCAGCAGGATGTTCGACTTGGCCAGCTCGACCTCGTTGTCGTGGGACCCATTGCTGCCGGCCTGCACCCGCTTGTAATGGTTGTAGACGGCCACCGAGAGGATCTTTTTGGCGTACTCCTGCCCGATGACATAGTCATTCAGGAACTCGAAGATCTCCTTCGGTTTGGGCAGCTCCTCGAAGGACAACTCGGTGGTATCGGCCAGCTCCTCGGCGATGATGTCGTTGCAGAGCTCAATGCACTCGTCGCAGATATAGACACCGGGACCGGCAATCAGCTTCTTGACCTGCTTCTGCGACTTGCCGCAGAAGCTGCACTTGACCAGATCGCCACCGTCTCCGAACTTCGCCACGTCGAGTCCTCTTGTCCTTCTGTCAGCGGTCCCAGTTGCTCATCGGTACGCGTTGTCCACTCTGTCCTCCGGTCATACAACCCTAGCGGCTGGGCGACCAATGAAGGGTTTCCGGCGTCGTCGGCCCTGGCGCAGGCTACGCGGCGCCGACCGCCTCGATGCCCATGGCATCCCGGGCGGTGATGACCTCGTCGATCAGCCCGTAGGTCACCGCCTCCTCGGCGGTCATGATGAAGTCGCGATCGGTGTCCTTGGACACCCGCTCGGTGCTCTGGCCGGTATCGGCGGCCAGCATGCCGTTGAGGAGATCGCGCATACGGAGGATCTCCTTGGCCTGGAGCTCGATGTCGCTGGCTTGTCCCTCCACACCACCGAACGGCTGGTGCAGCAGGATCCGCGCGTGCGGTAGGGCGAACCGCTTACCCCGGGTCCCGGCACCAAGGAGGACGGCCGCCGCCGACGCCGCCTGGCCGAAGCAGAAGGTGGACATGTCCGGCTTGATGTACTTCATGGTGTCGTAGATGGCGAACAGCGCGGTGATGTCACCGCCGGGCGAGTTGATATAGAGGTGGATGTCCTTGTCGGCTTCCTCCGACTCGAGGAAGAGCAACTGCGCACAGACCAGGTTGGCCACTGTGTCGTTGATGGGCGTACCCAGAAAGATGATCCGCTCGCGGAGCAATCTCGAGTAGAGGTCGTAGTTCCGTTCTCCCCGGCTGGTGGATTCGACCACCCAGGGCACGCTGTAGGCCTGTGCGTCCATAGCTCTCGTTCCCTCCGTCACGCTCACTCCGAGCTCTCCTCACCCTGCTGTTCCGAATCCGACTGTTCCGACTGTTCCGGATCCGCTGATCGCGAATCCTGTTGCACCGACAGATCGTCCCTCGAGATGCCCTTGCCTTCTTCGTCGACCAGCTCGACCGTGTCCGCCAGCCAGCGCATGGCCTTGGCCTTGCGCCGGTCCGAGCGTACCGCCGCAAGCCGCCCCGCCCGTTCCAGCTGATCGCGGACCTCGTCGACGTCCATCTCGAGACGTTCACCCATGGCCGCCAGCTCCTCGTCGAGTTCGGCGTCGGTGACCTCGATGTCCTCCTCTTCGACCAGCGTCCGCAGGGCCAGGTCGATCTTGACGCTTTGGAGGGCGCCGACCCGGAGCTCGTCGACGAACTCCTGCTCGTCGCGCCCGGTGGCGGCCAGAAACTGGCCGAGGCTCATCCCTTGGCTGTCCAGGCGGTGGTTGAGGTCGTGGATCCTCTCGCGCAGCTCCTCGAGGACCAGCTGCTCGGGGATCTCCTCGGTAACCAGCTCGACCAGCGCTTCGGCGGTCTTCTGCTGCAGAGCCATCCGCGCTTCGACGACCCGGCGCTGGCCAAGGCGCTCGGCGAGATCGGCCCGGAGCTCCTCGACCGTCTCGAACTCCGAGGCCTCCGCAGCCCAGTCGTCGGTCACCTCGGGCAGAACCAGCTCCTGGACGCCCTTCACCAGCACCCGAAAGGAGATGGTCTGATCGAGACCCTCGAGGGTGGCGTCGAAGGTGAGGATGTCGCCGGTCTTGGCCCCCTGCAGGGTGTCGTCCAGCTCGGGGACCATGCCACCGGATCCCAGCTCGTAAAGGAGGTCCTCGCTGTCGAGGTCGCCGTCGTCCCCCGAGGCAGCGACCCGGCTGCCGTGGATGTCGATGGTCATCTGGTCTCCGTCCCTGGCCGGGCGGCTCACCTCCACCAGCTCACCCGACGTGGCCCGGAGTCGGTCGATCTGGGCATCGATTTCCGCGTCGGTGACCTCGAGGCTCGGCAGCGTCACCACCAGCCCCTGGTAGCCCGGGATTCCGACCGTAGGTCGAACCAGCACAACGGCGTCGAACGAGACAGGGCCGGACTCGTCACCCGACGTGATGTCGATCTCCGGCTGGTCGATCGGGTCGACCGCGGTGTCGGTCACCGCCCGGGCATAGAAGTCGGGCAGTGCCTCGCGCAGGGCCTCACCCCGAAGGGCTGCGGCTCCCCCCATCCTCGCCTCGATCACCCGCCGGGGGACCTTGCCCGGACGGAAGCCAGGGACCCGCACCTCGCGGGACAGGCGGTTCATGACGCCGTCGAGGGCATCATCGATCTCGGCTTCTTCGATCTCGACGGACAGTCGGACCTTGTTGCCCTCTTCGGGCGCAGCAGTGGCACGCATACGAATAGGTGAGTGTACTGGCCACCAGCCCCGAGACTTTCCGCCCCGTCGTTCACCTGGCGGTCAGAACACGGGATGGCGCCCAGACCACGGGAGGACCGGTCGGCCCGGTCAGATCATGAAAGCCATGCCGTCGAGGACCCTCTGGCCAAGGAGAACGTCACCGTCCAGTCTGACCGACTGGTCCGCCAGCGCCTCAACGGCTGTCACCCGCCCGTACGCCAACCGCCAGAAGGTGTCCTGATCGGTGGTCAGGGTGACGTCGGGCTCGATGTCCTCCCCGACCGGCGCCGCTGAGGCCCGCCCGCCGGCCACGACCACGGTGATCGAGCGGCCCAGGTCGCCCTCGATCAGGAAGCGCACCGCGGTTCCGTCCGGCGGGGCCGCCCGCTTGCCCACCACGAAGGGCATGGTCGCCTCGCACCGGTCGAGCACCACCGCCTCGCCGCGTCCGTTCCGGCCGCCAGGGCGGCCGACCGCCCGGCGGATGTCCTGCTCGTGGGCCCACGCGTCGAGCACGCGGGTTCCGAGCATGACCCGGTACGGCGCCTCCCCCGCCGGGCTCCAGCTCATCTCGTCAAACCGGGAAGCCGGCATGGCCTCGAGATCTCGGAGGCGGCGATCGGTGACGTCGACGAACTCGGCGAGTACCAGCGGGCCGGGCACCGGGCGCCGCGATGCCACCCACGCCTCGTTCAGCGCACCGAAGTCGTTCTTCACATGAGCGGGGGGATCGGACACGGCCGGCGGGGCCGGGTCACCCAGCAACATGCGCTCGATCCCGATCAGGTGGGAGATCTGGTCCTTGACCGACCACCCCGGGCAGTCGGTAGGCAGCTCCCATTGGTCGGCGCCGATCCCTTCACAGGCCGCCACCACCGAGCCCCACACCTCGACCAGGTCGTCAATCGCCGGCTCACGTTGCGGAACGGACACGCCCACCCCTTTCCCCACTCCCCCAACCTCTATCCCCCCGAACTCCACTCCCCCGACCCTTCGACCGTTGGGACAGCCGACACCCCAACTGCAGGTCAGCCGGGCAGGTTGGCCTCGATAGCGTCGATCACCTCGGGGGCCTCCGGGTCCACCATGGGCCTGAACCGCTGGACGATCTCTCCGTTCGGTGAGATGAGGAACTTCTCGAAGTTCCATTGGATATCGCCCGCCTCACCGTCGGCGTCGGGAAAGGCCACCAGCTCCTCGTAGACCGGGTTGCGGTGCTCCCCGTTCACCTCGACCTTCTCCATCAATGGAAAGCTGACCCCGTAGGTGGTGGAACAGAAGGTGGCGATCTCGTCGGGCGAACCCGGCTCCTGCTCACCGAACTGGTTACAGGGGAAGCCGATCACGGTGAAGCCCTTGTCTCCGAAGGTCTTCTGCAGCCGCTCCAACCCCTCGTACTGGGGCGTGAGGCCGCATTTGGAAGCAACGTTGACCACCAGCATGGTCTTTCCCCGGAAGTCGGCCAGTGAGGCAGGCTCGCCGTGCAGGTCGTGGAGCTTGGGTTGGTAGACGCTCATCCGGCCAGTGTAGAGGCCCGAGGCATCGCCTGGCTTGTGAAACGAGGCGGTTCGACCGCCTCGTTTCGGGAGTCGGCTGATCCATCGTCGATGAGTAAAGAAATAGGGTCGTCTGGTCGAAGATAGGGGCAAGCGAGGTGCCGCGCCCGGGGTGCGGCTGTGGTGCTGAGGGGTGATAGACCAGCGATGTCCGTCGAGGTGGCCGAGAAGAACCAGCTGACCGCGGGCCGCGGCGACGTTTCGGGGACCCTGGTGACGGTGTTGCTCGGACTGGTTCGGGCCAACCGCGGTGAAGAAGGCCTGGCCCAAACGCTGGCGCTGGCCGGCGACGACCGACCTTTTGCCATGCTCGGCGATCACGACGTAGGGAGCAGTCTCGATGAGGCGATGGCCCTGTTCAACGCCGTGGCCCTGGTCACCGGCGACGGTGCCGTCGGCCTTCACGTGGGTGAGCTGCTGTTGTTCTCGCCTCACGACACCGGGTTCAACCAGCGCATCCGGGCGCTCGGCTCGGTGGAGGAGGTCTTGAGACACGTCGCTCCAATGGCCGAGCACTTCGAGTCGACCTCCCAAGCGGTGGCCCTCGAGGTCGCCCACGACCACGCTCTCATCGAGGTGATCCCACGGGACGGCTGGTCTCGACACGCCCACCTGTGCGAGCTGACCCGGGGGCTGCTGTCATCGCTGCCCACCCTGTTCGGTGAGGGACCGGCCCTGATCTCCGAGACCGAGTGCAGTGCGCGCGGCGGACGCCGATGCCTGTATGCGATGAGCTGGGACAACCCCGGCGTCGAGCAGTCGAAGGGTACCGACCCCGGGCCGGAGTCGGTACCCACCGCCCTTCCGCCGGCCGGTATCTCGGAGAACACCACCAAAGGGGCAACCAGCGATTCCTCTCGTAGCGTGGCCAGCCGGGTGGTACGGCCCGGCGGGTCCGCCCGATCGGTCGACGAGTTGGAGGCCGAGCTGAGCCGGATGAGCACCCTGGTCGAGGGGACGTTTGCCACTGCCCTCGAGCTCCTCGGCGACGACGTCGAATCGCTGTTGTCCCAGATCGCATCCCGGGCCGACGGCGTGGTCAGTGCCCACCGATACCTCTTGATGGTCAGGGTGCGACCCGACACCCCCATCCAGCTCCACTACCGCGGGCTCGAAGCCGATGAGGCCCAGGGTCTGGCGGCCGAGCTGTGGCGCGACCGGGGAGAACACACCACGGGTTCGCCGCTGGTGGTGGACATCGCATCGCCTCGACGGCGCTACGGCCGGCTGGCCGAGTTCCTCCCTCC
This sequence comes from uncultured Acidimicrobiaceae bacterium, assembly GCA_963824355.1. GTDB lineage: Bacteria > Actinomycetota > Acidimicrobiia > Acidimicrobiales > RAAP-2 > Bog-756. The sequence goes on along the minus strand of CAWGOY010000017.1, from coordinate 1,146,274 downwards.
GTCGATCGCCGACCCGTCGACGGAAGCACGAGTACTCCGGCTCTATGCCGACTACGCGGCCACCGCCTTGGACATCTTCGGGGTCCTGAGCGAAGCTCGGAGGAGCGACGCCACCGCCCGCACCCTCCTTTCGTTCTCGGAAGCCCTGTCGCGAGTGACCACCCTCGCCGAGGTGGTCCAGCTACTGGCCGACACCGTCCCCGAGGTAACCGATTGCGACCAGGCCGAGGTCTATCTGTGGGACAGCCAGCAACGTCGGCTGAACCCCCGCGCCTGCACCGGAACCAGCCGCTCCACCTCCTCCCCCATCGTCCCCCGGTCGGACCGTGGTCCCCGGACCGACCGGAGCCGCGCCCGGGCCGGGGACGAGGAGCGGCGTCAGCAGCCCACCGGTCCGGCCGGAAGGTCGGCCCGTCCGTGGGCGGTGCCCGAGATCGATGAGGTGGCGACAGGACCGGAGGATCCGGCCGTGACCGTGGATGATTCGACCCCGGCCATCGATCGCCTGATCCGCCATCGCGAGGTGATGGTCCTCGACCCGTCCACCGACGACCCGTCCCTCCGCGCACTGCTCGACCGCTCGGGCACGTCGGCGTCGGTGATCGCACCTCTGTTCGCTGCCGGTGAGTTCCTCGGGGTGGTGGCGGCCAACTACGTCACCGGCAGCCCGACCGCCACCATCCGCGACCCCGACCTCCACGAGCGGCTGGCCGGATTGGCCGACCAGGCGTCCACCGCCATCCAGAATCTCGAGCTGTTGGAACGGGTCTCGCATCTGGCCTGGCATGACGCCCTGACCGGCCTCCCCAACCGGCGCCTGTTCGAAGACCGGGTGGAACAGGAGCTGGTCCGTTCACGCAGGGTGGGTGAGCCGGTCTGCATGTTCTTCGTGGATCTCGACCACTTCAAGATGGTGAACGACACGCTGGGCCATGCGGCCGGCGACGACCTGATCCGCCAGGTCGGTCAGCGGCTGGTGGACACCGTGCGCCGCCAGGACACGGTGGCCCGGGTCGGGGGGGACGAGTTCGCCATCTTGCTCCCCGGACTCGCCGACCAGCTGGCCATCGACCAACTGGCCCAGCGGTCGCTGGAGGCGATGATGACACCGTTCACCGTCTCCGGCGAGGAGATCGAGACCTCGGCGTCGATCGGCATCGCCATGGCCCCTGACCACGGTGACTCCTATGACGAGCTGCTCAGTCGGGCCGACGAGGCCATGTACCGGGCCAAGGGGCGTGGACGCAATGCATTCGAGATGTACTCGGGGGCGCTGGTCGACTCGGCACTGGGTCGTCAAGCCATCGACCAGGGGACGCTCCACGCCGACCTGGTCCGTGCCCTCGAGAACGACGAGTTCTTCGTGCTCTACCAGCCCTACATCGACCTCCAGACCACCGACGTGGTCGGGGTCGAAGCACTGGTGCGATGGGCTCATCCGATGCTGGGCATCCTCGAACCCGCCTCATTCATCTCCCTGGCCGAGCGCACCGATGTCATCGTCGCCCTCGACACCTGGGTGCTGGACCAGGCGTGCCGGCAGGCGCGCCACTGGCTCGACCAGGGACTGCCCCCGCTGCGTATCTCGGTCAATCTGGCCACACGCGACCTGTCCAATCCGGATCTGTTCGACAACATCCAGCGGACCCTCGAGACCACCGGCGTCGATCCGGACCGGTTGGAGCTGGAGATCACCGAACGGGTGGTGCTGGAGAAATCGGGACCGGCCAGGGACAACATCGAGCGCCTCCGCCGCCTCGGCGTGCGCTTCAGTATCGACGATTTCGGCGCCGGGCACAGCTCGCTCAACCGGATCGGATCGTTCCCGGTAAGCACCCTCAAGATCGACCAGTCCTTCGTCCAGGTCCTCGGTGCGGAGGGCGACAACAACTCGTTGGTCGCCTCGATCATCTCCATGGCCGACCGGCTCGGGCTCAACTGCGTGGCCGAGGGCGTCGAGACCTCGCTCCAGAGCCGAGTGCTCCTCCAGCGGGGATGCACCACCGCCCAGGGGTATTTCTTCAGTCCGCCGCTGCCGCCGGCCGGGATCGTCACCCTGCTGAGTGACATCACCGCCGCCGATGGCCGCGTTCACCTTCGGCGATGGGGCAGCCTGACTCCGAGCACTGCTCATCATCGTTATAGTTCTGCTAGCTCTGGCTAGCACCTGGGCGTGCCATCCCCCCTTCTGCCGGTCTGGACCGATACGTTCGGTCAATCCGAGCACGGATGTTCACCATCCGATTATGAGGAGGAGCCATGGCGTCGTACGAGGGATACTGCGTGAAGTGCCGCGAGAAGCGGCAGTTTGAAGGCGAAGAGGTCGAGATGGCCAACGGTCGCAGGTCGGCCAAGGGCAAGTGTCCGACCTGCGGGACCGGCATGAACCGGATTCTCGGCAAAAAGGCCTGAGTGAAAAAGGCCTGAGCGGCAGCGTTTCGCTGGATCCGCGATCTTCGTGAAACACCAATAGGGGGGCGTTTCCGGCTAGGGCTGATGCAGTCTGGCCGGTACCTTTCGGTCTGGTTGGAGCGAGAGGGCGTCGATTACGGCGCCCTCTCGCAGTCCCCAGTCACTGACCACCAGACGCTGGAGTCCGAGCGATTCGACCAGCGTGGAGAGCACGACCGCCCCGATCGGGAGCAGCGGCGCCCGCTTGGCCTGGATGCCCGGGAGGGCCAGTCGGGCGTCGAGGTCCAGAGTGGCCAGCCGGTCGGCCAGCTCGTGGAGTTGCCCGGCCGGTAGCTCCACCTGGTTGACCCGCACGGCCGAGGGGACGTCCTTTGGGCCCAGGGGCCGGTGGAGGACCAAGGCCAGTCGGGCCAGCGCCCGGATGGTGCCACCGCTGGCAATGACCCGGGTTGCGGCCGCCGGATGGCGGGCCAGCATGGCGCCGATGGGCTCGGCTCGAACCTTGGCCACCTCGGTGACCGCCACCCGGTCGCTCGGGGTCAGGAGCTCACCGGTAGCCAGCTCGCCGCGGAGCCGGGCCGTTCCGAGGGCCACGCTGGCTACCGCGATCACCCGATCGATGGTGCCGATGCCTGCCTCGAGGCTGCCGCCCCCCAGGTCGAGCCCGAGCACCGGTTCGCTGCCCACCCAGACCCCGGCGCGCTGTCCGAGGAAGCACAACCGGGCCTCCTCCTCGCCGGTGAGAAGCGTGATGGGGCTCCCGAGGACCTGCTCCAATCGGCCGATCAGCCGGGTGCCGTTGGTCGGCATCTCGCAGCGCCGCGGTGGCCAGGGCGACCACCACGTCGACTCCCGCCTCGTCGGCCGCCACCCGCAAGCGCCGGACGGTGCGCACCGCAGAGGCCGCCCGGTCAGCGGGCACGCCACCGGTGCGGGCCACCTCGGTCCCCAGGTGGAGGAAGGAGCGACGGCGGACCACCGGGGTGAGCAGACCGTCGCGCGAGGCGTCAACCACCATGAGGTGGAAGGAGCTGCTTCCGAGGTCGAAGCACCGCCACGCGTACGGTTGTCATCGCGGTGACGCTATCCGCTGGGTCCAGCGGCCCGGGTGACCACGGCATTCCTCCGGTCTCCGTGGCCTACGCTGTGCGGAGGCGTCGTGGTCTCCGGTCCACCGGGCGGCGCCTTCGGTAGGAACGGTGGCCACCGGTACGGGACGTAGCGCAGCTTGGCAGCGCGCCTGCTTTGGGAGCAGGAGGTCGCGGGTTCAAATCCCGCCGTCCCGACGCACGCACGCACGCAGAAGCAGCAGGTCAGTCCCCGTCGAGCTACTCAGGTTGGGGGCGGCGGACATGCCTGAGGTGCAATAGGAGGTGTAATAGACAGTCCCCATTGCCCACATCGCGTGTTTTCAGGTAGGCGGCGAAGGCGGTTAGATGTCGTGCCGAATCCCAGTGAGGCGGTCGTGGTGGATGCTGTGACCCGACTCCGGTCCGCTGGCCCTGACCGTGGCCAGCGCCAACGTCTCGCAGTCCGAGCTCAACTACCCGCTGGCCGACGAGTACGTCAAAGCCCGTCTCCGTCCCGGTGATGCGGTCATCGCCGCCGCACCGGCCAATCTGGTGGGCTCGACCATGGGTAGGGCACCGAACTACTGGGTGCCCTACCGGCGTTACTCGAACCTCCTCTACGTGTTCGACAAGAACCACCGGGTGACGCAGTACGGGGCTGGCGCTCTGCTCAACGGGCCCGACTTCGAACGGGCCATCGACGCCTACCCGAGGTCCTGGCTGATCGTGGCCGACGACAACTATCCAGGCATCCTCCCGGCCATCCGCCAGATCATCCAGAACCGCTTCGTGCTGGTCGAGGACAAACGAGAAGGTCTCAGTGTTCCTCAACACCAACTGATGCAATGAATGGAAGGCGAGTGGCTTCACAGTGTTCTTCACCACAGTTCGCGAGCGAAGCAGGGGTGATGCGGGTTCGTCTGAGGGCCCTTACGGATTACTGCTGAGATCCAGAGGTTGGCATCGATCACGACCGCGCCAAGCGCTTGACACAGTGAAAGGCACGCACTAAACCCGATCGCATTGACGCAGAAAGGCGGGGTGGAATGCGCTCCCATTTCTTTCGAGTTGTTTTGGCGGCAAGTGCCCTCATTGCCGGAGGCACATTCCTACCAATCCAGCGGGTTGGAGCCGCCGGCCACCAAGCGATACGACCGCTTACGAAACCCGCCTCGCCGACTTTCACACGTGCGAGAAGCAGTGGACGCGCGATTCGCTTGATCACGTCGAGCGGCCGTACCCGAACTGATCGTACGTTTCGGTTGGCAGCCAGTTCGCGTGGCTCGTCGGATCCAACTGTGGCTAGCGGCACCTCAACGTCGCCAACAATTGGCGGGTTCGCGGCGACACCGACCACGCTCGCGTCGGGAGGCGGTCCAGTGACGCTGGATGCGTCCGTTTCCGGCGCATCGAGTTGCGCCCTCATGGTCAAACCGGCGGTGTCAGGCCTTCCCCTAGTGTCGAACTGCGCAGGGGGAGCGGTTTCATTTTCCGTGGATCTACCGCCTAATGGCAATAAGAGGTCCACAAAATACCGGTTTGTTCTGGTAGCAACGGGTTCGAGGAGTGTGAAGTCAAGCCGGGTCATTGTGGATGTGGAGGGTGCCACTCCGTCCATTACGGGGCTGTCGTCTACCCCGCCGACGGTTGCCATTTTCGGGGGTACGGTGGTGCTCGGCGCAAACGTGTTCCGGGGCAAATCATGCACGCTGAGTGTCACGCCGTCGCTCAGCGGCTTGCCCTTGACTGTCGATTGCTCAGGTGGAACCGTAGCAATCCCAATCGCACTGCCATCAAACTCGAACAGCGCACCTGAGACGTATCTGTTTTCGCTCAGTATCAAAGGCGCGAGTAGCTCAACAGAGACAATCGCTGCGAGTGTGGATGGAACCGGTAGTGGTCACATCGAGGATATTTCGACCATCCCAGCGGGAGTTACCACCTGGAGTCCGCAACAGGCCACTGCCTACGTCATCATGGGTTCATTGTCTGTGCCTGGAAACGCGACTCTTATGATCGAACCGGGGACGGTGATCAAGAGCATCGGTGACGGCAGCACGTGTGACAACCTCCCCGCCACTATCTGCGTGTTGGGAACGCTCCACGCGGTCGGCACAAGCTCCCAGCCGATCATCTTCACGTCCTCGAACGATCCGGTCGGGGGCAACACCGGAAGCGGCAACCCTCAGCCGGGTGATTGGGCTGGGATCACCGTCAGTCGCAATTCTGGTTCCGCTTATCCACCCGCATCCGTGGACCTGGAGAATGCGACGGTGGAGTACTCAGGTGGGTTCGGGTCTGGCGCCGGTATCAACCTCGACGCTCCGAACCCCACCCTCACCGACGACACCGTAGAGAACGTGCCGGGCGTTGCCTACGACCTCAATTTGGAGGGACCGTTCAACAATGTTTCGGGGGTCATGGCGAGCAAGGATGGGACTCCGGTGCTCGACCTCTCGGGAGGAAGCCTGACTACCACCACATTGCCGGCTGAGCCCATCCCGTGGTTCACGTCCAGCGGGGTCTTGGTTTTAGGTGGTCAGACCCTCACGATCGAACCAGGGACAGTGATCAAGAGTCTCGGCGGAGGTCCGAACAGTACGTGGTGCGACAATCTTCCCGCCAACATCTGCGTGTTGGGAACGCTCCACGCGGTCGGCACAAGCTCCCAGCCGATCATCTTCACGTCCTCGAACGATCCGGTCGGGGGCAACACCGGAAGCGGCAACCCTCAGCCGGGTGATTGGGCTGGGATCACCGTCAGTCGCAATTCTGGTTCCGCTTATCCACCCGCATCCGTGGACCTGGAGAATGCGACGGTGGAGTACTCAGGTGGGTTCGGGTCTGGCGCCGGTATCAACCTCGACGCTCCGAACCCCACCCTCACCGACGACACCGTAGAGAACGTGCCGGGCGTTGCCTACGACCTCAATTCGGAGGGACCGTTCAACAATGTTTCGGGGGTCATGGCGAGCAAGGATGGGACTCCGGTGCTCGACCTCTCGGGAGGAAGCCTGACTACCACCACATTGCCGGCTGAGCCCATCCCGTGGTTCACGTCCAGCGGGGTCTTGGTTTTAGGTGGTCAGACCCTCACGATCGAACCAGGGACAGTGATCAAGAGTCTCGGCGGAGGTCCGAACAGTACGTGGTGCGACAATCTTCCCGCCAACATCTGCGTGTTGGGAACGCTCCACGCGGTCGGCACAAGCTCCCAGCCGATCATCTTCACGTCCTCGAACGATCCGGTCGGGGGCAACACCGGAAGCGGCAACCCTCAGCCGGGTGATTGGGCTGGGATCACCGTCAGTCGCAATTCTGGTTCCGCTTATCCACCCGCATCCGTGGACCTGGAGAATGCGACGGTGGAGTACTCAGGTGGGTTCGGGTCTGGCGCCGGTATCAACCTCGACGCTCCGAACCCCACCCTCACCGACGACACCGTAGAGAACGTGCCGGGCGTTGCCTACGACCTCAATTCGGAGGGACCGTTCAACAATGTTTCGGGGGTCATGGCGAGCAAGGATGGGACTCCGGTGCTCGACCTCGAAGGGGGAAGCCTGAATACGACCACGCTGCCGGCTGAGCCCATCCCGTGGGATACTTCCGGCGGGGTCTCCGTTGACAGTGGCCAGACACTGACGATCGAACCAGGCGCGGTGATCAAGAGCTTCGGAGACGGTCAGAGCTGCGACGGTGTGGCTGCCAATCTGTGCGTGAGCGGCACACTTCAGGCTGTGGGAACACTCGGCAAGCCGGTTGTCTTTACTTCGATGAACGACACTTCAGATCCAGCCGGTCTCAACACCGGGAATGGCAGCCCTGCGCCAGGAGATTGGGCAGGAATATCGGTCGGCAACATAAACGCATCCGTGTTGTTCAACTACGACGTTATCGAGTACGCGGACACTGCAATTGGCATTGGTCAGCTAGGAACGGGAGTGCAGGTTGACAATTCCGAGTTCCTCAATAACAACGCCGCCATCAGTGTGAACTCGACCCCCGTGGTCAGTGAAGTCTTGAGCGGAATATTGAGCCTTCTTCCGTGTGGTCCGCCCTTCACAAGTTTTGTGACCGGTACGGGTGATTGGTTCGGGTCAACGGGATCTCCCGGTGGTGTCATTGATCTTGGCTCTATTGTCGGCGATCTCGTTCCGCCCCCCATCGCCCATCTCATTGCCACCATGGACGCTCTCCTCCCTGCCGCACCCGGCGGCTACAACACCATTCCCTGGTCACTCTGGACGTGCAGCGAGATTCCCATCACCTACGTAACTCCCGTACTCGTGACCCTCGCGTCCGGGGCGCCATTTCCTCAATTCAACGAGACGTTTGGGCCTAAAGCGGCGAATCACCCGGCATCCTTCGGAGAGGGCGATCTCTTACACTCTGCTCGAAGTGGAGGACCTCAGCGGTTATTCGAAGGTCGAGGACGACGAGTATCAACCGCACATGTCGTTCGGCACTGACCTCAGTGGACACCGTAGGCGACGAGAGCGAGCGGGCAACTTTCGTGACTGAATTGCCCACGAACGGGGTCGCCTGTTTCGTTCTCTAAAGGTCTCGTTGGACCGCCCACCTTGAACTCCACCTGCGATTTCGATAATCATTTCGTCATCGGCCTCACGATTTCCCGTTCAAGCCACGCTCGGGCACCCGGGTTGAGCTCTCATTTCTCAACCCGAGTGGAGTGCTCGGGTCTGTGGTATGGGTGAGTCGGCAGGCGCTGGCCATGTGGCTGCGCCTCACCGCTGGAATGAGATCGAAGGTTCCCCCAAAGCATTGGGCAAAGGGGGTCAGCGTAGGGAGTCAGGGCGCGGTCCGACGGGAGATAGCCAGCCATGAAGCCTCGATCAGAGCCGCCGTTCCAGAACCTGGAAGAATTTGTCCCTCAAGGATCGAGGGCCCAAGTGCGTTACTGGACGCCATCAATTCGGCGCTTCGGATCTGACGGGGGTTCGCCCACCTGATCGGTGACGGACGCGGTGTCCTTTCGCAGCCGGGGCAGACTCTCGGGGTGGACATCGACGATCTCGATGACGATGACGAGTGGATCGCCTACGAGGGCGATGGTCCCAGTGGCCAGAGCCAGCTCGAGATGTTGGACATGATGCTGGGCACGGAGGAGGTCCACTTCATAGGACTCGAGCCGAAGCACCGTTCGCACCGGGTGCACGTCGAGACGGTCGACGAGGAGGCGACGTGCCCGACGTGTGGCTCCCCGGCAGATCCTGTGGGGCGGCCGGTGCGGGAGTTGGTCGATCCCGAGCTGTTCTTCGGGAAGGTGGTCATCTTCGTCTGGCATGCCAGGCGCTGGCGCTGCCCGAATCCCGAGTGCGGAACGACGACCTTCGAGGACGAGCTGCCTCTGGTCGGTTCAGCCCGGAATGCTCAGCGTCGGAAGCAGTGACCAGTCGGGCTTGCCGGCATAGAGCAGGGTGCGGATCCGATAGTTGGCGAAGGACCGGAATCCGAAGCCGACCCGTTTGATCCGCTTGGCCAGATTGTTCATGGCCTCGGTGGGCCCGTTCTGGCCAGTAGCCACCGTCGCTGGTCCGCCGGGGGACGGATCTTTCCCTACCAGCTCACGCCGCTGCACATTCAACACCTCAGGTCGGCAGACCTGATAGCTGCGCGCGCAATTCTCTGACGAACGCGTCCGGCGAGAACTGAAAGGCGAAATGATTGCCAGAGATGGCCGAGAAATGTCCGCCAGCTCTCTCCGCAAGGATGGGCGCCGTTCTTGCGTAGTACGCATCTTTGCTGTCTATGCCCGCCAAGGCGATGAGAGGTACTCCGTGGTTGCGAAGCTCGTCGACGTCGGGGTTGTAGGTTGTGATAGGTACATACTCTCGTTCAAAAAAGAACCGGAAGTCCGGCTTTCTGGTCCCCCGAGCAAGCACTAGCTTTACGGGGTTGACCCCGACCGTTGACCGCACAAATCGCAACATGGCGCGCCTCGGCCCTTTTGTTTCGAATGTGGTTCTGACCTCATCGACGAAGTTCAACCACACATCCGCATCAGGCAAAATCGCCACGACTGGCGGCTCATGCACGATGAGCCCGGCAACAACGTCTGGATGATCCTCGGCGAGTTTGAGAGCGATATTGGCACCCCCGCTGTTGCCGAAGACCAATGACCTGTCGAAGTCGGCTGCCGCAATGATCGCGACGGCGTCGCGAGCCTGCTGCTCCATTTCCAGATCCCGAGTGCGATCACCTGAACTGCGTCCGTTGCACCGGCGATCGTAGGTGACAACCGTGTATGAATCGGAGAGGAGTCGAGCCGCCTTCTGATAACCGTCGCCCGTACCCCCAGCTCCAGCGATCATCAAGAGCATCGGTCCCGCACCAACCTGCTCGTAGACTATGTCTGCACCTTCATTGTGCACGACCTTCATTGCCATTACGACCTCCATTGTTCAGCTGCACAGCTATCGCTGCATTGGTCAGTCGGCGATAGCCTCTACCACCCTGAAGATGGTTCAGCGGGGTACTGTGAGACGGATCCACCGATTGGATGGAGAGTCCCGCTTCGGTCAGGACCCAGCGAAGTTAGACCTATAGATCTATTGAATGACGCAGGAATCACGACGCTCCCGCGTTGCTGAGGTGAGAGTCGGTCACCGACAACCAATTCAAGGGATAAGTGTCCAGCAGTCGGTGCACGTCATCGTTCGCCTTTCTGAGAGGCACCACGGCCCGGGTGTTTTTTCGACTCGGCGCCCGGTGGCACGTGCACTATTGCGGAAGGCGAAGGATCATGTGCTTGTAAATTGACCTCAGTGCTTGTATGCACGGAATCCGTACTTTTAGTCAAGAGGGACTCTCATGAGTGATGGGCTCCCCCAAAATTGGTAAACGCAGAGTTGTTGACGAAGCACTCGAATTGTTGCCTGGCGCGTCATCAACAGTTCGCAGCGGTGGAGCGGTCTTTCGACAGGGACCGCTCGCCGTACTCCGTTCGCTCGCATCGATGCTCGGGTTACGTTGGCCGCTTGGTACGTACACCGTTCCCACGGCGTCATGAACGCCTTCGGAAATCGATGTTGCCATCAGACTGCTCGTTGTCCGCTCAATGTGGCCGACCAAGAGATCCACGGTTCGCTCCGAATCGCGGGCAAGCGTGGCCTCGAGGATGGCAGCATGCTCACCGCTGACATCTCTGGTCGCGGACTCGTGGCCGAGCGGAAGTGACCATCTCCGGTACAGCTCCGCCGAGTCCCGAAGGGCCTTTGCCATGCTCCTGAGCCGGTTATTTTTGCACCCGCTGAGTAGCGCCTCGTGGAAGTATGCGTGCGCTGCGACCCACGTATCGTTTACGCGCTCTCGGTCCGTCGGGTCCACGAGTGGTGTTCGGGTCAGGCGATGGTGAGCCGCGAGCAGGCGTGCTTCCCATTCCACATCACCTTCCGCGATTGCCCGGCGCAGCGTGAGAGTCTCGAGTTCCCGGCGAGCATCCGTCAACTCCCGCAAATCATCGGTTGAGAGCGGTGTCACTTGGAAACCCTGTTGTAACTCAGAGCGCGCCAACCCTTGCTCAGCCAGGCGAAGCATGCTCTCCCGAAGCACGCCCATGCTGGTCGAGTACCGCTCGCAGAGCTCGGTGTAGCGGAGTTTCTCGCCAGGTTGAAGGCGACCGGAAAGGATATCGGCGCGCAGCTCGCTGTAGACATGCTCAGCTTTGGATGACCTTTTTGCCATGCCCGAAATAGTACCAGATACATTGACGTAGAGCTACTATTTCGAAAATCAGTTGCATTCACGATGATAGTGGGTTATATTTTGGTCTGCCCGGGGGGGAAGGCGGTCCCCTTTGCACTGAGAGGGGGAGGGTGGAATGGAAATTGAGACCCTGAGGTCCTGGATCGACCATGAGTTGCCGGCTCAATTTGTTCGACAGCCGGCCCGAATCCCTTGCGAACCTTTGAGCGCAGACTCGAACCCCGGCAGCGATTCCGTCGCCAATGCTGGTACCGGTCCGTACGACGGCTCCGAGGCACTGCGCTACCCGATGGGCGAGGCCACACGAATCCACGGTGCCCGGCAGACCAATACCCCAACTTTTCGGCCCGGGCTACGCCTTAGTCCGCTTCGATCCGAAGCCTCGATGTGAGCCCGCTTATGAAAACCAGCCATGAGGCAGGTCTGGCCATCTCAGTGTGGTCGACGCCGTCCGGCCTCCCGGCCATGACGTGTTCGCGGACGCCCTCCCGATCGTCCGCTAAGGCCACCGCAGTGTTTGGCGGGGCGACGACCTCGCGAGCCGTTGATCGCATCTTACGAGGAGAAAGGAATTGAACAAGATACCCAAAAGGGATCGCCACGACCACCGGCACTGGTGGGATCGGCACCCAGCCCAACGGCACCATGTCAATTGGAATCACAATCAGGAGGAAGCAATGATCAGAAAACTACTGTTGGCCACCGCAGCGGTCACTTTGTCCGTCAGCGCAGTCGCGTTAACCGGTGGTGTTGCATCAGCAAAAACATCGACGGTCGATGCAACTCACTACACGGTGAACTGTACCGGGGTTAGTGGAAGTTTCAAGTTCAACCCGCCCCTAACCATTGGTGGTGGGGCCGTGAGCCCTGAGACGATCAAGACTAAGGCATCGTTTAGTGGTTGCACTGCAACCCCCACGGCAGGTGGAGCGTCGGTCTCGATCACCGAGGCATCAATCAAGGGAACGATCACCATCGCTTCGAGTAACCACACGTGCACAGGGTTGTCATCAGGCACCGCAACTGGCGACTCGACCATCAAATGGAAGACGAGCCCCAAGCTCAGTTCCGGCAGTAGTGTCGTAAGCCCGGGGACGAGAAGTGGCGGCCCAGGTGCGGATGGCAGCATCGTCTTTTCTACGGATTACTCGGGTGTCACCGGCTCATTCCAGGGAACGGACGGTGGAGCGTCCAGCTCGACAACTGCCCAGAGCACGACCAGCTTCTCGAGCATTCTCGCCACCTGCGAGACGGCGAAGGGTCTGAAGGAGGTCGACTCCGAGACCAATGTCAATCCCGGAGCCGGGGCGGCCCTAAGCCTCCAGTAGTTGTCGGGTGGGCGGAGTCCCCCCCTGCCCGCCTGCACAAGCGAACCGACAAGGACGGGGGTTCAGCCTCGTCCTTGTCGGTTCGTGTTCTGCTCACTAATTGATGGAAACGGCATGCTCGACACCCGGAGATTGATGCGAACATGGGTCGAAGGTTTGACGGACAGATAGGTCGGACACTCGCGGAGTCGAGCGGTTGGTGGCCACCACTTCCCAAGGCACCGACAGGCTCGCCGAATGTCGTCATCGTGCTGCTCGATGATGTTGGGTATGCGCAGTTAGGAGCCTACGGATCCGACATTGAAACGCCGACATTCGATCGCCTGTCGTCCGCTGGGCTCCGCTAAGCGAATTTCCACACCACGGCACTCTGTTCGCCAACGCGGGCCTGCCTTTTGACTGGCCGCAATCACCATTCGAATGGCATGGCACGTGTTGTCGAGCTTGCGTCGGGCTTCCCCGGCTACAACGCCACCATTCCCAAAGAGAATGGCTTTCTGTCTGAGATCCTTCGCGCTCGCGGCTACGCCACCTTTGCCGTTGGCAAATGGCATCTGACGCCGGCGACCGAAATGAGCGCAGGAAGCCCACGTGACAAGTGGCCACTAGCCGCGAGGCTTCGATCGCTACTACGGATTCATGGGTGGAGAAACCGACCAGTTCCACCCGGAATTGGTGAATGACAACCAGCCAGTGGAGCCTCCCGGTACTCCCGAGACGGGATACCACCTTACCGAAGACCTGGCCGACCATGCGATCCGGTACTTGGCCGATCTACGGGGTGCGTCGCCGACGACGCCGTTCTTGTTGTGGTTCGCTCCCGGCGCCTGCCACGCCCCGCACCAGGCCCCAAAGGAGTACATCGAGCGCTATCGAGGCCGCTTTGATCAGGGGTGGGACTGCTGGAGACAGGAGGTCTTCGCCCGACAGGTGGCTTCAGGCTTACTTCCCGACGCCACGGAGCTTTCTGAGCGCCCGTCATGGGTCGCGCCCTGGGACACCTTGAGCCAGTACGAGCAGCGCTTGGCCGCCAGACTGATGGAGGTGTACGCGGGCTTTCTCACCCACACAGACGCACAAGTGGCGCGCATCATCGACTTCATTGAGCAGGTCAATGAGACTGACGACACCATCGTCATGATCATGAGTGACAACGGCGCATCGGCCGAAGGTGGTGCGAAAGGTTCATTCAACGAGCAGTACTTCTTCAACTTCATCCCCGAGAGCCTTGAGGAGAACCTCCAACGTATCGACGATCTCGGTACTCCCAGGGCCAACAACCACTACCCGTGGGGATGGGCGTGGGCTGGAAATACGCCCCTCAAGCGATTCAAGCGCGACACCCACGAGGGTGGCGTAGCGGACCCGCTCATCTTCCACTGGCCTGCTCTGATTGGAACGGAAGGTGGCACCCGACATCAGTATGTGCACGCCGTCGATATCATGCCCACGCTGCTCGAGCTCATCGGCGTCGATCCGCCTGCTTCGATCGCCGGCGTGGAACAGTCGCCTATCGAAGGCGTGAGTTTCGCTGCGACACTGGACGATGCACTCGTTCCGAGTTCCCACATCACCCAGTATTACGAGATGCTGGGTTCTCGCGCCCTGTACCACGATGGTTGGAAGGCGGTCGTCTTTCACACCCCTCCGCGCATGGCCTATGACGGCTCTGACATGACCAAGTCGTTCGACGACGACGTATGGGAGCTGTACAACGTCGCTGAGGACTTCTCCGAGGTTCATAATCTTGCGGTTACGCACCCCGCCAAACTCGAGGAGCTGAAGGCACTCTGGTGGGAGGAGGCAGAGCGGTTCCAGGTACTCCCGCTAAACAACGCGCCCGGGGCCTTTGGTGACGACCGCTATCGAGCGCGACCGTCACGAGTTCTTCGGACAGGTCGGTCCATTGGCCGAGGCGCTGGCTCCCCGGCTCAAGAACCGCTCCTGGGTCATCGCCGCCGATCTGCTTCCCTCTTCGGGTCCACCGATTACCGGCGTGATCGCCGCCCACGGCAGTCACGCTGGAGGATATGTGATGTTCCTTGAAAACGACCGCTTACATTTTACGTACAACTATTTAGCCACGGAAATCACTACCGTCATGGCCGAAGCGACACTCCCGACCGAGCCGCTCACCGTCAGCGTGGTCTTCACTCGGACCGGTGCGGGCGGGGAGGTCGAGCTCTTCTACGGCGATGTCGCTGTCGGTCGCGGTCAGATCGCCACCACAACACCTTCGACATATGGCACCACCGGATTCGCCATTGGTTTCCAGCCAGCGGGCCCCATCCGCGCCGGGCTGATCGGTCGAGCTGAGCTCTCACCGAAGGTTCTACTCAAGGTGGTCGTCGACGCTTCCGGCCGCGAATCAATCCGCGAAGCCCCCGTCGAATCAAGGGTGGATCTCGCCACCCAGTAGGCGCCTGATGCACATCTCAGCTCATGGGTGGTCGGTTGGTGGACCGAGTTGTCCAAGCGAAGGTCTCCATTGGCTCGGAGTCCTGCCACGCGAGGTCGGACCGAGAATGCTCCCAGGTTGGCTGTCGGTCGTGGGCGACCTCGGACCAAAAACGGGAGCTCCCCGCAGGCTGCTCATTGTCGCCCCCGAGACACTCAGATAATCGGCAGCGGCGTCCGTTCGGCAAAGTCGGCAAGGGCGTTTTTTCGGGTGCGAGGGCCTCTGTTGAGCCAGATGCCACTGCTCGGTCAACTTGTCACCCTTTTGTCGACTTCGCGTCTGATGCAAAATCTGGAATCGCGTCCTTTTCGTTAGGGAGAGCGTTTCTTGAGGCGGTTGGCCGCAAGCACTTCAAAAGGGTCAAGTGCCGCGGGATCGGAAAGTGATTCCCGGCTGACCGCCCGGTCAATCGGGGTTCCCTCGAGGATTCTCTTGACCGGTACTTCGAGCTTTTTTCCCGACAAGGTGCGCGGAATGGTGGGCACGGTGTCGATGAAATCGGGCACGTGCCGGGGCGACAACTGAGTACGCAACGCGGTACCGATTCGACCGCGCAAGTCGTTATTGAGTTTCGCTCCCGGGGTAAGAACAACGAAGAGAAAGAGTTGGTCAGTCCCACCCACTCCATCGTCCTCAAGGTGCACCACGAGGCTGTCAGTGACCTCGGCGAACTGTTCAATCGTCACGTAAAAGTCACTTGTGCCGAGACGAACACCGCCACGATTCAGTGTCGCATCACTACGTCCCGATATGACGCAGGTCCCGTCGCCATGAACGGTTAGCCAATCACCGTGGCGCCAAACTCCCGGATAGTCTTCGAAGTACGCAGCCCGGTATCTCGATCCGTCTTCGTCTCCCCAGAAGCCCACTGGCATCGACGGCATAGGCTCGGTGATAACCAGCTCGCCCTGTTGGCCAACGACAGATCGGCCATCGGTGTCAAAAGCGAAAACTGCGCACCCAAGGTACCGGCAACTGATTTCTCCAGCCCTCACCGGCGTCAATGGCGAACCTCCCACAAAGGCCGAACAGACGTCCGTGCCCCCTGACACAGAAGACAGCAGGACGTTGGCCTTTACTGCGTCGTAGACCCATTCAAAGCCCTCAGACGGTAAAGGTGCGCCAGTCGAGCCAACTGCTCGCAGTGTCGCAAGGTCGGCCAGTTCGCTGGGTCGCAGACCTTCCTTGCGACATGCCATGAGAAATGGCGCCGAGGTGCCGAAAAACGTGATGCCCAGTTCACCGCATATGCGCCACAGATTGTCCAGCCCCCCATAACCAGGGTTGCCGTCGAAAAGCACCACTGGAGCGCCAACGAGGGGGCCGGAGATCAAGTAGTTCCACATCATCCAGCCGGTGGTGGAAAACCAGAAGAAAAGGTCGTCGGGGCCGAGGTCGCCGTAAAGCCCGAGCTGCTTGGCGTGCTCTACCGTGATGCCGCCGTGGCCGTGCACAATCGGCTTGGGCAAGCCGGTCGTTCCGGATGAGTACAAAACGTAGAGCGGATGGTCGAAGGGCACGTATTCGAATGCCGTCCCAGTGTCATCGCTGCCATCGATGAGCACATCCCACGAGACTGCTCCTGGCACCCGAGTGGGGTCGGATTCGAGATAAGGCACCACCACTGTGTGACGCACTGACGGGAGGCCATCTCGGATTTGTGCCACCTCGTCGGTGCGATCAACCGGCCGATCTCCGTAGCGGTAGCCGTCGATGACGAGGAGCACTGAAGGTTCGATCTGTGCCAAACGGTCTAGCACCGCCCGTGTCCCGAACTCCGGAGCGCACGACGACCAGATAGCGCCAAGGCTGGCCGTTGCCAGCATCGCCACCATCGTCTCGGAGATGTTCGGCATGTAAGCGGCAACGCGGTCGCCCCTCCGGATACCGAGGCGGCGCAACCCAGCGCGACAACCTGCTACCTCCCTACGCAGATCCCCAATCGTGAGGAGAACTGGCGGTCGGCTCTGCGAGATGGACCGAACGGCTGGAGCGTCTTCGGGCAGTCCGGGAGCCGCCAGTACCCTCTCTGCGTAGTTGAGTGTTGCGCCGGGGAACCACCGCGCTCCGGGCAAGTCCCGGCTGGTCATCACCGCAGTCGGCTTGTCGTAGAACTGAATACCAAACTCGTCGACTATTTCGACCCAGAATTCGTCGAGATGACCAATCGACCACCTCCAAGCATCCTCGTGACTGGGGAGCGAGACACCATGATTCTCCTCCAGTCGATTAAGGAATCGGCCGAGACGACATTTGCTTCGAGCGTCATCTGAAGGTTCCCAGAGCGGAGCAGTCGATATTGGATCCATCAAAGAACTCCGTCCTGAGGATGGTGGAGATTCGAACCAGATTTGTTGAGTTTGCAGACTGGCTCGACCGGCTCGCTACGTCCGGACGCTGTCGTCAACATCTTGCCGTTGAGCGCAAGCACTTGCAGTCGATGGACCGTTGCCCCATTCCGCGGTGGTGCTCCTCAGGATTAGTGGTGCACTACACCTTCGCCGACTCAGCGGCGAAGGTATCCAACAGCAGGTTCGATGTGAGGGTGATGTGGTTCGTGAGGGCTTCGGCGGCTCGGTCAGCGTCTCGGGCAAGCACGGCCGACAGGAGAGCCTCATGCTCAGCGGCCACGTCTCGTTCCACGTCACCGCCCAGGGGAAGCGACCAGCGACGGTAGAGCTCAGCGGTGTCGCGCAACGAACTTGCGATCTCCTTAAGCCGTCGGTTGGTACACCCGTCCAACAAAGCGCGATGGAACTCGGCGTGTTCGGCGACCCAATCGTCGGAGAGACGAACGGGATCGGCCGTATCGAATTGCGGTGTACGGCTTAGACGATGGTGCGACGCCAAAATTCGCGTTTCCCAATCAAGGTCCCCCTCCGCGACGGCGGAGCGGAAGACCAAGGTCTCAAGGACGACTCGGGCATCGGTGAGATCGCGCAGATCCTCGACGGAGATATCGACGACCTGGAATCCATGCTGTGGTTCACCCTTAACAAGGCCTTGCTCAGAGAGCCGCAGCATGGCTTCGCGCAAGACGCCATTACTCGATTCGTAGTGGCTGCACAATTCGACGTAGCGAAGGCGTGAGCCAGGCCGCAGACGTCCAGCCAGGATGTCCACTCGCATCTGCTCAAACACGTGCTCTGCCTTCGTCGTAGTGCTGGCCATAGTTGTGAAGCCACTCTATATCATTGCTTGGCCAATATCTCATAATCGAGGCCTTATCTTCCCATCCGGACTGAATTACGAGAATCAGTTGATTCTACGAGATTCATCCTCTACAGTGCGAGAGCAGGCGCGTAATTGGGAATGGCCCTGACCGGTTTGTTCGCGCGTACGAGATGAGACAGTGAACGGCCACCATGGGGATGGTCGGGAGATTTGGGGGATACAGATGCGTGTTGCCAACGTCGACGGACGGCTGAAACTGATTGTGCCCAAGGGAGCTGTCGACGTCGAGCGGGCGAGCCAGGGCAAGTTCTCGTCGGACATCCAAGCTGTCTATGGTCGATTCGACGAACTTCGAACGTGGGCGGGGGGTGTCGAAGCAGCCGATGAGCCCTTTGATCCGACCACTGCAGGGTCGCCAGTTCCTGCCCCACGTCAGGTCTTCGCAATCGGGCTCAACTACGCAGACCATGCCGCTGAGTCCGGGTTGAGTAAGCCTGACGCCCCCGTGGTTTTCACTAAATTTCCAAGCGCCGTCGCAGGTCCCGTCACCACCGTGCAGCTCCCACCCGGATCGGTCGATTGGGAGGTCGAGCTCGTCGTCGTGATCGGCAAGAGGGCGAGAGGTATCTCGCCCGAGCGGGCCTGGGACCACGTTGCGGGCCTGACCGTCGGCCAGGACCTCTCGGAGCGTGACCTGCAGCGCAGCGGCCCGGCACCGCAGTTCAATCTGGCCAAGTCACACAGTGGCTTCGCCCCAATGGGACCCAGTGTGGTGACAGTAGATGAGCTCGAACAGCCAGACGACCTCAAGCTCGGATGCGAAGTCAACGGTGAAGTCAAGCAGGTCGGTCGTACCCGGGACATGATTTTCTCGGTTTCCGATCTGATCGGGTACCTCTCGGGGATCGTCACCCTTTTTCCCGGTGACATCATTTTCACCGGCACCCCATCGGGAGTCGGCATGGGTCGGACGCCCCCGGAATATTTACACGAGGGTGACGTGCTGACGAGTTGGATCGAGGGGATCGGGGCACTGACCCAGACTTTTGTCGTCAGTGACGCGAAAATGGAGAGCTGATTTCGATGGCACTGCACCAACTTTGCTCCATCACCATCGGGGTGCCAGATATCGAACCGGTGGCGCGGTACTACGAGGCATTTGGTCTCGAGCGCACAGACAAGGCCTTCTCGACAACCGAGGGAGGCCGTCAGCTGTTCATAGAGACGGCGCCGACCAGGCGATTGGTCCAGTTGGTCGTCGGTGTGGATAGTCCCGATGACCTCGATCGCGTCCGAGCATCGCTCGAGGCCGCCGACCACGACGTCGCGTCGGATGAGTCATCGATCTCTGCAGTCGAGCCCAGCTCTGGGGTCCGAGTGGTGCTTGAGGTGACGAGACGAGCGACAGCGCCGGTCGTAGAGGCTCCCCGCTACAACGGCCCGGGAGCACCCGAGAGAGTGGATGCGCGTGCACCAGGCATCTTGCGCAATCAGGCCGTTCGACCGAGAAAGCTTGGGCATGTCGTCTTTACGACCACAAATTTTGGTGCCACCAATGACTTCTTCACTTCCCACATCGGATTCAAGATCAGCGACTACGCCGGAGACATCGGTGCATTCTTGAGATGCTCCACCGATCACCACAATGTGCTTGTCCTCGAAGCTCCAGCCACCTTCCTGCACCACTCAGCGTGGCAGGTTGACGACGTCGACGAGATCGGGCGAGGTGCATCCGCCCTTATTGAGGGCCATCCTGAACGACACGTCTGGGGCCTCGGGCGCCACCACGCCGGTTCCAACTTCTTCTGGTATTTGCGCGATCCGGCCGGCAATTTCTCCGAGTACTACTCGGACCTCGACTACATCCCCGAGGACGCGACGTGGACACCTGAAACGGCACAGGGAAAATTTGGCCTTTATAACTGGGGCCCCGAGCCACCGGCCACGTTCTTGCAACCTGACGATCTGATGGAGCTCGCCGCAAAGCAGCGTGGTTGAGCCAAATGCTCACCATTCCGACAGACCGAGAGAGGAACCGATGCATCCACAACTGAACATCCGGACGGTGGGCGTTGCCGCCCTTCTTCTCATCACCGCCTTCGCCGCGGCCGCTTGCGGATCCAGTTCTAGCAGCCCGTCATCGACTACCTCGAGTGCCGCTTCGAGTGCACCGGTGGCTGGGAACGCCGCCGTCCAGGCCGCCCAGGCTGCCCTTGCTCCCTTTGTGGGGCACCCGAACGCCTTCCCTGTCACTGAGAAATTGAAAAAGAAGCCGATGGCCGGCACGACGATTGACTACCTTGAATGCGGTGCGCCAACATGCGCCACGGCCGCAGCTGATTTGAAGGCGCCAATCGCCAAGCTAGGCGGGAAACTCGATGTGGTAAGCGCTGGATTTACTTCATCAACGGTCCAGTCGGCCGCAAATACCGCACTGGCCAATCATCCGGCGGCGGTGATCGTTGCCGGAACCACTCTTTCGGATTTCGGCGGGACTCTTTCGGCCCTTGAGAAGGCGGGCATCCTTGTGTTCGGGATTGGCGTCACTGATGGGCAGAAGTACGGGCTGACCGCCGTCAGTGGGGGGCAAAATGGCGATGTGCTGGCTGGTCAGCTCATGGCCGATTGGGTCCTTGTGCACAAGGGAACCGACGCTAATGTCGTCTTCTTCGGTGCCCCAGAGCTGTCGTTTTCCCCGTTCGTGTGGAATGCATTCTCCAGCCAGCTAGAGAAGATTTGTCCTTCCTGTAAGGCGACTCAGTCGCAGCTATCCGTGCTGACGTTCGGATCCTCAGCAGCACCGACGGCAGTGGTGAGTTATCTGCGAGCGAATCCCACGGTCAACACTGCCGTCTTCGTCGCCGAAGAGGGTGCGGAGGGACTCCCGTCCGCGTTGAGCGCAGCTGGATTGTCATCCATTACGACCTTCGGGTTCGCGCCAACCTCCGTCAACCTGGCCGATATCAAGGCTGGCAAGCTGACCGGAGGCCTCGGCATCGACTTGAACCTTGAGGCGTGGGTGATATCGGACATGATTGCCAAGTCACTCACTCACCAGACGATTCCGGCAGCGGAACTTAACGGTGTCGTTGAGGTTCTCAACAAGTCCAACGTAACCACCACTGACATCAACAACGGCTGGGAAGGCTACCCGGACGTTGCTGAGCGATTCTCGAAGCTGTGGCCGTAGAGAAAAGGGTGGCACCCGCGCCTGACGATCGTGCTGATGAGTTCGGAGGGGTCACACCTCTGCTCCGGGTACGTGGGCTTTCGAAGACGTTCGCCGGAACAAAGGCGCTCGACGATGTCAGCTTCGACCTTCACCGAGGTGAGGTCCTGGCGATCGTCGGCCAGAACGGCTCAGGCAAGTCCACCTTGGTTAAGGTGCTCGCTGGAGTCCACCAGGCGGATCCTGGTGGCGAGATCCACGTCAGTGCCATCGGGCGTGGCGCTCGTCGAGAGCAGCTGCACTTCATTCACCAGGACCTCGGCCTGATTGAGCCATTGAGCACGACGGAGAACCTCGACCTCTCACGCCGCCTCGGACTCCGCGATCTTTTACCGGGCGGACGGCGAGGTGAGCACGAGCGGGCTTCCCTACTCGTACGGCGGGCCGGGGCGAGCGATCGACGTTCGCTTACCCAATTGCCCGGCTTTCTCCAGCCGAGCGAACGATCGTCGCACTCGCTCGTGCCATGGACGGGTGGACCCGGCCGGACGGCGTCCTCGTGCTCGACGAACCCACTGCGAGCTTCCATTCGAGTGAGGCAGAGCGCCTGTTCGATGCGATTCGCCACGTCCGTGACGCCGGAGCGGGTGTGCTCTTCATCTCGCACCGGCTCGACGAGATCCGAGCAATCGCCGACAGAGTGATCGTGCTCCGAGACGGTCGCTCGGTGCTTGAGGTCCCGGTGGACGAGGCGGACGATGCAACGCTCGTGCGTGCCATGGTTGGTAGTGAGATTCAGCGGCCGCCGCGAAAGAGACGCCTCGACGTTCGGAGATGTGCGGCTCAAGGTGGTCGAACTCGCCGGAATGCGGCTGGCCGATGTGTCATTTTCGGTTCGGGCAGGTGAGATCCTCGGCGTCAGTGGCGTGCTCGGTTCGGGGCGCGAGGAGCTCGGATCGCTTCTCTTCGGGTCGGTGCGCCGCCGATCCGGATCTGTCGAAGTCGATGGCAAGACATTACGCGCCGGGGATGTTGCTGATGCGATTGGGGCCGGTATGGGTCTCGTGCCGGCCAACAGGGCACAGCAGGGGGCGGTGCTGCTCATGAACGTGCGAGAAAACATGACGCTGGCCGGCCTGAAGTCAGTTCAGCGCCGCTTCGGGTGGATCCCACGCCGCACAGAACGAGCCGAAGCCACTCGTTGGGCACGTGCTGTTGACCTACGGCCGGCCGATCCGGAACGGCCGATGGGTCAACTTTCCGGCGGAAATCAGCAGAAAGTTGTGTTAGCCAAGTGGCTGCGGACAATACCGAACGTCCTCGTGTTGGACGAACCGACCGCGGGCGTCGATGTGGGCGCCAAAGCCTCCATTTATGACCTCGTACGCGACGCGGCAAGTCAGGGCACCGCTGTTGTGATCAGCTCATCGGACACCAAAGAACTCGCCGAAGTCTGTGATCGAGTCGTCGTGCTGAATGGAGGTTGCGTCGTCGGGGAATTGAGTGGCGCGGCACTGACCGAGGAAGCCGTCTTGCAAATGTCATTCGAAGTCAGCGCCGCCGCGGTAGCGGTCTCATGAGCACTGACGTGCAACGTTTACTTACTCAGGACCCAGAAACGCCGACGCCGCCTTCCTTGCCAACCGCACCGCCACAAGGGCCGTCGCGTTGGGATCGGTTCAGACGCCAGGCATCATTCCGCAATGTCAGTGGTCTGTACATCCTGGCCGCGATGTTCGTCCTCTTCTCTCTCTGGGAACCACACACGTTCTTGACAGTACTGACATGGCGTCTCTTGCTCGACAACCAAGCCATCGCTGCCATCATTGCCGTTGCTGTGGTAGTCCCACTCTCCGCAGGCGTCATCGACCTTGCACTCGGCACCGAAGTAGGAATGGGCGCAATAGTTGTCTCGTGGCTGATCACGGATAAGTCCGTTTCGGTACCTGTTGCCGTTACGTTGACCCTTGTCGTTGGCGCGGTGATCGGCGTGGTCGTCGCCGGTCTCATCGTAAAGGCCAGGATTCCTTCACTCATCGCCACACTAGCTATGAGTTCCATTCTCATCGCGCTGATCGACTGGCTATCGGGAAGTGAGCCGATCACATGTGGTCTCTTCAGGCTTCCACACCATTGCAACGGGTGAGCTCTTCGGGGTGGTCTATCCCGTCTACTTTGCTGCGGGAGTTTCGCTAATCGTCTGGTACGTCCTCGAGCACTCCTCATTCGGTCGGAGGGTGTATGCGACCGGAGCCAATCCCGAAGCTTCTCGGCTGGCGGGTGTGCGGACTTCGCGCATCGTATTGGGCGCCACAGTCGACCTGCGGAGTCCTCAGTGCCTTCGCCGGCCTGCTCACAGCGTCGCAGATTTCAACCGGTGACCCGACCATCTCAGCAAACTTCCTGCTACCAGCAATTGCCGTCCGCCTTTCTCGGATCCACCCAGTTCAAGGGCGGCCGTTTCAACGTGGCGGGGACCCTCGTCGCAGTCGCCGTGCTCGCCATAGGTGTCGAAGGTCTCGAGCTCGCCGGCGCGCCGGTGTGGACGCCAGATCATCTTCAATGGCGCTCGTGCTTCTGCTGGCCGTTGGCTTTGCGCAGATGCAGCGTTCGCCCAAGAGGCGCACCGCAGCAATCACTCGGACCATCCGCTCCATTGGCGGCTCGAGGAAGTCGGTGCCTTCCTAGATGGCTCAGCCGAATGCAACCGTTGGAGTCAACGACGTGCCGGCGGTGGTGATTGTCGGTGGCGGACCGGTCGGCCTTGCTTGTGCTCTCGAGCTTGCACATCATGGGATTCGATCAGTGATCCTTGAGCGTCGCAAAGACGTCAGCATGTTGCGTCCCCGTGCCAAGACGGTGTCGCCTCGAACTATGGAGCATCTTCGACGCTGGGGTCTCGCCGACCAGTTGCGGAAGCGGGCGCCACTGCCGGTCGCGTGGTCAAAGGATGTGGTCTTCTGCACGACCGTGCTGGGCCGCGAAGTTGCTCGGATTTCGGACTGCTTTGGCCTCGAACTGGCTGGGTCGGATCTCGTCGCGGAATCCGGTCAACAGGTGGCACAGCCATATGTCGAGCAGCTGTTTCGTGACACGGTGGCCAAGTCAAAGTTGGCAGAGATGGTGACTGGAGTTGTGGTCCTCGGAGTCACAGAATACGACGACTCAGCAGTCGTTGAACTCGAAGACGAAGACGGCACACGCTCAACGGTGACGGCATCCTACGTGCTTGGATGCGACGGCGGAGGAAGCACGACGCGCCAGGCCATTGGTTCGACGCTCCAAGGAACTGCCGATTCGCGGCCGAATCTCAACGTGACGTTCCGGGCTCCGGGGCTATCCGACCGGGTCCCGCATGGCCCAGCTATCCACTACTGGGTGCTCAATCCTGGCCAGCCCGGTATCGTCGGCCCCCTTGACCTTCATGGAACCTGGTGGGGGGGCGGACTCGGCGTCGACCCCGAAACCACGACACAGACACCCCGAAGAGATCATTCAGAATCTACTTGGAGAAGCGATCGAAATTGAGGTCCTCTCCACCGACGCCTGGCGCGCCAGCATGCTGCTGGCCGACAAGTACGCCTCGCGGCGAATCTTCCTCGTTGGAGACGCGGCGCACCAGAATCCGCCCTGGGGTGGCCACGGGTTCAACACTGGCGTCGGAGATGCGGTCAACCTCTGCTGGAAGCTTGCTGCGGTGCTCAACGGCTGGGCTCCTGGGTCACTACTTGCAACCTACGAGGAAGAGCGTCGTCCCATCGAGGCGCTGACCATCGACATTTCTGCAAAGAACATGAAGGTCCTGTCAACCGAATTGAGCGACCAGCGGCTTTTCGGCGACGACGAGTCATTTGCCGAAGTCGCTGAGTCGGTCGCCGCAGTAATCCTCTCGAGCAAAGACGCAGAGTTCCACAGCCTCGGCCTGACGCTCGGGTACGACTACGAGGGATCCTCGATTGTGGCCACCGAACCTGGTCGTCCCCACGAGTTCGACGACAAGAACTACGTTCCGACTGCACGTCCAGGGCATCGTTTGCCCCACTTCTGGTTCGTGCCAGGTGACTCGCTCTTCGACCATCTGGGCCGTGGGTTCAGCCTGGTGGGAGATCTTTCCATTCCGGCGGCG
The DNA here is from genome assembly GCA_963824355.1 of uncultured Acidimicrobiaceae bacterium. GTDB lineage: Bacteria > Actinomycetota > Acidimicrobiia > Acidimicrobiales > RAAP-2 > Bog-756. Next base: position 1,120,812 of record CAWGOY010000017.1, on the reverse strand, counting down.
ACATCGATCATGGCCGCAGCTGATCAGCTTGGTGTCCCGATTTGTGGCGTCGATCTCGGGGTAGGAGGACACACGAACCTATTCGAAGCTGCTCTCGTTCTGATTCGGCCCGACCAGCACGTCGCCTGGCGGGGCGATCGCACGGACAATGCAAATCGGCTTTTGCAAATGGCCATTGGCCTGAACACTTATGAGCAACCGAAGCTCCAACACATTAAGGGAGAACACGAGTGACAACCATCGACGGTGTATTCGTCGCGGAATGGGGAGAGGGGCCGCGAGCCCTGTTCATCCACGGCGGGACCCCAGGTGGTGGTGCCGCCGCCTTCTCAAAGCAAGAGCCGCTCAAAGATCGCTGGCATCTGGTACTTCCCGACCGTCCGGCTCACGGACAGAGTCCGAGGCAAGGTGACGAGGATTTCGAACGCGACGCCGACCTCCTCGCCCCACTCCTTGAGCCCGGCACTCACCTCGTCGGGCAATCCTACGGAGGCATGGTGGCGCTGTACATGGCCACAGCCCAACCTGAACTCATCGCCTCGCTAACCCTCATCGAGGCTCCGGCGTTCTGCTTCGCTCCAGAGGATCCAGTGGTGATGGAGATGGCCGCGAAGAACCGCGCCTTGTTTCGGAATCCGCCGGACGATCCGGTAGTGATGATGCGGAGTGTATTTGCCCTGCTGGGAATCAATACGGAGATTCCCGATCCGGCGCCGAGTTTCTACGTCGATATCGCAAGACTATTTGCCGAGTCCGTAGTCCAGATCCGCGTCCCTGACGAAGCCGTTATCGACGCATCAATCCTTACCTCAGCAGGATTTCCGGTTCTGACCCTTACCTCGGGGATGATCCCGGGATTCGAACACATTGCCGACGCGATCGTCGTCACAAGTGGGCGGTGTGCACATCGTGGTCCCAGGCACCGACCACTCAGTGCAAGACGCCGGGGAGCCGGTCAACGAGATTCTCGAAGCACACTGGCGTTCGGCGTCAAGAAGCAGGTAACGCTCCTCCGACTCCAGGAGGTGCGAACTTCCTACTTTCCGTAGGGGTATTTCGACTCACCATCGGCCCACCGACCAACGACCCGGGGAGCGTCCGAGTCGAGTGAGATCTGATCGGGCGCTGCGACACTGTCGATGTTGTCCAAGAACGAGGAGACGGCACACCCGCATTCCTCCGTATGTACAGCGGAATCAAGCGGACCGCCTCCCTGCGACTGGTGTCGATCTCAGGCTCAATCTACGTCGCACTCGGGAGTCAGTCCTTTGGGGTCCGTTCATCGGTCGCTCAACGGGAAGCCTCGTGACGAACTGCTCAACGTCGAGGCCCTGGTCGAGGCTCAGGTACTGGCCGAGGCAGCCTGGACTCACGTAGAGGGTGAACCCGTTCGTGAGGGCAGGTCATCAGTACGCGTGAGCCGTTGACGCACCGTACTGAGCGTCCATTCCGCATCGGAGCTGGGTGGTTGAAACAATCCCAGGAAGCACAGGTGTCACTCGGTACGTAAACTCACCCGACGGAAGGTCCACTCCCCAAACCATTTTGGGATTAGGTCCAGGCGTTTGCTCTGTGACACCGCTGGTAAGCCCACCCCAACCACTCAACCAATCCCCACCTGGAAGTATATTGGCACTGCCGCAACAGATTATATTCGCTGTGTTCGGGGCATAGGTCTCTGATTGAATGAGCGTTGCTGTACCAGGCGAGGTTGTCGTATCAATACTGAATTGAAGGTCGCGCGGTACACGGTTGAAGCCGATGCCATCGTCATACGCTGTCACCGTTCCATCAGCGTTGGAAATGACGTCGTGCTGAAATCCAAACGTATTTGGAGCGTCTGGATCGCCTAGGATCGTCAGATTATGTCCGTCGGGCAGGCCGCCCAACTTCCAGTCGATAGTCCCCGTAGTGCTACCCACTGCGCTAGGAGTTATCCGATAAATGGCATCCATACACGGAACCGAGACGAGAAAGTCATTGCTGCCGGCAATAGCACTTTCCGCGTTGACGTGATAAGGATCATAAACTCCCTTTACTGCTCCAAGACCTCCTCCAACAGTTTGGGATACCACGGCAGCACGATGGGCGAGATCCGTCTCGGTTATTGGAATGTTTGTGGCCGCGTCCCACTCCCACACCACGCTACCGGTCGGGGTGACTTCCTCCACATAGGGGTCGAAGATCGACACGCTAGTCAACGGACAAGCCGTGGGAGTTGTCGCACACCAGGCAGCCGAAAGATTCACGCCGGTCTCCACCGTGTTGATGCTGATCAAGTAGTTCCCGTTCGGCAAGAGGCGCAACTCATGCAGGTCCGTCGTCCCGTTAGAGCCACTGATCGTGCGGACTGACTGACCGTCGAGTGATACTTCCTGTGCCGGTGCATTATTGTTATACGTCCAGGCTACGTCTCCATTGGCCAACATCGTCCCGAATGTGCCTGTCGAATCCGGAGTAGTGGTGTTCTTCCACCAGACTGGCACTCCGTTGTCATCAAGAACAACGACGTAGTAGTTCGGGTAGGGGGGATTGACAATCGCACCGGCACCAAAGGGGAGGACCACGTAGAATTGGGCTTGGGGTGGCTGACCCCCAGCGTCACGCGTCAGTGGCGTGAATTTCGGAAAGTCGGACGGTACGCATCGAGCATAGGCGTCCGTCACTGCCTGTCCTTGCGTCACGGCAATCGTGAATTCTTGACCCACTCCGAGGTCAACAAGTGCGTGGAACTTGCCCGGCTTGTTGACTCTAATTGGTAGTCCGTCAATCGTAACTGAGTCACCGGCAGGCGCAGTCCCTGTAATACGGACTGAGTGGCCAGGCTTGCACGTCAGTACGTAGTCGCTGATCGCTGGAGAAAATGCGGGAGTAAGTCCCGGGTTTGTCTTAATCGTCAATGCCGCCACATTGTCGGTCGAATTCGCTGTCAGCCCTTGCCTGTGGCTGACATGTCTGGCTGCCGCCATCGAGGGTTGTGAGGTCACTACTGAACCCGTCATGACAGCGAGAATCAGGGTTCCGGCAACCAGCAGCCTCGCTCGGCGATCCGTCTTCGCGTTGCCATCCGAAAATGCGCGACTCATCAGTTCCCCCCGTTGGTGGCTCCATTACGAGACTTCTGCTCAGATTCAGGTTACTGACTTTATTCCGTGAATACAAGTGGTTCTCGACACTTTCGAGCTCAGTTTGATCTACGCCAATGGATCGCCTAGCCGTGCCCCGACCCTCCGAGATCGCCAGCACCCGTGAAAGGCGCCCAATGGCTGCCAGTAGGCGGCGGAGCGACCAGGGCTTGGGAGGGTGTTGGACGAAGGACTACCGGGCGAGAGGCCCAAGGGACCCGCATATGTCCCTCACATGCCCGATCATCTTGTCCAATGTGCCAGGCAGACCCGTTACACCACCCTCCTTTCGGACCTGGGGCCACACGTACGGCGGCGCTCAACTCCACCTTCACTTCAGTGTTTGGAGGCAATGGACCGACGTGAACTTTGGCGAGCGCTGAGTCGCATTCAAGAAATCCGGCTAGCTGCGTCTCGACAGTGACGCCGTTGATGGTCACTCTGACAACGCCGCCTTCGATGCCACACGCAACCGCGAGCAACTGTCGGTTTTGTCTCCTTTACGATCTGGGTTGGGCGCTGCTTGGTTAGGAAGGTTGGATTGGACAGCAAAGAAGAACCGGCCACTTTGCGTAGTGGCCGGGGTGGGGCCCCAGGTCCTCGAGTCGAGTCGACGTGACATGACAAGCTGATCGGGCCGGTGAGGGGTCTCAAACCGTCTCTGCGCTTGGCTGAGCCCTTGGGTCCCCTTCCCTGGCAAGCTCAGTTCTTGGCGCCCCGGCGGCCTTAGGAAGGCCTCCCCCACCCGGTGAGCGCTTCTCTCCCGGGCCACCTGTCCTCCTTGCCCAGTCTGAAGGCGACGGCGCGGCTCGACAAGCCCGGTGGCGAGAGGTAGAACCAATGCCCCTGGATGGCGCCAACAAGGGGATCCATGCCCCAATCCTAAATGGGAGCGTCAACACGGCGGGTGCGCGAGGCCCACCAGAGCGGAGATTCGTTGCCCGCCTGATCCGGCTCGGTAATCCGCTCACTGCTTCCAGTCGGGATCACGGCCCAACCGAGCCAGCAGCCTTCTCTGGGCATCGGATCCAGCAGACACCGTTCGGGGACCTTCGTACATGCCACTTCGGGAGAGGGCTTGGTCATCAGTTGGCAGGGCGTCAAGGAACACCAGACACAGCTCGGGATCGAGCGTGATTTCGTGACCTGCAGCCCGAGCCAGGTCCCACGTGTGGACGAAGACGTCTTGGCTGAGCATCGGCACCAGGCGGGCTGCATCGACTCTGGACGGCGGGCTGGTTCCGACCAGCGGGACATCGACGACGCCATCGAATAGGCCGGGACGCATCAGTAGTACATCGAGTGCTCCAAGGGTGGCGGACCACCGACCTACGGGGTCGTCCTTCGGCCGCTCTGGTTTGGCCGCCAGCGGCCTGAGGAGGAGCACGTCATGAAATCCGATTACGTGTTCCAGAACACCTCTTGCGTCCCACTCGGTACAAGGTGATGGGGACTGCCAGTGGTCGCCGACCGCACTCACCTCGTCGCCGAAGGTCCGACAGATACGTAGGTGACGCTCGGCGATGTCCTCAGATTGCTCCGCCACCTGACCTCCTCTGCACCAGTATCTCAGCCAGCCATCGGGACCGTTTGGCGCGTTTCGCCGGGGCGCCTGGCGTCACACGATCTGCGGTATTGGCACGATCAACACGGCACCGGCGGGGACCCACCTCGCGTAAAGATTCTCGGTGATGGGAGTCATAAATGGTCAACATCGGATGGCCACCTATGCGGCTGCCTCAGGCCGACCTCCGGTCCCCGTGACAACCACAGCGGGGGGTGAGCTGGAGATAGACGTGCCCTTCTTCTGGTGCACCGGATGGACGCCAGCTTGAGGGGACGGGATAATCCACTGGAGGCTCGCCGGCGTCGAGAGCACTCATGGCGGGCGACGATCGTGTCCATGAAGGCAGCAAATGACGAGTAGCTCGCGCCCACCGGGATCGTCGGCACCGAGCTTCTTATCTCTTCACACTCCTCTTGGCGGGTCGACTCCCGGATGGCTCCATCCCGATGGATGTGTAAATGGGTCTTCGGCAGGGCTCCGAGGTCCCGGGTCGAAGTGGGTAGGGTCACGCCCCACAGCTTTACAGGTCGCTCGGGAAGCAGAGGACTACCGTGTTCATCGATGGACGAGCCGTTCCTCCTCATCCTCACGGGCCCTCCCGGTGCGGGCAAGACAACGGTAGGCCGGGAGATCGCCCAACGCTCTACACCGTCCGCGTGCATCGAGTCCGACTGGTTCTGGTCCACCGTCGTTAATGGCTTTGTCCTCCAGTGGGAGCCCGAAGCCGATCCGCAGAACCAGACCGTCATTCGCTCGTTTGTGGCCTCCGCCGCCCGGATGGTGGCCGGTGGCTATACCACCGTGCTGGAGGGGATCATCGGGCCCTGGTACCTCGACCTCGTGAGGGAGGAACTTCGAGCAGCTGCTGTCGGTGCCCATTACGTGGTGGTGCGGCCCGACCTCGCTACCTGCCTCTCTCGGGCCACCAGCCGGGACCGCAGCGAGCGAGTGACCGGCCACCCACCTCTGACCGACGAAGGACCAGTGCGGTTGATGTGGGATGCCTTCTCCGACCTTGGCAGTTACGAGAGTCACGTGTTGGACACGACCGAGCTGTCCCAGGATCAGACAGTGAAAGCGGTAGTCGAGGTACTTGATCAGCGGAGCAGTGAGCTGTTGCTCTCGTGATCCAGGGCGACGACCCAGCTCCTGTGAAACCCCGGCACCTGGCGGGGAACTGGGTACTGACCATCTGTGTTGCGGGGCTGTGCGTTGCCGTACTCCAAACGTGGATCTTCACCAACCTGGGGTCCGACTATTTCGTTGCCCATGCCGGCAAGAGCAAATCCTCGGCCAAGACCCCGAAGAGCGTTGGCCTCCCCTATCAATCCGTCCACTATGACGGCCGACTCCCCGCCTGGTACATCGCAGGACAGCCAGGCCAGCCCGTCGTTGTGATGGTCGCAGGTTACGGAGGCGGCAGAGCAGGGCTGCTCAAAGTGGCTGCGCCGCTGCACTCGCTGGGATACGGAGTCTTAGCCATCGAAATGAGCTACCAGCTTGGCTGGCAGACCTTCGGTGGTGGACAACGCGAGGCTGCTGAGGTGACGGCTGCCGACCGCTGGGTCGTAAGCCATACCGGCCATCAGGTCGTCCTTTACGGACAATCAGCGGGTGCCCTCTCGGTGCTGCTGGCCGGAGCCGAGGGCCTCCGGCCCCTGGCCATCATCTCCGACAGTGGCTTCGTCAGCATCCGCGATGAGGCGGCTCACAGCACTCGGCTGCCCACCGCCCTTCTCGGGCCATTCGTCATGTTCTATCCCTGGTTCAGCGGAGGAGCGCACATCCTGGACGTGGGGACCGAACTCGGGCTCCACCCCGGCTACCACGTGCCGACCCTGGTCATTCAGGGCACTGACGACCACGAGATCTACTGGCACAACGGACCAATGCTGGCCGGATTGACCCATGGGACTCTGTGGTTGCTCCCTGGTGTCGGACACGTCGGAGCATTTCAGGCCGAGCCGACTACGTACATCAACCGAATAAACAGGTACATCCAGAATGTTATGGCTCGGCGGGTGCAGCAATGATCGGCGGCGTTCCGGTGCTCTCGAACGAAATGCTCGTCGGCATCGCTGTCATTGCTCTGGGCGGGTTGGCCGTGACTTTGTGGGCCATCATCGACGCTGCTTCCACGCCATCGAGCACGTTTCGCCGGGTCGGTTCATCCAAGGGCATGTGGATCGGGCTGATCTCGGTTCTCTACTTCCTCACCGTGTATCCCGGTATCGTCACAGCGATCGTCTACCTGGTCGTCATTCGGCGACGGCTTCGACGTTCAGGTCCGGGGGCCGTTCATCAGCAGACACCCACCAGATAAGCCTGGGCACCAGAACCCAACTTCCCCGAATGGCCGACGTGTCGGACTCCATCGTCGATTCACCCGCTCTGGGCCGGTTCACGACCGGCGATGCGGGGTACCCGCCCCAGAGTCCCGTAGCCTTCCTTCGTGTCATCAAGGTGGAATGAAAGCCAAGCCAGACGGCACCAGACACCTCTCGGGCTGATCTGTGGACTTCCAGCCTCCGGGAAGTCAACATTTGCTCGTCGGCTTCTCAGCCATGATCCCCGCCGGTCCGGTTGGACAAGGACGAGTGGGTCAGGCAACTCGGTGGTGACGTGTGGGACGACGCCTTCCGAGTACGCATCGAACGTCAGCTCTGGGCCCTCACCTTGGACCTCCTCGCCAACGGACAGAGTGTGATTCTGGAGTGGGGCCATTGGGCAAGAGTTGAACGTGACGAGAAACGCATCGGGGCTCGGTTACCTGGGGGTGGAAGCCGAACTGCATTTCCTCGATGCACCCCTGGACGAACTGATCGAGCGAGCTGACCGTCGCACTGCGTTGGGCGAGTGGACAGCGGCACCGATGACCCGTGCTCACTTCGAGGAGTGGTCAACGATCTTTCAGGCTCCCGACGAGGAGGAGTACCGCCTGTTCGATGAGCCTGTCGTCCAAGTCTGAGCCTGCAGCCATCGCCCCCGCCCCCGCTGTGGGGAATCCCATCCAACCGGCAGCGATCTGGGGCACTTCACTGGGTGGCATCGGGACGAGGGCGGGTCCACAACCGGCGCACGGGCCAACCTGTCATCGACAATTTAGAAGCACCAGTTGATGGAGCCCACGCTTAGCGAGGCGAGGAAGCCCGTACCTAGAGCACAGCCCAGTGCGAAGAGTGACAACACGATGACGCTCGATCCGACTGGTTGCTGGGCATGCCGCGTTCGTATGCGGGTCGTGACTGCAGCGATCAGGCAACCGAGCGCCAAGACGATGAAGAGCAAAGGTAGGTAGATCCCGAGTGCAGTTTGATCCCAAGTCAGCGGAGCGTTGCATTGCGTCGAGTTCTGGCCTGCCTTATCGGCCCATTCGGTCGTGAAGCAGTTGACAGGGATGGACGCGAAAGCAAGAGCAGCCAGCACCACCAACGTTCGGATGCGTTTGGGGTGTGGCTGGTGTGTCCCAGGTCCGTTGCTCGTAACGTTCGGGACCATGAGCGCCTGATGGACAGTCCACCGACTGCCATCCCACCATCGGATCGTCCGATCCCCTGCTGGATCCGGGTACCAGCCAGATGGTGGGCCGATGGGCGCGTCAGGCACAAGTCAAAGCCTAGATACGCCACCCGACGGGAGGCGGGAACGAAGGAAGATCTAAGCAGAATCACTTGCCAATCGTGCCCATCCAACCGGCAGGGCACGGCTCCTACCGTCCGAACACGAGCAGAGCGCTGGTCTCGAACTGAGGCCCGTCGTCGAGAAACGGCAACGCTGCCTCGATCCTGGCAAAACCCGCCTCGATCTGCTCCTCACTCATGTATTCGAAGAGTGACGTAGGACGTAGCTTCAGCCTTTCGAAATCCTCGGCCATGCTCGTTGAGCGAAGCCAGGTGATCTCATCACGAGAGACGAGCGTCCACTCGGCACCGGCGAAGTCGCTGACCACGCCGTCCTCAGACTGGTACAGCGCCTGGTGGACGTTCATCCATTCCGGTACGACGTGTAACCACCATGCATCAGGCGTCCGGTCGGAGAAGTTAGCCTGTACAAAGAGCTTGCCGCTCTGTCTAACCACCCGCCGCAGCTCCCGGACCGCACCATCCCAATCGATGATGTGGTGCCAGACGAAAAAGAGAAGTGCAGCGTCACACGATGAATCCGGCAAAGGGATGTGCTCGGCCGATCCAGCTTCATACGTAACTGCGGAATGCCCAGCGTGGGCGATGGCCTGAGCACGCATCTTGTCAGATGGCTCGACACCGTAAACAGGGCCGCCGAAGGTGGTCGCCAACGACGGCGTCAGACGCCCGATGCCCGAGCCCAGGTCGAGCCAGGCCATCGGCCGTGTCTCCGGCACGTGGCGGGCGAACGCCTCCATCCAGGTTCGTAGCGCTTCTGGCAGCATCTGCCTGCCTGCGGCGTAGACGGCGTGCTGGCGCTCATCGTAGTCGACCTTCCTCATGCCACCTCCAAGTTAGCCAGCACAAGACGTGTCCAACGGGTGCGCCCTGTCCCGGCGATCCGGGGCACTTCACTTCGGCATAGCCAGTGCGGTCACTTTGGCCAATGAGCGTTTGATTCGGATTCTGCTATCTGGGACGAAATGCTGCCCCTCGGGTTCAATGTCACCCTCAGATCGCTGAGTAGCAATACCCATCGGATTTGCGCACGAAGACGCTGACACTGATGCTGTTGAGGCAGAGACTGGACTGAGAGACAAGAGACACCAGGGAGGTCGTCATGATTGTGCAGCTTGTTACTTTGCTGGTTCACCTCGTCACCAACACGTCAGCGGTCCACACTGCGCCAGGCCCTGTCGCTCCCACCGTTACCGTCGTCGCCACCACTGTCAGCCACACGATCGACAAGGGATTCGACGTTCTGACCTTGGAGGCATGGTGACCGCCGGTGCAACCCGACGCCAGCCGTCAGCGGCTACCGGGTGTCATGCTGGGCGGACCGAAAGCATGCCGACCCGATCCCGGCAGCGTTAAGGGGCAGTCAGTCGGTCAGCAGCTCGATGTACTTATCCGGGAGGCCCCTCATCTTCGCTCTGACGGCATCGAACTCAGGTAAGTGGTGGACTATCCGAGACATCTTCCATTCTCCAGGTCAGGGGCATGTCCCATGAAAAGGAGCCGAGGGACGTCGACCGATCTGCACGTTCTCGCCACATTGGCCAAGGTCGCATCAACCGAGATCGCCGTCAGGAGATTCATCGCCGAGCAGTAGAGGCTTGCTGACGATGGCGGCGACGGGCTGGAGCGAGAGCGTCTGAAATACAGATCAGCCAGAATGGTGTGATGAGAGCGTCTGCACCCAAGGTTGCTGGCACGGAGCCAGGTCAGCGGCAGCTCAACGGACCTCAGACGACCGGAAGGGTCTATAGGGACCTGTCGGAACCGAGCCACCGATCTGCGAGCGACCCAGACGTGGCAGTGCCCATGCGGGATGGGATCAACCTCCTCGTCGATGTCCATCGTCCCGCTGGCGAGGGGAGCTATCCCGTTCTCATTGCTGCGTCTCCCTATCCCCGACAGATCCAGGATCTCGGAGCGCCGATGGGGTTCATCGAAGCCGGAGCTACGGACTTTTTCGTACCCCGAGGGTATGTTCACGTCATCGCCAACCTGCGAGGTACGGGCGGCTCGGAGGGAATCTTCGGATTCCACGACGCCCAGGAGCGCCTCGACCTGTACGACCTCGTCGAGTGGGCGGCCGAGCAACCGTGGTCGAACGGCAGGATCGGCATGATCGGTATCAGTTACTTCGCCATGACCCAACTCGAAGCAGCCAGTGAGCGTCCGCCTCATCTGGAAGCGATTTTCCCAGTAGCCACGACCTCGGATCTCTATGGGGGCGTGTACCACCACGGCCTCTTCAACTCCACGTTCATTACCCCCTTTCTCTCCATGGTCGGGATGACCTCGGCGCACGACAGCGTTTGGCGAGGAAGGATCGTGAACGCAGTGCGACAGGTGCTCAACACACCTCGACTGCACAAGAAGTTTGCGACAATGAATGGCGAATCATCTATTGGGATCATGAAGGCTGCCCTCCGCCTTCACCACGACCCTCATCCATGGGACGATCTCTGGCGATCGGTTGCCGTCGAACACCAGGTGCGTGACGGCTGGTGGGACGAACGGAACGTATTGCCCCTCTTGGAGAAGGTCGAGATCCCGGTCTATCTCGGATGTGACTGGGAGAACGTGCCACTTCATCTCCCGGGAACCTTTGAGGCCCTCACAGCGCTCAGCCACAACGACCGGGTGCGAGTAGCCATGCTCGGACAGTTCGGTTTGACGTGGCCTTGGGAGAGTCTGCATGTCGAAGCCCTCGCCTGGTTCGACCACTGGTTGAAGGACCGGGATACCGGCATTTTGGACGGACCGCCCATCCGATACTGGCTACCGGTGGCCGATGAGTGGAGAACGTCAGAGACCTGGCCTCCGCCGGGCTATCCACTGCGGGAGTTGACTCTGTCTGCCGATGAGTCTCTCGTCGAGGGCGGGGCAACCACCGGAAGCCGGGACTACCTCACATTGGGATCAGGACTGAACAGGGCGCAAGCCAGCGCCACTGACCCACCGCCTTTTCTTGCCTGGACGACGGATCCACTCGAAAACGCCTGGGACATCGTGGGCAATATGGAGCTGATGCTCGACGCAGCGAGTACCGCTATCGACACCGCTTGGATTGTGACGCTGCAAGACGTTGATCCCGACGGCTCCGTCGTTGACATCACGGCTGGCTTTCTTCGAGCAGCGCTTCGGGCGGTTGACGAGGAGGCGAGCTCCGTGGGGGCACCGGTGCTGCCATGTAGGCAGTGGGAAGCCATCCCACTCGGAGGACTTGTGAGCTACCGGATTCCCCTTGTTCCAAACGCTCGCCGTGTCGAGCGAGACCACCGACTTCGGGTGGTCCTGACCAGCGACGATCAGCGTAAGGATGCCCCCGCCATGATGGGATTCCGGCATGGAACCATCGGCACGAATACGATGAACACGGTCCAGGCATCGTCCCGGCTGCTACTCCCCGTGGCCGAAACCAGTCGTTGAGGGTCCGCGACTTCCCTTGCCAGCCCAGGTCACGTCGTTTTGTCGGTGGCCGTGCAGGCGCAACGCAATACACGCACATCGGGTGACTTCCATCGAGTCACCGGTGAAATGTGGCGGACGTCGGTCACTCAGAGCGGGTTGTGGGCGTTGGGCAGCGATGACGTCTGCCACGTGACTCCCACGCACATCTCGTCGGATGATCCGTCGCCGAACGTGACGAAATGCGGAGGAGCCTTACGGAGGATCGGTAGTTCCTGTGCGAGTTGGGGGTCATAGCTGCAGTTGATCTGGATCTTCTCGCCGCGACTCACCGGGATGGGCACCACGTTGTATGCCTTTTGGTAGTCGAAGTTGTAGTTCGGCACGTCCAGGATGGTCTTGGCTTGCGGCGTACCTGGATTGAGCACCATGGTGAACTTGACCCCCAGCAGGTGCATGTGTGGCTGGATCCTGTCGATGTAGCCGTTCGAATCGACACTCCAGGTGCAGGTGGCCGTGTCACCGACGGGTGGGTCGTCCGGGTTTTCACCACAGATCTCATCAATCCCCTTTGCCATCAACACACCGTCGGTGCCGAAGCGCTGGTCCAGGTAATTGAGGGACGCCTGATAGTTGCACAGGGGCCCGGTGACACCGGCCGCACAGGGGATGTTCGGTGGGGCGATCAGATACTGCGATTGCATCGGCAACAGCGGTGTGGACTTCGGTACCGTGTGGAGCGTCAGCTCGTTCGTGACGGGCTTGTCGCCCACCAGCAGGTTGTAGTGCACCTGCTCGATCACCAGACTCCCCTTGGGCAGTGGTATCCCCGTACCTCTGGGGAGCACGTCTTCGCCGTGACCCGGCGCCCACACGCTCAGGAAGGGCGTGCTGATGAAGGCGGCGAGTGACGCACCAGGCAGAGCCGGCGCGCCGAAACACGTCCACCCCTTGCCGTCGGTGGCCGCATTGGCGGCGATGGCCTGAGCCGTCAAGGACGTGGGCACCAGGGCAAGAACGGCGTGGTGGACCTCACGACCGCCCGGTGTGAACTGGCTCGAGATCACGTACGAGTTCCGGCTGATGTGCGGGTTGACCAAGGTGCAGTGGTAATCGTCGGTCGCCCCCACGGCCGCATGGGGCGTGTACCTCGGAGACGCAACGGACACGGTGGAGACACCTGGTGGCGACGCCGGGTTCGCCCCTGCCCATCCCGGCGTGGCAGACAGCGCCACGACTCCGAGCGCTCCCATCATGAGCACCACGCCGATCGTCACGATCACGGCTCTCGACGATCGCATGGTGCCGGCCTGGCGCTTGTCAGTGAGCCTGATCAGATCGGCCATGGTCTCCCGTCCCGTGCCAGCGCCCATTGGGCGTGTCACCCCACCCCGAGGTGTCAGTTGCGAAGGCTAACCCACACCAGGACGGAGCGCGCCGGTAGTGGCGATCCCGGATTGAAGAGTCCTGGGGCCGAGGCGCTTCGCCCAGCTACACCTCTCCCTCGAGCTGCTGGCCCAGTCGCTCGTACCTGGCACACCCGTAGCGCTCCACTCACGTTCGAGAGCATCACAATCAACGACACGCAGGTCCGCCGACGCCGCCGTGCGGGCTGGATCATGGTCTTCCTTCAGGTAGAGGTGGGCCTCGGCGTTTCCGAATCGGATCCATCCCCATTCAGCCCCCACCTCGTACGGCATCACTGTGAAGCCCAGCTGGCCATAGTGGCCAACGCAGCCTTCATATCCGTGACCGGGAAGCAGGGGGCGAACCCGACCTGCTGGTCATGGGTCACTGGTGGGAAATGATGGATGGCCATCGGGAGAGTGTGAAAGATCATCGTCTGTGTTCGTCCGAGAGCGCGCTCTGCAGAGAGAATGAGGCGTTCTGATCAGACCGGAAGAGAGGCGGCGGAGCTCGCCACTCCGGAGCCGACGGCGCACGCCACGTAGGGCCTGCGTATGGATAAAGAGCCGGGCCCGATCATCTACAACTGGCTGGTCAGGGAGCCGGATCGGCGAGGTCAGGCGCTGAGCGGCAAGCCAAACGTAGCCATGACCTCGTCGGCCGGCCGGGGTTCGGAGAACAAGAACCCCTGGGCCAGATCACATTCGAATGACCGCAGGACCTCCAGCTGTTCGGTGGTCTCCACGCCCTCGGCCACCACCTCCAGTCCCAAGGCGTGGGCCAAGTTGATGACAGCGGAGACGATCTCCTCGCCCTGCCGGCTTACCCCGAGCTCCTCCACAAAGGAGCGGTCCACCTTCAAGATGTCGAGGGGGAAACGCTGAAGGTAGGTAAGCGACGAGTAGCCGGTGCCGAAGTCGTCGATGGCCAGCAGTACCCCCAGGTCCTTGAGCGCTCGCAGGACGGCCAGCGCCGAGGGCGCATCCTTCATGAGGGCGCTCTCGGTGATCTCGAGGGTCAGGTGCTCAGGAGGGACGCCGGTGCGGGCCAGTATGTCGGCCACGGTGGCCACGATCCGAGGGTCGTCGATCTGGCGGGCCGAAAGGTTGACCTCGATCGAACCCTGGGGTCCGGGACGGACTTGGTCGTGCCAGTCACTCAATTGGTGGCAGGCCTCCTCGAGGACCCAGGCCCCGATAGGGATGATGAGGCCACTTTCCTCGGCCACCGGAATGAACCGGAAGGGGTGGACGAGGCCCTGATCAGGGTGCTGCCACCGGACCAGCGCTTCCACTCCCACCGTGGTCACCCCGTCGATCTCCACCACCGGCTGGTAGTGGAGTTCGAGCTCACGACGCTCGAGCGCCCGGTGCAGGAGGTGCTCGGTGGTCATCCGGTCGAGCACTTCCAGCCGCATCGACTCCCCGAAGGTCTCGAAACTCGTCCCACCGCGGTGCTTGGCCCGGTACATGGCGGCTTCGGCGTTGGACAGGAGTTCGACGGCGTCGTCGACGCCGAAGGTGTTCAGCGAGACCCCCACCGAGGCGTCGAGGAACACCTCGGAGCCCGCGATGGTGAACGGGTCGCCCATGGCCGCATGGAGCCGTTCGATGAACCGTGTGGCTTGCTCGTGGGCTGCTCCGGAGGCATCTTGGAACAGGGCCAGGAACTCGTCCCCGCCGAACCGGGCGAGAAGTCGAGCACCACCGGCCACGCCGAGAAGACGGCTGGCCACGGCGGCCAGCAACAGATCTCCGATGTCGTGGCCCATCGTGTTGTTGATGGTCTTGAACCGGTCGATGTCGATCAGGACCACGGCCACCGCACCGGGGACGCCTCCCGAGGTGGTCACCGCATCGGCCAGCCGCTCACCGAAATGGGCCCGGTCGGGCAGTCCGGTCAGCGGGTCGTAGAGCCGGGCCCGGTCCCTCACCAGAACAGACTGGCCCCCTTCGTCGGCGCCGTCGGCCTGGCGAAGGCGAAGGAACCCACCGATACACCGGTCCCGTCCCTGGCCGGTGGCAAAGAGACGCCCCTCGGCCGCCACCCGGCGGCCGTCTCGCTCGATCATCTCGAAACGGGCCCCCTCGCCTCCGCCCGACGAGACGCTGGGCAGGGTGGCCACCGCTCCCGGCTCCGCCGCGGCGCGGAGCACGTCGGCACCTCCGAGTGCCTCGGGCAGCAGGGTTTCGGTAACCGGCCGGCCGATGACCTCGTGCCGCGCCCAGCCGAATTCCTCTTCGGCCTGCGGGTTCCACTCCAGCACCACGCCGTCACTGTCGACCTCGACAAAGGCCTCCGGCCACAGCCCGACGAACCCGGTACAGCGCTGCCGCCAGTTCGAGTAGGTGATCACCGGGTGGGTTGCCGCCTGGCTGCGAGGCGTCCTCGGAGAGGCACCGACACCCCCACCGGGACCCTCTGATCACCGGGTCCCCGGCCACCAGGCCCGAAGGTTCCTTCTTCAGCTAGTCCGGCCATGACTCCTCGTCCTGCTCGGTTCTCTTGACCCTTTGCCGACACGCAAGGCCGTGAAGCTTTGGAGCAGCGTAGGCACTCACCCTGCCCAGTTCAAGGATGGTCGATCCGGGCCAGGATAGAGCCCGTCACGGCTCTGGTGCGCCGGAGGGGCTCCGGGGCTTCTCAGAACTGCTGAAAAGGCCCCACGGTCACCCTCCGGTGCTCTCGACTCCTGGGTGCCGTGTACCGTGCCTGTCGTGGTCCAGGTCACCGGCACATTGCAGAAACAGGCATGGGATCTCAATGTGATGCCTCCGGTCGAGGAGGTCCGGCCCGGGCTGTGGTCGATCCCAGTCCCCATCCCCAATAATCCGCTCCGCTACGTACTGGTCTATGGGTTCGAGCTGGACGGCGGCGGGGTCGCCCTGGTCGACGCGGGCTGGAACACCGAAGACGCCTGGTCAGCCCTCAATGCCGGCCTGGCCGCCGCTGGCGGCAGCATGGCCGACGTGCGGGCGGTGATGGTCACCCACATCCACCCGGATCACTACGGACTGGCCGGCCGGGTCCGTGAGGCCTCGGGCGCCTGGATCGGCCTGCACCCGGCCGATGCGGTCATGCTCGAGTCCCGCTACGGGAACACCGACGAACTGGTGGCCAGCATGACCCACTTCCTGGCCGACTCGGGGGTGCCCGAGGACAAGCTGCCCGACCTGGCCGTGGCGTCCATGGTGGTCAAGTCGATGGTGACCATGGCCGTTCCTGACGTCCTGTTCGAGGACGGCCGGGCCATCGACCTTCCCGGATGGCCGTTACGGACCATCTGGACCCCCGGTCACTCGCCCGGGCACGTGTGCTTCTACAGCGAGGAGCGAAAGCTGCTGATCTCCGGTGATCACGTGCTACCCCGGATCACCCCCAATATCTCCGCCCATACCCAGCAGGTGGCCAACCCCTTGGGTGACTTTCTCGAGTCCTTGCTCAAGCTGATGGACCTGGACACCGAGGAGGTACTCCCGGCCCACGAGTACCGGTTTGCCGACCTGTCGTTCCGACTAAAGGAGATCATCGCCCACCATGCCGACCGGCTGGAAGAGATCGAACAGGTGATCACCCGCCAGCCCGGGTCCACGGCCTGGGACATCACCCTCCAGCTTCACTGGTCGCGTCCATGGGACGAGATCCAGGACTTCATGCAGCGACAGGCCAACGGCGAGACGCTGGCCCACTGCATCGTTCTCGAGCTGAACGACCGCATCCGGCGGGAAGGGACCGAGCCAGCCCGGTTCTTTCTGGCTGACCACTGAAGGCCCACCGGGTCGGAGCCACGCGGCCAGCTTGGCCACCGCTCATGTCGGACCGTCGGCGTCGTTCAGCTCGGCGGCCAAACGGCGACGCTCCCGCCTCCTGTTGAGGTAGCGGACCATCAGCACCACCGCCACCACCAGCGCCACCACCGCCAGCGACCACAGACCCACCTCGGACAAGATGTGTTCGAATGACAGACCCACCACGTAGCCGAGCAAGGTGTAGCCCACGCCCCAGATCAATCCGCCGGCGGCGTTGTAGAAGAGGAACACCCGGTAGCGGAGACCGCTCATCCCGGCCAGTCCGGGAATGAGGGCGCGGGCGAACGCCACGAACCGTCCCAGGAAGACGGCCGGTCCGCCATAACGCTCGAGCATCTCCAGGGACCGGCGCACCGCAGCATTGCCCTTGAGAGGCCGGCGTTCCAAGAAGTAGGGCCCGGCCCGCTTGCCCACCTCGAAACCGACCGAGTCCCCGACAATGGCACACACCACCACCACCGCCATCATCACCTCGAGATTGACGGCCCCGAGTCCGGCCAATACTCCCCCGATGACCGCCGCCGTCTCCCCGGGGATGAAGAACCCGATCAGAAGGGCCGCTTCGGCGAAGACCAGGAAGCCGACCAAGGCGTATGCGGTCGGACCGTGGAAGTGGAGGAGCCATCCGGTCACGCCACCCGGGTTACTCGACCCCGATGTGGCTGACACCAAGAGGCGGGAGCCGATGGCACCCTGACCACCGAATGTGGGAATCACCGCCAGAGTGTCACGCTCGTCCAGGTGCGGCGCCGGCAGGCCGGACAGGTCATCCAGCGATCGAAGACCGGCCGGGGCAACCAGGCACCGAAGGGGAGCTGCAGGAGAAGGAACTCGAGGACCCCGACCCGGGTCACCGATCCACAAGAGGAGCAAGCGACCACCAGCGCCCCCCTCGACGGCAGGGGGTCGGTGGGACCGGGGGAAGCACCCTCTTCGTCGCCGGCCGGGGTGGCCGTGGAGAACAGCGCATGCTTCCCGGTGGGACGAGCGTGCCGCTGTCGCGGAGCAACCGGGACGGAACCGACCAAGGGCCGCGGTGGATCCCCGTCACCGCCCACGTCCTCCTCGCCCACCGGTAGCCAGTAGAGCGCCCGCTTCCCCATGGGGTCGGGGCCGGGAGCCACTAGCCGGGAGTGCCGGCGGCCACGCTCACATCGAACAGCGAGGTGGCCAGTTGCCGGTAGGCGACCGCTCCCGGTGAGTTCGGTGCGTGCTGCAGAATCGATTTGCCCCGAGCCGGAGCCTCGGCGAACCGAATCGACTTGCGTACCGGAGGCTGGAGCACGGCGATGCCGTAGCGTGCTTCGACCTCTTCGATGATGTGCCGCGAGTGCTTGGTCCGGTCGTCGTACATGGTGGCGATGATGCCCCGCACGTCGAGGTCGCTGTTGGCGAAGGCCCGGACATCCTCGATGGTCTCGAGCAGCTGGCCCACACCCCGGTGGGACAGTGCCTCGCACTGCAGGGGAACCAGCACCGAGTTGGCTGCAGTGAGGCCGTTGATGGTCAAGACCCCGAGGGACGGTGGGCAGTCGATCAGCACCAGGTCGTAGCGTTCGAGCACCGGCTCCAGTGCCCGCTCGAGGACATGCTCCCGACCGGTCCGGGTCAACAGGTGGACCTCCGATCCGGCCAGGTCGATAGTGGCGGGAAGCACATCGAGACGGGGGACGCCGGGCACCGGCAGGGCCACTTCGGCCACCTCGGCCCGCCTGACGAACACGTCGTGCAGCGACCGGTCGAGGCCGTCGGGGTCGAACCCCAGGGAGAAGGTGAGACACGCCTGGGGATCGAGATCCACCACCAGGGTCCGTCGACCCAGTTCAGCCGAGGCCACACCCAACGAGTGCACGGTCGTCGTTTTGGCCACACCGCCCTTTTGGTTGGCCACGGCCAGAACGTCGGTCACCCATGAAGTCTACGCCCCCCGCCCAGACTGCACGAGTGGCCGTGGCCGGGCCGTTGGGCCGCCGGACCAGGCCTGGATCCCGGCGGTCACGAGCTCGTGGTGCAGAGCACCGATCCGGAGAGCAGGATGGGCGCCGCCTCGGTTCCTGCCTCGGGGGGCAGACGGACGCCGTCGAGGTCGATCACACCGCTGGCCGTGACCGGCACGGTGGCCGACCGGTCCGACCATCGGTGGAAACCCGTCGGACCGGCAACCTCGACGAACAACGAGGCCGGTTGGGGCCCGGCGGTCAAGGGGTCGTTCTCGAACTGCATGATCACCGCGAAGGTGACCCCCGGTCCGGCCGAGGTCTGCAGGGCGAGGGCCACCGATCCGGTGGCATCCCCACACGAGGTGCTCCCGAGCAACGAACCCGTACATGCTCCGCTCACTTGCACCGTCCGCTGGCCGGCCACCCCGGTCGAGTCCAGGACGCAGGGACCGACCGACGCGGTGAGCGGGAGGGCCGAGGTGTGACTCGCCGGCTGGGAGACCAGGACACTGACGGCCGGCGTGCCGTCGTGACCGTTGGCAACGGTCAGCACGGTACCCATCACCAGAGCCAGGGCGGTCGCCAGCACCGCGGTCAATGTGCGCCAATTCATCGGGCTGCCCTCCTCAGGACGAGGACGCTGGCGGCCAGCGCGGCCACGGCGAAGCCGGCCACCGTGACCAGGTTGCTGGCCACGTGGGCCAGGTCGGGATAGAAGAGGCACTGGCGGAGGGCGTCGATGGCGTACCGGGTCGGCACCAGCCGACTCACCTCGCGGAGCCACGGAGGCAGGAAGGCGATGGTGGTGAATCCTCCTCCGAGGAAGAACAGGTAGCTGGCCAGGATCACCGCGGCCAGGGCCACCGTGGTGGATCGACGGAGGGCCACGCCGAGGAGGCTCCCGAGACTCACCGACAGCAGGGCGGTGACGCCGAGCACGCCGACCAGGGCCAGCCAGTGGCCAGAAGGGGGCGCGATCTGGTGGGTGGCGACGAGGATCCAGGTCACCGGAATGACCGCCAACATGGTCGTCAGGAGCCCACCGGTCAGCCGAGCGGCGATGCGGATCAGCGGCGACACCGGGGCCAGTGCCAACACCCGGTCGGTCCGTCGTTCGCGGTCACGGCTGGACAGCACGGCCGAACTGAGCATGCCCACATTGATGATGAGCAGGATGAGCACCGGAACCACCTGGTAGTGGAGGAAGTCCACGTCGGTCTGGCGTAGGTCGGTCTCGGCCACATCCACCCGGTAAGGATTGGGCACCACGGTCTGGCTGTGGCTCCGCGACGCGGCCACCCCGAGCTGCGGAGCGTCGTACTCGGCCACCGACCGGGCGATCGAACGGCGGATGTCGTCGGAGAAGTCGTAGTCGATGTTGTTGAGGGTGAGGTCGACCTTGGCCTTGCCGGTGGCCAGTTGCTGACCGAATCCCTTGGGGATGACGATGATCGAGGTCACCTCCTGCTTCTTGAGCAGCTGGCGGGCACCGGCCAGGCTGGTCTGGTAGAGCTCGTAGGTATCGGTGTCCGAGCGCATGATGTCGGCCATGGCCTGGGCCTGGGGCGAGTGGTCCTGGACGACCAGAGCCACCGGCTGTCGGGTGACGGCGAAGGTCAGCATGGTGACCAGGATGGCCATCCCGACCGGCGGGATCAGCGCGGTGGCGATCACCCAGGGCGTCTTGCGCCAGATGGACAGGTCCAAGCGGATAAGGGTCAGGAATGACCTCATCGGACCGCCTTGCTCCGCTGGAGGATGCGGTAGGCCACGGTAACGGCGAAGAGGGCCCAGAGGGCGAGAATGCCCAGGTCCACCGGTATGGACTCAGGGGTGACCAGAAGTCCGTGGACGGTGTTCTGGAGAACCCCGACGGCGGCGTAGACCGGGGTGGCATGGCCGAAATACCACAGCCAGTGCCCATCGAAACGTTCGGGCTCGAGTGAACCGGAATCGATGTACAGGGGGAGGGCGATGCCGAAGAAGACGATGGCCACCGGCAGGGTCCGGCGCAGGAGATTGCCCACCACCGCACCCAGCGCGGTGAAGATCACCGTGATGAGCGCCAGGGCGGCCAGGGTGCCCGGCAGGTCATGGGGTCGGACCCCGTACCCGAAGAAGACGAGGAGTGCGGCGATCCACACCGCCACCGTGGAGACGATGGCCACGGCGATGAGCTTGCCGATGAGCAGGGCGCTCATCGAGGACGGTGACAGCCGCCATTGGACCAGGGTGCGGTTCTCCCACTCTCCGGCCATGGCCGTGGCCGCCAGGGCTCCGGCCACCACCAGGGCGTCGAGTCCCAGGGCACTGACCACCAGATAGGGGACGTAGGCCGTGTCGTAACCCAGGAGGTCGTGCTCTTCGGGGGCGACCCGGATGCCCGAGAAGTGGTGCTCGACGCCGAAGGTCTCGATGGCTGCCGGCAACGCCCGCTGGATGTCGTCGGTCAGGTCGGTGTCGACGTTGTCGATGGTGACGGGCAGGACAACCGTGGCCCCACTGCCCACGCTGGCACCGAAGCCCTTGGGGATGGTCAGGATGTCGACCACGTTGCCGGCGGCCAGCTGCTGTTTGGCACTGGCCAGCGACATCGGCTCGAGTCGGAACGAGTGGTGATCGTTGATCAGGACCTTCTCGAACGAGGCAGCCAGAGGACTGTGGTCCTGGACGACGAGGGCAGTCGGCGCTTTCGATCCAGTAAGACCGAACAGACTGACCAGGGCCAGGAATGTCAGCGCCTCGACCAGGGTCAGGGCAATCAAGAGCGGCGCCTTCAGGAACTGGAGGGACTGCAAGCGGATGCCCGCCTTACAGGCCCCCCACCAGTCAGACATCGGTCAGGACCGGCTCGTGGGCGCCCTCGTCGATGCTCTGGAACACCTCGAGCAGGTCGGGAGCCCGCACCCGGAACCCTTCGACGTGATGGGAGGCGAGGGCCAGCTCCACCACCCGGTTGGGGTCGGCAGATCCGGTGAGCCGCACGGTGAGGCCCGACTCGCCAACCGAAAGACCCTCGACATCCTCGAAGCCGTCCAGGGTGGCGAACGCGGCCTGGGCCACAGCGGGTGTGCAGTCGAGTTCGACGTACCGGCCGGTGCGGGCCAGGATGTCTCCGGGTGCCCCCGACTGGACGAGGCGACCATTCTTGAGCAGGAGGACCTGGTCGCAGAGGGCCAGAGCCTCGTCGAGGTAGTTGGTGCTCACCACGATCGTCTTGCGACGGTTGCGCAGCAGCCGCACGTGAGTCCAGATGGCGTGGCGCGTCTCGATGTCGACGCCCAGTGTGGGCTCGTCGAAGACCAGCAGATCCGGATCGTGGATCAGCGATCGGGCGATGGCCACCCGCCGCTGGTTTCCTCCCGAGAGCTCGCCCACCGCGTCGTCCAGCCGATGGGAGATCCCGAGCAGGTCGGCTGACTCCTTCACCGCCTTGCGCGGATTGCTGACGCCGTAGATGTCGGCGCCGAAGCGGAGATTCTGGCGTACGGTCAGTTCGCCATAGAGGGCGGTTTCCTGGGTGACCACCCCCATGCGGCGCCGAAGGGATTTGGGTAGGGGTACCCGTTCGGTGGACCCGAACCACTTCACCGTCCCCTCATCGGCGGTCTGCAGCCCGCACAGTGTCCCGAGCAACGTGCTCTTCCCGGCTCCGTTCGGCCCGAGCAGGCCGAGCACGCTGCCCTCCTCGGCCACGAACGAGACGGCATCCAGCGCCACCCGACGGCCGTAGCGACGAGTCACCGATTGGAATTCCACGGCCAATTCAGGAACGGGCCTGGGTTGCATGTACTGCCCCTCACCTTTCGTGGTGCCATCGTTCGGATGTACACCGCCTGTCCGCCGATTCTGTTCATGCCGGTGACGGCCACTCACCGCCGCCACTGGACGTGCCGGCGCGGTTAGTCGCCGACGGCCCTCCGGCGGGTATCGGGCTGCTCGAGCGGCTCGGGTGTGACCTCGGCTCCGGCCCGTGATCCCCTGTCCAACGCCACTTCCGGCCTGCCCTCCGATTCCGAATCGGACCAGTCGACCTCACCCCGGTGACCGAGACCAAGAATCCATGCCTGTGCGTGACCGATGTCACTGCGGAGTCCGGTGCCGGGCGATGTGCCCACCTCGGGAGTGCTCCGGGCCAAAAAGACGATCAGCAGCCAGCCGGCCAGCGTGATGAGGTGGGGGGCCTCGTCCGACAGTGTGGTGCGGTGGGCCATCAGGTCGAGGGTTGCTGACGAGATGAGCAGCACGGAGGCGGTCCCCACGATGGACCGCATCCCGGCGGCCCGGCGGGGAATCAGGGCGGCCACCAGATAGCCAACCCCGAGAGCCATGCTCAGGGCACCGAGGTCGCGGAAGCCGTCGATATCGCCCGAGGTAAGGAGGTGGAGGTTGACGGTGACCTGGGCCACGGCCACGGCCACGAGGGCCAGACGGACCAGGGAGACGACCAACGTCCGTCGTGGCGAGAAGACCGACTGCATGCCTGACAGCACCGATGGTGGAGCCGTCTGAGGATCCGCGACCCGGAGCCGGAACTGCCGGGTCAGCTCATGAGCCGACTCCTCCCACTGACGGCAGGCGTCGCAACCCAGCAGGTGCAGTTCGATCTCGTCCTGACGCAGTTCGAAGGCCTCGCCGTCGAGGGCGGCCGACAGTGATTTCCGGACAACCTGGCACGTGGTGCTCATGTTGGATTAGTCGGCGCGGGACGGGTGAATCTTCCCGGAGCCTGAAAGTTTCCTCGCCGAGGCCGGAGAAGCCCTCGGTTCTGGTGGGTGCAACGCATCCCGACGGTCCGACAGCACGGGAACGGCCGGCCCCCGGGCCCAGCGCGGTCGGGTCGGCCGCATCACACGAGGAGAGCCACCAGAGTCACGCTACGTGACGACAGAGGGCTGCGCTCATCACGCAGCGAGGTTGGCGTTGCCACTCTGCGCACTCTGTCGGTATGTTCCATCCATGGAGTCCTGGAGTCAGCTCGCGCTTCGGGCCAGAAGTGGGGACCGGCGGGATCTCGAGCAGTTCGTCAACCTGACCTACGGGCCCACGCGTCGGCTCTGTGCCGCGCTGGTGGACGAGGCCAGCGCTGACGACTTGGCCCAGGAGACCTTCCTTCGGGTGGCCAAGAGCATCCGTCGCTACCGGGGAGAGTCGTCAGCCAAGACTTGGCTGTTCTCCATTGCCCACCATGTGTGCGCGTCGGAGCTGCGGAGTCGCATCCGTCACCGGCGACACGCGGGGTCGGCCGGGGATACCGAACCGACACGGCATGTGGACACCGCACGCACCGACGAGGTGGTGGTCGACGATCTGCTCCGCCGGCTCGACCCGGATCGCCGGGCGGCGTTCACGCTCACCCAGTTGTACGGGCTGAGCTACGCCGAGACAGCGGACGTCTGTCATTGCGCCCCCGGGACGGTGGCCTCTCGGGTGGCCCGGGCCCGTGACGATCTGATGCGGATGGTGAGCGCCAGCGACGGGACCGGTCGAATCCGGACCGACCGGATGCCGCCAGTGCTCGACGACATGGAAGGCATCTGACCGACCGAGCCGCCTCCGCCGGCCCAACGGTTGCCCTGGCCCGAGGCTCCCGATAGCGCCCCCGCCAGGAGTCGAACCCGGAACCTGATGGGTAGAAACCACCTGCTCTATCCAGTTGAGCTACGGGGGCGATGCGGGGAGGTTACTTCGGCCACCCGGGCCGCTTTCGGTGTGTGCCACACTAGGGGCTCCTTGGTGGCCGTAGCTCAGTTGGCAGAGCGCCGGGATGTGGCCCCGGAGGTCGCGGGTTCGAGCCCCGTCGGTCACCCTCAAAGCCGCCGGGGAGACAGCACCAGGATCCACCCGGGCCAGTACGTTGGCCCCAGGCGCCTCTAGCTCAATGGCAGAGCAACGGACTCTTAATCCGCAGGTTCCGGGTTCAAATCCCGGGGGGCGCACCAGGTCAGCCAGGTCAGAAGCACCTTCTCCCGATGGCGTCAGACGTTCGGGCAACTGCTAGGCAACTTCGGAAACCTCTTCAGGGTGAGGGTTTTCCAAGACCGAGGCACAACCTGGTACCTGGCGGTTGCGTTTGTACGTGGGAATACGTCCCAACGGCGCTCCGATCTTCGTGAGCAAGACGGTGAAGAGTCACTATCGTGGGGTTAGTGGTTGTGGCCATCCCTCAACCGGCTGAGTGGGATTAGGAGATGGTGGACGATGTCAGAACTCGTGTGGATAAACAGCCATCGCTTCTTGCTGGGGGCACTCGGACTGGTCGTCCTGCTTGGGTTAGCTGTTGCCGGTCTCTGGCTGTTTGTGTGGCGAAGTCCAGGTACACCGGTTAGCCGTGCTCAGGCCATGGACCTCTACCACCAGCTCCAGAAACGGAAACCCCGGATCAATTCGGGTTTGCCCAAGCCGGGGATCTATCGCTATCGGACGTCGGGTACCGAGGCGCTAAGCGTGGGAGGCATCAGTCGGTCATTTCCATCGAGTACGGACATGATCGTGGCAGACGGCACCTGTGCCCAAATGATGTGGGAGCCACTGCTACAGCACAATGAGGGTCTGGTCGAGTGCCGTCAAGCAAACGGTGCACTGACGATAGCTGGCGCTTCCTCCTACGAAGAGATCGCCGGAACTCAGACCACAACCATCATTAGGTGCCCAGCCAGTACGTACCTTGTCCCACCAGATCCGTCCGCTGGTAAGAGCTGGAACTCGGTCTGTACCTCAGGACAAGAGCGAGTCGAGTTTTCGGGTGAGGTCGTCGGTAGCTCTTCGGTCAAGATCCATGGACAGACCACTCCTGCCATCCACACTCGCCTGAAGCTCTCCTTTTCTGGAGCCGAGAGCGGCGCCAATCCAAATGATTATTGGGTGTCGCCAAGTAGTGGCCTCATTCTCCGACAGCGAGAGGAGGCTGACATCTCACAGACGGCCGGGCCGCTTGGCTCGGTCCGCTACACCGAACAGATGGACATTGTGCTGGCCTCGACGATCCCGCTCCGCTAGCCACCTATCCATCGGTGAAGCTGACAAATCCCACACGGTCGAGGCGTGCGACGCGCACCGAGCCGAACTAGACGCCATACACGGATCGGATAACGATCCTAAATCGGTTGTAGACGGGCCAACCGAGCAACATCACGGCGGATCGTATCCACCAACAATGCCTTCATATCTGTCATAGATGGGGACCGTCAGTGGGAAGAGTCTGTAGGGGGAAAAATGGTTTCGACTGAGAGCGCCATCCAAGCCATCGAAGACTCCAAGGCAGCATCACAAGCGCTACGTGAGCATCTCAAACGCACCGAGCGGGTCGGACGGAGAATGGTGTCAGCCCTCAAGCGGGGGGTCGCGATTTCCGGCGCCACAGAGGCAGCGGGCGAATCTCCGGCCGAACTTCGTAAAACGTCCAAGGACTACCTGAGCACCTACGAACTATGTCGCCACCGAATGCGCGAACTCTTCATGCTCGCCGCCTTGGAAGAGGGCTTGTCCATCGGCGAGGTGGCAAGGAGATTAGGTATATCCCGCCAACTTGCGAGCAGGATGGTGCATGACGCCGGGGAGATTTCCACGGGAGTTTGATTACCCACCTGGACGCCGTGCCGAAGATCTCGGTAATCGTCCGACGAATTGGGTGTAGACCTGTGGTTGCCGTCGGGCCAGTCGCAGTTCGGCGGGAATCGCTTGGCTGGTCCGACGAGGGGCATGGAGTAATGCCCCCACCACCCCCACCCATGGAAGCCTTACCCGAGCTGAGATCAGCGGAGCTGGGCGCCGAACTTCCCCGAGGTCCGGATCGGAACGTGTGTCGGCACCCTCTCCGTTCGATCGACGTAGGACCCTCATGCAGGTAGGCGGCGATCAGTGCATCATGTAGCTGTGGCGGAACTAGACACTCGTTCACACATCGGACGGAACAGGGGCCCAGTTTCGCGCATATCGGCAAGCCTTCTGCTGGCCTCCATGGTCATGTCATCTTTAGTCATTTTGACGACGGCGACAAAGGCGGCGGCCGCGTCTCCGACCACCAACAGTCATTGGGCCGGTTTCGTCACGGAGGATGCCTCTCAAGCCAACGTGAGGGGAGCATTCGGAAAATGGACTGTCCCTCCAGTCACATGTGCTTCGAACGAGACATCGTTTTCCGTCACCTGGGTGGGAATCGGTGGTGCGCTGACCCCTAAAGGCAAGACTCAGGGAAACGACGAATCCCTCTACCAGGTTGGCACCGGATCAAGCTGCGTCGATGGAGCGCCGGAGTACCTCGCATGGGTCGAAGACACCGGCCTGCCGAATGGCTTCGATTCTGTCTTCGACTTCGACCAGGACCCGAACATCGTGGTGCTTGGGTGTCAGACAAATGTCAAATGTTCTGGTGCTTTATCAGTGGAGCCAGGAGACGCCATTACCGCTGCAGTGGTTGACCATGGCGTTTATACACGGTGGACGATCTCCGACGATAGACATGGCAAAGCTCTTTGGTCGCACAACAAGACGTGGCTCACTCACGCGCACAGGCACAGTGGCGAATGCATCGAAGAGGACCCTCAGCTCTCCAACGGACGCTTCGGCCCAATGTCCAATTTTTGGATCCGTTACCTTTTCGAGTTGTCAGGTTTCGGATCCATCGGGGAAGGTGTGGACGGTATCTGGCTCGCATCTCCCAAAGGGCTGGACGACTGTCAGCTACGCAATCGGCAATGGCTCCACGCTTGTGGCGAGCCCCAATGAGAGTGCCCTGAGGGTCACATGGATCGGGTGGTCGCCTCCCGTCACTCTGACCCCATCAGGGCTGGAGCTCACGGGTATTTCGTGTATCTCGTCGAAGTTCTGCATGGCCGTCGGTGACACATACGGCCCCAACGCTGCGAATGAAACGATGCCCAGCTATGCGGCCTACACCTGGGACGGTTCAAGTTGGTCGCAAGCACCGTATGTCGGTGCGGCGATACCCAGCGGATTGAGCTCGGTCGGCTGGTTTACGTCCGTGTCGTGTGTTTCGAACTCGATGTGCCTAGCTTCTTACCTCGGAACACCACCGCTCAACACTAGTGACCTCGGCGAATTTGTCTATGGAGCAGTTGAGTGGAACGGGTCAACCTGGGTCGATACCGGGTTCCAGGACACTCAGGATCAGTTGAATGGACTCGACTGCGTCAGCACGCAATGGTGCATGGCAATAATCGATCCTGGTCAGGATGTCGCTGGCAGCGGACAGCCGATGTCGGCAGTTTGGAACGGAAAGATCTGGAGGACCGAAAATGTTGGCAGTCTCGATGTGCCAGGATTCACCACCTTTGCTCTGTCGTGTCCGACGACCACTTTCTGCATGACAACCACCAACGCCTACGGCGAGCAAATGGACTCCGCCGACTCGCCGACCCAGGACAACTTGAGTTACGAGTGGAACGGTTCAACATGGATCGAAATTGCCTGGCCCACGCAAGCTGTTGGGGTGGACTCGTTGTCATGTCCGACCTCAACCTTCTGTATCCAGCTTGCAACACCCAACGAAGGCACGCCGGGGTATCAAGGCGGCGACGTCCAATTCACATGGAACGGAAAGGATTGGACCAGGAACCAGACACCGTTGCCAGGCCAGTTGGCGTCCTCTGCGCTGTCTTGTGTCTCGCGATGGCTCTGCGTTGCCGTAGGCAGTGAAACGAACGGTGCTCCGATCGTGCCTGAAGGGTCAGGACTCCCGGTCGCCGACTTCTGGGACGGAACGAGCTGGCATCAGATGCAATGGCCTTCTGTCGCCCCTGGTGCCACCCTGGTCGATGTTTCTTGCGCCAGCTCTGGAGAGTGCGGCACGGCCGGGACTGTCGCATCCATTTCACACCTTGCATCTAACCATTCGGCATAGGCAAGGTTGGGAACAACGGGAGGATGACCTGTCGGCGCGGACAAAGGGGCATCTCGAGGTCGGTTACTGCGGTCGAGATCAACTGTCGGGTGGATCTCCTCAATGTTCGTCAGGACCCCACTCAAAGCTCGACCGGTCGACGGTTTGCCGACCTGAGCGCGGCCCTCTGCTAGGACAGGGAGTATGGGCAGCAGAAGCATGGGAACGAACTGCATTTAAGGAGCAAGATCGATCAATCCTGCACAGTTCTGGGAGACCCCTGAGGCCACTCTCAATCCGCAGTTCTGGGTTCGAATCCCAGGGGGCGCACCAGTTGGCCTGAACCCCGTTGGGCAGGTCCGATGATCACTCAGATCGCAGGATGAGGGCGGTCGGCGTTCGAGCAGCTCGCCAAGCCGGGACAGCGGCAACCACATTGGCCAGCAACAGCGCTCCCAGAGCAACACCGACTACCGCCAGGACCGACACCGTGGGTTGCGGAACTGCGTAAAGCTCGTTGGCGAACAGCGTCCACAGGTATCGACCAAGCGCGATGCCGAGGGGAATGCCGATGACCGTTCCGATCGCCACCGACGTCGAAGCCTGCCAGCACACGGTGGCGGCCAGTTGCCGACGCGAGAATCCGAGTGTCTTGAGCACGGCCAGCTCCCGCCTGCGCCTGCGAACCGACGCCCCGAGAGTCAGGCCCAGCGCGCCGAATGCCCCGAGGGCTAGTGCCCCAGCCAGCAGATTGGGTGTCGACCCCATGGTCCGGTAGTTGACGATCTGGGCCGGATGTTGCACGCCGTACACCTGCACGCTCCCCGGATTTCCCGAAGCCGAATTGATGCCGTTACTCAGGTTGACCAGTGAACGGTTGGCCGCGGAAGCGCCGATGCCCGGACGGGTGCGGATGAAGTACACATTCGGCCCAATCGAGGCATACTGCTGGATGTTGCGTTGCAGTGCCGGGATGTCCTCGACATCCAGCAGCGCTCCGGTACCCATCGAAAGGTGGAGCCCGTGGCCCACGCCAACGGTAGGCATGGTGGCCGTCCCGACGATGGTCAGGATGACCCGTTGCGCGCCAGTGCCGGTGGTGACCGTCTCGCCCACTCGCTTGTGCAGATTCTGCAGAGTCTCACTGCCAAGCACGACCTGATCCTTTGCTTGCAGGTCGTGCCCTTCCAGGATCGAAGGTTGGACCGCTCCGCCCGGGGACTCCCCCAGCACGGGAATGCTCTGCCCGTCGATGGTCAACAATGTGTAGAAGCCCCCGGTCCAACCAGCCACATCGTGGTCGCCAGCCAGAAGTCGATCGCTGGCCGCAGTGGGCATGTCGCCGTACCCGGCGTCTGATTCAAGGATGTAGTTCCAGTTCCAGCCGTACAAGGCAGGGTGGGAGATGAAGGTATTGAGGCTGCTACCGAAGGTCAGGGAAGCCACCACTAACACGACAGCGAGCACCGTCCCGACGATGGCCGATCGTACCGGCACGCCCGAACGACCCCGGCCGGCGTCCAGAGCGAACCGGATCCCGGTGGTGGCCGGTACCGACAGTCGGGACGAGGCGACGGCGTTGGCGACAAACGGACTCCGCCCAGCGGTCCAACGTGACCGCTCCGCCACCCGATGGGGGGCATCCCGGAAGGAGAAGAGGAACGCCATCCCGAGCAGGGCGACGAGAAGCGCCACCGCACCGAACCCGAGGACAGTCCAGTCAAAGGAGATGCGATGGACCGGCTCGACCTCCCGCACAGGACCAAACGGCGCCAACGGCGACAGGAGAATGGCGACTCCTGCGGCGATCAGCACACCGAGGACAATGGACACCGCGATACCGGGAAGTCCGTCGAGGGTGGTCTCGGTCGGGTCAGCCCCCAACGACCGCAGCACTTCACGGTCGCCGGTCGACAGTCGGACCAAGCGGCCGACCGACTGGGCGGCGATGATTAACGCGGCGATACCGGCGATGAGACCGAACGCACCGAGCGCCAACGATTCCGGCTTAACCGCCTGCTCGGCCTGCTCCTCGATGACCGAGGTGATGTGGATATAGGGAAGCGAAGTGGCGGGCAGCTGGTGGAAATAGCGGTCGAGGAACGGCTGCACTCCGGCCGAACCGTTCCTGAGCTGCACCCCACTCCAGGCGTAGCTGCCGCAACATCCAGCCAGTTTGTCGGCCAGCGCCGGGCTGACCAGCATCCGGGTGATCCGGTCGACGTCGTCCTGGACCACCTCGTCGTTGAAGATCCCAATCCCCACAACGGTCAGGGTGAACCGCTGGCTGGCCGGTGAGGTCGGTTGTCCGTCGTCGTTGAGTTGGCTGTTGGCGAATACCCCTTCTCGGACCTTCTCGCCCAGGTGGAGTCCGAGCACGTCGGCGGAGTAGCGACTGAGCACCACCTCGTCGGGTCGTTGAGGGTCGAGCATGCGGCCGGCCACAATGGTGACCTTGTCCTGGTCGATGAAGAGCCTGTGCAGGATGCCGGTCTCCTCGAGATCGCCGAAGTTGTTGGAGAAGTCGGGGTACCCATTGGGCAGGATCGGCACCATGTTGAGGGCCACATAGGTCTGAACGGATGTGACGTCCGGAAAGGTGGCCACCTTCGTGAGGATGGCCGGATTCCAGGTTCCGTTGTCGATGTCGATGGTCGAGGGATTGGTCGAGGCCAGAAAGGCCGGAAATGAGGACTGGGTGGCCCTGGCCGCGGCCACCCCGGCCAGGGAAAGACCCCCGACCAGACCGATCAGGACCACCAGCCCCAGGTATCCCGTCCACCGGCCTTGGAGCTGCGAGCGCCATCGGTACTGGGCCACCCGCGTGTGGTGTCGCTTCAGCATCGGCTCACACTCGGTTACACCTCACGACGAGTGCGGGCCGGTGATCTAGGTGGTGACCCGCCATCCTTCAGTTGTCTCATACATCAGTCCCGGTTGACCAGGTGGTGACCACGTCGGGCACGGTGGTACCAGCCCCACCGGCGGAAGGATTGAACCCACTGTGCCGTCGGCACCGCACCTACACTCAACCAACTTCAACAGGCGGTGAGCTGGTGGTCATTCTTCCCCGTCTCGCGCGGCACTGCACCATCCAGTACTGGCGGGAATCCTCGGTCTGGTCCTGGTCGGTATCGGACTCTACGGCTTGGTCAGCGGACATATTCCCAAACTCTGGTCCAGCCTGGTCCTGGTGGTCAGTGTGATCAATCTCCTTCGGCTGAACGTCAAGCACCCTGGCCAGACCAGGGGTGTCGAGAACCCGTAGCCGGCCTCGGACCGCTGGTGGCCCTTCTCCAGACATCCGGGCCCACTCTGGTGGAGGCACCCGGTTAGGATCGCACGACATCCGACGAAAGGGGAGCAGTGTGTCGGACAACCTTCGGCTGCTGGCCAAATACAGCGAAGCCATGGAGTCGGGGGACGGTGGCGCCGTCTTCGAGTTCTGGTCGGAGGACTTCCACAGTCACGTCACCGAGCGGGTGAGCCCCGTGCGGGTCGGCGTCGACATCCGCGGCGAGGAACAACTGTGGTGGCAGCAGGCCAAGTCAGCCATTCCCGACATGGTCTTCACTGTCGACCTGCTCATCGAGTCCGACGATCTGGTCGTGTCCAACTGGACGGTCAAGGGGACCCACACCGGCACTCCCTTCTACGACGTCCCGCCGTCAGGACAACCGGTGACCATCAACGGAACGGCCATCCTGCGGATCCGCGATGGGCAGATCGTCGAGCACTGGGGCGGTCCGCACTGTCAGAAGGGCCTCGGCCTGATCCAGTAGCTCGCCTGACACGCCGTCGGCCGGTCGCGCCCCTTCTCACGAGCTGCCCGACGTCACACCCGTCCACCGGAATACGTGAACGGGTGTGCCGAGGCGCGTCCCTCAGGCGGCCGAGCCCCAGAAGGGGGCGTTGAAGGAGAACACCCCACCGTCGGAGGCCACCAGCCAGTAACCGCCGGTGGCCGGGTCGGCGCTCATCCCCACGATGGGCTGGTTGAGGTGCGTGCCACCCATCGATCCGAGGAAGGGGGCATCGAAGGAGAACACCCCACCGTCGGAGGCCACCAGCCAGTAACCGCCGGTGGCCGGATCGGCGGTCATCCCCACGATGGGCTGGTTGAGGTGCGTGCCACCCATCGATCCGAGGAAGGGGGCATCGAAGGAGAACACCCCACCGTCGGAGGCCACCAGCCAGTAACCGCCGGTGGCCGGGTCGGCGGTCATCCCCACGATGGGCTGGTTGAGGTGCGTGCCACCCATCGATCCGAGGAAGGGGGCATCGAAGGAGAACACCCCACCGTCGGAGGCCACCAGCCAGTAACCGCCGGTGGCCGGGTCGGCGGTCATCCCCACGATGGGCTGGTTGAGGTGCGTGCCACCCATCGATCCGAGGAAGGGGGCATCGAAGGAGAACACCCCACCGTCGGAGGCCACCAGCCAGTAACCGCCGGTGGCCGGGTCGGCGGTCATCCCCACGATGGGCTGGTTGAGGTGCGTGTCTGTGAGAGCGCCGGCACAGACCGCCGATCCGAAGACGGCGACATCTCCCGCCGCGTCGACCTCGTCGTAGCCAGATCCATCGGAGAGCGCTGCCGAGGCCACCACCGAGCCGGCCGGCAGATGGGTCATACAGGCGTTCGACGGTGCCCCGGCCGATCCAGTGGAGGGAGGAGTAGGCGGCCCGGCCGATCCACTGGAGGGAGGAGCAGGTGACGACGACGTGCTCCCTGCGTCGGTGTAGGTCTGCACGTCAAAGGTATGCCCGGCGGCGTCGGTCGGCGACACGGTGATCGTGTTGCCCGAGACGGTGACGTTCAAGAAGTTGTAGACCTGGGCGGCCGACGTCGGGGTGGCGGCCGTACCGCAGGAGGATCCGCTGTCCTTCGTCGGGCTCCAACCGATGGCGTACACGCTGGCGTTTTCGGCCAAGAGGTCCTTGCACTGGGTGGTGGTCGGCCCCGAAACCGGCTCGAGCACACCTCCACCACCACCGGTCACATAGTTGATGATCCGACCCGGCCGGTCGGGGTCGAACCGCTGATAGGTGTGGGCGTGGCCGTTGAAGGCCATCTCCACCCCGTACTTGGACAGCATGGCCTCGAGGCTGGTGGAGGCGTCCGGATTGGCCGAGCTGTTCTGGGCGTAGAGGTCCGAGGGCTGGGTGGGGTTGTCGGACTGCAGGGGGAAGTGGAAGACGGCGAACTTGACCATGCCGGCGTAGGCCGGGTTGGCCAGATCGGACTGGAGCCACTGGTACTCGGCCGAGTCGGTCTGCCAGTGCTCCAGGTTGTCGGCCTGATAGGGCTGGCACGCCTCGGCGGCCGACGAACCGGCCGCTCCGCACAGGGAGCCGGTGGTGTCGCCCAGCTTCCCGCTGGTAGCGCTCTCGCCCCAGGCCGCGTCGATGACGTAGATCCGCACGTTGCCGGTGGAGAAGGCGTACCAGTCGGCCGGGGCGGTGGTGTCGATCCCGTCGACCTTGGTCGCCGAGTCGAAGGCGTAGGTGCCGCCGGAGTCGGCGGCGTTGGTCGGTGTCGGGAACACCTTGAGGGCGGTGTTGTTCTGGTTGTGGTCACCGGAGGCCACGTAGGTGGGAATTCCCCCGGTCAGCGGGTAGTAGGACGGACCGAAGAAGTTGCTGACGTCGGTGGTCGTTCCGGTGTCCTCCAGGTCGCCGAGGTTGGTCTGGCTTCCGTCGTTATACCCGGTGTCGCCGGCATCGACCAGGAACTGGGCATCGGACTTGCCGATCTGGTCGT
This sequence comes from uncultured Acidimicrobiaceae bacterium, assembly GCA_963824355.1. Lineage (GTDB taxonomy): Bacteria > Actinomycetota > Acidimicrobiia > Acidimicrobiales > RAAP-2 > Bog-756. Next base: position 1,086,319 of record CAWGOY010000017.1, on the reverse strand, counting down.
ACAGCGAGGCCTCATCGGGATTGACCGGCGGGCCCGACGAGTTGAAGGGCACATCGGTCGAGCAGTTGGTGGCCGTGGTGCAGGCGTAGTTCTCACCGGTGTCGTCGAGCACGTCGAAGGTGACCGGTGCGGTGGACGAGGCACCGGAACTCAGCAGGGTGGTGAAGGACTGGACTGGTTGCGAGTCGAGCGACGCCACCGTCGAGGGGGGCAGGAGATCGACGGCCTTGTCCGTGTCGGTGGAGAACACCGCGTAGCAGTAGGGCGTCCCGGCAGTGAGGCCCTTGACCTCGACCGAGTTCTGGTATTCGGTGATGGACGTACCGGCCCCGTTGGTAACGGTGAACGACCAGGAGGTGGTGGTCGAGGAGGATCCGGATGCCCGATACGGGATGTCGGTGGAGGCCGGGAGGGCCGAACTCGACCAGGTGATCACCGACCCCGGGCAGGTGCCACCACTCATCGGCGCGATCTGGAGCGACCCGACGGTCTTGGACCTGGTGGCCCAGTTGATGTAGGCCGAACTCTGGGTCAGATCGGTGACGTAGGGGGCCCGGGTGAGGCTGTCGGCGAACCCGCTGTAGGCGCCCACCGCCGGCGACGCGGCTGCCTCGGTCGTTGCCACCATCGCACTGCTCCCGGCCACCATGAGACCGAGGACCAGGCTGCATACCCTTCTCTTCCCCATGGCCCTCGCCCCTTGCACATCCCGAAAAGCATCAGCAGTGGCGCTCAAGGTTCAGACACCTCTGCCTGCCCGCTTGCCGTGCTGCCCTGAGCGTAGTGCGTGTCCGCGTCGCCGACCGAACGGCCTCCCTGCGATGACGCACTCAGCGCGGAGTGATTCCCCACGATCCGGTCCATCGGCCACCCGGTCGGATGGTGGTGAGGTCGATTCCGGACCGGAATGCGTCGGGCGGACAGGTCATCGGTTCGACCGCCACCGCCGTCCTTCTCTCTTCGGGCGACAGGGTGTCGCCCGTATAGACCATCACATGCGCGAATCGTTCATCGCCCCACAGTGTCGCCCCGCCGGTCCCGTCCGGATGGTCGAGTTCGACCCGGAACCGACCGTCCGCCCCCCGCTCCAATCCGGTGAAGTCGGTGTCGAGCCGGGTGACCCCGATGAACCTGCCCCGGGTGAAGTCGAATTCGGTGCCGGAGGTTGCCACCGTGGTGGTGGGCAGACCACGGTCGTCAGTGAGCAGGCGCTGGGTAGCCGGCACGGTGAGGCGGATCTGGTCGACGGTCGGCGTTCCCACGGTCAGATACGGGTGGAAACCCAGGCCGAAGGGAAGGTCGGTCGGGCCGATGTTCTCGGCTTCGGCGGTCACGGTGAGCCCGTCACGACCGAGGCGGTACTCGAGGCTCAGCCGGAGGGCGAAGGGGTAGGCCGGCGACGGATGGAGCTCGGTGACCAGGCTGACCCGGTTCTGGGCCCGGCTGGTCATCCGGAAGGCCAGCCAACGGACCAGACCATGGATGGCATTGTTGCGGGAGGGCTCGTTGATGGGGACCTCGGCCCCGACCCCCTCGAAGCCATAGCGGCCGTCCCCTAGGCGGTTGGGCCAGGGAGCCAGGACCTGTCCTCGGCCGCCGTGGCTCCACTCGGTCGGTCCGAACCCGTCGATCACCGCCCGGTCCCCGAGGGTGAACGAGCGGAGGGTGGCGCCCACCTCGGTGATCACCGCCCGCTGGTGTCCGTGCCCGATGACCCACTGGTCGCCGGTGGCCGGGGTGGTCTCGGACGGACGCTGGTCTCCGATGGTCGATGGGGGCGTCATGGTCGTCGTGGGTGATCCGTCACTCCGCCGACAGGAGGCGGCCGACATCGCCCGGTATGGTAGGCGATGGGGCCGCACCCGGCCCGACGGACCGCGGATTCGGGGGTTGCGCCCGGCGCGATGGTCCCCATCCCTCGACAGGAACCCCGGACATGCGCATCCTGATCACCAACGACGACGGCGTCTTCGCGCCGGGAATCGCCGCCCTGGCCCGAGGCCTGGCCGCGGCCCTGGGCGACCAACACGAGCTGGTCGTGGTGGCCCCGCTGGTCGATCACAGCGGAGCCGGTGCCGCGGTGGGTGCGGTCTACGAGCGGGAGTCGATCCCCTTCGAATCGGTGGAGATCCCCGGACTGGCCCATGTCCCCACCTACGGGATCGACGGCCCCCCGGCCCTCGCCGTCATCCTGGCCTGCATCGAGGGCTTCGGACCCCGGCCGGACCTCGTGGTGTCCGGCATCAACCACGGCATCAACGCCGGACGGTCGGCCCTCCATTCGGGCACGGTCGGGGCCGCCCTCACCGGAGCCCAGTTCGGGGTCACGGGGATTGGCCGTGAGCATCGCCTGGGGCAGGGACCCGGTGCCTTGGCAGACACCGGTCGGACTGGCCGCCGGGATCGTGCCGGCGCTGGCCACCATGGCGCCCTCCACCGTGCTCAACCTCAACGTGCCCGCCGTCTCCTCCGACCGGTTGGCCGGGCTGCGCCACGGCACCCTCGGGAGGGTCGGTCTGATCCGGTCGGTCCGGCCCGAGCACACGGCCAGCACCCGTCGGGGGATCCCCGGTCGACCGCGACCAGCGGGATCGATCACCCTCACCCTGCGGGGCATGGACCCCGGTGCCGACCGGGAGGCCGAACAGGCCGAGCTGGAGCCGGAGTCCGACGCCGCCCTCACTCGCCGACGGTTGGGCCACCCTCACCCCGCTGCACGGAGTGCGCGAGGACAGCTCCGAACCCGGACGGATCGCCTTGGCCGCTGCCCTGGCCACGTACCGGCCGGCGGCCGGGCCGGGCTGAACCGGAACCCGGCGCTCAACCCGAGACGTTCGTCCAGCCAGTCGAAGGTGACCTGGGCCGACAAGCGGATGTTGTCGGACTGGCAGTGGGTGGAGGCGCCGTCCTCGGCAGTGAACCGCCGGGCGGTCACCGGTCCGTCGACCCCCTGGACGAACGCGTCGAACTGGGCCAGGGGCTCCGCACCCTCCCGGTCGCCGACCAGAGCCAGCACCGGGCAGTGGATTCGGCCACCATCCGTCCAGGCGGTAGGCGGCGATGGCCTCCCGCCAGGCGTGGAAGGACGGCACGCCGAACCGCTGGCAGATGGCGGCGATCCCCCACTGCATCTGGCGGGGCATCAGGTCCTCGGGCACCCCGATCACGTCCTCGGGCCGGATGTCCCGCACCATGCGGAACACGTCGCTGCCCACCCAGGCCTCCATGTACCGGCCCATGTCGACCACCGGCGGATTGGCCACCAGGGCCCCGACCCGGGCGATCGGTGGCCGCGCTGCGGGCGGCGAAGTAGGAGCCGAAGCTCTGGCCGGCCAGGGCCAGCCGATCAGCGTCGACGTCGGGAGTGCCTTCCCGACGCGTCGAGCACCGCGGCCAGCGGAACCTCGTAGTCGGGCCGGAAGGTCAGCGACGGGTTGCCGCGCATGCAGCCCGGCTGGCCGGGACCGTCGAAGACGAAGACGTTCCACCCCCGCTCGGCCCCGGGTGCCCCGAGGTGGAAGTAGAGCTCCTCGGCGCTGGAGTCGAACCCGCCCACGCCGATCAGGGTGGGACGGGGGTCCGACCCTGCCCCGGGGTCGGCCGGGGCCGGACCAGGTACCCGGGAAGGGATCCCCCCTCGAAGGGGATCTCGACCGCCTCCACCGGCGGGTCCAGCAAGTGCGGCGGCCTCGGGCGAAGCAGGCCTGGCTCTGCTCCCCGGTCCGCTGCGACCGCTCGGCGACCCCCTCGGCGTAGTACTCGGCGGTCCGGTAGTAGGTCGAGGCCCGGAGCAGGTGGTCGCGCCCGCTGACCGTCCGGCCGGCCCGAAGGCAGAGGCCGCCCCGCTCCTCGATGCGGGCGGCCAGTCGCTCGAACGCCGCCGCCCAGCTGTTGGGGCTGCCGTCGGCGATCTCGGCCACCACGGCCAGGCATTCGCCCACGGTCGACCCGCCGTAGTCGGCCACGCCCAGGGCCCGGATGAGCTGGTAATTGAACTCGTCGTCGCGGAATCCCTCCACCCGGATGGCACTGCGGACGACGTCGGAGTCTTCGAAGGACACGGCGCTCGTTTCTGCCCGGGCCGATCGTCCGGGCTGCCCCAGCGGGGCCGGGGGCCATTGTGCCCGAGGTCGGACCTACCCTGTGACATGCGCGTGGCCGCCATCCAGACGACAGCCGGACCGGACCGGCAGGCCAATCTGGAAGCCGTCACCGGGCCGGTCAGGCGAGCGGCGGAGGCCGGAGCGACCCTCATCGTGCTGCCCGAGTACTTTTCGGTGGCCGGGAGCCCCCGGTTCCTGCGGGCCCATGCCGAGACCCTCGACGGACCCACCGTCACCTGGGCGTCGGACGTGGCCCGTCGGGCCGGGGTCCATCTGGTGGCCGGCAGCTTCCCCGAACGGCCGGCCGATGACGCGGGCGACGGCCCGGCTGTCCAACACCAGCTGCCTGATCGGACCCGACGGATCGGTCCAAGCCGTCTACCGGAAGATCCACCTCTTCGATGTCGCATCTGGACGGTGTCGGGTAGCTGCGAGTCGGCCACCTTCGCACCGGGCGACACCATCGCCACCTCGCCGGTGACCGATCCGTCCGGATCGGACGCTCGGTTTCCCGTCGTCCTCGGGCTGTCCCTCTGCTACGACATCCGGTTCCCCGAGGTGTACCGCATCATGACCCTCGCCGGCGCCACGGTCGTGGTGGTGCCGGCCGCGTTCACCGCGGTCACCGGCCCCGACCACTGGGAGCTGTTATTGCGGGCCCGGGCAGTGGAGAACCAGGTCTTTGTGATCGGCGCCGGTCAAGTGGGCGACCTTCCACCAGGCATGCCCGCCTGTCACGGCCATTCGATGATCGTCGATCCATGGGGGACGGTGCTGGCCGAACGCAGCCGATCCGTCCCCCGGGGTGGTCATGGCCGACCTCGATCTCGCCGCCCAGCAATGGACACGAGCACAGCTTCCCGTGCTGGCACATCGACGGCCCGAGGCGTACCGTTGTCCGGATGAAAGCACACGGGGCGTACTCGGAAGCGGCCGATGACCGCGGAGCGGGGGCGGCGGACGTTCCGTCGGCCGCCGGTCCGGTGACACCACCGGGTGCCCATCCCCCTTACGAGGTGGGCATGCTTGAGTCGGGCGGAATACAGCTCTACTACGAGATCCACGGCCACGGCCCCAGGGTGTTGGTGTTCATGCACGGGATCCTCATGGACTCCAACATGAACCGGCGCCTGGCCGTCGATCTGGCCGGTCGGGGCTACCGGGTGGTCCTGCTCGACCTGCCCGGCCATGGACTCTCGGAGAAGCCCAAGCGGGCCTCGTTCCACCGGATGGACACCTACGCCGAACACGTGGTGGCCCTCATGGACCACCTGGGCATCGACACGGCGGTCGTGGGCGGAGTGTCACTCGGGCGGGAATGTGAGTCTGCTGGTGGCGGCCATGGCGCCCCGAGCGGGTCCAGGGTCTGGTCATCGAGATGCCGGTGCTGGAGTGGGCCGTGCCGGCAGCGGCCATCACCTTCTTGCCCATGCTGCTCGCCGTGCACTTCGCCCGGCCGCTGGTCCGCCGTACCGCCTCCCTGTTCCGGCGGCTGCCCCGCACCGGCAACGGTCCGCTCGACAGCGTCATGAACACCCTGTCAAACGATCCGAGGAAACCGCCGCCGTGCTCCATGGAATCCTGGCCGGCCCCATCGCCCCCACCGTGGATCAGCGGGCGTCCATGCACATTCCGGCGCTGGTCATCGGCCACCAGGTCGACCGGATCCATCCCTTCCATGACGCTGAGCAGTTGGCCCGCCGGCTTCCCGAAGGTCAACTGGTCCAGGCCAACTCGGTGCTGGAGATGCGCGTCCATCCCGAACGCCTCACCGACGAGATCGACCGGTTCCTCCAGGCGACCTGGGCGGCGGGACCGAAAACTGGACGCATCGCCGGCTGAACGGCCCCCGCCTCACCAGTCGGGCCGAGGCGCCGTTGCTGGGGCCGGCCGCCGGCGGAGCGGGTCATTCCTCGTAGTCCGACCGGCGGTTCCGCTTGCGCTCGGACAGATGGCGCTTGGCCTTGAGCCGGCGCTCCTTGGCCCCCATCGACGGTCGGGTCGGCCGCCGCGTCTTCTCCACCCGCAGAGCCGCGGCCACCCGGTCGGAGAAACGCTCCACGGCCAGCTGCCGGTTGCGGAGCTGGGAGCGCTCGTCGTCGACCACCAGGCGGATCTCGGGTCCCAGCCGGCTCGAGCAGCCGGTTCCGCTGTCCGGGGGCACAGGCTGGTGGACCGGGCCACGTCGAAACGCAGCTCGACCCGGGTGCTGACCTTGTTGGCGTGCTGACCACCGGGCCCGCCGCTCGGGCCGAACCTGAGCTGCAGTTCGGCGAGGGGGATGGCCAGCGACGGGTTGATCCTGACCATGCCGTCGTCGGCCGGTGGCACGGTGGTCATCCGCTCGTCCCCGCGGGATCGACCCGGTCGCCGGCCGGCTCGTCGACGACCGGGTTGGTCAGCTCCCCCACCCCCTCGACCGCCACCGTCACCGTGTCCCCGGCCTCCAGCCACCGGGGTGGGTCAGAACCGGCGGCCACGCCGGCCGGCGTTCCGGTGGCGATGAGCATGCCCACCTCGAGGGTGAAGGCCTCGGACAGGTGCTCGATCATCTGGGCACAGGTGAAGATCATTTCGGCCGTGGAGCCGTCCTGGCGCAGCTCGCCGTTGACCCAGGTCCGCACGGACCGGTCCTCCGGAGTCCCCAAACTCGTCGGCGGTGACCAGCCACGGTCCGGTGGGTCCGTGGGTGTCGAAGCCCTTGCCCATCATCATGGTCGGGGTCCGGCGCTGCCAGTCCCGCACGCTCACGTCGTTGACCACCGTGAACCCGGCCACCACGTCGAGGGCCCGTTGGGCGGGCACGTGTCGGCACCGCCGACCGATGACCATGCCCAACTCACCTTCGTAGTCGACCGTCGACGATGCCCTCGGTATCTCGATGGGTGCACCGGGTCCGATCACGCAGGTGGGTTGCTTGGAGAACCAAGTCTGCACGTCGGGCGGTTCACCGCCCATCTCTTCGATGTGGGAGCGGTAGTTACGGGCGATGCCGAGAAACGATGGGGGACGGGTGATCGGCGCGGTCAGGTGGACCCCGCCGAGGGGAAGCCGTCGAGCGGAGGAGTCGGCTGCCCCGGCCACGGTGGGTCCAACGTCGTCCCAGGCGGCGAGAAGGGCGACCATCGCACCGGGGAGTCCGAGCACCGGATCGGTCAGGTCGACCACCTCGTCGTCCACCACCAGCCCGGTGCGAGGTCCATCCTCCACCATGGTGACCAGTCGCACGAAGGAGAACCTAGGCCAGCGCCAGCCGTACACTCGCGCCATGTCCACACCCTCTACTTCGACAGCCACCGGCCACGACCCCCAGTTTCGGGGACAGGTGGTGCTGGTGACCGGCTCGTCGTCGGGCATCGGGGCGGCCACCGCCCACCGGTTCGCCGCAGAGGGCGCCACCGTGGTGATCAACTCGTCGACCTCGGTGGCCGCCGGGGAGGCGGTGGCCGCCGAACTAGCCGACAGCAGCTACGTCCAGGCCGACGTGGCCGACGAGACCCAGGCGCGGGCCCTGATCGACCGGGTGATCGACCGCCATGGCCGCCTCGATGTCCTGGTCAACAACGCCGGCACCACCCAGGTCATCCCCCACAACGATCTGGGCGCGGCCACCCCGGCTGTGTGGCGCCGTATCTTCGAGGTGAACGTCATCGGAACCTGGCAGGTGACGGTGGCCGCCGTCGAGCATCTGCGGTCGTCGGGCCGGGGCCAGGTGATCAACGTGTCGTCGGTGGCCGGTGAACGCCCCACCGGCAGCTCGATCCCCTACGCCTGCTCGAAGGCGGCGATGAGCCACATGACTCGGCTGCTGGCCAACACCCTGGGTCCGGACATCCGGGTCAACGCGGTGGCTCCGGGCCTGGTCGACACCCCCTGGACCGCCGAATGGGACCTGGTCCGCCAGTTCGTCAACGCCCAGTCACCGCTGCAGCGTACGGCCACGCCCGACGACGTGGCCGAGGTGATCTACGGCCTGGCCCGGTCCGCCTACGTGACCGGCGAGGTGGTACTGGTCGACGGCGGTCTCCACCTCCGCTGAGTAGGACAGCACTGGGGACTGGGGACGCGGCCTTCGATCACAGCGGGGAGTCACCATCCCCCCGGTTGCGTCCCTGGACACGACGGGCCCAGGTCTCCCGTTCCACCATCCAGATGCCGTGGGGACCGTCAGGGTAACTCGACAGCACCCGCTCCTCGACCAGTTGCATCTCCAACCGCCGAGCCACCGCCTGGGAACGGAGGTTCTCCGGGAGGATCACACTGAACACCTGGTCGGCGCCGTACACCTCGAAGGCGTAGTCGAGGGAGGCCACGCCAGCCTCGGTGGCGTACCCCCGTCCCCAAAAGGTCGGGTGGAGGGTCCACCCAACCTCGAGACCGGGCCAATCAGGCTGCTCGGGCCGGTGCAGACCGGCCCGTCCGACCAGTTGGCCGGTGGCCCGCTCCTCCGCAGCCCACTGGCCCGAACCCCGGAGCTCCCACTGGCCGCGCCACTGGGCCATGCCCGACCAGGCGTAGAAACGGGAGACGCTATCGGGGAGGCGGAGGGAGTTTCGGACCTCAGGGGTCTGAAGGACAGCCAGATAGGGGTCGAGATCCGACTCCTCAAAGGGCCGCAGAATGAGGCGATCGGTGACGAGCGTGGGACAGGCGGTCATGGTTGCAGTCAAGCACCGTGGTGTCGGCGGAGGGTGACTGCCGCGTCGATGCCCGAGGCGATCAGGCCAGCGTGGTGTCGACGACGATGCCCGCCTTCAGCGTCCGGGTCACCGGGGTCCGGTCGGCGATCTCGGCCAGACGGCGTCGCTGGTCGTCGGTGAGCGTGCCGCCAAGCGAGATGGCCCGCTCGATGCGCTCGACCTTGGTGGCCCCGTCCCCGGTGCGGAGCAGGCGGGTCCGGACCCGGATCTCCCCCAGGACCCAGCCCTTCCGGTTGGCGTACATCCGCAGGGTGGCCGCCGTGCACTGGCCCAGGGCGGCCAACAACAGCTGGTACGGACTCGGACCTTGGTCGTCGCCACCCACCTCGGGACCCTCATCGGTCACGAAACGATGACGGCCGGCCCGGACCTCACCCTGATAGCCGGTGGCGCTGGTCAACGACACCATGGCGATGGGCTGCTCGCCCTCCACCGGGGCCGCCTTGGCTGCACTGGTCATCCCGATTGCGTAGCACTGAAACCCCTCGCCGCGTAACAACGGCGTTAAAAACCACAGCCCCGACCTGAAAAGGTGCGGAACGCCGGGCCCAGGGCCCGCCACCCGTGGGAGAGTGGAGAGGTGTCCACCGTGACCGGACAGGAGCCTCGTCAGGGAACTGCGTCGGACGCGCCCGAGCCGATTGGGACACGTCGTCCGCTCCTTCGCATGGATACCGCCATCCCGATGGTGGCGGTGATCGCTCCCATCCTCACCGCTCTGGTGCTGATGCCTTTTCGGGGCGTGCTCGACACCGCCGACAACGCCCTGTTTCTGGTCGTGGTCATCGTGGCCGTGGCCAGCACCGGCCGGCGGATGGCGGCTCTGTTGTGCGCCATCGCGTCGGCCCTCTCCTTCGACTTCTTCCTGACCCGACCGTTCTACTCGTTCCGGATCTCCCGGCACCAGGACCTCATCACCGAGCTCTTGTTGTTGGTCGTCGGCATCACCGTCGGCGAGTTGGCCGCCCGTGGTCGGAGTCACCGGAGGGCAGCCACCGATGGCCAGGAGACGGTGGCCCTGTTGCACTCGGTGACCGAACTGGTGGCCGCCGGATGGGAGCCACGCGACGTGATCACAGCGGCCCTGGCCGAGCTGAAGCAATTGCTCTCGCTGCACGACGGCTATTTCACCCGACGGGATCCGGGCACCCTCGGCGCCCGGATCACGCCCCAGGGCGAGCTGACGGTGGCCGGCCAGCCGTGGACCACAGAAGACCTCGGCCTGCCCACCAGTCGGGTCGACCTCCCGGTCCGGGCCCAGGGCTGGCTACTGGGCCATTTCGTGCTCACGCCGACCCGGGGTCAACCGGTCAGCGGCCAACACCTGATTGCCGCCGTGGCCGTGGCCGACATGGTGGGTGCGGTCTTGCTGGCCGACGACTCGGGCTTGGGTGTCAACGGCGGGAGAGTTCCGGATCCGACAGCGAACGTCGACGACGAGTCGCTGCCAGGCCGGAGTGGCTGATGGCCTCCCCATCACCAGCCTGGTCATCTGCTTTGTCGACCGGGCCGACCAGCGCCACCGGAGTGTCCGCCGAGCTCTCCGAGATCGGCCGACCGTCAGGACTCGCCGGCCGGTTCGGAGAAGGTGACATCCTCTAGCTCGGCGTCACGCCGGGCGATGATGTGGACGTCGATGGCGGCGGGGGCGGCCAACCGAGACACCTTCCAGGCGATCGATCCCCCACTCAGCAGCTCTCGCCACCGGCTTCGGTAGCTCGAGCCGATGACGATCTGGGTGACGTGTCGTCGGCGGGCGAACTCGAAGAGCGCCAGGGCCGGGGCCTCGCTCCGTATCTCGTTCCACTCGCCGCCGACGTCGGCCACCGCCTGTCGCAGGGTGATGAGTTGGTCATCGGGGAACCGACCGGTGTCTCTCCCCGTCATGACGTGGAGCACCTCCAGGTCGGCCTTGATCCGCCGAGCCATCCTGGCTGCCCGGCGGACGATGGCGTCGGTTCCCGGCGCGGTGGTGACACCCACCAGGATCCGCTCGTTGGTCTCCCATACCATGCCCCCCTCCCGACTCCGGAGAAAGCCGCGGAGTTGTTCTTCGGTCTCGTCGGCCAGGAATCGCAGTGCCAGCTCCCGGAGCGCGGCCAGGCGGTCGGTCCGGAAGTAGTGGTCCAGAGCGGCACCGGCCGTCTCTCCGGAATAGATGTTGCCGTGGAGCATCCGCCGACGCAGTTGTTCGGGGGAGGAATCCACCAGCTCGATCTGGTTGGCCTTGCGCAGCACCCAGTCGGGGACCCGCTCACGCACCGGCATCTCGATGATCCGCTCGACGGCATCGGCGATGCTCTCCAGGTGTTGGATGTTGACGGTGGTGATGACGTCGATGCCCGCGTCGAGAAGCTCGACGACGTCCTCCCAGCGCTTCTCGTGGCGTCCCGAGCCGGGGATGTTGGTGTGTGCCAGTTCATCGACCAGCACCACCTGGGGGCGACGCTCCAGAACGGCATCGAGGTCCATCTCCTCGAACCGGGATCCCCGGTAGTCCACCGTCAGTTTGGGAACCTCCTCGAGCCCTTCGGTCAGCTCAGAGGTGTATCTGCGACCGTGGTCTTCGACGAACCCGATGGCCACATCGGCGCCCCGCTCGGCGGCGCCGATGCGCCTCACTCAGCATGGAGAAGGTCTTGCCCACCCCGGGAGCCGCTCCCAGGTAGACCCGGAATCGCCCCGGTGGCTCGACCGCAGCCTCCACCCGGGGAGCTTCGTCGATCCCGCTGTCTCGGAGTGCGTGCGTCACGGGGCGCTCTGGCACGTCAGCGGAGTTTGACGAGGGCCTCGTTCAGCTGCAGCACATCGATGGTGCTGCTGCCGAGGAACCCGAACTGGGCACTGTTGTTCTCCCGGGCGATGAGCGCCCGTAGAGCGAGGGGGCAGATTCCGGTCGCCTTGGACACCATGGGGATCTCGGCCAGGGCATCGGCGGCGGTGATGTCCGGGTCGTACCCGCTTCCCGAGGTGGTGACCAGGTCGGGGGTGGGGTTGACGCCCCGTGCCGTCCAGTAGGCCACCAGCTGCTCGGTATTCGACCGCAACACCTTGGAACGGGGGCCGAGATTGGTCGGCCCGGACTCACCAGCGTTGAGCACCGCGGGCTTGCCGGGGATGTTATTGGCATCCAGCGGGTTGTCTCCCCCACCGGATGCAGGGCTCAATGATCCGGCGTAGGGCCCGAGGGCGTCGGGCCGGCCCTGGAACACACAGCTGCCCAGGGGATGACCGGGGCACTTGGTCTGGGACCAGTTCTGGCCGATCAGGGTAGAGCCGTTGGGAGTGATCGACCCATTGGCCTGGTGCTTGAACAGCACCTGGGCGATGCCGGTCGACAGGTAGGCGTAGGCGAAGGTGAGGACGAGGACGATCACGGCCAGGACGACTGAGCGGCGGATGTGGACGAGCATCAGACGTTCTCCATCAGTAGGCGTGCAGCGCGACGAGGATGAGATCGATGAGCTTGATGAAGATGAAGGGCAGGATGATCCCGCCCACGCCGTAGATGAACACGTTGCGGCGAAGGATGGCTGCCGAACCGGCGGCACGGAACTTGACGCCGCGGAGGGCCAGCGGGATGAGGGCCACGATGACCAGGGCATTGAAGATGACCGCCGAGAGCACCGCACTCTGGGGGCTGTGCAGCTTCATGATGTTGAGCGGCTCGAGCTGCGGGTAGGTGGCGATGAACAGTGCCGGGATGATGGCGAAGTACTTGGCCACGTCGTTGGCGATGGAGAACGTGGTCAGCGAGCCCCGGGTGATCAGGAGCTGCTTGCCGATCTCGACCACGTCGATGAGCTTGGTCGGATTGGAATCGAGGTCGACCATGTTCCCGGCCTCTTTGGCCGCGGTGGTCCCGGTGTTCATGGCCACGCCCACGTCGGCCTGGGCCAGGGCCGGAGCGTCGTTGGTGCCGTCGCCGGTCATGGCGATGAGCTTCCCGCCCTCCTGCTCGGACTTGATGAGGGCCATCTTGGCCTCGGGAGTGGCCTCGGCCAGGAAGTCGTCGACGCCGGCCTCCTGGGCGATGGCCGCGGCGGTCAGCGGGTTGTCGCCGGTGATCATCACCGTGCGGATGCCCATCTGGCGCATCTCGTCGAACTTCTCCCGGATCCCCTGCTTGACCACGTCCTTCAGCTCGATGACCCCGAGGATGTCCTGGCCGTCGGCCACCACCAGCGGGGTCGACCCGGCCCGTGAGACCCGCTCGACGATGCTCGTCGAGATCGGCGGGAACCGTTCCTCCCTGCTCGGTCACCCAGCGCTTGACCGACTCGGCCGCACCCTTGCGGATCTGCCGGCGGCCGATGTCGAGGCCGGACATGCGGGTCTGGGCGGTGAAGGGGACGAAGGTGTGCTCCCCCTCGAGCTCGCGCTCCCGGATGTCGAAGCGCTCCTTGGCCAGCACCACGATGGAGCGGCCCTCGGGGGTCTCGTCGGCCAGTGAGGCCAGCTGGGCCGCGTCGGCCACCTCTCGCTCGGTGTGGCCGCTCGACCGGGTAGAAGTCCGAGGCCATCCGGTTGCCCAGGGTGATGGTCCCGGTCTTGTCCAACAGCAGGGTCTGGACGTCGCCGGCCGCCTCCACCGCCCGACCGCTCATGGCCAGCACGTTGCGCTGCACCAGTCGGTCCATGCCGGCGATGCCGATGGCCGACAGCAGCGCGCCGATGGTGGTCGGGATCAGGCAGACCAGCAGCGCGATCAGGACGACCACCGACACCGAGGCGCCGGAGTAGTGGCCGAAGGCCTGGAGCGACACCACCACCGGGAGGAAGATGATGGTCAGCACGGCCAAGAGGATGGTGAGGGCGATCTCGTTGGGGGTCTTCTGCCGGTTGGCCCCCTCCACCAGGGTGATCATCCGGTCGAGGAAGGTCTGGCCCCGCTCGGCGGTGATCCGGACCACGATCCGGTCGGACAGCACCTTGGTCCCGCCGGTGACCGCCGAGCGGTCGCCGCCCGACTCCCGGATGACCGGGGCCGACTCGCCGGTGATGGCCGACTCGTCGACCGAGGCGATGCCCTCGATGATCTCGCCGTCGGAGGGGATGACGTCGCCGGCCTCGCAGACCACCAGGTCGCCCTTGGCCAGCTCGGCCGCCGGCACCAGCTCCTCGGTCCCGTCGGGATTGAGGCGCCGGGCCTCGGTCTCGGACCGCATCCGGCGCAGGGTGTCGGCCTGGGCCTTGCCCCGTCCCTCGGCCATGGCCTCGGCGAAGTTGGCGAAGATCACCGTCAGGAACAGCCAGATGGTGATCGACCAGGTGAACGTGCTGGGGTGGGCGATGGCCTCGATGAAGGTGATGACCGTGCCCACCAGGACCACGAACATCACCGGGTTCCTGATCTGCTCGACCGGGTTCAGCTTCTTGAACGAGTCGACCAGGGCCTGGCGGAGGATCTCGCCGTCGAACAGGCCCCGGGCCTGGGCCACGCCGTGGGCCTCGGTGGCGCCGGCGCTCGGGCTGCTGGCTGGGACTGGGTGTCGGTCATGGTCATCAGAAGAACTTTCCGTGGCTGAGCTGCTCGACGATGGGGCCGAGGGAGATGGCGGGGAAGAAGGTCAGGCCACCGATGATCACGATCACGCCGATGGTGAGGCCGACGAACATGGAGTTGTCGGTCCGGAAGGTCCCGAGCGACTCGGGCACCACGTTCTTGGCCGCCAGCACGCCGCCGAGGGCCAGGGCCGGGATCATGATGCCGAAGCGGCCGATCAGCATGTCGATGGCGCCGATCACGTTGTAGAAGGTGGTGTTGCCGGTCAGGCCGCCGAAGGCCGACCCGTTGTTGTTGCCCTGCGAGGTGAGGCCGTAGAGGATCTCGGAGAACCCGTGGGGCCCGGCGTTCAGCGGTCCGGCCCGGCCGGCGTGGATCGACACGGCGATGGCCGTGAAGATGAGCACGATCAGCGGCATGACCAGGGCCCCCAGGCCGGCGAGTTTGACCTCCGTGGCCTGGATCTTCTTGCCCAGGTACTCCGGCGTTCGCCCGATCATCAGGCCGCCGATGAACACGGCGATGATGGCGTAGATGAGGATGGTGTAGAGGCCGCTCCCGGTGCCTCCCGGGGTCACCTCCCCGAGCATCATGCCGGTCAGCAGGCAGAAGCCGCCCATCGGGGTGAACGAGTCGTAGGAGGCGTCGGCCGAGCCGGTCGAGGTGCTGGTGGAGGCCACGCCGAACAGGGCGGTGGTGGTGTCGCCGAAGCGCACCTCCTTGCCCTCGGTGTTGCCCACGTTGGAGTGGACGCCGGCGGCGGCCACCGCCGGGTTCTGCTGGTGCTCGGCGAAGCTGGCGCCCGCCCACCCACACGCCGAAGATGATCACCATGGCGGCCAGCAGGGCGGCGCCGTGGCGGACGCTGCCCACCATCTTCCCGAAGGTGTAGGTGAGGGCGAAGGGGATGGCCAGCAGCAGGTAGATCGACAGCCAGTTGGTGAGGCCGGTCGGGTTCTCGAAGGTGGTGGCCGAGTTGGCGTTGAGGAAGCCGCCACCGTTGTTGCCCAGCTGCTTGATCGACTCCATGAAGCCGATCGGGCCCCGGGCGATGGTCTGGGTCACCCCGTTCAGGAGCGTCGTGGATCTCGACCGGTCCCGGCCAGGGTCTGCACCGCACCCTGGCCGACGAAGATGATCCCGAAGACGAAGGCGATGGGGAAGAAGATGTAGAGCAGGGCGCGGGTCATGTCGACCCAGAAGTTCCCGATGGTCGGGCTGTTGCGCCGGGAGAAGCCCCGCACCATGGCGATGGCCACGGCGATGCCGATGGCCGGGCTCACGAACTGCTGGAAGGTGAGGGCGCCGATCTGGGAGAAGTACGACATGGTCGTCTCGCCGCCGTAGTTCTGCCAGTTGGTGTTGGTCAGGAACGACGCCGCGGTGTTGAAGCTGAGCGCCTGGGGCACGGCGTCCGAGGTGCTGCGGGTTGAGCGGCAGCGAGCCCTGGATCCGGATGATCAGGTAGGTGACGCCCATGGCGACGGCCGAGAAGATGACCATCGAGGTGGCGTAGCGCTTCCAGTTCTGCTCCTGGTCGGGACCGGTCCCGAGGGCCCGGTAGACCGGCCGCTCGGCCCAGCCCAGGAAGTGGACCCGGCCGTCGAAGACGGCGGCCATGTAGGACCCGAGGTACCGCCAGGTGAGGCCCAGGGCGATGACCAGGGTGACGATGGTCCAGGTGAAGCCCATCTAGAACTTCTCGGGCTTGAACATGGCGAAGCCCAGGTAGATGAACATCACGACGGCGACACCGAGGAGGATGCCCTGGGTCCAGGTCATACCCGGTCCAGCGCCCAGATGAGTCCGAGCATCACCACGACGAAGCCGACGATGCCGAGCACTGCGAGGAAATCTGCCATGCGATCGAGTATCCGCCCGGCGCGCTTGCACAGGATCTCAACAGATGGCCGGATCGTCTGAATAAATCCTTAACAGCCGTGCCGGGCTGATGGCCGTGCCCTCGGGTCACGACAATGGGCAGAGTGCGCAGAGCTCTGGTCGGCTCGGTCGGTGGGGATCGCCCTCGTCGGTGGGCCTCGGTGCGGCCATGGTGCCGCTGCGGTCCCATCTGAGCATCGCCACCGCAGCCCTGGTCTTCGTGGTGCCGGTGGTGGCCGGCGTGATCATCGGCGGGTTCACCGCCGGGGTGGCCAGCGTGGCCGCCGGATTCCTCGTCTACGACTTCGGGTTCATCCCGCCCTACTACCGGCTGACGGTCGGGCGGCCCGAGGACTGGGTGGCCCTGGCCGTCTACGCGGTGGTCATGCTGCTGGTGGCCCGGGTGGTCGCCAGTCTCGAGAGTCCGCCCGCTCGGAGGCCCAGCGGCGGGCGGCCGAGGCGCGCCGGCTCTTCGAGCTGTCCGAGCTCCTGGTTGAGGATCGGTCTGTCGACGATCTGCTCAAGACGATCGTCCGGGCCGTGCCGAACGGTCTTCGAGGTCCCCGGGGTGGCCCTGCTGGTTCCGCGACGGAGATCGACTGGAGATCGCCGCTTCGGCCGGCGAGGCGCTGACGCCGGACGAGCTGCGCGGGCTCGAGCCCCTGTCGGGGGTGCCGGTCAGCCTGGGCACCGGGCCCGGCGCGGCCCGACCAGATCCGCACCGTGGCCCTCACCGCCTCGGGCCGGCCCGGTGGGCATCCTGGCCATGCGGGGGTGCCGACTCGCGAGGCCGACCGGGCCCTGCTCCGCACCTTCGCCAACCATGCCGCCCTGGCCCTGGAGCGGGCACACCTCCGGGAGCAGGCCCTGCGGTCGGAGCTGCTCGAGGAGGTCGACCGCCTCCGCCACGCCCTGATGGGAGCGGTGTCCCACGACCTGCGGACCCCGCTCGCCACCATGAAGGTGGCCTCCTCGACCCTGCTGGATTCCCCCACACCGCTGTCTGCGGCCGACGCCAACGAGCTCTACGGGCTGATCGACGTGGAGACCGACCGGCTGACCCGGCTGGTGACCAGCCTGCTCGACATGACCCGCATCGACGCCGGGCGCCCTCGAGGTCCGACAGACCCGGGCCTCGGTGCCCGACCTGGTGCGGGAGACCGTGGACAGCGTCCGGTCGACGCTCGGGGACCGATCAACGTCGACCTGGTACTACCGGATGGGCTGCCCACGGTCGACATCGACCGAGCTGCTGATCAGTCAGGTACTCGCTAACCTCTTGGACAATGCCCATCGCCACGCGCCACCCGATGAGCGTGATCACCGTGGCGGCCGAATCCCGAGGCGACCGGGTCGCCCTCTCGGTCGCCGACTGTGGACCCGGTGTCCCACTGCACGAGCGGGAAGCGGTATTCGACCGCTTCGTCCGATTCGACACCGGAGGGCGAGCAGGACTGGGGCTGACCATCGCCAAGACCTTCGTCGAGGCGCACGGCGAGCGCATCTGGGTCGAGGACGTCCCGCCGGTGGGGCCCAGTTCGTCTTCACCCTTCCGGTGGCCGGCGGCGACGACATCGAGCGCTGACACCGTGGTGAAGGTATTGGTGATCGACGACGACCCGTCACTCCTGCGTGCCCTTCGGCTTGGACTCCAAGCCGGGGGCCACGACGTGGTGACGGCGGCCAACGGCGAGCAGGGCATCTCCCAGACCGCGCTCACCACCCCCGACATCGTGGTGCTCGACCTCGGCCTGCCCGACATCGACGGACTGGCCGTGTGCCGGAGGATCCGCCAGTGGAGCGAGGTGCCCATCATCATCCTCTCGGCCAGCGGCAACGAGGACGGCAAGGTGGCGGCACTCGACGGCGGGGCCGACGACTACGTGACCAAGCCGTTCGGCATGGCTGAGCTCGAGGCCCGCATCCGCACCGCGATGCGGCACCGCAAACCGGAGTCCGGAGAGCCGCAACCGGCAACCCTGACCGCCGGTCCCGTCGAAATGGATCTCATCCACCACGAGGTCCACTTGGACGGCGCCCCGGTCGATCTCACCACCAAGGAGTTCGATGTCCTGTCCTACCTGGCCCATCACCCGGGGAAGACCTGCACCAGCCAGATGATCCTGGCCGCGGTATGGGGCACGGGCTACGGGGGCGAGACCCGGTACCTGCACGCTTACGTCCACCGGCTCCGACAGAAGCTCGGTGACCAATCGGCGACACTGATCCGCACCCTGCCCGGCGTGGGCTACAGCCTCAATCCCGATTGAAGCGCGGCCAGGGCGCTCCGGAGCCGAGCCCGTGTCCGGCACCGTATGCGGCGCGGTGCCAGCTCCGCCCGGCACGCCTCAGGCCTGAATCCGGATCTGTACGATGGCGGAGACAGCAAGTGCCGAAGCACCGCACCTCGATTGTGAGACGCGACGCCGAGGCGGTGCGAAGAGCGACCGACAGGTCAGGAGGCCATCGACAGTGGCTCGAGGAAAGCTGCGGCTGTATCTCGGTGCCGCCCCCGGGGTCGGCAAGACCTACGCCATGCTCAACGAGGGGTGGCGACGCAAGGAGCGCGGCACCGACGTGGTCATCGGCTGGGTGCAGGAGCACGGCCGGCCCCAGACCGACGCCCAGATCCGAGACCTGGAGATCTTCCCCCGCCAAGCCACTGTCTACCGGGGCCAGACCTTCGAGGAGATGGACATCGAGGGGCTGTTGCAACGGAAGCCGGAGCTGGTCCTGGTCGACGAGCTCGCCCACTCCAACGTCCCCGGCTCGAAACACACCAAGCGCTGGCAGGATGTCGAGGACCTGCTGGACGCGGGCATCAACGTCATCTCGACAGTCAACCTCCAACATCTCGAATCCCTCAACGATGTGGTGGAGCAGATCACCGGTGTCGCTCAGCACGAAACGGTCCCTGACCCGGTGGTCCGAGGGGCCGACCAGTTGGAACTGGTCGACATGGCGCCGGAGGCGCTCCGTCGCCGACTGGCCCACGGCAACATCTATCCGCCGGAACGGATCGATGCCGCGCTCAGCAACTATTTCAGGACCGGGAACCTCACCGCGCTCCGCGAGTTGGCACTGCTGTGGGTGGCCGATCGGGTCGATGAGGAACTCACCGACTACCGCGAGCGCCACAACATCGCCGGCCCCTGGGAGACGAAGGAACGGGTGGTGGTCTCGCTCACCGGATCCCAGGGCAGCGCCGTCCTGATCCGGCGGGCCGCCCGGATGGCCATGCGGATCAAGGCTGAGCTGGTCGGCGTCCATGTCCGGACCGACGACACGCTGAGCGGAACCGGTTCGAAGGGTCTGGTCCGCAACCGGTCGCTCCTCGACGACCTGGGCGGGAGGTACGTGGAGGTGGTGGGGGCCGATGTCGCTCCAGCTCTGGTCCAGGTGGCCAGGGCCGAGAACGCCACCCAGCTGGTCATGGGAGCCACCCACCGGAGCCGGCTGACCGAATTCGTGCGGGGCTCGGTGATCAACTCGGTCATCCGGGCCGCCGGTGGCTCGCTCGACGTGCACGTCATCGCCACCGGCGTCGAGATCGAGCCGGAGCAGGGGCTAGAGGACCAGACAGGCGAAGGCGGACCGGTGGCGGACAGGAAGGATCGGCGATCCCGGCCGGGCCGTCACCTCCTGGCCCCCATCTCCCTACGACGCCGACTGGGGGCGGTGATCCTGGGACTGGTCGGGTTTCCGGTGCTCACCCTGATCCTGACGGCCGGACGCGGCGGGGACAGCCTGGCCACCGCCCTCTCCTCGTACCTGGTGCTGGTGGTGGCGGTGGCAGCCATCGGCGGCGTGTGGCCGGCAACGGTGGCGGCCCTCGCCGGATTCCTCCTGTCCAATTACTACTTCGCGCCTCCCATCCACACCTTCACCATCGCCGACGCCCGTGACATCCTGGCCCTGGTCATGTTCCTGGTGACCGCCGGAGTGGTCAGCGTGCTGGTCGACGTCTCGGCACGGCGCACCGCCACCGCTGTCCGGGCGCGGTCCGACGCCCAGATGCTGGCCCGGGTGGCCGGACGCATGGTGGCTCCGGAGGGATACCCGCTGCCGTCCCTCCTGGACGAGTTGGTGGTGGCCTTCCGGTTGGACCAGGCCACCATCGTCACCGGTCCGGCAGGGCGGCCGCCGACGGCCGCCCTGCCCAGCGCGGCCGATCTCGAGACCGAGATGGCCACCGGCAACTGGACCGAGGTGGCTTCGACCGGCGAAGGGCAGACCTCCGAACCGGACGCCACCGCCCTGATCCTCCCCTTGACCGATCGCGAGTTCCTCGTCCTCCGGGGCCCGACCCTGACCGCCGAAGACCGGGAGATCCTGTCGGCCTTCGCCGCCCAGCTGGCCGCCATGCTGGAGAGTGCCCGACTCCATGCCGAGGCGGCCGAGGCCGACTCGCTGGCCCGGGCCAACCAGCTGCGCTCGGCGCTGCTCGACGCGGTGAGCCATGACCTGCGCACCCCGCTGGCTTCGATCAAGGCCGCCTCCTCCAGCCTTCTCTCCGATCAGTTCACCTTCGGTCCCGACGAGCAGCGGCTGCTCCTCCGGACCATCGACGAGGAGGCCGACCGGCTCAACAGCCTGGTGGAGAACCTGTTGGACATGGGCCGGATCCAGACAGGATCGGTGGACGTGGCGGCCACCACCGCCGAGGTGGTCGAGGTGGTCGAGGCCGCCGTCGAGAGCCTCGGCGTCCGCGGCCACGCCGTCGCCATCGAGGTCAGCGCACCCCTCCCCCGGGTCCACACCGACCCGGTGCTACTCGAACGGGCCGTGGCCAACCTCATCGACAACGCCATCATCCATGCCGGCGGCAAGGGGTTGCGGGTCGAGGCCGGCGCAGTCGCCGGCCGGGTCGACATCCGGATCATCGACCGGGGTCCTGGCATCAGCCGCCAGGAGCGGAATCTGGTCTTCCAGCCCTTCCAGCGCCTCGGGGACAAGGACAACCGGGTCGGTGTCGGATTGGGCCTGGCGGTGGCCCGGGGCTTCGTGGAGGCAGTGGGCGGTCAACTGGACATCGAGGACACCCCGGGAGGGGGCTGCACCATGGTGATCCGGCTGTCCAACATCGAAGCCGACCCCCCCGGCGACGCTGACACCAGCCTGGTGGCCACCCTCGACGCCGCCACCCCCGAAGCTCTCCCCGAAGCCGTCGAGTCAGGGACCACGCCGGCCACGTGACCGGTCCCGAGCCGGCCGCCGCAGCGGAGGCTGAGCATGGGAGCACCATCCTGGTGTGCGATGACGACGCCTCGTTGCTGCGGGCGCTGGGCATAAGTCTCTCTGCTCGCGGCTATCAGGTGGTGGTGGCCCGAAGCGGAGAGGAAGGGGTCGACCTCGCCGCCCAACATCATCCCGACTTGATGCTGCTCGACCTCGGGTTGCCGGGCATCGACGGCATCGAGGTGGTCAGCGCGGTGCCGGGGGTGGAGTTCGATACCGATCATCGTGTTGTCAGCCCGCCACCACAGCGTGAGCAAGGTGAAGGCTCTCGACGCCGGCGCCGACGACTACGTGACCAAGCCGTTCGGCATGGACGAACTCCTGGCCCGGGTGCGGGCGGCCCTCCGCCGCACCGCCCAGGGGAGGGCAACCGAACAGCCGGTGGTGGAGACCCTGGGGTTCACAGTGACCTGGCGGCCAAACGGGTGATCCGGGGCGGATCGGAAGTCCACCTCACCCCCAAGGAGTGGGAGATCGTGGAGATCCTGGTCCGCAACCCCGGTCGACTGGTCACGCAGCGCCAGCTCCTCCACGATGTCTGGGGCCCCGGCTACAAGACCGAGACGGAGTACCTGCGGGTGCTCATGGCCCGGGTTCGGCGGAAGCTGGAGGAGGACCCGTCACGTCCCCGCCACTTCCACACCGAGCCGGGCATGGGCTACCGCTTCGAGGTCTGAGTCTCGGACGCCGACCCGCCCAGATCGATCGCGGTCCGGTCTCGTAGAGTCGTCTCCATGGACCGGGCCACCGTCGACATCTACGACGACCGCGGCCTCCAATGGGCGGCCACCCACGGCACTCCGGGACGTCGCGCACCAGGCCGAGGCGTTCGCCGACCGGGTGGCGGCCGGGATCCTCCGGATCGACGTGGGCTGTGGGGCCGGCCGTTACCTCCCCCATCTGGGCGCTCCGGTGGTGGCCTTCGACGCCTCGGCGGTCATGCTGGAGGCGTGCCGCTCGACGGTGCCGGCCGCCCTCTACGTCCAAGGGGACGTGGAGCACCTCCCGTTCGCTGCCCGCTCGATCGGTGGGGCCTGGTCGTGGATGACCCACCTCCACGTCCCCCGCCACCGGCTGCCCCTCGCCCTGTGGGACCTCCACCGGGTGCTGGCGGTGGGCTCCCCTTTCGAGCTGCAGGTCCTGGAAGGAGAGTACGAGGGCCACGACCTTCCCGACGACGACGTCGGCGGGCGATTCTTCGCCGGCTGGACACCGGACCGGCTGGCCGACCTGGTCACCGGGGCCGGCTTCGAGGTCGCCGACGGGTCGATCGCCGTGTCCGGCGACGAGGTGGGCCTCCGGGCGGTGCGGTCCCGGACCCTGGCCGACACCGTCGGACCGGGGATGCGGCTGCTGGTCTGCGGGGTCAACCCCTCGCCGTACTCGGCCGACGCCGGCGTGGGCTACGCCCGGCCCGGCAACCGGTTCTGGCCGGCCGCCCTGGCCGCCGGCATCGTGTCCGAGGACCGTGACCCGGTCGACGCCCTGGTCGGACACGGCATGGGCATGACCGACTTCGTCAAGCGGGCCACCCGCACGGCGGCCGAGGTGACCAGCGCCGAGTACCGGCTCGGGTTCGCCCGGGTCGAGCGCCTGGTCGAGTGGCTGCGACCCGGTGCGGTGTGCTTCGTCGGCCTGTCGGGCTGGCGGGCAGTGGTCGACCGGAGGGCGGTGGCCGGACTCCAGCCGGTGCCCATCGGGGGTCGACCGGCCTACGTGATGCCCTCGACCAGCGGGCTCAATGCCCGCACCTCGCTCGACCGACCTGACCGGGCACCTGCGGGCAGCCTGGGAGGCGGCGGGAACCGGCTGACCGGCGGCCCTCAGCTCCGGCAGGACCACCGGCTCGAAGTGCTCGACCACCGGAGGCGACGCGAAGTACGGACCGATCAGGGCGCGCCACCGGGCGAACGCCTCCGACTCGCGGAACCCTTCGACGTGGTCGGCCAGCGTCTCCCACTCCACCAGCAACAGGTACTGGTCCGGGTGCTCCACCCCACGGTGCAGCCCCAACGATACGAAGCCCCCGGATGCGGCAATCACTCCGCGGGCCTCGGCCAGGGCCGCCTCGAACTGCTCGGCGTTGCCGGGAGTGACGGTGATGAGGGCGTGTTCGAGTGACCATCGGTGTGAGGCTATGGCGACCGCCGGAGGAATACCAGGCCCTGTGGGGGGTTGACCCTGGCGGACGATGGGAGAGCGAACGATGAAGGTCGAGATCTGGTCGGACGTGGTGTGCCCGTGGTGCTACGTGGGCAAGCGGCACTTCGAGGAGGCCGCTGTCCCGGTTCGACCATGCCGACCAGGTGGAAGTGGTCTGGCGGAGCTTCGAGCTCGACCCCATCGTCCCCGGCCGAGGTGCAACATGAGCATGGACCGCATCCTGGCCGAGAAGTACGGAATGACCGAAGACCAGGCCCGAGCGGCCAACCAGAAGATGACCAGCCTGGCCGCGACGGTCGGGCTCGAGTACCACCTGGACAGGGTCAGGCCAGGCAACACCTTCGACGCCCACCGTCTGCTCCACCTGGCCGCCGCCCGGGGTGTCGGTGCCGATATGAAAGAGCGGCTGTTGGCCGCCTATTTCACCGAGGGCCAACCGGTGGGTGACCGGGCCACCCTGGTCGGCACTGGCCACCGAGGTCGGGCTCGACCCGGTCGAGGTGGACACGATGCTGGCCGGCGACGAGTACGCCGACGCGGTGCGGGCTGACGAGGCCCGCGCCGTCGCCCTCGGGGCCAGCGGCGTACCCTTCTTCGTGATCGACGAGGCGTTCGGTGTAGCCGGGGCCCAGCCGGCCGACGTCCTGCTCGGAGCGCTGGAGCGGGCGTGGGCGGAGAGCCATCCGCTGACCCTCATCGAGGCACCGGCCGGTACCGACACCGCCGGTACCGAAGCTGCCTGCACCGACGATTCCTGCGCCATCTGAACCTGTAACTCGCACCGGGTCGCCGGAGCGGTCCGGAAGTCAGCGCCCCAGCATGCCGTAGGCGGTGGTGGCGTCGAGCGTGAGCACGAGGCGGTCCTGGGACACCATGGCCTGGCGGAACTCGTCCCAGTCGGGGTGCTCACCGACCGACGCACGGTACATGTCGACCAGCTCGTCGGCCACCGGGTCGTCGGGGGCCTGGGCCACCGGGGACAGCGATGCGGTGCCATCGGCTACCGCATAGGCCCAGAAGTCCTCCTGGGTCACGTGCAGGGACGCCCGCGGATCACGGCGGAGGTTCCGCGTCTTGGCCCGGTCGTCGGTCACCGAGATGCGTACCGAGTGATCGGGCCCGGTCACATAGAGGATGTTGGACAGCTGGGGGCGGCCATCGGCCCGCAGGGTGACCAGCACCCCGTGTCGGTGCTGACCGATGAAGGCGAAGGCCTCGTCGAGGGTGAGGGACATGGACCCCACGGTACCGGCCGCCGGTCCGGCAAGGACCGCCCGCCCGGGTGGCGCTCTGCGGCACCGATACTCGGCCGCGACAGGTCGCCGGGCCCACGCGCCTCGACCAGCCGTTGCCGGGAGCGTCAGCCCAGGTCGAAGGCGCCCCCAGCCATCCGGACCCGGGTCCCGATCAGCTCCTCGGACACCGCCCGGACGGCCGTGCCGGTGTCGTCGCTCACCGCCACCGCCCGGCGGCCGTCGTCGGTGTCGCACACGACGACGGTGCGGACCGGGTCCATGCCGTCGAAGGTGGCGGTGGTGGTGACCACCGTGGCCCCGCCCTCGTAGCCGTCGAGCGTCTCCACCACCGGGACCACCCCGGTGACCGACGCCACCTCATCGGCCAGGTCGGCCACCAGCGGGGGGCCGTCCGTCGGGCGTGGCACTCCACACCCCGATCCCCGGCTTGGTCAGCAGACCGCTGACCGTGGTCACCGCGCCCAGTGCCCCGGGCTCGTCCCGGAGGACGTGGGCCATGGCCGCGGTGGACTGGAGGACGAAGTTGTTGAACGGCCCGCCGGCGAACGCCATGCCCCCGGTCACCGTCGGGGTGCCGACGGGATCGAGACCGAGGGCCCGCTGCTGGACCCGCACCGCCGCCGGAAAGCAGCTGTAGAGCTCGAGCCGGTCGACCTCGGCCACCGGTCGACCGATGCGTGCGGCGGCGGCCCGGCCCAGCACCTCCATGGCCGGCCAGGCCGAGGCACCCGGCGGCGGAGCAGCGAGACGGCATGGCTCGACTCCAGACCGACCAGCGGGAACACCCAGCGGTCGGGGTCGACCCCCAGGCGCTCGGCCGTCTCCACCGAGCACAGCACCAGGGCGGCGGCCTGGTTGACCGTCCACTGGGTCGAGTGCCACTTGTTGTAGGGGAAGGCCAGCGGCCGGTTGTCCGGCGTGGGCGTGGCGATGGCTGCCGCGTCCATGGGCGCGGGGAAGGCGGCCTGCGGGTTGGTCCGGGCCACCCGGTTGAACCGTTCCCACAGCTCGGCCACCTCGGCGGCCTGTCCGGCCAAGGGTGAGCCCGTCGGCGGCCCGGAGGGCGTTGTCGATCATGGCGTACTGCTGCACCGGGTCCCACAGCCGGTGGGCCACCTCCACCGGTTCGAGCAGCGGCCCCTGACGTCGGTGGACCACGTCGGGGACCGCCCCGGGCTGGTCCGTCTCGGTGGCCTGGCCGCCCGACCGCCCGACGTCGCGAGCCCACCGCTTGGCCTCGCCCCCCACCACCACGGCCACCTCGGATGCGCCGCTCCACGATGGCGGCCAGGGCCTCGTTGATCAGACTCTGCTGGGGGATGCCCAGCTCGACCAGGATGGGTGCGGGCCCCGGTGGCGCCGATCCGCTCCGCCACCAGCCGGGCCGGGTCCGGATAGGACCAGCTTCCCTGGGGCACGGCGATCCGGTCCACCCGCGGCAGCAGACCGGGCACGCCGGCGTCGGCAGCGGCCTGTTCGGTGGCCCTGGCCATCAGCTCGGCCGGCTCGGCGTGGTCCGACGCGGTGCCCACCCCGATGAGGACCGGGGTACGGGGATCGAGCGACCGGCGGGATGGCGCCACCACCGAGGTCATCGGGCGGTCACTACTCGGTCGAGGCTTGGTCAACGCGGTGCCGACCGCGAACCGAGCGAGGTCACCGGTCGGTCGGCCGGCTCGGCGCTCGCGCAGCATCCGGCCCACCTGGCGCCAAGTGACCGGTTACGGCACCCAGGGCCAGGGCCTCGGCCCGGGCCCGCTCGGGCACGTCGTAGTGGGCCTGGTGAGGCCGGGCCTCCTTGTGCTGGAACCACTCCCGTCGCATCCCCATGCGGGCGGCGAAGGCGTGGAGCTCGTCGTCGGTGTCGGCCACCAGGTGGGACCACCGGTCGTCGACCGGCCCCAGCCGGGCCGGCTGACGCCAGTCGTCGAGGTAGACGGTCATCGGTCGCCGCGTCGGCGGACTCAGATGACCCGGCCGGTGCCGCCGTCGGCGGCCACCACCGGATACCCGGCCGCCTCCCAGGCCAGCATGCCCCCGTCGAGGTTGCGCACGTCGTAGCCCATCCCGGCCAGCGCTCCGGCCACCGAGCCCGAGCGGCCGCCCACCCGGCAGATGCAGACCACCATCCGGTCGGAGGGGATCTCGACCAGCCGATCGGGGACCGAGCCCATCACCACGTGGACGGCCTCGGGAGCATGGCCGGCCTCCCATTCGTCGTCCTCCCGGACGTCGAGCAGGAAGGCGCCGGCCGCGACCAGCGCGACGGGCCGTCGTCCGGGTCGATTCAGGACCACGGCTGAGGGATCATCGGTCACCCGGACCTCACGGTACCGGACGACGCCGGGACGGTCGGGCCGGCTGGACATCAGCCGGGCAGGTCCATGAGCTCGATCCGCACCCCGTCGGGATCGGTGCAGTACAGGAAGTCCAGGCGGGCACCGGAGACCGTCGAAGGTGGTCCGGGTGCCCGCGACCACCGCGCCGCCCAGGGCCTCGATGGTGGCAGCCACCCCGTCCACGTCGTCCACCCGGATGGACAGATGGGTGAGGCCGAGCTGGTTCATCGGCTCGTCGCTCGCCATCACCGGGTGCCCCGGGGACACGAAGTCGAGCAGCTCGATGGTGACCCCGTCCGCGCCGGAGCATCCGCGACCGGAGCTCCACGTCGTCGACCTCCATGAGGGCGGCGAACTCGTTCCCCACCTGGTGGGCGGTGACCTCTTCGAACCCCAGACCCTCGCAGTAGAAGCGCTCCGACCGCTCGAGATCGGAGACACAGATGCCCAGGTGGGAAAAGGAAAGTGGCATGGTCCCTCCTCGTCGGGGTCGTTCGGTCGGTACAGCTCGGTCGACGCGTCGTCGGTGGCACGGTTGGGGCTGGGCGATGGTGGGTACCGTCCCCGCCATGGTGGCACGAGCGCGGCCCGGTGGTGTCCGGCGTGAGCGCCTCCCTCCCGGTCACCGCTCGGGGGGCCGGGGATGGTGCCACACTGGTGACCATGGACGCCACCCCCGGGCCCGGCAGCCCGGTCGCCGAGGGGCGAGACAGCCAGCCGGACTGACGGGACGCCGCCCACACCCGAGGTCGCACCGGATCTCCGGATGCCCCACTTCGGGATGGCGGTGATCTGCTTCATCCTGTTCCTCACCTTCCTCGACAACACGGTGATCAGCGCCACGCTGTCCAACGTGCAGTCGGGGCTGCACGCCGGTGTGGCCCAGCTCCAGTGGGTGGTGAGTGGCTATGCCCTGGCCTTCGCCAGCCTCATGCTGATGGCCGGCACCCTGGGCGACCTCTACGGACGCAAGAAGCTGATGCTGATCGGTGTGGTCATCTTCTGCTGTGGCTCGGTGGTGAGCGCCCTGGCCGGATCCACCGAGATCCTCATCGCCGGTCGGGTGATCATGGGGGTCGGGGCGGCCTGCTCGGAGCCCGGCACCCTCTCGATGATCCGCCACCTCTACCCCGAGCGACGCAGGCGGGCCCGCGCCCTCGGGATCTGGGCCGCGGTGTCGGGGCTGGCCCTGGCCCTGGGCCCGGTGATCGGCGGGGTGCTGGTCGGCGTCTGGTCGTGGCGGGCCGTCTTCTGGTTCAACCTGATCTTCGGGGCGTTGGCCCTGATCGCTGCAGCAGTGGTCCTCCCCGAGAACTCCGACCCGATCCGGGCCCGCTTGGACATCCCCGGGTTCGTCCTCGGCGCCGTGGCCCTCGGGTGCGCCACCTTCGCCACCATCTCCGGCGAGACCGCCGGCTACATCACCTGGTGGATACTGCCTCCTCTACGGCCTGGCCGTGCTCGGCATCGTGGCCTTCGTGCTGGTCGAGCTGCGGGCCGAAAACCCCGTGCTCGACGTGCGCTTCTTCAGCCGGCCGGCCTTCGCCGGCTCGACCATCGTGGCCTTCACCAGCTACTTCGGCATCTTCTCCATCTTCTTCTTCGTGGCCCTCTACCTGGAGGTGGTCGGCTCGACCTCGCCGTTCGCCCTGGCCCTCGACTTCATTCCCATGACGGTGGGGATGGTGCTGGCCTCGTTGTTCACCGGGCGGTGGGTGTCGGTGGGCGGGCCCCGCATCCCCATGACCGTCGGCTGCCTGCTGGCCGCCGCCGGCATCTTCGCCACCGATGCCGTCATCACCCCCCACGCCGGTCTGTCCACTGTCGGGTGGACCCTGGCCCTGGCCGGCATCGGCTTCGGGATCGTCATCGTGCCGGTGACCTCGTCGGCCCTGACCAGCGTGCCGGCTGAGCACTCGGGCATGGCCGCTTCGACCAACAACACCAGCCGTGAGCTGGGAGCGGTGGCCGGGGTGGCCATCCTCGGCTCCATCGTCAACGGGCAGCTGACCGTCAACCTGACTGACCCGGCTGGCCGCCATCGGGATCCCGCCCTCCTACCGGTCCGAAGTGGTGGCCGCGGTCACTACCGGATCGCTCGGGTCCCAGGCCGCCGGCGCCGCCGGCAAGGGAAACGCCAGCATCCAGGAGATCATCAACAAGGTGGTCGGCGGCGGCCTACGGGGCCTTCGGCCACGGACTCGACCTGGCCCTGCTGGCTTCGGGATCGCTGCTGACCGCCTCGGCCGTGGTGGCCTACTTCACCGCCAGCCGCCGAGGCCGTCGGCTATCGAGTAACTCCCCGTCGATCGATCGGCGGGCGTTCAGGAAGCGACCGGGTCGCTCCGGCCGTGGGGTGAGGTCACCGTCTCGGCATCGGGTAGGTGGGCGTGGACGAACTCGCCGACGGCCCGGAGGCCCGGCGGCTGCCCTCGGCCCACGGCATGAGGATGGGGAACACGTGGAACATCCCCGGCTCCTCGATGGCTGTGGTGTCCACCCCGGCGCCTCGGAGGTGGTCGACGAAGACGCGGATGGCGTCACGGAACATCTCGTCGCTCCCGAAGGACACGAAGGTCGGCGGCCAGCCCGACACGTCCTGGTTGATGGCCGACACCGACGCCGGACCGGGGATCGCGTCCGTGCAGGTAGGCGGAGGTGGGGATGTTCCAGGGCAGGATGTCCCGGTCGGCGTTGTCGGTCATCGACGGCTCGTCGAGCAGCAGGTCCAGCTCCGGGCGAGAAGAGCATCACCCCGGCGATGGGCCGGTGGTGGGTGCGTTGCATGGAGTAGATCAGCGACGTCACCAGTCCCCCGCCGCTCGAGTCGCCGGCCACGAACAGCCGGTCGGGCTCGGTCCCGCCGGCCAGCAGTGCCTCGAGCACCAGCACGGCGTCCTCCAGACCGGCCGGGAACGGGAACTCGGGGGCCAGCCGGAGGTCGGCTACGAAGATCTCACACCCGGTTCGGCGGCACAGCCAGGCCACGAACAGGGCGTACATCCGGGGCGATGTCCCCACGTAGCCACCGCCGTGCAGGTAGAGGATGGTGCCCCGGATGCCCACCTCCCGGGGCCGGTACCAGATGCCGGGGACCCCGGCCACGTTGGCGGCCTCCTGGTCCACGTCGAGCGACCGCGACCAGCGGGGTGAGCACCGCCCCGGACAGGTCGTCGAGGACCAGCTCCATCGAGCGGAACTCGTCGATGGGCAGAGAGGTGAGGTATCCCATGAAGGATGCGGATGGTCTCGCGGGTGACCGTCACCGCCAGGTTGTGGGGCAGGTTCCCCTCGCCCGACCAGGGCTTGCGGAACGGGACCCGGACCAGGGCCACCGACGAGCTGGCCGGCCAGTCCGACCAGGTCGGTGGTGGCGATGGGCCACGACGACCGGGCCACCCCGGCGTCGGCCCATCACCATCGGATCCTCCCGTCGGCACCGGCCCATGCCACCGGCCACCAGGCTCGGGTCAGCGGCACCGGCCGGGACGGCCGGGCTCAGTCAGACCGGCTCGCGCCAGGGTGGCCCCAGCTGAGCAGCTGGTCGGTGGCGCCCCCCAGGGTCAGCTCGATGTGCTTGGTCATGAGGAAGTACCGGTGCAGCGGGTAGTCGCGGTCGACGCCCACCCCACCGTGGAGATGGACGGCGGCGTGGACCACCCGCTGGCCACCGTCGGCCGCCCAGAACTTGGCCACCGCCACCTCCTTGTCGGCCGGGAGGCCCTCGGCGATCCGCCAGGCGGCCTGCCAGGCGGTGAGCCGGATGGCCTCGGTGTCCACGTAGGCGTCGGCGGCCCGCTGGCCCACCGCCTGGAAGGTGGCGATGGGCTTGCCGAACTGCTCACGGGTCTTGGTGTACTCGGCCACCAGGGCCAGGGCGGCCGCGGCGGCGCCGGCCTGGGCCAGGGCCAGGGCCGCCGTGGTCCGCTGGACCAGCCAGTCGATGATGGCGGCGCCGTCCTCGACCGACCCGAGCAGTCGCGTCGGCGCCCACCGGGGTAGCGGCCAGGGTGAGGATGGCCTCGGGTTGGCCGGTGTTGGCCACCTGGCGCTCACGGCTGACCCCGGTCGCCGCGGTGTCCACGATGAACACGGCCACCGACTCGGGCTCCACCCGGGCCGGCACCAGCACGGCGTCGGCGATCATGCCCGACGGCACGCAGGCCTTGGTCCCCGACAGGGTCCAGCCCTCCCCGTTCCGCTCGGCCACGACCGACGGGGCGCTCGGCTCCCCACCCAGCTCGACCAGGGCGGTGGTCAGCACCAGTGTCGCCGGCCACCACGCCGGGCAGCCAGCGCTGGACGCTGGTGCCTCGGTGCCGAACTCGGCCACGGCGGCGGCCGCTGCGGCCAGGGTCTCGATGGTGGGCACGTAGGCCGCGCTGTCGCCCGGTGGCCTCGACCAGCAGGCCGGTCTCGACGAACCCGAGCCCGGCCCCGCCCACCTCTTCGGGCAGGGCGATGCCCAGCAGGCCGGCGGCGGCCAGTTCGGCCCACAGCTTGCGGTCGAAGCGGTCGCCGTCGGGCTCGGCCTCGATCTCGCGCAGCCGCTCGTGGGTGGCCAGGTCGGTGAAGATCCGGTCGGCCAGCTCCCGCACGGCCTCTTGTTCCTCGCTGAAGGAGAAGTCCATGTTCTGATTCCTGTTCTCTCGGAGTCGCCGGTGGTGGGCGGCCTAGCGCAGCGACCGGGGCAGGCCCAGGCCGAA
This sequence comes from uncultured Acidimicrobiaceae bacterium, assembly GCA_963824355.1. Lineage (GTDB taxonomy): Bacteria > Actinomycetota > Acidimicrobiia > Acidimicrobiales > RAAP-2 > Bog-756. Next base: position 1,054,427 of record CAWGOY010000017.1, on the reverse strand, counting down.
GATGGCGATCAGGTCCCGCTGGATCTCGTTGGTGCCACCGCCGAAGGTCAGGATGACCAGGCTGCGGGCGTACATCTCGAGCCGCCCGGCCAGCACCGCCTCGGGGCTGCCCCGGGTCAGGTAGCCGGCCTGGCCGACCACCTCCAGCATCAGCTTGAAGGCCTCCATGTAGAACTCGGTGCCGAACACCTTGGTGGTCGAGGCGTCGGCCACGTCGAGGTGGCCCTGGGTGGCCGTCCACGCCACCTTCCAGTTGATGAGCTTGAGGAACTCGAGCCGGGCGTAGATGCGGGCCAGGTGGACCTGCACCCACTCCTGGTCGATCACCCGGCGGCCGTCGGCCAGCTTGGTGTTCTGGGCCCAGGCCCGCACGTCGGTCGAGGGCCCGCTCGATGATCCCCGACGAGCACAGGGTGACCCGCTCGTGGTTGAGCTGGTTGGTGATCAGCGACCAGCCGTTGTTCTCCCCGCCGACCAGGTTGGCCGCCGGGACCCGCACGTCCTCGTAGAAGGTGTAGTTGATGTTGTGGTCGCCGAGCAGATGCATGGGCACCACCTTGATGCCCGGGGTGTCCATGGGCACGATGAACATCGAGATGCCCTTGTGCTTGGCCACCTCCGGATCGGTGCGGGTGGCCAGCCAGATGTAGTCGGCGTCCGCCGGCCAGCGAGGTGTAGATCTTCTGGCCGTTGATGACGTACTCGTCGCCGTCGCGCACCGCCCGGGTCTGCAGCGAGGCCAGGTCGGTGCCGGACTCGGGCTCGGTGTAGCCGATGCAGAAGTGGATGTCGCCGGCCAGGATCTTCGGGAGGAAGAACTCCTTCTGCTCGTGCGGTGCCGAAGTCCATGATGGTCGGACCCACGGTGTTGATGGTCAGCATGGGCACCGGGGCACCGGCCCGCATCGACTCGTCGAAGAAGATGTACTGCTCGATGGCCGAGCGGCCCTGGCCGCCGTACTCGGTGGGCCAGCCGATGCCCAGCCACCCGTCGGCGGCCATCTGCTTGACCACCCGGCGCATGTCGGGCCCGATCCCGTGGCTGTCGGCCAGCTGGGCCTCGACCTCGGGGGTGAGCAGGTTGGCGTAGTACTCGCGCAGGCTGGTTGCGGAGCGCCTCGTGCTCCTCGGTGTAGCCGATCTCCATGGGGTCCCTCCCGGTCGTGGTGCGCAGTGCCGGCTCGGCCGGCCAGGCGCCTGCGCTGCTCGTGGCCAACGCCGGTAGAACACGTTACATGCACCTGCAGGCGGCGACGCCACCGGGCCGGTCCATGCCCGAGTTGCCAGCCGGTACAGCGCCGGGGTAGCCTTCCGCGCTGGTCGATCGGCGCCGGCCGAGTGCCCACGCGGACACCGTCACCGCCCTTCGGCAACGCGTCGCAGCGGATCAGTCGCCGAGTCCAGCCGCCCAGTCCCGAGGAGCACCACATGCCCGAAGCCGTCATCGTCGCCACCGGCCGGACCCCGATCGGCCGGGCCAACAAGGGATCCCTGGTCGAGTGCCGGCCCGACGACCTGGCCGCCCTGGTCATCCGCGAGGTCCTGGCCAAGGTGCCCCAGCTCGACCCCCAGACGGTCGAGGACGTCATCATGGGCTCAGGCCAGCCCGGCGGCGAGGCCGGCTACAACGTCGGCCGGGTGGCCGCCCTGCTGGCCGGCCTGCCCGACGTGCCCGGGGTGACCGTCAACCGCTACTGCTCGTCGTCGCTCCAGACCATCCGCATGGCCGCCCACGCCATCCGGGCCGGCGAGGGTGACGTGTTCGTCGCCGCCGGCGTCGAGACGGTCAGCCGCTACCTGCACGGCGCCGCCGACACCGGCCCCCACAACCCCCTGTTCGCCGAGGCCGAGGCCCGCACCGTGGAGCGCACCCCGGCCGCCGGCGAGCCGTGGACGCCGCTGGCCGGCCTGCCCGACGTCTACATCGCCATGGGCCAGACGGCCGAGAACGTGGCCGAGTTCAAGAAGGTCAGCCGCGAGGAGCAGGACGAGTTCGCCCTGCAGTCCCAGACCCGGGCGGTGGCCGCCCAGGAGGCCGGCTTCTTCGACCGGGAGATCATCCCGGTCACCACCCCGGACGGCACCGTGGTGACCAAGGACGACGGGCCCCGGCCCGGCACCACCCTCGAGAGGTCTGGCCGGCCTCAAGCCGGTGTTCCGGGAGGGCGGCACGGTCACCGCCGGCAACGCCTGCCCGCTCAACGACGGGGCGGCCGCCGTGGTCGTGATGAGCGACACCAAGGCCCGCGAGCTGGGCATCACCCCCCTGGCCCGCATCGTGGCCAGCGGGGTGTCCGGCCTCAACCCCGAGATCATGGGGCTCGGCCCGGTCGAGGCCATCCGCCAGACCCTGGCCCGGGCCGACATGACCATCGACGACATCGACCTGGTGGAGATCAACGAGGCCTTCGCCGCCCAGGTGGTGCCCTCGGCCCAGCGAGCTCGGCATCAGCTACGACAAGCTCAACGTGAAGGGCGGGCGCCATCGCCCTCGGCCACCCCTTCGGCCAGACCGGCGCCCGCATCATGACCACGCTGCTCAACGCGCTGGAGGACACCGGCAAGACCATCGGCCTCGAGTCGATGTGCGTCGGGGGCGGCCAGGGCATGGCCATGATCGTCGAGCGCCTGTCCTGAACGGCGCCGGGCCGGTCGGCTCGCCAGTCGGAGCTGGCGGGCCTACTCGGCCATGATCTCGACGGCGTACTCGGGGCAGTTGGCCATGGCCAGCCGGGCCCGGTCCTCCAGGCCGGAGGGGACCGTCCCGTCCCCCACCGCCGTGGACAGGCCGTAGTCGTCCACCTCGAAGAGCTCGGGGGCGATCCCGTAGCACCGGGCGTGGCCCTGGCACTTGTCGGGATCGACCCGGATCCTCACGGGAACACCACCGGCAGCTGACGGGGACCACGTACCTGCCCGCCGGCCCAGGTCACCTCGGCCCCGTCGGCCAGCTCGAAGTTGGGGATCCGGGTCAGCCACTCCTCGAGGGCCACCCGCAGCTCCATGCGGGCCAGGTTGGAACCGGCACACCGGTGGATGCCGGAGCCGAAGGCCACGTGGCGGTTGATGGCCCGGTCGAGCACCACCGTGTCGGCCTGCTCGAACACCTCGGGGTCGCGGTTGGCGGCCGGGAAGTTCATCAGCACCTTGTCACCGGCGTGCATCGGGCACCCCTGGAACTCGACATCGGCGGGCACCACCCGGGCCATGGTCACCGGCGAGTAGGCCCGCAGCAGCACTTCGATGGCCACGGGCAGCAAGCCGGGCTCGTCCACCAGACGCTCCCGGTCGTCGGGATGGGTGGCCAGGTGCCAGAGCGACGAGCCGATGGCACTCCAGGTGGTGTCCACGCCGGCAATGAGGACCAGTGCGGCCACGCCGAGCACCACGCTCTCCTCCACCGGAGCCCCGTCGAACTCACTGTGCAGCAGCTCGCTGAGCAGATCGTCACCCGGCTCAGATTTGCGCCGTTCCACCTCGGCCACGAAGTACTCGATGAGGCCCTCCATGCCCCGGCGCCGTCGGTCGGGGTCGTCGGCGAACTCGAGGGCGTCCCGCACCCAACCGGTGAAGGTATCCGACAACGCGGTGGGCACACCGAGGATGGAGGCGATGACCCGGACGGGAATCTGCTGTGCGTACTGACCGGCGGCGTCGACGACCCCGGCAGTTGCGAAGCCGTCCACCAGCTCGGCACACAACGTGCGGGTCATCGGTTCATAGCCCTCGACCCGCCGGTGCGAGAACCGGGGAAGGAGGAGGCGACGGGTCCAGGTATGGAGCGGCGGGTCGGCCGATATGGGCGGCACCCCATACTCGAGCACCGGTTCGTCGGGGGCCTCGCCATCGAACGGGATGACCAGGATCTGGGTCGAGCTGAAGTGCTCGATGTCATGGGCCAGGTCGACCACGTCCTGGTAACGGGTGGGCAACCAGGTGCTACCCCGCCGGTCGGTGTGGGCCACCGGACAGATCCGGCGCAGGTCGTCCCAGATAGCGAAGGGATCGTCCACGTAGCGATGGTCGAGCACGTCGAAGTCGCTCTCCCAGCGCGTCACCGGAGGTGGGTCGGTCATCAAGATGGGTCGGTCATCAAGATGGGTCGGTCATCAAGATGGGTCGGTCATCAAATGGTCAGCCCACCGTCGACCGAGAGGACCGCTCCGGTGGTGTAGAGCGACTCGTCGGAGGCAATGAAGGCCACCGAGGCGGCGATCTCGGCCGGGGTGGCGAATCCCATGGGCGTCATGATCTTGGTCAACTCCTTGAAGTCGGCCCCCTCGGGGAGTTCGAAGGTGCCCATCAACGGTGTGTCGATCCCGCCGGGGGCGACCACGTTGACCCGCACGCCGCGGGACAGGTACTCGGCCGCCAGGGCCTTGGAGAACATCAGCAGGCCGGCCTTCGAGGCGCAGTAGGCGGCCGAGTAGGACTGGCCCATCAGCGCGGTATTCGAGGCCACGTTGACGATCGATCCGCCGTGCTCGAGCAGGTGGGGCAGGGTGGCCCGACAGACCAGGAAGGGGCCGGTGAGGTTGACGCCGAGGATCCGCTCCCACCGCTCGAGTGGCATGTCCGCCGTATTGAAGAAGCCACCGATGCCGGCCACATTGCAGACCACGGTGGGCGGTCCGAGCTGTTGCACCAGAGCGGCGACCGCCTCTCCTACCGCCGACTCCGAGGTCACATCGCAGGGGAAGGCGGCACCAGTGCCACCCTCGGCGTTGATGGTGGCCACCGTGGCGGCCAGGTTGTCCTCGGCCACGTCGAGAGCGGCCACCCCCGCCCCTTCGGCGGCCAGGCGCTCGGCCACCGCCCGTCCGAGCCCCGAGCCGGCTCCGGTGACCACCGCCACCTTGTCGGCGAAACGGTGCCCGGTGAACGAGCGGACTGCCGCGTCGGCGGCCTCGTGCTCGGCGCCTCCCTGGCCCAGCGTGACTCGTTGGATGGGGCTCATGGTTTCCTTTCGTCGGAGGACGGGGCCGAACCCGCCGGGCCGGGGGCCGGCGGGCCGAACCGCTCGCGCAGGGTGTGCTTGAGGATCTTGCCCGCCGGGTTGCGGGGAACGGTGTCCACCAGCTCGAGCTGCTCGGGGATGGACTGGACCCGAAGCCCCTGGCCCCGCAGGAAGGTGGCCATCTCCTCCAATGAGAAGGCCTGGCCCTCCTTCACCGCGACGACCGCGCAGGCCCGTTCCCCGGTGTTCGGGTCGGGGAGGCCGATCACAGCCACGTCGGCCACCGCCGGGTGGCCGTAGAGGAGGTCCTCGACCTCCTTGGCTGAGATGTTCTCGCCGTGGCGGATGATCACGTCCTTCAGCCGGCCGGTGATGGTGACGTAACCGTCGGCGTCGACCACGCCCAGGTCACCGCTGCGGAAGTAGCCGTCCTCATCGAAGGCCTCGGCGTCCAGCGAAGGGTCGAGATAACCCCGGATCACCTGGGGGCCCTTCAGCCGGATCTCGCCCTCCTCGCCGGGTCCCACCCGGACACCGTCGAGCCCGACCACCACCAGGTCCACTCCCGGGGTGGGCCGGCCTTCGGTGTTGGCCAGCTTGTCGTCGGGGTCGTGGGTGGTGGCCATGACCACGATGGGCGCCTCGGTGAGCCCGTAGCCGGACACGATGCCCACCCCGCCGATCTCCGCTTTCAGGTCGTGGTGAAGCTGGGGTGGCTTGGGTGCACCGCCGCCCGGGTAGGACCGGATGTGGGGGAACAGGGTTGCGTCGGGGGCCGCCCGCTGGGCGGCCAGGTAAGCCAGATGGAACGGCGTACCCGAGCCGGCCAGGGTGACTCCGTTGGCGGCCAGGAAGGCCGGGGTGGCCTTGGGATCGAACGCTTCGGTGATCAACAGGGTGCATCCGGTGAAGAGCGCGGCCATCAGCCATCCGATCCCCCCGATGTGGGTGAAGGGGAAAACCAGGGCCGATACGTCGTCGGGCCCGATGTCGAGGCATTCGGCCATGGCCAGGGCCGAGGCCATCACCGTGAGGTCGGAGTGGGGTGCCCCCTTGGGGTCGGCGGTGGTTCCCGACGTGTAGAACAGCCAGCGGGTGGGGGCGTCGGCGGCACGAGGTGGCGGTGTCTCGGGCATGGGTACGCCCGAGGGGTCGCCGTCGGGGAGGTCGCGGTCGACCACCAGCACCGACAGGTCGGACCGCTCGGCGGCGATGGCCCTGGCCATGGCCTCGAAATCGAAACCCCGGTAGACGGTGGGCACCACGAGCAGGCTGGCCTGGCTCTGGGCGGTGATGAAGCCCACCTCCCGCCGGCGGTAGATGGGGATGAGCGGGTTCTGCTGGGCCCCCAGGCGGGCCAGAGCTCCCACCAGCACCAACGACTCGTTCCAGGTGGGGAGCTCCCAACTCACCGCGGTGCCCGGGCCCACCCCGTGGACGGCGTGCAGTCCGGCGGCAGCCCGCAGGCAAGCGTCCCGGTACTGGAGGAAGGTGAGCTCGCGCCCGGTGTCCTCGTGGGCCAATACGGCGTCGGGCGAAGCCGCGGCCCGCCGTTCGATGAGCTCCCACAGGCTCGGCGCGCCCACCCAACCGCGGGCCTCCGTGCGCTCCGCCATCTGCTCGATGAAGTCGGTCATGATGCTCGTGCTCCGTTCGCAGTGGATGATCGGTCAGCGGTGGTCCCTGACCGCCCGGTCCCGGTCGGGGACGGCAGTCGGGGAGGCAGCGCAGCTGCCTGTTCGGCCAGCACCCGCTTGTCCACCTTCATCATCGAGGTGAGAGGGAGGCTGTCCAGGACCACCACCCGGTCGGGCGCCTTGTAGTCAGCCAACGATCCCCGGGCGGTGGCCTTCAGCACATCGAGCAGCGCGGCTGTGTCCCCTGCCGCTCGGACCGGGTCGTCGTCGGTGCCCTCCGCCGGCACCACGAAGGCCACGCCGATCTCACCGAGGACCGGGTCGGGAGCCCCCACCACTGCCACCTGTCCCACCGCCGGATGGGCACTGAGTACCCCTTCGACCTCGGCCGGATAGACGTTGTAGCCGCCGCGGATGTAGAGCTCGTTGGCCCTCCCCACCAGGTGTAGGCAGCCCCGCCCGTCGAGGAACCCGAAGTCACCGGTGGTCAGCCATCCGTCCTCGCCGAGCACGCCTTGCGTGGCCACCCGGTCGTAGACCACGCCGGAGGCGCCGACACCCTGCGGCGGGCCACCCCAGTAGCCCCGCATGACCGCCTCCGAGTGGAGCCTGACCCGGCCGACCTCCCCGTCAGGCACGGGCCGGCCCTCTTCGTCGGCGATGGCCAGTGACACTCCGGGAACCGGACGACCCACCGTGGTGGCCACCACGTCGTCGGAATCCCCGGGCACGGTGCCGGTACCCAACGAGGCCTCGGTCGACGTATAACGGACCACCACCGGAACGCCGAATCGACGACGCATGGCCGCCACCAGTTCGGCAGGCACCCGGGAGGCGCCGGTGCCCACGATGCGCAACGACGAGAGGTCGGCCCCGGCCAGGTCGGGGTGGTCCATCACCAGGGCCCACTGCGTGGGCACTCCCTGGGCCACGGTGATCCGTTCCTCGGCCATGATGGCGATGGCGTCGGCCGCCCTCCACGGGGTGGGTGTGATCACCGTGGTCACCGCGTTGGCCACCTCGTCCCAGGTCCGGGTCATCGAGCCGACGTGGGCGAACGGCAACGGCGACAGGCGGCGGTCACCCGGCTCGGACAACACGTCGGTGCCGGCCGCCACCGCCTCCAGGCTGGCGTGGTCGAAGACCGCCCCCTTGGGCAGTCCGGTGGTTCCGCTGGTCCACACAACGGTGACCGGATCGGTGGGCTCCAGCCGCGGAAGGTCTGCTGGTGGAGGACGGTCCACAGCTGCCTGGAGCTCGGTGCGGCGGACCAGCCCACCGGTGGGTCCACCCCCGCGGGCCCCCTCATCGGCCTCGTCCTCGACCACGGTCAGGATCGGGCGGATCCGTTCGAGGATGGAGGCCACCTCGGGCGCCCCCAGACGGAGGTTGATGCCGGAGGTCACCGCACCCAGTCGCGTGGCCGCCGCGTAGCAGATCATGTAGTCGATGGAACTGGGCAGGAGCAGACCCACCACCGATCCGCGGGTGACCCCGCGATCGGCGAAGAGGCCGGCCACACCATCGGCAGCCCGGTCCCAGGCGGCGAAGGTCACCGATCGGCGTTCGGTGGTGGCGGTGGCCGGCTCCACGTAGGCCTCGACGTCGGCATTGACGAGGGCGGCGGCCCGAAGCACCTCGACCACCGTCTCGAACTCGCCCCTGATCTGACGCACCGTCATAGCGGGAGCCGACTGTAACAGGGCCACCTCCGGGGTTTCCCTGCCGCCCACCGAGCCCTAATACCCACGCTGCGCTACCGGAGAAGCCCCGCCTCGACCTGGTCGCGCCACTCGTCGTCCAGGGCCAGGACCGCGTCCCGCAACCGGCCCCGAACCGCTGTACCGATCAGTCCGCTCGTTTCCGACCCAACAGGAAGTAGGCCACCGACCCGGTCAGATTGGCACTGGCCAGACGCCACAGCCACTTGGGGCCTCGCACCTGATTCGCCGGCCGGCGGCGGAGGTCCCTCCAGGTGATCGGTGTGACGATGGCCCAGGCCAGCACGGCCGCCACCATGACCGCCACCCTCGGATTGCGCTTGACCATGCGCCGAGTCTGTCACTCCCGATGCCGGCCTGGCGCCGGGACCCCGCCGGCTACCGGTGCGAGTCCGGCTGAACCTGGTTGCCGTCGGGAAACGCCTGGGCGATCCGCACTCTGACCAGGTGCTCGACCAGAGACTGAGGCAGGGGCGTGTCGACAGCGAACTGGAGCGCCCCGGTCGAGGTCGTGTAGGGCGCCAGTTCGTCGGCCAGCACGGGGAACACCGACCCGCTGTGGGGCAGGTAGCTCAGATGGCGCTTGAAGGCGGCGAATCCGGCGATGACCTTGCCCTCGACTCGGTAGGCGGGAAAGCCGTACGAGATCCCCTCGTCGGCCTCCGGGACCACCGCGAGAATGGTCCGGCGGAGGTGCTCGAGCGTGGTCCGCTTGGGTTCTACGACCTGGGCCAGGTAGTCGTCGACCTCGGCGCTGGACACGGGACCGATTCTCGACCCGCCACCGGTGCCGGTCAAGTGGCCGGTCAGGCCTGCTGCCCGGTCCGGTACCTGCCCGACCGGCCCTCCCTTAGGCGAAGGTCAGCACACCCCGGGCCAGTTTGCCTGCCTCCATCTCCTCCACGATCTCACGGAAGCCCTCGACCGGGCGCTGCTCGGTGACCAGCTCGTCGAGTAAGAGGGCGCCCGAGAGATAGAGCTCGACCATCAGCGGGACGTCGTGATGGGGCCGGGCAGAACCGTAGCGGCAGCCGAGGAGCCCGCGGTCGACGTAGGCCAGGGCGTTGACGTCGACGGAGACCTCGGTCCCCTGGGGTGGGATGCCGATGGCCAGGGCGTTGCCCCCCCAGTCGAGCACGTCGAGGGCGTTACGCAACACCGCCGGGTGGCCCACGCAGTCGAACGACCAGTTGACCCCTCCGGTCCACCCCAGGGCCCCGGACAGCCGGGCCGGGCCGGGCGGTACCAACTCGCGGATGGCAGCCACCGCATCGGTGGCCGAGGCGTCGACGAAGTGGGTGGCCCCGAACCGGCGGGCCAGCTCCTCTTTCGACGCCATGGTGTCGACGGCGATGATCCGGCTGGCCCCGGCAATACGCAGACCCTGGATCACGTTGAGGCCGACACCACCCACGCCGAACACCGCGGCGGTCTCGCCGGCCTGGACCTTGGCCCGGTTGAGCACCGCCCCCACCCCGGTCAGCACGCCACAGCCGATCAGACAGGCCGACGTCATCGGGACATCCTTGGAGATCTTGATGGCCTGGACCTCCTTGATCACCGTCTGCTCGGTGAACACCGAGGTGCCGGCGAAGTTCGACGCCGGCTCCCCCTTGTAGGTGAAGGGCTGGGACACATTGCCCAGGGTCTTCACACACCAGGTCGGGTGGCCGATGCTGCAGGCCCGGCACGTTCCACAGCTGGCCAGGGTGGCAATGACCACGTGGTCGCCCTCCTTGACCGATGTCACCTCGGAGCCCACCGACTCGACCACGCCGGCCCCTTCGTGGCCCAGGACCGAAGGGGCCCGCCACTGGATCGTTCCGTTGATGACCGACAGGTCGCTGTGACACACCCCGGCCGCGCCGATGGCCACCCGAACCTCGTTGGGCCCAGGATCGCGCACTTCCAACTCGTCGGTGACCTCCGCGTCATCACCGGTGTAGACGATGCCTCGCATGGCATCCCTCCCTCTCTTCGTTGTGGGGTTCGGCCGGTGTTCGTGTGGTTCGGCTCGGTAACCCGGCTCGGTCGCTGCTGTCCTGCTCACTTCCTGCTTCTGTGGTGGGTTGCTGCTTGTGTGGTCGGGGGCTGGTGCCCGGTGCCGACGAACCCAGGTGTTCAACCGGCGGTGGCGTACTGGTCGCGCAGCTCCCTCTTGAGTACCTTGCCACTGGCGTTGACCGGCAACTGCCCCACCAGTTCCACGCGGCGGGGCACCTTGTAATTGGCCAGCCGTTCCTTGGCCCAGCCGAGTAGGTCCCCGTCGATCCCCTCGAGAGGGACCCCGGGCGTCGGCACCACCAGGGCCAGGCCGACCTCACCCATCCTCCGGTCGGGCACCCCGATCACCGCTACCTGGTTCACGGCCGGGTGGCTGCGGAGGGCGGCTTCGATCTCTGCCGGGTACACGTTGAAGCCGCCACTCACGTACATGTCCTTGATCCGGTCGGTGATGGCCACGTTGCCCCCGTCGTCCATCACCCCGACGTCACCGGTGTGCAGCCATCCCTGGCGATCGATGGCCTCGTCGGTGGCCTCGGCGTCGTTGAAGTACCCCCGCATGACGTTGTAGCCGCGCACCACCACCTCGCCGGCCTCCCCCCGGGGAAGCTCGGCCCCTTCCGGATCCACGATCCGGACATCGACATCGGGGATGGCCCGGCCGGAGGTGCCGGCGATCACCGCGGCCGAGTCACCCCGTCGGCACATGGTCACCGTGCCGGTGGCCTCGGTCAGACCGTAGGCGGTGAGGACGGTCTCGATGCCCAGGTCCGACCACAGTGCGGTGACCAGTTCGACCGGCACCACCGCCGCCCCGGTGACCACCAGGCGCAGGGTCGACAGCTCGAAGGTCTTGCGATCGGGATGGTCGAGGATGGACTGGAAGATGGTCGGAGGTCCCGGCAACACCGAGATGCGCTCCTCCTCGACGCGCTGGACCACCCGGTCGACGTCGAAGACCGGCTCGGGGACCATGGTGGCGCCGGTCATGAGGCAGGCCAGGATCCCCGCCTTGTACCCGAAGGTGTGAAAGAACGGGTTCACGATCAGGTATCGGTCGCCCTTCCGGAGCCCGACGATCTCGGACCAGGTGGCGAAGGTGCGCAGGGTCTGCCCGTGCGTGGTCATCGCCCCTTTGGCCTGACCGGTGGTCCCCGAGGTGAAGACCAGGTCGGAGAGGTCGCCACTGGTGATGGACGCGGTCCGACCAGCAGCCACATCGGACGAGCACTTGCTGCCCTCCTGGAGGAAGACCTCCCACTCCACCACCGGATCACCTTTGGCAGTGGCCGCCCGCACCGGCGTGTCGCCGCTCCGCAGCACCACCACCCGCTGAAGTTCGGGGACCTTGAATCCCTGCGCCGCTGCTTCGTCCAGCATCTTCGGGAAATCCGTGTTCAAGAACCCCTCCACGGTGAAGAGCATCCTGGCCCCCGACCGAGCCAGGATGGCGGCAGCCTCGGCCCCCTTGAAGCGTGTGTTGAGCGGGACGAGGAGGGCCCCGGCGCCGACCGCACCGAGAGCGGCGACCACCCATTCGGCACAGTTCGGGGCCCAGATGGCCACCCGATCGCCCCGTTCGATGCCGTTGGCCACAACGGCCCGGGTCGCTGCAGCCACGTCCTCGGCCAGCTGGTCGAAGGTCAGCCGGACCGTCTTCCCGTGCGGACCATGGACGTCGACCAGCGCCTCCGCCTCGCCGAAGCGGGCCGCGGCATCCTCCACCAGGCCGGGGATGGTCCCCCATTGGAGATCCCCACGGGGATCGGTGATATCTGACACGTCGTCAGGGTAGTGCATGCTCCCTCCGCAGCGGCCAGGCCGAAGGCGATCCGCGAGGTCGCTACCGGGCCGCGGCTCGGCGTGTCGGGGGCGCTCCCCGGGCGCAGCCCCCGGCCCCTCAAGGGTGCTGGCTGCTCACCGAGACCACCTCGCCGGTCATGAAGGTGGCGTACTCGCTGGCCAGGAAGGTGATCACGTTGGCCACCTCGCCTACGTCGGCCCCCCGCCCCAACACCTCACGTCGGCTGAGTTCGGCCAGATCCTCGTCAGACATGACCCGGTTGAGGAAGGGGTGCACGGCCAAGCTCGGGGCTACGGCGTTGATCCGGACGTTGTGAGCGGCGGCCTCGACCGCACTGCACCGGGTCAGGGCCATCACCCCGGCCTTGGCCGCCGCGTAGTGGGATTGGCCGGCCTGGGCCCGCCACCCGAGCACCGAGGCGTTGTTGACGATGACGCCTCCCTCCCCCCGCTGGTAGAAGTGACGCAGGGCGGCCCGGGTACAGCGGAAGGTGCCGGTCAGCGTTACGTCGAGGACCAGCGACCACTGCTCGTCGGTCATGTCGACCACCTCCACCTGGCCGCCCAGACCGGCGTTGTTGACGGCCACGTCGAAGTGGCCGTGCCGCTCGACGGCGGTGTCGTAGAGCCGAACCACCTGGTCCTCGTCGGTCACGTCGCACACCACGGCCAGGGGACGCTCCCCGGACAGCTCGGGCAGCCGGGCGAGCGCGTCGGCCGCCTCGCCCAACCGGCGCTCGTGGGCGTCGGACACCACAACGGCCGCCCCCTCTTCCACGCAACGCTTGGCGGTGGCGAACCCTATCCCGGTGCCGGCCGCCGCGGTGATCACCACCACCCGACCGGCCAGCAGTCCATGGCCGGTGGGCAGGGGTGGCGGTGTCGGTGCACCCCCTTGGGCTGTCGCTGCTCCGTTGGTCATCGACCGACCCCCTTCGGTTCAGGCGGCAGGCCGAGCACCCGCTCGCCGATGATGTTCTTCTGGATCTCGTTGGAGCCGCCGTAGATGGTCTCCGACCGGCTGAACAGGAATGAGCGCTGGAAGGCGTCGAGCTCGTAGGGCGGTTCTTCGGCCACCAGGCCGGACAGGCCGGCGATATCTGTGGCCAACTCCCCGAACCGCTGGTGCCACGAAGCCCAGTACAGCTTGCTGATCGAGGCCTCCGGCGGGGCCACCGGGCCGTCGAAGCCGGACAGGCTGCGCAGCGTGTTGAACCGGAGGATCTCGAGCTCGGCATAGGAGCGGGCCAGGCGCTGACGGATGAGCGGCCGACCGACCGATCCGTTGTCACGGGCCAGATCGACCAGATGGTCGAATTCGCGACGGAATGAGAGCTGGTGGCCGAGCAAACCCACTCCACGCTCGAAGGCCAGCGTGGCCAGCGCCACCCGCCAGCCGTCCCCGACCTCGCCCACCACCAGGTCGGCGTGGGTGCGGGCCCCGTCGAAGAAGACCTCGTTGAACTCGGAGGTCCGGGTGATCTGGGTGATGGGCCGGACCTCGACCCCGGGCTGGTCCATGGGTACCAGCAGGTACGAGAGTCCCCGGTGGCGGACGGAGCCAGGCTCGGTCCGGCACACCACGAAGCACCAGTCGGCCTGGTGGGCCAGCGAGGTCCACACCTTCTGGCCGTCGACCACCCACTGGTCGCCGTCCAGCCGGGCCCGGGTCTTGACATTGGCCAGGTCGCTGCCGGCGTCGGGTTCGGAGTAGCCCTGGCACCACAGTTCGGTGCCGTCGAGGATACGGGGAAGGAACCGCGCCTTCTGTTCGGGTGTCCCGTACTGGATGAGGGTGGGGCCGAGGAGTCCCTCCCCGAGGACACTCACCCGTCCGGGGGCCGCCGCCCGCACGTACTCCTCGTTGAAGATGACCTGGTGGGCGATGGACGCGCCCCGGCCCCCGTACTCGACGGGCCAACCGATGCCGGTCCACCCCCCCGCGGCCAGGTCCCGCTCCCAGGCCAGTCGGGTTTCGAATCCGTAGGTCTCGTCCCCCGAGCCGCCCCGTCCCCCGAGTTCGGCGAACTCGCCCACCACGTGGTCGGCCAACCAGGCGCGGATCTCCTTGCGGAAGGCCTCGTCCTCGGGTCGGTCTCGAAGGTCCATGTCGGGGCGTCCTGTGGTGTCGTGGTGGCGTCGGCGAGACCGGACGGGCCCGCGGATGGCGCCCGGTGCCCCAGCGCCCGCTCCCTGGTGCCACTGCCCTGGTCGAGGGTCCTCCGAGATCTGACGCGACGTTAGCAAACCAGCTTCATGCTCAGACCGGCCGGGAACAGCCGGCAACCGACCGGCGTTGACCCGGTGCAGTAAGGACAAGGAGCAGCCGATGAGCGATGGGCCGAGGGAGACCACCAGAGCGGTGGAACAGGACGGAGCGGTGGAACAGGACGGAGCGGTGGAACAGGACGGAGCGGTGGAACGGGACGGAGCAGTAGAACAGGACGGAGCAGTAGAACAGGACGGAGCAGTAGAGCTGACCGATCGGGAGTGGCGGGCGAAGCTCTCCCCCGAGCGCTACGCCGTGCTCCGCAAGAAAGGTACCGAGCCGGCCTGGTCCGGCGAACTGCTGCACGTCGAGGGGAGTGGGGTGTTCAGCTGTGCCGGGTGCGGGGCGGCACTGTTCCCCTCCGACACCAAGTTCGAATCGGGCACCGGGTGGCCGAGCTTCTACCGTGCCCTCGACGACGGCGTCATCGCCGAACACGAGGACAGGAGCTTCTGGATGAGGCGGACCGAGATCACCTGTGCCCGCTGTGGGGGCCACCTGGGACACGTCTTCCCCGACGGACCAGCTCCGACCGGACTGCGCTATTGCGTGAACTCCCTCTCCCTCGAGTACCAGCCGGAGGCTCCGCCCGACTGACCCACTGACCCACTGACCCACGGGCCAGTCGTGACCGACGGTATCCGGTGGTCCGGTCCGGTGGTCAGACGGCGGTGAGCCGTTGTTCGAGGAGCTCGAACAGGTCCCCCAGCGCCTCGGCCACGTCGAGGCTACCGGTGGCCACCAGCACCCGGTCGGCATCGGCCAGCGCCTGACAGGCTGCAAACACCTCGCACTTGGAGAGCTGCACCGTGGCGGTGAAGGCCACCGGCCGCGGCCCACTGTCGGGCCCTGCCCAGGTAGCCGGCGCGTCCAAGCCGACCGTCCCGCCACTCATGCCGGGGAGGCCAGCTCCTGGGCTGACCGGTCCTCGCCAGCTTCCTCGTCGTCCTCACCCTGCCGGCGCTCGACCTTGTGTACATCCACCGTGGCGAACCGGAGGCTGGCACCGATCTCGTCGGCCACGATCTCCACTTTGAACCGCCGGTCACCGTCCTCGGTCTCCCAGCTGCGCTGCTCGAGGCGTCCCGACGCCACCACCCGCATCCCCTTGGTCAGACTGAGGGCGGCGTTCTCGGCCAGCTCCCGCCAGGTGACCACGTCGAAGAACGAGGTCGATTCCTCCCACTCATTGGTCTCCCGGTTGAGCCAGCGCCGATTGACCGCGACACCGAGGGTGGTTGTGGCCTGGCCGTCGCGGGTATAGCGGATCTCTGGATCGCGGGTCAGGTTTCCGGAAATGGTGGTGGTGGTTGTCGTGCTCATCGTCGTCCTCCTTCGTGCACCGAGGTGCTCCAGCCGCCGGGCACCTCGGTGTCCGGACAGGGCCTCCCGCTCGGGGTGCCGGAGAAAGCATCTGCGGACCACCTTGCTCCGAACCGGTCGGCCGGGTTGCCGGGCACCTTGCTCGATGGATTCACTGAGGTCGGGATCAGCTACTGGCGCGGAACCTGGAGCCAGAGGGGACGGGCGGGCGCCGACCTACACTGTCCCCCGCAGGGAGTCCGTCACCGGGCCGCCTGGCCTGCCACGAGCTGGCAGCGGACGAGCGAGCAGCCGAACGGAGGGACTGACCCACCATGACCTGGACCGGAGTGGAGCCCTACGGGGACGACATCTACACCGAGCCCGACGGCGACCCCTTCACGTTGGCCAACCTGGGCCCCTTAGCACCACTGGCCGGCATCTGGGAGGGCAGCGGAGGAGCCGACCAGCACCCCGCCGTGGGCGGCACCGAGGCCAACGCCTTCGTCGAGCGCTACGAGTTGCAGCCCATCGACCGGCAGACCAACGGCCCGCAGCTGTTCTACGGGCTCCGCTACCACACCCACATCGTCAAGCCCGGTGAAGTCGAGACCTTCCACGACCAGGTCGGGTACTGGCTGTGGGAACCGGCCACCCAGACAGTCACCCTTACTCTGGGCATCCCGCGGGGTCAGGTCCTTCTGGCCGGTGGCACCGCCGAACCCGAGGCCACCGAATTCGAGGTCCGGGCCGCGGTCGGCTCCGAAATCTATGGCATCCTGACCAATCCCTTCCTCGACCAGGCCTTCCGCACCCTCAGCTACCGCATGCAGGTCACCGCGCACCCCGACGGATCATGGTCCTACGAGGAGGAGGGGGTACTCGACATTCCCGGGCGGGACGAGCCGTTCTCCCACATCGACCGCAACACGCTCACCCTGGTCGCGCCACCCACACCCAATCCCCTGGCCCAGGCGGCCGCTACCGACGGAACGCTCGGTATCGGCAGCCTCCGACGTGAAAGCAGGATCTACCCATGAACCACCTCTTCCGGGAGTTGGCCCCCGTCCCCGATGCCGCCTGGTCCCAGATCGACGAGGAGGCGGCACGATCGCTCAAGCACTACCTGGCCGGTCGGCGCCTGGTCGATTTCTCCGGGCCCCTCGGATGGGAGTCCTCGGCTGTCGACCCCGGGCGGATCGACGGGCTGGACAGCGGCCCCCTGGGGGGCGTGGAGGTGGCCCGGCGACGTGTCCTCCCCCTCCTCGAGATCCGAACTCCGTTCACCGTGGCGCGCACCGAACTATCCGCCGCCGACCGCGGGGCGACCAATCTCGACCTCGACGCGGTGATCGCCGCGGGACGGACGGCGGCACTGGCCGAGGACCACCTGGTGTTCCACGGCTACGAGGAGGCCGGTGTCCAGGGAATCGCCACCACCACCCCCCATCCGCAGGTGGCCATCAGCGACGACTACGCCCAGTATCCGGAGCACGTGGCCAAGGCGGTCGCCGCGCTGCGGGCCGCCGACGTGGCCGGTCCGTATGCCATCGCGCTCGGGGCTCGGTGCTTCACCGGAGTGACCGAGACCACCGAGCACGGCGGCTATCCGGTCTTCGAACACCTCCACCAGATTCTGGACGGTCCGGTGGTGTGGGCACCGGCCGTGGACGGCGCCGTGGTGCTGAGCCAGCGGGGTGGGGACTTCGTACTCACGGTGGGTGAGGACTTTTCGGTCGGCTACCGCAACAGCGACGCCACCACCGTCGACTTCTACATCGAGGAGAGCCTGACCTTCCGGATCAACACGCCAGAAGCCGCCGTCCACCTGGCCTACCTCTGACCCCCGGAGCCGGAGAGCGGAGCCGGAAACCGGAACCTCAGCGGAACCGACCGGAAGCTCCTCCGCGGTCAGGCGCCGGCCAGGTCGACGGCCAGTTCGCTCTTGGTTGCCTCACTGAGGATGGTGCCAGGGAGGCCGTCGGGATACTGCGGGTGGTTGACGGCCAGGGCCACCGGTTGCGCTGCGAAGGCCCCGACCTGATTCTCGGTGAACAGGAACCGCAGGTAATGCACCGCCGAGGTGGTCTCTTGGCGGGTGAGGTGCGAGTCGTGTTCCTCCTCAGGCGTGGAGGCCACCACCTGGACGTCATCGCCACTCCCGATCCGGAGCTCGCAGGTCCGCTCGACGCCGACCAGGCGCGGCAGCCAGGTCCGCAGGTCCTCCTCAGTGGTGAGTTCCACGAACAGCGTGGCGGACAGTTCGCCGGGCGCCGGCAGCAGGCGGTTGTACACATCCAGCTCGTGCTGGATCTGCTCGTCGCTGAACATCTTTTCGGCCCGGGCCATCTCCTGCACCTGGAACCGCATGGTCAGCCAGCTCTCGAAGGTGAGGGTGATCACCGGGCCCACGCTGATACGCCGCAGCTTCTTCTTGGCGATCACCTGCGACCGGAAGGCATCCCTCTCCCGCTCGTAGGCCCGCTGGTCGGCGATGTCATCGAGGGTGAGCATTCTGGTCATGGCGGTCCTCCTGCCGACGTTTCCGGTCGAGTTCGAACGCGGCCCGTACCGGTCGCGGGTTGGACGGCACCGGCTCCGGGTCTGACCCGGGGCCGGTGCCGTCGGCCGCTGTCATGGTTCCACCGCGGCCGCGGTGATTGGGACTACGAGACGGAGGCCAACCCTTCGCTGAACCGGCCGGCATGGCTCTTTTCGGCGCGGGCCAGTGTCTCGAACCACTCGGCAATCTCCTCGAACCCCTCGTCCCGAGCAGTCTTGGCGAATCCGGGGTACATCTCCGAGTACTCGTAGGTCTCGCCCTCGATGGCTGACTTGAGGTTGTCCTCGGTCGGACCCACCGGCACACCGGTCACCGGGTCTCCTACCAGTCGGAGGAAGTCGAAGTGTCCGAAGGCATGCCCGGTCTCCCCCTCGGCCACCGAGCGGAAAAGGGCGGCGACATCCGGATAGCCCTCGACATCAGCCTTCTGCGCGAAATACAGGTAGCGCCGGTTGGCCTGGCTCTCTCCGGCGAAAGCCTCCTTCAGGTTGCCCTCGGTCTTGCTGTCTTTCAGTTCTGCCACGGTGTTCCTTTCGTTGCGGTGAAACTCGTGGTGGATACCACGAATCGGTTGGTACTGCGCTGGTTTGACGACATCACTGACGGCATCGCCGTCGGAACCAGGTCGATCGGACCCTCGTCATCATCTCGCCGCCACCGGTACCCGTCGCCGGCGGGCCTTTCCCCGACACTCCGGGCACAGCCCGCGGAAGACGATCTCCGCCGAGCCGACCTCGAATCCCAGTTCGGCGCCCTCGGGGATGCGGAGGTCCGGAAAGGTGGTCATCAGATCGCGGACACTGCCACATTTCCGACACACCAGGTGGTGGTGGGAATGGTCGACGTTGGGGTCGAACCTGGTCATCCCCGTCCCTACATCGAGGGCGGCGATCTCGCCCAGGTCGGCCAAGTCGTAGAGGGTCTGGTAGACGGTCTTGAGTGAGATGGTCTCCATCTCCCGA
Source organism: uncultured Acidimicrobiaceae bacterium (assembly GCA_963824355.1). GTDB lineage: Bacteria > Actinomycetota > Acidimicrobiia > Acidimicrobiales > RAAP-2 > Bog-756. The sequence continues at coordinate 1,035,209 of CAWGOY010000017.1, read as the reverse complement.
CTGGCCACGGCATGGACCGACTCGGCCGACGGATGGGTGACGTCACCCTGCAGCACCCGGAAGATGCACTGCCGCTGAGCGGTGACTTTGCGACCGGTCGACCGGAACAACTCGGTCAACTGGTCGGGCGTCTTCATCGCCTTCCACTTTATCACCAACAATTGTTTTTCAACAATCGTTGTAGATACGGCGTGGAGGAGGCCGGCCGCAGCGTTGACCACACCCCACGGTGCCCCTGTCGCCACCTCCGATGGGCGCCCGGGCCCTCCACCCACCTGTGGCAGGCTTTCCCCATGCCCATCCGTGACCGCGTCGCCGCGTCGAGCGCCGGCCGGTTCCACCGAAATGAGGCCCTGGCCGCACTGGCCTCCGACCACTTCGACCTACTGGTCATCGGGGGTGGCATCACCGGTGCCGGGGTGGCCCTGGACGCGGCCAGCCGGGGCCTGCGGACCGCCCTGGTGGAGAAGGACGATTTCGCTTCGGGGACCTCTTCCAAGTCGTCGAAGCTCATCCACGGTGGCCTCCGCTACCTCCAGCAGCACGAGTACCGCCTGGTCTACGAGAACCTGGCCGAACGCCAGCGGCTCCTCGACAACGCCCCCCATCTGGTCTCTCCCCTGCCCTTCCTCATCCCCCTGTTCGGACGGGACGGCGTGGTCAACCGGAGCGTGGCCCGCGTCTACCGGACCGCACTATGGCTCTACGACCTGACCGGTGGCATGCGCATCGGCCGCCGTCACGAGAAGGTGTCCCGAGCCCAGGCCCTCGACCATCTGCCCACCCTCCGGGCCGACCGCCTGGTGGCCGGCTTCCTCTACTGGGACGCCCGGGCCGACGATGCCCGGCTCACCCTGACGGTGCTCCGCACCGCCGTCCTCGATCACGGGGCGGTCGCCGCCAACCACACCACGGTGACCGCGGTGACCGGTGGTCCGGACGGCACCGTGCGCGGCGTCCGGGTGGCCCCGGACGGCGGCGAGCCCTTCGAGATCAGCGCCGGAGTGGTGGTCAACGCCGCCGGGGTGTGGTCCGACGAGGTCCGGGCCCTCGACGAGGGGGTGAGCCCCCACTCGATCCGTCCGGCCAAAGGGATCCACATCACCGTCGACCAGTCCGCCTTCCCCTGTGACATCGCCGCGGTCATCCCGGTCAGGGAGGACCACCGCTCGATCTTCGTGGTGTCCTGGGGCGATCAGGTCTACCTCGGGACCACCGACACCGAGTGGGACGGCCCCCTCGACGACCCGGGCTGCCTGCCCGAGGACGTCGACTACATCCTGTCAGCTGCCAATGCGGTGACCACTCAGCCGATCGGTCGGTCCGACATCAACGGCATCTGGACCGGGCTGCGACCCCTTCTGGCTCCGGTGGAGGGGAAGCACGCGCCCAGTGAGCGGACCGCCGATCTGTCCCGCCGCCACACCGTCCGGACCTCGGAACACGGCCTCGTCACCGTCACCGGAGGCAAGCTGACCACGTACCGCCGAATGGCCGAGGACACGGTCGATGTGGTGGTCCGCGCCCTGGGGCGCAAGGAGCTGCGGTGCGTGACGAAGGACCTCCGGCTCCGCGGCGCCCGATCGGCCGGGCGTCCCGCGGCACCGGGCGGTGGCGAGGACTTCGGCGGGGGTCCGACCGGGCCGGACAACGCCACCACCGTGGCTGCTCACCTGGCCGGCCGCTACGGCACCGAGACTCCCGATGTGCTGGCGGTGGCCGACGGGCGACCCGAGCTCCTCGATCCCCTGGTCCCCGGCCTCCGCTACCTCGGCGCCGAGGCGGTCTACGCCGTCCGAGAGGAGATGGCCTGCTCGGTGGCCGACGTCCTCGACCGGCGGACCCGCGCCTCGCTGCGGGACGCCCGGGGTGCGGCGGCAGCGGCCCGCCGGGTGGCTGAGCTGATCGGACCCGACCTCGGCTGGGATGCCCAACGCGTCGAGCGCGAGGCGGCCACCTACGCCGACGCCCTGCGCTCGGAGCTCGTCCGGGCCGGCCTTCACGCCGGACCGGTGCCGGCCGGATCGCCGTCGGGGGGCAGCGGATGACCCAGCCCACACCGGTCACCGACATCGACGCCGCACCGGCCGACACGATCGACCACCTCACCGGTCGGCGCGTAGAGGTCGACGAGGCCCTGTACCAACGATTGGCCGGGGTCTGTCCGGTCTCCGCACTCGACGCCGACCGGGCCGAGGCCGGACGGGACTGGTGGCCCCTCGCCATCGCCTGGGCCGTCGACGGCGAGGTTCCGTCCAGGCCGGCGGTGGTAGCCCGACCGACCGACAAAGAGCAGGTGGCCGCGGTCCTCGCCCTCTGCCACGAAGCCCGCGTGCCGGTGACCGCGGCCGGCGGCCGCAGCGGAGTGTGCGGCGCCTCGGTCCCGGTCTTCGGCGGGGTGGCCCTCGACATGTGCGGTCTGGCCGGGATCGGCGAGGTCGACACCGAATCACTGGTGGCCGATCTGCGGGCCGGGACCTTCGGTCCCGACGTGGAGGCCGGTCTCCGCCAGCAACACGGCCTCACCCTCGGCCACTGGCCGCAGTCGATGGATCTGTCGACGGTGGGCGGATGGCTGGCCTGCCGCGGTGCCGGCCAGTACTCGAACCGCTACGGCAAGATCGAGGACATGGTCATCGGCCTCGAGGTGGTCCTGGCCGACGGCCGGATCATCCGGACCGGTGGACACGCCCCCCGCTCGGCCACCGGCCCCGACCTCACCCAGCTGTTCGTGGGCAGCGAGGGCACCCTCGGGGTGATCACCGAGGGCAGGTTCCGGGTACACCCGGTCCCCGACGCCGAGGGCCGTCGAGCCTTCGGGTTCCCCTCGTTCGCCGACGGACTCGACGCCTGCCGCCGGATCCTGCGCCGGGGGGCGACACCCGCGGTCCTCCGACTGTACGACGCCACCGAATCGGCCCGATCGTTCGATCTTCCCGACACCAACGTGCTGGTCGTGCTGGACGAAGCCGATCCGCACCTGGTGGAGGCCACCCTGGCCGTGGTCGACGAGGAGTGCGGCATCGCCGAACCGCTGGACGATGCCCTGGTCGAACGGTGGCTCGGCCATCGCAATGACGTATCGGCGCTGGCTCCCCTGTGGCGGGCCGGCATTGTGGTCGACACGGTCGAGGTGTCGGCCCGGTGGCGTGCACTTCCCGGACTCTACGACGCGGTCCTCGCCGCCCTGGCTCGGGTGGAGGGGACCCTGGTGGCGTCCTCCCACCAGTCCCATGCCTACACCGACGGCGCCTGCCTCTACTTCACCTTCGCCGGACGTCCACCTTCCGACGATGAGGCACCGGATCACCCTGCCCGGCGGGGCTGGATTGCCGACTACTACCGGCGGGCGTGGGACGAGGTCACCCGGGCCACCATGGAGGCCGGCGGGGCCATCAGCCACCACCACGGCATCGGACTCAACCGGTCACGGTTCCTTCGAGAGGCGCTGGGCGCCTCCTTCGGCGTGCTCACCTCGGTCAAGGACGCCCTCGACCCGCACGGCATCCTCAACCCGGGCAAGCTCGGCCTCGACGGTCCCTTCGGACCGGTGGCCTGGCCATGAGCATCCTGGTGGTCGATGTGGGCACCTCGGGGGTGCGGGGGGCGGTGGTCCGGCCCGACGGGTCGGTCGAGCACATCCACCACGTGCCGGTGCTGCCCGACACGCCCTTCCCCGGCCTGGTCGAGTTCGACGCCACGGCCATGGCCGCCGCGGTGGTCGAGGTGGCCGCGGCCAGCCTGGCCGACGGCGGCCCGGTCGCAGGCGGTGGGCATCGCCAACCAGCGGGCCTCGACCATCGTGTGGGACCGGTCCACCGGTCGACCGGTGGCGCCCGGCCTCGGCTGGCAGGACCTGCGCACCGTCGGCACCTGCCTCGAGCTCCAGGCCCAGGGCATCCGGGTGGCCCCCAACGCGTCGGCCACCAAGCTGGCCGCCCTCCTCGACCAGGCCGACCCCGACCGGTCCCGGTCCGAGCGCGGCGAGCTGGCCTTCGGCACCGTCGACACCTGGGTGGCCTGGACCCTGTCCGGCGGCCGTCTGCACGTCACCGACGCCTCCAACGCCGGCGTCACCGGGCTCATCCGCGGCGACGGCTCGGGCTGGAGCCCCGAAGTGCTGGCCGCCCTGCGCATCCCCGAGGCCGTCCTGCCGACCATCGTCGACTCGTCGGGGACGGTGGGGACGGCGGAGATCCTGACCGGAGCTGCCGGTGATCGCCGGAATGGCCGGCGACCAGCAGGCGTCGCTCATCGGCCAGGGGTGCACGCGTCCCGGTCAGGCCAAGGCCACCTTCGGCACCGGCGGCATGCTCGACCAGTGCGTCGGCCTCGACCGGCCGGCCCAAGCGGCACGGGGTCCGGCCGGGACCATCCCCATCATCGCCTGGCGGCGCGCAGGGGATCGTGCACCTGGGGCGTCGAGGCCATCATGCTGTCGGCCGGCACCTGCGTGGAGTGGCTCCGGGACGACCTGGGCATCATCGACTCGGCCGCCCGAGTCGGCCGAGGTGGCGGCGGCGTGTGCGGACACCGGGGACGTGTGGTTCGTGCCCGCCCTGCTCGGCCTGGGCACGCCGGTCTGGGACTTCGGAGCCCGGGGCACCTTCGTCGGCCTCACCCGGGGCAGCGGACGGCCCGAGCTGGTCCGGGCCGTGCTCGAAGGGGTGGCCCACCGGGGGGCCGACCTGCTCGAGGCGGCCGAGTCCGACTCCGGACTGCCCATCGGCTCGCTCCGGGTCGACGGCGGCATGTCGGCCAACCCGGTGTTCATCCAGGCCCTGGCCGATGCCTGCGGACGGCCGATCGAGGTCGCCCCGGTGCTCGAGGCCACCACCCTGGGGGCCGCCTACCTGGCCGGCATGGCCGTCGGCACCTGGGCCGACGAGGACGACGTGGCCGCGGCCTGGACGCCCCGTACGGTGGTGGATCCGACGGGGGACGATCCCAGCGCCTGGGCCTCCGGTCCCGCTGGCTCGACGCCCGCAGCCGGTCCGAAGCCACCATCCCCGAGCTCTCCGCCCTTGACTTCTGACCCCGCCGGCCGGCCGGGTGCGTTGAATCGCCCCCACGACAACGCCTAGGGTGGGTGGACTACCACCCTCGGCGGCGACGCCTACGGTACGGGCGCCGACAGTACGGGCGAGTGCAGGGAAGCAGGGGAACGCATGAGCACGGGTACTGAGGCAGTCGGAGCCGATCCGTCCGTGGCTGCCGGCGCGACGCCGCATCCGGTCGCCGAGGCCATCGACCACCGCCGGCCAACCTGCACCAGGCCCTTTCCGGCGGTCCTGCTCGGGCACCCCCAGGGCGGTGACCATCGCCGTGGTGGCCGCCCTGTCCGGCACCCACCTGCTGATCGAAGACGTGCCCGGCGTGGGCAAGACCGTGCTGGCCCGGGCCCTGGCCACCGCCCTCGGCGTCCAGCTGTCCCGGGTCCAGGGCCACCCCGACCTCCTCCCCTCCGATGTCACCGGCGTGACCGTCTTCTCGCCGGACACCGGCCACCTGGGAGTTCCGCCCCGGCCCGGTCTTCGGCCACGTGGTCCTCCTCGACGAGCTCAACCGGACCCCGCCCCGCACCCAGTCGGCGCTGCTCGAGGCCATGGAGGAGCAGCAGGTGTCGGTGGACGGCGAGTCCTGGCCGCTGCCCCGCCCCCACCTGGTCATCGGCACCCAGAACCCGATCGGCCAGCTCGGCACCTACCCGCTGGTCGAGAGCCAGCTCGACCGGTTCGGCCTGTCCACGTCCATCGGCTATCCCGACGCCGAGGTCGAGACCCGGCTGGTCCTCCACAACGGCGGGCGCTACGCCCTCGACACCCTGGTTCCGGTGGCCGACCCGGCCCAGTGGAGCCGGGCCATCGAGGCCACCGCCGCGGTCCAGGTGGTCAACGCGGTGGCCGAGTACGCCGTGGCACTGGTCCGGGCCACCCGCACGGCCGGCACCGTACGGCTCGGCGCCAGCCCCCGGGCGGCCATCTCCCTCATCCGCAGCGCCCAGGCCTACGCCGTCCTGTCCGGCCGGGCCTACGTGACCCCCCAGGACATCCAGGCCGTGGCCGTGGCCTGCCTGGCCCACCGGCTGATCGCCGAGGGCAGTGGCGGCGACGGCCCGGGCCTGGTGGCCCAGATCATCGCCGACACGCCCGTCCCGGCCACGTGACCAGCGGGCCGGGAAGCCGACCCTCGCGGAGGCGACCGGCCGTGACCGCGGCGGCCGGGGTGGTGGCCGGCATCTGCGGGGTGGTGGTCATCCGGGCCGTCTTCGGTCCCCGCACCGTGCTGGCCGGCTCCCTGGCCGGGCTGGTGGCCCTGGTGGCCGGAGTGTCGCTGTCCTGGGGAGTCTCGCGTCCGGGCCGTCGGCACCGCCGGCAGGGTCGCCGACTCCGCCGCGGACCCATCCGGTGGCCGTGGATCGCCCCGGTGGTCGGCAGCGTGGTGGCCATGTTGGCCTGGGCCGGGGTGGCCCACTCCAGCGGATCCGGCTGGGTCCAGGCGGTCGGTGCGCTGCTGGCCGCCGTCCTGGTCACCGGCCTGGTGGCCCCTTCCTTCGCCGCCCGCCGGGCCACGCTGCGTTGCACGGCCTCCCCGGCCGACGCCGAGGCCGGACGGACGGTGGAGCTGACCATGCTGGCCAACGGCCCGCTCCGGATCCGGCCGCGCCGACCGGCCGGATCGCTGGCCCGGGCGGTGGGACCGCCCGCGGGACCCGTACGGTCACGGTGTCGGTCACTCCCGACGGCGTGGCGTTCTCGAGGTGGTCACGGTCGAGGTGGCCTCCTGCGCGCCGTTCGGCCTCCTGTGGTGGGCCCGGGAAGTAGAGGTCCCGCTGCCCCGCCCGCTCCACGTCGCCCCGCGGACCGGTGAGCCGGGCGCGGTGGACTCGGTGCTCCGCGACACGGCGGGCGAGTCGGTCCGGCGGGTGCCGGCCGGGCACGGTGAGCCCCGCGGGGTCCGGCCCTACCAGCCGGGCGACACCCGCCGGTCCGTCCACTGGCCGGCCACCTCCCACGCCGGATCCTCATGGTCCGGGAGCGCGAGCGCCAGACCGACGAACCGGTCGTGGTCGAGGTGGTGCTGCCCGCCGACCCGGCCGCAGCCGAGACGGTGTCGGAACGGGTGATGGGCGCGGTCGACCGTCCAGTTGGCTCGGGGTCGCACATGTGATCCTCGTCACCACCGAGACCGGGGGTCGGACGACGCAGCCGGTCCGCGACCGGATCGACCTGGGCCGCCGGCTGGCCCGGGCCGTCGCCGGCTCAGGCGGCGGGATCCCCGTGCCCGACGGCCACCGCCCGGGAACCGCGCGTGACCCTGTGGCAGCGGGTCGTCCAGGCCAACCGGCCCGGACCGCCCGAGCACTCGGTCCCCTTCCGGGTGGCGTCGGCCGGCACCGTGGTCATCGCCGTGGCCGCCTGCTGGAGCCAGGGCGAGCTGAGCCCAGCGGTGGCCGTGTTCGCCGTGGTGGCCACCGTCGTCGGCAACGTCCTCTCCTACCGGCGCCGGGCCAGCCCCTGGCCGGTGGTCAAGCCCATCCTGGCCGTCTGCGCCGTCGGCGGCTTCGTGTGGTTCATCGTCACCGTCAGCCACAACGCCACCCCCGGGCGACATCTCCACCGTCGAGGCGCCGCTGGCCGTGCTGTTCGCCTGGGTGCTGTGCACCCACGCCTTCGACGTCCCGGCCCGCCGGGACGTGGCCTACTCGCTGGCCGGATCGGCCGCCCTGATGGCGGTGGCCGCCGCCCAGTCGGTCGACCTGACCCTCGGCGTCTACGTGGTGGCCTGGGTGGCCTGCGGGGTGTGGGGGCTGGTGGCCATGTGGCAGTCGATGTCCGGATCCGAGGGCGTCCCGTGGCGTCACCCTGGGGGTGGCCGGGCTGGCCGTGGCCGTGGTGGCCGCCCTGCTGGTGGCCGTCCTGCCGGCACCCGAAGGTGTCCACCTCGCTCATCTTCCCCTCGTCGTCGGCCAACTCGTCGCCGGTCGACAGCCCGAGCAACCTCACCGACGGCTCCGGCGTCCCTGCCGGCCCACGCGGCCAGCCCCACCGGGCGGACCGGGGTCGGGGGCTTCCTCGGCTTCGCCAAGTCGCTCGACACCGGGGTGCGGGCCTCCCTGGGCAACCAGGTGGTCATGCGGGTGCGGGCCAGCCGGCCGAGCTTCTGGGTGGGCCAGACCTACGACACCTGGAACGGCCAGAGCTGGGTCCAGACCGGCGAACCGACCAGCGGTCGGCCACGTCGACCAAGCTGGAGACCGGCTCGCCCGTTCGACCATCCCCCTGGCCGCCGACCAGCAGGCCGACCAGTCGCCGGCACCACCGACGTCCAGACCTTCTACCTGGCCCAGTCGGGACCCAACCTGGTGTTCCACGCCGACAACGCCCAGCGGGTCTACCTCCAGTCCCAGGCCCTCTTCCTGACCGGGGACGGCACCATCGTGTCGACCACCTCGATGGGGGCGGGCACCGTCTACACGGTGGTCTCCACCGACACCACCGCCACGCGCCGCCCAGCTGCGGCCGCCACCGTGCCCGGCACCCGGCGCGCCGTCCGCCGAGTCGCTCGCCTCGCCGCCCTCGAGCGGCCCGCTACCTGCAACTCCCCCACGCCTACCCGCGGGTGGCCGCCCTGGCCCGCCAGATCACCGCCGGGATCGGCGCCCCGGCGGTGACGGCCGACCCCCACACCTACGACAAGGTCGAGGCCATCGAGGCGTGGATGGCCACCCACGTCACGCTACACCACCGACATCCCGCCGCTGGCCCCCGGGGCCGACGCCGTCGACCAGCTTCCTGTTCGGCACCCGGCGCGGCTACTGCGAGCAGATCTCGACGGCCACCGTGGTCATGCTGCGGTCCCTCGGCATCCCGGCCCGGGAGGCGGTGGGGTACGTGCCCGGCTCCTACAACCCGATCACCGACCTCTACGACGTCCAGGCCAAGGACGCCCACGCCTGGGTGCAGGTGTGGTTCCCCGGCTACGGCTGGCAGAACTTCGACCCCACCGCCAACGTGCCGCTGGCCAACCCGCCCCGGGTTCGGTGCTGGCCACCACCGCCGGCCACGCCCTGGCCCGCCTGCCGTGGATCCCGATCGGCCTGGTGCTGGCGGTGGTGGCCGTGGTCGTCGTGGTCCGGCGTCGGCGCCAGGCGCCGTCCGCCCACCTGGGCCCACCAGGTGGCCGCCGATCTGGAGCGCGGCGGGGCCCGGCTCGGCCTGCGGTCGCCGGTCCGACGAGACCCTGTCCGCCTACGGGCGAGCGCCTGGCCGTCGCCGAGCCCGGCCGAGCGGCGACGGGCTGGTCGGCGTCACCGGCCTGGTCGAGCGGTACACCTACGGCGGGGTCGAGCCGTCGGCCGACCAGATCGCCGCGGCCCTGGCCTTCACCCGTCGGTTCCGGGGGTGCGGCCGGCGACCGGCCGGGCGTACGCCGGTGACCGGCCGGCCGGTGGCCGTCCGGGGCCCGGCTCAGGACCGTGGACGAGCGGCCAGCGCCTCGTCGAACGAGGCCCCGGCGGCCAGCAGCGGCCGGTAGGCCATGAGCTGGCGGGGCCGGCTGAAGGCCAGCACGCCGCCCGGAGCCGGTCGCCCCGCCGGTAGAGGGCCACCAGCTTGCCCTCGCTCGGCCGAGCCGCTCGACCACCACCACCTCGTCGTCGGGGCCGGGTAGGCCGATCATCTGGATCTTGGTCGCGTACTGGTCGGACCAGAAGAACGGCACCGGGTCGTAGGGCCCGGCCGCCGCCGTCCCGGCCAGCAGGTTGCGGGCGGCGGCGGCCCCGCCCTCGGCGGCGTTGGTCCAGTGCTCGACCCGCAGCCGGCTCGCCGTAGGCGGGCGGCTCCAGCGGGCCACGTCGCCGGCCGCCACCACCCGGTCGGCGGCGAACAGCGATCGCGTCGCAGACCACCCCGTTGTCGAGGGTCAGGCCCGACCCCTCGAGCCACCCGACGGCCGGCGACCACGCCGATGCCCACCACCACCACGTCGGCGTCGAGGTTGGTGCCGTCGGCCAGGTGGACCACGGCGCGGCGTCCCGGCGCCCGTGCCGCCGGACGACACCCGGTCGACGCCCACGCCGGTCAGCAAGGTCACGCCCGTCGGCCCGGTGGAGCTCGGCACAGGCCTCACCCATCTGCTCGCCCAGCACCCGGGCCAGCGGGGTGGGCAGGGCCTCGACCACGGTGACCCGGCCCCCGGCCCCTGGCAGGTGGCGGCCACCTCGGAGCCGATGAACCCGGCGCCGATCACCACCACCCGGGCCGGTCCCTCGCCCGGCCGCCTCGAGGCTCGGCCCGGATGGCCAGGCAGTCGTCCAGGGTGCGCAGGGTCCGCACCCCGGGCAGCGCCTCGGTGCCGGGCAGGGGACGGGCGCCGGCCCCGGTGGCCACGATCAGGCCGTCGTAGGCCAGCTCGCTCCCGTCGTCGCAGGCGCACCGTGCGGGCCCGGTGTCGAGCGAGACGGCCCGGCGGCCGAGTCGGAACTCGAGCCCCAGGGTGTCGAGCTTGTCGGGGGCGTGGTGGTGGATGCGGTCCACGTCCCAGGTGCCGGCCAGCAACTGCTTGGACAGCGGCGGGCGGTCGTAGGGGGCGTGGATCTCGTCGCCGACGATGATCACCGGACCGGTGTGGCCCTCGTGGCGGATCTCCTCGGCCGCCCGCAGGCCGGCCAGCGAGGCCCCGACCACCACGATGGTGGCATCGGTGTCGAGGGGTTCGCTCATCGGGCGACATCGTAGGTCCCCGCCGGAAGGTTGCCGGCTCCGCTGGCCAGTCGATGACGGGTGCTGCCGGGTGGGTGGTGGCGACCGGTCAGCCGCCGAACATGGTCATCCACTGCTCGGGGGTGCTGCAGCCGGAAGACGTAGTTGTGCGCGCGGGTGTGGCCCATGGTGGCCGACGGCTCGGGCGAGTAGAGGTGACCGGGGTAGAGCACGGTGTCGTCGGGGACCCGGGCCAGCCGGGTGGTCAGGGACTCGTACATGGCCTCGGGGTCGCCGCCGGGCAGGTCGGTCCGGCCGCACCCGTCGAGGAACAGGGTGTCGCCGGCGATCAGCCGGCCGTCGACCAGAAAGCACTGGCTCCCCGGGGTGTGGCCGGGGGTGTGGACCAGGGTGACGGGCACCTCGCCCACCGACACACGTCGCCGCCCCGGTGGGTGACCAGTTCGCCGGGGCCGACCCCGGTCGAGCGGGCCACCCAGGGCGCCTCGTCGGCCTGGACGTGGATGGGCACGGTCTGGAGCTCGAGCAGGCGGGTGATGCCCTCGATGCCCCAGCCCATCATGTCGCCACCGACGTGATCGGGGTGGTAGTGGGTGGCCAGCGCCCCGACGCACTTCATGCCGTCGGCGGCCGAGCAGGCCGAGCAGCTCGTCGAGCCGTAGGCCGGGTCGACGATCACCGCCTCGCCGGTCTTCCGGTCGCCGACCAGGTAGACGAAGTTGACCATCTGGCGGGCGATCTGGTCGTCGACGGCGAAGTCCCGGCCGGCCAGCAGCTGGCGGAAGTAGAGCCGGTCAGAGCGGTCAGCGGGCGGTTGGTCAACAGTGGCGTCGGTCACCCCACCACCTTACGGTCGTCGACCGACCAGCCGATCCCGTCCACCCGATGGGCCGGACCTCCCTGAGGGCCCGGACTACCATCGGCATTCGGGCACGGCCGATCCGTTGGCCGTCGGGCTGGGTGGACAACCTGTCCTCCGGCTACTGGTTGACAACGGATGTGACCGGCAACTCGACACGATGTAGGTGGGTGACGCTGTGGGGACTGACCAGACCGATCAGACCGGCCTGACCAAGGGAAGCCCGGGGCGGGGGCCGGGCAAACTCCGTACCGCCTCGGCCATGCTCCGGCACTGGGCCACGGAGACGCCGGATGCGCCCATGCTGACCGAGGGAGCCACCACCCTCACCTGGTCCGAGGTCTACCGGCGGGCCCGTCGGGTGGCCCACGGCCTGGGGGCCGCCGGGGTGGTGGCCGGTGACCGGGTGGCCTTCCTCGACCGCAACGGCATCGAGTACTTCGAGGTCTTCTTCGGCTGCGCCCTGCTCGGAGCGGTGAGCGTGGCCGTCAACTGGCGGCTGGCCCCGGCCGAGATCGGCGCCATCATCGAGGACGCCGGGGCCCCGGTCGTCTTCTTCGGATCCGACTACGACGCCACGGTCAAGGAGCTGGCACCCCTGGTCACCGCGGTCAACCACTGGGTGCCGCTGGAACGTTCGCCGACTGGCGGGATGCCGCCGGCGCCGACGAGCAGGCGACCCGGGCTTCGAGCCGGGCCCCGACGACGTGGTCACCCAGCTCTACACCTCGGGGACCACCGGCCTCCCCAAGGGGGCGATGATCTCGGGTCGGAACATCTCGAGCATCCTGACCGAGGCCGACCGGGTCTTCCACATCGGGCCGGACACCGTCTCGCTGGTGGCCATGCCCCTCTTCCACATCGGCGGCACCGGATGGGCCCTGTGCGGGATGTCCCGGGGTGGGCACTCGGTGATCCTGCGGGACATCGACCCGGTCGAGGCCCTCCGGCTCATCGAGGAGCACCGGATCACCGAGACCTTCGTGGTGCCGGCCGTGCTGATGTTCCTGCTGGCCACCCCGGAGCTGGCCACCACCGACGTGAGCTCGCTGCGCACCGTCTTCTACGGGGCCTCCCCGATCAGCGAGGACGTGCTGGTCCGGTCGATGGAGGCCCTGGGATGCGACTTCGCCCAGGTCTACGGGCTCACCGAGACCACCGGGGCCATCACCTCGCTGATGCCCGACGACCACGATCCCGACGGTCCCCGGTCCCGACTGCTGCGGTCGGCCGGGCGGCCCTTCGACCACGTCGAGCTGCGCATCGTCGACACCGATTCGGGAGACGTACTGCCCGCCGGAGCGGTGGGCGAGATCTGGACCCGGTCCGACCAGAACATGCTCGGCTACTGGAACAAGCCCGCCGAGACCGCCTCAGTGCTGTCCGACGACGGCTGGTTCCGAACCGGGGACGCCGGATGGATCGACGACGAGGGCTACCTCTTCCTGCACGACCGGATCAAGGACATGATCGTCTCCGGAGGGGAGAACGTCTACCCGGCCGAGGTGGAGAACGCGCTTCTGGCCCATCCGGCGGTGGCCGATGCCGCGGTGATCGGCGTACCCGACGAGAAGTGGGGCGAGACGGTCAAGGCCATCGTGGTCCGATCAGCCGACGCTCGGGACGACGACCCAGCGCTGGCCGACGACATCATCGCCTTCACCCGGGACCGGCTGGCCCACTACAAGTGCCCCACCTCGGTCGACTTCTTCGACGTTCTGCCCCGCAACCCCTCGGGCAAGATCCTCAAGCGTGAGCTGCGGGCTCCCTACTGGCCCGAAGGAGAGCGACTCATCAACTGATGACGCGGTCGACCACCTGCCGCCGGAATCACGACGTCGAACGGTCGGGGGAACGTACCGTGGGGCCTCAGAACCTCGGGCCCCGGATCTGTGGGCCGCGGACCTGCGAGCCTCAGAACAGCCCCGGAGACGAGGGTTGCCCATCCGTCTCGTCGTCGTCGTCCTCGTCGTCCTCGTCGTTCAGGTTCCCCGGTGCGAGAGGATCCGATCGATCGGGGTCGACTGTGCGACCCGTCCGATGGCCTCGAGCCGGGGGACCAGCTCCTCCACCTGCATCCGGGTTCGTCGCAGGCGCCGATCGAGTTCGTCGACGATGTCGGTGGCCCGCTCCAGCTGTTCGACCAGCCGGTCGACGTCGATCACCCCAGTCTCGAACTCCTCGATGATGGCGTCGAGTTCGGCTCCGGCGTCGGAGTAGCTCAACCCGGCCACATCGTCGGGTCGCCCCGCCGGCTCTGTCGGGCCCGCCGGTTCCGCCGTGCCCTGTGTACTCCCCCGTGAAGTGGCCATCACTGCACTCCTTCCTCACTTGATCGTGCCGATGATTCTGATCGCTCTGTGGATGCGCCCTGTGTGTCGACCCGCATTCCACCGGGTCCGCCCCGGTCACCACCGAACGGAGCTCGCCGTCGGTGACCTTGGTGACCAGGGTGGCGCCGGACTCTACGCCAGCCACCGATCGCACGATGGTGCCCGCACTGTCGCGGGTCACCGAATAGCCCCGCTCGAGCTGGCGTCGGTAGTCGTAGGCGCCGAGCAGTCTCCTCCACTGAGCCACGCGGAGTCCTCCACGACCAGACGCCGGCTGGGCAGCGAGGTCAGGCGGCGTGCGGCAACGGCCAGGTCCTGCTCATCCGAGTCGAGCGACCGGACGCCGACCTGGCCATCCCGGCTGCGTCGACGGCCAGTCTGCGATGGTGGGCATCGACCTGACCCCGCGAAGCGCCCCGCAATGCACGGGCCCGGTGGACCAACCTGTCGCCGTGGCGGTCGAGCTGCGATCGGGCTCCGGTCGCCATGCGATTCCGTTGGCCGCCGAGCGTCTGCTCGGCCCGGATCAGTTGTCGGAAGGCACGCTGACCGACCATCTGACCCACCTCCATCCGGTCACGCCAGTACTCGAGGACCAGGCGGGCCAGCTCCTGACCGCACTCGGTGGGGGTGATGAAGGATCGACCGGCCACCTCGTCGGCCACGGACTGGTCGCCGGTGTGGCCGATTCCGGTCCACACCGGCGTGTCAGAGGTGGCGACGGCCCGGGCCACCACTTCGGCGTCGAATGTGGCCAGGTCGGCCTTGGACCCACCGCCCCGGACCACGACCACCACGTCACAGTCGGCTCTGGAGCCGACCGATGGCCGCGGCCACCGAACCCACAGCTTGCCGACCCTGCACCTGGGCAGGAGCCACCGTCACCGAGAACGCCATGCCCGACGATTCGAGACAGCCGATGAAATCGCGGTAACCCTCGGTTCCGGGGCTGGCCACCAGACCCACCCGCAGTGGGAGCGAGGGCACCGGCAGGCGCCGATTGCGATCGAAGAGATCCTCGTCGACCAGGGCCTTGAGCAGCCGGGCGCGCTCGGCTGCCACCTTGCCCAGCAAGGCCTCGGTGTCCAGGTCCGAGAGGATGAAGCTGATGTCCCCTCGGGGCTTGTAGAGCTGTACCTCGCCCTTCACCCGCACGACCAGCCCGGCGTCGAGGACGATGCCCAGCCGGTCGAGCGTCGAGCGCACCCCTCGCCAACGGCTCGACCAGCACACCACCTTGAGCACCGGTGATCCGCTGTCCCTGGGCGTTGACCGGATCGACCAGGTCGATGTAGCAGTGGCCCCGGGAGCTGACGTTGAACGACCGCACCTCGCCCGATACCCAGACCTCGCCGGGGAGCGCGCCCTTGAGGGCGCGGTCGATCCGGCGGTACAGATCGCCGATGGACAGCGAATCGGACAGGAGCGGAGGTGCTGCTGTACGGGAGGTTCTCGAACTCAGGGCCACGGCGCCAGACTAGAACGGTGCTGTGACCAGCTGAATCCGGGGGGATGGGGACTCCGGGCACTCCGTCGGTCGAGGTCGGCGACCTGTGGGACCATGGTGGGGACGGTGAGCCGGCCGGGTGGCCGCGGCCCGCAAGGGTCGAGGAAGGTCGGGACTCCACAGGGCAGGGTGCTGGTTAACGGCCAGTCGGGGTGACCTGCAGGAAAGTGCCACAGAGAACAGACCGCCGATGGCGCCGCCCGCGGGTGACGCACAGGTAAGGGTGAAACGGTGCGGTAAGAGCGCACCAGCGACCGGGGTGACCCGGTCGGCTCGGTAAACCCCACCCGGAGCAAGGTCGAACAGGGGGATGGACGGCCCGTCCGGTGCTCCATGCGGAGCACCACCCCCAGGTAGACCGCTCAGATGGATGGCCACCCAACCCTCGAGAGAGGGTGGACAGAATCCCGCCTACAGGCCGGCTCACCGTCACCACCTCCGGTTAGACTGCAATTTATAGCTATCTAGCTGGGCTTTCGTTAGTTCGTAGCAGTTCAGAACCGTTCACCATTGTTCACCAAAGTCCTCAAAATTCTGAGGACTTTTTGAGGACTGTTTCGGTCTGATTCGGAACCCAGGGACGAGGCCGACAGGTGGTGGCAAGTAAGCGGAGAGGCACATGGCGAGCATCGATCGACGACCTGACGGGCGCTATCGGGCGCGGTGGCGCGAGTACCCCGGCGGGCCCCAGAAGACGAAACAGTTCCGCCGCAAGCGGGAGGCCGAGCTCTTCCTCGACTCCATCCGGGGCGACCTCGCCCACGGCAGGTACGTCGACCCGGCCGGCGGCCTGACCCCGTTTCGGGAGTATGCCGAGCAGTGGCGGCTCGGGCAGGTGCACCGCCCTTCCACCGCCGCCCAGGCCGAGAGCTATCTCCGTCTCCACGCCTACCCGTTCTTGGGCGAAGCGGCCGCTCGGGGCCATCCGACGGAGCGAGATCCAGGCGTGGGTGAAGAGCCGCAGCGAGGTACTGGCCCCGGGATCGGTCGAGGTCGTCTACCGGTGGGTCGCCGCCATCTTCAAGGCGGCCGTCGGCGACCAGCTCATCGGGACGTCACCGTGCATCCGGATCGCCCTCCCCAAACGCGAGGACGGCGAGGTCGTGCCGCTGACCGCCGTACAGGTCCAGCAGATGGCCGACGCCTGCCCTGACCGCTATCGGGCCCTCATCGTGCTGGCCGCCGGCACCGGCCTCCGTCAGGGCGAGTGCTTCGGCCTCAGCGTCGACCGGGTCGACTTCCTCCATCGTCAGGTCCGGGTCAACCGCCAGCTCATCGGGGCGAAGGCCGGCGTGCCCGAGTTCGGGCCGCCGAAGAGCAAGGCCGGATTCCGTACCGTCCCCCTGCCCGACGTCGTGAGCACGGTGCTGGCCGAACACCTTGCCCGCTATCGGCGGGCCTCATCGGACCTGATCTTCACCAGCAGCTACGGCACGCCCCTCCGGCGGAACACCGCCGGCGAGATGTGGCACCGGGCGGCGGAGAAGGCGGAACTGCCCGAGTGGGCGACGTTCCACGACCTCCGGCACTTCTACGCCTCGTTGCTCATCAGCCGAGGATGCTCGGTCAAGACGGTCCAGCGACGGCTCGGCCACCAGTCGGCCATGGAGACCCTCGACACCTACGGCCACCTCTGGCCCGACAGCGACGACGAGACCCGCGCTGCAGTGGACGACGTGCTCGCCGGGGTCGGCGGGGGCGACATTGCATCTGATCGAATACGAGCGATTCCTTGATCTTTGTAAAGGGAGTCCTCACACACCTCGGATCCATCAGCCACCTGGGAGTTCTGCGAGGTGCAGCACCAGCGCCAACTTGATTCCGTAACACCGGGGTCCGGATCAGACGACACCCGGGGTTCCGGCGGACGGCCGCCGCCGGCAGCGCGGCGGCCGTCCCAGCCGACCAACTTCCGTCAGAGAAATGTGACAGCCGGGTCGTAGGTTCAGCCCATGGGAAGAGCCAGTCGACGAAAGCGCGAGAGACGGCTTGCCGGTAAGCCGGAAAACCCAGGAACTGCCGAGCCTCGATCCCATGGGCCGGACGGGATCGACGTGGATCGACGTGGATCGCAACGGTGCTGGCGCTCCGGAGAGATCGGGCTGGGGTGGTCGCAGGAGCGGAGCCGGGCGCCCACGCCTCTATGCGAACAATGCCGAACGCCAGGCCGCCTACCGAGCCCGTCGACGGTCCACCGCCTCGAGCATCGCGGAGAACCAGGAGGGCAAGCCGCCGGAAGGCGGTGCGCCAGCTGTCCCCTGGTTTTAGAGGCAGTCCCGGTTGACTGGCTGTATTTCCGTACTACACTTAATTAGTGGAGATCCACCCATCGGCTCGGCGTCATCAGATTCCGGACGAAGACATTGTTCACGCTTTCGAACATGCCATCGCCTGGGTGAAGCTTGACGATGACCCCTCTCGATACCTCCTCGCAGGACCGAGTCGGGCGGGCAATCTCCTCGAGCTCGTCGTTCTCGATCTTGAGGATGGAGAACTAGCCATTCACGCCATGGTGCTACGAGGGAGCACCCGAGTCGAACTGTTCGGAGATGAGAACCCATGACCAATCGGACCTACGGGAAGACCAAGAGCGGACAGCCCATCGATGAGGAGATGATCGAGGCGCTCGCCGACGAGGCAGACAAGGGTTATGAGCCCGGTCAGCTCCTCGAGAAGCCTCGCGGACGGGGCCGGCCTCCGCTCGGGGCTGCGGCAAAGACTGTCGAGTCGGTTCGACTCGAGCCCAGCCTGCGGGCAGCGGCAGAGGATCGAGCAGCCAAAGAGGGAGTCACGACTTCGGAGGTGATCCGTCGCGCTCTCCGTGAGTACCTCCGCAGCGCATGACTCACCGGACCTGCCCACCCATCCGGCAGCGTCGTTTTGGGGCAGCCCCGCGTCTAAATCTCCGGGAGTCGCCACACACTGACATGCGAACCACTCTCACCAGTGAAAGTTGAGCGGTCCCACCAAGCCCATCGATGCTCCAGCGCCATGCCCGCTATCCGAGCCATCAGGTCCAGCTCTGCTGGCCATACGTATCGGAACGGTGCCGTGGATTCTCGGAAGCTGCCATCGTCGTTTCGGTAGAAGTGTCGAGAATGGGAGATCTGTTTGTGCGTGCTGTCAACAAACTCATCGATACCGATGTAGTCCTCTGCCAGTGCGAACGGGAGACCGGAGTTGCCTGGTGGCAACCTGCGGAGAGCGGGCACGATGGTCTCGATTACAAAGCGGCCACCGGGGCGCAGGTGCCGGGCAGCGTTCTCGAAACACGCCACTTGTTCGTCCTGCGTCGTCAGGTTCATGATCGTGTTGAAGACCAGGTAAACAAGGGAGAACTCACCCTCCACGAATGTCACGGCCATGTCGCCTTCGACCGCCGTAATATCGTCCGCCCCGGGCTTCGACCGCAGAACGTCGAGCATGTCTGCAGACAACTCGATCCCGGAGACCGAAACACCCCGGGCAGCCAAAGGGACGGCGACCCGGCCACTCCCAATGGCGAACTCCATCGCCGCCCCGCCGTCGGTCAACTCGACCAGACAGTCGACGGTCGCTTCGAGTACACCGTCGGCGAACATTCCCGTCCCAGGCTGGTCATAGGTTTTGGCAATCTCGCCGACGAATCGATTTTCGGGCACACCCCAGCCTGGTCCGGCCTGATTCAACTTGCAACGTCGCCGCCCCTATTCCGTAGGCGCCGTTGAGCCACGGTCAACAACCGCCACTCTCCCGGCGACGCTCCTATCAATGTCAAGCCCCTTCCGAGGGGCTCCGGGGTGAAGACAGCGGACAAAACATTCATGAGCCAATCGCCGGAGCGAGGGCATGCTCTTATGAAGTCACGCGTCTTGGTGGAAGAGGTCCCGGATCGTGGGTCGGCGGGTCGCCGGTAAGTCAGCCCCGGAGGGCGACAGTTATGGGATGAGCCAGACCCACGATGCGGGGATTCAGCCGCGAGGCAAGTAGCGATAGACCTCGCGGGCGATGTAGCGCTGCAGGATCCGGATGATGTCTCGCTTGGTCCGGCCCTCCTTCACGCGTCGGTCGAAGTACATCCGTGTCTCGGGATCATGAGCGATGCGCACCATGGCGATGCGCCAGAGCGCGCTGTTCGCCTGGCGGTCACCACCACAGTGCCGGCGCAGGTGACCGGCGTTCTTCCCGGAGTCAGCTGGCACTGGGGACACCCCACAGAGGTGCGCCCACGCGGCTTCGGAGTGGAGACGTTCGGGGTTGTCCCCGGCCGCCACCAAAAGGGACGCTGCCGTGTCGGGCCCGACCCCGAACCGGGCCATGAGCTCAGGTGCGGTGGCAAGCAGCAGCGCCTCGATCTGTACGTTGAGCTCCCTCGAGCTCGGCCTCGAGTCCCTGGACCCGGTGGGCCAGGGAGCACAGTGATGCCTTGGTGGCCGCCGTCACCGGATCGGTTGCACGAGTGGCTCGCAGCTTGGCGGACTCAGCCACGAGTGCGGTCACCGTCAAGCCCTTCAGGCGGGAATGGAGCTGGTCGGGGGCGGTAATGACCAGATGGCGCATCTGGACGATGGCCTTCACCCGGGCCTGTCGGGCTGAACGCTTGGCCACCACCAGGACCCGGATTGCCTCGACGGGACCGTCCTTCGTCTTGCCGGTCCCGAGCGCTCGTCCACTGACGACGGCCCGGGCCGCTTCGACGGCATCGAGCGGGTCGGACTTGCCGTGGTTGCGTCGGGCCTGGCGGTTGGGCCGGTTGACTTCGACGACCTCGATGCCCTTTCGACGGAGGAACCGGGCCAGCCCGACGCCATAGGAGCCGGTGCCTTCGACACCGATCTTGTCGACCTGGCCGAAGGTCTCGAGCCAGGACAGCAGCGCCTTGTAGCCGGCGGCATCGGCGTCGAATGACTCGGTGCCGACGAGGCGACCCAGTGGGTCCAAGGCTGCAGCGACGTGGGTGTCGAGGTGGGTGTCGACACCACCCGTAATACCGACGGGAGCTTCTACGATGGTCATGGCCATCCCTTCCTTCCTTAAGCGGTTGAGGGGTGGCACGGCCGTCTCGGATCGGAGCGACGGGCGGTCGGGACTGTTGGCGCAGTCCTGACCAATCACCCACCTCGGAGACGGGGCGTGCCGTTTTCAATGTGCTGACTGGAAGGGCCCGGTCGACGACGCCCGAGAGCGCCTCATGACAACGAGTCAGACCGAACGCTCCAGTGCTCCCGAAGCTATTGAGGACCAGCCGGACAGCGGTGGACCCTCAAGAGAAGTGTGAATGTTCTGGGGCACCCCTGCGAGCCAGTCGAGTTGTCCTCCGTCAGAAGCGAAGTCCTCGTGGCGACGCGGTATCGGCTGACGAGTCTCGCGCTACAAAGGCTGGCGCAGAGCTCTCGGCGGCGACGTTGCGCTGACCGGAGCCGATCCGCCCGACTGAGGGGACGAGATTCGCAGAAGCTCATAGATCGGATTGCTCGTTGGCGGGCGCACTCCACGACATCTCGGAGATTCCGGTCGAACAGTTTCCAATGATGGCGGCGCCATTGCCACCCAGCGAGGCGTTGTTGCCCGTGATGGGATACGACCCTTTCACGTTGCCAAAGCCGTTGAGGTAGCCCCTGGGACCCACCCAACCGAAGCTCGAGCGCCCTGTGATGAAGGTCAGCTTGCTCGGTGCGACCGCCGGCAGGTACGTCGCTTTGAGGATGCGCTTCGTCGTCAGATAGGCCTTTCCGGTGCTACAGCTTCCGTTGGTGAAGCTGAGGGTTCCGGTGATTTGCTCCGCGGTCGGTGTCGGGCTTCCACCGGAGTTGCCACAGGAACTCTCCGTCATCGGACCGGAGAGGTCGACGGTGGCTTTTACTTCCCCGGTCTTGTTGTCCTGCCACGGCGGTGAGAAGGTCGCGGTTCCTACGAGGTGGCATACGACGATACCCGTCCCCCTCGCGGGTTTAGCGCCCGATGGAGACGCCGACGCCAAAGCCGCGATGGACGCGCCTCCGAACACGGCCACGCCAATCAACAAGAGCTGCCGCTTCACCACGGTCCCACCTCCACATCCCATGCGACGTCCGCCCGGAGCCGCTCGAAGCAAATCGTTACTGAGCCGGGCTCAAGTGTCAATCCAGAGTGGCAACCTCTGTTCTGCGGCCCCTGGGGTGCCCCGCTCGTGCCGTTGGGGGGCGCGCAACGACGAGTTCTCCACAACGGATGATCGCGGTTCGGCGCCGCATCTCGGTTAGATTTCGGCGCCGGATCTCAAGAGCCGTCGAACTCGAGACTCAGTGCGGACCGTCAGAGGCTGCAACGGAGTTCCCATTAGTCGCCGTAAGTGTCCCCGATTGTCGGTCCTACTGAGGACGTACTGAGGACTGAAGGGTCCCATCCACCCACAAACTCCCAGCTCAGATGGCAATTAGGACGGTGTCCCGCCTACAGGCCGGCTCACCGTCACCACCTCCGGTTTGACTGCAGTTTATAGCTCTCTAGCTGGGCTTTCGTTGGTTCGTGGCCGTCGATGCCCGTTCACCATTGTTCACGGTGGGCTATCCGTTGCTCCAGGAGGTCCAGCGGCGCCCGAAGAGCCCGGAGTTAAAGGCCAGGCTGACCAGGATCATCGAGGAGGACCGGGAGCCCTCTGGGGCACCCAAGTCAAGTAGAGGCACCGGCCAGTACGGCCAAGATGCCAACGGCCCCTGCGGCGAGGAGAGCAAGCACCACTCCCCGCCGCAGGGCCAAGAGCCAGATGGCCGCCATCATCAAGACGCCCAGTTGCCAGAGATGGGACAGCTCCAAGCCGAGGGGAATCGCAGACCCGGCGATAGCGCCAACGACTGCCGATCCCGCTCCTATGAAGAACGCCTGCACTCGGGGGTCTGTACGAAGCCGGTCAAAGTGGCTCGCTCCAGCGATGATGAACACGAATGACGGCGTAACGCAACTGCTGCGGCCAGGAGACCTCCCCAAAGGCCGCTGGCGGCGTAGCCCACGACCGCCACGGTCTGGACCACTGGGCCGGGCGTCACCTGACCGAGCGCCACGGCGTTCAGAAACTGGGCACCGGTCACCCAGTGGTAGGTGACCACGGCATCGTGCTGCATCAGGGGGATGATGACGAATCCACCCCCATAGGAAAGTGCTCCCACCTTCAGAGCCACCCAGCAAAGGGCCGCTACTCCACCGGTGACCGCTGGGAGCGCCGTGAGCGGTAGCAGCCCCGGTGTACCTCGCCCAGGTGATCCAGTGCCCCTTGTCCGAATGGCTATCTCGGCGCCACCGCAGGCAATCAGCACCAAAGGATGGTCAGCTGTCGATGGCCGAGCGGAGACCCGCAAGTCGGTCACGGTTGAGTGAGTACCAGACCCATTTGCCACGCCGGTCGCCTTGAACAAGACCAGCATCAGCGAGGATCTTTAGGTGGTGCGAGATTGTCGGCTGACTTTTGCCCAGGGGATCTACGAAGTCGCAGACACAGACCTCTCCCTCTGGTGATGCCGCCAGCATGCTCAGGACTCGGAGCCGAACCGGGTCAGCCAAGGCAGTGAATCCGCTTGCCAGTTCAGCCGCATCGGCTGCACCCAGCGGAGCGGACAGGACTGACGGGCAACACTGCTCGACCGACCGAGCCTTGATTGTTGAGCCTGTCTTGACCATGTTCCAGTCTCCCATTGACGAACGTGAATGAATCGATCATACTCGATGCATCGACACTTGTGAATCTTATGGAGGTGTGTGATGTCCAGAGTCCAACTGGCCCTCAACGTGACTGACATCGACGCAGCGGTGGCGTTCTACTCCACCCTGTTCGACACCGAGCCGGCCAAGCGCCGTCCGGGCTACGCCAACTTCGCCATCGCCGAGCCGCCGCTGAAACTGGTCCTCATCGAAGGTGTTGCTGACGGGCGCGAAGGAGTGGCGGGAGCACTCAACCACCTCGGGGTCGAGGTGGAGACTCCCGAAGAAGTCGAGGGTGCCTCCCGCCGCCTGGCTGAGGCCGGTCTGGTCCCACGGGTTCAAGAGGCCACCACTTGTTGCTACGCCGTGCAGGACAAGGCGTGGGTGAGCGATCCCGATGGCGCTCCCTGGGAGGTCTACACCGTGTTGGCCGACGCCACCGAGGCTACCCACATGGGCTGCTCGGTCGAAACCTGTGGCCCGGCAGCGGGACAGTCCCTCACCGTTGGGGTCGAGGCGACAGAGGTACCCACAACGCAGCGCGCACCTGC
The DNA here is from genome assembly GCA_963824355.1 of uncultured Acidimicrobiaceae bacterium. GTDB lineage: Bacteria > Actinomycetota > Acidimicrobiia > Acidimicrobiales > RAAP-2 > Bog-756. The sequence continues at coordinate 1,011,582 of CAWGOY010000017.1, read as the reverse complement.
CCAGTGTTGCTGAGCCGAACAGCCACATTCCCCTCCCCGATGCTCTGTCGATGACCGATGCGGCTCCTTGGAGACGACTGTTGGCTGAGTTCCTCGGCAGTGCCTTCCTTGCCACCATCGTCATCGGGTCCGGCATCGCTGCTCAGCAACTGTCACCTGGCAATACGGGTCTTCAACTGCTGGAGAATGCAGCAGCAACAGGATTGGGTCTGTACACCATCATTCTGATGTTCGGCTCTGTGTCAGGCGGGCACTTCAACCCAGTGGTGTCCTTGGTGGATGCCACGTTCGGCGGGATCGACTGGCGGATGGCATTGGCCTACCTGCCAGCCCAGATAGCCGGTTGCATCGGCGGGGCAGTAATAGCCAATCTGATGTTCTCCAAGGCAGCGGTAAGCATCTCGACGCACCATCGGGCCTCACCAGCCCACTTCCTCTCGGAGGTGGTGGCCACCCTCGGACTGGTACTTGTGATCTTCTCCCTGGCCCGCAGCGGACGGTCCCGTAGTGCCGCTGCGGCCGTCGGGGCCTACATCGGGGCGGCCTACTTCTTCACCAGTTCGACCAGCTTCGCCAACCCCGCCATCACGGTGGGTCGGATGTTCTCCAACACCTTCGCCGGAATCTCCCCGTCTTCGGTCCCGAGTTTCGTGGCTGCACAGGTCGTTGGCGGTGTGCTGGCGATGGTCGTCATCAAGGTGCTCTATCCCGACATCACACCCGCTGAGGCTGCCGACATCATGTTCCCTCACCCCGGAGGTGCTGAGTCCACTGATCCCGTGGACCCTCCGAAGACTCTGACGAAGGACCCGAAATGACCGACGGCCCTACCGTTCTGTTCCTATGCATCCACAACTCAGGTCGTAGCCTGGCGGCACGGGTCCTGCTCGACCACTACGCCCAGGGCCGCTTACGGGTTGAATCAGCAGGCTCCGAACCCGGCATCGAACTGAACCCGTCTGTTGTGGCCATCTTGAAGGAGAAGGGTCTCGATCCATCACAGGAGTTCCCGAAACCACTCACCGACGACACCGCACGGGCCGCCGATGTCATCGTCACCATGGGCTGCGGCGACACCTGCCCGGTTTACCCCGGAAAACGGTATCTGGACTGGGAGTTGGAGGACCCTACGGGCAAGTCGGTCGATGAGGTTCGACCCATCGTTGACGAGATCGACCGAAGGGTCCGGGCACTGCTGGCGGAGGTTGCACGCACTGACACATAGGTGCCGATTGGCCACGGTAAATAACTGACCCGCTCCCGGCGATCCGGGGCACCCCTCATGCGTCAGTCTCGATCAGTGAAGAGAAGCACCCGACGACCCTCCGACTTCCATGCTTCCGCATGGAACGGGAGATGACCCGGTGCGGCGGCAGGCGGTTTCCACCCCGGCTGATCATGGAAGTTGGGAAGAACTTCTTGTTCCCAAGTCTTCTTGCGATCTGCAGCTTCAATCCTGCGAAGTGGGCCAGAGCCGCTGCTGATAGCCACCTGAGTCTCGATATCTGCCAAGGCTCGTACAACGTCCCCTCGGGTCAACTCCGTGGATGCACGCTCATAGACCTGGCCCGCCGGGTCCCACAACCGCCCATCCCACGACAATCTCCCCGCTCCGGGCCCGTTCTTGTGCTTCTCGCCATGTCCAAGTATGGCTCTTTCATACGTGTATTAGGCGATAGGTGATAGGCCACGATATCCCTCGGCTGTTGTCGGTGCTGGCACGATCTGCCAATCTCGGGGAGTGGCAATTCTGCAAGGCCGGGTGACGAGTGGCATTGGTGATCTGACCCAGTGGATGATCAAGTACGCCGACTTGTACGAGCAGTGCACTGGGGTTCGGCTTTATCCGGGAAGCCTAAACGTGGTCCTTGATGAGGAGTACCGGCTTCCTGCGAATCCGCCCTTACGGCTGCCACCCACCATCCTGGGTGGCCGAGTAGGCATGAACATTGTCCCCTGTCGCTTCATGGGAATCCCTGCCTTCATCCTTCGGACCGACCAGAACGAGGCCGGAACCGGTCACCATGATCGAAAGGTCGTTGAGATCGGAGCTGCAGTGCGCCTCCGGGACACTTTTGATCTGGCCGATGGCGAGGTGGTCACTATCGAGATCGACGACTAGGACTGTCCTGCCCATCCGGCAGCGATCGGGGCATCCCTCGTTAGTCAGGTATCAGGGGATAGCTCTATGAGCTGATGTGCCGTGGCCGAATGACGGTCTGAGCGTCACCACTGTCTTCGTCGAGCCCAGCCTGCGCTAGCGCGGCACGGATGTACGCCTCAAGCCAGGTCGCCCCGGTAACCTCATCGATCGTTCGGAACTTCACGTGGCGCATGCGGATGCCATTTCCCTCAAGTACGCCAGCAGGGTCCGGCAAGTTTGCGCCTTCAACAAAGCCAAGGTTGGCGTGCGCCGAGAATCCGGTGACATAGACGAACTGACCGGCAGTCCGAGGCCCGGGGCCGTAGCGGAACGCCACCGTGTAGCCGACATCTGTCACGACCTCGGTCGCCCGGGGAGCTACGACTAATACCCGGGCACGTAACGCCAATATCAGGTCGTGTACCTCATCAGAAAATCGGTCGAGTAGGCGGATCCCCTCTTCTGGCAAAGGCCGTGTGGGCGCACCCCTACTCACGTCCAAGACTTTATGGGACGTTCGCCCTACCGGTGGATGCCGCTGACCCTGCCCGTCCAGCGCAGGGGCGGTGATGGTCCGAGACGAAGCTCAGGACTGTGCCGGGCCGTTTGTGGGCATCTCAATCGCCGGAGCGTCGGCTCCGTGTACGACTCGAACCCGGCGTTCAGACAGGTCCTCCGAGATAGATCAGGAGGCTTTGGCCCGGAACTCGTCGAGCGCCCCGACTGGGACGTGAGCGATCCCATCGACCATCACGTACCGGATCTTGCGCTCTTGGACGAGCCCAAGAAGGTCCTTCGTTGAGATGTTGAGCCGCCGCGCCGCCTCTGATGCCCTGAGAAGCTCATCTGACATCGGATCCTCCTTGTTCAAAGCCGAGTTTATGGCTGATGAGTTGGATTTGGTGCTCGACCTGGACCAAGACGGAGAGGTGGCCAGTTTCGACCAGAACATCTCGGGCATCCTCGAGCGCGGCAAGCAGTTCGATCGCTTCGTCGAGCCCGAGGTCAATCCGCTCAGGTGGATCGAATTCCGGTTCTTCATCCATCCTGTCAATGTCCCTCTCGTCATTGGATGCGTGCCCAAACAGACGGGTCTCACGGGGGTGCTACAAGGATTGAAAGCCTCAACTGCACTCCTTGCATAACCAATTGGGACGCGTTTGCAGAAGTGCCGATCAGCCACGGTTGATAACCGCCCCGCACCCGGCGACGCTCCTATCAATGTCAAGCCCCTTCCGAGGGGCTCCGGGGTGAAGACAGCGGACAAAACATTCATGAGCCAATCGCCGGAGCGAGGGCATGCTCTTATGAAGTCACGCGTCTTGGTGGAAGAGGTCCCGGATCGTGGGTCGGCGGGTCGCCGGTAAGTCAGCCCCGGAGGGCGACAGTTATGGGATGAGCCAGACCCACGATGCGGGGATTCAGCCGCGAGGCAAGTAGCGATAGACCTCGCGGGCGATGTAGCGCTGCAGGATCCGGATGATGTCTCGCTTGGTCCGGCCCTCCTTCACGCGTCGGTCGAAGTACATCCGTGTCTCGGGATCATGAGCGATGCGCACCATGGCGATGCGCCAGAGCGCGCTGTTCGCCTGGCGGTCACCACCACAGTGCCGGCGCAGGTGACCGGCGTTCTTCCCGGAGTCAGCTGGCACTGGGGACACCCCACAGAGGTGCGCCCACGCGGCTTCGGAGTGGAGACGTTCGGGGTTGTCCCCGGCCGCCACCAAAAGGGACGCTGCCGTGTCGGGCCCGACCCCGAACCGGGCCATGAGCTCAGGTGCGGTGGCAAGCAGCAGCGCCTCGATCTGTACGTTGAGCTCCTCGAGCTCGGCCTCGAGTCCCTGGACCCGGTGGGCCAGGGAGCACAGTGATGCCTTGGTGGCCGCCGTCACCGGATCGGTTGCACGAGTGGCTCGCAGCTTGGCGGACTCAGCCACGAGTGCGGTCACCGTCAAGCCCTTCAGGCGGGAATGGAGCTGGTCGGGGGCGGTAATGACCAGATGGCGCATCTGGACGATGGCCTTCACCCGGGCCTGTCGGGCTGAACGCTTGGCCACCACCAGGACCCGGATTGCCTCGACGGGACCGTCCTTCGTCTTGCCGGTCCCGAGCGCTCGTCCACTGACGACGGCCCGGGCCGCTTCGACGGCATCGAGCGGGTCGGACTTGCCGTGGTTGCGTCGGGCCTGGCGGTTGGGCCGGTTGACTTCGACGACCTCGATGCCCTTTCGACGGAGGAACCGGGCCAGCCCGACGCCATAGGAGCCGGTGCCTTCGACACCGATCTTGTCGACCTGGCCGAAGGTCTCGAGCCAGGACAGCAGCGCCTTGTAGCCGGCGGCATCGGCGTCGAATGACTCGGTGCCGACGAGGCGACCCAGTGGGTCCAAGGCTGCAGCGACGTGGGTGTCGAGGTGGGTGTCGACACCACCCGTAATACCGACGGGAGCTTCTACGATGGTCATGGCCATCCCTTCCTTCCTTAAGCGGTTGAGGGGTGGCACGGCCGTCTCGGATCGGAGCGACGGGCGGTCGGGACTGTTGGCGCAGTCCTGACCAATCACCCACCTCGGAGACGGGGCGTGCCGTTTTCAATGTGCTGACTGGAAGGGCCCGGTCGACGACGCCCGAGAGCGCCTCATGACAACGAGTCAGACCGAACGCTCCAGTGCTCCCGAAGCTATTGAGGACCAGCCGGACAGCGGTGGACCCTCAAGAGAAGTGTGAATGTTTCTGGGACGCCCGGAACCCAGTTGCAATAGGCTTTGGCGGTGGCCGCAGATACTGGTGGAGACGAGCGCCACGGCGGATTGAGTGAGGGCCGGTGGGCCAGATTCCGTGAGATGACCTTTGCTCCATCGGCCTCACCCCAGCCTTCGAGGGCCGATGTGATCGAGCCTCCCCTCCGTGTCAACCTTGACTTGGACAGTTCCACATTGAAAATGTCTGAGCAGCGAGGGCGACCAAGGAGCAGGAACGTTGGAAACGACGAACACAAGCGAGTCGCCCGGGTTGCCGGTTGAACCGGATCTGCCGGAATGGGAACCGGGCCAAAAGAGGACGTTTCCAGAGGACTTCAGGCGTCGGGCTGTCGTCTTCTACGAGTCCTTGCCCGAGGACGGTTCCAAAGGCGCCTACCTCCGTCGAGCGGGGATCTACTCCTCGTCGATGTCTCAGTGGCGCAAAGCGGTCCACGCCGGGGTCTCCTCGAAGTCGGGACGCAAGCCGACCGACCCGGTAGTCCGCGAGAATGCCGAACTCAAGGCTCGTGTGGCGAAGCTCGAAGCTGAGCTGGCGCGTGCGAACACGGTGATCGAGGTCCAAAAAAAAGTCTCGGCGTTGCTCGAGAGCATCTCGGGGGACGTGTCATGAATGCCATCGCAGTCGAGGCGATCGGCGAGCTCCGAGCGGTCATCGGGGTGAGCCGGGCAGCCGAGCTGTTGGCCATGTCGCGCTCAAGCTTTTACTACCAACCGGTTCCGGTGGACCAACACCGCCGCCGTGGTGGTGGAGCACAGCCCAGTGCCCTGGATGAGGATGAGCGGGCCGCCATCGTGACGGTGTTGCATGCAGACGCCCATGTCGACCAGAGCCCCTACGACGTCTACGCCGCCCTGCTCGACGAAGGCAGGTATCTGGCCTCGATCCGGAGTTCTACCGGATTCTCGAACGAAACGGTGAGAACACCGCACGCAGCCACCAGCGGAAATCGAACGAGCCGCGACCCGTGCCCGTCTTGTGCGCCAGTCGGCCAAAGGAGGTCTGGAGCTGGGACATTTCGCCCATCGCGACGACCACCAGGAGGAAGTTCCTCTACCTCTATGCGGTGATCGACATCTACAGCCGCTTCGTTCCGGGCTGGTCCGTCGAGGAGGTCGAGGACAAGGACCTGGCCCGGGAACTCTTCGAGACGACCTGCGACGACCAAGACATCGAGCCCGGCATGTTGACCGTGCATTCCGACAACGGACCACAGATGCGATCCGACGCCATGAACGAGTTCTACGCCATTGCGGGGATCTCCAAGAGCCGATCTCGGCCGAGGGTAAGCAACGACAACCCCTACTCGGAGGCGCTCTTCAAGACGGCCAAGTACGTTCCGCTCTATCCAGGATCATTCGACACCATCGACGATGCTCGCCGTTGGTTCGCGTCGTTCTTCGCCCACTACAACTACGAGCACTACCACTCCGGCATTGGCCTACTCACACCGGCCAGCGTGCACAACGGCACGGCCGGCGAAATCATCGTTGCCCGCCAACGCGTGCTCGATGATGCCTACGGCGCCCACCCCGAGCGGTTCCGCCACGGCAGGCCCATGGCCGCCACTCCCAAACCCGCCTGGATCAATAAACCAGCGAATGCCGATCAGAAGGAGGCCGTCACTCAGTAGTTTCCCGAAAAATCTGTCCAATTAAGGTTGACATATTCCGCTCCGAGCCCGACTGATTTTGCCGAGGCCGTGGCATGGGCACGGGACCATGAGGTAACCGGCAAGGATGCTTTGGCTTGGACGAAGGACCGCACGCCGCCGATGTTGGATCTCAGGCTCGCCCCTTCGTCGTTGCCCGTAGTGAGCGAACTCCTGGTCTGTGGCGATATGGAAGTGGCTAGGACGGCTCTCATAGCGCTCCAACTGAATGGAGCCGATGTCGAAACCGATGCTGGGTGGGAGTCGCCTTCGACCCACTTTGGCGTTAGGTTCCCGGACGGGACTGAACGAACGGTCGAGTTCACCTCGTAGCTGCCGCCCACGCCGCCCCCCGCACCCGGCGTTTGGTGGCAGGTCTCGAGTGGGAGGATCTGGGTCATGCCAGTTCAGATTTCATCAATGTGCCTCGATGCTGTCGATCCTCGTTCTGTAGCCGGATTCTGGGCTGCGGTGCTTGGATGGGAAGTCGTTGAAGAAAGCGATGAGGGCATCAGGCTGGCGTCGCCGAACCGAGACTTCCCCCTGCTTGACATACTCCCTGTGCCGGATCCCAAGCAGGTCAAGAACCGACTCCACCTCGACGTGCGAGCTGATCGGTCCAGCTTCAGGGCCGAGATCGAATGGCTCGAAGGTCTCGGCGCTCAGCGCGTCGACATCGGCCAGGGGCCAGATGTGACCTGGGTGGTCTTCGCCGACCCAGAAGGCAACGAGTTCTGCCTTCTCCGCCGAACCATGCAGGAGGTAACGGAAGAGCTGGGCTGAATGCCGCTGCAACCGAGTCAGAGGCTGTGCATCAAGCGCCCACCTGAATCGGCCCGGGAATTGTGCGGACTCCTTCCCTTGAGAGGATGGAGCAATGCCAAGGACCAACAGATACTCCCCGGAGGTGCGTGAGCGCGCCGTTCGGATGGTGGCTGAGCATCGGGACGAGTACCCGTCCGAGTGGGCCGCCTTCACGTCGATCAGCGCCAAGCTCGGCATGACGCCCGAGACCCTCCGGGTCTGGGTTCGACGGGCCCAGGTCGATGACGGCAAGCGGCCGGGTCTCACTACCGATGAGCGCCAGAAGTTGAAGGACCTCGAGAAGGAGGTCAAGGAGCTCCGGCGAGCCAATGAGATATTGAAGGACGCCTCGATTTTCTTCGCGACCGAGCTCGACGGTCGACCGAAGAAGTAGTCCGCTACATCGATTCTCGCAAGGATCGCTGGGGAGTCGAGCCGATCTGCACCACGCTGCAGTTCGCTTCCCGGACCTACTACGCCACCAAACGACGGCCGCCGTGTGCCCGCAAAGTCCGTGACGACGAGCTCAAGCCGCAGATTGCCCGGGTCCACCAGGAGAACCTCGACGTCTACGGGGCCGACAAGGTCTGGACCCAGATGAAGCGGGAGGGCTATCCCGTGGCCCGCTGCACTGTCGAGCGCCTGATGAAGGACCTCCATCTGAGTGGGGCCCGACGGGGCAAGGCATTCAAGCGCACCACCATTGCCGACGAAGCTCTGCACCGACCGGCCGACCTGGTGAACCGCCAGTTCGTTGCCGACCGTCCCAACCGCTTGTGGGTGGCCGACCTGACCTATGTCAGGACCTTCACCGGCTGGGTCTACGTCGCCTTCGTCGTGGACGTCTACAGCCGCTGCGTAGTCGGCTGGCAGACGTCCACCTCACTTCGCAGCGATCTGGCCATCGATGCGCTGGAGATGGCCATCCACGCCCGATCGGATCGGGACCTCGACGGACTCATTCACCACAGCGACCGGGGCGTCCAATATCTCGCCATTCGCTACACCGAGCGTCTGGCTGAGGCCGGCGTCGTGAACTCGGTCGGCAGCAGAGGAGATTCCTACGACAATGCCCTGGCCGAGAGTTTCAACGGCCTCTACAAGACCGAACTGATCCATCGGCGAGGGCCCTGGAAGAACGTCGACCACGTCGAGTGGGCCACCCTCACCTATGTCGACTGGTTCAACAACCGTCGCATCCACAACGAGATCGGGAAGATCCCGCCGGCAGAGTTCGAGGAGAACTACTACCGTCAGATTGCAACATCAGAACTGGTTTCATCACAGACAAACGAGTCTGCATGAAACCCGGGCCGATTCACACCCACCCGGCGTCTTGGGACAGTGAGTCAACCTTCCAGGCAAGCTATGACGCTCCCCAGCGCTGGACAAAAGCACTGAGATACCAAACGGATCACACGTGTAGTAGGCGTTCTGCCGAGGACGTGCTGAGCCAGGCGAATTTGGTTCGCGGCGAAAGGCCAATCGTGCCGCCCCTACGCTTCTTCTATGAGAACCGATACCCCAACACCCCTGCGCTGGCGAGATGCACGGGCCGGTGTGCGAGTCGCCTTTGCAGCCTTCTTCGGGATCGTCGCGGGAGGCGTGGCCTCAGCCTTTACGTTCTGGCAGGCGGCGACACTCATTGGTTGGGATATTGGTGCCCTTCTGCTCATCGCGTGGATCTGGTGGGCGGTGGGAAGACTGAGCCACGAAGGGTCCCAGACCCATGCTAGGAGAGAGGACACGAGTATCCGGCTGGCCGAGCTGATCGTCCTCACGGCCGGAGTTGCCCTGCTGGCGGCGGTCGGACTGGCCTTGATCCGGGCTGGTAGCGCCACCGGGGGCGCCAAGGCATACCTGATCGCTCTCGGAATTCTCAGTGTGGCGCTGTCGTGGGGCTTGGTACACACCGTGTTCACGCTGCGGTACGCCCGGACCTTCTACTCCGAACCCGTCGGCGGAATCGACTTCAACGAGGAGGATCCGCCCAGCTATCTCGACTTCGCCTATTTGGCACTGACCATAGGAATGACCTTCCAGGTGTCCGACACGAACCTGACTACCAAGTCGATTCGGAGGATCGCCCTCTCCCACGCTCTGCTCTCCTACCTATTCGGTGCGGTAATCGTGGCGTTGGTGATCAACGTGGTGTCCAGCCTCCTCCACTGAGTTGCCATCCCCGAGCGGCATCTGCACATCTGTCTGATCTTGGGCGACGAATTCAGGATCGTTGGCGACCTCTGGCAGTCCCAGTAACCCAGTGGAGAAGGGGATGCCAGGGGCGTGCGGGAATACGAGATCGGCTCCCATGAGGTCCTGTCTCGAACAACGCCGGGCCTCACGGGTGGCGCCCACGGATCCGCAAGTGAAGCGGGCGGCGCTACGCAAGAATTGCGATGGTGGAGAGGACCGCATCGAAGATGAAATGGGCGGCAATCGGTCGGTTCAGGCGGCGGTGTTTCTGGAACGAGCGGGTGACGAAGTATCCAAAGGGAACGGTGAGCAGAAAGCCGACGCCGTAGTAGACGTGATAACTCGTACGCAGGCTCAGACTGAGGATCAGCGCACTCCGTGGTGTCCATCCGAGCTGACCCAGCCGAGTCATCAGATAGCCGTTCATGAGCACCTCTTCGGCGATGGCGGTGATGGCCGACATGGCAAGGCCCCAGATGACGTAGTAGGCGGGCACATGTCCGATCGAGACCCGGTTCACCAAGCTGGAGTTGTGGACCAGGATGGGCGAGAGCACCAGGGCGACAGGGATCTCCGCTCCGAAGGATGCGGCAGCCAGGCCCAGCCCGGGCCAGATGTCCATCCGCCAACGAGGGAGCTCCTAGGCCGAGGATCGACGGTGTCTGACCCGTACGGATGAGCAGCAGTAGGGCGAGCGGTACCACCGAGGCGACCGACAGATAGCTGAGGATTCCCACGATCAGATTAGTGACCGGGTGACCCGGGACGATCACCGGGAACCTGGTGATGTTCCCCACACCGCTGACGTGCTGGACGAAGAGAATGATCGCCGACGAGATGGCCGGGAGCAGAAAGGCCGCCATCACGAACCGGGTCTCCCACACCAGGTTCCGTCGGGCCGGACCATCGGCCACGACGATGGGAGCCGCCGGTTGCTCGACCATCCAGTCGGTGATCGTGGTGGCCTGCCAAAAGGACCACCCGGCCGGCGGCGGGGGCCAATCAGACGGTGGCCTCCATCCGGGAGGTGGGGTCCACCCCGGAGGCGGGTGTGGCCAGTTCGGCGGAGCTCGCCAAAGCCAGTCGGGGTTCGCCATGGCGTTGGAGACTAGGCCCACCGGCCGGTGAATACAGGCATGTCCGCCAACTCCTCGGGCACGGGCATTCCGGCGCACCCCCGTCGGACGGAACCGCCCGACCCCGTGCAACCCCGTGCTCGAGGCGCTCGCACCCAGCCGGCCGTCCGCAACCGACGCGCCACCCACGTTGGGCAGCGGCGCCGTTCCTCGGCAATGGAGCTCGCACGCCGAAAGGACAGGGAAACGCGACAAGGACGGGGCCGAAACCCCGTCCTTGTCGATGCGGCCCGAACTGGCCGACTTCATGGCCGGATGACCGGCCTGCTTACCGCCTGTACTACTGCAGGTCGGCGGTTCCGCTGCCCAGGGTCAGCGACGTGATGCCGCCGGCGCCGGTGGCCTCGGTGGTCAGTGCCGCCTCGTCCTGCGCGGTGGGTACGAAGGTGGTCGCCGAAACGCCGCCGTCCGTGCCGTCGAACGCACCACTGATCGAGCCGGGGGTCGTACCCGGAATGGTGAAGGACCCGTAGGTATCGCCACCGATGACGGTGGTCCCACCGGTCGTCGAGTTGATGGTGAGGACCGAGGTCTTCGCGCTGAACTTGTAACCGACGGGAGCCGTCCACTTGACCTTCAGCGAGCCACTCAACGTGCCACCAGCAGACGGGTCGTTACCCAAGATGCTGGTTGCGCTGTAGAAGGTGGAGGCAGACTCAGTGGTGTTGGTCGAGTCGAGCTTGCCCGACGCCACACCGGTGAAGGTCCCGGTCACTGCCGGAGAGGTGCAGGACAGATTGACGCCAGTGATCTTGATCTTCTGGCCCTTGTTCTTCGTCGGAGGAACATACGCACCCACGCCGGCCACGCCGATCCCGAACTGGAAGGCGATGGTCCCACCGCTGGTGGTACAAGTCGCATCCGTACCGGTCACTGTGACGGTCACTGTTTTGGCCGACGCGGTTCCGGCGGTGACGGCAATGACTCCGACCGGCATGGCGACGGCCGCAGCCACCAGAAGCATCTTACGTATCATGTGTTTCCTTTTCCCCCATGTCTCCACGGGCTCAGAAGTCGAGAGACCTTTATCCCCCGACCATGAATCCACCGTAGACCCAGAATCCCCGCGCCGATTCTCATCCCTCATCGGTTGCGATGAACCGAGCCTGTCGGGGACGATAGTGCAATCGCCTCTCCCCGTCCACCAGCTTCCACCGGTCGAGAGCGCACTCCCCTGCCAACAGCCGAGTTCGACCGAACCCGTCATCACGCCGCCGCGTGATGACGAACCCGGTGGTCGTCCGCCTCGGTTGACGTCCCCTCGTGTTCCACCGACACCAGACCCTGTTCCGCCTGGCCCGGCGTCCGGCTCCCGCCTGCCTAGATCGTCGCGTATTCGCTCGGTAAAAGCAGCCGGGAATTTCTTCCGAATTATCGGGTAGTACTGTCGCGAAATGGCGTTTACCCGTGTAGCCAGGCATCGTTGATGACCCCCGCCGATCTACCCCCCGCCCGAGGGCGACCCCCCGGACCCAGTCTGTCGGCCGAGGCGGTGGAGATTCTCCGTAAGAACGCATTCTCGGCGTTACGTGGCCCCAACAGCCGTGGCGCCGTTCGCCGCAGTGCGTTCGCCGGCGTCGACACGTCGACAGTGGATCGCTCGGTCAGACGTGCTTTTCCCGGGGAGAAGGACCGGACCCCCTTCGATCTCGCCTCCCACCATCTGAGCAGTCCGGACGGCTTCTTCGACGACATGCTGGAGGCGGTCTTCGAGGCCGTGGAGAGGAGTTTTCGGGAAACGGACGACATGGATGTGACGCTTCGTGTGTTCCTCAAAGCCAACTACCTCAACGTATGCGGCGACAGGGGCTTTCTCCCTGCGTTCCTCATTCAGGCCGCCGCCTGTGCGTGCCTCGAGACCGGCGACGGCGAACTCCCGCCGCAGTCCGACGCGGCCCAAGAGGTCGTGGCCATGCGACGACAGCTCATTGCTAGCGAGACCGACGGCTTCATCGCCGGTCTGTCCATCGCCCTCCGCCGGCTCCGAAGGCGCCCGCGCTCCTGCAGCCTGCGAGAAATCGTGCTCGCCGCTACCGCCTCCACCGATGGCTTTGTCCTCCTCCACAAGTTACAGCCGGACCTCATTGATCCCGACCTGGTCGTCGAGACACTGTGGAACATCATCTGGGGCCTCACCGAGCCCGGACTCCTCGATCCACCCAGTCAATCCAATACCGTCGAACGGGACCTGGTGGAGGCCGCCCTGAAGGAGTTCTCCCAGGGCACCATCCCGTCACCTGAGGACCTGGCCCAGAGCTGCGGTGTGCCCGCCGACGAGGCGGCCGAGCTGTTCCACACCGACGATGCCCTCGCCCAGCGGTGCATGGACTATGCGGTCGGGAGCTCGGTCGAGACGGAGTCCATTGCCGTCGCCGTCAAAGGTGCCGAACTGGCCGCGGTCCGAGATCTGCTCATTGCCATCACCCGGCAGGCCGAGGCCACACCGCTATTGATCGATGTGATCAGGCGGGACGACAACAGAGGGTTCTGCGCCGAGGCGCGCCGTCACATCGCCGAGGCGCTCAGCCAGTCGAACGCCGTGGCCCTGGATCGAATAACTGCGGACGGGGTGGCCCGGATGCTGTTGGACTCGGCTATGCAGGGGAGTTCGGGCCAGTCGATCTGGGAGGCGGGCCTCGACGCGTTCGCCAATCGGTCCCACTCCGAATAGCCGGTCCCCTCGAGGCCTACCGTCGGTAGCGGTGACTACCTCGACCATGTGAGCATGCGCTGGTCGGTGCGGCATTCCTGTCCGAGCAGGCAGAGGATCCAACACCGGCCGGCCCGAAACCGTGCGGTCGGCCCAGATCAGGGTTGCCTTTATTGCCGGGAAGACTCGATGGGTATCATCGTCGGACCGGAAGCGGATTCGCCGGACGAAAGGCACACCGTGACACTCCACCTCTATGCCGTCGATGGCCGATTCAGGCCGGTGCTGGCGCTGTTCGGCTTGCGGCCCAAATCCGACGGTGTGTCCACGGTAGATGACGGCCAACTCCTGGCATCGTTCGGTTGGTTCCACGTGGCCACGCCGATGTCCAACATCGAGGATGCCCACATCACCCGCCACTACCGGTGGTGGACGGCGATCGGCGCCCGTACGTCATGGGTCGACGACGGCCTGACCTTCGGCACCAACGCCGAGGCCGGCGTATGCATCCACTTCAAGGAGAAGGTCCCCTCGCCGCTGAGCCGGAAGGGGCACTCGGCCCTGACGGTCACCGTCCTCGATTGTCAGCGTCTGGCCGAAGAGCTCACCGGCCCGACCGTTCGCTGACCTCGCCCCGATTCCGCTGCCCGGCACCCTCCGAGCATCCGTTGGTCCGATCAGGCCGACCCTCCTTCCGAGGTGTGCGAGCTCCAACTCGATCCGTCCCACCACCGCCAGCGGTGCTGACCACTGGGATCGGGGTGCCACCCGGGGGGCGACACCGCAGGAGCCGGCTCCCAGCCGCCGTAGCTCATACGCATCGGTCCGTACTGGCCGGCCGAAGCGGCCAGCTCCACCGCGATCAGCTTCTTCCTGATGTTGAACCAGTAGATGAGGGACGGAATGGCGAAGAGATTGACGAGGATGACCAGCAGAATCCAGAGCACCTTCTCTTGGCCAGCCAACCTCCACTGCCACTCGGGCCGCCTGACGATGTCGACCAGGGCAATGATCAACATGACCAGCGAGCCGATGACCACCACGAAATAGAGGGCGAAGAGGACGAAGATCCCGGCACCGAAGACCCCTGAGCTGTTCACCGGTCCCACCCTAAGCCAGGGTCACCCGATCAGCATGAGGATCGGCACCGGCTGTATGCCCCAGGCCCGCTTCCAGGCGTCCGGGACCAGGTGGCCTACAGCCCGAGGCCCCTCAGCAGGTGGCGCGTCATACCGTTGGTCGTCCGGTACACCCTTCGCCTGGCCACACGCCGGGCGTAGGAACCAGGTCCCTTCTCGGCAGCCTGGACATTGCCTAGATCCCGGGCCGCCCTGTACAGCTGCGAACGCAGTGTGCTTCGCCGAGCCATGTGTGCTCCTTCCTGCCCGCGCCGCTCACGCCGCGGCTACCGCCTGGTGGGCCCGGTAGAGGCCTCCCTCCACCAGCCCGAACGGTAGTCGCAGGAGCCAACCCCAAGCGAAGATCGGTGCCACTGGTCAGGCAAGCCTCGCTCCACTCGAGCCGCCGCCACGAGTCAGAGGAGCTTGCGTCCAACGTGCCAGCCACATGGACACGGCCAGAGCTTCCTGCTCTCCTCGACCCGGTGCCCGGATGGGTCGCTCCGGTGCTTTCGGGCCGATCAGACCACGGCCAGGGTCACCTCGATGTTGCCGCGGGTGGCATTGCTGTACGGACAGACCTCGTGGGCCCCTTCAGTCAGCCGTTGCGCAGTGGCGTCGTCCACGTCGGGGATGTGGACCTCCAGGGCCACGGCCAGGCCGAACGCCCCTCCCCCGATGGTCCCGATCGTCACCTTGGCCGTCACCGTCGAGTCTTCGATGCTTACCTTGGCCCTTCGGGCCACCGCCCCCAAAGCACTCTGGAAACAGGCTGCGTAGCCGGCGGCAAACAACTCCTCCGGGTTGGTCCCACCTCCGGGCCCGCCCATTTCCACCGGAGGCTGAAGATCGACCTCGAGCAGCCCGTCCGCACTCTTCACGTGGCCCTCTCGGCCTCCCACTGCGGTGGCCTCGGCGGTGTACAGCGGCTTCTGCAGTGCGGTGACCATCGAGCTCTCCTTGCCTTTCCGGGCCCTCCGTCGGACCGGCCCACCTGGTGCAACCGTCGGGGCTCATCGGTTCTTCCCGGCCGGGGTCGAGCACCTCACATCCTCGGCCCACTGGGGACCGCCAGCCAACCCGAATGGAGGAGGCGTCCCCCTACACTGTTTCCGTCGGGTTGAGCAACCGCTTTCCGCCAGGCGGTTGCTCCCCGGCACCTACCTCTCCCCAGCCTCTCCCCCGGATGCGCCGGACGCGCCGGATGCGCCGGATGCGCCGGCCATCGGACCCCTACCCACGCGGCGGCGGTGTCCGATGTTAGATTTCGACGCCGAAGACGAGCGGCGCCCGCCCCCGGCAGTGGACCGGTTCGCGGGCGCCACCAAGGGGGACGACCATGCATGCGCTGACCGGCCGGGGGCCCTGCAGCCGTTCCGCGTCGGGCGGCTAGCCAGTGCGCGGCGTGCGGGCCACCGTCGGAGGCATCGAGGTTATGGCGACGGCGGCCCCACCCGAGGGCGTACGGGTCTCCGTGGTCAGCGCCGGGATCTGCGCCTCCGACCTCCACCTGGCCTCCTTCGGGCCTTCGCCGGTAGTGCTCGGCCACGAGTTCGCCGGACACCTCGACGACGGCACCCCGGTGGCCGTGCTCCCCAACGTGCCCTGTGGTCACTGTGACCGGTGCCGGTCCGGACAGGACCAGCAGTGTCCGCGTGCATTCGACTCGATGTACGGGGTGACCAAGGACGGCGGGATGGCCGACGAGGTGTGGGTCGACGCCAGCTGCCCGAGGGTGGTACCCCCCACCCTGGACCTGGGCGATGCCTGCCTGGTCGAGCCGATCGCCGTCGCACTCCACGGAGCGCACCGGGCCGGCGTCGGCCCCGGTATGCGGGTGCTGGTCGTCGGGGCCGGACCCATCGGACTGTGTGCGGTGGCCGCAGCCCGGGATCTGGGTGCCGTGGTTGACCTCCTGGCCCACCGTCGACGCCGGATGGAGGCCGGCGAGCAGCTCGGTGCCCGTCCTTCCGAGGGGTCCGGCTACGACATCGTCCTCGATGCTGCCGGGACCCAGGGCTCCTTCGACCGGGCCGTCTCACTGGCCCGACCGGGTGGGACCATCGGCGTCCTGGCCACCTTCTGGGATCCGGTGGTGATCGGTCCCGCCTTGCTGATGAGGGAGATCACCCTGGTCCCGGCGTTCACCTACGGCCACCACCACGGCATCTCCGAATTCGAGGACGCGGTGCGCCTGCTCGACGCCACACCGGACATCCCTGCTGCGCTGATCACTCACCACTTCTCCCTCGACGACGCGGCCCAGGCCTTTCTGGTGGCCGCCGACCGGTCCACCGACGCCATCAAGGTGGTCCTCCACCCGTGAGCCGGCTGGTCCTGACCCATGCCGCCGTGGTCGATGGTGACCGGTCCACCATCCCTGACGCCCACGTGATCATCGAGGACCGCCACATCGTGGCCGTGGGCACGGGTCCGCCGCCCACCGCCGACCCGGACGACCGGGTGGTCGACCTCCACGGTCGCACAGTCATGCCCGGCATGATCAACTGCCACTTCCACGCCACGTACCACAACCTGGGCGCCACTCCGGCGCCGTTCGGACTCGAGGAGCCGATGGCCCTCCAGGTGGTGCGAGCGGTGAACAACTTCGAACGGCTCCTCGACGCCGGGTTCACCGGCGCCGTGTCAGCCGGAGCACCCTTCGCCATCGACGCCTCGATGAAGGTGGCCATCGACCGGGGGCTGATCGACGGACCCCGCCTGGTGCCCTGCAGCCGCGACATCAGTACCACCGGCCACGCTGGCGACCGGAGCTACCCCTCGCACTGGCAGGTCGGGGCGCTCGGTGCCATCCGCCCCAGCGACGGACCGGACGAATTCCGCCGGTCGGTGCGAGCCGAGATCAAAGAGGGCGCCGAGATCATCAAGATGTTCGTCACCGGGGGCCACGGAACCATCGGGCCCAGGGAACAGATCGAGATGACCAGGGAGGAACTGGCCGCCGGCATCGAGGCGGCCCATCTGCGCGGTGTGAAGGTGCGGGGACATATCGCCAACCGCGAGGCCATTCTGATGGCGCTGGACGTCGGTATCGATGTGATCGACCACGGGGACGGCATGGACGCCCAGTGCATCGAGCGCGTCCTCGAGACCGACACCCCGGTGGTCCCATCCATGCTGTTCCCGGCTCGGCTGGCCCAGGCGATGGGCGGAGCCTCCCTGGGGTTCACCGACGGCATGAAGGCTGACCTCGACGCCATGGCCGAGATCCTCCCCGTGGCCAATGCCGCCGGCGTACGGCTGGTCCTGGGTGACGACTTCGGCGCGCTGTCCTTTCCCCACGGTCCCTACGCCGATGAGCTGACCTACTACGTCGACGAGGTAGGGATCCCTTCCCGCGATGTGATCCGGTGGGCCACCAAGCACGGGGCCGAGCTGATGGGTCGCGGCGACCAGCTGGGTACGGTCACCCCGGGGAAGCTGGCCGATCTGCTGGTGGTGGACGGAGACCCGGTCGAGGACATCGCCGTGCTCGCGGACCGGACCAAGCTCCTCGCCATCATGAAGGACGGCCGCCTGATCAAGGACGAATTGCCCGATCAGAGCGACCTGCCGCGATGACCCTCGGCCGGTCCGAACCCCGCCAGCGGGGGCGCCGATAATTCGACGACCGGCCGTCCTATGATGGAAGCAGCAGGGGCAAGGGGGCTATGAGCAATGGCAGGCGGGTCGGCCGCGTCCGGGGCTGAGGACGGCGAGCAGCGGAACCAGGTACCAATCGATCGGCGACTGGCGCGGAGGCGCGCGCACCCGCGCCATCATCATCGGGGCACTGATCGACCTGATCGAGGCGGGCAATCCCCGACCGACCGTGCGCCTGGTGGCGGCGGAGGCCGGCATCTCCGTCCGCTCGGTCTACAACCACTTCTCCGGTGTGGAGCTGCTGTTGCTCGGGGCGGCCGAGTTCGAGTCGTCGCACCACCGGGAACTACTGGGACCCCTGCCGTCCGGAGGACCGCTCGCTGTTCGGGTCCGGGCCATCAGCCAGCGGCGCCGCCAGCTGTTCGAAGCCATCGGACCGGTGCTGCAGCAGGCGTACGCAAGGACCCCGCGCTCGCCCCGCCTCGACCAGCTGTTGGCCCACCAGCGAACGCTGCTCCGCGTTCAGATCGCCGCGGTCCTGGCTCCGGAGATCGAGGCCCGGGGCACCCAGGCCAAGATGCTGCTGGAAGCCCTGGACGGTGCTACCGGATGGGGTGCATGGAATGGACTGCGGTCGGATGCCGGCCATTCTGCCGATGCCGCCGAGCAGATCGTCATCTTCTGGATCAGCCGGCTGCTGCGCTGAGCGCCGGGGTGGCCCGAAGCGGTCATTTCGGAGTCGACCACGGAGTCTCGTTGAACCGGGTCAGGACCGGTCCGCCGGACCCCCAGGAAATGCGGGTCACCGAGGCGGTGGCCAGGTAGAGGCGCCAGGCGCCCTCGTCCCCCAGTCCGAGCGCCCAACAGGTAGCGGCCTTGATCGGGGAGACGTGGCTGACCACCACCACGTCTCCCGGTCCCCGTGCCTCCGCCCCGTCGGTGGCGAACAGCTCCTCGAGGGCCGACCGGACCCGGCCGCCGGCCTCGCTCAGGGTCTCGCCCCCCGGTGGCCGGAAGTGCGGATCGGTCCGCCATTCCGTCCACACCTGGTCGGGCACATCGCCCAGCGGGCGACCGTCGAATGCTCCGTAGTCGACCTCGATCCATCGCTCGTCGATCTCGACGGTAAGGCCGGTGCCGAGCGCATCGGCGGTGTCACGGGCCCTGGCCAGCGGACTGGAGATCAGTCGGGTGGCCCCCGAGACCGACGGACCGAGCCTTCGGGCCTGATCGATGCCCCGCTGGGTCAGCGGGGCATCGATGCGACCGAGCAGGAGCCCGTCGGCGTTGCCGGTCGACTCACCGTGACGGATCAGGATCAGCATGGCGTGCCGATGAGCGTGGGCACCCGTTCAGTGGACCAGGATGCGATCACACTCGGGACAGGTGGCGATCTCGTCGGGGGGGAGGCGACGGATCCGTTCCACATCCACCGACGACAGAGTGAGATGACAACCTCCGCATCGGTCGCCCACCAGCGGGGCGGCCCCTACCCCACCCAGCCGAGCCCGCAGCTTCTCGTAGCGCTGGGCCAGCTCGTCGGGGAGGGCGGCGGCGCTGGCCTCCCGCTGTGCCTCCTCGGCGGCGATGTCGGTGCGGATCGCCGCTTCGGCGTCACGTACGACTTCGGTCAGTCGCTCGGTCTCGGCGGCGAGGGCAGCCGAGGCACTCCGGTGGTCCTCGAGCAGGGCATCGAGCGGCTCCTCCTCCTCGAGCAGGGCGATGTCCTCTTCCTCCAGTTCGGATTGACGGAGACTCAGGTGCTGCACTTCGTGGTCCATGGCCTGAAGATCCCGAGACGCGGAGACCTCGCCCGACAGCATCCGCTGCTCCAGCTCGTGGCGCCGCTTGGCCGTGGTGGCGATGGTGGCCTCCAGGGCCCGTTGCCGACCGGCGAGGTCGTCGACCTGGGCCTGGACTCCAGCCAGGGTGGCCTGGAGTGTGGCACGGCGCCGGTCCAACTCGGCCAGGGTGGCACGCTCGGGCAGTGTTTCGATCCGATGTCGCAGTTGATCGAGCGAGGTATCGTGCTGTTGCACCTGCATCAGGGTGTCGAACGGTTCGACCACGATTCCTCCTCTCCGTTCGGTCGGGCTGCGCTGGGTCCGGCTGGGTTCGATCCGGCTGCGCTGGGTCCGGCTGCGCTGGGTCCGGCTGGGTTCGATCCGGCTGCACTGGGTCCGGCTTGGACCGCGGTCAGCCTAAGGGCAGCCCGAAGCGCGCCGGCCAACGCCTGGTCGGCCAGGGATTCGGCCGCCCTCCAGCTGAACCATGCCACCTCCTGGCTCTCTCGCGGCCCCGGCCGCGGCTCCTCGTCCGGGGCCGTCACCAGATAGCAGAGGTCGAGGTGGACGTGGGTGCCGGCCTGGTGGACGTCGATGCGGACGATCACGGGCCCGCCGGCTGGATGAGTGACAGCCAGACCGGTCTCCTCCAGGCACTCCCTCACCGCAGCATCGGCCGGCGGCTCGCCGGCCTCGATGTGCCCACCCGGTTGGAGCCAACGATGGAGCCGCCTGTGACGGTGGAGGAGCACTCCCCGGAGGCCTACCACGATGGCCGACGCCGTCACATGGGTGGGGTCGGCCGACTGGTCGAAGGGTCGTTCCAGGCGTTCCAGCTCGGACAGGAAGATGCTCCTCGACAGTGCCTCCCGCTCGTCATTGGGGGTATGGCCTGCGACCATCCGGAGCAATCCGGCCGCCTCAGGACCACCCTGCTTTGGAGCCCGGTCGCCCGCGCCCACGGCGTCGTCAGCTTCCGGAGGGCCGGGTCGGGTCACCCGACGGGTGGTCCCGAACCGCTCGGTCCGGCCGATCAGGCCGATTTGCGCCGCTGGCGGTGGATCCGCCGTCGTTCGCGTTCGGTGGTGCCGCCCCAGACTCCCTCGCGCTCCCGGTTGGCCAGGGCGTGCTCCAGGCAGGACTCACGGACCGCGCACTGGGCGCAGATATCCTTGGCTTCATCGGCCTCCTCATCGGAGACCGGGTAGAACACATCTGGATCGATGCCCCGGCAGGCTGCGTGCTTGCGCCAGGTGGCACTCATGGGAACGTCACTTCCTAAGTATCGGGATCACTGGTCTTCCGCCCGACAGAAGCCCGGTGACCAGGGAAAAGGCGGCCTACCGGCGAAAACGGGCGGAATAGACAGTATGGCTCAGTCGGAGCGGCGATGTCCACCACGGGATGGGCCTGATTGTGCCCTGCGGCACCGGGTGCCCAGCGGTCGGTGGCTCGGAGCGACACGAGGGGAGGGTCCGAGACGACAGGACCGTTGCCATCGCCCAACCGTCCTCCGGCGCCGGTATCCTCGGGCGCCGGGTCGACCGCATCGTGCCGCGCCCAGCGGACGACGGTGGACGTCCGGCCGCCGCACCGACGGAAGGAACAACCCGATGCCAGCAGCCCCCCTGCAGGGCAAGACCATCGTCATCACCGGGATCACCGGCCAGGTGGCCGAGCCGGTGGCGGTGGCCCTGGCCCGCGACAACACGGTGATCGGAGCGGCCCGCTTCAGAGACGAGGCCGGCCGGAAACGCCTGGAGGAGTCGGGGGTCCACTGCGTCCCCATCGACCTGGCCATCGGCGACGTGGGGGGGCTGCCCGCCGACGCCGACTACGTGATCAACTTTGCCGTCTCCAAGACCAACAAATGGACCTACGACCTCCAAGCGAACAGCGGGGGCCTGGCTTGGCTGATGGAGCACCACCGGGCGGCCAGCGCCTTTCTCCACTGTTCGACCACCGGGGTCTACAAGCCGATGGGCCACCACGCTTTCGCCGAAGAGGACCCGCTCGGCGACAACCATGGGGTCTGGCCCTTCCTCCAGACCTACAGCATCTCCAAGATCGCCGCGGAGGCCACGGCGCGTTGGGCAGCCGTGCGCTTCGAGTTGCCCACCACGGTGGCCCGGCTGTCCACCCCCTACGGCGACCGGGGCGGTTGGCCGGCCATCCATCTCGAGATGATGCTGAACGGCAGCGAGATTCCGGTCCATGTCGACGCCCCGAGCGTCTACCACCCACTTCACCAGGACGACATCATGGCCATGGTGCCGGGGCTCCTGGCCGCAGCGACGACACCGGCCACCACGGTCAACTGGGGTGGTGATCAGGCGGTCAGCATCGAGGAGTGGTGCGGCTACCTCTCCGAACTGACCGGCGTTCCGGTGCGTTTCGCCTCCACTACCGACACCATCGATAGTGTCCAGATCGACCTCACCCGGATGCACGAGCTGATCGGTACCACCTCGGTTGACTGGAAGGAAGGTATGCGGCGCATGGTAGCGGCCCGGCACCCCGAACTCCTGAAGGACTGATCAGCCAGGACCGCCCGGAAGGCAGAAGACACTTCCGACCGACCAGGCCGTGGTGACCGGATCGGGCGGCACGGTCAGTGTTGATCCGCCGTTGAACACCGCGTTGAGTTGACCGTGGGTGCTGGTCCACAGCCAGCGCACGGTCCCGGGGAACAAGGCCACCAACGGCCCCAGCTCGTCCCAGTGCTGCGGATGCAAGTGATGGGCCAGACCTCTGATCACCACCACGAAGGGGCTCCCGACGACCACCTCACACCGTCCGAACTGCAGTC
The DNA here is from genome assembly GCA_963824355.1 of uncultured Acidimicrobiaceae bacterium. Classification (GTDB taxonomy): domain Bacteria; phylum Actinomycetota; class Acidimicrobiia; order Acidimicrobiales; family RAAP-2; genus Bog-756. The sequence continues at coordinate 988,928 of CAWGOY010000017.1, read as the reverse complement.
GGGACTGGTGGTCGATCCGGATGAACGACAGCGATCGATCGTCGAGCACGAACTCACGCCCGCCGTCGGGAAGCTCCCTGATCTGGCAGCCCTCGTCCACACGGCCATGATCGCGCTTCCCTTCGTGCGCTGTACATTCCCCGGCGTCTCCACCCCGGATCGCCGTACCGGCTAGTGCCTGACCCCTGCGTCCTCTGGCCAGAGAAGCTTGGCCAGTTGGTCGGTGAGATGGGCCAGCTCCTCGACGGTCGACCGATAGTCGTCCAGGGTTCGTCCGTACGGGTCGGCCACCTCGTCCACTGTCGACCGGTGAGCCAACGACTCACGGGTACGATCCCCGTGGACTTCGTCGATCCACGACCGGAAACCCTGATCGGGCCGGCGAGGACCGTGGGCTGTGCCCCGCCGAACCAGATCCTTGAGTAGGAATGAACGTGGCCAGCTGGGCGGATCGAGGAGGATGGCCTCCTGGACGTGACGGCGGCTCATCCCGATCACCAGGTCGGCGTCCTCGAGGAGCGGGAGGGTCAGCGCTCGGCTTCGATGGCCACCGAGATCGATCCCCAGCGGTCTCATCACCTCCAGCACCTCGGCGGGGACGGGCCGCGCCTCGGATTCGGGCGCGGCGAGGATACCGGCCGAGGCGACCTCCACCGTTGGCGTGGCATCTCCGATCCGTGCGGCGAAGAGGGCTGCAGCCATCGGCGACCGGCAGATATTGGCGGTACAGACGAAAAGGAATTGGACGTGCGGAGTGTATCCCCGCCACCACCGCCCAGCGGGATCCCCGCAGGGCGGTCGCCGGCGCTCATCGCCGGTGCCGGCCGACCCAGCGCATACGCTCGGAGTACCCGCTCGAGCTGGCTACTCCCGTCCGCGGGTGCCGATCACCTGACTGCCCGATAACCCCGACCCCACCATCTGAGAGGAGCGGTTCGTGCCACCCAGCGCCGAGATCGTCCCCATCATCACCGAATCCTTCGGCCGGGTCGGTGCCGCCGGCGCGTGACCGCTCCCACCCCGGTGGCCCTGGTCCACGACTACCTCACCCAGCGCGGAGGAGCCGAGCGGGTGGTTGCCAGCCTGGCCCACATCTTTCCCGGAGCACCGGTCCACACCTCGCTCTTCGACCCGGCCAGCACCTTTCCGGTGTTCTCGGATCTCGATGTCCGGACGCTTCCGCTCGATCGACTGGGGGTGCTCCGGTCCCACCACCGACTTGCCCTCCCTGTGCTGGCTCCGGCCTTCTCCTCGCTCACGGTTGACGCCGAGGTGACCATCTGCTCGTCGAGCGGTTGGGCCCACGGGGCCAGGGTGACCGGACGCAAGGTGGTCTACTGCCATACCCCGGCCCGATGGCTCTACCAGTCCGACCGCTACCTCGAGCAGTCCTCGTGGTGGTCGTCGGCCGCCCTCGCCGGACTGGCTCCGGCGCTCCGCCGCTGGGACCGCAAGGCGGCGGCGAGCGCCCACCGCTATCTGGTCAACTCCACCGCGGTCAGTGAACGGGTGGCCGAGCTCTACGGCATCTCCGCGGAAGTCGTCCCTCCCCCGATCGAAGTCGATCCGGAAGGCCATAGGGAGCCAGTCCCCCACGTCGAACCGGGTTTCGTGCTCTGCGTGTCGAGACTGCTCCCCTACAAGAACGTAGAGGCGGTCGTTTCAGCGTTCCGGCAGCTCCCGGACCAGCGACTGGTCGTGGTGGGCTCCGGCCCACTGTCCGAGAGGATCATCGCCTCCTCACCGGCGAATGTGACCGTCCTCGGACAGGTCAGCGACGCCAATCTGCGCTGGCTCTACGCATCGTCGACGGGTCTGGTGGCTGCGTCCTACGAGGACTTCGGGCTGACGCCGGTTGAGGCGGCGAGTTTCGGCAAGCCCACTGCCGCATTGCGATGGGGAGGATTTCTGGACACAACGGTGTCAGGGGTGACGGGACTGTTCTTCGAGGAGCCTCAATCCGGCATGATCGCCGAGGTCATCGAGGAGTTGGTCAGCCAGCGCTGGGATGCCCAGGTGATCGCCGACCACGCCCGCCAATTCTCGGCCGACCGGTTCGCCGGGCGCCTGCGGAAGGTGGTGGCCGAGGAGGCGGGGGTCGCCTGACCCGTCCTTGCCACCCGTGTTGGCTCAGGAGGCGCCGCGACCCCGGAAAATGGTGCTCGGGGTCTCCCAGAGGATCTGCATGTCCCACCAGAACGACCAGGAGGCCACATAGAGGTAGTCGAGCCGGCACAGCTCGAGGTGGGAGAGCTCGTTGCGGCCCGACACCTGCCACAGACCGGTCATCCCTGGTCGAGTCTCGAAACGCTTGCGGGCCCACCCCTCGATCTTCGCCGCCTCGGACACCACGAACGGCCGGGGTCCGACCAGTGACATGTCCCCCTTCCACACGTTGAGCAGTTGGGGCAGCTCGTCGAGGCTGGTCCGTCGCAGGAACCGTCCCAGCTGGGTGACCCGCGGATCATCCTGGACCTTGAACAGCGGACCGTCGACCTCGTTCAGGTGCTCAATCTCGTGCCGCCGGGCTTCTGCGCCCTGTACATCGTGCGGAACTTCATTATCGAGAACGTCTGCTCGTCCCGACCGGTGCGCACTTGGCGGAAGAAGATCGGCCCGGGACTGGTGAGCTTGATGACGATGGCCGCCACAACCAGGAAGAACGGCGAGGCCAGCACCAGAATGACGTACGACACCACGATGTCGAATGAACGCTTGAGGAACCGGGCACCGGCCCTCAGCGACGCCGGCGCGATGTCCATCATGGGCAGACCTGAAAGATCCTCTACGTGGGACCGGCTGGTGATCAGCTCGTAGTAGCGGGGTACGATCGACACACCGACCTGGCCCGACAGCGCCTTCAGCATCTCGGTGGTCCGCTCCGGGTGAGTCCGCGAGAAGCAGACCACCACTCGGGCCACGCTGAACCGCCGGCACAGCTCGGGGAGGTCTTCGAGTTCGCCGAGCACGTCATCGCCGCCCAGCGGATTGTCGTCGACGAAACCCGACGAAGTCCACGTTGGAGTGGGCGCGGAGGTGGCTGGCCACCGTCTGGGCCAATTTGCCGGTGCCGACCACGATGACCGGCACCGAACCCACGGACGCCTGGCCCAACAGTCCGGCCGCCACCACCCGGGCCAGCGGCACGGTAACCGCGGCGACCAGGCACATGGCCGCGATGGTGGCCACGGTCAGCGACTCCAGCTGGAAGTGGTTCCTGGCCAGCATAGGCAATGACGGCGTAGAGGAAGCCGCCGACCATCAGGGCGTGCACGATGTTCCGGAGATCGGAGAACACGCTCTTCGAGATACGCCGGCTGAACCCCCGGTACAGGCCGTAGAGGGCGAACGATGCCATGAACAGAGGAATCATGGCCACGTCGGACGCGTCCACTCGGGCAGCTTGGCTGGCTACTGGTTGGGGGCTGCCGGAGACGATCGAGACGACCAGGGGCGCGAGAAGAGCGGCAAAGGCCAAGCCGACGGCGTCAGCCACGACCAGGCGGCGGAGGATATGACGGCGCGCCCGCGCCACCGCGCCAGTGTGGCCGGCGTGCTCCACGACGCGCTCAAGCGTGCGCGAGCCCCATGCTTCGCGAAGATCCCGATCGATTTCCGGGTCGAGAATAGCCATCCCAGCCGGCCTGCCCCTTCCTGCGCCGGATGTCGGCTCAGTGTCCCCGGTTGGCCCGGAGGACTCAGCCATAGAACTCACGCCTGCCGCGCCCCTCCATCGTACCGTCGCCCGTCCTTCGTACACAACGGTATTGCCGATCGCCAGGCTGGCACCGGGTTAAGCAGTGGCCGGCGGTGGGAACCCGGGCCCGTCGACCTTGCCCAACTGGGAAAACTGCCTGGTCGACACGGACAGGGTCCATGTCTGTGCATCGACTGATCGGAGGTCCGCCTGAAGGACGATCTCGGCCTGAACCGGACAGAGAAGTCCACCGGAGGGGAGGGCGGCCACCGCCCGCTTCCTCCCGGCGCCAGCAGACGGCGCGTTCACTCGGTCTCTGTGATCATGGAGCGTTGACGCCTTGCATCTCGAGCACACCCGCCCGTATCGCGGCGATCGATTCAAACGTGGACTTGCGGAGCATGCTCTCCGAGAACTCGATGTCGAATTCGTCCTCGAGGGCCAGCATCACGTTGACGCTGGCGTGGGAGGTCATCCCGGCCTCAAACAGGTCGGCGTTCTCGTCGATCGATTGGGCATCAACGGCAAGATTCCCGTTCTCCGTCAGTACCTGTCGGATGGTCTCGTCCATGGCTCGTTCCCCTTCTGGTTGCAAATTCGGGCCGGTCTAATCCAGAGCAGATGGCCGCTGCGGATCACGACGTACGCCGACCACTACGGCAGCGGCCATCGTCGGCTCGTGGGTCAGGCTCACCAGCAGCTCGTCGATGCCGGCCTCGGAGGCCATGGCGTCCGCCATTCCTGAAAGTCGGAGTTCGCACCAGCCGCCCCCTGTCCGGTGCACTTCCATCGTGCGCCACTCGGGTCGGACTCCGATGGGGCGAAGTACCTTCACCGCTGCCTCCTTGGCCGCGAAGCGGGCGGCCAATGCCTCGACGAGATACCCACCCTGCACGCCGATGGAGCCCTCCGGCCGACCCTCGGCGCGACAGCAGGCCAGTTCGTGCGGCGTGAAGACCCGGAGAAGATAACGCTCCCCGAGTCGCTCCACCGCATCGGCGATCTCGGACACGGTCACCAGGTCGATGCCCACCGCCACCGCAAGTGGCTCGGCAAGCCCGGCCGCCGAGCGCCGACCGAGCGCCGGGCCGCGGAGATCGGTGGCGTCGGTCCATCCGGCTCGGTCGGTTGATCCCGGCCGATGCTCGGCCAGGTCATCCAGGTCGGCCGTGAGCGAGGAAGCTGGCGCGGTCATCGGACCGTCTGGCCCTCGGGTGCGGCATGGCGGTCCCGGCGTGGATCGGAAGGGCCATGGCCAACGGTGACCGAGGCGTAGACCTGCCGGTACAGCTGGGCGATGCGCGGCCATGCGTAGTCCGCGACTCGAACCCGACCGGCTGCCGCCAACGCCACCCGGCGGTCGTGGTCGCCCAACAGTCCGACAAGGACGGAGGCGAACCCCGCGCCATCGAACGGATCTACCAGCAGGCCGTCCTCGCCGTCATTGACGAGTTCGCGGGGACCGCCGCGGTTGGTGGCCACCACTGCCACGCCTGCCCGCCATGCTTCGAGGAGAACGATTCCGAAAGGCTCCAGCCGGCTGGGCAGCACGAACAGTTCGGCTCCGGCCATCGATGCGGCCACCTCTTCGCGGTTCAGTGGACCGACGAACCGCACCTGATGGGTCACGCCCAGCTCGGCCGACCGGGCCTGAAGGTCGGCTAGGGCCGGGCCAGAGCCGCCGACGACCAGGTCCACGGTCCGGTAGTCGGTCTCCATGCGGGCGAAGGCGTCCAGCAGCAGGTCGAATCCCTTCTTCTCGACCAGTCTCCCCACTGCGAAGATGTAGGGCCGGTCAGCGGGCCGTTCGATGGGCCGTTCGATGATCGGGGTCCCTTCGTTGTACTCGAAGAGCTCGACCCCGTTGGCAATCACCTGTCCTTTGCCAGGAGCCAGCCCGAACCGATCCTGGGCGTCAGCCAGTGTGAAGGCCGAACAGGCGGTGACCGCTGCCGCGCTCCTCATGCCCCGTCGAAGCGCGGCGCGGAGGCTGCGTGACACCTCGAAGATGTCGGCATCGTCCATGACCGTCTCGCCCTGGAGGGTGATCACCAACGGCAGTCCGGTCATGCGGGCCAACGCCGTGGCGTAGACCCCGTTGGGACCGAAGCACTGCACGTGGATGACATCAGGGCGAAACGCGGCCACTGCGCTCCTCAGTGAGAAGAGGGTCCGGGTCCCGGTGGTGGCCGACCTGCGGATGGCCGACCAGTTGGTGGCAGGAAGGGGCATCGGGAGACGACGCACCACCAAGCCGTCGCGCACCTCGGCCGTCTCCGATGCGGCATCATCGGGCTGCCCGGTCCATACCTCCACCTGGTCTCCGGCCTGCATCAAGGCCAGGGCCAAATGGCGCGTCAGCTCCTCGACTCCGCCCAGGGAGGGAGGATACGAACTGGGCATGAGGGCGATCCGGGTCATGGCTGTTGGGGTCGAGCTCCTCGGGTCGGCTGTCTCGGGTCTCACGTGATGGTCGGGTTGAGCCAAGGCTCGACCGCGGCCAGAGTGGCGCCGGTGGGCTCGGGGGCCAGTGCACTCCAGTTCCCCACACCAGGCGACCAGTAGTTGGAAAAGGCGGCGGCATACCAGCCGGAGAGGAATCCCTGCTCGGCACAGTCACAGTTGGGCGCCCAGCTGGCCGGGTGGATGTCCAGGATGTTCTCGATCTGGGTCTCGCCGCCCTGCGGTTCCACGCCGGCGGCGTCGACCTCGTGGCCGATCTCGAAGGCCGTGATTCCGGCCAGGGTCTCGACGCTCTCACCCGGGTAGACATAGAGCACCGACGTTCCGCCGGCCTGGCCCCAGGTGAAGGTGGTGTTGCCATAGAAGCCGGGAGACGGCGCCGCGGAGATGGATTGGAATTGGATCGAGTAGCCGGGGATGTTCTGCCACGGGTAGCGCACCAGGGCCAGAGCCTCGGCCCCCATCTGGGTGGGGCTAAGCGAGGCATCGGAGACGGCTGGCGTGGTGGTGGCCGTCACCGGCGCGATGGGGGCGGCCACCGGAGCGACAGCGGCTGGCGCTGCGAGGGTCGGTGTCGCGGTGGTCGGTGGGGTGACCGGAGGCGCGGTGGTCGGCGTCGTCACCGGAACGGCGGTCGTCGGCACCGCGGCCACCGGAGCCGGTGGCGGTGCGTGATCGGGGGACACCGACTTGTGAGTCCTGACCGCGGCGGACGGTGCTGACGACGCCCGGGTATCGCGACCGACAAGTAGGACGGTCGCCGTCAGTACTACCGCCACTGCCGCAACCACAGCGAGCTCGAGGCGGAGCACCGAACGGCGCTGGTCGAAGGTGGCTCGCCGCAGCCAAGCCCATGCGCCGCGGGCCCGGCGATCGGCCCCGATGTAGTCCGGCGAAAGGACGAGACGGGGATGGTGCAGATCGTCAACCAGCTCGGGGTCCAGTGGGGACTCGAACGATGTTTCGGCGATTTTCTCGAGTCGGGTGGCGGGGTCGACTGTCAGCCCCCCGGATCCAGCCGCACCGCGGCCGGCCGACGGAGCGGAGGCGTCGTCCGTCACTACTGACTCCATGCTGATGGATCGGCACCTTTGGCCACCACCTGAAGCCGAACCCGGGCCGGCTGGCGTTCCGCCGCTCCCAGGATCACCACCTAGAAGACATGAGTGGCGACCAGGGTGAGCGGCACGACAATGAACACCGTGACCAGTACGGCCACCACCAGGTGGTACCGCCGCAGTGTCGATCGGGGCCTCCCGTCCGCTACCCCGGGTTCCCGCACCAATGCCGGTTCCACGATGACCGCTTCCGCAGGCCGTACTGGCCCACCGGCGTCCGGCAGCTGGTCATCCCGTCGGCGAGGCGGGCCGACGTAGTCGGGCGTGATGACCAGGCGGTTCGCCTCCAGATCGGACAGCCAGTCCTCGCCCAAGCCGATGTCGGAGGTCCAGCCATCGCCCAAGAGTTGGTACGCGGTGCTCGGAACACCGGCCGCGTCCCCTTGTCGGGCTCGATGACCACCCCTCGATGTCGACACCATCGTGACTCTTCGACACATTCGGGTCAGGCCTGTAGCCAATTCCCGATCGGCCCACGGAGAGAACGGCGCTACCGGACGGTCCCCGGTCGACGGCACGGCACGGGCGCGGCACAGCACGACCCGACAGCGCGACCCAGCACGGCGCGACCCAGCACGGCGCGACCCAGCACGACACGGCGGAGGGTCTCAGACAGAAAAACCGAGTGAGCGGTAGACGTCGGCGGTGGCCCGCCCAGTGCGCTGCCAGTTGAGGGTTCGGGCCATTGCCAGCCCATGCTCGGCCAGTGACCTCCGTTCGATCGGATCGCCGACCAGGCGGCGCAGGGTAGCGGTCAAAGCATCGACGTCGCCGGGACTGAAGATCTCGACGCCTTCGGCCACCACCTCGACGACGGCCGGGACCGGCGTGCTGACCACCGGGGCCCCACAGGCCATGGCTTCCACCGGGGGAAGCCCGAATCCCTCGTAGCGTGAGGCGTAGCCCACCAGGGTGGCCGCCCCGTAGAGCGCCGGGAGATCGGCCAGGGGCACGTGGCCGATCTCCAGGGCGCCGGCCGGCGGGTGGTGACCCCACAGGCCATTGCCCGGTCAGCACCAGGGGGATCGGAACGGCCCGGCACGCCTCGGCCAAGGTGGCGATGTCCTTGCGCGGCTCGATGTTGCCCACATGGAGCACGAACCGGTCGGGCAGCCGGTACGTGCGGCGCACCCGGTCCACCGCCTCGGTCCGAGGCGGCACCATGCCCGGGCTCGGGGCCGAGTGCACCACCACCGCCTCTCGACCGACCAGGTCCTGGACCCGCTCGGCGGTGAAGGCCGAGACGGCCATGATGGCGTCGGCCCGACGAAGGGCGTGGCGGACCAGTACCCGCTCACCGGCCACCCGGTGCCGGGGGAAGGCCCAGGGCGTGTCGAAGATGGCCAGGTCGTGGACGGTGGAGACCGTCGGACCGGGCCGTCGGAAGGGCAGATCGACGTCCAGCCCGTGGATCAGATCGGCCGGTCCGAACCCGCGGCCCCGGCCAGGGCCCGAGCGGACCCCGTGCGAGTCCCGGCCGGACCAGGGGGTCGACCCCCGGGGGCAGCTCGCTGGAGCCCGACGGGATGGACGGCAGCGACCAGCGGCGCATCGAGCTCGCGGACCATGGCGGCGAGGAGCTCACGGATGTAGGTGCTGACTCCCCCGCCCCGCGGTTCGAGGGGCAGGGCGTTGAAGACGATGCGGGGGGTGCGGGTGGTCACCGGATGTCCGGTGCTGGCACCGACCCCAGACCGGGTGGCCCCAGGGCTCGCAGGCGGGCTGCCAGTGAGTTGGCCAGTGCGCCGAGCGATCGCCCGTACCCGGTTCGGGTCTGGGGCGGAACCGGTCCCCGCCCGGGGTGGCGCCGCCGTGATCAACGAGGGAACCGCCCGACTCCGCTGAGCATCGGCCATGCCCAGCGAGATCCCGGCGATGATGAACGGGCGCGATCGATGGGGCCCCGATCCAGAAGATGTCGAACAGGCCGTCGACGTAGTGGCCGAGCAGGATGACCAGACCCAGCGTGCCGAAGGGGTAGGGCAGCGCGGACATGGTCCGCATGGTCACGAACACCAGGAAGAAGAAGGCCAGCGAGCCGACGATCCCGGTGGAGGCCAGGTTGTCGACCAGCACGTTGGGCGGGGCGGTGACGGAGATGAACTGGGGCAGGTTGTAGAAGCGCATCCCCTCGCCGAGGATCGGGCTCAGGTGCCAGACGTGGATGGCCGCGCCGATCTGGTCGAACCGGATGGACACCGAGTTGAACTGGGGATTGTTCCGGGCGGCGATGGAGAAGCTGTAGTAGAGCGCGCACGATCAACGGGAACGGCGCCGAGGATGACCAGCTTGGACCGGCGCCGCAGCTCCGGATTCAAGAGCAGGCCAAGCCCAGGGCCAGGACCAGCAGGATGACCGACTGGCGGGACTGGGAGGCCAGCAGTCCGCCGATGCACAGGTACTTGTTCACCCGGGCCTCCGTCCGGGCCGATCCCGGCCCAGGGCGGGTTGATCTGGGCGATCACCACGGCCACCCACATGATGGCCCCGATGCGGTTCTTCTGGTACCCGCCCCACTGGGCCGGCTGGAAGTGCGAGGTCACCGCGTGCTCCATGGCGATGATGGCCAGGATCGACGATCCCCCACAGGAACAGCCGGAAGGCCTGGTGGGTCCGGCCGTGGGTGGCGATGACCCAGCCCACCAGCACGCTGCCGCCGAGGTAGGAGAACCGGTGGAACCACTCGACGATGTCGTCGCGGAAGGGGTGGGCCATCACCACCAGGATCAGGATGGCCTGGTACCAGACGATGCCCCGCAGGAACCGGCGCAGATAGGGCGCCTGACTCCAACGGACGTGGAAGAGGCAGACCACGCCCCCGACGAAGACCAGCAGGTCGGCCACACTGAGATTGGTGCTCGCTCCCCCGACCCGCTGGATGAGCAGTGACCCGGGCAGGACGATCACCACCAGCAGGAGCGGGTCGGCCACGAAGACCCCGACAGAAGAACCAGGCCGGCCAGCGCCAGTCCGAGCCGCTCGTTTCCCATCGCTGCCGCGGCCACCACCGCGGCCACCACCACCACCGACACCCAGCCGAGAATTCCCCGGGCGCCGGGTGCCAGGTCGCGAATCGATCTCGGGGAACCGGCTGGACTCGGCCAACGGACGCGGTCCTGCACCGACCGCCAGGCGCGGCCGATTGAGCCGGGCCAGGAAGGGGGCTCTCGGTCATGGAACAGTCGGGAGGTTCTTCATCGGACCCTGTCTCCATCGGCAGTCCAGACCGCAAAGCGTAGTGTCGGGTCCCGGTCACGCTCGTTCCGGCCGCAATTGGATCTCAAGGTCAACCGGCACGGTGTCGACGCTATGACAACCTCTGGCCCGACATTGGAGGCGTGTCACGTTGGCGCGTCGTCGGAGGCTTACCTGTCGGCATCAAGGAACGGACATGGCAACCCAAAGTCCCAGAGACAGCACGACAATCGCCACCCAACGGGACCAAGCGACGACGTCCCTCGTGGTCTGCTCCCTCGAGCCCTGGGGCGAGGTCCGCCGGAGGATGCAGCATCCTGGTCGACGAGATCGTCGACCTCGACCCCTCGCTCCAGGTGCTCTACGTGGCCCCCGCCCGGGACATCGCCCACGAACTCCGGCATCGACCGCATCACCGGCCGGGGCGGTCCGCGCTTGCCGCAGGTACACCCCCGGATCCACGTGCTCCAGCCCCGCAAGTGGCTGCCCCGAGTCGCCGGTGGATTCGCCGACCGGTCACTGGAGCGCCAGGTCCTCGATGCGGTGGGCGACCTGGGACTCCGGAATCCCGCTGCTCTGGATCAACGACGCCTCCTACGCCCGCTGGCCGTCCGCACCGGCTGGCCCACCCTCTACGACATCACCGACGACTGGCTGCTGGCCCCGCTGCCCCCCCGCCAGCTGGCCAGGCTGACGCCAGAACGAAGGTGCTGCTCCTCCAGCACAGCCGACGCCGTGGTGGTGTGCTCTCCCGACCTGGCCCGCACCCGGGGCAGGGTGCGCCGGGTGGAGCTGATCCCCAACGGCGTCGACGTGGAGCTGTTCCAGACGCCGCAGTCGACGACCCGCCGATCTCCCGCCGGGCCCGGTGGCCCTCTACGTCGGCACCCTGCACGCCGAGCGACTCGACGTCAGCTTGCTCCTCGACCTGGCCACGCGCCCGACCTGCTCTGCCCATCGTGCTGGTCGGTCCCAACACCTGCCCAGCGAGGCCACCGCCCGCCTGGAGCGCACGGCCATCGATCCGTCTGCTCGGGGCCCGGCCCTACGACCAGATCCCGGCGTACCTCCAGCACGCCGACGTGGTCATCGTCCCCCACCTGGTCAATCCGTTCACCGAGAGCCTCGATCCGATCAAGGCCTACGAGTGCCTGGCCGCCGGCCGGCCCACCGTGGCCACGCCGGTCGCCGGATTCCGCGAGCTCGGGCCTCCCATCACGGTGACCGGACCGGGACGACTTCGTCCGGTGCACCCTCACGGCCCTGGACTCGACCACCGACTCCGGTGCCGTGCCGGGTTCCGGGCCCACTGCCGTGCCCACGTGGCACGACCGGGCGGAGACCATGGTCTCGCTGATGCGCCGGGTGCGGCAGGATCGGGCCGAACGATGACCAGGTGGGCCGGGCCGACCGGCGACTACCCAGGGCACGCCGCCTCGGTGGTCAACCGCCTGGACCGGAGCCGCGTCGGCAGGGTGCCGCTCCCAGCGCCGGCTACGCCCTATCCTCACGGACGCCGTCTTCTTTCACTGAAAGTGAGAGTCCTCTGACGTTCCGTGACTTCCTCTCGACGCTTTGGCGTCGTCGACTGACCCTCGTGGTCAGCATCATCGTCGCGGTCGTGGCCGCCTTCGGGTACACCAAGCTCCAGAGCGACAAGTACCAGTCGTCAGCTGTGGTCGAGGAGACCATCCACACAAAGCGGGCAGACCCCCGCGCGTAACCCTCCCCGACCAGGTCCAGGAGCTGGGCAGCACCGAGGTGCAGGACCGAGCGGCCAAGATCCTGGGCAGTGGCGGTCTCGGAGCCGTCGTCACCGATGTCACCGGGACCGTCGACCCGTCGACCGGACCCCTCACCATCACGGCCACCGACTCCGACCCGGCCCGGGCCCAGGCGGTGGCCAAGGCCTACTCCCAGGCGTTCGTGGACCAGACTCAGGCACTGGTCCAGCAGCAGATCGACAAGTACAACGCCGAGCTGAGCACCCTGAGCGCCAAGATCGCCGCCCTGGAGGCCTCTCAATGCCGGCCACCGCGGTAACCACCGCCCAGATCGCCGGACTCGACCAGCACCTACACCTCCGTGCAGACCCAGCAGAACAACATCGAGTTCGGCGAGCCCTACGCCACCATCCAGGTGACCGCCGGCTACCCGACCTCGCCCACGGGACTCAGCAAGTCCAAGCTGCTGGGCATCGGATTGGTGGCCGGCCTCCTGGTCGGCTGTGGCATCGCCCTCGCCCGCGACCAGTTCGACACCCGGCTCCGGACCACGCCCGACATCGAATCGATCACCGACTCGCCGATCCTGGCCGAGCTGCCCCAGGACAGCGATGTGCGGGCCGGCAAGGTCGGCCATCGCCCTGGTCCAGGCGCCGCAGTCGCTGATGGCCGAGTCGATCCGTGAGCTGCGGACCAGCCTGCGGGTCATCCTCGACGACACCCCGTGCCCGGTGATCGTGGTCACCAGTCCCGAAGCCGGGTGACGGCAAGACCTTCGTCGACCGCCAACCTGGCCGCGGCCTGGGCCATGAGCGGGAGCAAGGTCATCGTGGTCTCCGCCGACTTCCGCCGGCCGCGGCTGGAGGAGATCTTCGGGCTGCAGACCGCCGGACAGACCCGGCCTGGCCGATCTGATCCGGTCCAACTGGAAGAACCCCGAGCCGGACGCACCGTCCCGCCATCGCCCGCGATGGTGCACGTGAGGGCGAAAGCGTCGCCAACCGGGCCGGCGACCGGCTGGTCGGAGCCAGCCATCAGCCGTCACGGGCCAAGCGCGACGCCGGCGACGAGGCAGATCTGGCGGCGGCCTCGGCTACTGCTGGAGAGCGGCATCTGGGGTCTCAAGGTGCTCCCTGCCGGCACCCAGCTCGAAAACCCGAGCGAGCTGTTCGGCAGCCCGGGGATGCAGCCGGTCCTCGACCAGCTGTCCCGTGCTGGCCGACATCGTCCTTATCGACACCCCGCCGGTGTTAGTGGTGCCGGACACCGCCATCATCGGCAGCCATGGCCCACGGAGCGGTCCTGGTGGCGTCCGAGGGCAAGACCGACCGCGTGCCGATCTCGAGCGTGACCGTACGCCGGCTCGAGACCACCCACTGCCGGGTGCTGGGCGTCGCCCTCAACCGGGTCCGACGGTCGGTGGCCGACTCCTACCAGTCCTACGCCTACAAGCAATGAGGCTGCCCGCAGCGTCCGCCGAACCCGGACGCGGCTCGGAGGTGGTGATCGTGGCCTACGGCGCGCCCGACCCTGCTCGACCGGTGCCTCGGCGGCCTCGGGGACCGGCTACCCAGTGGTCGTGGTGGACAACTCCTCGGATCCGTCGGTGCGAAGCGTGGCCGACCGCCACCGGGTGCCACTACGTCGACCCGGGAGAGAACCGGGGCTTCGCCGCCGGGGTCAACCTGGGTGTGGCCAACCGTCACCAACCCGGCCGCCGATGTCCTCCTGCTCAACCCCGACGCCCGGATCACCCCCGACTCGGTGGATGCTCTGCAGCGCTGCCTCCATGCCCAGCCCGGTCTGGCCTGTGTGGCCCCGGCCCAGGTCGACCCCTCGACGGGCGACTCGGCCCGGGTGGGCTGGCCGTTCCCCAGCCCGCTCCGGGCCTGGGGCGAGGCCTTCGGCCTCGGCCGGTTCAGCCGGCGCCGGGACTTCCTCATCGGCTCGGTGCTGCTGGTGCGCTCGGAGGCGCTGTCCGACGTCGGGCCCTTCGACGAGCAGTTCTTCCTCTACGCCGAGGAGACCGACTGGCAGCGCCGGGCACACGACCGCGGCTGGAGGGCGCAGTTGTGTGCCGAGGTCACCGCCACCCACGTCGGTGCCGGCACCGGCGGGGACGCCACCGACCCGAGAGGTTCACTTCCACGCCTCACAGCGAGCGCTACATCACGCAAGCATTTTGGGGCTGGTGGCTGGCGCGTGCTACCGCGCCGGTGTGTTGACCGGCTCGCTGATCCGGAGCCTGGCATCGGGAGGAGCACGGGGACGGGATGCGGCCACCCGCTTCCACCTCTACCGCCGCGGCCCCGACCGTGTCGAGTCCGAGCTATGACCACCGATGGATCGGAACCGGCCCTGTCGATCGTCCACCTGGTAGTGACCGACGGCTTCGCCGGAGTCGAACGCTACGTGTGCCAGGTGTCCAACGAGCTGGCCGCCCGGGGACAGCGGGTGACCACTCTCGGCGGCGAGACGCACCGGATGAGATCCGAGCTGGACACCGCCGTCTCCAACCAATCGGCCAGCCACCTGTGGACCGCGGCCCGGTCGTTGGCCAGGATTCAACCGGTCGACGTCGTCCACGTCCACATGACCACCGCAGAGGGTGCGGCTTGGCTGGCCCGCCAGTTGGGTCGGGTCCACCGAGTCCGGTCGGGGGGCAGTGTCCGGTCGGGGGGCAGTGTCCGGTCGGGGGGCGGTGTCCGGTCGGGGGGCAGTGTCAGGTCGGGAGGCAGTGTCCGGTCGGGAGGCGGTGTCCGGTCGGGGGGCAGTGTCAGGTCGGCGTCCGTCGTGGCCACCCGCCACTTCGCCAGCGACCGTGGTTCGAGCATCGTGGCCAAGTCGCTCTCCCGTATCACCAGTCGGTCGATCTCCCGTGACATCGCCATCAGCCGGTTCGTCGCCGATACGATCGGCACCCCATCCGTGGTCATCCCCAACGGTGTCGCTCCCCGACCCCAGGCTCCGCTGACCGCCAAGTCGGTGACCATGTTGCAGCGCCTGGACACGGAGAAGGCACCAGGTGTCGGGATCAGGGCCTGGGCACTCAGCGGACTGGGTGAAGAGGGCTGGAGGTTCAGGGTTGCTGGTAGCGGGGAACTCGGCCCGTCCCTCGTCCGGCTGGCCGGTACCCTCGGGGTGGCGGACACCGTCGACTTCCTGGGTCGGGTCGACGACACCGATCGGCTGCTGGATGAGTCGTCGATCCTCTTGGCTCCGGCTCCCCACGAGCCCTTCGGCCTCTCGGTAGTCGAGGCCATGGCCCACGGCGTTCCGGTGGTGGCGGCCCGGGGCGGTGCCCACCTCGAGACGGTCAGCCAGGACGGGATGCTCTTCGATACGGGCAGCGCTGAGGCGGCAGCCGTAGCCCTGCAGAAGCTGGCCGACCATGTGGACCTCCGCCGACAGCTGGGAGCCCGACTCCGTACCCGGCAGCAACAGCTGTTCTCGCTGACCGGCCATGTGGATCAGCTCGAGGCGGTCTACCGGCAGGTGGTGGCCGGTGATCGGGTCTCTTCGGGCTGAGCGCAGCCCAAACCCCACCCGAAATCCGCCCCGGGCGTCGGCCGATGCCGACCTCTCCCCCACCCCGAGTCCGACCTCGCCCCGATCCCGGACTCGGGGGCGTCAGTCCCGGGCGCGGGTCACCGCACGATAGAGCGCCAGCTGGGCGGAGGCGACGCTCTCCCACGAGAAAGCACCGGCAGCACCGATCCCCGATGCCCGGATCCGCTCCCAGAGCCCGGGCTCGTCGAGGAACCGGCTAAGGGCGCGGTGGAGGGCGGGCGGGTCGCCCGGCGGGACGAGGAGCCCGTGGTCACCGACCACGTCGGGAAGTGCGCCACTGGCACTGGCCACCACCGGGATGCCGGACGCCTGAGCCTCCACCACCACCCGGCCGAACTGTTCCCGCCAACCGGGCATGGGCAGTGAGGGCACGGCCAACACGTCGAACCGCCGGTAGCTAGAGCCGGGATGTCGTCCTCGTCCACGTGGCCGTGAAAACGGACGCGGTGGGCAACCCCGAGCGAACGGGACAGGGCCTCCAGTCGACCCGACTCGGGTCCGGTCCCGAAGATCTCCGCGGTGAACCGACCGTCGTCAGCCACCGCCCGGAGCAGGACGTCAACACCTTTGTGGACGATGAGCCGGCCGACGAAGCCGACTCGAAGGTTCGCTCCCGGCGGCGCCCGGTCGACGGGGTGGAAGCGTTCGACGTCGACACCGAGGGGCAAGAGCCGCCACACTCCTCCGAGCCCTTTCCGACGCAGGATCTCCCCGGCCTCGGTGTTGCAGGTGTACGCCCCGGCGGCCCGCCGCAGGGACCAACGCTCGAACCAGCGGAACGGCACCGGATACCGCTTGTCGATGTTCTGGGCCGACGCCACGAGGAAGGGGAGGTCAGGCGAGCGGATTCGCCGCAGCACCAACACCTCGGCGACGGCCAGGCCGAATGGTTCTTCGTGCATGTCGAGCAGATCCCACGTTCGGGATCCGAGGAGCCGCCACAGCGGACGGGGATCGTAGAGGAAGAGGTTCGGATGTCGGCCGATCGTACGGACAGCCTGGGCGAACCCGTCGCCCTGGGCGGAGAACGCCACCATCGATCCGCCCTCTTCCCAGTGGGCCGCGGTGACCAGGGCAAGGTCGGCCCCCTGGCGACGGAGTGAGCGCTCCCGCTCACGCCAGGCGGTAACCACGGCGCTGTGGGAGATACGGAGAACCCGGAGGGAGCCCGCCTGGTCGGTGCCGTCGCGCTCATCGGGGTCGTCGGTGCCGTCAGATCCGGGGAAGTCGTCCGGTCCGGTCGGGTCGGATCCCGACCTCGAGGTCTCGGCCACCCGCCGAATGGTACTGCCGGTGCCCCTCGTCCTGGTGCTCCTGTCGGGCTGGGCTCGCCGGCTTCACCGTCCTGCGGGGCGGGACCTACGTTCCGGACTCGGTGGCATCGCTCTGCCGGTAGCGGATGACCCGAGCGGGGATGCCCACAGCTATGCAGTTTTCGGGGAGATCACCGGTGACCACGGCATGAGCTCCGATCACCGAGTTGGAGCCGATGGTGACGCCCTTGGTGATGGTGGCCTTGGCGCCGATCCAGACATTGTCGCCGATCCGCACCGGGGCAGTGGCCCGACCCTGGTCGAGGATGGCGATATCCGTCGACGCGAAGGCGTGATCGTGGTCGCGGATGGAGACCATCTCGGCCACCAGACAGTTCCGGCCGATCGACACCATCTGGTCGGCGGCCACCGTGCAGTGATGGCCGAACACCGTCCGTGGGCCCACCTCCAGCCGTCCCCGACTCTCGACGACGAACCCGTGGTCGAGGACACACTCGGCGCCGAAGGTGGCACTGGCCCCCCGGGCAACCAGGAACCGGGCCCCCGAACGCACGTCGCATCTCGCTCCGAAGGTCACCCGGGGATGGAGCAGTCGAAGCAGGGCCAGACCGGCCCGGCGCCGCACGTAGCCCCGGAGTCGGTAGGTGGTCCCGAACTCGGCGGGAGCCGGAGGCGTGGCGTTCACCTTCCCGTCCGTGCCCACCGAAGTCACCTGCCAACCCTACGGCAGTCCACGAGCAACTCCCGGTATTCGCGTCCGGCCCCGTCGACGCACGATATCCGCTGTGGTTCTGACCCCGGCTGTGGCTCCGACTTGGCTCGGAGTCCGGCGGACCTCGGTCTCCGGCGGGACAGGACGAACGCACGGCACACCCTCACCACGAAATGGTGGTGGGTCCGCTGTCGTTGAAGGTCCGTCCGTCCACCGTCCACTGCTCGGCAGGGATGCGGGCTGAGGGAACCAGAGTCATCGACCCGTGGCGGCCGGGCATCCGGAAGTGGGTGGCCACGGTGGCCGAGGCGCCCTGGGCGATGGTCACCGGCACTGCGATCACCCACGTGGGTCCCTCGACCCCGTTGACAGCCGGCGGTCCGCCTCCGGTCATGGTGATGGCGGTGGCTCCGGTGGGCAGATTGGCGGCCACCAGCCCCTGGTAACCCCCGTAGCTGACCGGGACACCAGGAAAGGGTCCGGCGATGAACTGGGACTGGCCTGGCGGAGTCATGTTGACCAGGGTGGTGGTCAGGGTGACGGCGGTGTCGGACCCTGAGGGTGCGGTGGTCACGTGCACCTGCACCGGGAGGTACTGGTCGAGTTTGTTTCCGCCCAGATTGATCACCGACACATCGACCGAGTGCGGAGTGAGGCTCCCGCTGACGCCGCTGGCCACCCAGGCCGCCTGGTCCACCGGATTACGGCGACCAAAGCATGAGGTTCCGGCCGGCCACCGCGGCGGACACCGCGGTTCCGAGGGACCGCAGATCGGTGGTCTGGCCCTGAAGCTGGCGAAGTACGGCACCGGTCAGGGCGCCCAGCGCATCCTGGCGCGCCCCGGAGCCGGTGGCGTTGTCGGTCAGCCCGTCGTACTGGTCGTGGAGCAGGTACTGCTCGACAGTTGGCGGCATCGACCGTCTGGCCGTCGGCCTGCACCGGACCGGTGGCGGTGAGCAGCTGGCGGAGGCCGGCCACGTCAAGCGCGATCACCCCGTCGACCGTGGTCCCGGTCAAGTGATGCCCACATGCGAGCAGCCAGCGGGGCGGTGACGTCGAACTGCGGGGTCAGTCCCAGGTTGCGCATGTCCAGGCTGGGATGCAGCCACCCCCAGTTGCGCTGCGAGGTCGCCGGAGACCGTGACCGCCCCCACCGGCAACGTCAGCGAGCCCGACGGGGCGAGATCGCCGAGATGCACCGAGCCGTCGACCGGTGCTGGCCGTCCCAACATCGAGAAAGGCGCCCGAGCCGGCGCGCATCTCGGCGTTGTTGGCGGCCAGCACCAGATAGGTCTGGGGTCCCTGGAGAATCGATGGCCACCGCGGCAGACACCGCTGCCGCCTTGGTCAAGCCGCGACCGGGCGTCGTCCAGCTGGGCTACGAACTGATCGCGCTTGGCAGCCACCGGCCCGACCAGGGCCTGGGATGGTCCGGTGTCGATGCCGGCCAGCTGGGATTCGGCGGAAGAGGAGATGGCGGCCAACGACTCGAGGGAGGTCACCCGCTGCGGTCCGGCCCCATGGGGCTGGTCGAGGATGCCGTGCACCTGCTGGAGGAAGGAGGCTCCGACCCGTGAGACCGTGCCCGCCGCCCCGCTGAGTGCCCGCACCGATTGGAGCTGTCGGCCGATCACCGGCACAAAGGTCACCGGGGCGAAGAAGGGCGACGACAGGTCGGACTGGGCGGCAGCGAACTCGGCACGGGCCGAGTCGAGGATCTGTTCGGTTCGGGCCGAGGTCAGGTCGCCGGGGTTGAGATTGGCCCGGACCTGGTCGAGCTGAGCCAGACCGCCCTGGTCGTGTCGGTAGGCCGACCATGTCTTGACGGCCAATAAGCCCCCCCAGACCACCAGCACCACCACCACAGCCGCAGCGATCAGCCGCGTCCGCCGCCGCTTCCCGACTCTCTCGCTTTCGGCATGCACTCGAAGCTCCAGGTGCCGGATGATGGGGCCCCTGACGGGCACGGTGCTCATCGACCGGTCCGGACCGCTGCCGGTGGTTGGGGGGCAGTACCGGCGCAGGTGAGGCGCGCATCCGACAGGCGTCCGACCCCACGATGGTACCGGACCCGATCCCCAAATCCGGGGCACTGCCGGCCACCAGACCGCCCCGGAGCCGGCCTGACCAGGGAACGAGTGCGTGGACAGCTAGCATTCCTCCGTGTCGTTCACGACCATCCGAATGGCAGTCGGGCGGGTGGTCCTGGTCGCCGGGATCCTCGTCCTCCTGTTCATCCCCTACCTGCTGTGGGGAACCGGCCTCATGACCGCCCGCAGCCAGGATGCCCTCCGCAAGCAGTTCGGCATCGACCAGCGCTCGTCAGGGGCGGCGGCCGTGGCCAAACCCAAAGTTCCGACCCCGGCGGTAGCGCCACCGCCGAGGTGGCGCCGACCATCCCCGACCCCACCGTGGGGAGCCCGGTCGGGATCCTCTCCATCCCCAAGATCAACCTGTCCATGGTGGTGGTGGAGGGTACCGGCGACGCCCAGCTCCAGGCTGGCCCGGGCCACTACACGGGCACGCCGCTGCCCGGGGAGGCCGGCAACGCGGCCATCGCCGGACACCGCACCACCTACCTCCACCCCTTCTACAACCTCAACGAGCTGGTCCCCGGGCGACTCGATCATCGTCACCACCGTGCAGGGGATCTTCCTGTACCAGGTGGTCGCACAGCCAGTGGCGGTCAGCCCGACGCGACGTGTCCGTGGTGGACGCCACCTCGACCCCGATGCTGACCCTCACCACCTGCAACCCCCGCTACAGCGCCAGCCAGCGGCTGGTGGTCCAGCGCCGCGCTGGTGGCCAGCGCCCTCAGCCATCCCAAGGTGGCGCAGGTAACCAGACCCAAAGACGCCCACACCACCGCCGTGGTGGCCACCACCACCGGCAAGGACTGGCCCCTCGCCATCCTGTGGGGCGTGCTGGTCGCCGGCCTCACCACCGCCCTGTGGATCGGACTCAAGAGGACCCGGCGCGGCAAGCGTGCCGGCGTGGCCGGAGTGGGCCTGGTGGCCTGGGTGGTGGTGGTCTTCTTCTTCTTCCAGGCGGTGGCGCCACTGCTGCCGGCCAGTTACTGATCAGTCTGGTTGCTTCCGGCAGTGACCGCCTGTCCTGGCCGTTCGTCCGCGCCTGGCTGTTCTCCAGCGGGCGCTCGCCCGGCGCTGGCTGCCGCCTGTCCGAGTAAGCACAAGTAGGCGGGGCTGGGTGTGGGCGCTACTCCGCGGCTCAGTTGGCCCGGTTCCGGACCGACCCGATCAGGGGTCGGACCGGAAGATCCACATCAGGCGACGGAGTGACGACGGCGACGGGTGAGGACGGTGCCGACAGCGACAGCTCCGAGGCCAATCACGGCCAGCCCCTCCACGTCTGCACCGGTGAAGGGCAGGCTGCTGGTCCCGTCCGAGGGCGGCGCGGGTGCCGTGGCGACGGGCTCGATACCCACACCCGTTCCCGAGACCGTGGGCGACACCACACAGCTGGGTTCGCTCATCGAGCCGGCCGAAACACAGTTCGTCGCCGCACCGGCCATACCCGGGACAACGACCAAAGAGGCCGCTGCCAACGCCGAACCGACGATCAGTCGTCTTGCCCACATAACTCTTGCCCCTTCGTTCCGTAGAGGCGTCGCCTCTGCGTACCCCATGCCGTAGGCAGCCGGATGGCTGCTGACGTGCTCCGTCCATCTTGCCGCTCCCCTTGCCCATTCGCAACGCGTCCGGGTTCACACCCTCAGAATAAGCACTCTAAGTGACTATTTCACACGCTGAGAGCGATTTGGATCCGATTTGGACTCTGGACACGGGGTTTGTGCCCATGAGGCCGGGTAAGTCGGCTGTCAGCGGTGGTCCCGACGATGGTTCAGACCGTGAACGGGGGCGAAGGGAGCGGATCAGGCCGGCACGAGCTGGCCGAAGGTGCTGCACAAGCCAAAGGCCTCAATGATCACGAAGGCGGCCACGATGGCCAGCACCACCGGCAGACGCCAGGCCCTACCCCGAGCATGGCGAATCATGGGTGTCGGCATGTACCACTGGGGAAGGAGCCCGGGTAGCTGGCCCAGGTACACACCGATCGGAATGGCGGTTTCATCCAGTGGATCGGCGGGGTCACCTTCTAGGGCCAATCGAGTGAGCTCCTCCTCGCTGAAGGGGGAAGCGAAGGCATCGCCGTCGGACAAAGCCGACCGGGCTGACATTGGGTCCTTCGTCATCGTCGATCTCCTCTCCGAGGACGACATCCTGCTCGCTATCAGGCTACCCGCTCACGGGCGGGAGCCCTCGAGTTCCCCTGGCGCCGCCGGCCGCACCTTCGCGGTCGGGCCGGTTCCCGGTTCTAGAGAAGATGGACCAGCAGTTCGAGAAGCACGATCATGACCCCAACGGCCACCAGTCCCACCACGTAGAGCATTCGTCGCCACACGGAAAGGCCCCGGGCGCCGGTTGTGCCGACGGCCACGACGGCCAGCGCCAGGACACCCCGACCACCTCGGCGACGGTGAACGCCGTCTTGACCTCCACAGATGGAGGCCGGCCAGGATGAAGACGATGGTCGCCGGGATGGCCGCGATCACGATCGACCACGATCCCCTGAGTTGGTCGGTCACGTCGGAACGGCGCAGTCCAGGTGCTGCCACGAGCGCATGGTCACCATGCGGGACAGGGCGTGGGCGAACCAGATGGCCACCGCGCCGACGACCACCACCCCGGCCGTGGTCAGGGCGCCCGGGTTGGTCTCGAAGGTGAGGCCGGCGATGGCCACCAGGGTCGAGATGGTCCCGTAGACGTAGTCGGCCAACCAGTGGACCGACTGGCTCCGGTCTTCGGACGGCCGGTCGCTCGCCTCGGGTAGATCGGAACCGGTCCCGTCGGCGGCCCCGCCGGGTCCGGCCGGTTCAGCCACCGGCTGCGTCCCAGCACGGGGCAGACCGGACGGCGTCAATCAGGTAGGCCGTCCAGCCGTCGCCTACTGCCGGTCGACCGGAGTGGGCTTGATGCCGGCCAGGTGGACCAGGGAGTTGTAGGTCACCAGGGCGATGGCCACGTGCATGGACAGAAGGACCAGCACCGCCTTCCCCGGTGCTCCATGGACGAGGATCCACAGGTCGGGAAGGAAGAGCACCAATGTGACCACGATGGCCATCCGGAAGAACAGCCAGCGTGGCTGCGAGGAGATACGGGTGACGATGGGCCAGGCCACACAGGCAATCACGCATCCGATGACCGTGAGCTTTCCGTAGTCCCCGAACCGGAAGTGGACATACCCCACCGTGGTGGGAAAGACCCTGGTCCCAAGGGCCACGAGCGCAGCATCGGCGGCCAGTGAGCCGGCGATGGCCACCAGCGAGGCGATCGCCCACCGGGCCCAAGACGGCTGCCGGCCCGTCGGGGCGAAGTCGACCTTGACCAGGGCGAGGGCGTCGCCAACCGGACTGCCGGCCACCTTTGTCGTGTCGCCAGCTTCCATCAGCCCATGGTAGGCAGCAGACCCTGACGGTCTGATGACACCGTGACCCCGTACCTCGTCCGATTGTTCGCCTCCCAGTTAGTTGTATATTATTCACTATTATGGTTCTACAACAATTAGCACGGGAGGCTCATCCGGTAGACGCCGTCAGCCGCCGTCGCCGGATCGGGATCCTGCTCATCTGCTCGATGAGCCTGCTCATCGTGGGCCTCGACGTGACCATCGTCAATGTGGCCCTGCCGTCGATCGGGCACGACTTCCACGCCTCGGTGTCCGGTCTCCAATGGACGGTGGATGCCTACACGCTGGTCCTGGCCAGCCTGCTGATGCTCTCGGGCTCGACGGCCGACCGGCTCGGGCGCAAGCGGACCTTCATGATCGGGCTGGTGGTGTTCTCGGCCGGCTCGCTACTGTGCAGCCTGGCCCCCAGCCTCACCACGCTGGTGGTGTTCCGGATGATCCAGGCGGTCGGTGGATCGATGCTCAACCCGGTGGCCATGTCCATCATCACCAACACCTTCACCGACCCCAAGGAGCGGGCCCAGGCGGTCGGCGTGTGGGCCGCCGTGGTCGGGCGTCAGCATGGCGCTCGGACCGGTGGTCGGCGGTCTCCTGGTTGGCTCGGTCGGGTGGCGGTCGATCTTCTGGATCAACCTGCCGGTCGGCCTGGCGGCCATCCTCCTGACCCTCCGCTTCATCCCCGAGTCCCAGGCCCCCAAGGCCCGCCGGGTCGACGGGGTCGGCCAGGCCCTGGTGGTCGTGCTCCTGGCCTCGCTGACCTACGGCATCATCGAGGCGCCCAATCGCGGGATGGGGGTCGCCGGTCATCGTGGCCGCCTTCGTCGCTGGCGTCGGCGTCCCTCGTCGGGCTGATCGTCTGGGAGCGCCGACGGGACGAGCCGCTGATCGATCTCCGCTTCTTCCGGTCGGTGCCGTTCTCGGGGGCGGCGATCATCGCCGTGGCCGCCTTCGCCACCCTGGGGGCTTCCTCTTCCTCAACACCCTCTATCTGCAGGACGTGCGGGGCTTCTCGCCGCTGCGGGCCGGCCTGTGCACCCTGCCCATGGCGGCCATGACCATGCTGCTGCCGCCGATCTCCGGGCGGATCGTGGGTACCCGGGGGTCCCGCATCCCCTTGCTGATCGCCGGTGTGGCACTCACCGCCAGCTGCGTCATGCTGAGCCGGATCGGAGCCGACGACCTCGCTCACCTGGCTGTTCGCCGCCTATGTGGTCTTCGGCATCGGCTTCGGGTTCGTCAATGCCCCGATCACCAACGCCGCCGTCTCCGGGATGCCCCGGGCCCAGGCCGGCGTGGCCTCGGCCATCGCCTCCACCTCCCGCCAGGTCGGCTCCACCCTGGGCGTGGCGGTGGTGGGCGCCCTCTCGCCTCCTCGCTGGCCGGGTCGGTCCATCTCGACCTGGCCTCGGCCACTCACGCCGGCTGGTGGGTCCTGGCCGGGTGCGGTGTCGTCGTTCTCATCCTCGGCCAGGTGGTGACCACCCCGTGGGCCCGGCGGACCGCCGACCGGACGGCCCGCCAGCTCAATCCCGAGTTCCTGGTCGGCCAGCCGCTCTACCGGACGGAACAAACAGCCGGACGGCGCACGGACCAGCAAGCCGGCCAGATCGCGGGACAGGCCCGGTGACCACCCGAAACGACAGAGCTGGCCGCGCCGATGGGCCAGACGGGCCCTCTTCGTCCGAGGCCGCCCGCCGCGCCTGGTCGGCCATGTGTGAGCTCGTGCTCGACAACGAGCGCCGTCGAGAGGTGAGCGACGCCCTCGGCCTCAGCTTTGCCCGGATCAGGGCGCTCCGTCGGATCGCCCGTGCTCCGATGACCATGGGGGAACTGGCCATCAAGCTCGGCATCGACGCTCCCTACGCCACACTGGTCGTCGACGAGCTGGAGCGCCAGGGACTCGTGGAGCGCCGACCCCACCCGACCGACCGTCGGGCCAAGTTGGTGGCTGTGACCGGCCAGGGCGCGGCCGCCGCCGCTCATGCCGACGAGATTCTGGCCCGACCGCCGACCGGCCTGGTCGCCCTAACCGCTCCCCAACTCGAGGCGTTGGCCACGATGTTGGAGGCGGCGGGGCGGCCGACCTCTGAGTAGCGGCGACCGGCAGCGTCCGAATGCCGGACCGCTACCGGGTGGGCTTCACCAACGGATGGTTCACTGTCGGAACGGCGGCGTTCCCGGCAGCTGCGGCACGAGCAACGGCACGGGTGTTGCACAGCCCGACCGGATCACTGGTCGAGCAGGCATCGGCAGTCCAGGTGTTGGCAGTTCCCCGCGTGCCGGAGCCTGTGGAATTGTCACGGGCGTCGACATCACCGCTGGAGGAAACGGTGTTCCTCTTGAGCAGGTTACCGACGGTTGTGGTGTCGGCGAGAATGCCGTCGATGGCGGATCCGGACACCTTGTTGCTCGTCAGGTTGTTGTCCGTGGCCGTAGCCGATGCCGTTCCGCTGCCCAGGTAGATCCCGTTACCGTCGGAGCTGAGGGTGTTCTTCTCCACCGCGACCGATGTCGTCCCGTAGAGGGAGATCCCGTTGCCGGGGTCCGAGCTGGAAGTGTTCCCATCCAGCGAGGCTGCCGTGGTCACGCTGTCCAGGTCGAGACCGTCCCCGTAGCCGGTGCCTATGGGATTGGGGTAGACGTTGGTTGCGTACGACGTGACGTTGTCGGAGAACGAAAAGGTCGTTCCCGATTTACCCGGATCTGTACACGTGTAGCTGGTGTCACCGCAGTACACGTAGTCGGGGCCCTGGACCTGGAGCAGATAGATGTTCGAGTCGTTGCCCGACAGGTTGTTCTTCGCCACCGACAGAACGTACGGATCACCGATGAGGATGCCGCTGGCCGCGTAGTCGGGTCCGTCGTAAGTGTTTCCAGTGATGGTGTTGCCGCTCAAGGTGCCAGACGATGCCCAGATCTGGATGCCGTTCTGCGCGATGAGCGGGGTCGAGCCGATTCCCACGATCGTGGACGTGTCGATGGTGCACACGGTGGCAGGATCATCGCAGGTGATCCCGTTCTTATCGTAGTTGTTGACCGACAGCGAGGTCATCGTGACATTCGATGGACTGGCCGAGCCATGGTCGGTGGTCACATAGATGCCCTGTCCTCCCTGGCAGCCGAAGAGGTCGGGAGGAAGGTTGATGCCGGTGACCGAGTCACTGGTCAAGGTTCCGCTGGCATCGTGGAAGTAGATCCCCACGTAGTCCTGCCCACACGCGTAGCCGTCGTTGTCGAAGGTTGGAGTGGCCGCCGACCCGTTGATGCCCACGCCCTTGAGCGTGACCCCGGAGGTGTTCTTCACATCGACCACGTAGAACTGGGGATACGTGCTGTCCGTGTCGGTGTCCGAAAGAGGAACCGCCGAGGGCTTGATGATCGATGACCCGGAACCAGCACCAGTGATGGTCACCGGCTTGGTGATGGTTATCTGCTCGTTGTACGTGCCCGCCGCCAGGTAGATCTTGGCACCGGCGTTGGCCAGCGAGAGTGCGAAGCCGATTGTCTGGCACGGATGCGCGGAACTCTGACAGGAGTTTCCCCCATTGGCGCCACCGGGCGCCACGTAGAGTTTCGATGGACTGGCGCTGGCCGTACCGGAGAGCACTACCAGTGATGCCGTCGCCATTGCCAACGTGGCGCACACAGCCGCCAAGGATCTGATTCGCATGTTCCGCCTCTTGTCGAATCGGAGCTCACCGTTTGGCGAGCTTGCCCCCCGAGGACGCGAACTGTAGCCACCGCCGGGTCTGCCGTCCACCGACCTCACTGGCAGTGAGCGGAAGGCTCTTCGGGCTCGGCAGCGCAATCAAGCAGCGCTATCAAGCAGCGCTATCAAGCAGCGCAATCAAGCAGCGCTATCAAGAAGTCCGCTCGAAAGCCTCACTCGGCATGTGCGGCTCCCCACGGTGAGTACCGAAGCAAGCGCGAGTTCCCCTTCGGTTGGGCGCGCCGGAACCGGTCGACGCGGCTCCTCAACCCGATCCGGCGCACCCTCGCTGACCTCGTCCCTGGCCGGCCGCCGACCTACGAGCAGCCGCTGGTGGTGCCGCAGCTGCCACACACGTAGCACGACCCGGCCCGCTGCATGGCATTGCCGCACTGGTAGCAGTAGGGGGCATCCCTCGGTTCCATGCGGGCCAGAGGCTGCTCGGCGGTGGGAGGTCCGCTGGCCTCGATGGGCGGGACCACGGCCCGGGCCGCCTCCTCGCCCACCGAGGCAAGGTCGAGATCGGACAAGCTCCCCTCGAGCACCGTGGCCGTGACCGGGTCGATGGCGCCCACCTCCACCACGCCCGACGACGGGGTGGCCGTCTCCTCCACACCGGGCAGGGTCGGCTGCATCCGCTCCGAGGTGGACAGCACGCCGAGCTCGGCCCGCTCCTCCAACGGCAGGTAGTCGACGGCCAACCGCCGGAAGATGTAGTCGACCAGGCTGGTGGCGATGCGGAGATCGGGATCATCGGTGATTCCGGCCGGCTCGAAGCGCATGTTGGTGTACTTGCGCACGTAGGTGGCCAGCGGCACGCCGTGCTGGAGCCCGAGGCTCACCGAGATGGAGAAGGCGTCCATGATGCCGGCCAGGGTCGAGCCCTGCTTGGACACCTTCATGAACACCTCGCCGGGCCGACCGTCCTCGTACTCGCCCACGGTCACGTACCCCTCACAATCGGCCACACGGAAGGCGAAGGTGGACGACTTGCGGCGTCGGGGCAGGCGCTCACGCACCGCTCCGATCACCACCGTGTCCGCGGTCCGGGTCTGCTCGTGAGCCAGCGCCGCCTCCAGACCGGCGATCTTCTCGGCCAGGTCGCGAGCGTGGGCTTCGGCCTCGGATCCGGGGGGGGCATCCTCGGGAGCCGCACCCCCGGGGCTGCCGGCCTCCCCTGACCTCTTGGTGGTGGACAGCGGCTGGGCCACCTTGCAGTTGTCGCGGTAGATGGCCACCGCCTTGATCCCCATCCTCCAGGCGTCGATGTGCAGCTGCTCGACGTCCTCTACCGTGACGTCCTCCGGCAGGTTGACCGTCTTCGAGATGGCGCCGGAGATGAACGGCTGGACAGCACCCATCATGCGGACGTGGCCGAGGTAGTGGATGGTGTTGTCGCCCATCGAGCAGGCGAATACCGCCAGGTGCTCGGCACGCAGGTACGGGGCACCCACGATGGACTTGTGCTCATCGATGTAGGCGATGATCTCGTCGACCTGGTCGGGTCCGTAGCCCAGTCGGCTGGAGCGCGCGGGGCACGGTCTGGTTGACGATCGACATGGTTCCCCCGCCGACCAGCTTCTTGGTCTTGACCAGACCAAGGTCGGGCTCGACGCCGGTGGTGTCGCAGTCCATCAGCAGGCCGATGGTCCCGGTGGGAGCCAGCACGCTGGCCTGGGAGTTCCGCACGCCGTACTGGTCAGCCAGCTCCACGGCCAGATCCCAGGCCTCCTGGGCTGCCGACAACAGCTCGGTGGGTACCTGCTCCTCATCGATCTCGGCCACCGCGTCACGGTGCATCCGCAGCACGTTGAGCATGGGCTCGACATTCTCGTGGTAACCGGCGAACGGACCCATGCGGGCTGCCGTCCGGGCCGAGGTGGCATAGGCGTGCCCGGTCATGAGCGCGGTGATGGCCGCAGCCCACGCCCGGCCCTGATCGGAGTCGTAGGGAAGCCCCTGGGCCATCAACAGGGCGCCGAGGTTGGCGTACCCGATGCCCAGCTCGCGGAACCGCCGTGAGTTCTCGGTGATCTTCTCGGTGGGATAGTCGGCATTGCCGACGATGATCTCCTGGGCGGTGAAGATGACCTCGACAGCTGACCGGAACCCCTCCACGTCGAAGGAGGAGTCGTGGCGCAGGTACTGCATCAGGTTGAGACTGGCCAGGTTGCACGCCGAGTTGTCGAGATGCATGTACTCCGAGCAGGGGTTGGACCCGTTGATCCGACCGGTGTTGGAGGCGGTGTGCCATTTGTTGATGGTGGTGTCGAACTGCATACCCGGGTCGGCGCACTCCCAGGTGGCCTGGGCGATCTGCCGGAAGAGATCGCGGGCCGGTACCGAACGGATGGGCTGGCCATCGCTCCGGCTGGTCAGCGCCCAGTCGCCGCCAGCCACCACGGCATCCATGAACTCATCGGTCACCCGCACCGAGTTGTTGGCGTTCTGGTACTGCAGGCTGATCGAGTCCTTGCCGTCGAGATCCATGTCGAATCCGGCATCGCGCAGCACCCGAGCCTTCCGCTCCTCGATGGCCTTGCACCAGATGAAGTCCTCGATATCCGGGTGGTCGGAGTCGAGGATGACCATCTTGGCGGCCCGCCGTGGTCTTGCCGCCCGACTTGATGGTTCCGGCCGAAGAGTCGGCGCCGCGCATGAAGCTGACCGGCCCCGAGGCCGTGCCCCCGCCCTTCAGGAGCTCGTGCGAGGAGCGGATGCGTGACAGGTTGACCCCGGCCCCCGATCCGCCCTTGAAGATCACTCCTTCCTCGGTGTACCAGTTGAGGATGGAGTCCATGGTGTCCTCCACCGACAGGATGAAGCAGGCCGAACCCTGCTGGGGCACGCCGGCCACGCCGATGTTGAACCACACCGGCGAGTTGAAGGCGGCCATCTGGTGGATGATCAGGTACTTCAGCTCGGCCCGGAAGGTCTCGGCCTCCTCGTCGTCGACGAAGTAGCCGTCCTTGATGCCCCAGGCGGTGACGGTGTCGACCACCCGGTCGGCCACCTGGCGCAGCGACCACTCCCGCTCGTCGGTGTTGGGGGTCCCCCGGAAGTACTTCTGGGCCAGGATGTTGGTGGCGTTCAGGCTCCAACTCTGCGGCACCTCGACGTCGAGCTGCTCGAAGGCCACCGCCCCGTCCCGGTAGTTGGTGATCCGGGCGTCGCGCCGCTCCCAGACGACCTGGTCGTAGGGATGGACGCTCGGCGGTGGTGAAGTGGCGGCGGATGCCGATGCCGGTGCGCTGGGGGGCGATGGCCATGGGGTGAACCTCTTTCTTGGTTCCGGGCAGGTGGTCGATGCTGACTGGTAGTGCTGACAGGTGGTCGATGCTGATTGGTAGTGAGCGTGTTGGCTGTTCGGAGCGGACGGTCCGCTGAGCGGTTGGCGATGTGTCACCCGGTTGCGTTCCGGAGGTGGTCAGGTCGAGCTGGGCGACGAGCCGGATCTCCGGTGATCCCGGTGCCTTCGGTGACGCAGTCGGTCAGACTCAGATCGCCGGATGCGACGGGCGTCCTCCGGAGTCCTGACAGCGGTCGGCTCGAAACTCACGCCCCCGGTCACCGTGTTCACTGTACCGTCCCCGACTCGGGCGCCTGACTCACTGACAAACTCCCTGAAAACACAATATGTTGTGGTTTGCCCTCCCCCGAGGTACGAGATAGTGGGTCTATTACAGCAGCGTAGTTACACCCCTGTCAACGAATTCCTCGCCCGAGTCGGGTCGTGGCCAGCCGAGAATTCCCTGTTCGGGGACTGTTCGCGAAGTATTGCAAATGATTGCTGAGCGCTAGCACCGGGAAGGGGGCCAGGGGAGCCGCACCGGCGACCGGTGCGCGAGCGTCGCTACAGTCCCCTGGTGGCCCGCCGCGCCCCGGTGACCAGTCGCCATCGACGCCGGCACCACCGGGGTCCGGGCCCTGGTGGTGGACGAGCGGGCCCGGGTGGTCGACGTCGCCTACCGCGAGCTCACCCAGTACTACCCCCGGCCCGGGCTGGGTGGAGCACGACGCCGGCGAGATCTGGGAGCTGGTGCGGGCCACGCTGGCCGAGGTGGCCGGCCGACTGGCCGACCACGGCCGGGTGGCCCGGGCCATCGGGATCACCAACCAGCGGGAGACCGTGGTGGCCTGGGACCGGCGCACCGGCGTCCCCCACCGGGCCATCGTGTGGCAGGACCGCCGCACCGCAGCAGCCTGCCGGCCACTGGACGAGGCCGGCCACCTGCCCCTGGTCCGGGAGCGGACCGGGCTGGTGCTCGACCCGTACTTCTCGGCCACCAAGATGCAGTGGCTGCTCGACGAGGGCTTCGTCTCCGACCGATCCGGTCTCGCCTTCGGGACGGTCGACTCCTGGGTGCTTGTGGAACCTGACCGGAGGCGCCGAGGGCGGCGTCTTCGCCACCGATGTCACCAACGCCTCGCGCACCATGCTCTTCGACATCGTGGTCCGCCGGTGGTCCGACGAACTGTGCGACCTCTTCGGGATCCCGGCCCACGCCCTGGCCGAGGTGCGTCCCTCGTGTGGCCGGCTCGGACGGTGGTCGGCGACGTGCTGGGGACGGACTCGCCGCTGGCCGGGGTGCCGATCAGCGGGATGGCCGGCGACCAGCACGCCGCCCTCTTCGGACAGGCGTGCTTCGACCCGGGCATGACCAAGGCCACCTTCGGCACCGGCAGCTTCGTGCTCATGAACGCCGGCGCCACCTGCCCCGATCCGGTCGACGGGCTGATCACCACCCTGGCCTGGGACCTGGGCACCGACGGCGAGGTGGCCCTCGGGGCCGACGGCGGACCGCGGGTGGCCGGTCGTCGGTGGCCTACGCCCTCGAGGGATCGGTCTTCGTCTCGGGAGCCGGTGTGCAGTGGCTGCGGGACGGACTGGGCATCATCGGCCGAGTCCGCCGAGATGGAGCCCCTGGCCCGTTCGGTCGACTCGAGCGAGGGGGTGGTGGTGGTCCCGGCCTTCACCGGACTCGGGAGCCCCCACTGGGACCCCGCAGCCCGGGGCACCATCGTGGGGCTCAGCCGGGGCACGGGACGGGCCCATCTGGCCCGGGCCATGGTCGAGGCCATGGGCTTCCAGGTCCGGGACGTGCTCGAGGCCATGGCCGCCACCGCCGACCGCACCCTCGGTGCTCCGGGTCGACGGCGGGGCCTCGGCCATGGGCCTCCTTCTCCAGCTGACGGCCGACCAGACCGGGCTCCAGGTGATCCGGCCGGTGTCGGTCGAGACCACGGCCCTCGGAGCGGCCACCCTGGCCGGACTGGCCGAGGGGGTCTGGGGGTCGCTCGGCGACCTGGCCGAGCTTGGGACCGAGGACCAGGCGTTCACCCCGGAGGGCGCGCCACCGGCAACTGAGGTGGAGGCGGTCGAACAGCCAGGTCCTGGGCGTCGGGCGGTGGCAGCTGGTCGCGCAACTGGGCGGAAGGACTAGCCGATCTCAGTTCAGTTCCTGCCACCCGTGGTCGGCCAGTTCGGCCATGATCGAGATCCACTGGCGCTCCCGGTCGCGGAGCACGGGGTCGGTCCGGCCGACCACCAAGATCGAGATCGGCGTGTGACCAGATACGCCGTCGGCCACCGTCGCCAGTCGAGCTCCACCAGATCCGGACGGCGGGCTCATGGCCGACAGGGCCATGGCGTCAGCCGGCTCCGGCTCGGGCCGGTCCGCCACCGAGGCTCACCAGTCCCGGCACGTGTCGGCTGTCGAGGACGGCGGCAAAGTCGGCCGCCAGGCTCCGGCGCACCCGGGCGGTCAGGTGGTCGAGCAGCTCGCTCACGCGAGGTCGAGTTTGAACAGTTCGGTGGCCATGTCGAGGAGTTCGGTGTGCCGGTCGGGCAGGGCGCCCTCGACCGGCCGCATCGACTCGATGGTCACCCCGTCCACCTCGAGAATCTCGTCCCGCAGCAGATCTGACCAGGTGGTCACCGGCCAGTCCCACCCCCAGTTCGTCGACCACCACGCCGTTGATCACGCTGGAGGATGTCGATCGAGACCACGTCCCCGCCGACCGAGCCGATGCGACTGGCCACCGCCCCCAATGCGCCCGGCCGATCGGGCAGCTGGACCCTGATCAGGTAGTTGGACACGGCCTCAGGCTAGGCCTCACTGTGTACAGACTGTTTCCGGCTGGTTACGACATCGGGTGGGATGATCGCCGCCATCCGGCGGTCCGATAGGCCGCCGAACTGCGCCGATGGTGCGGAATGAGCCGACATCATTCTGCTCGGCGGCGGTTGGCGTAGTGGTCCACGTACTCCTGGCCGGAGAGGCGGGCGATCTCGGCCATCAGGGCGTCGGTGAGTGCCCGCAGCTCGTCCGCGTCGAGATCCCGGGCCTCGAGAACCGGTGCCGCGCACTGCCCGGTAGTCACCGTTTCACCTTGGTACTGGTAGGTCAGCGGCGGTCCGAAACGGACGGTCACCGGTGTGGAACGGCCGCATGAAGTTGCTCCCCGGCGGCTGGACGGCCCGGGTGCCGACGATGCCCACCGGGATGATCGGCACGTCGCAGCGCAAGGACAGGCGGGCCACCCCGGTGTGGCCCTTGTGGAGCCGGGCATCGGGGGCCCGGGTCCCCTCGGGATAGATGCCGAGCATGCCCGCCGTCGAGCACCTCGGATGGCCGTGTCGAGGGCCCGCTGCGACGCGTCGCCCCCACTGCGGTTCATGGGGATCTGGCCGGCGGCCCGGAAGAACCACGCCGTCTTCCAGTTGTCGAAGTACTCGGCCTTGGCCACGTAGGTCACCCGGCGCCGGACCACCAGGGGCAGGAAGAACGAGTCGCAGAACGACTGGTGGTTGGCGGCCAGGACCGCCGGGCCCCTGGCCGGAACGTGCTCCCGACCCTCGACCTTCACCCGCCACAGCAAGTAGAAGACCGGGGTCAGCACCACCTTCAGGATCCAGTAGGCCACGGGCAACGGTACCGCCGCCTGTGATGTACTGCACCCCATGTCCGTCCGCGCCGCCTCCCCCACCTCCCCTGACGCAGGCGCCGCACCCCTAGCGCCGTCCAACGATGCCATGCCCTCCGGACCGTCCACCGACGGCCACCGGCACGAGCAAAGGGGCGATGCCCGTACCTGGTCGGTGATGGGCCGGACCATCGGCCTCCCCGTCGAGGTGCGCCGGGCCGCCCAGTGGGGCGTGCAGTACCTGGTGCCGGCGGCGGCGGCCCAGCGCATCGTGGCTCCGACCGGCCTCGAGGTGACCGGGCCGGTGCCGGGACGGGCCCTGGTGGCTCTGGCCGTGTGCCGCTACGACGACACCGACCTCGACCCCTACCACGAGGTGGCGGTGAGCTTCGTGGTCCGGCCCCACGACGCCCCGCGGTCACCCTCAGCCGGTCCAGCGGCTCGGGAGTTCCTCACGGGGGCCGTCGGGGTCTACATCCACCGCCTCCCGGTCGACCAGGAGTTCACCTGCCGGGCCGGCCGGGATATCTGGGGCTTCCCCAAGTGGGTCACCATCGATCGACATCGACGAGCCGGAACCGGTCGCTCCTCGGCCGGCACAGGCACCACCGTCCGTCTGGTCGACGACGGCCGGCACGTCCTCACCCTGACGCTGGCTGCCGGAGGCCGGATCCACCTGCCGTCCCAGGCTCCGCCGAGCTATTCCTTCGCCGACGGCGTGCTGCGCCGGACCACCTGGACGACCACCTCAGAGGGAACCACCGGCCGACCCGGCGGCGCACTCTCGTCCTCGGTGACCACCCGATGGCCGACGAGCTCCGGTCGCTGGGCCTGCCCAAACGGGCACTCTTCACTTCCTCGGCGGCGCTGATGACAGCCTCGTTCGATGGGGCCGAGGAACTCGACCGGCCTCCTGTCTGAGCCGGTACCACCCGCCAGCGGGTCGGGCGTTGCACGCAGTGCCCGTGGCCGTTGGGCCGTTGGCCAGTGTTCGTGGCCCGTTGGCCCGTGATCGTTGGCGAGTGCTCGTGGCCCGTTGGCCGTTGGCCGTTGACCGCGCAAGCAGCGACCCGTAACGTCTCGGGACCATGGCCCGACGGCTGACTCCCAAGGGCGCACAGCGCCGGCGTCAACTGATGGACTTCGCCGTCCGCACCTTTGCTGCCGACGGCTTCCACAACACCTCGGTGAGCAGCATCGTGGATGGCCTGGGTGTGGGCAAGGGGGTCTTCTACTGGTACTTCGCTTCAAAGGACGAACTGCTGCGCGAGATCCTCGCCGACGGTCTGCGGTCGCTCCGCGAGGCGCAGCGCGAGGCGGTGGCCGCCGAGCCCGATCCGGCCAGGCGCATCGAGCGGGGGATACGGGCCTCGTTGGAATGGCTTTCCGACCACCGGGATGCCTTCGTCCTCATGGAGTACGCCCGTACCCAGGAGCGGTTCGTCCCGATCATGCGCCAGGGCGACAACCAGATCGTCGCCGACGCCCTTCCCCATGTCAGTGCCGGCATCACCGCCGGGCTGCTCCGGGGAGAGGACCCGGTCACCCTGACACTGGCCATTCTGGGTGTCACCGGCCACCTGGCCCGGGTGCTGGTGCTCGAACAGGGACAGGATGCCGACCGGGTCGCCGAGGCCGTCATTGCCTTTTGCCGGCAGGGGTACGTGGCCGCGCCGACCTCCCTATCGCAACGCATCGCATGAACGATCCGGTCGCCACCACTGAGCCGTTCGTGGATGGTCTGTCCTTCGGCGAGTGTCCACGCTGGCACGACGGGCGGTTGTGGTACGCCGACTTCTACCGGCGCACGGTGTCCTCGGTCGGACCGTCCGGCGACGTGCGGATCGAGGTCGAGGTGCCCGGGGAGCCGGCAGGCCTGGGTTGGCTGCCCGACGGCCGGCTGCTGGTGGTGGCCCGCAAACCGCGCACCGTACTCCGCCTGGAAGCCGACGGCCAACTGGTCGAGCACGGCGATCTCCGGCCGATGGCCACCTTCCACGGCAACGACATGGTGGTCGACTCGGAGGGCCGGGCCTATGTGGGCAACTTCGGGTTCGATCTCGACCGCTTCATTGTCGATGCGGGACCGGCTGCCCTCTTTGCCCCGCCCGGACCCCCGACCGCGTCGCTCGTTCGCGTCGATCCCGACGGATCTGTCCGAGTAGCCGCCGAAGGGCTGGCCTTCCCCAACGGCACGGTGATCACCCCCGACGGCGGCACGCTGATAATCGCCGAAACCCTGGCCGGACGGCTCTCCGCCTTCGACTCGGTCGACCGACGGCTCGCTGACCGGCCGGCGGGTGTGGGCCCAACTGACAGGTTGTGCGCCCGACGGAATCTGCCTCGACGCCCGACGGCCGGGTCTGGGTGGCCAATGCCATCCGCAGCCGAGTGCATCCTGGTGTCCGAGGGCGGCGCGATCATCGACCGGGTGGCCACCACCCAGCACTGCTTCGCCTGCATGCTCGGGGACCCCGACCGACGCACGCTCTACGTGATGACCGCTCGGACCAGCACGGAGTCGGAGGTCAGTCCACCAGGTCGGCCCTGGTGGAGCGAGCCAGGGTCGAGGTGCCGGGAGCCGGGCTGCCCTGAGGCGGGTCGCCGCCGTCGCGTGGTCTGAGCGACAGCCGGACCGGCGGCTGAGCTCAGTGCAGCCGGGCGAGCGCCTTGCGCAGGCTGCGGACGCCCTGGCCGATGCGCTGCTCGTTCTCGATGAGGGCGAACCGCACGTGGCCGTCGCCGCCCGGACCGAAGCCGACCCCGGGAGACGTGGCCACGTCGGCCTCGGTGACCAGGAACTTGGAGAACTCCAGCGAGCCCATCTCCCGGTACGGCTCGGGGATCGGGGCCCACACGAACATGGTGCCCCGGGGCGGGGTGATCTCCCACCCGATCCGGTTGAGCCCGTCGCACAGGGCGTCGCGGCGGGCCTGGTAGGTCTCGTTGATCACCTTCGGGTAGTCGGGCGCCTCGTTCATGGCCACGATGGCGGCGATCTGGATGGGCTGGAACGTCCCGTAGTCGAGGTAGCTCTTGAGCTTGGTCAGGGCCTGCACGATGGCGGCGTTGCCGACCAGGAACCCCACCCGCCAGCCGGCCATGGAGAACGACTTGGTCAGGGTGTAGAGCTCGACGGCCACGTCCTTGGCCCCGGGGACCTGGAGGATCGACGGCGGGCGTGTAGCCGTCGAAGGCGATGTCGGCGTAGGCGAAGTCGTGGACCAGCACGATGTCGTGCTCCTTGGCGAACTCGACCAGGCGGGTCATCCAGGCCAGGTCGACGCACTCGGTGGTCGGGTTGTGGGGGAACGACAGCACCACCACCCGGGGCTTGGGCCAGGCCGACTCCCACGCCTCCATCAGGTTGTCGAAGAAGGCCTCGCCCGGGCTGCCCACTGTCCGCGGCTCCGGGGGCGTCGAGCCGGACGTGGCGGACGTCGGCCCCGGCGAACAGCGGGGCGTAGATGTGGATGGGGTAGGACGGTGACGGCACCAGGGCGGTGTCGCCCGGGCCGACCAGCACCCACATCAGGTGGGAGAGTCCCTCCTTGGCGCCGATGGTGGTGACCACCTCGGTGTCGGGGTCGAGCTCCACCTCGAACTTGCGCAGGTAGAGGTCGGAGATGGCCTGGCGGATCTTCGGGATGCCCCGGCTGGCCGAGTAGCGGTGGTTGCGGGGGTTGTGGGCCGCCTCGGCCAGCTTCTCCACGGCCACGTCGGGCGAGGGGAGGTCGGGGTTGCCGAACCCCATGTCGATGACGTCCCGCCCGTCCTGTCGGGCCGGCGTCCCTCAGGTCGTTGATGGTGGCGAACACGTACGGCGGCAGCCCGTTGATCCGGCGGAACTCCATGCCCGCGAGGTTACCTCCGGACCAGGCTCCCGCCCGACACCTCCGCCCGGCGGCGGACGGGGCACCTGGGCCTCGACCCGTGCCGGCGGCGCCATCGACTGGGAGCCGGCCTCACCCGAGCGCCCGGACCACGGCGGCCGCCTCGGCCACCACCTCCAGGGAGCTCGGGCCAGGCGCAGACCGCCCAGGTGGCGCCGGCCGCCGGCCACCGCGGCCAGGTGTGCCCGCCGCGGCGGCGACCGTGTCGCCGACCGGACCGCCCCAGGTCACCTCCACCCCCTCCGCGCGTCAGCTCGGCCACCCGGACGGTTCCGCCGTCCCAGAGGTTGACGGCGACCCCGAGGTCCGGGCCAGCGCCACCGTCTTCGGGCCGGCCCCCGCCGATCCACACCGGGATGCCCGGTCCGCGCACGGCCGCGCCACCGGGCCAGCCGGGCCCGGCGCTCGTCAGCGGGCTCGAAGGGGATGCCGTAGGCCTCGTTCTCCGCGCGGCTCAGCCGGTCACCGGTGCCGATGCCGGCGATCAGCCGGCCGCCGCTGAGGCGGCCAGGCTCGACAGCACGGCGACCAGCACGCTCGTCGGGCACCAGGCCGATCCGGGCCACCAGGGTGCCCACCGCAGATGGTGGAGGTGGAGGCGGCCAGGGCACCCGAGCAGCGGGGCCGACGGAGAGCGCCGGGCGGTCCGGGCTGGCCCATCGGCCACAGGTGGTCGAAGCAGAACACGCCGTCGATGCCCAGCGCCTCGGCCCGGCGGGCCGCCTCGAGGGCGGCGTCGGCGTCGTCGCGGAACTGCGGGAGGGTGACGCCGACCTTCACCGGTCCGACTGCCTCAGCCGGTCAGGCTCTCAACGATCGGCTCGCCGGTGGTCACGCCGTCGACTCGACCCGGGCCTTCAGCTCGCGCAGGGCGATCGACATGATGCGGCTCTGGGCCCGCATCTTGATGAAGCCGGGCAGCGGCACCTTCATCTCCACCTCGAGGTGGTAGGTGACCTCGGTGCCCCCGTCGCCACTGGGGGCGAACACGTAGCGCCCGTCGAGCTTGGAGGTGATGTCCCCTCGGGTCTGGACCCAGGCCAGCACCCGGGGGCCTCGCTGTAGTCGTAGGCCAGGGTGTAGCTGGTGCTGCGCCCGAAGGCGGCGGCCCGGAAGGTGACCAGCTCGGGCCGGCCCTGCGTCGTCGCGCTCGTCGATGGTGACCTCCTTGATGTCGGCGGCCCACTGCGGGTAGGCGGCGATGTCGGAGCTGACCTCGAAACAGCGCGCCGGGGTGGCCGACACGACCATTCGCTCAGTGGCTTGTTCCGCCACGATCGGCCCTCCTCCTCGAATCGATTGCCACGGCCCGACAGGCGCTCAGCCTGCCACGTCGGCCAGCGACGCAGCCAGCCTAGGGGCGAGTTTGTCATAGTCGAAGGATGCCTCGGCCCGGCGCCGGGATGCCGTTCCCATCGCTCGCGCGCAGCTCCGGATCGTCGAGCAGGCGGGCGATGGCCCTGGCCACGGCGCCCACATCGGTCGGCCGGCCGACCACCAGGCCGGTCTTCGCCGTCCTCCACCGCCTCGCCGGCGCCGCCCGAGGCCGCCGGCCACCTGGGGCACGCCGGCCGCGGCCGCCTCCAGGAAGACGATGCCGAATCCCTCCTGCTCGAGACCGAGCCACCGGTTGCGGCACAGCATGGCGAAGACGTCGGCCGCCCCGACCAGGCGAGGGAGGTCCTCGTCGGACACCCCGCCGAGCAGGCGCACCGGCGCCCCGTACTCGGCGACCCGGCCGGCCAGGCGGTCGGCGTCCCGCCCCCGGCCGGCGATGGCCACGGTCAGGTCGGGCACGTCGGCCCGCAGGCGGACCGCGGCGTCGATGAGCATGTCCATCCCCTTGCGGGGGACCAGTCGGCTGACGCTCACCACCAGTGGCCCGTCGGCGGGAAGCCCGAAGTCGGCGCGGGCCGAGGCCGCGCTCGTCGGCGGTCAGGGGCCGGAACCGGTCGAGGTCGACCCCGGGGGGGATCTCCACCACCGGCGGCATCCCTCTGCCTCGGTCGCAGGGTCCGGGCCGCCTCGGCTGCCGGATAGCCGCCGGCCGAGATGACCAGGGCGCTGTGGCGCAGCACGTGGGCCACCACCTGTCGCGCCGACCGGGCAGCCGACCGGGGATGGCCACCTCGGCACCGTGCAGCAGCACGGCGTAGGGCAGGCCGAGCTGGGGCCGATCAGGCCCAGCGGGAACACCGGATCGAGGACGACCAGGTCGGCGCCGACCCGTCGGGCCGCGTGCCGGATGCGGCGGACCAGGCGGGGCGTCGGGGAGCAGCACCCGGGAGCGGTACCCGTTCGATGCGGATGCCCCGGGCCGCCTGCTCGCGGTCGAAGGCGGCGGCGTCCGGGTGGGACCGGGCGGTCAGCACGGCGAAGGTGTCGGGGTCGAGCCGGCGCCACAGCTCCCACAGGTAGGCCTGGATGCCCCCGACCTTGGGCGGGAAGTCGTTGGTGACCAGCAGGTGGGTCATCGGGCCGCGCCCGATCAGATCGGCGCGACCCAACTCGGTGGCGGCCCACCGGGCGTGCTCGGCCAGCATCGCGTCGTCAGCGACAGCCAGTGGCGCGAGGACCGCCTCGGTGGCGGGGTCGGCGCCGTCGCCGACGTTGCCCAGGGCCACCAGGGCATTGCGGCGCAGGTAGCGGGGGTCGCGGTCGGCGATGTACCAGCGGCCGTGGGTCGCCAGCAGCTCGTCGTCGGTGGCACCGCAGCAGGTCGAGGAGATCGACGCACCGACGGAGCTCGTTCGCTCGGTTCCGGCGCTTTCCGGGTCGGGCCGCCGGCGGGTCCCTCCGATCGGCCAGCAGGTTGATCGGACAGACCTGCTGGCACTCGTCGCACCCGTAGATGCGGCCGCCCAGGGCATCTCGGTACTCCACGGGGAAGGACCCGGGCGACTGGACCAGCCAGGCCAGGCAGCGGCGGGCATCGAGCACCCCCGGCCCACCAGTGCTCCGGTCGGGCAGGCAGGTCATGCAGCGGGGCAGCTGCCGCAGCCCTCGGCGTGGGTCGAGTCGGGCGCGGGGGCGTGGTGGGTCGGAGCGGGGCGTCGGTGACCACCGAACCGAGCACGAACCACGAGCCGAGTCCGGGCAGGAGCAGCAGCGAGTTCTTGCCGAACCAGCCGAGGCCGGCCCGGTGGGCGGCGGCCCGGTCGACCAGGGCGTTGTCGTCACAGACCACCGTAGCCCGCCACCCGAGCTCCCGCAGGGCGTCGGCGACGGGGGCGAGGCCCCGGCGGAGGGTCCTGGTAGTGGTCGTGGCGGGCATAGCGGGCCACCCGCCCGACCGGGTGGTCGGGGCTGTGGCGCCGGTCGGTTCATCGGCACGTTCGTGGCGGTAGCTCCAGGCCCCGACCACCAGGGACCGGGCTCCGGGAAGGATCCGGCCGGGATCGGTCGAACGTTCGGGGTTCCGGTAGGTGAACTGCATATCGGCGTTGAGGCCACGGCGTCGGCGCTCGAGGAGGTCACGCCGCGTGGATTCGAAGACGGCGGCGGAGGCGATGCCCACCTGCGCGAGTCCGGAACGGATTCCCAGATCGACGAGGGCGGCCCCCAGGTCCTGGGCGTCGGGCTGATCGGTTCCAGGCACCGGATCGGCCGGTCGGGACAGGTCGGTCGATGCGACTCGGGACACACTCCATGGTCGCACGACCGGCTGCCCCGGTCCTCCCCGGGGTGGGGTCGATGTCAGACCGGGCCGATAGCCACCTTGCCGGTGGACCGTCAGCCGGCTTGACGTGAGTGCCGGACGCCAGGCACCAGGCCAGCCTGCTCGAGCATGCGCACCGCCCTGGCCTCTTCGGCGTCGACGACAATGGCATCCTCCGGATGCCGGCCCACCAGGAACGTGACCACGCAGTCGTCACAAACCGGGGTCCCCTGATGGGCGCAGTCTCCGCAGTCGATGGTGAACGGTTCCTCGGAGCGAACCGGGCGGCTCGCCCGCAGCCCCGGCAAGGGGACGGGCACGGCGAATGAAGCGGGCAACGGCATGGTGCAACCTCCTGAGTTTGCTGGTCCGACAACGGTTTCCATGACGCTGCCACCTTGCACGAAGGGTGTGACAAGGTCGTTGACCTGCGGGGATGATCAGTCTCGCTGGTAGGGACCTCGGCCTCCGGCTCCACCTTGGCCTCCGGCCTCGGCCTGGCTGAGCGCGGTCAGCAGTTCACGATCGGGGTGCGCCGGTCGGCGGTCGGCGGTCGGCGACGGTCCGGTCGGGGGTTCACTGCGCGGGCACCCGGCCCTCCTGCTCACTCCTGGGTGGTGAACAGGGGTGGGTCGGGCGGTGCTTCGGGTTTGGTTCGGCGTCGCTTGGTCGGCCCGGTGGCGGTCCGAGTGCTGTTCTTGGCCAGCTTTCTCTTCTGTCGGGGGGTGATCTTGGGCTCGTTCGGGGCCACCCAGCGCCAGGTTCCCGGTCCACCCTCGAGTTTGAACCCGTTGTAGGTCTTCAACTGGTGGTGGTGCTTGCACAAGCGAGCAGCGTTGTGGAGAGAGAGGGGCCCGTCGTCGGCGAAGTCGATCTCCCAGTGGTCGGTCTCCAATCCGAGCCTTGAGTCACAACCGGGGACCACACAGCACTGGTCCCGTTCGAACACCGCGGTGCGCAGGGCGGCGGGCATGGTGCGGCCCGGATGGCAGATGGTGGTCACATCCACCCCGTCGGTGATGATGATCCGCAACAGGGCATCGCCCATCATCTCTTTGGCTGTCGCAAGTGAGACCGGTCCCACCCCGGGGATCTCACAGACCTCGCCGTTTTGGACCGATCCCCGGCGCAGAGCGGCCAGATCCACCCGCAGGTTGACCTGAGCCTCGGAGCGGGAAGGGGCGTGGTCGCTCTCGTCGACTGTCGGAGCTGTCGGCTCTGTCGGCTCTGTCGGCCGAATCAGCCCTCTTGGTGGCCTTCGTGGCAGAACCGGTGGTGGCCCCGGTGAGCAGGGCGACCAGGGCGTCGGCCCGGTAGGCGTCGGTCGACTCACTTCGGCCTTGCGCTCGGGCTTTCTGGAAGATGCGGTCGGTCTTGCGATCCAAGACCGAGAGCAGCTTGGCCCCAACCACCGGGTGGAGGAGCGCTTCCAAGTGGAAAGCACCGTCCCGGTCGACATAGGTCCGACACCGGCGGGCCTTATGGAGGGCCTCGTCGTGGCGGGCCGCTTCTTCTGCGGTCCTTCCCTGGGCCTTTACCCGCAGACAGTCGTCTTTGACCTGTCGGTGGGTGGCTGCTCCCTTGGCCCCTTTGACCAGTTCGTCTTCTCTGCCGGGATTGACCCGGGCGGCGTCGGAGATGAGCTGGGTCCGAGACGCCGACAGTTCGCCGTTTCGGAAGGCTTCGTCCACGCTGGGCTGGGAGACGAGGTTCTCCCCCAAGGACAGGAGCTTTCCTGCTTCTGCCACTGACTCACCGGTGGCCGAAGCCAGCCACTCGGCCGGGGTGCGGTGACCGGAGCGCAGATGGGCGTTGGATTGGGCCACCCGGCGGGCACAGTGGGCCTCACCAGCCGTTCCCAGGCGCTTCACCTTGGTGAAGGCCGAAAGCAGGGTGGTGGCGTCAGCGACCGAATAGCGCTCGGGCTCGAAGGCAGTAACGAAG
Source organism: uncultured Acidimicrobiaceae bacterium (assembly GCA_963824355.1). GTDB lineage: Bacteria > Actinomycetota > Acidimicrobiia > Acidimicrobiales > RAAP-2 > Bog-756. The sequence continues at coordinate 945,557 of CAWGOY010000017.1, read as the reverse complement.
GCGGCCACCACCTCGACGGCGGCCAGAAGATCCTGGGCGTCGGGCGCCATCGGATCGGGTTTGGTTGCTCGGTTGGGGGATGAAACCACCATGGAGCCATCATGACAGGGGGGTGTATCAGAGGGTATGGGGAGGTGCAGGATGGGGTGAAGGAGCAGAGGGAGTCGAAAAATCAGTACCCGGCGTCCGGATCGACCAGGCCGACCAACTCGTCGCCGGCGGCGAACCGGGCCACGTTGGTGCGAATCCGGTCGGCGAGTAAGGGCATGACCATTTCAATGGTGTCAGCGGTGTGAGGGGTGATGATGCAGTTGGGCAGGTCCCAGAGGGGATGGCCGTCGGGGAGAGGCTCCGGGTCGGTGACATCGAGGGCGGCCCCGGCGATGGTGCCTTCCTTCAGCGCCTTCACCAGCGCGTCGGTATCCACATGCGGGCCGCGGGCCACGTTCACCAGCCACGCGTTCTCATCCATCAGTGCCAACTCCGGTGCACCGATGATGCCGGTGGTCTCGGGGGTGAGCGCCAGGGCCACGAAGACAACCAGAGAACCGGCCAATGCCTCGTGGAGGTCGGCCACCGGAACGGTTCGGGTCGCGCCGGCCAGCGGCTCCGCCTTCCTCCGGACCACGGTCGAGTCCACTCGGAAGGGTGCGAGCTGCTCGAGCAGCACCGAGGTGATGCCACCGCCACCGAGCAGGGTGACCCGCTGGTCGAAGAGACTGGTGCCGGCGGGGATGCCCCAGGAGCGAGCCGCGATGCGGGTGGGCATATGGCGGAGGCCAGCCAGCGCCAGCATGAGAGCATGCTCGGCGACCGGTTCGGCATAGGATCCCTTGGCGCAGGTCCAGACGTGATCGTGGTCGAAGAGACCGAACGCCAGGACCCGCTCCACTCCGGCAAAGGGGAGCTGCACCCACCGCACGCTGGGGGCCAGGGAAAGCTGGTCGGCCAGTCCCTGGACATCGGCCGGGTCGAGCCAGACAAGAGCATCAGGATCCTGGTCAATACCGACGAGGGTTCCCCCGCCAGCGTCGACCGCATCAGTGGCGAACGAGGACGGGAGAGGGCCGACGGCGACACGTGGTGAGGACATAGTCCGCAGACTAGTGATCCCTTCAGCCCTGCGACCAGGGACACTGGAGCCGGGGATTTGATTCAATAGGGGCGCCGGGCTCACCGCAGCACCTGGCCGATCGGGGGATGCAGTGCTCGTCCAGTTCAACGTCCGGGACTTTCTGGACCGCGCTGAAGCGGCCTATCCCGAACGGATAGGCGTCATCGACGAGCCGGATCAAGTTGCTGAATCTTGGGGATCGCTCACCTTCGCCGAGTTGGCCCGACGGGCCCGGTCCCAGGCGGCAGGACTCGACAGGCTGGGCGTCGGCCGAGGCGAGCGGGTGGCTATCGTCTCCCACAATGCCGCCCGGTTACTGACCTCCTTCTACGGGGTCTGCGGTTGGGGTCGCATCCTGGTTCCCGTCAACTTCCGATTGGCCGCAGCCGAGATCGCCTACATCGTCGAGCACTCGGGGGCCTCGGTCGTGCTCATCGACCCGGAGCTGGAAGACGCCCTGTCCGGGATCGATGCTCCCGGTCGCTTCATCCTCGGAGCAGCCAGCGACGAGGAGCTGTTTCCCGCCGATGCCGACCCGGTCACCTGGGAGACCGACGAGACAGCCACCGCAACCATCAACTACACCTCGGGTACCACGGCTCGGCCCAAGGGAGTCCAACTCACCCACCGGAACTGTTGGATCAACGCGTCGCTCTTCGGTTGGCACACCCAGGTGTCGGATCGGGACGTCTACCTCCACACCCTCCCCATGTTCCACGCCAACGGGTGGGGCATGCCCTGGACGACCACCGCAATGGGATGCCCCCAGGTAGTGCTGCGCAAAGTGGACGGCATGGAGATACTGCGCAGGATCGCCAAGCACGACGTCACCCTGCTCTGTGCCGCCCCCGCGGTGGTCAACGCCGTACTCGACGCGGCACCGGAGTGGGAGGGCGACATACCCGGAAGCCACCGCACCCGGGTGGTGGTGGCCGGCGCACCACCCCCCAGCCGGACGATCGAGCGTATCGAGTCCGAACTGGGCTGGGAATTCAACCAGATCTACGGACTCACCGAGACGTCGCCTCTCTTGACCATCAACCGTCCTCGCTCCGAATGGGACGACTGCCCTCCGGCTGAGCGGGCGCGGAAGCTGATGCGAGCTGGCGCACCGGCGATGGGCACCAACATCTCCGTTGACGGTCAGGGAGAGGTGCTGGCCCGCAGCAACACGGTGATGGACGGCTACTGGCGCCAACCCGAAGAGACGGCCGCGGCAATGGAGGGAGGGTGGTTCCACACCGGAGATGGCGGCGTGATCGACGCCGAGGGACATCTGAGCATCCTCGATAGGAAGAAGGACGTGATCATCACCGGTGGTGAGAACGTCTCGTCGATCGAGGTGGAGGACGCGGTGTTCTCCCTGGATGGTGTGGCCGAAGTGGCGGTCATCGGTGTCCCCGACGACGTGTGGGGCGAGATGGTGATCGCCCTGGTGGTACCGGTCGAAGGGAGCGATCTGACCGAAGCAGCGGTGGTCACCCATTGCCGCTCGGTTTTGGCCGGCTACAAATGCCCCAAACGGGTCGAGTTCCGGACTGCCCTGCCGCGAACGGCGACCGGAAAGCTGCAGAAGTTCCGGCTCCGCTCCCCCTATTGGCAGGGAAAGGATCGCCAGGTCAACTGATCGGCTCGGCCGTCTCCTGGATCGGGGCGGACGTGAACCCCTGTATGGCCAACCACGCCTCGATCCTGTCCACGGTCCACACCGGCGCCTCCAACATCGGCACATGGCCGATGTCCGACGCGACCTCGAACCGCCACTCCGGATGGAACGCGCTCATCCGGTGGGCGGCGGCCAGCGGGACCAGCACGTCTCGAGCCCCCTGCAACAGAAGGGTCGGCTGGCGGAGCCGGCTGAGCGTGCTGATGGTGGCGGCCGGTCGGGCCATCACCATCGAAAGCGAGCGAGCCGACTCGAGGTAGGCGGCGTCGGCCTTGGCTCGGTCGAGGCTGGCGGTGAGAGCGATGTGTTCGGCGACCACGTCCTCGGGGACCCGGGACGGGTCGACACAGCACACGCCCAGTACCCGACGGACGGTCTGCTCGGCGGTGGTGCGCTGGCGACGCTGGGTCAGATACCGCTCCCCCACCCCGGGCACCGAGCAGAGCAGGAAGTTGGCGACCACCCTGGGGTGGACGAGACCCAGGCGGGTCGTGGGCAGGGCCGGATCGATGAGGACGAGCCCGGAGACCGAGTCCGGATCGGCTGCAGCCTGCAGCGCCGCCACCAGTCCACCCATGGAGTTGCCCATCAGGATTGCAGGCGCTCCGACCACGGTCTCGAGGAATCCGCTCACCAGGCGTCGGTGGCCTTCCATGTCGGCATGCCGCAGCGGGGTCTTCGGGGTCAACCCGTGGCCCACCAGGTCAAGCGCCAGGAGCCGGACACGATGGCTGAGCCGGGGACCGACGGCCAGCCAGTTGAGGTGGGAGCCACCCAACCCATGGAGGCCGACCACGACCGGCGCATCAATGGGTCCGCCGAAGTCGAGGTAGTGCACAGGTCCGTCGACGTCGGCGGTTCCCGACCGGGCATCGGGGGCTACGGACGACAGCGGCACCTCATCGAGGCTACCGGTCCCGACCTCGTCCAGGCTTCATTCCCGATGGGTGGAGACGGTTCCTATCCCCGGTCGGGTCTGCTCGGGCGAGCAAATGGTGGACGGCGGATTGGATCAACCGGTGGCCAGCGCGACCAGTTCCTGGCGGCTCGGACCGGGAGTGGGCCGGTCCCTCCAATCGGCGCCGAACTCGATCACCTTCTCGAACATGCCGTCGGTAGCCAGCACCTGCTCGGGAAGTTGCTGCACGCCGCCGATCCGGAACAGCGCCCGGGCACAGTCTGGGTCACGCGATGCGGCGGCGAAGAGTGCCTTGCCCATCTCGAAGGTGGGCTCGTCGGGGGTATAGGTCCCGCCGGCGATGAGAAGTCGGATCTCGGCCAACCGGTGGCGGTCCCCTTTGACGGTCGACTCGTACCACGGGGTGACAATGCTGTTGGTGGTGTCGTTCCAAACCTTCGACAATTCGACCGGTGCACTGTCCCCGTGGTCTCGGAGGACATCGCGTAACCCGACAGCATGGATCATCCCGATGGAAGCGCCGCGGCCCACCGAGGGGTTGGTGCAGGCCCAGGAATCTCCGACCAGCAACAGTCCGGTGACCACAGGGTTCCCGTCGACCACCAGGGAGCGCGATCGGTCCTCGATCTTGGAGATGGACATGATCCGATCCTCGAGCGGCTCCCCGTCGATCCACTGATCCCCCTTGGGAAGGGACCTGACGACGGCGCTCCACCGGTCGATGTCCCGGACGCCTCGGAGGGCGCTGTCCTCCGAGGAGGCGACGATGGTGGTCGACCAGGTGTCGTTGTCGGCCGGCAGGGTGAGGAGAGAGATGGACCCGTACTCGGTGAGCGGCAGCAAGCCCGTCTGTTCGGGGAGCGACCCATCGCGCGAACGGAAGTGGCGCCCGTAGTAGACGAACCCGGAATCGTCGACCTCTTCGACCAGGGGTGCAGCACCTAGTGCGTCAAGCCAGCCGGGCACGGGGGACCGCCGACCGGTGGCGTCGACCACCAGGTCGGCCCGCAACTCCTCGCCCGACTCGAGTCGGACGCCGACCACGCCGGGAATGCCGGTGGAATCGGTCGGGCCGGCCACGAGCTGGCGGACGGCGCAACCCCGCCTCACCTCCACACCGGGAGTCTGATCAGCACAACCGGCCACCACCGACTCGACCACGATCCGTCGGCCGGTCACGGCCACGAAATCCTCATCGTCGGGCCGAGGATCGCCCCAGATGGTGGTGGCCGCGCTCTGACCCAGGTTGACGCGCAGAGCCCCGGCATCGAGCAGTGTGGCGGCCACATCGGGCAACTCGGCCTCGAGTTCGGTCCGGAACCGTGGAGCGAACAGGTGAGGCAGACGGACCTGGTTGACACCACGACGCTCCCAGTGGTCCCAGGCCGCGGATGGATCGGGCACCGGGGCCGCATCCCGCTCGAGCACCGTCACCTGGTGACCGTCCCGGGCCAGCAGCATGGCCGTCGACAGACCGACCAGACCAGCGCCGGTGATGACGATCCTCATCGGTCTCCTTTCGCCACGATGCTCGCGGCTGCGGTCGCGGTCGCGGGTCGCGGTCCGGCTGAGCGTAGCAACCGGACTACTGGTAGAGGGGTGGAACGGGACCCTTCACCGGTTGTCGCCGGACGGGAAGTGCAGCTCGGGCCGGGAGAGTGCTGGTGCGCCGGCACCCGCTTCGTCCGCCGGCTCGGGCCAGCGGGTGGTCACCGTCTTCAGGCGGGTGTTGAAGTGGATGCCCTCGGTCCCGTGCACATGGGTGTCCCCGAAGAGCGACTGCTTCCACCCCCCGAATGAGTAATAGGCCATGGGAACCGGGATGGCCACGTTGACGCCGACCATCCCCACCTGCACCTCCCGGCGGAACCTTCTGGCGGCATGGCCGTCACGGGTGAAAATGGCGGTGCCGTTGCCGTAGGGGTTGGCGTTGACCAGGTCGATGGCCTGGTCAAGGTGGTCCACCCGCAGCACGGACAGCACAGGACCGAAGATCTCGTCGCGATATACCCGCATCGACGGGGTCACCCGGTCGACCAGGCTCGGGCCGAGGAAGAAGCCCCGTTCGTGGCCGACCACGTTCAGACCCCGTCCGTCGACCACTACCTCGGCCCCCTCGGATTCGGCTGAGTCGAGATAGCCGGCTACCCGGTCGCGGTGGGCCCCGGAGATCAGTGGACCCATGTCGGCAGCCGGGTCGGTACCGGGACCGGTGGTCAACCCCTCGGCCCGGCGGCTGAGTTCGTCGACCAGTGCCGAACCGTCGCCCACCACTACGACTGCCGAGACGGCCATGCACCGCTCGCCCGCCGATCCGTACCCGGCAGCGGTGAGCGCGTCTGCGGTGGCAGCGGGGTCGGCATCAGGCATGACCACCGCGTGGTTCTTGGCGCCACCCAGGGCCTGACACCGCTTGCCCGATCCGGTGGCCCGTTCGAACACATGGCGGGCCACCGGGGTCGATCCCACGAAGGAGACCGCCGAGACCTCGGGATGGTCGAGGAGAGCGTCGACGGCCACCGAGTCACCATTGATCACCGCGAAGACACCGGGAGGCAGGCCGGCCTCGCTCCACAGCTCGTCGACCAGCATCGATGGCGAGGGGTCCTTCTCGGAGGGCTTGAGGATGAAGGCATTACCGCAGGCGATGGACACCGGGTACATCCACATCGGGACCATGACCGGGAAATTGAACGGCGTGATGCCGACCACGACGCCCAGGGGCTGGCGGACCGAGGAGGCGTCGACCCCGTTGGAGACGTCCTCGGAGAACTCCCCCTTCAGCAGGTGAGGGATCCCGCAGGCGAACTCGACCACCTCGATACCCCGGGCTACCTCGCCGCGGGCGTCCTCCAGCACCTTGCCGTGCTCGCCGGTGACCAGGCGGGCCAGGTCCTCGCGGTGACGGTCGACCAACTCGCGGAAGGCGAACAGGATGCGGGTGCGGACAGTAAGGGATGTGGACCGCCAGTCACGAAAGGCGGTCGCCGCCGCTGCTACTGCCTGATCGACATCCCGATCCGAGGCCAGCACCACCTCGGCCGTCGGCTCGCCTTTCGCCGGATCGAAGACCGGAGCCGTCCTGGCCCGGTCGCCCTCGACCGATCTGCCGATGCGGTTCACGTGTTCACCTCTCCTGTCCGGAGCAGCCGGTCTCGCTGTCGACGACATGGGAGAATCGCCCTATGACGGAACCGAGTTCTCCCACGACGGCAGCGGTGGGCCCCGATATGAAGGTCACCGAGCGAACCCGTCTCCGTCGGATCCCCGAGCACGGCTCCCATCGGATCGACGACCTCTATGCCGTGCTCGACAGCGGCTTCGTCTGTCATCTGGGCCTGGTGGTCGACGAATGGCCGATGGTGGTCCCCACCAGCTACGGGCGGAGCGGTGGTGATCTCTACCTGCACGGATCGGTGGCCAGCCGCAGCCTTCGGACGGCGAAGCAGGCCATGCCGGTCTGTGTGACGGTCACCCACGTGGACGCCCTGGTGCTGGCCCGTTCGGTCTTCGAGCACGCGGTCAACTACCGCTGCGCCATGGTCTACGGCGTGCCCCAGGTGCTGACCGACAACAACGAGAAGCTGGTGGCGCTCCAGGCCTTGAGCAATCAAGCCGCTCCAGGGCAGTGGGAGTACGCCCGGTCGCCCTCGGTCAAGGAGCTGGCCGCCACCACCGTGCTCAGGCTCCCGCTCGACGAGGCCTCGGTCAAGATCCGCACCGGTCCTCCTGACGACGGGGACGGACCCGACGCCGACCGGCCGGTGTGGGCCGGTGTGATCCCCCTGGCCCTGGTCCGAACGGATCCGGTCCCTGATCCCGTGCTCCGACCGGGCATCGCCGTACCTGACCACCTGGTCACCGGACGACCGGCCTCCGGCTCGAGAACCGTGGCCGAACTCTGATCCGGCGAACAAGGCTGGGATCAGACGGGACATCGGTCTCCGTCCCGATCAGGCGAGCAAGGAGGCCAGCGGCACCGCGGCAATCCCGTGGGCGGCGGCCACCGGTTCGTAGACCACCGAGCCCTCCACCACGTTGACCCCTTCGGCCAGGGCGGCATCGGCCTGCACGGCCTCGCGCCAACCGTGGTTGGCGATGTCCAACACGTAGGGCAGCGTGGCGTTGACCAGGGCGTGGGTCGACGAGTGCGGGACCGCGCCGGGCATGTTGGCCACGCAGTAGAACAACGATCCGTTGACCTCGAAGGTGGGGTTTGAGTGGGTGGTGGGTCGGGTCGACTCGAAGCATCCCCCCTGATCCACCGAGATGTCGACGAGCACCGACCCTTCGCGCATGCGGGCCACCAGGTCATTGGAGACCAGCTTGGGGGCCTTGGCTCCGACCACGAGGACCGCACCGATCACGATGTCGGCGTCGATGCAGGTCTCCTCGATGGCGTGGGTGCTGGAGGCGACCGTCTCCAGGCCACCGCGGAAGTGGTGGTCGACCTGGCGCAGGCGCTCGAGATTGCGGTCGAGTATGTAGACCTCGGCGTGCATGCCCACGGCCAATGTGGCCGCGGCCATGCCGGCCACCCCGGCCCCGAGAATGACGATCTTGGCGCACCGCACTCCCGGGACTCCGCAGACCAGCACCCCGCGGCCACCCCCCGGGCTCATCAGGTGATGGGCTCCCATCAGCGGGGCCATGCGACCGGCCACCTCGCTCATTGGGGTGAGCAACGGGAGTGAGTTGTCGGCCAGGCGCACCGTCTCGTAGGCGATGGCGGTGTTGCCTGCGGCCATCAGCGCCTCGGTGCAGGGAAGCGAGGCGGCCAGGTGGAGATAGGTGAAGAGGACCTGACCCTCGCGCAGCCCCAGCCGCGGGTACTCCTCAGCGATCGGCTCCTTGACGCCGAGGATCATGTCCGACTCGGCCCAGATGTCGTCGGGATCATCGATGATCTTGGCCCCGGTGGCCTCGAAGTCGGCATCGGGGATGGACGATCCGACCCCGGCCTCCCGCTCTACGAAGACGGTATGCCCGGCCGAGGTCAGTTCGCGGGCACCGGCCGGCGTTATGGCCACCCGGTACTCGTCCGGCTTGACCTCCTTGGGGATCCCGACGATCACTGCGACCTCCTGCATTCGTCTGAGGCTCTGGCTAGAGCGCTCATACACGTCACAGCAAGTAAGCCTGCCTGTCGAACAAGGAAGCTACGGGATGGTGAGGTCATCGTCCTCCCGGATCCCGAACAGCCCGACCTCTTCTCCCAGATCCTGTGGCACAAGGGTCTTGGTGGACTTGTTGAGCGTCTCGCCTCGGAAGAAGGGCGGTCGCATCTTGGCGTACACGAGCATCAACACGATGCCGAGGACGAGTGCACCGAAATCGATGAGGAACACGCCACCGATGTGCCAGTGGGGTGGAAACTGCATCGTCCACGACGTGAAACTGTTGACCGGATTCCAGTAGTGGTAGAGGGTCCACGCCATGATGGCGTAGAGGATGATTCCTCCCAGAAGGGGGAAAATTCCTTGCATCCAAAGGTTGCGCCGACTCTCGGTCAGGGTCTTGCGGTAGTACCAGATACAAGAGAATCCCGTCATCCCGTAGTAGAAGGCGATCATCACGCCAAGGGCTGAGACCGAATCAGCGATCACCGTTCCGGCAGAAACGAAGTTCATGATGACGTAGAGGACGATTGAGATCCCACCCATGGTGATAGTGGAAACCGTCGGTGTCAGATGTTTGCGATGGATCTTGCCGAACGCAGAAGGGATCGACTTGTAGACCGCCATCGAAAGAGTCGTCCGGGCGGTGGGCAGAATGGTGGTCTGGGTTGATGCCGCGGCAGAACTCAGGACCATCAACAACAAGAGATGCACAAGGACATTGCCTACTCCGGAGGTGCCGAATACCGCGTGCCCGAGTGACGACAACACGTCATTCTCGTTTTTCGGGTTGCCCAGACCGACTCCTGTGGTGCCCAACCCGGCAAAGGACTGAGCGGAGAGGACGATCAGGAGATACGTGGCAAGGAGCACCAGAGTGGACAGGACCGCTGCTCGACCGGGCACCGTCTCGGGATCGGCTGTCTCCTCGTTGACCGAGACCGTCGTGTCCCATCCCCAGTAGATGAACAGCATCAGGGTGAGCCCATTGATGAATGCTGACGGCGTAGAGATGTCGAAGGGGTTGAACCACGACCATGACGGAGTCAGATGGCCCACCGGTGCGCTCCCGTTCCCCACCTTGACCAGGGCGACGACCGAGAGCACCAACAGCATGGTCAGTTCGATACCCAAGAGAGCCTTCTGGAAGTTGGCCGATACTTCGATGCCGCGGTAGCAGATATACGTCATTACCACGATCCACAGGATCCCCACGAGCAAGACCCAGCCGCTCGCGGCATCGGTGCCGATGCCGTTGGCATTGAAGAGTAAGAACACGTACTGGCCGGCGATCTGGGCGAGGCTGGCCATGACGAGAACATCTGCTGCGATGATCCCCCAACCTCCCAGCCATCCAGTCTTGGGACCGAAAGCCCTTGTAGCCCAGCTGAAGGTCGTCCCGCAGTCAGGGTCTGCGTTGTTCATCTCTTTGTAGGCGAAGGAGATCAGCAACATGGGAACAAACGCCAAGATCGTCACGATGGGCGATTGAGGTCCGATGATCACCACTACGAACCCCAGAGTGGCGGCAATGCTGTACGCCGGGGCAGTAGATGCAACACCGATGACGGTGCTCGAAATCAAGCCGAGCGCGCCAGCTTTCAGACCTTTGTCTGCAAGTGGGGTGGCTTCGGTGGCGACGGTTTCCGTGGGCATCCTCAGTTGCTTCTCCTCGCTCGCAGCCGGGTGGTGTCCTGCATAGGAACAGCGTGGAGGTTCGATCGCCAGGAGCCGCTCGAACCGTCAGTTGCCGATGTAGCTCATCACGTGCTTGATACGGGTGTAATCCTCGAATCCGTAGGACGACAGGTCCTTGCCGTAGCCCGATTCCTTGAAGCCCCCGTGGGGCATCTCGGCCACGATAACGATGTGCGTATTGATCCACACACATCCAAAGTCGAGTGCCTTGGCCATACGCATGGCCCGGCCGTGGTTCTGTGTCCACACGCTGGAGGCCAGGCCGTACCGGACACCGTTGGCCCAGGTGATGGCCTGCTCCTCGTCGGTGAATCGCTGCACGGTGATGGCTGGTCCGAACATCTCGTCCTGGATCATCTCGTCGCTCTGCTCGAGGCCGGCGACCACCGTAGGGGCGAAGCAGTATCCGCGCTCGCCGACCCGGGTGCCACCGGTGACCACTTCGGCATGATCAGGTAGCCGGTCGAAGAAGCCGGAGAACCGGGAGAGCTGGGCTTCGCTGTTGAGGGGCCCGAAGTCGGCGTCGGGAGTGTCTAGACCGCCCACGGTCTGGGCCTCGGCCTGCTCGACCAGGGCAGCGACGAACTGGTCATGGACCCGGGGTCCGGCTAGTACCCGGGTGGCCGCCGTGCAGTCCTGTCCGGCATTGAAGTAGCCACCGACGGCGATCCCCTCGGCGGCGGCGGCCACGTCGGCATCGTCGAACACCACCACCGGCGCCTTGCCACCCAACTCCAGGTGCACCCGCTTGACTCCGGCGGCGGCCGAGGCAGCCACCTCCATGCCGGCCCGCACGCTGCCGGTAATGGCGACCATGGCCGGGGTGGGGTGCTCGATCAGGAGTCGTCCGGTGTCACGGTCGCCGCACACCACGTTGATGACACCGTCGGGAAGGTGCTCGGCCATGATCTCCGCCATCAGCAACGACGAGGCGGGTGTGGTGTCAGCCGGCTTGAGGACCAGGGTGTTTCCGGCAGCCAGGGCCGGGGCCCACTTCCACACGGCCATCATCAGCGGGTAGTTCCACGGCGTAACCGCGGCGCACACCCCGATGGGCTCCCGCCGGATGGACGAGGTGTGGTCCTTGATGTACTCGCCGGTCGCGTTACCGGCCAGGTGGCGGGCAGCTCCGGCGAAGAATCGGATCTGGTCGATGCACTGGGGAAGCTCCTCGGCCATGGTCACCGCCAATGGCTTTCCGGTGTTCTCACACTCCACCCGGACCAGGTCGTCGGCCCGGGCCTCGAAAGCATCGGCGATGCGAAGAAGGGCCAGGCTGCGCTCGGACGGGGTGCTGTCCCTCCAGTCGGGGAAGGCGTCTGCCGCCGCTGTCACCGCCGCGTCGACATCCTTGGCCCCCGAAACCGGGGCATCGAGGTAGCCCTGACCGGTGCTCGGGTCGATCAGGGTGGACGACGTTCCGTCCCGGGTCTCGACATAGCGGCCACCGATGAAGTTCTGGAGGACTGGCCGTCCGCCGGTGCCCTCTCCCGAGTTGCGGTTGCTCACTGTCCCTCCCCAGGGGTATTCGGTCGGTTCCGTCCCGGTTTCGGCCCGGCCAGTGGGCCAGATCCCCGACCACGGCTCCTGTCGCATGGTCATAGTGGCCGAAGAACCGCGTCCAAACAAGCTTTTTCTGGAATGGATTTCCATGGAGCTACGAAATCCATCGAATCTTGCCACCGAAACTGCTCAAACTGCTATAACTAGTCGAGCATGACCACAAGCCAAAAAGGTGCGCCCCGGCCGACCGACAGCCCCCGGCGACGGGTGCCGGGGCACTGACCATGACAGCTGGTTCTTCGGCCCCGACCGCCAACCTCCTCGACGATGTCAACAAGGCCATCGTCGAGGAGCTGCAACAGGACGGCCGCCGCACCTACGGATCCATCGCCGAGGCGGTGGGTCTGTCTGAAGCGGCGGTACGCCAGCGGGTCCAAAAGATGCGCGACGCGGGGGTGATGCAGATCGTGGCGGTGACCGATCCGCTGCAGGTCGGCTTCCGCAGCCAGGCCATGGTGGGCATCCGGGCGGACGGCGACACCCGCGTGGTGGCCGAGCTGCTGGCCGCGGTCGAGGACATCGACTACGTGGTCATGTGCACGGGTTCGTTCGACATCCTGGTCGAGCTGGTCACCGAGGACGAAGACGCCCTCCTCGAGCTGCTCAACGGGGTGATTCGCCGGATACCCGGTGTGCGCGATACCGAGACGTTCATGTACCTGAAGTTGACCAAGCAGACCTACGCCTGGGGGACCCGATGACCGATCGTTCCAACGATGCACTGCAGGAGAGCGCGCACCGCCATCTGTGGATGCACTTCACCCGCATGTCCGAGACCAACCAGATCCCCGTCATCGTCCGCGGGGAAGGTGTGTGGGTCTACGACCAGTACGGCAAGCGCTATCTCGACGGCCTCTCCGGGCTGTTCACCAGTCAGGTCGGTCACGGCAGGACTGAGCTGGCCGAGGCGGCGGCTCGACAAGCCGGTCAGCTGGCTTACTTTCCCATCTGGAGCTATGCCCACCCGATGGCTGTCGAGCTGGCCGACCGCCTGGCCGAGCTGACCCCCGGGGACTGCAACCGCATCTTCTTCACCACGGGTGGCTCAGAGGCGGTGGAGTCGGCCTGGAAGCTGGCCCGACAGTACTTCCGGGTCACCGGCCAGCCCCAGCGATTGAAGGTGATCAGTCGCAGCATCGCCTATCACGGGGCCACGATGGGCGCACTGTCCATCACCGGCGTCAACGAGATCAAGACCCCGTTCGAACCCCTGGTGTCCGGCGCGGTCAAGGTGCCCAACACCAACTTCTACCGGGCCCCCTACTTCGCCGACGATCTCGAAGCCTTCGGGAGGTGGGCGGCCGACTCCATTGAACAAGCCATCCTCATCGAAGGGCCCGACACGGTGGCTGCGGTATTCCTCGAGCCGGTGCAGAACGCCGGAGGGTGCTTCCCGCCTCCTCCGGGGTACTTCCAACGAGTACGGGAGATCTGTGACCGGTACGGGGTCCTGATGGTGTCGGACGAAGTCATCTGCGCCTTCGGCCGACTCGGACACTGGTTCGGGGCCGAGCGCTATGACTACGAGCCGGACATCGTGACCATGGCCAAAGGTCTGACCAGCGGCTACTCGCCGCTCGGGGCGATGGCGGTCAGCGACCGGCTGGTGGAGCCGTTTCTCCACGGCGAGAGCTTCCTTCACGGCGTCACGTTCGGTGGCCATCCGGTGAGCACAGCAGTGGCCCTGGCCAACATCGACGTCTTTGAGAAGGAGGGCCTGCTGGAGAACGTGCGACGCAATGAAGGCGCCTTCAAGGCATCACTGGACACCTTGGCCGATCTACCGATCGTCGGCGACGTGCGCGGCGCCGGATACTTCTACGGCATCGAACTGGTCAAGGATAAGGACACCCGGGCGACCTTCGACGACGACGAGGCCGAGCGGCTACTGCGGGGCTTTCTGTCCGGCGCCCTCTACGAGGCCGGTCTGATCTGCCGGGCCGACGACCGTGGCGATCCGGTGGTCCAACTGGCCCCTCCGCTCACCTGTGGGGAAGAGGAGTTTGAAGTGATGACCTCCATCCTGCGATCGGTGCTCACCGAAGCATGGAAGCAGATCTGACCGCCCAACCGGACGAGTGCTATCGACGACTCTCTCTCTGGTGGGACCGGCTCCCCGGTCCGATCACCGTCCGGGAGCCCTTGCCCGGAGATCTCGATGTGGATGTGGCGGTGGTGGGCGGCGGCCTCACCGGTCTGTGGACGGCCTACTACCTGGCCGATGCCGACCCGACACTTCGCATCGCCGTCCTCGAACGGCAAGTAGCCGGTTTCGGCGCCTCAGGCCGCAACGGGGGCTGGTGTTCGGCGCTGTTCGCAGTGTCCGAAGACCGACTGGACAGGGTCGCTGGTCAGGGATCGGGCGTGGCCATGCGCCGAGCCATGGTGGACACGGTCAACGAAGTCGGACGGGTGGTGGCCGACGAGTCGATTGACTGTGACTTCTTCCCTGGTGGCACCGTGGTCCTGGCCCGCACCAACGTGCAACTACAACGGGCGTTGGAGGAAGTGGCCGAAGCCCGGGCCCGGGGAATCGACGAATCGGACCTCCGGTTCCTGTGGCCCGAGGAAGCGTCGTCGATGGTAGGGGCCACCGATATCCGGGGTGGGACCTACACGCCGCACTGTGCGGCGGTGGACCCGGCCCGCCTGGTACGGGGCCTGGCCGACGCGGTGGAACGTCGGGGTGTGACCATCTACGAACAGACCGCCGTCCAGGCCGTGAGAGCTGGCGTGGTGCGCACCGACCGGGGGGTGGTGAGAGCCCCGGTCGTCGTAAGGGCGACCGAAGGGTATACCCGCACTCTCCCCGGCGAGGAGCGGACCCTGGTCCCGGTGTACTCACTGATGATCGCCACCGAGCCACTCCCCGACGCCTTCTGGGACGAGGTCGGCCTGGCTCGACGGGAGACCTTTGCCGACCATCGACACCTGGTGATCTACGGCCAGCGCACCGCCGACGGGCGCGTGGCTTTCGGCGGGCGGGGCGCCCCCTACCACTTCGGCTCGACCATCCGGCCGGAGTACGACCGTGATGCCGTCGTCCATGAGTCCCTCCGCCGTACTCTGGTCGACCTCTTTCCCCAGTTGGCCAGCGTGAGAATCACCCACCGGTGGGGAGGGCCACTCGGGATCGCGCGCGACTGGTTCACTTCGGTTGGGCTGGACCGGGCCACCGGGCTGGCCTGGGCCGGCGGCTACGTGGGCGACGGGGTGTCGACCACCAACCTGGCCGGTCGTACGCTGCGCGATCTGATCCTGCGCCGTGACAGCAAGCTGGTTACCCTGCCTTGGGTCGGGCACCACTCGAAGCGGTGGGAGCCGGAGCCCTTCCGCTACATGGGGATCAACGCTGGTCTCCGGCTGGCTGCCGGTGCCGACCGAGCCGAGGAGTCGGGTCGGTCGACCTGGCGGGCACGGGCCCTCGACCGGTTCCTCGGCGGCTGATCAAGGCGCCCGGTCCAGTCGCTCAGTCCTGGTTGGGGTGGAGGATCCTCGGATGGAGCACACCCTGGGCAGCCAAGGACGCTGTGCGTCCGCCACCGGGCCCCCGCAGCATCCACGCCGCGCCGGCGGCCAGAACCGCGCCGGCCAGTGGTCCGGCGACGTAGATCCAGTAACTGGCGAAGTGCAGGGAGACCAAGTCGGGGCCGAACGTGCGGGCCGGGTTCATCGATGCGCCGGAGATCGGGCTGGCCCATAGCCCGGCCAGGGCCACGTAGGACCCGACGCCCAGGGCACCGAACAGACCCACCTGCTGTGCACCCGACGCGGTGCCCAGGATGACGCTGACCAGTCCCATGGTGAGAACCGCCTCCATCAGGAAGGCATCAACCGAGGTGCTCGAATGCGCAGGGTAGTTCGAACCGTACGTGGCGGACACGTGGATCACCGCCTGGAGGAACCAGGCGGCCAGCGTGGCCCCGGCCAGTTGCACGGCGAGATAGCCCGGGACCCGGCGCCACAGGAAGTCGCCGCGGAGTGCGAAGCCGATGCTGGCCGCCGGGTTGAGATGGGCTCCGGACACCTTGCCCATGAACAGGATGATGGCCGTCACCATCATTCCCGGTGCCACCACTGCCGCCGTTCGGCCGATGGTTCCCGGGAAAGCGCGGCTCATCATGCCCCCGCCTGCAGCAACCAGTACGAGGAGGAAGGTGCCGAACAGCTCGGCGAAGAGCCTCCGCCATTCCTGGGTCGGATCGTTGAAATCCCGGACCATCTCGAGCAGCCGCTGCTCGGCTGACTGGACCGGGAACCGGCCGTCGCCCGGGCTGTCGCCGACGAATCGGACCGAGGGTATCTCGCCGGGATGGGTCATCGGAGGGGCACCGGAGCAGAGACTACCGACGTGCACTCCGCCGACCGGTGATCCTCGCCGCTCCCAGATAATCCAGATCGGGGCGGAACTCAGTCGGGAATCTTGAGATACTTGCCCGAGGAAGCATCGGGTTCGGGGCCAGGGGACTAAGGTACCCGGGCAAGTAACCGACTGGGCGGACAGCAACAGCGCGCCGGCCAACAGCCGGTCGGTCGGGATCAGGCCAATGGTCGATGGCCCGTTACGGGGTGGATCAGCCCGCTCCGAAGAAGGGTGCCCCCCCGGAGAAGACGCCGCCGTCCCAACCGACCAGCCAATAGCCACCGGTGGCCAGATCAGCGGTGGCCCCGGTAATCGGTGCATTGAGGTTGAGCGATGACGCCGCGCCATGGAACGACGCGTCCCCGAAGGTGAACACGCCACCGTCCGCCGCAACCAGCCAGTAGCCGTGGCCGTCGGCGGAGGAGATGATGGCCACCACCGAAGCGTTGAGTGTCTGGCCGGCCAGGGACCCGTAGAACTGGGCATCCCCGAAGGAGAACACTCCGCCGTCGGCGCCGACCAGCCAGTAGCCGTGACCGCCCGGTGCGGCAGCCATCCCGATGATCGGTGCGTTGAGATGGACGGAGCCGGTGGAGCCATAGAATGTGGCATCGCCACCGGCGAAGACGCCACCGTCAGCAGCCACCAGCCAGTAGCCACGACCGTCGGGCGTCACCGTCATCCCGACGATGGGTGCGTTGAGGGTGCGGTTCCCCATCGCTCCGTAAAAGCCGGCGTCGCCGAAATTGAAGACTCCCCCATCGGTGGCCACCAGCCAGTACCCCTTCCCATCGGGCGTGGTGGCGATGGACACAATGGGTGCGTTCAGGTGGAGGGAGGAAACCGAGCCGTAGTCGGCGGCCGCTCCGTGGGCCGAAACCGCACCGGCCCCGTTGACCAACCAGTAGCCGGACCCCTGGGGGTTCGACACCATGGCCACCACCGGACCGTCCAGATCACCCACCATCGGGGACCCGGAAACCGGCGTGGCCGACACCTCGGACGATGCCGGCGACAGACCCGAAGCGTTCGCTGCCTCGACAGTGAAGTAGTAGGTCGTGCCCGAAGTCAGCCCACCGATCACGTAGGAGCGCCCGATGATCGGCGAGAAGCCGTTGACCGGAAGGGCCGGTTCGGCGCCCGGGGTAGTGGCCACGAAAAGGTAGTAGCCGGTGAGCAAGCTGCTCCCCACCGAAGCCGGCGCCGACCAGCTGACGCGGGAGGACTCGTGGCCGCTGGTGGCCTGCACGCCGGTGGGTGCGCCGGGAACGGTCACCACGGCAACTGGTGACCGCGGGACTTGGGTGACGATGTCGGCTTTGGTGGCGGCGACGGGTGGCGCGGATGCCGGCGCGGCGTAGGCGTCGGGCAAGGCGGTCGCCTCGGGTGCGGCGTAGGCCTGGTGCACGGCGGCGGCCGGTGCCGGCAGTGCTGCTGCGCTCGGTGTGGTCGAGTGGGAGTCGCCGACATGTGCTCGGTGTCTGCGGGTGCCTCGGTTCTTCCCGCTGGGTGCGGCCGTCCCGCTTCTAACGGTGGTGGTCGAGGTTGTAGACGAATCGTGGGTGCCCGGTCCCGCTGAGGCCGGAACGGTGGAGGTGGTAGAGGGCACGCCAGCACCCGCTCCGGAGTTGCCGGAGTTGCCGGAGTTGCCGGAGTTGCCCGAGTTCTGGCTGGCCAGGTCGTTGGCAGCGCTCCGGCTCGACGGCGCCGGCCCTTGCAGCACGAACACACCGGCCACCGCCACCAGCGCTACCACAGCGATGGTCGCCGCCAGCAACAGCTGGGAGCGCCTGCCGGGCAAGCGGGACTCGCCGAGGAGCCAGAGCCACCACTGTCTCAGCCCCTGCGCCCAGCTCGTCACTGAACTGCCCCTTTGTCGACACACCTGCCCACTACGAGACTCCCCCCATCGTCCGCTGTGCCGCTCCTCGCCAGAGCCTCGGCTGCATGGCTGCGGTCAACGGACCAGAAGAAAAGTATACCCAGCACCTGCCGACGGAGACAGGGGCAGAACGCGGTGGCGATTGGTGACACGAATGTCGCGCAGCTGCCGCTGCATACGTACCCGGGCAGGTGATTCTACTTACCCGGGTAGGCTTTCCTACCTGCCCGGGGCCGAAGTAGAGTGGGCCAAGTAGTCGGGCGGACGAAGGGATCGGAGTGGCAGGGGCAAAAGCCGGGGCAAAGACAGGGGCAAAAGCAGGGGCAAAGAAACGAGCCAGCGCAGCTGGCCGCGAGTTGGGGCGGCTCGGAGCGAAGAAGGGTGGACGAGCGCGAGCGCGGGCCCTCAGCCCCGCCGAGCGGAGCGATATCGCCCGCCGAGCTGTCCAGGCCAGGTGGGCCAAGTCGGGCAGGACGGTGCGTCCGTCCAAAGGAGTCCGCCGGCACGACCCCGAGATTCCCCGCTCGTTGTTCCGCGGACCCATCGTGATGGGTGAGGCTCAATTCGAAGCTCATGTCCTGGACGACGGGCAGCGGGTACTGGAGGAGGCAGGAGTGGTGGGGCTCCTCACCGGCAGTCCCTCGGACAGCCTGAGCGGGTACCTTCGTCACGTCCCCGCATTCGACGAACGCCTCCTGCCGGTGGGCACGGTGGCTTTCTCCTCGCCGGGACGCTCCCGGGAGTCGATCGGCTATCGGGCCGAGTCGGTGATCGATCTCGGCGAAGCGTTTCTGCTGGCCCGCGACTCGGGGGCTTTGAAGAAACAACAACTCCGGGTGGCGGCACAGGTGGAGCTGATGGTGAGGCAGTGCGCCCGTCTGGGCATCATCGGTGTAGTGGACGAAGCCACCGGATTCCGACGCGTCAGAGCACGCCAGCGGTTGCAGTTCAAAGTACAAGCCCTCATCGCCGACGAGGTCGGCCAGTGGGCAGACGTGTTCCCCAACCGATTCTGGAAGGAGCTGGCCCGCCTGGAAGGGATTACCTACGCGCCCGATCAACGCCCCCTCGACTGGGGACGGCTGGTAGTGGCGTTCGTCTACGACGCCCTCGACCCTGACCTGGGGCGGGAACTGCGCCGGGACCGATCCAATCCACTGTCCGGACCGTCGTTCCAGGAGTGGCTCACGGAAGTAGGACGCTCTCGTATCAACGACCAGGCCGACCAGATCATCTCCACCCTGGGCCTGTGCCACGATATGGACGACTTCGAATCCCGGTTCGCCAAGGTGCTGCACAAGACTGCGCTGAGCGTCCAGGACCTCGACGAGCCGGAATGACCTGGGCTACGCGGCTCCGGAAACTCGTGCCATGGACCGAGTTTCTCAGTCGGGCCCGATTGCCCGGTTGTCGGCATCGACCACGATGACTGAAGGCTGATGGGAGAACACTTCGGCGTCCTCCACATCAACGTAGGAGACGATGATCACTAGATCGCCAACCTGAGCGAGCCTGGCCGCCGCGCCGTTGAGGCAGATCTGGCCCTCGGCTCCTTCGATGGCGTAGGTCTCGAAACGTTCGCCGTTCATCAGGTTGTAGACCGCCACCTGTTCATCGGTCACGATGTCGGCGGCCTTCATCAGGATCGGGTCGATGGAGATGGAGCCGATGTAGTTGAGGTCAGCATCGGTGACCCGGGCACGATGGATCTTCCCGTTCATCATCCGTCTACGCACGTTGCCCCACCTCCTCTCCGATCTGGCCCCTGGATGTGGGCCATCGGCCCAATCGCCACAGGCCGTCGCCACACCACTCTACCCGCCGATACCGACGTGACCGCCGTACCGATGGGTGAAAGAGCACAAGAAGACGGTTGTGAAGAGGCAGATTCCGACTACCGCCGCAGCCCGGCATAGTGCCTGGCCCGGTCGAGCACGTTCCGGTCGGCCTTGGCCGGTGATCCGCAGTCAAACGGAGGAGCGGGGTCGTATTCGATCATCAGCTGCGCTGCCTGCGCTGCGGTCCGATCGACCAGCAGCTCCACCAGCCGGAGCGCCATGTCGATGCCGCTGGACACCCCAGCCGCGGTGATCAGACGGCGGTCCAGGTGTTCCACAACTCGCTCAGCGGTGGGTTCGGCACCATGGGCCGCCAGTTCGGGGTAGGCCGACCAGTGGGTGGTGGCGGTGAGTCCCTGAAGAAGTCCGGCAGCCCCGAGGACGAGCGAGCCGGTGCAGACCGACGTGGTGAACCGGGTTGTCAGATGGGCAGAGCGGACCCACTCGAGCACCCGCCGATCACTCTGCAGCAGGCGAGTTCCCATACCCCCGGGGAACACCACCACATCGGGGTCGATCCGCTCCTCGAACGTGGTGTCGACGACAAGCCCCAACATCCCATTGTCGGTCCGCACTTCACCGGCCTCGTGGCCGATGAACAAGACCTCCAGCCCGGGAATGCGTTGAAGCACCTCGTAAGGCCCAATGGCATCGAGCGCGGTGACACCCGGGAACAGCGGAATGGCCACCTCCAAGGGTTCGATCACGCCGACCTTCCTTCCCTCGCTTTGATTCGGAACCTCCGCCGGTAAGCATCGGGAGTGACGCCCAATCGACGGCGGAAGGCGCGACGGAGCGACTCTGCGCTACCGAGACCGCAACGCCCGGCGATCACGTCGAGCGTGTCATCGGTCGTCTCCAGCTCGCGGCGGGCCGCTTCCACCCGCACCCGCTCCACATAGCGCCCGGGAGGCTCCCCCACCTCGGCAGTGAACACTCGGGCGAAGTTGCGCACACTCATCGAGGCGGCCGAAGCCATCGCCCCCAGCCGATGGTCACCGCCCGGAGTGGTCTCGACCCGGGACTGGACGACTCGCACCGCCGAGCGCTCGGCACGGGGAACCCATACCGGCGAGGCGAACTGCGACTGGCCGCCGGGCCGGTGGAGGAACATCACCAGATGGCGAGCCACTGTCTGGGCCACCCCGGCGCCAAGATCGTCTTCGACCAGCGCCAGGGCCAGGTCGATGCCGGCGGTCACCCCGGCACTGGTCCAGACACGGCCGTCGCGGATGTAAATGGGATCGGCGTCCACCTCGACCGACGGGAACTCGGCGGCCAGTCGGTCGGCCGAGGCCCAGTGCGTGGTGGCCCGCCGGCCATCGAGCAGTCCGGCGGCGGCGGCCAGGAAGGCTCCCGTGCACACCGTGGCCAACCGCTGGCAGTGGCGGCCCTCCGACTCGATCCAGGCCATGAGCCGAGGATCGCAAAGTCCGCCGCGTGCCTGATCTCCGCCCGGCACCACCAGCGTGTCGATGCGATCGGGAACCTCGGAGAGCGACACGGTGCCGAGGCTGACACCGCTCCCGGACTCGACCTGGCCGCCGCCACTGGAGGCCAACGTGAGTCGGTAACCACCCGCTCGTCCCGTGTCCTTCATCACCCGGGTGGCTGCGGCGAAGACCTCATTGGGTCCGATCACGTCGAGCGACTGAACTCCGGGGTAGGCGACGATCACCACCGTTCGCTGTCGCATACCTTGCATCGTGAACCTTCCCGGAGGTGGCGTCAATGACATAGTTCCCACAGATTCGGCCAACAAGAACGGCGTAGCTATGGGCGGCGACGGTGAGGTACGTGGGCCTAGTCTGAGCCGGTCGGTTGCACGGGCCAGGGACAGAGGGAGACAGCATGCCGATCCGGGTCATCCAGTGGGCAACCGGCGGAGTGGGAAGGGCGGCGGTTGCCGGAGTGGTGGCCCATCCCGAACTGGAGCTCATCGGTTGCTGGGTCCACTCCGACGACAAATCGGGCCGGGATGTGGGCGAGCTGTGCGGTCTCCCCGCCCTCGGCGTGGCGGCCACGACCGATGTCGATGCGCTGTTGGCCCTCGAAGCCGACTGCGTCATCTACACACCGATCATGGCCGATCCCTCCGTGGTCGTGCGTCTGCTCGAGACGGGCATGAATGTGGTCACCCCCCTCAACTGGTTCTACCCGGGCGGTCGCGACGAGACACTCATCGAAGGCGCCTGCCAGATGGGGCGGTCGACGATCCACGGCACGGGTATCCATCCCGGCGGCATCACCGAGCGGTTTCCGCTGATGGTGTCGGGACTCTCCCAGTCGATCACCCATGTCCGGGCCGAGGAGTTCTCGGACATCAGGAGCTATGCAGCGCCCGCGGTGGTGGGTGAGATCATGCTGTTCGGCAAGACTCCAGAGGAGGCTGCGGCCAGCATGATGCCAGCCATCCTCGGTGATGGTTTCGGACAGTCGATCGCAATGATCGGGAGCGCGCTGGGATTCGCCCTCGATCCGGATCTGACCGTGGACCACCAGGTGGCTGTGGCCACGGCTTCCATCGATTCTCCCATCGGACCCATTCAGCCTGGTCGGATCGCCGCTCAACGATTCACCTGGGAAGCGACGGTCGGCGGTACGCCGGTGATAGCCGTCAAGACCAACTGGTTCATGGGCACCGAGAACCTCGACCCAGAATGGAGCTTCGGACCTGAAGGAGAACGGTTCGAAATGGCGATCACCGGGGACCCATCGAGCCTGGTGACCTTCCGTGGCTGGCATCCGGACTCGGTGGCCTCAGGTCTGATCCGCAATCCGGGCATCGTGGCCACGGCCACCCACTGTGTCAGCGCGGTGCCCGCCGTGGTGGCGGCCGAACCAGGTATCAAGAGCTACCTCGACCTTCCGTTGTACACCGGCCGGGCCGCCGGTCACCTCCGCTAGGTGGTGGCAGAGGCGAACCGTTCCCCAGCCTCCTCCGGCCCACTGCGTCTCCACGGTTGGTCGGACCGGACAGTCCTGAGTGTGGGCCTGGTCGCCCTGGCCGCCGGGTTCGGACAGTTCGGACTCACCGCCACACTGGGTGGTGTCGCCCATCATTTCGGCCACCTGTCCGAAGGCTCCACAGTGGCTGACCGGGTGGGCCTGTCAGGAACCGAACTCGGACTGGGCCTGGCCGTGGTCAGGCTGGCATCACTCGGTGGGCTGCCGGTGGCTGGTCTGGCCGACCGGCTCGGTCGGCGGAGTGTCATGGTATTTGCCTGTGGTCTCGGACTGGCCATCACCGTTGTTTCGGCAGCCAGCCCCGGCTACTGGTGGTTCGTCGTGGTCTTCGCTCTGGGGCGGCCCTTCCTGTCAGCAGCGGCGGCGGTGGCCCAGGTCCAAGCGGCCGAACAGACCGACTCGGCACAACGAGCTGCCGCGGTGGCGTTGGTGGCCGCTGGGTACGCGGTCGGGGCGGGAGCCACCGCCGTGCTCTATGGCGTGGCCGGAGGAACGCTCGGCTTCCGGGGAGTCCTCCTCCTCGCCGGGGTGCCGATTCTCGCGCTGCCCTTCATAGCCCGGTGGGTCACCGAACCGGACCGTTTCGTCCGCGCATCATCGGTGCGCCCACCGGTAAAGAAGGACGGCAGGTCCCCAAGGCTCGGCGCGGTGGCTCGCCCCTACCGACGCCGATTGGCGGTGGTGGCAACAGCGGCGTTCGCCCTGGCGGTCATCACCGGGCCGGCCACCGGCTTCGTCTTCGTCTACGCGGAGAACGTCGAGCAGATGTCGGGACTGGCCCGCTCGGCCATGGTGATCGGAGCCGGCATCCTCGGGCTCGGTGGCCTCCTGGCCGGGCGTTGGCTTGCCGACCGGGTCGGCCGACGCCCGACCGCAGTAGGGGCGATCGTGGCCATTGGCGGCTCGGGCATCCTCTGCTACAGCGGCGACCGGCCGGCACTGGTGGTCGGCTATCTGCTCGGCGTGACCGCCGGAGGTGTCTTCGCTCCGGCCGGCGGAGCATTGGCCAACGAACTCTTCCCGACCTCAGTGCGCGCCTCGGTGGCCGGATGGAACGTGGCGGCTTCGGTGATTGGTGCCGTCGGTGGCCTGGTGGTGTTCGGCGCCGTGGCCGATGTCGGCAACCGGTTCGCACCGGCCGCCCTGATCACCTTCCTGCCGGCCATGGCCCTCAGCACGCTGATCTACCGACTTCCCGAGACCCGAGGACACGAACCCGAGTGGTTCTGGCCGGATTCGGACCAGCCACCCCGGTAGCCTCGCTGGCGGTCGACGACTGCCGTAGGGAAATCGCGAGCAAGCTGTTATGGTCGTTGCTTGGGACCGTCGTGTGCCGTACAGGCTTGGTCGCCGCTGGGGGGTCACATGGGTGGTCGCGAAGTGAAGCGTGGACGTTGAGCGTGGTCGAACGTTGGGCTGAAGCCCTCAAGCAGTGGGCCAGGTGGATCCTTGGCGAGGAGTCGCTGCCTGACCGGGCCGCCCGGTGGATCCTGGCCGGTACGGCCGCAGTGGTTGTCCTACTCATTGCCGGTGGTGCAGCCATTAGCATCTCCACCACTCCGTCGTCGACGACCCAGGGGAGCGCTCAGGGCAGCGTTTCATCACAGTCATCGGCGACGAATCCACCGCCGACGACTCCGGTGACATCACCGAGCAGCACCGCGGGTGCCACGACTACGACAACGACTGCGCATCCGACCACCACCACAACCACCAAGCCAACAGCTAAAGCCAGCGCCGCCGCAGCAAAGAGTGCCCATCTCAAGCGAGAGGAAGAAGTGGCGGCGCGCCGAGCGGCCAGGTCGAAGGACTGATTCGGCTCGGCACTCCCGATCCAACTGGCTTGCAGAATAACCCGCCGATTGGGTCTCAACCGTGGGCTTAGCCCGGGTCGATGGCGGCCTGTGAACCCAGTCCGCTGGTAGGGCCAGGTCCCAATGGACGCTTTGAGCCGTACGAGCCGCGTGCACCGAAGTCGACCAGGGTGACGACCTTGGACGCACGATCCGGATAAGGATCGGGATAGTCGACCACCCGAACACGTCCGGACGGGCGATACCGTCCACTATCGATGACGTGCCTGGGCACGTAGGGATCCCGGCCCATGCTCCTGAAGAGACGGCTGGTGGGCTCCCAGATAGACACTCGTTCGTGCCAACGCAGCTGGTCCAGCTTGCGCAGCAGGGTCATCAGGGTAACCAGCGTGCCAGCCAGGACACCGGCGACGATCGCCCCCAATACCGTCCCACCCGGTAGCACGGCGATCAATGCCACCTGCAGGAGAAGGAGAAGAAGGAGTCCCGTCCACTCGATGGGCGAGAGTGCCTGCCCCGTGGCGGCCTCGATGAGCGCACGGTCGGCCCCCACTTCGATGCAGATCCGCACCAGCTCCTTGTAGACCGATTCCTCCTGGGGGGTACGGGGCTCGAGGGCGTAGATGGCCGCGGTGAGCCGCTGGTGGGTGGTCGCCGACAGGTGGTTGTCCACCAGCAGATAGTCGATCTGGTCGGTCAGCTGTCGGTCGATGAGGTCTCGGATGTGCTGGGCCTTGTCTGCAGGAAAGACCTCCACCAGCTGGTGGATCGAGAGCAAGGCGGCGTTGCCCGTGCTCAGAAGGCTCTGGATCAGGGCAAGGCGCTCGCGGGTTCGGGCGATGGTGAAGGCCAGCAGGACCCCGAACAGAAAGGTGGCCATGCTGGCTAGGGCTACGTCCACACGGATGTCGCCCCTCGACGGGCCGATCAGGTACGAGGCCGCGGCAACGATGACTCCACTGATGATCGCCGGTTCGATGGCCCGTTCGCCCTCGACCAACGCGGTGCCGGCTCTATGAAGGGAGGGACCCACGACCTCAAGGTAGCTGTTCAGGTCGTCCGAGGGCACCCCGACTGGAACTCAGGCGAGGCGCTTACACGTTGCGGCGGTGGGACAGCTAGATCGTCAGGACTTCCGACGGCACCGGAAGCGAGCCGTCGTAGAGGGCGTCGGCAGTGCGGAGCCGAGCACCCAGTTCGGCCAGCATCTTGTAGGCAACGGTGGGAGCAGAGGAGTGGAGCCGGGAGAACTCCTGTCGGGAGAAGACCAGAAGGTTCATGTCGGTGTCGGCAACGACGGTTGCCGTGCGCGGCCCGCCATCGAGCAGGGCAAGCTCGCCAAAGAAGGACCCGGGCCCAAGATGAGCGAGTTCGAAGCCGTTTCGGGTAGCGGTGGCCGACCCCTCCACCACGATGAAGAACTCGGCGCCAGGCTCCCCCTGCTCCGAAAGCACGGCCCCCTTTTGCGCCTCGTGGAGGGTTACCAGCGAGGCGATGTTCCGGAGTTCATCCTTGGTGCAACTCGAGAACAGACTCACCCCCTTGAGCATCGAGATCCTCTGATCGGTGTGAAGCCGGAATGCCGCCATGCCCGAGATCTTACTGCGGTCCGGACCTCGATGTCCTGGGCCAGGAGGGCAACAGGGAGGGGATCAACCGCGTCCGTGCGAGCCGCCCGGAAGGGTCCTGAGGAAGGAGGTCTCACTGGCGTAGCGAGCGACCAGACGACCGTTAGCCCACTCCGGCAGGTGGCCGACGGCAATGTCCCTGATCACCGAGAGCACCGTCGAGTGGGTGACAGCCAGAGCGCCGATGCGACGGGACTCACGGACCAGGGAGCGAACCCGCGGCAAGCGGTGGCACTGGTACTCGGCCAGCGCCTCGACCGGCTGACTCGGGCGACGGGCCAGACACTCTGCGACGATGACACCGTCCTCGATTGCCTGACAGGCACCTTGGCCGAGGTCCGGCGTCATCGGATGGGCGGCATCCCCGAGGAGGGCCACCGGGCCTGACACCAGTCGGTCAGGGATCGAGTCGTAGATATCGGCGATGACCAGTTGCTGCTCATCGGTCCGGTCGATCAGATCAGCGATGGGGGGGTGCCATCCGGCGAAGGACCTGGACAGGAATGCCTTCCGGTCGATAAGCAACTCGTTGGCACCCTCCGGGAGGCCCACATCGGCGGCCCAGTAGGTCCAGCCGTTCCGCGTGGGACTGGCAATGAACTGCTTGCCCTCCCCCACGGTGAGGCGGGCGCTGGTGACCAGCGAGGGAGCGTTGTCGATCACCGCACGCCAGGACGAGCGACCAGAGAATCGGGGTTCGGGGTTGTGGCACAGCGGGTGGGCCACAGAACGGAGACCGTCACAGGCCAGCACCACCATGCCGATCACCTGGTGGCCATCGGCAAGCGTGACCACCGCGACCATCCCGGTGATCAACCCGCAAGGCCGGCGTGTGCAGCCGCACCGGCAGGTGGGATGCGGCATCGAGGAGGACCCGTTGCAGGTCTCCGCGGTGGACGATCAGTGTCGGGGTACCCAGGCGCTCGACCAGTTGGCTCTGATCCAGGCGCACGACCTCCCTCCCTGACGGTTTGAGGATTGTGCCGGCTGGCTCCTCCACGCCAACGGCAGCTACCGCTTCGGCCAAACCAAGGCGATCGAGAGCGGCCAACGCGTTGGGCCAGAGAGACAGGGCGGTCCCAGCCTGAGTCAGCGCGGTCGCCCGCTCGAGCACCTCGACCTCGAAGCCGGCCCTGTCGAGTGCGATGGCGGCGGTCAGCCCGGCTATTCCGGCTCCCACAATGACCACCCGCCCACCTGTCGGGGGGTGGGCATGGGCCTCGGCCATTCGACCGATGTTAGGGCGGGAGGGCTCACGGCCTCTCGGTGGGACGTACCGCACCACCTGGAATAACCTATCCGGATGCTGGGGAATCAGGCGGATCCGGGGGATGGCGACTCGGTCATCTCTGCTCTGGAGGAAATGCTGCAGGCCAACCGAAGCCTCCAGCAGGTCCTCAAGGCGAGTGAGAGGCGGATGGAGGAGTACCTCAGGCTGCTCAACGCCGGGGTCCGCACAGCTGATCTGGCCCGGTCCACTTCGGCAATGGCGTCTCGCATCGAGGACAACGAGGCGATCGATCGTCTAACGAGGGCACGGCAACGATCCCGCGCCGCCACCTTCCGGCGCCTCATTGACGAAGGGATGACCCGAAAGGAGATTGCCCAAGGGTGGGGCTTCTCCCAGCAGGTGGTCTCCCGCATCGTCAACTACCAGGACGGCGAATCTCCGAATCTGTCAGGGCGACCCCGAACATGACGAAACCCCGGTCCTAGCTTGGCGGAAAGCAGCACCGGGGTTTCGTAGCGTGACTGCGAAACGCAGCCGCTTCATCCCTTGTGGTCTGGCGGGCGACCCGAAAGGACTCGCCTGTCATGGTAGCGAATGATGCGTGGTTGTTCAACAGGTGTTGTGGAATTGCCGGATCAGTCCTTTTCGGCCATGGCCTCCAGCATGGAGCCCATCTGCTCGTGCACGACAGTGACGGCCTGCAGCGGTCTGATCATGACCCGGAACTCGATGATCGTCCCTCGCTCGCTACAGCGGATGATGTCGACCCCGTTGACGTACTTCCCCCGTATGGTCGTCTCGAACTCCAGGACCGCGGTGTCTCCGCTGAGCACCTGCTTTGTGTAGTGAAACGGACTGGCCTGCTCAGTGCCCCCGGTGCTGGCTGACTGCGCTTCCCCGGGAAAGGTCTGAGCTGCCGCCTGCAGATACAGCGAAGTGATCTGCTTGCCCCGCTGCGGCGTGAATACCACCGGTGAGAAGAAGACCACGTCGTCATCGAGCAGTTCGTCGAGACCACCGGGCAGCTCGCCGGCCAGAAAGGAATGCCAACGGGCGACAACGTTCTCGATCATCGGGTCTCCATTTTCCGTGAGGTGAGGTTGTGGTCGAGTTGCTCTGGCGCGGAGATGACCACTTCGTGGGTCGGGCTCGGACACTACGCCATCAGGGCAGAATCGAGCGCGTCGACTTGGCGGCCTGCGGTCTCCATCGGTCTGTCGCCGACCGTTTTGCACGGTAAGTGCCCCGGTCGATCCCCCATCCCTCATACACAGGGGTCATACCGGTGGGGCGCTACGGCATGCACACTTTCAAGCCGGGGCATTACACCTGTCGCGGCTCGCCGTACTTCTCGTCCGTGCTGGCCGGAAAGATGCGCGCCCACCTCCCCCGCTGCCGACCGGATGGCGTCCTCCCGACAGAGTCCGGAAACCTCGACCGTCACGCTGACGGAGGCCTGGTCACCACTGAATCGAATCACACGATTGGCTGACTGCTGTACTGCAGCCAAGAATCGGCGCGTCCGCTCGTCGAGCGGTCTCGGGATGGTGACCTCGACCTCATAACGCATATCTGCGACCGTATCGAACATATGTTCGGCTGTCCAATGGTGCGACGGTGCACCGTTGGTGTCACCAACCGGGGGCCGCCGCTTCGTGGCCGGACGTAGGCTCCGGGCATGAGCCGGAAGGGCGACCTCCTCGAACTGATCGACCAGGCGCCGGTGGGACTCCAGACCGTTGAGGCCCGGCTCTGGCGATGGACCCACAACGCTCGCACTCGCCAAGCCATCGAACGGATTGCCCAGCAGAGAGGGGGTTCGGTGGGATTCGCCACCTTTGGGACACCCGAAGAGACATCCGATGAACACCTGCATGTCCTGCTGCAACCGCCGTCTCGCTGGAGAATACAAAGCGAAAGGCTTCTTGACGTCAGTGACGGTGAGCGACGGTGGCTGGGTGGGAGAGATCGGGTCACCGAGCACGAGGCAGGACAACTCGACCTCGACTTGACCGAGGTTGGGATCCTGTTTGCTCCCGGCGCTCACCTCTTCGGCATTCTGCGCTTTGACGATCCGACCGAGGACGAGGTGGGTGGACGTCGGGCTTGGAAGGTGACTGCATCCTTGGCACCGGCGTGTGGGCGTCGAGGTCCGGTGCACCTGGGGATGCGATTGGGCGGTATCGACCACACATTCTGGTTCGATGCCGTTACAGGAGTGGTGCTCCGTCATATGGGCGAGATCGACGGAAGTCCGTGTTGTGTTTCCGAGTTCAGCGCCATCACCCTCAATCAACCGATCTCCAGTGCCGTGTTCACCCTCGATGAGTCGACTGACCTCACGGTCGAGAAGAGGATCGATACGTTGATCCGGGCAGCCGAGCGTCGAGGTGTCGATCTCAGCTCCGTGGACACCAGCGATGAAGGGGCGGTTCAGGTGGCGCTCAACGCGGCGCTCGGACCTCACCGCCCGACATCCGAGGAGATGCAAAGGCAACGCCGAGCCAAGCACGTTCCCAGTGGGCCACCTCCGGCGGACGAGGCTGCTGCCCGAGCTGGTATTGAGTACGCCTACACCCACCACAACGAGGTCGATGACGATGGAGTCACGCTCGTCAATGTCCAGGCCGGCACGAATCTCGCCGAGCCCCTGAGACAGGCGGCCAAACGTATCCCGGACCCGAACGCTGCATCGGCCAACGTCGTCGTGGACGACGTCCTTTTTCTCCGGCCCGACGAGGCGGTGGTGTGGTTCGGTGTCGAGGTCGGTGGACAGCGGTTCGCCGGGGTGAACGGCTGGGAAGGTCGGGCGGTCCTGATCGAAGGGCGGTGGTTGATCGAACACGCCACGATCGTCGGCTTGCTGGGATTCGCCGGAGTCAACGCTCCCCCACCGCCCTCCTCCTCGTAGTCACGACCCCAGAATTCCGACATCGACCGTTCGAGACGAGATCGGACCAGCGGAGTCCGAGGGGTGTCACGCCACTCCTTGTGGCCAACCCTCGACGACCGGCGTCGAGCGCCTAATCGGACGGAGTGAAGTGGTAACTAACTTATAGGTTGTCATATTAGTAAGTAAAACTAATATATAGGTTTAAATCACTGTGAACTATGCTAACCTATGAGTATGCGAAAGACAGAAAGGGCCGCTCAGGCCAGGCGGGAGCTGGATCGGAAGTTCCAGGCCGCTCACCTTGAGCCGATTGTCGCTAGGCCACGATCGGGATGGATTCGTGCCATCCGCGGTGCCCTTGACATGAGCCAAACCACCCTCGCTGCACGCCTGGGCATCTCGGGCCCTGCGGTCAACAAGTTGGAGCGCGCCGAACTCACGGGCGGAATCACCACGGCCAAGCTGGCCGAGGTGGCGACCGCCCTCAACTGTTCGCTCGTCTACGTGCTCGTCCCGAACGCGACACTCGAAGAGACCATCCGGTCAGAGGCCCTACGCGTAGCCGCATCAACCCTCGGCTACGCGGAGCGAACCATGGTTCTTGAAGCCCAAGGGGTCGACCCGGACCGTCGGCGCGAAACAATGGAGCGCATCGCCCAGGACCTCATCGACCACGGCAATCTCTGGAAGGATTCCTCCCTGGCTCAGCCGGCAACGGCAGCGACAGAATGATTGCGGGTACCGGTCGATCCGGACCGGGCACCCCGGCAGTAATGGGAGCGAGGACCATCGGTCCGGAGCCGTCCGGCGCCACGCCGATAGCTGACGAGGATCTCGCCGGCCTCATCCCCGAATTCGTGGCGACCCGGGCGGACCTCAACCAGGTGGAGTTCGAGAACATCATCAAGGCGCTCCCTTGGGCGTATCGCCAAGCACAGAGCGCTGGTCTTCACGGCATCCTGACGTATGCGTTCATGATGGACCTACACCGCCGCATGTTCGGCGACGTCTGGACGTGGGCGGGTACCCTCCGCCAGCGGGTCACCAACATTGGGGTCGACCCGTCACAGATCGTGACACAGGCGCACTTGCTATTCGACGACGCTCGCTATTGGCATGGGGAGTCAGTATTCAGTGTCGAAGAGTTGGCGACACGCATCCACGGCCGCTTGGTGAGTATTCACCCCTTTCCGAACGGGAATGGGCGATCAACGCGCCTGATGGCCGACCTGTACCTGATCGCCATCGGCCACCCAGCCCTCACTTGGGGTGGATCAAGGTTGGACGAAGAGGACGCCGGGCGGGCTGCCTATATCCGGGCTTTGATCGTGGCCGTAGAGACCGACGACTACTCCGATCTCGTCCACTTCGCCCGAAGTTGATCCCCCCAAGGTGTTGTCCATCCTTCGAGCTGGAACAGACCCGGGAGGAGATGGTGACGGGCTCGCAGCCCACCGAAGCGCTCGTTTCAAAGGTCATTCGCGAACATCGGCACGTCTGATCTGGAACTGGCTGGCACACCCCCGACCGTCAACCCCCGTCGCGGCGTCCTCGATTGACCTAACGTGGCCCCGTGCATTTCGGTCGTGATTGTAGGGATAGATTCGCAACCCAGCGATTGAACTCCTCACAGGGTCTACCGGTTCATGCGACGTATGTTCGCTTCCAACACCTCACGCCCGAGTAGGGAAGGGAGCACTGCACTCTGGTTGGAATAGTCGTTGCCAGCGACGCCCTTGACGCCGTTAACGGCGCTTCGGAAATGAGCGGGGTTCCGCCGCCGCTCTTTCCCTGACCTGGGCATCCGCGATCGTGTAGAGGGGGCCTGCCAACCTGATGGTGTCTAACGCCTTCAGATAGGAGAGCCCCCGTGGAATCAGACCCTACGCGCATCGGCCCACCTGCCACATCGTCGACGCCGAGAGCATTCACGTCGGGAAGTCCGATCGCTCGTCCGAACACTGAAGCGCTGGCACAGCCAGATCGTCGCCTGGCATTCCACCCAGGTGACCAACGGACCGATCGAGCCGATGACCAACCTGATCAAGCGGGTCAAGCGGATCGGCTTCAGCTTCACGTCCTTCCGGAAGTTCCAAATCAGGGTGCTGCTCTACGTGGGCAAACCGACCTGGTCGCTACTTCCGACGATCACACCCCGCTGAAATCCGAAGAACTAAAATCGGACTCGCAACTATCACCGTGACGTCATCCCCAGACGAGCTCGCCCCTACCGTGAAATGCTGGAGCCGAATAGGAGATCACATTGTTCAAGCACGAGTGGATAGCCACGCGCGGTACTGTCGTCGAAGTTCGCGAAAAGGACACGAGGTCGGGCACGAACGGCCTGACGGGCTCCGTAGATCTCGGCTACGTCATCGACGTCGAGGTGCCTGAAGGCGGTGTTTTCCGAACCTTCGTCAATGCGCCTCATTTCGAAGGATCGGGCTTCCACTGGCCTGTCGTGGGTCATACGGTCGAGTCTCGAAATGACCCCAGACCGAAAGAAAGTTAGGCTCAGCAAGAGCGACACCGCGGTCTTCGGCCCTAGTGGGAGAGCCAAGAACCAGGCGAATGCCGAGCAGGTCAAGCAACTGCTCCAGCAAGCGCCCGGAT
This sequence comes from uncultured Acidimicrobiaceae bacterium, assembly GCA_963824355.1. Lineage (GTDB taxonomy): Bacteria > Actinomycetota > Acidimicrobiia > Acidimicrobiales > RAAP-2 > Bog-756. The sequence goes on along the minus strand of CAWGOY010000017.1, from coordinate 912,251 downwards.
CCGTCGATCCGGAGCCACCCGGGCCATAGCGCTCACAACCAAGCTGTAGATGCCGCTCGGCGACCTCGAAGCCGGCTTCAAGGTCGCCGGCCTGCAGGACCTAACAGATTAGTCTCGATCGCCCTCCGGTCTCTATTCCCATGGTGATCCCCATCTCGCCCTCCAGTGGGTGGTCCAGCTCGGCAGCGATCCGATCGAGGAGCGGTCACCCGGTCGTACCCTGATCCGCTGGAAGCACCAGATCGCTGCCTGGCACCGCGCCCACGTGATCAACGGGGCCCACCGAGGCAGTCAACAACTTGATCAAGAGGGTGAAACGGGCCGCCTTCGGGTTCACCAGCTTCCGGAACTACCGGATCCGGTCACTGCTCTACGCCGGGAAGCCCAAAGGGGACCTGCTCGCCACCATCAGACCCCACTGAAATCCCAAGAGCCCCGTTAATCAAAACGGAGTGGGCGCTATCGGACTCGAACCGATGACCTGCTGGTTGTAAGCCAGCTGCTCTGACCAACTGAGCTAAACGCCCGGGGTGCCACGCTACTGTGCGACCGCAACGAGCAAGGACTCGAGCAAGGTGACCGTCGAAGCGGCCACGGGTGTTCTCCTTTCGTCATGGTCCAGGGTCACCAGCTCCCGTCCCTGTGACTCTTCCACCATCGCCCCCGCCTCCGAGCACACCAGCATTCCGCCCAGGTAGTCCCAGCTCCCCAGGCGGGAGCCTCCCACCACCGCATACCCGTCGAGCACTCCCTCGGCCACGGCACAAAGGTCGAGGGCGGCCGCACCCAGACCCCGGTACTGGGACCAGCCGAGGTAGCGGGGGGGATAGCCCGAGAAGCCGATGATGGCCTGGTCCAGCCGGGTGCAGCCGGAGGGATGGATGGCCGCGCCGTCCCGGCGGGCTCCGCCACCCCGCACCGCCTCGAACCGCACACCCGAGGCCTGATTGACCACCACAGCCGCCCTCGGACCATTGCGGTCCACCGCGCACAGGCTGGTGGCGAACCATGGGATACCCCGGGATGCGTTGGTCGAACCGTCCACCGGATCGATGACCACCACCACCGGCCTGTCCGGCCGGTGGGTACCCGACTCCTCGGACATGACCCCCAGCCCGGCCGCGTCGAGCACGGAGAGCGCGGCCGCGTCGGCGGCCAGATCCGACCGGTATTGGCCGTGACGGGTGCCGGCCAATCCCCAATCGGTCAGTTCGTGTAAAGCATCAGCCACCGCCGAGGCGGCGGCGTGCAGCACTTCGAGGAGCCCGTCGTCGTCCATGCGCCGACGATACCGGAGCGTCCGGCTCCCGATAGGCTGAGCCAACTGTGGCAGTCATCGATGTGGCCGGATACGTGGCCGACCTCAAGGATCACTCGGTCGATCATGGCTTCCACGTGCACGACGAGCGCCACTTCGTAGAGACCTACTCCCTGCGCCAGGTCTGGGAGGTGGAGCTCCACCCCGAGGACGGTTGTGGAGGTCCCCTCGACCTCCACCTGGCCCTCGAGGTCGACCCGAGGACCCTGCTCTCCTTTGAGGACGCCGTCTTCGGGTTGCCCGAGGACGAAGAGCCACCGGACGACTTCCACTTCCCCCTGACCTTCACCTGGGCTCTCCCGCCCCTCCCCAACGGGCCCGACCTCCTCCGGCTGGCCATCGACCTGGCCGGTGTGGGTGGCATCGAGCTTCCCCTGGAGGTCTCAGCCATCGACTCTTATGCGTCGGCCACCGACGCCGCCGAGCGCCGTCTCAATATCGTGGCCCGATCCCCGGTCTCACTGACTCGGATCCTGGCCGGCGAGGAGATGATGTGTGAGGTCTTCGACCGGTGCCTCTCGGTCAGCCGCTACTTGCTCGATTCGGCAGGCAGCTGGTTGGGGTGAACCTGTCGGACCCTCGGGGTCGCGCGGCGGGGCGACTGCTGGTAGCGGCCGGAGTGACCATCGGCCTGGCTGTCGGCCTCAGCGCCTGCGGCAACAGCGGCACGGCGCTGGCCAAACAGGCCTGCTCCCACGTCAACCGGTCGATCTCCCTGCTGGCGGAGTCGGGGCACCAGACCGATGCCGGACAAACTGCTGACCTCCAGCAGCAGGCTTATAACCAACTCCGTGATGCGTTGCCCATCGCTGCTCAGGCCGCCTATCAGGACGGGCAGTGGCAAGCCCTGATGACCACCATCTCCGAGAGCAACCGGGTGCCTGAATCCACTCTTGTCAGCGCCCTTCAGGCCCAGTGCCAGCAGGCCGACAGCTCGACCTTCAACCAGGCACCGCCCCCGTCCTCCATTCCCCCGCCGGCCCCGGTTTCGTCGACGCCCTGAGGCGCGGTGGTCGGCCGCGGAAGCGGACGACTCATGGTGCAGACCCTCTCGCACTGGCTGCCAGCGAGGAAGACGGCGCCGTCGACGAGGTGGTCGGCACCAGGGTCTGGCCGTCCATCTGAAGGCGACCCACATTGACCACGTCGGGAAGCACCCGAGCATCCAGCCACTCGCCGGCCGCTGCGGTAGGCACGATGTGAACCCCGTCACCGTCGCGGATCTGGACGCCATTGAGCGTGGTCTGATAGACGCCTCCCGGACACAGCTGGGCGCCGAAATCGTCAAGCTGCACAGTGGCCGGGTGTTCGGCAGCGACCTGTCGAACCATGTTGTTGTAGAGGTCCAGCCGGCTGGTCGAGTCCTCCGGCCACACCTGGCCGTTGGCCTGCTCCTCCGGGGCGAAGCAGGGAGAGGACATCAGCACCATCAGGGCCCCGGTGGACGTCCCGATCTGCACCGCCTGTTCCAGCGACGCCTTCAGGTCAGCGTCGAATGCCGGTTCGCCGATGTGTAGCCACTGGCCGTCGATGTACCGGTCAGCCACCTCCCACCGGCCGGCCAGCATCACCACGACATTGGGATGGAACTGGTCCAGATCCCCTCTCCACTGCGCCGGCCATTGCTCTGACGGGGGCGACGAGGTGTTGCACGCCGGCACCAGCGGGTAGGCCGTTCCGTAAAGGAGGTACTGGGTGCTGCGCAGGACACCGCACCCCACAATGGCCGCGTTGTCGATGTTGACGTCGTAGCTGTTCTGAGGCTGGCTGGCCTCCATGGCGAACCCGAGCCTCCAGGCCACCGAGTCACCCAGGACCATGACCTTGACCGGGGGTCCGGTGTACTGGGCGCCGACGGCGTGGACGGTGCCGGCCGCCTCGGCCGGAACCGGGAGTGTGGCCACCACCGTGATCACCACGACAGAAAGGAAAGCACCGCTCGTCGCCAACCAGGCCCGCCACTCGGTCAGCGACCGGAGGCGTCCCCGGCGGATTGGCTCTTCCACCACGTAGTACGAGCCGGTGGCCACAAGCAGAGTGACAGCAATGCGAATGGCCAGGAGCGGGTACCCGTAGAGGTGGACCCGCTCGGCGTCAAGCAGGACGAAGAGCGGGAAGTGCCACAGATAGGCGCCGTAGGAGATCTTGCCCACATAGCGGAATACCGGATTGCCGAGGGCACGGGAAAGGCTTCCCGACTGGGCGGTGACCGAGCAAAAGATGACCAGGGCCACGCCCACCGCAAACAGGAGGTACCCGCCCTCGAAGAGGAAGGAGGTCACGCCGGTCATGTGCGACCACAGGTAGGCCCCGACCGCCACCGCCACCCACCCCAGGATCTGGAGGACGAACCGGGTCGCCGGCTGCACGATCTCCCACGCGCTGATCGGCCTGATGACCGGCCCCCGGCGTCGGTGACGGTCGCGACGGTGGGCCGGCGGTGGGACCGCCCCGGTGGTGCCGGTCGATGGATGGGCCCGTTCGATCCGCTCCGAGGCCACGGCCGGCACCGCCATGGGCAACGCCTGGCGATGCTGGGCCCAGATGGCCATCCCGATGGCCAGCGCCGCTCCGACCAGGATGTCCTGACTGCGGGTGTCGGTTCCCTCGTACAGGCGCATCACCGATGCACCACCCAGGTACGAGAGCCGCATGTCTACGGCCGAGGCGATTGCGCCCATGACGGCGACGGCGAATACCGGCCACAGGCGTCGCGAAGGGCGCAGCTTCTGTCCCACACGGAGCATGAAGAGCACCACCGGCGGCCACACGATGTAGAACTGCTCCTCGATGGAGAGCGACCACATGTGCTGGAGCAGCGAGGGCTGAGCGGTCAGATTGAAGTAGTTGCTGCCCCCGACGATGAAGTGCCAGTTGGCCACGTAGAACAGGGTGGACAGGGAGTCGAGACGGAGGCTGGCGTACTGGCCGGGGGCGCCCAACAGCTTGGCGAAAATGGCCACTCCGATCAGCATGACCAGCAGCGCGGGCAGTAGGCGCCGGGCCCGGCGGGCCCAGAACTGCCCCAGTTTGATGGTCAACTGCTTGGCCCACTCCCCCAGCAGCAGCGACGTGATGAGGAACCCGGACAGAACGAAGAAGACGTCGATGGCCAGGAACCCTCCGCTGACCACGGGTGCACCACCGTGATAGGCCATGACGCCGAGCACGGCCACCGCCCGCAGCCCGTCCAGCGCCGGGACGAACCCGAATCTGATCGGCCGACCGCGCCGGACCGGCGGGCGGTCCGGCGGCGCACGATAGGGCCGCTTCGGTGCGGCATGGACGCCAGGGCTCATCGGGTGGGGTGCCTCCGCACGGTCCGGTCCGGTCCGGGCCACTCGCCGGCACCGGTGCGTGCACCTCCATGATCGCAGATCAGCCGACCGGTCCGGACGCGGCCGCCAGCCTTGCTGGCCGACAGGGTCACGAGGTACCCGTGCCCGTCGACTGGGTGCGGGTGGGGCGGGCGCGACGACACAGAGCCCGGGGCGCTCACCTGGCGCGGACCGGCCGCCGGGGCCGGCCCCGATCACACGGCCGGGGAGTATCCGGCCGGCAGGTTGATGGTCTTCTTCTCGAGGAAGAGCTCGAGTCCGTCCTCGCCGAACTCGCGCCCGACGCCGGAGGCCTTGTAACCACCGAACGGTGACGAGAAGTCGATGGGGATGTTGGAGTTGACCATGTAGGTGCCGGTCCGCACCTGGCGGGCCACGGCCAGACCTCGGTCGTTGTCGGCGGTGAACACCCCGCCGCACAGTCCGTAGTCCGAGTCGTTGGCGATGCGGACGGCGTCAGCGTCGTCGTCGTAGGGGATCACCGAGAGCACCGGGCCGAAGATCTCCTCCTGGGCGATGCGCATGGAGTTGTCGACGTCCACGAAGACGGTGGGCTCGACGAACCAGCCGGTGTCGATGCCGTCGGGGCGCCCGCCGCCCACCGCGACCTTGGCCCCCTCCTCTTGGCCGATCCGGATGTAGTTCTCCACCCGGTCGCGCTGGCGCTCGGCCACCAGCGGTCCGACCTCGGTGGCCGGGTCGAGGGCGTCGCCGACCTTCATGGCCCGGACCTGTTCCACCAGGGCCTCGGTCACCTCGTTGTAGCGGTCGCGGGGCACGAGGATCCGGGTCAGCGAGATGCACGCCTCACCGTTGTTCATGATGGCGTTGGGCAGCATGAGCGGGATCGACTCGGCGAGATCGACGTCGTCGAGGAGAATGGCCGCCGACTTGCCGCCCAGCTCGAGACTTACCCGCTTGAGATTGGCCCCACAAGCGGCACCGATCTTGCGGCCGGCCGCCGTCGAGCCGGTGAACGAGACCTTGTCCACGCCGGGGTGGTTGACCAGGTGCTCGCCGACCTCGCGGCCGGCCGGCACCACGCTCAAGACGCCCTTGGGCAGACCGGCGTCAGCGAAGATCTCGGCCAGGACGTTGGCGTCCAGCGGGGTTTCCGGAGCCGGCTTGAACACCACGGTGCTCCCTGACAGCAGCGCCGGCCCCAACTTGGCGCAAGCCAGGAACAGCGGGACGTTCCAGGGGGTGATGGCCGCAACCACGCCGATCGGCTCCTTGGAGACCAGCACCGGACCGAGCAGTCCGTCTTTCACCGTGTCGAAGGCGAAGGTCGATCCCATGCCGGCGTAGTAGTCGAGGATCATGGTCGGTGCCAGCACCTGGGCCAGCGTGCCCCACGAGATCGGCGAGCCCATCTCGTTGGAGATCAATTCGGAAATTTCCCTGCATGTCGGCCCGGATGGCATCGGCCACCTTGGTAAGTACCGCGCCCCTTTCGGCCGGGCTCATGCGGGGCCAGGGCCCGTGGTCGAAGGCCTCGCGGGCCACGGCCACCGCACGGTCGATGTCGGCCACCTGGGCCTCGGGGACCCGGCCCACCAGCTCCTCGGTGGTGGGCGACACAACGTCGAAGACGGAGGACGACGAGGGCTCCACCCACTCCCCACCGATGAACAGACGATCGTATGACTTCACGGACCCTCCCTGGTTCGATCTGGACGGGCACGGTCCCGCCCGTGGGCACCGCCGAACACGGCATCCGACGAGGGGCGCACCACGCGGAAATTGTAGCCGTCGGCCGGGACGAACGCCCCATCGCCGGGATCATGGCTACGCTCCGCACGCCGGCCAGGGGCCGGTCAGGCGCCGGTTGAAGAAGGGCCGGCGGCCGTCCCGCAACCCGCCGACAGACACCGAGGAACCCATGCTCTCGCCGCTTGACGACTACCCGGTCCACCAGATCTCCGAGCCGATGCGCTTCGTAGGCACATCCGACCGTAACTTCTACGACCGCTACTACTTCAACATCCACGGCGCCGCAGGGGTCCACGGAACCGCCGATGAACTCTTTGCCGTCATCGGGGTGGGCCAGTATCCCAACCTGAGCGTGGCCGACGCCTTCGTGTCGGTGCTGTGGGGCGACGATCACCGGGTCGTCCGGTCGTCCAAGACCCTGGGCGCCGACCGGATGGACCCGTCGGTCGGGCCCATCCGGGTCGAGGTGCAAAAGGGCCTCGAGCGGGTCCGAGTCATCGTCGAGCCCAACGAGTGGGATGTCGAGCTCGACGCCGTCTATGACGGTTTTTCCGAAGCCCATCTGGAGTCACGGCACTTCGATCGTCAGTTCACCAGGGTCACCTTCGATTCCACCCGCTTCGCCCAGGTCGGGGGGTGGACCGGCACCCTGCGGGTCGGCGAGCGTGAGGTCACCCTGGCCCCTGACCGGTACTGGGGGTCACGCGACCGCTCGTGGGGGGTCCGGCCGGTGGGAGAGGCGGAGCCACCCGGCATCCGGGTCACCGACACCGAGGGCGGGTTCTTCTGGATCTATGCCCCGGTGCGATTCGAGGACCATGCCACGGTCACCATCATCCAGGAGCGGCCCAGTGGCGAGCGGATCATGCAGGACGCGCACCTCGTCCATCCGCTCGGGTCCGGTCGTGAGGCCGAATGGCTGGGGAGACCCGAGCACGAACTGCGCTTCGCACCCGGGACCCGATCTGTGACCGGAGCGACCCTGCGGTACTTCGGGGCCCACGGGAAGGAGACCGCGGTGGTCGAGGTGGAGACCCTACTGGCCTTCCCCCTGCTGCTCGGGACCGGCTACGGCCTCGAACCGGACTGGAAGCACGGTATGTACCAGGGTGAGCTGGTGGTCCAGGGTCAGGCCATCCCGTCAGCAGACCCTTCGTACTCCAACTGGGGTCTCACCGAGTACGCAGCCCGGTTCACCTGCGATGACCAGGTCGGCTACGGGATGTTCGAGTGCGCAGTGATGGGGCCCCACCACCAGTACGGGTTCCCCGGCTGGGACTGATCCGATGGCTGGCAGCCACCTACCGGCTGGGAGCGCGTGACACCAGTCGATCGAGGTCCGTCTCGGTCGGGCCGGACCAGCCACTCCGTTCGGAACACCATGCCCAGAGGGCCGGGCCGGCCTGGTCGGCCGCGGCACCGTGTAAGCGGGTCCACGGCACCTTGTGCTCCGAGCGGGTCCGGCGGTCGAGCCAGAACCCACCGTTGGGAGAAAGTGCCTCCGGCGACGAGGCCAACCACACCACGGTGTCCGCCCCCTCCTCGGGCGTGCGCAGCAACGGGCGCATCACCTTGGAGAACACGGGCAGACCGGACCGGATGCCCGGAGTGTCCACCCAACCGGGGTGCATGGAGGCAAAGTCGACGCCCGAACCGCCGGTGCGCCGGACCCACTCGTGCATGAGTACCAGCTGGGCCCGCTTGACCCGGGCGTAAGCCTTCGCGCCGTCGTAGTCGGCCGGCGACATCTCCAGCTCTCCGAGATCGAAGCGCTGGGTGTACATCCCTCCGGAGGAGACCTGGATCACCCGGGACGGTGTGGCGGCCTCCAACCGCTCGAAGAGGAGCCCGGTGAGCAAGAAGGGGGCCACCAACTGGGTGACGACGGTGATCTCGCCGCCGTCATCGGTGCTGGTGTACGACCGGCTCAAGGCCCCGGCGTTGTGGATCAGGACGTCGAGCCGGTCGTGACCGGCTGAGAACTGCTCGGCCAGATCCCGTACCTGGTCGAGCCCACTGAGGTCGGCGATCAGGAAGTCCACCTCGGCGGTCGGCACGGCAAGGCGGATGGTCTCCGTAGCCTCGTCGGCCCGTGACCGGCTCCGGGCCGTGCCCAGCACGGTGGCTCCCCCCCGGGCCAGATCAATGGCTGAGGCCAGGCCGAGACCGGACGTGGCCCCGGTGACCAGCACCACCCGGCCGACCATCGACGGCGGTGCCGGCCACCCCGACATCCGGCTCCGCACCCGGGGTCCGATCGACGAAAAGCTACCGACCACCGTAGCTTCGAGCACGCCATCCACCACCCGGGCTGCGGTTCCATCGTTTGGCCCAGGGTCCCGCTCCCGCGACGGTGCTCCCGGGTACTCCGACGGATCGGCGGCGAGGACCCGACGGAGGCCACTGAGGCCCCGATCACCGATCTTTCCGAAGGGGATCCGGAGCAAAGGGTTGAACAGGGACAGCGGTCCCTTCAGTTGGAGGTCGGCGTCGTAGGTGAGAGCCGAGCCGCCACCGGGGACGGAAACGACGGTCACGGTGTCCTCCGAGCGGATGGTTGCGTTCTCGCCGAGCAAGACCACCCGTTCGGGGCGCTGATAGGCGACCACCCGGTACTCGAGGGGCACCACCAACGAACCGACCCGCACGTCGAGGAGGAATGCACTGGCCAAACCCACCGGGCCGTCATCCAGTCGCCGCGCCGCAGCCACACCCGGATCCCACTCAGCAGCGTTGGAGAACTCGGCCAGGTAGTCGAAAGTCTCTTCGGGTGGGCGATCCGACGTGACAGTTCCCCGGTATCGGGCCATGGGGCCGTCCTCTCCTGGGTGGGAGCCGGATCCGGCCCCTTGTCAAATATACTGGCGTTGTTGTCACATCAGGCCGGGATCATCCGGGCACGCCGGTCGCTCCGAACACTGACTGTCGAATTGTCGATCACCAGAGGAGCAGTGCTTGCCGATGAGAGTTGCCATCGTGGGGACCGGTGTGTCCGGCCTGGTATGCGCGCATCTGCTGAGCCGGAGGCACGCGGTCACCGTCTTCGAGGCGGACGTCCGACCCGGTGGGCACGCTCACACGGTTCGCATTGAGCTTCCTGACGAGACCCATGAGGTGGACACCGGGTTCCTCGTCTACAACGAGCGCAATTACCCGGGTCTGGTCCGGCTCTTCGAAGACCTCGGCGTATCCACCAAGCCCAGTGATATGAGCTTCGGCGTCTCCGACGACGTGGCCGGCGTGGAGTGGCGGGGGACGTCGCTCACTACAATATTCGCCCAGCGACAGAACGCCGTCCGCCCGGCCTTTCTGCGCATGCTGACCGACGTGGTGCGCTTCAATCGTTTGGCTCGCTCGCTGCTGGACGAGCCCAGGGACCCCGACCTCACCCTGGCCGGCCTCCTCGAGGCTGGCCGCTGGTCCACACCGTTCATCGAGTGGTACCTCATCCCGATGGGTTCGTCGATCTGGTCGGCCGACCCGAGCACCTTGCTAGACATGCCGGCACTTACCTTTGTCCGCTTCTTCGACAACCACGGGCTGCTCACCTACGGCGACCAGCCAGCGTGGCGGACGGTGACCGGTGGCTCGAAGAAGTACGTGGAGGCCGTGCTGGCCCCACTCCAAGACGTGCGGCTGTCCTCGCCGGTGTCCAAGGTGACCCGGCGGGCCGACGGTGTCGAGCTCGTCACGGAGCGAGGCCCCGAGCACTTCGACCAGGTGGTGCTGGCCACCCACAGCGACCAGGCCCTCGACCTTCTGTCCGACCCGTCGGACCTCGAGCGGAGCGTGCTCGGCGCTATCCGCTACCAGGCCAATCGAGCCATCCTGCACACCGATGAGCGTCTGCTGCCCCACAACCGCCGTGCCTGGGCCAGCTGGAACTATCACCGGCTGGCCGACCGACCGGACCTAGCCACGCTGACCTACAGGTTGCGCAGCCTGCAGGGGATCAACTCGGCCCACGAGATCCTGGTCACGCTCAACCGGGACGATGCCGTAAGGGATGAGACGGTCCTGGCTCGGTTCGACTACGCCCACCCGGTGATCGACGGTCCGGCCGTGGCCGCCCAGCGCCGCCACGACGAGGTGAACGGAGCCCGCCGCACCTGGTACTGCGGCGCCTACTGGGGCTATGGCTTCCACGAGGACGGTGTCCAGAGCGCACTGGCCGTCTGCCGTGCTCTGGCCGGGGAGAGGCTGTGACCGCTCCAGTCAAGACTGCGCAGGACCAGTGGCCGCCGACACCGTCGCCCGCCTGCCAGTCGGCCGACCTCTCGACGGGCTGGCCGGTCGGCCGGATGCTGCGATCCGCCACCTATGAGGGGACCGTCCTGCACCACCGCTTCACCCCTTTCGACCACCGGTTCTCGTACCGGATGGTCATGACCCTGATCGACCTGGCCGAGGTGGATGCCGTCTGTGCCCTGCACCCGCTGTGGTCATCTGAGCGCCGCAATGCCGTCTCGTTCCGCCGGAGCGACTACCTGGGCGATCCCTCGGTACCTTTGGAGACCGCAGTGCGGGACTTGGTCGAGGAACGGACCGGGCGGCGTCCCTACGGTCCCATTGCCCTCCTCACCCACGTCCGCACCTGGGGATGGCTGTTCAACCCGATCACCGTCTACTACTGCTACGACCGGTCGGGGGACACCGTGGAGACCGCGGTGGTCGAGGTGACCAACACGCCCTGGCACCAGCGGACCCAGTACGTGCTCGGTGGAAGCGGGACCCACGTGGTGGACAAGAAGCTCCATGTGTCACCCTTCCTTCCCATGGACCTGCAGCATCGGTTCGTCATCGGCAGCCCGGCTGAGCGGCTGGTGCTGGCCGTCGACGATCTCCGCGACGGGGCTCCGGTGTTCTCGGCTTCGATGGTGCTCCGGCGGCTGCCGGCCGATCGCCGCTCCCTCGGCCGGGTGCTGTGGCGGTTCCCACTGATGACCGTGCGGGTGTCCTGGGGGATCTACCGACAGGCGCTCGTCCTGCGGCGGAAGGGCGTCCCGGTACACCCCCACCCGGACGGTAGTAGTGAAGGGCCAGAGGCCGGACGATGAGCACCGGAGACGCCCTGGCGGCCAGGTTCTTGCACCTCATGGCGTCGCGCCTCCGGGACGTCTCGCTGACCCTGGTGGATGCTCAGGGCACCCACCGCTTCGGCTCCGGACTGCCCGAGGCCACCATGACCATCCATGACCCCTCGGTGTACGCCACCGTGCTCCGGGAGGGCTCGGTGGGATTTGCCCGCACCTACGCCGACGGCCTGTGGGACAGTGACGATCTGATCTCGCTGGTGCGGGTGCTGTCGGTGGGGCTGCAGCCGGTCACCGCGGTCCAGGACCGGGTCGGCGGGTGGTGGGCGGCGACCACCGACTGGGCCCGGAAGCTGAGCCCTCCGGACAAGCGGCTCGACCGCGACAACATCCGGTCCCACTACGACCTGTCCAATGAGTTCTTCGCCCTGATGCTGGACGAGACCATGATGTACTCGTCGGCGATCTTCGAGACACCGGCCGCGGACCTGGCTTCGGCCCAGCGGACCAAATTGGACAGGCTGTGTACCAAGTTGCGGCTGGGTCCCGACGATCACGTCGTCGAGATCGGTACCGGGTGGGGTGGCTTCGCCGTCCACGCAGCCGCCACCTACGGTTGCCGGATCACCACCACCACGGTGTCGGAGGCCCAGTACGCGTACGCCTCCAAGCGTGCCGCCGACGCCGGCTTGGCTGACCGGATCACCGTGCTCAGCCGTGACTACCGCGATCTGAGCGGAACCTACGACAAGCTGGTCTCCATCGAGATGATCGAGGCGGTGGACTGGCGCCTCCACGACACCTTCTTCGGCACCTGCGCCTCCCTGCTCCGCGACGACGGATTGATGGCCCTGCAGGCGATTACCGTCGACGATCGGAGCTACCAGCGGGCCAAGAACGGCACCGACTTCGTGCGAGCGCTGATCTTCCCCGGTGGCTGCATCCCCTCGGTCGAAGCCATCATCCGGTCGCTCAGACGGTCGACATCCATGACCGTCCTGGACCTGGATGACATCGGCCACCACTATGTGGAGACCCTGCGCCGTTGGTACGAGAACGTGGAGAAGCACCGCGACGAGATCACCGCCCTCGGGCTCAGCCGGCGGTTCCAGAGACTGTGGGATCTGTACCTGTGTTACTGCGCCGGGGCGTTCGCCGAACGGCACATCTCCGACGTCCAGATGGTCCTCGCCATGCCGGCCTGGCGGGAACCGGCGATGGTGGCCCGCTAATCGACCGGTCGGACCGAGTCCGGCTCCCAGAAGGCCCGCAGCGAGTCGATCCTGCCGTCCGGGGACTGGTGGTAGGTGTAGACGCCGTCCACCTCCACAGCCGATCCGCCCGGGAAGGTGATGCGGATCACCCCGACGTTGGCGGCCTCATCGCCGCACAGAAACGACTGGCGGATGGCGAACCTGATCGATTCGTTGGCGGCGATCACCGTGTCGTAGAACCGGGCGATGGCCTCCCGGCCCCGGTGGCCGTGGCCTTCGGGGTCAAAGGACGAGGGACCGATCGGGTCCTCGACCACCGCGTCCTCGGTGAACAGAGCCAACCAGGCCTCGCGATCACCGGCCTCGACCGCCGCCATCGAGGCCTGGCCCAGGGCGCGGGCATCGGTCATGGGGTCACCTTGGCGATGACCTCGTCGGCGAAGCGCCTGAGGTTGTCCAGCTTGGGCTGGAGGGCCTCGGTGTCCGGTCCCACTTCGTAGGGCCACCGGAACCCCACGATGACGTCGGTCACGCCCTTCTCCTCGAGGCGGCGGATGCCGTCGACGGTGAAGGCGTCGAGCGAGATCACATGGATCTCGAACGGTCGTCCGGCCGTGCCCTCCTCCTCCCGCAGGTGGGCCAGGCGCTCGAGGAGGCCGGGTAGGTCGGTGGGGTCACCTCCACCGTGAAGCCAGCCGTCCGAACGGGCCGCCCGACGTAGGGCCGGGGTGGCGTGCCCCCCGACCAGAATGGGCAGCCGTTCGGTGGGGGTTGGGCTGAGCTTTACCGCAGGCAGGTCGTAGATCTCGCCGTGGTACTCGAAGTAGCCCCCGGCCGACAGGCCCCGAACGATGTCTACCGCCTCGTCCATCCGACGGCCCCGGCCCTCCCAGGGGACATCGCACAGCTCGTAGTCCTCGGGCCAGGGACTGACCCCGACGCCGAGGGACAGGCGGTTGTTGGTCATCACCGCCACCGAGGTGGCCTGTTTGGCCACCAACAGCGGATGGCGGATGGGCAGCTTCAACACGAAGGTTATGAACCGGAGACGCTCGGTGACCACTCCCAGGGCGGGGATCAGCGAGAACGGCTCGATGAACGGCTTGTCCTCCAGGAAATAGCGGGTGTGATCGGGCGAGAAGGGGTAGCTCGAATCGGACTCGTGCGGGTAACAAATGCTGTCAGGAATGACCATCGCGTCATAGCCGGCCTCCTCGGCGGCCTGGGCCAACGGGATGTAGAAGGTCGGATCGACCATGGACTCGGCGTAGGAGAACCGCACGGCTCAGTCCCGCCACTCGACATTGACGCGGACGAATGTGCGGACCGGCGCTGCGCCCAACGTTCTCGTCCTCCAGATGTGTTGCTGTCCGGCCTGGACAGCGCCGGTGAAATGATCGACAGCCAACTCCCTATCCTCCGCATTCCCCTCGGGACTCTGTGGGTTGCGACCCTACAGGGTCCAACCATCGTCAGGGCATCCGAACCAATCGGACCGCCTCAGGTGGGAGCGGCGGTCGGAATGTTGTCGGCCCGGAGTCGCTCGGCCACCCAGCTGATGCCATCCGGCTTGGCCATCTGGTCGGGCCAGCCGGCCAGGACTTCCTCCACCTCGGCCAGGGTGGGGATGTAGCCAACCACCATCACCAGCACACGGTCCACCGGGATCTCCTCGACCTCGCTGTCCCCGAACGGTGTCCACGAATCCACCTCGGGGACCAGTTCGAGCATCACGTAGAGCTCGCCGGTGTCCTCCACCCAGCTCAGCTCGTACCGGCTGCCCTTGGCATCGAACCAGTCGGTGCCCAGCTCGACTTCGGCCGACTGCCGTCGGCGTTCGTCGGCACTGTAGAACTGCTCGATATCCATGATTCTCCTCTTTCGTGAAGCATCCACCGGAACTGTATGCGACCGGGGGATCATCCCAGCGGACAAGCTTCCCGTTGCCTGGCCCAGCTCACAGGGGCCGGCCTGTCGACGCCGGCATCCGGCCTGAGCGACGTCCGCCTGTTCATCGACGACGCCGCGAGCTAGCGCCCGGAGGACATTTCGACCGGCCGGCCGAAGTAATACCCCTGGCAGTAGTCGCTGCCGAGCCGGGCAATAGCCTGGTGTTGGTCGCTGGTCTCGACGCCCTCACACACCACAGAGAGATTCAGTAGGTGAGCGAGCTCGATGGTTTTGGCGGCAATCGCCTGACTCGATTGATCGGTGGCAATATCAGTGATGAAGGTTCGGTCGATCTTGACCACGTCCACCGGAAACTGCTTGAGGTAGCTCAGCGACGAATAGCCGGTACCAAAGTCATCAAGCGCCAATAGCACACCGAGTTGCTTGAGCTGATTGAGCACGATATGGGCTCGTTGCGTGTCGCGGAGCAACGCTCCTTCGGTAATCTCGAGAGTAAGGAGAGTGGGGTCGGAGTGGGTGTCAGAAAGCGTCGAACGGACCATGCCGACAAAATCAGGTGCCATGACCTGGTACGCCGATACGTTGACTGACAGCGTCAGCCCGGATTCGGAAAAGTCGCCGCTCAGTCAGTCGATGCAGGCCTGCTCAATGACCCATCGTCCGATCTCTACAATGAGTCCCGACTGTTCGGCCAACGGAATCATGGTTGATGGAGGGATGCGCCCTCGTTCGGGATGATCCCATCGCAATAGGGCCTCGACGCCCACCATCTCGGCATCATGGGTTCGAACGATAGGTTGGTATTCGATTCTGAGCTCTCCGCGCTCCTCTGCCTTGCCGAGCGCAATACGCAGATCCATGGTGTTCTCGGCCAGGTGCCTCGGACGCAGATCGATGAGCTGATGGTCAGCCCCTCCGTTGCGCTTCACCTGGTACATGGCCAGGTCAGCAGCGTGCAGTAGTTGGTCGGGGTCGTGGTGGGTCTGACCGGCGAAAGCGATGCCGACACTGGCCGAGATCTCGACAATTCCGTCAGCGAGCACAAAGGGTGTGCCCAAGGTATCCACGATGCGAGAGGCCACGATCTCGACCTGCTCCATCTCGTTTAATTCCTCGCAGAGGATGACGAACTCATCCCCTGACAAGCGAGCGATGGTGTCGGCGGGTCGTACCGCGCCCCCGATGCGCTCAGCTGCGGCGATGAGAAGGTCATCACCAACCTGGTGGCCGTAGGTGTCGTTGACCTCCTTGAAATGATCCAGGTCGATGAAAAGCACGGCAACCAGCTTCCTCGAGCGGCCGCTCCGGACGATGGCGTGGTCGATCCGTTCGAGCAGGAGGACCCGATTGGGAAGTCCGGTCAATGCATCGTGGACCGATCGCTCATGAGAGCGATTAGACGAGTCCTGCAGTTCACTCCTGGCCTGGGCGTTGACGAGATATGCCGCAGCCACATCGGCCAGCGTCTGGGCCGAGCCGACCTCCGCCGCACTCAAACTGCCCGGGGTGTCCCGGTACAGATCGAGGGCTCCCAGACAGGCGCTGCCGTGGCAGAGGGGAAAGGTGAACACCGCTCGCAGCCCGATGTCCACGGCCCGCGGTCCGAAGATGGAGAATCGTGCTCTCCCGGTCGAGATCCCCCACCAATACTGGGGCTCTGCTCTGGTAGGCGGCGAGGCACGGGCCTTCCCCGAGCTCGGTCTGAAGCTCTTCGAACGCCAGCGCCGACGAGTCCGAAGCCGCCACGTAGCGGGGCGCCGACGGCGGATTGATCAGTGTCACGCCGGCTCCGGTGATCGGCAGGATATCGACGATCCGCAGTACCAGGTGCTCCAGAATGGACTGGATCGGAAAGTCAGTGAGCATGGTGCGGGCGAATTCGCTCAGCACACTCGAGAGGTCTTGATCCGTGCTGGTCACGGAGCACGACTCGAAGCTGAAGAAAGGCGGCGGCGCAGGGTGGCGGACATACTGTCTCCGCCCCTCATCTCGCCCAGATCCCTCACTTCTGAAGGCTCTCGCACGCTACACCCAAAGGGCGGCGGCGGCGGCAAGCCCGTACGGCTACCATTCGGCACGTCGTGCGTGGAAGGGCAATGACTGCCGCAAGGAGCTCAACGCAAACCCCCGTTCGACCAGGGAGAATGCCAGCCGAAATAGAAATCTCGAGAAATCGCTAAAGGTCGAGCCGGTTCCTGCCGATGGCGGGACGGCAAAGGTGTGGGGCGAAACCCGAGGCTCGTGGTCACCCCCGCACCGGTCCACCGGTTCGCATGGGCAAGCCCTATCGCAGGCCTCGGGCAAGCCCTATCGCAGGCCTCGACTTCCGGCCTACAGTACTGGCTACGGCAAGCTGATCCGGATCCCGCCATCCGAGGCTTGTCGGCAGTACGCCCCACTCCCTTCCGCCAGGGGGGTGCGGCGCGCCTACGCACGCTTTTGCGGAGAATCAATGGGCCACACCGCACTGCAAAGACTCGGGTCGGGTTCGCTGGCGATCCTAGGCGACGGACTTGCCTGCCTCAGCTGCGCCGCCGGGCTCCTCTTGCATCGCAGCGCCTTCCAACCTGTCCATGGCATGGAGTGCGAACGTGCCGTTCAGCTTGATCTGTTTGATCGCCGTTGTGAGGGCGGCATCGAGCTCCTCCGAGGCGCACCGGCTTCGAAAGGTAGTCGTCCATCCCGGCATCGGAGCAGGCGCTCTGGTCCTCCACAAGGGCGCTCGCCGTCATGGCCACAATCCGGGGCTGTCTAGCCACGGGTAGCAGTCGGATACTTCGGGTGGCATCGAGTCCATCCATCTCGGGCATTTCTACATCCATCAGAACAACGTCGTAGGGAGCCAAGCGAACGGCTTCCGTTGCCTCTCGGCCGTTTGCCACCACATCGATATGGTGCCCGAGCTTCTCCACCATGAGGCGCCCCAGGCGCTGATTGACGGCGTTGTCCTCGGCCAGCAGCACACGGAGCACCGTTAGCTCTTCTGCCGCCTCGGTCGCTTGTTGCGGGTCTCGCACCGACTTTGACGCAACCGGCATCAGAGCACTGCGCAGTGCATGTTGGAGACGACTGCTCCGAACGGGTTTGGTGAGCACTGCACTAAAGAGACCCTGTCGGGTGTGCTTGAGACGGGGCTCCCCTGTGCTGCTCAGCAGAATGAGCGGGAGGTCATGCGTTGCCGGTAACGAATGGAGTACCTCCGCTAGTTCCCAGCCATTCATCCGGGGCATCTTCATGTCCAGCACGGCAACACCGAAGCGCATGCGGGAGTCGACGAGCGCTATGGCGGCATCAGCACTTGCCGCTTCGGTCACCCTCATCCCCCAGCCCTCAAGTTGGAGCCGCAGGATCCGGCGGCTCGTTGCATTGTCGTCCACTATCAGAACCGGACGGGACGTGAAACTGGCCAGCGGTTCGGAGTTAGCGATCTTGCCAACGGGCGCGCATGGATCGAGCTGTACGGAAAAGTCGAAGGTGCTGCCCACGCCGACCGCGCTCTCTACCCCAAGTGTGCCGCCCATGGCCCCTACCAGGCGTTGGCTGATTGCCAATCCGAGTCCGGTTCCGCCGTAGATCCGAGTAGTGGACGCATCGACCTGGCTGAATTTCGTGAAGAGATTGGCCACCGCGTCGATCGGGATTCCGATACCGGTGTCGGCCACTGAGAAGCGCAGCTTCCCTTCGCTACCGGGGCTCGTTACGGGCTCAACGGTCAGCACAACTTCACCCTCTGAGGTGAACTTTACGGCATTGCTCAACAGGTTCACCAACACCTGCCGGAGGCGGCTGACGTCACCGAGAACACTGGCGGGACAGTCCCGATCGACCTCACCAACAAGCTCGAGACCTCGTGCAGTCGACGAGGCGGCCACCAGCTCAAGGGCATCGTCTACGCACGAGCGCAAATCAAACGGTCGTTGCTCCAGTTCCAACGCGCCCGCCTCGATCTTCGAGAAGTCGAGAATATCGTTGATCACGCGCAACAAGGCATCGCCACTGTTGCGCACGGTCTCCACGAACTCCTGCTGCTCGGCACTCAGGGAGGTGTCCAGCAACAGTCCTGTCATGCCGATCACGGCGTTCATCGGTGTGCGGATCTCATGGCTCATGGTGGCCAGGAATGACGATTTATGTCGCGACTCCTTCTCTGCCGCATCCCGAGCTGTGTCCGACAGTTCACCTGCCAAGACGAAGTCGGTCACATCGATCACCGCTCCGGCCAAGCGCATCTCCTGACCGTCGACGTCCCTTGTACCGGAGGCGTGGAGCCATCGCACCTGGCCATCATCGGCCCGGATGGCCCGATGTCGGATATCTATGGGCTCGCCGGTACTGGCGCATGCCCGGATGGCCACATCTACACCCTCCCGATCGTCGGGATGGATGCAGGCCAGGACGGCGGCAAAGTCACCCCCAAAGTCGACCGGGTGAAGTCCGTATAGCTCCAATAGCGCCTCGGACCAGATCACCGTCTCAGTAGCGACGTCCATCTCCCATGAGCCGATGTGCCCAATGGCCTCTGCATCCTTGAATCGACGACACTCCTTGGCCAATTCCCATTCGTGCCGCCGGCGTTCGCTGATGTCTTGGACATGGGTCACGAAATAGAGGGGTATGCCGTCGTCATCACGAATCATTGACGTCAACTTCGATGCCCACACCGTGCCACCGTCTGCGGTGAGCAATCGCTTCTCCACTGAATAAGTGACCTGATCACCGCTAATCAGTTTGTACATACCGGCCAGGTCCTCAGCCAGGTCGTCGGGGTGGGTAATGTCTGCAAAGGTGCGGTCGCACAGGTCAGCCATGGAGTAGCCGGTGAGAGCGCACATCGCTGCATTGACCTTCAGGTAGCGGCCATCGAGGCTGATAAGTGACTTTCCGATCGGTGAGAACTCGAATACTTGGCGGAGACGCTCTTCAGATTCGCGTAGCGCCCGTGCTGATTCCTGGCCTGACCGATCCTGGCGCCAGAGTAGGAACACAACCAGTACGGACAGCCCCAGCCCCAATCCCAACCCCATGCCAATGATTGCCACATGGGCCAGGTGATTGGCAGGCCCGTCTGCCACCGTTGTGGTCGCACTGAACAACACCCCCAGGCCGGCGCGTGGCACGGGGGGTATCGCATCAAGGGCCTCAGTGTGGCTGTGCGTTGAGAAGAGGGTGGCAACCTCTGGAGGGAACGAGAGCATCACATACCGACAACGTGAGCGGCCGTAACGACCCGAGGCTTTACAAGGTAGTCGTCAGCCCCGGCTCCCATCCCATTCAGTGTGTCCTGGGTGCTGCCGTGGCTGGAGAGAACGGTGAAGTACGTGTAGAGATCGGGATCGTTGATCCGTACGGCGTGACACAGCTCCGATCCGCTCAGTCCAGGCATGTCGTGTCCGAGAGACCGGACTATGGACTGGTTGATGAACAGCGATGCGGCATCGTCATCGACAGCGAGGACCTTCATCAGGGCGCCGCTCGCTCGCTGAATGCGGACTGCACGCGGACGAGCTCGGATCGAATGGCCGAGAGCACGGGTGCGACTGTGGACTCGTCCAATGGCTCATCCACAGCGGGGAGCAGAGAGCAAAGCCGCGCCAGCTCCGAAGCGCCAACGTTTGCCGCCGAGCCTTTCAGTTGGTGAGCCGCATGACCTAACGATGTACTGTCGGCACGGGCCAGCGAATCACCGAGCACGGTTACCAGAAGTCCTGCATCGGTGACGAATATTTCGGCAAGCTCGTCGACGAGGTCACTATCGCCTGCGAGGCGATCCAGTTCGTCCAGAACGCCAGCATCGAGTGCTGGCCCGTGACTATTACCTGGGTACCCGGATAAGTTCTCCGGGAGACCGGGGGCACCGGTGAGCTGATCGGAATGCAAGGACACTTTGCCGTCCGCTACATGCGACATATTCTCTCTCCAGGCTCATACTTCAGACTTGGCGAACGTAGCCGGACAGCCCGACCCCGAGTGATGACCTCGGGAGGATTGGTCGGGCCGGCGGCGGTTGCACGGCAGGCATTCCTCCCGGGCAATCCACATGGGCCACAAGCACTCATCGTCCAACTGGAGCAACCGTTGGTGTGCTCCGGCAGCCACACACGTCTGCACCGGGTTTTCGTTATCAATGACTTGGCGCCAGGTGCGAGATCCTGCTTGCCAGCTCGTCGATCCGGGGTTTGGAGACGAAGGCAGTGGCTCCCGCAGCCAGCACACTTTCCCGCCATTCGGCAGACCTGCTGTAGACGATGACGATCGCATGAGGGGAACTTCGGCGTATCTCGGACAGCGCTGCCATATCAGGGGGGCCACCCGACGAGAGGTCGAGCACCACGAACTCGGGCTTAACCAGATCGACGGCCATCAGCAGTATCGACTCGGTGTTGGTTTCAGCAATCACAACCACGCCGGATCCGTTGAGGGCTCGGCCGATCAGCGTGCGGACGAGTGGGTTGGGATCGTAGACGACCGCTCGGCCACGGATCACAAGAGGTTCAGGAGGTGCGGAGGGCGAATACTGGTTCATTCGCTCCATCTCGTCCCAACCCCCAGGGCCGTCGAAGTGGAATGGCCGCCCCACGATGAGGCAGAGTTGGTAGAGCAGTTCATAGGGCCGGATACCCTTAGAGATAGAGCCCCACACGCCATCGTCGATCAACCAGTCGGAAGCGGCTTGGTCTGAGCCCGACACGATGACCACGACGCTGTGTGGACTGACTAGCAACATCTCAGCTAGTGCTTTCGTACCGCTCATGTTTGGCATGACGAGATCAAGCAACACAAGGTCGGGCTGCAGCAACCGGGCTTGATTGATGGCGTCTCTGCCATCACCTGCCTCACCGACTATGGCGAACTGTCGACTGTTCTCCAGCACTCCTCTCAAGAAACGGCGGGTCGACACGGAGTCGTCCACAACGAGCACGCTCATTGGGGCACCGCCGTCCCGACGGCCCTCTGCTCCGCTCTCGTCCGGCCGTTCTCTGGACTGCATTCCTACCTCCACCGCCGTTTTGCGGTCATTTGCAGCAACCGCTGCCTGTTGTGTCGGCAGGACAAGCTGGCGGGTGGAGAGGACTCGTCCTAAATCTGGACGAGAGCAGGGCCTATTTACGACTGAATATTCGGAGAGAGGTTCGTGATGCCGAGCACCTCAAGCCAGCGACGAGCACCTAGTGCAGTACCTCGTGGCCGGACGAACTAGTCATTGTTCTGCTCAAGGCGACCGTTGTTGAGGTAACCGAACTGAGTGAACGGATCGGACTGAGCTTGAAGGTACTGCAGGCACGCGGACACACGGCGGTCGGCGATCCGTGGATCAAACGGCCCGAGTTTTAAGAAGATCCCGGTGACGCCCTTTTCGATTGACTTCACCGAAAGGCTCATGTGGGCTGCAATAGCCGAATTCGATAATCCGGACGCCATCTGCTCCAGAACATCATGCTCCCGGAGAGTCAGATGATCGATCGGCCGACCTTCCGAGAGGACTGGCCGATCTTCCGAGTGCGCTACGAGTGACTCTACGATGCTCGGATCAAGCACCGATTCGCCCAGTAGCACGGCCCTCAGGCTGACGAGCACGGTATCAATATTCGGAAGGTCCTGGTCGAGGAGGTACGCGACTCTCGAGGCACCTCCGCGTAGGAGCTCGACGCAAACCCATTGGCACGGTCGGAGATCACTACGAACCCCATCTCTGGATACTGGGCCCGCAAGTGACGAGCTACCGCAATATTGGCCATCGTGGTACTGACGGCCGTGCGAATCCCATAGATGACGGCATCGGGTCGGAGCTGATCGACAACGCGGGCCAGGCGAAGATGGTCCTTTGCCCTGCCCACGATGGTGACATCAGGGACAGTTTTGAGTATCGCAGCCAGTCCGTCTCCGAGTAAGAAGCTGTCAGTGGCGAGCACTACTTTGATGGCATTTCCGCTTGGGATCATTTCCACGTTCCTTTTAGAACATAGGTGGAAGATCTGGAAATGGCCGCCTGTTACTTGAGAGGTGTGAATAGCTATCCAGCGGACACGTCTTAGGTCTCCCACTCATCATAGGGCACATCCTCATCTACGAGTCCCCGGGGGCCACCGCGCCGGCATCCAGGCACGAATAGGGCGCGCTCTCTAGAAGGAATGGGACCCCTGCCCCCCGGTAGCGCCTTCTCGGCGTCTAGCTGGCCGTGCCATGAGCCGGACTACGTACGTGGGTCGGTGGCTCGACTTCCGGTGCCCTTGATGAGTGTGATCGCCTTCGACCCGAAGGGTGGAGCACTTCATCGAGGCGGGAACTGATCTCCTCTGCTAGGGACGGATCGTGGTTGACCAATGGCTCGCCCCTGGGACGGCTTCGTCCGGTCCGGAACGCTTGATCAACTCCGAACTGCCGGTGAACGCCCCACTGGCGCAGAACTTTCCGCAAGGCGCTGTCATCGCGTTCGACCACGATCTCCGCTACCTGGCTGCAGCCGGCCTCGGTCGGGCCGATGCTGGTCTTTCCCGAGCCATCCTGGAGGGGCGAACGATTTTCGAGGTCTTCTCGCCGGATGTGGCCTCAGAAATCGAGCAGTCGCGCTGATCCTTCGGACCGTTCCCCTCCCCCTACCGAGATCCCGATCAATGCTCAGGTCACTTTGGGGTCCACCGTGGTTAGTATCCAAAATGGGTACTAACTCGATGGCATGCGAATCGGTACCTACCAAGCTCCAATTCGCAATCGTTGACGGTGGAGGTTAGATGGGCGACGTGATGACTCATACGGGCACCGCCAAGAATGTGCGTACACATACGCAGGTTCACGGGCACGGTGGAGGTACTGCCCATAGTGGTACCCAGGTTCATGTGAGTAGCTATGAGGTCGTGACGTTTGACCTTCATCTGGCGGAAGGAGCGGGTCCGCCGACCATACCCGTAGAACTGGTCGGTACTCGAGTCCGATTTCGGACAATCCCGGTAACTGATGACGATCAGGTAGCTGTGATCGGAACCTGGAAAAAGAGACGCGAGTTCTTGCGTGCGAGGGAACTCAAAAACCTCACAACCGGAGTAATCACAAAGGGCCGACGGTTCGGCTGATGTCCGTCGCACTTATTGTTTGGGCACGGGACTGAGTTGGAAGTCGCGCCTTTTCAGAATCGTTTGATCTGTGTAGAGGAAGTTGTCACACACCCTCTGGGTCCTCAGCCTGGCTGAGAAGCCATAATGTCCATCCCGACGTAGGAGCGATTCGCCGACGGGCGCCGCAGGCAGTCCCGCCGGCGTGAACCGCACATCCATAGGAGAACTGGAATTTGCTCTGCTCAACTGCCAGATGGTCCCTGGCTCTGATTGAGCACCTCAGCCACACGAGAAGCCAGATCCAAAACGCCACGTGCCAGGACACTGACGGCATCGTCGAGCCCTCGAGCGAAGAGTCTCTGGAGCCGTACGTGCGCATCTCCTATCTCGACCAGGAGATCGTTGGCCGTATCGCTGGGCTGACGCCTGCGGGCGAGTTCCTTCGCCTGGCTGAGGGCGATGGATGCCCTTCCGAACGCGAGGAAGGCCTGGATGGAGTGCCGATTCGTGTCATAGGTCCTCCTCGGAGATGGATCTTCCAAGGGAACCGGGAATGGCCAACCGCAACCCGGGACCCGGGACTATGACCTCGCCCGCTCCTCACCAGAGAGGAGCGACGAGACCACGTCGCTCCTTGAGTGCCTACCGCCGGGACGACGACGCCGGGTCAAGTGGGGAGCGAAGCTCCAGCGAGAACAGCCACCCACCTGAATGACGCAAGCACCCAGTGTCGAAGGTGGCTCCCGCAGCGACACTTGACGCGGTGGTGGCGGCCCGGCACCTCGCCGGTGCGGCGAAGATCCCAAATGGGCCGTTTCGGACTCAAAAGTGGACCACGAACTCCCTGGTCAGGGAGATAGTTAACACGTTAGTTAACACCCTCTTCGGCACTCTGGTGCCATGCGACGAGAAACTGCCGATTCGGCCCCCGAGGGCGCCGCAAACTCCCTGGTCAGAGGAAAGATGACAGGTTAGATGACACCCTCGCGGGCACCCTGGCCCGATGAGCCGAAAAGTCACCGATCCGGCTGCCGAGGAGTCCACGAACTCCCTGGTCAGGGACAAAGGTCACACGTTAGTTCACAGGTTGGGGAGCACCCTCCCCAGCATGCGAACCAAACCCTCTAGCTCGACAACCAAGACGGCCGAAGGCGTCACCCTCAGAGACAAGGACCAGCGGGTGGTCGATGGGATCCTCGAGCGGCTCCAAGCCCCTGGCGGCTACGACGCCTTCGAGACTCAGCTCCGCGCCGTCCGCGGTTGCCGGCGGCCGGTCCGGCTGTCGGGAAGGACGATCGGGTTGGGCCACGACGGAACCCACCCGCACCTCACCTTCGACACCCGAAGCCTGCCCGACGGGGTGCTGCTCAAGGCCTGCGGGACGAGACGGGAGACCCTATGCCCACCCTGCGCTTCCCTCTACCGGGGTGATGCCTTCGCCCTGGTGGCGGCAGGATTGCGGGGAGGGAAAGAGGTCCCTGAGTCCGTCGCCGACCACCCGGCTGTTCTCCTGACCCTCACCGCACCGAGCTTCGGGCCCGTCCACCGACACCGGCCAGATGGCACCTGCCACTCGGCCGGCACGCAGTGTCCCCACGGGCAAGCTCTTGTCTGTGGACGCCGTCACGACGAGTCCGACGAGCTCCTCGGCCAAGCCATCTGTCCCGACTGCTACGACTACGAAGGGGCGGTGCTGTTCAACGCCGGGGTGTCCGAGCTCTGGAGGCGCACCACCATTTACGCCCTGAGGGCCCTAGGGTCACTCCTCGGCATGAGCGCACGGGAAGCGGCCCGGAAGCTCCGGCTGTCCCATGTGAAGGTGGTCGAGTTTCAACGGCGGGGCTCGGTGCACCTCCACGCCCTCGTCCGCGCCGATGTCCGTGACGACGCGGGTATCGGCAATTCGAGAAAGTGCCTCTGACCTGGTGGGGCAGGCAGGGATCGAACCTGCGACCGAGGGATTATGAGTCCCCTGCTCTGACCACTGAGCTACTGCCCCGGGCTGGCCGTTCTCGTACCTCATCCTGCTTCCAGTCTGGGCCTGGACCAAATCCGGGATGGTTGGGCCAAGCGGTCACGATACGGCCGGTCGGGTCTACCCCGTCCGCATATCGGGAGGCCAGAGTACAGGCGACCCACGGGAGAGGACGGGACCGCCGGGGGAAGTGGGCCAGCCCACCGTGGTCGAGCTGACCCCACTGACTGTGCCACTTGCAGAACGGTCCGTGGCTGGGCATGATCTACCCTGCGAGGGTCTTGAGGCGGAGGTCGGGGATGGAGAACCCAACTGAAGACCAGATCCGGGCCATGTCGAATCGTGAGTTCGCCTCGCTGATCCGCTCGCAGGCCGAGATGATTGACCGCTCGATCCGCCCGAGGGATCCCCTCGGGGCGAGGGGCGCCGGGAACGAGGTCGGGGCGGAGACCGACGGGAACAGATCGCACCGGCGCAGCCAGAAGCAAAAGGTCTGACAGCTCAGCGGGATCACCCCGCTGAGCTGTCAGCACCGGTGGGTGGTGGTCGACCGGGGGCGACGAGGCTCCGAGTCCCTGCCAGGCCCGGACACACTGGCTCGCCCATGGTCTCCGCACCAAGGTGTCTCCAACCGGAGACCAAGGCCGCTCTCAGTGTGCCCACGTACGGTGCGCCATGCGCCGCTCCACCGCCGATGCGATCAGGGGTTACCCATCCCGGCGCGTGTCGGCGCTCGACGGCATGCGGGCCCTCCTGGTGGTCGGCGTCATCGCCTTCCATCTGTGGGCCGACACCCATGACTGGCAGTTCGACACCGGCAGCCTCGGTGTCATCGGGTTCTTCGCCCTGTCCGGCTACCTGATCACCGGGCTGCTGCTCAGCGAGCACCACCGGTCGGGCCGGATCGACCTGGCCCACTTTTTCGCACGGAGGGCACTTCGACTGTTGCCGGCGCTGACCCTCTTCCTCACCGTGTGGCTCCTCGTCGTCCTGCTCGTCCCGCACGGACAGTTCCTCGCCACCGTGCCCAGTTCGAACACACCGGCTGCTCCGGTGTCCTGGATCACCGGGCTGGAGAGCGTGGTCGCCGCGCTCCTCTATGTCACCAACTGGCTCAACGTCGAGCCCCACTGGCACCTCTGGTACGGCTACAGCCCCATCAGCCACCTTTGGACGCTGGCCGTCGAGGAGCAGTTCTACTTGATCTGGGCCCCGGTGATGGTGGTGCTGGTCCGCCTCCAACGGCGGACGGCCACACGGTTCACCGCGGCGGTGGCGGTGGTGACCCTGTTCATCCCGGTGGCCCTGTCGTCGGTGACCTTCAACCGGGCCTACTTCGGGACCGACACCCGCTGTGCCGCACTCTTCTGTGGTGCCCTCGGTGCGTTCATCGGCAGCCGGGGTGGTTGGCGGCGCCTGGCCAACTCGATGGGAGCGCCCACCCTCGGTGCCGGCATCCTCGTCGCTCTGGCGTGGTCGGCCTATGCCCTTCGCCAAGAGGGTGATCGGGGCCTGTGGAACGCGGGCATCGTGGTGGGCAGTGTGGCTTGCACCCTCGCCGTGGTGTTCGTCGTCAGCCGGCCGGAACATCTGGCGGCCCGCCTACTCTCCTCCCCGGTGCTGGTCGCCGTGGGGAGGCGATCCTATGCGCTCTATCTCTGGTCCTACATGTTCAATACCTGGTTCCGCGACACCGGTGTGGTCGAACCCATACTGGTGATCGGGGCGTCCTTCCTCGCCGCCGAGATCTCCTACCGACTGGTGGAGGTCCCGGCACTCCGCTACCGCCACCGGTTCCCCCCGGCTCCCACCCGGGCCCGGCCCGTCGGGACCGAGTCCTTCGAGGATCGGACGCTGGTCCTCGACCGGTCCTGATCTCCGCTCCGACTCCTTGGCCGCTCAGCGGACCCGGCAGAGCGGACGGCACGGTTCAGGCGGACCTGGCCACCTCCACCGTGGTCAGGTCCTCGGCCAACACCACCCGACCGGCGTAGTGAGCCGAGGCCTGGTCGAGCCACTGCTGCTCGGTACCCGCCGTCGGGGCCGGTACCAGGTGAGTGAGGACCAAGGTGCCAACCCCGGCCCGTTCAGCTGTGGCTGCGGCATCTGGTACCGAGGAGTGATAGTCCAGGACGTCGGTCAGGCGGGCCAGGCCCACCGATTCGATGAGATCGCGCCGGACCACGGTTTGGACCAGGACATCGGCCCCCCTACACAGGCGGTCCAGGTCGGCACAGGGCACGGTGTCCCCGGCGATCACCACCGATGAGCCTTGGTCGTCAACGCGGAACCCCACCGTCGGTCGCACCGGCGAGTGGTCGGTCAGGAATGCGGTGACTGTGACGGCGCCCCGTTCGAAGACCACCCCATCCTCCGCCTCGGTGACCGTCGCCGACGGTCGCCACTCCAAGTCGGCGTGGTGGGCCAACCGGTAGCCGATGTCCAACGCCAACATGGCCTCGGTGGCCTCCAGAACGGCGGCCGTGCCCACTGGCCCGAACACCGGCAGCGGGCTGGGGCTGAACGAGGTGATCCACCGTGAGGTGAAGACATCATTGAGATCAGTGATGTGATCGCTGTGCAGGTGGGTGAGGAACACTCCCAACAGAGCGGCAGCACTCGAGGACGCCGCCGCCGCCCTCATGAGTACCCCACGGCCGCAGTCGAACAGCAGATCGCCGGCACTGGTCCGCACCAGCGTGGCCGGGCCGGCCCGCTGCGGATCGGGCAGCGGGCTGCCGCTGCCCAGGATGATCACCTGCATGGCATTCGTCCCTGCCGCCTCGGACCGGTAGTTGTCGGTTCAGACATGATGGGGCGGTCGCTCACGCTGCTGCTGATCCACCCAGCAGCGATCACAGTCACCGCAGAACCGTGGCCCGTCGGACTCGGGGTGGCCGGAGCCCATGTGGGCACCGAGATGACCGCAGACTGGGCAACGGCGGCCTGTACCGCCAGTGGAGGTACTGCTACTCGCAGAGAAGCCATCCCGTGTAATGCGCAAGAGGCCACGGTAGCGGACCCACTGCCTGCGCGAAGTCGAGGTCTGCAGGACGGTCCAGACCGGCCCGGAAGTACCGGTCGGCACGGCTCTGAGCCGTGCCGACCGGTCACCCCCGCTGCCCCTCGATCAGGCGTCAGCCATTCCGACCACCGGCTTGTTCAAGAACATGCTCCCGGTCGATCCGAAGAACTGGGCACTCCCGAAGTCGAACACGCCCCCGTCGGAGGCCACGAAGCGATAGCCGGCACCATCGGGAGACGCCGCCATCCCAACGATCGGCTTGTTGAGGTACAAACCCCCTGTCGAGCCGAGGAACGGTGCGCCCCCGAACGAGAAGATGCCCCCGTCGGCAGCGACCAGCCAGTAACCGCCGGGAACCACTGGATCGGCAGCCATGCCCACCACCGGCTGGTTGAGCGGCGCGCCTCCCTCAGAACCGCTGAATACGGCGTCACCGAAGGCGAACACGCCGCCATCGGAGGCCACCAACCAGTAGCCGGCACCGTCCGGTGTGGCCGCCATTCCCACGATCGGCTTGTTGAGATGAGAGCCGCCCATCGAGCCGTAGAAGGCGGCGTCACCGAAGGTGAACACGCCTCCGTCGGAGGCCACCAACCAGTAGCCTCCGCCGTCGGGAGTCCTGGCCATGCCCACGATGGGCGCATTCAGATGGGATCCGCCCATCGAGCCGTAGAACGCGGCTGACCCGTGGGTGAAGATGCCACCGTCGGAGGCCACCAACCAGTAGCCGTTCGATGGCGAGCCGTTAGCCGGAGGTGTCGATGCCATGCCCACGATCGGCGCGTTGAGCCTGGTCGACCCCTGTGAGCCGTGGAACACCGCGTCGCCGAAGGTGAAGATGCCACCGTCGGAGGCACCGAGCCAGTAGCCGTAGCTGGGGGCCGAGTTGGTCTGGGTGCAGGACACCAGTGGGGCACAGCCACTTCCCGGCGACGAGTTGGTGGGTATCGAGTCTCTGGTACCAGATGGTGACGTTGCCGTTGTTCACCCACTGCCCCTGGTAGTAGGGGGCGGAAAGTGACCAGGCGGGATTGGCATAGTTCGACCCGCCGCCACCACCGGCGTTCACCCCGCCCCCACCGCCGCCGTAGTAGCCGCCGCCACCCCCGCCGCCGCCGCTGGGATCACCGCTGCCGCCGTTGGCCTGGGAGCTGATCGACTGGGTCGGGCCACCTCCCGACGTTCCCGCACCGGTTCCCGCCGCACCGGCCGACGTGGTGGTGGCTCCCGAACCACCGCTGCCGGAAACGGTGCCGTCGGTGCCGGCGAACCCGTTGCCGTTGGTACTTCCGGGATTCGGTCCACCACCGCCGCCGTTGCCGGAGACGCCGGCCCCGCCACCGCCGCCAGCGACGGCCAATACGCTGCCGTTAGGAGCGAAAACGTAAGTGCCTCCACCCCCGCTGCCGGCACCGGAACCGCCGGCACCCGAAGCGCCCCGCTTGCCCACCACGAGCTGCAGCGACTGGCCGGTGGCAACATTCGGAACCACGTTGACGTCTCCCCCGGTCCCTCCGGGCTGGGCGCTGCTCTGGCCACCCTGAGCCCCACTGGCGTCAATGCAGATCGACGAGGCCACGGCCGTGGAGGGCACGATCCAGGTCTGGGCCACCGACTGGTAGTGGAAGGTCACCGAGACCACGTTGGATCCGAAGGTGGACGCGTAGGTCGGACAGTTGGTGACGGGGGGGATCACCCGGGACGCGGCCGAAGCAGCCGAGCTGCCGGCCAGTGCCACCAGCGGGGCGACCAGCAGTGCAGCCACGGCCAGGGAGAAGGCCGTTCTGCCCCTCGATCGGCGCCTACCCCCGGAAGCGACCGGCTCATGCTGACGGTGAAATGGGTGATCCATGTGGTTCTTCCCCCTGGTGGGTTCGATGGGATGCCCGGCCTTTGGACGGGCGACTGCAGGGATCCGCCGAAGATCCCCCGCACCCCTTCTAGTCGCCGCCGCAGACCGGTTTCTTCCCGTCCAAACGAAGATGTTCGGAGACCCTTCCGAGTGGCAAGGGAACTTCCCTGTCTCACCCTTCTCAACACGGAGCCCGGGACCTACGAATGCGGTCGGCGACGAATGTGAGGTTCCCCGAACCCTCAACCTGCGGTCGAGGTGGAGGCTGCTCGCCGCCGGTCTCATTACCCTCCCTACCTTGCCACCCTTCCGCAACCGCACCGGGGCTCGGGCTGACACCGCGGGGCCGCCCCCCATGAGCCTCTTGCGGCCATCACGGCGAATCACCCAGCGTTCAGCGTCGTCACCCCGTTGGCCACCGTGTAACTCTGCTTGTCGAATA
The DNA here is from genome assembly GCA_963824355.1 of uncultured Acidimicrobiaceae bacterium. Lineage (GTDB taxonomy): Bacteria > Actinomycetota > Acidimicrobiia > Acidimicrobiales > RAAP-2 > Bog-756. The sequence goes on along the minus strand of CAWGOY010000017.1, from coordinate 881,380 downwards.
CCTGTCCCAGCGCGTTCTCCGGGCTCACCGTGATCTGGTTTCCGGACACCGTCACCTCGAGGAAGTTGTAGACATCGGCAGGAACCACACTCGTGCTCGCCGGCACGCTCTGGCCGCAGGAGGAACCCTTCGTGCTGTCGTGTCCGATGGCGTACACCTTGGCTACCTTCATCTCCTTGGCGCACAGCCCTGACTTGTCGCTGTTCCCGTCAACCGGCTCGAGGACGCCGCCCCCTCCCCCGCTGACGTAGCTGATCATCTGACCCGACCCGGCGTCAGGGACGAACCGCTGGTAGGTATGGGCGTGACCATTGAACACCATGCTCACCCCGTACTTCTCCAGTACCGGCTCGAGGGCCGAGTCCAAATACGGATCGGTCTGCTGGTCGGTGTTCATGCTGGTCAACGGGTAATGAAACACGGCGAACTTGATCCCACCGGGGTGGGCGGCCAGATCCTTGGTCAGCCAGCTCATCTCCGGCGATGTGGGCTGCCAGTGCTCGGAGGCATCGAGCTGGTATCCCTCGCACTCGTCGGCGTTCTGGGCACATTCGGAGCCTGTGGCCTTCGTGGTCCCCAGGTAGGTCGATCCGTCCTGCCAGGCCGCGTCGAGCACGTAGATCCGCACGTCACCGTCCTGGAAGGCGTACCAGTCGTCCGGCGACGAGGTGGCCGGCGCCAGTGAGTTGGCGGCATAGTTGTCGAAGGCGAACGTGCCGGGACTGGGCGAGTCGTTCGTGGCCGTCTGCTCTTCCGGCCAGGTGCGGATCCCGGTGATGTTCTCACCGTGATTGCCGTCGGCCAGAAACGTCGGCAGGCCATGCAACTGAGGCCAGTACGCCTGTCCGAAGATGTTGCTCACCTCGCTGGTGCCACTCGTCGGCGTCTTGGTCATGTCGCCGTAGTCCGTGTTCGAACCGTCGCTGTAGCTCACGTCGCCCGCCGTGATCACGAACTTGGCCGCCGATGTCCCCATCTCATCGTCGATGGCCGCCTGGTCCTCGTTCACGTGGGCGCTCGACTCATCGGCACCATCGGTCTCACCGAGGTCACCGACCACGTCGAAGGTGATTGGGGCCGTGGACGTGGTGGCGTCCAGGGTCGAGAACTTCTGGGACACCCCCGATCCCAACAGGTTGACGTTGGCCGAGGTGAATACCTCGTAGCAGTACGACGTGCCGGCGTTCAGTCCTGTCAGCTTCACCGAGTACTGGTAGTCACTCGGGCTGGTGGCCACCTGGTCGGTCGTGGCGTTTGCCGTGTCCACGTTGGGCTCGAAGTCCGGCAACTTGTTGCCGGCCGTCACCTTGTCGACCGTGCAACTGCCGCTCGGGCCCCACTCCACGTACCCGGGCGTCGTTCCGCTCGTGGCCCAGTTGACTTCGGCCGTCGTCTGTTGCAGGTCCGTTACATAGGGAGCCCGCTCGAGCGGTGCAACAAACGGGAACGACGAGTTGTAGGTCACTGTCGCCGCCTGAGCGGTCCCGATCGTAATAACGCTGACCCCGACCACCACGCCAACGAGGGCACCCGCCTGCCTCCACCGATTCCCCAACTTACTGTCCCTTCGGATCAGCCGCCGTCACTGCGAACCTCCCACCTTCGCCCGTGCCGGTCAAGACTCGTCGAGGGGTCGATTTGGACGCACTCACTTTGCGTCATCGGTACGGCACCCAGCATCGCCTTCACGCCATCTGACGCCGAACGTTGCCCTGAGCGCCACGGTGCTCCCCGCCATCGACGGCTCGGTCCGACCTTCACACCCAGTCGTTCTGCGGACGCCATGGTGGTTGCCGGACCGCCCTCGGCGCGCAACCCGCCAGACGCCGAAATCGCCACAATCCACCGCGTCGAGACGTACAACCCCCTGAACTGGGAGAAGCTCCGGGGGAGAGACTCGAACTCTCAACCTAGCGGTTAACAGCCGCTCGCTCTGCCGATTGAGCTACCCCGGAACGAGGCCGACCGGGGCTGATCGGCGCCGCGGCGTGCCTGAGGACATTAGCCGGTGACCGCTCGGCGGACGGACAGGATGCGCCACCACCCCGAGCCGGGCACAATGGGCCGGTGAAGATTCGTATCGCCACTGCTGTCGCCTTTGCCGTGGGCTACGTCCTCGGGGCACAGGCCGGACGGGGGAGGTACCTGCAGATCGTCCGCTCGGCCGGTGCCTTCCGACGTTCGGCGCCGGTGGCCGGCACCACCTCGCTGGTGGCCGACAAGTCCAAGGCCGTGGCCACCCTGGGCGTGGAGCGGATGAAGGACACCATCGGGGTCCGCCTCGGGTGGCGGAACGGTGAGCAGGCCGCTGACGCCATCGCCCTCGACCTGGCCGAGGATCTGGCCGCCGCCCTCAACAACCACCGGCACTGACCGGATCCGGCCCGTTCGACTTCGATCCCGGCGGTGACGTTGGTCAGGCCTCGTCGAGGTAGTCCCGCAGGAGTTGGGCCGACTCGGGCCGGCGCAGCTTGGCCAGCGTCTTGGCCTCGATCTGGCGGATGCGCTCGCGGGTCACGCCGAAGGCCTTGCCCACCTCTTCGAGCGTGCGGATCTTGCCGTCCTCGAGGCCGAACCGCAGCCGGACCACATCCTGCTCGCGGGGCGACAGGTGGCCGAGCGCCTCGCGTACGGCATCGTCGAGCATCATGCGGGCGGCGGCGTCGTCGGGAACCACCGCCTCGCGGTCCTCGATGAGGTCGGACAGGCTGAAATCGTCCTCGTCGCCCATGGGCTGCTCGAGCGAGACGGTGTCCTGGTTGATCCTCTGGATCTCGCGGACCCGTTCGATGGAGAAGTCGACCCGTCCGGCCACCTCCTCGGCGGTCGGCTCGCGGCCGAGCTCCTGCAGCAGCTGGCGCTGGGCCCACACCACCTTGTTGATGGTCTCGACCATGTGGACCGGGATCCGGATGGTCCGGGCCTGGTCGGCGATGGCCCGGGTGATGGCCTGGCGGATCCACCAGGTGGCGTAGGTGGAGAACTTGAAGCCCTTGGTGTGGTCGAACTTCTCCACCGCCCGCATCAGCCCGAGATTGCCCTCCTGGATGAGGTCGAGGAAGGCCAGGCCCCGGTTCCGGTAGCGCTTGGCGATGGACACCACCAGGCGGAGGTTGGCCTCGATCAGCGCCTCCTTGGCCGCCTGGCCCCGTCGGACCAGCACCCGGTCGGCGGCCCGACCCGGGTAGCTCTCGCCGCTGGCTCCATCGAAGGCGGCCAGCCGCTCGGCGGCCTCGTTGCCGGCCACGATCCGCTCGGCCAGCTCGACCTCGAGGGCGGCGTCGAGCAGCTTGACCTTGCCGATCTCCTTCAGATACATGTGCACCGGATCGGCCGCCGACCCCCGGAAGCCGTCGGCGTCGACATAGCCGTCGTTGCTGGCCGGCCGGCGGGGACCCCGCTCCTTCTTGGCCGGCCGCCCCGGTGCCGTCGGGGCCTCCTCCTGGCGCTGGTCGGACCGGGGTGACCAGGTGGCCGTTGCCGTTGGCTGGCGGGCCGGGTGACCTCGGTCGTCGCCGACCCCAACGGCCGGAACGTCGACCGGGCATCGCCAGCCGGTCAGGCACCAGGGAGAACCCCTCGTGCAACCGGCCCGACAGTTCGGCGGCCACCGCTCCGGTCATCGGCACCACGGTGGTCTCGCCGGTGTCGTAGGTGAACTCGATGCCGGCCTCCCTGATCCGTTCGACCACCTCCGAGATCAGCTCGGCGCTCAACTCCACCGAGCGGAGCACGGTCATCACGTCGTCCTGGGTCAGGCCGCCACGGGCCCGTCCCGTCCGGATGAGCGCGTCGAACTGATCAGCCGGGACGTGTCGAGCAGGCGTGGAAGGGCGAGGACCGCCGACCGGGGGCTCGAGCGCTCCGGCCCGATCGACGACCACGCGATCGACGACGCCGGTTTGGCGATCACGTCCGCTGCCCCGATGTACTCGTCTGTGCCCTCACCATCAGCCAGGCTACCAACCTGGCCGTCGCCTCGGCCGAGGCGACCGGATCGTCCAGCTCCTGGACCCAGCGAGCCACGCTCAGCCGCCTCGTGCGACCGCCTCCGACGACGTGCGGGCCTCCACGGTGATCACCGGTCAGCTCCCGGCGGGCCGCGTCCCGCACCAGCTGGACCACCACCTCGTCGGGTCGCCCCGCGGCTCCTCCACCGTCAGCCGCACCAGCAGGGCCCGCACCTCGGGTGGCGACGTGTCGATGGCCTGCGTGCAGGTCGTCGGCTCCACCAGCGCCTGGAAGGCGGCCCGCTGGAGGTCGTCGCGGAACAGGGCCGCCTCCAGCCGGTCGCCCACCTCCTCGGGCCGGTGGATGGCCAGTCGCAGCGCCTCGAGCCCGGGCCGGAACTCGCCGGCACGCCGACCCGGGGCCGGGCCGGTCGCCGCCGTCGCCGCCCCGGCCGTCGGCTGCGCCCACGGTCGACCAGCGCCGGCCCCGTCGAAGCCGTCGGCGTCCCAGCCGCCGTCTCGTCGGGCTCACGCACCCAGGGCTCGCCGGGGTCCGGTCGCCGCTCGACGCCGGTCGGCGACGGCGAGCCACCGGCCGGTGCGCGCTCGGTCCGGCCCCGACCGGCCGGGACGCGGGCACGGGGGCCCTCCCGGCGGAGCTGCTCGAGCCGCTCGCGCAGCAGCGGCGGGCTCCAGCCGGCACCGCTCGGCCACCTGCATCACGTACTGGTCCCGCACCAGGTCGTCGGGGTGCTCGGCCACCGCGGCCAGGGCGGCGTCGGCCGCCCGGGCCCGGCCCTCGGGGGTGGTCAGGTCGGCGGCAGCCAGGATCCGCTCCACCCGGAACTGGAGGAAGGGCTTGGCCCCGGCCACGGCCGCCCGCAGGCCGTCGGGATCGGTGCGGGCCAGCTCGCCGGGGTCCGAGCCCGGCGGGAGGGCGGCCACGGCCACGTCGAGCTCGAGCTTGCGCTCCCACTCGTAGAAGCGGCCGGCGGCCGACTGGCCGGCGCCGTCGGCGTCGAAGGCCAGCACCACCCGGGGGGCGAAGTTCCCGCAGCAGCCGCACGTGCTCCTCGGCCAGGGCCGTCCCGCAGGTGGCCACGGCCCGCTCCACCCCGGCCTCGAAGAAGCCCGATGACGTCGGTGTACCCCTCGCAGACCACCACCTCGCCCGGGCGATGACGTCCTGCTTGGCCCAGTTGAGGGCGTAGAGGGTCCGGCGCTTGGAGTAGATGGGCGTCTCGGTGCGAGTTCTTGTACTTGGCCGGGTCGGCACTGCCCGGGCAGGATCCGCCCCCCGAGGGCCACCGGATGGCCCGACGGATCGCAGATGGGGAACAGCACCCGGGCCCGGAAGGCGTCCTGGAGCCGGCCCCGGCCGGTTGACGAAGCCCAGCCCGGCCCCGACGGCCAGCGTCCTCGTCGAGCGCCAGCGCCGGTGCACAGGGTGTCCCAGTCGTCGGGGGCCCAGCCCAGCCGGAACCGCCGCACCACGTCGCCGTCGTAGCCCCGGCTGCGCAGGTAGTCGCGGGCCTGACCGGCGTCGGCGCCGGTCAGCAGCCGCTGGTGGTACCACTCGGTGGCCCGCTCCATGGCGTCGAGGAAGACCTTGCGGCGCTGGCTGTCCCGCCCGGCGTTGGCGTCCTCGCGGATGGTGATCCCGGCCCGTGTCGGCCAGCCGCCGCACGGCGTCGACGAAGTCGAGGTGCTCGATGGCCCGGACGAAGCTGATGGCGTCGCCCTTGGCCTGGCAGCCGAAGCAGTAGTAGAAGCCCTCCTCGGCGTTGACGCTGAACGAGGGCGACTTCTCGCCGTGGAACGGGCACAGACCCGACCCAGCGCCGGCCCTGGCGCTTGAGGGCGGCGTGCTCCCCGATCAGGGCGACGATGTCGGTCGCCGCCCGGACCCGGGCCACGTCCTCGTCGGGGATGCCCATGGACGCGACGGTACCGCGTCGGTCGGCCGGCTCCGTCCGGCACCGGCCCGACGCTCCCGGCGGGCCGGTCCGCCGGACGGCCGCTTGGCCCTTGCGCCTTGGCTTGGCCGCCCTTGGCGGCGCGGCCTTGCCGGCTGCCGGCTTCCGGTCGCCGGTCCGGGCGGCGGTGTGCACCGGCCAGCACGGCCTGGGCGGCGGCCAGCCGGGCGATGGGCACCCGGAAGGGCGAGCAGCTCACGTAGTCGAGCCCGGCCTCGGCGAAGGTGGCGATCGACTCGGGATCGCCGCCGTGCTCGCCGCAGACCCCGATCTTGAGGTCGGGCCGGGTGGCCCGGCCCCGCTCGACGCCCAGCCGGACCAGCTCGCCCGACCCCGTCGGGGTCGACCACCTCGAACGGGTTGCGCTTCAGCAGGCCCTTCTCCAGGTAGGCCGACATCATCCGGCCCTCGACGTCGTCGCGGCTGAAGCCGAAGGTCATCTGGGTCAGGTCGTTGGTGCCGAAGGAGAAGAAGTCGGCCTCCTCGGCGATCTCGCCGGCCCGCAGGGCGGCCCGGGGCGTCTCGATCATGGTGCCGATGAGCACCTCGAGCGACCCGGCGGCCGACCGGCCCTCTTGGCCGCCGGACGACCGGCCGGCCTCGGCCGTGGGCCTCGGCGATGGCCGCCTCCACCCACGAGCGGGCCAGCGCCAGCTCCTCCCGGGAGACGGTGAGGGGGATCATGATCTCGACGATCGGGTGGCCGCCGGCCGCCACCCGGTCCAGGGCCGCCTCCATCAGGGCCCGCACCTGCATGGCGTAGAGCCCGGGCTTGATCACCCCGAGGCGCACGCCGCGGGTGCCGAGCATGGGGTTGAACTCGTGCCACGCCTTGGCCGCCTCGTACAGGCGCTCCTCCTCGTCGGTCAGCCCGACGGTGGCCTCCTTGATGGCCAGCTCCTCGGTGTCGGGCAGGAACTCGTGCAGCGGCGGGTCGAGCAGCCGGATGGTCACCGGCAGGCCGTCCATGGCCTCGAGGATCTCGACGAAGTCGGCCCGCTGGGCCACCCGGAGCTCCTCGAGGGCCGCCTCCTCCTCGGCCGGGGTGGCGGCCAGGATCATCCGGCGCACGATGGGCAGCCGGTCCTCGGCCAGGAACATGTGCTCGGTCCGGCACAGCCCGATCCCCTCGGCCCCGAAGGCTGCGGGCGTTGGCGGCGTCGGGCCCGTTGTCGGCGTTGGCCCGGACCCCGAGGTGGCCGGCCCGGATCTCGTCGGCCCAGCCCAGGATGGTGTCGAACTCGGGCGGGGTGCTCGCCCTCGGACACCGCGACCTGGCCCAGCACCACCGTCCCGTTGGTGCCGTCGACCGAGATCCAGTCGCCCTCGTTGACCACGGTGTCGCCCACCGCGAACGACGAGTGCCGACGATGCGCAGCGCCTCGGCCCCGACCACGGCCGGCTTGCCCCAGCCCCGGGCCACCACGGCGGCGTGGCTGACCAGGCCGCCCCGGGCGGTCAGGATGCCCTCGGCGGCCAGCATGCCGTGGACGTCCTCGGGCGAGGTCTCGCTGCGGACCAGGACCACCTGTCTCGCCCCGCTCGGCGGCGGCCTGCGGCGTCGTCGGCGGTGAAGTAGACCCGACCGACCGCGGCGCCCGGCGAGGCGCCCAGCCCCGTGGCCAGCACGTCGTGACCCGTGCCCGGCGAACTGGGGGTGGAGCACCTGCTCGAGGTGCTCGCCGGTGATCCGCTCGACGGCCTCCGCCTTGGTCAGCTTGATGGCCCTCTCGCCCACCATGTCGACCGCCATGCGCAGCGCGGCCCGGCCCGGTGCGCTTGCCCACCCGGGTCTGGAGCATCCACAGCTTGCCCTGCTCGATGGTGAACTCGGTGTCGCACATGTCCCGGTAGTGGGCCTCGAGCCGGGCGAAGATGTCGAGCAGCTCCTTGTGGATCTTCGGGAACTCGTCCTCGCAGGGCCGACAGCGGCTCGGTGTTGCGGATGCCGGCCACCACGTCCTCGCCCTGGGCGTTGACCAGGAAGTCGCCGTACTCGCCGTTGGCTCCGGTGGCCGGGTCGCGGGTGAAGCCCACCCCGGTGCCCGAGTTGTCGTCGCGGTTGCCGAACACCATGGCCTGGACGTTGACCGCGGTACCGAGATCGTGGGCGATGCGCTCACGGACCCGGTAGGCGACGGCCCGGGGGCCGTTCCACGAGGCGAAGACGGCCTCGATGGCCCCCCGCAGCTGCTCGTCGGGATCCTGGGGGAAGGGCTTGCCGGTGTGGCGCTCGACGATCTGCTTGTAGGCCTCGACCAGGTAGCGCAGCAGCTCGACGGGGACGCCGGCGTCCGACGTCGTCCCGGCCAGCTCCTTGGCCGCGTCGAGCAGGGCGTCGAACTCGTCGCCGGGGACGCCGAGCACGATGCGGCCGTACATGGCCACGAACCGGCGGTAGGAGTCGTAGGCGAACCGCTCGTCGTCGGTCTGCTTGGCCAGGCCCTCCACCGACTGGTCGTTGAGGCCCAGGTTGAGGACGGTGTCCATCATCCCGGGCATCGAGAACTTGGCACCCGAGCGGACCGACACCAGCAGCGGGTCAGCCGGGTCGCCGATCCGCTTGCCCATCGTCTTCTCCAGCGCGTCCGGGCCTTGGCCACCTCGGCGGTCAGCCCCTCGGGCCAGCCCGCCTCCATGTAGGCCCGGCAGGCGGTGGTGGCGATGGTGAAGCCGGGCGGCACCGGCAGCCCGAGCACCGATGTCATCTCGGCCAGGTTGGCCCCCTTGCCCCCGAGGAGGTCCTTCATCTCCATGGGGGCTTGCGGTGGGCGTGGTCGAAGTCGTACACGAATGGCATCGGGACGGAGTCTCCTGGGGGTGGGAAGTCGCAGCGTGTTGCCGACCGGCACGGGCTACCGGTCCAGGCCATTCACCCTACCTGCCGCCCGTCGGCTGGAATGACGATCGGGCGACCGAAGGGACGACCACCAACGGCCGGTGCGCCTTTCGGTACCCTCTCCGAGGCTCAGTCGCCCGGACCGCTCAGACGGTCGGCGGGCGACGCCGATGCGTTGGCCCGGGCCCGCCGGGTACGGTTGGGAGCAAGGAGGGCCAGTCCGACCAGGATCAGCGCGACGGCCAGCCCGAGGGGCACCCGAATGTCGGGCCCGGTGGCGGCCAGTAGTGCCGCGGCATTCGAGGACGACCCGCCGGCGGTGGTCGTCGACGTGGTGGACGCCTGCTGGACGGCGGTAAAGGCGTTGGTGAACGCGCAGGTCACATGGGGCTCGGCGGAGGTGAGCGTGACCAAAACGTCGGACGTCGTCGGATCGCTCTGTGTGCCGTCACAGGAGATGGACACCGGGGCCCAGGTTCCGAGGATGGAATCCTCGGGGCCCTCCTCCACGATCGAGTACTGGCCGAGGTCGAGAGGGTCGAGCGGGCTGCCGGCGGTCTGGGTGGCGGCGACCGGAACTCCGGCCTGAGTGGTGGTGGCGGTGAGCACCGGGTCGGTGGTGTCACCGGGCACGGTGGTGTCGGTCTGATCGATGACCGGGGTGACCACGAAGTCGGTAGATCCGACACCTCCGGTGGTGGTCTTGGTGATGGTCAAGGTGCCGTTGGGGGTGAAGGCGTTGATGAAGGTGCAGTCGAGCGAGGCTCCCGAGGTCACGGCCACCGTCTGGGTGGTGGCCGTCTGGTCCGGGTAGGCACCGGTGTCCCCGTTGCAGTCGAACTCCGACGCTGACCAGGTCCCGCCCACCGCGGCGGCGTTGGCCGCGGTGAGGTCCTCGGCCAACGTCCAGGTGCCCACCGAGGCTCCGCTGGTGTCGGACACCGACCCGGCCAGTACCGGGGTGTCGGCTGCGGCGGTGCTGGCCGACCACTGCGAGACCGGAAGACCGGATCCGGCCGGCGGGGTGGCGGTGAAGTTGAACGGACCACCGAAGCCGCCCGAGGTCTGTTTGTACAGCGACAGGCTGGTGGTCACGGACCGGGTGTCTACGAAGGTGCAGGTGACCGTGTCCCCCGCGCCGAGCGCCACGGACACCCCTGATCCGGCGATGGTCGAGGTGCTGGTGTTGTTGGCGCTGGTGCAGTTGATGGTCGGCGCCTGGAACCCGGCGTAGGGCAGTTCGGAGAAGGTCCAGGTATGGCCGGACGCCCGGGTGAAGCTGACCTGGCCGGTCGACGGAGCCGGGCCGCTCACCGGGATCTCGAAGTCACCACCCGGGTTGTAGGAGATGGTGCCGTTGAACTGGAAGATGTTGGTCCCGGTCTCCCCGGCACCCAACTGCTTGACGATGGTGATCGTCCCCGGAGGCGGGGCGTTGACCACTGCGTAGTAGTAGCAGAACACGTTGGTCTGGCCGGAGGCGAAACCTACCCACTCCACGTTGTCACCGTTCAGGTTGTCGATAGCGCAGCGCAGGGCGCCGAAGGCGTACTTGACTGCCGAAGGTGCCGGTGAGCAGGGGGTCGGTTGCCGTGCCCCCCTGGACCCACAGGTTGTGGCTGAGGGCCGCGCTCACCTGGGCCTGGGTGAGGGTCACGGTGGCGGCCGCGGCGATGGTCTGACCGGTCGGGTTGCCCTGGGCGTCGAGCAAGGGGACCGACGGTTGCACGGTGATGGGGGGCGACACCGGACTGGACACCCGCGACAGGTTGGTGCCCGGAGTCTTGCCGTTGATGCCGTTCCCGAAGGTGAACTGCCAGCCGTCGAGGGGGGTGCAGTTGGGCTGGTTGGGTGTCTCGACCGACGGGGAGATGGGCTGGCCCGGGCTGTAGGCACTGTTGGCCCCGAGATCCTTGAGGCTCTCTTGGATGTTGTTGCGGTTGAGATTGGCGGTGATGTCGCTGTAGGCAGGGCACTGCCGGGCCACGAAGGTCACCTGGTACGGGTTGACTGTGGCCGCATGGGCCGTGGGCGTCACCGCGTCGACCAGGGTGAGGGCGGCCAGCACCAGGCCGGTCGCCGCCAGGACGGTACCAACCCGTGCCGCCACACAGCCGCGGTTCCGCCTCATCAACCGGCGATGGTGCCATACCCGCTAGCCGAAACGAGTGATGGTGGGGCGCCCCCCTCGCCCGGGGAACCGCTCAGGCCCGGTCGAGCCTCCGTCGCAGTTCGGCGACCAGCCCGTCCACGGGCACCCGCACCTGGTCGGTGGTGTCACGGTCGCGCACCGTCACCGCATGGTCGTCGAGGGAGTCGAAGTCGACGGTGACGCACCATGGCGTCCCCACCTCATCCTGGCGGCGGTACCGCTTGCCGATGGACTGGGTCACGTCGTAGTCGCACATGAAGTGGGGCTGCAGGGAGGTGAGGACGGAGCGGGCCAGCGGTTCCAAAGTCTCCTTCTTCGACAGTGGCAGCACCCCCACCTGGTAGGGCGCCAGCCGCGGGTGGAGGCGGAGCACCGTGCGGGCCTCCCCTCCCACGGTGTCCTCGCGGTAGGAGGAGAGCAGGAAAGCCATCATGGTCCGAGTGGCGCCGGCGGCCGGTTCGATCACATAGGGGACGTACCGCTCCCCGGTGGGCTGGTCGAAGTACTCGAGGCGCTCACCCGACGCCGCGGCGTGGGCCTTGAGGTCGAAGTCGGTGCGGTTGGCGATCCCCTCGAGCTCGTCCCAGCCCCAGGGAAAGAGGAACTCGACGTCGGCGGTGGCCGTCGAGTAGTGGGAGAGCTCGTCGTGGTCGTGGTGGCGCAACCGCAGCTCGGCCTCGGGGATCCCGAGGTCGGTGTACCACCGGTAGCGCTCCTCCAACCAGTAGGCGAACCAGTGATCGGCATCGGCCGGGGGCACGAAGTACTCCATCTCCATCTGCTCGAACTCGCGGGTGCGGAAGACGAAGTTCTGAGGAGTGATCTCGTTGCGGAACGACTTGCCCACCTGGGCGATGCCGAAGGGGGGCTTCTTGCGGGTGGTCTGGAGCACATTGGCGAAGTTGATGAACATGCCCTGGGCCGTTTCCGGCCTGAGGTAGGCCACCGCCCCCTCGTTCTCCACCGGGCCGGCGTGGGTCTTGAACATGAGGTTGAAAGCCCGTGCCTCGGTGAACTCGCTCGAACCGCAGTTCGGGCACACCCCGTCGATCTTGTCCTCCCGCCACCGCTGGTGGCATTGGCGGCAGTCGACCAGGGGGTCGGTGAAGTTGGCCAGGTGCCCGGACGCCTCCCACACCGCCGGAGGGGAGAGGATGGCCGCGTCCAGACCGACCACATCGTCACGGCGTTGGACCATCGCCTCCCACCAGGCGTTCTTGACATTGCGTAGCAGGTTGACCCCGAGCGGGCCGTAATCGTAGGTGGACCGGAAACCGCCGTAGATCTCGGCCGACTGGAAGATGAAGCCACGGCGCTTGCACAGCCCGATCACCTTGTCCATGAGGTTGCCGGTGTCGGGTGGTTCTCCGCTGGGCGCGTCAGGGGAAGCTTCCGGGTCAGGCATAGGGACGAATCGTACCGGTTGGATCCCCCCGGTCGGTCCCGGTGGGGCCGACGGTCACCGGGCCCGGGGTCGCCAGGGTCCCCGGTCCTGCCAGGCGGCAGGTCACCGCGTTGGCCAGGAGCCGTCCAGGCACGGTGAGCACCGCCCGTCCGTCCCGCCGGTCGACCAGACCTTCGAGCTCGGGAAGCTCGGGGAGCGAGTCGGAGGGAACTCCACCCGGAGTACGCAGTTGGAGGCACAGGGCTTCGAACGCCCGCTGTTCGGCAGAGAGGATCTCCTCACCGGCCACCACCGCACGACCCCCTTCGACTGCGGCGATGTAGCGGTCGGGGGTCCTGAGGTTCCACCAGCGGTGGCCGCCGCGGTGGGAGTGGGCCGCCGAGCCGATGCCGCGGTAATCACCCTGATCCCAATAGAGGCCGTTGTGCCGGCAGCGGTGACCGGGACGGGCCCAGTTGGAGATCTCCTCCCACTGGTACCCAGCCTCGGCCAGGATCCGGTCGGTGGTCTCGTACCTCCCCGCCTGGATGTCGTCGTCGGGGTGCCGGCGGGGCTCGGCGGCCAGCGGCGTACCCGGCTCGACGGTGAGGGCGTAGGCGCTGAGGTGGGGCGGTGGCGATGCCAGGCCGAGCACATCGGCGAGACTCCGCTCCCAGTCGGCATCGGTCTCACCGGCACCGCCGATGATCAGGTCCATGTTCCACGTAGTGAAGCCGGCGTCACCCACGACGGCGGCTGCGTCGAGGGCCTGTCCGGCACGGTGGTGACGCCCCAGCCCGACCAGCACGTGCGGCACGGTCGACTGCACGCCAAGGGAGATCCGGGTGACCCCGGCGGCCCGGTAGGCGGCCATCCGCTCCGCGTCCACGTCCTCGGGATTGCACTCCACGGTGACCTCAGCATCGGCAGTGCGGGGCACCGCCTCGAGGATCCCGGCCAGGAGGTCGGAGGGGAGGCGGGACGGGGTGCCACCGCCGAAGAAGACCGACGTGGCCGGGGCCATGGCCTCCTCGCACCGAATCCGGTTCAGCTCGGTGGTGCAGGCATCGGCGTACCGGTCGATGAGGTGGTCCCGGTCGGTATAGGTGGCGAAGGCGCAGTAGTCGCAGCGCGACCGGCAGAAGGGGACGTGGACGTAGACGCCGAAGGGAGCGGGGACGCTGCTCGGGGTCACCGGCGACCGCCGGTGCGGTCGGGGGTTCGGCCGGGTCGGTCGGTTCCGACCGCCCGAAGGGCGAGCCCGGCCTCCTCCCACCGGCTGAGCGCTTCCCGCCGTTCGGAGGCGTGGTCGACCATGGGGGCCGGATAGCCGAACCCGCCGGACTCGGGCACGTAGCGGGCCACATAGGCGGCGTCCGGGTCAAAACGCTCAGCCTGGACCGCGGGGTTGAAGACCCGGTGGAACGGAGCGGCATCGGTGCCGGTGCCAGCCACCCACTGCCAGCCGTGGTTGTTGGAGGCGAGGTCGCCGTCGACCAGTAGATCGAGGAACCAGACGGGCGCCCCGGCGCCAGTCGAGGTGCAGGTCCTTGACCAGAAACGAGGCGGTGAGCATCCGTACCCGGTTGTGCATCCAACCTTCGGCAAGTAGCTGGCGCATGCCCGCATCGACCAGGGGGAACCCGGTCCGCCCGGCCGCCCAGGCAGAAAAGCGCCGGTCGGCGGATCGGGCCGGTGTCCCATCGGAGGTGCCGGCCGATGGGCTGGAGAGCGCTCCCAGGCCGACGAGGGGTGGTGCCAGAGGACGTCGGCGTAGAACTCGCGCCAGGCCAGCTCGGAGCGGAACCGTTCGCCCGACGGTCCTGACGGGAGGCGGCCGAGGACCTCCGCGGGGATGGATCGACCCGAAGTGCAGGTAGGGCGAGAGGCGCGACGTGCCCTGATGGTCGGGACGGTCGCGGTCGTCGTTCGTAGCTGGGCGACAGGGCCGTCGAGGAACGGCTCGAGCGCGTGCTCGGCGCCGCGCCCTCCCCGGCGTCGGGTAGGTCGACGGGCCGTCGGGTGCGGTGGCCAGCTCGCCCGCCGAGACCGTCGGAGTCGGCCCGCTGCCAACGCACCCCGGGCGGGGCACCGCGCTGCCGGCCAGCCGTGGGCCAGCCACGCGCCGCGGAACGGGGTGAACACCCGGTAGGGGGCTCCGCTCTCGCGGTCGCGACCCGTCCCGGGCGCCACCGCGTAGGGCGACCCGACCAGGGCCAGCTGGCCGCCTCCGACAGCCAGGGCCGTCGGCCACCCGGGCGTCACGGCGCCGACCGTAGGGGGCGCCGTCCCCGGTGGCGAACACCAGGTTCGCCCCCACCTCGGCGGCCACTGCCGGCACCACTTCGCTCGGGCCGGCCCCGGCGCAGGACGAGAGCCCCGTCGAGCGAGGCATCGAGGGCGGCCAGCGTCCGGGCCAGGTAGGCCCGCCGGTTGGCACCGGCCGATCCCATGAGGCCGTCGTCGACCACGAAGAGCGGCACCACCGGCCGCCCAGCGACGGGCCTCCTCGACTGCGGCGCCAGGGCCGGATGGTCGGAGTCCGGAGGTCGCGCCGGAACCACACGACGGCGGCCGCGGCGCGCCGGGCGCCGGGCGGACGTCAGGAGACCTGGCCCGAGCGCACCGAGCGGAGACGGCGGTCGAGATGGGCCTCCATGGCCTCGGTGGCAAGGGCGGTGACCTCATCGGTGACCGCCGAGCGGGGCTCGGCCAGCACCCCGGCCAGACCCCCACCCAGTGTGCGGCGCAGCAGGAGCCAGCCCGTCGGGCGACAGCGACCGACCCCGGCGGCAACCCGGCACAGCACGCCCCCCTCGACCATGTCGAAGGCCACCAGCTGCGTCGGGGTCGTCCTGGCCGCACGACACGCACGCCGTCGAGCACGGGCGCCGAGCCCTCGAGGGCCAGCACCTTGAGGAAGAAGGCCGGGGCCACCATCGGCGAGTTGCGCTCGGCCAGGGCGGCGATGGCCCCGACCACCATCTCGTAGAGCCGGGGGTTGGCGTGGCGCTCCTGGCCAACCTGGTCGACCACCTCGAGCATGGACAGGCCGCCGACATCCGGTCGAGGTCCTCGCGGACGGGACGGAAGGTGTCGATGACCTCGACCTGGTTGATGGTGTCGAGGTCGCCCCGGCCCTGCCAGCCGAGCAGGGCCACGTGGCTGAGCGGTTCGAGGCGGGACCCGAACTTGGAGGTGGTGCGGCGCACGCCCTTGGCCACCGCCCGCACCTTGCCGTGGTGCTCGGTCATCAGGGTCACGATCCGGTCCGCCTCGCCCAGGCGGATGGTGCGCAGCACCACGCCCCGGTCGCGGAACTGGGTCATCGGGACCCGGTGGGCTCCCCGTCGGCCACGACCCCGCTGGTCGGCGATCACCGGTCGGACCGGAGCGGGCCGTTCGGGCCGCCGGAGGAGAGCGGGGCCCGCCCCGGTCCGGCCGGCCGGCCCGGGGAACGGCCCGTAGGTTCGCCCGCCGCCCAGCAGGTTGCTGGCCGCCGATCATCACCAGCCAGCACCGGCGGGATGACCACCAGCGGTGCGACCGCGGTGAACCCGGCCATGCCATCAGCACGATGCCGGCGTAGACCGATGACCCCGAGCACCATGCCGGTGACGATCCACACCCCGCCGGCGTCGTCGCGGCGCCGGTCGCCGCCGCTGGCCAGCCGCGGTCGGTGGCCCATCAGTGCACCCCACCGTACCGGCGTTGGCGTCGCTGGAAGTCGCGGACTGCCGCGAACAGATGGGTCCGGCGGAAGTCGGGCCACAGCACCTCGTCGAAGACCAGCTCGCTGTAGGCCAGCTGCCACAGCAGGAAGTTGGAGATCCGGTGCTCGCCCGAGGTCCGGATGACCAGGTCGGGATCGGGCTGGTCGGGGAAGTAGAGATGGGAGCGGATGGCCTTCTCGGTGACCTTGTCGGCCGCGACCCCGTCGGCCACCAGGTCCCGCACGGCATCGACGATCTCGGCCCGACCGCCGTAGTTGAAGGCCATGGTCAGGGTGCAGCGCCGGTTGGCCGGCGGTGAGCTCGATCGACTCGTCCATGCGCCTGAGCACCCGCTTGGGCACCCGCCAGTCCCGCCGGCCGGCGAACCGGATCCGGACCCCCTTGTCGTGGAGCTCGTCGCGGCGGCGCATCAGCAGGCTCTCGTTGAAGCCCATCAGGTAGCGGACCTCGTCGGCCGGCCGGCGCCAGTTCTCGGTGGAGAAGGCGTACATGGTGATCCACGGGATGCCCAGGTCGAGGGCGCCCTCGACCGCATCGAGCAGGGCCGCCTCACCGGCGGCGTGGCCCTCGGTGCGGGGCAGGCCCCGGCGGGCCGCCCACCGGCCGTTGCCGTCCATCACGCAGGCCACGTGGGCGGGGATCGGGCCCGTCGGCCACGTCGGCCGCGGTCACCGTCGGCGCCGCGGCCCGACTCCGTCGTCCGCTGCGCTCACCTGTCCGATTCCACCCTGCGAACCTATCGCCTCGCCACGGCGGCCCGTGCCTGGCCGGCGCCGCCCGGCGCCGGCGCCGGCGGCTCGGACGCCGGTGGTTGAGCCGGCGCCGGTGGCGCTAGACCCTCCCCATGTCCCCGCTGGGCCGCCCTGGCCATCTTCGCCGCCGGGCTGGCCGCCGGCACGGTCAACGTCATCGTCGGCTCGGGCTCGCTGATCACCTTCCCCACCCTGCTGGCCCTGGGCTACCCGCCGGTGCTGGCCAACGTGTCCAACACCGTCGGCCTGGTCCCCGGCAGCGCCAGCGCGGTGGTGGCCTACCGTCGCGAGCTGGTCGGGCCAGCGGAGCCGGGTCCTCCAGCTCGGCTCGGCCTCGCTGCTCGGCGGCCTGACCGGGGCGGTCCTGCTGCTGGCCCTCCCCCACAGCGTGTTCAAGGCGGCCGTCCCGGCCCTGATCGCCCTGGCCGCCGTGCTCATGGCCGTCCAGCCCCGGATCAGCGCCGGGCTGGCCGCGCGGCGGCGACCGCCGCGCCCACGGTGGGGCCCCGCTGCTCGTCGGGGTGTTCCTCACCGGGATCTACGGCGGCTACTTCGGCGCCGCCCAGGGGGTCATCCTCATCACCCTGCTGGCCATCTTCATCGACGACGACCTCCAGCGGCTCAACGGCGACCAAGAACGTGCTGGCCCTGCATGGTCAACGGGTGGCCGCCGTGGTGTTCATCGCCACCACCCACGTTCGTGGTCGGTGGCCGCGCTGATCGCCGCCGGCTCGACCATCGGCGGCCAGCTCGGCGGCCACTACGGCCGCCGCCTGCCGGCCGCCGTCCTGCGGTGGGTGCATCGTGGTGGTCGGCCTCGGGGTGGCCATCGGCCTGGCCGTCGAGTGGCACTGAGCCGGCGTCCGACCAGCCGACCGGGGCCGTCAGGGGCCGCCGATAGGGTCGGTCGGATGGCCGACGAGGTGACCGCCACCCTGGCCGAGGTGGCGTCGCGACTCCCCGGTGGCGGCGAGTCCCGGACGGGGCAGCGCCGCATGGCCACCGCGGTCGGCCGATCGATGGCCGGCGGCGCCACCTGGTGGTCCAGGCCGGCACCGGCACCGGCAAGTCCCTGGCCTACCTGGTCCCCGCCGCCCTGTCCGGCGAGAAGGTGGTGGTGGCCACGGCCACCAAGGCCCTGCAGGACCAGTTGGCCGACAACGACCTGCCCCTGGTGGCCGAGGCGGTCGGCGGCGACTTCTCCTTCGCCGTCCTGAAGGGCCGGAGCAACTACCTGTGCCGCCAGCGGGTGGCCGAGATCGGCGGCCGCGGCGGCCAGCTCACCCTGCAGCCCGACTCGGCCGACCCCCCCGATGCCGATGACCCGCTCACCCCGGCCGGCCCCGACCGGCTCCGGCGCTGGCGTCGGACTGCAGCCGATCGGCCGGCGACCGTCGAGCCGGGGTCTCGCCGACCAGGTCCGCCGGCTGGTCGGCTGGGCCGACGACACCACCACCGGCGATCGGGCCGAGCTGGACTTCGAGCCCCACTTCCGGGCCTGGGCCATGGTGTCGACCACCGCCCGCGAGTGCCCGGGGGCCTTCCGGTGCCCGTCGGGCCGGGACTGCTTCGCCGAGGACGCCCGGGCCCGGGCCGCCGAGGCCGACGTCGTGGTGGTCAACACCCACCTGTACGGCGCCCACCTGGCCAGCGGCGGCGCCGTGCTCCCGCTCCACCAGGTGGTGGTCTTCGACGAGGCCCACGAGGTCGAAGAGGTGATGACCGACAGCCTCGGCGTCGAGATCGGTCCGGGACGCTTCCGGGCTCTGGCCACCGTCGGCCCGACCGCTGCTCGATGGCGGCAACCCGGGGTCGCACTGGGCCTGTCGACGCGGTGGCTGACCCGCCGAGCTGTTCCAACGGGCCCTGTCGCCCCTGGCCGGCCGGCGGCGTCCCCGGTGATGCCATCGCCGATGCTGCCCATGGGAACGGACCGGAACCACCGATGGAGCCGCGAGACCGGCTGACCCGGTCGCTCCCCGAACCGGTCAGCCTGGAACTCGGGCTCGAGCCGGCCGCCACTGCGGCCCCAGCTGCCGGCAGAGGGGCGAGCGGATCCGTCCAACGGGACGGCCTCCGAGAGAGCCGCCCCGACCACGGGTCATCGGACCCCGATCTGGCCCAGGTGCTCACCCTGGCGACCGACCGGGTCCGTCGCCTGGTCGAGGAGCTGCGCCGGGCCGAGCGGACCGCCGACGACGCGGAATCCGGGGCGGCCCAGACCAGGCGGGATCGGGTCCAGCTGGCTGCCGGCCACCTGGCCGCCGACCTGGCTCGTCTGACCACGCTCACCGACGACGAGGTGGCCTGGGTGGACGGCACTCCCGGGCACCCATCCTGCGGGTCTCCCCCATCGACGTCGGTCCGCTGCTCAGCCGAACACCTGTGGGGCTCGGTCACCGGGGTGCTCACCTCGGCCACCGTCCCGGTCGGGCCTGGTCCGAGCGCCTGGGCATTGCCGGCCGACTCCGTGGACGAACTCGATGTGGGAAGTCCGTTCGACTACCGGCGCCACGCCATGCTCTACGTCGCCCAGTCACTGCCCGACCGGCGGCGGCCCGAGTCGGAACCTGCCCTCCATCGACGAGCTCGAGACACTGATCCGGGCGGCCGGTGGCCGGACCCTGGCCCTGTTCACCAGTTGGCGGGCCATGCGGGCGGCTTCGGAGGTCCTGTCCGACCGACTCGACGTCCCCGTGCTGACCCAATCGGACCTGCCCAAGCCGGCGCTGGTCAAGGCCTTCTCGGACAATGAGGCCGCTTGCCTCTTCGCCACCCTCGGGTTCTGGCAGGGCGTGGACGTCCCCGGCCGGACCCTGACCCTGGTCACCGTCGACCGGATCCCCTTCCCCCGCCCCGACGATCCGGTGTTGCAGGCCCGGCGAGAGCGGGCCGGGGCTGGGGCCTTCAACACCGTGGATCTGCCCCGGGCGGCCACGCTGCTGGCCCAGGGTGCGGGCCGGCTCATCCGGTCGGCCGACGACCGCGGCGTGGTCGCCGTCCTCGACAGCCGGCTGGCCACCGCCCGGTACCGTGGCGTCCTTTTGGCCCGGGTCCCGCCGATGAAGCGATCGGTCGACCGCTCCGAGGTGGAGGCGTTCCTCCGACGCATCACGGCCGACCGCTGATGTCCCCCGGCCTCCGGCCGGGGCTCGGTACCATCGCGTCACCATGAGCGTTCCGCCTTCGGTCAGCGTGGTGCTGGCCACCAACCGGGGCGGTCCGCTGCTGGCCTTGACCCTGGCATCGCTGGCCGACCAGACCTCGACGGACTGGGAGCTGATCGTGATCGATGACGGGTCTCCCGACCCGGATGCCATCGAGGAGGCGGCGGCGGCCATCCCCTCGGCCATCGTGGTCCACCAGGCCAACGCCGGCCTCAGTGTGGCCCGCAACGTGGGGATCGGTCGCAGCCGGGGCCGGTACCTGGCCTTTCTGGACGACGACGACCTGTGGGCACCGGAGCGGCTGGCCCTGGGCGTGGCCGCCCTCGAGCGTCGACCCGAGGCGGTGGCCTCCTACTGCCAGTGGGACTCGATCGACATCACCGGCCAGGTGGTGGGCACCGGGGATCTGGCTCCGGGCGACGTCCGGAGCTTTCTGCGCCAGGAGCGCCGCGCCCCATCCCCACCCTGTTGGTGACCCGGGAGGCCCTCGACCGGGCCGGCACCTTCCACCCCATGCTCCCGCCCGGCGAGGACGTCGACCTCATCTACCGCCTGATCCGGACCGGTCCGTTCGTCTTCGTCCCCGAGGTGCTCGTCCACTACCGGCAGCACGAGCACCAAGAGACCGGTGACGTCAGGGGTGCCTACCTGGCCTCGCGGCGGGCCCTGCGAGTCCAGCAGTGGTGGTCGACCCGCCGCGGGGAGGCCGACCTGCTCGGGGACATCCGCACCGGCATGCGCCGGACCCGCCGGTACTGGATCGGGCAGCTGGTCGGTGCGGCCTCGGTCGAACTGCGCAAGGGCCACCGGGACAAGGCTGCCCGCTACGTCCTGTTCGGCCTACGCCACGACCCGGTCCTGACCGTGCTGGCCCTCGGTCGGCGGATCACCCACCGCTCCGGCTGACCGGGACGGTCACGGGGACCAGAGGGGTTACAGACCCAGGCGGTCGAGCGCCTCCTCGCGCTGCTGCCACCGCTTCTCCACCCGAACGAACAGCTCGAGGTAGGCACCCGGTGGCATCTGGGTCCTCACCGCTGTGCCCACCTCTTTCAGGGTGGACCCGCCCTTCCCGATCACGATCCCCTTCTGCGAGTCGCGCTCGACCAGGATCTCGCACCGGACCCGCGGCCAATCCCACTCGGTGACCCGGCAGGCGATGCTGTGGGGCAGCTCGTCCTCAACCCGATGGAGCAGTTCCTCACGCACCAGATCGGCCACCCAAAAGGCCTCGGCCACATCGGTGACCATCCCCTCGGGGTAGTAGCGAGGCCCCTCGGGCAGCCGCTCAACCACCGCGTCCACCAGGGCGGCCACACCCTGGCCGGAGGTAGCCGACACCGGAAAGTACTCGACGGGGACGGGTCGCTCGGCGTCCTGTCCCTCGATGGCCTCGATCACCCCGGACACCGCGGTCAGGTGGCTGAGCACTCCGTCCCCTCCCACCCGATCGATCTTGTTGACCACCACCAGCAGGGTCGGGTCGCCGGCGTCCCCGCCGTCGGCCGAACCCAACTCGGCGTGGAGCGAGGCGGCTCGGGCCATGGCCCGGACCCGCTGAGCCGATGCCGAAAGCACCATCCGGTCCCCCGGACCCACCGCGCCGGTGGCCTCGACCATGGCCACCACCACGTCGACGTCGTCCAGCGACGACGACGCCGACTCGTTCATCCGCTCCCCGAGGGCGGTGCGGGGCTTGTGCAGTCCGGGCGTGTCCACGAAGACCACCTGGGCGTCAGGGCGGTTGAGCACCCCGCGGACCTGGGACCGGGTGGTATTGGGACGTGGCGAGGTGATGGACACCTTGGTCCCCACCATGGTGTTGACCAGGGTCGACTTGCCGACGTTGGGACGACCGACCACGGCAACGAATCCCGATCGGAACACGGTCACACCTCGTCCCCGGGTACCGGGACGGGAAGCGGCAGGATGCGCACCCGTTCGATCCGCCGCCCGTTGACCCGATCGACGGTCAGGCGCAACCCGTCGACGGTCACCGACTCGCCGGCCACGGGGACGTGGCCCAATAGGTCGAACACCAACCCGCCCACGGTGTCCCAGGCCCCGGTGGGCAGCCGGGCGTCGACCAGTTCGTCGACCTCGTCGACCGCCAGTCGGGCGCTGACCCGTAGCTCGCCGGTATCCAGCCGTTCGACCGGGGCTTCTTCCACATCGAACTCGTCGACGATCTCCCCGACAAGTTCCTCGATCAGGTCCTCCAGCGTCACCAGGCCGGCCGTTCCGCCGTACTCGTTGACCACCACGGCCAGGTGGAAGGTCTCCGCCTGCATCTCGCGCATCAGGTCGGACACCCGCTTGGTCTCGGGGACGAAGTGGGCCACCCGCAGGTGGGACCGCACGGCGTCGGACCCGTCGCCGGCCCGGACCGTCCGGATCATGTCCTTGGTGTAGGCGATCCCCACCACGTCGTCGACCTGCTGCTCGACGGCCGGCATCCGGCTGAACCCCTCGGCCAGCGCCCGCTCCAGTGCCGCCTCGACCGTCTCGTCGGCGCCGATGGTGACCATGTCGGGCCTGGGCACCATCACTTCGCGTACCACCGTGTCGCCGAACTCGATGATCGAGTGGATGAGAGCCCGCTCCTCGGTCTCGATCACCTCCTCCTCCAGGGCCACGTCGGCCATGGCCAGCAGCTCGGATTCGGTCACGTCGGATCCGAGGTACTGGCCCTTCTCCCCGATGAGCAGGTTGGCCAGGCCGATCAGCGCGCCCGAAAGTACCCGGATGGGCCAGAAGCGGACGATGGCCGAGACCAGCGGAGCGCTGAACAGTGCAGCCCGCTCGGAATGGTGCACGGCCCAGTTCTTCGGCACCGCCTCACCCAGGACGAAGATGACCACGATCTCGAACACGGTGGCGGCGGCCACACCCCAGGCACCGAACCAGCTGTGGGCCAGGATGCCCACCAGGGTGGCCACCACCAGCTGGCACACCAGCACCATCAGCAGTACCGGGTTGAGGAAGCCCTGCGGGTTCTGGGTCAGGCGGACCAGGACCTTCGCCCCCCGCCGGCCGTCGTCCTCCAGGGCCAGGGCCTTGGCCCGGCTCATCCGGACCAGACTGGTCTCGGCCAGGGCCAGCAGGGCCGATACAGCCAACAGCACCACTACCACCACGATCAGGATTCCGTCCGACAGGGTGAACGTGCCGCTAGCGAGGAGCATGGCCATCGCTGAGCGTGCCCGTCCGGCCGGCGGGATCCGGCCTCATGCGGTGGTCCGGTAGTAGCGGTCCAGCAGCCGTTGTTCGCGTCGTTCCATCCGTTCCGCCTCGGCTTCGACCTCGTGGTCCATGCCTAACAGGTGGAGGATCCCGTGCACCACCAAAAGGGCGATCTCATCGTCAAAGGGGACACCGTGGTCTACGGCGTTCCGAGCCGCAACCGCCGGGCAGATGACCACGTCACCGAGCAGCAGGAGACGGCCGGTGTCGGCCTCGATGGTCCCCGGCCCGGTGCCGCCTTCGTCCGGGGACCGGCCGCTGCGGTCGACCTCGTCCTCGATGGGGAACGAAAGCACATCGGTCGGCCCCGGCTTGTCGAGGAAGCGCTCGTTGAGGGAGGCGATGGTCTGCTCGTCGACGAACAGCAGGGAGACTTCGGTGTCGCTCACCACACCCTCCGCTTCGAGCACTGATCGGGCCAGCACCGACCACCGATCGACGGCCACCGGGTGGTCCGCCTGTTCGTCGGCGGCGAAGACATCAAGACTCATGGTCCCCCGGGGCGCGGCGCTCGTAGGCGGCCACGATGTCGGCCACGATCCGGTGGCGGACCACATCGCGCTGGCCCAGATGGACAAAGGCCAGGTCGGGCACCCCCGACAGCACCGACTCGAGGCCGACCAGACCGGATCGGCCCCCGGGAACGTCGACCTGGGTGATGTCACCGGTGACCACCGCCTTCGAACCGAAGCCGATGCGGGTGAGGAACATCTTCATCTGCTCGGGACTGGTGTTCTGGGCCTCGTCGAGGATGATGAAGCTGTTGTTGAGCGTACGGCCCCGCATGAACGCCAGCGGGGCCACTTCGACCGCGCCCTCGGTCGATGAGCCGCTGGGCCCCCTCAGGCTCGAGTAGGTCGTGCAGGGCGTCGTACAGCGGGCGAAGGTAGGGGTCGACCTTGGCCATGAGGTCACCGGGCAGGAACCCCAGGCGCTCACCTGCCTCCACCGCCGGCCGGGTGAGGATGATCCGGTTGACCTGCCGGGCCTGGAGCGACTGGACGGCCAGAGCCACCGCCAAGTAGGACTTCCCGGTACCAGCCGGGCCGATACCGAAGGTGACGATGTTGGAGGCGATGGCGTCGGCGTACTGCTTCTGACCACCGGTCTTCGGTCGGACCGCCCGGCCCCGCGACGAGCGGAGCAGCTCGGAAGTGAGCACCTCCGACGGCCGTACGTGGTCGTGCATCATGTCGATGGTCCGGTGGACCTGGACGGCGTCGAGACCCTGGCCCGACTCGAGCAGGATGATCAGCTCCTCGAACAGCGCCCCCACCCGTTCGGCGGCCTCGCCCTCGATGGAGATCTCGTTGCCCCGCACGGCGATGCGCACATCGTCGAACGCCCCTTCCACCAGTCGCAGCAACTCGTCGCGCTGGCCCAGCAGGCCGGCCATGAGATGGTTGCCGGGAACGAGGATCTTGACCTGGGTGCCTGCCACGTGGGCTCTGACCCCGACCCTACCAGCGGTCCGGGAACGGTCATCCGATGGTCCCGGCGCCGGTGGTGCTCTCCCGGCGCCTCAGCCCGGGGGCCACTGCAGACCACGACCTCCGAGCACGTGGAGGTGGAGGTGGTCCACCGAATTGAGCGCGTCGGGTCCCACGTTGAAGACCAGTCGGTAGCCGCGGTCGCGCACCGCCGATCCCTTCGGCATCGGCCACCGCCTTGGCCGCCACCAGCAGCGCGGCCACTTCGTCGCCATCGGCCGGGGTCACCGCGCCGGCGTTGACGATGTGGCGCCGGGACCACCAGGACGTGGATCGGGGCCTGGGGATTGATGTCCCGGAAGGCCACCGTGCGCTCGTCGGTTCGCACGATGTCGGCCGGCACGTCACCGGCCACGATCCAGCAGAACAGGCAGTCGGCCAACGGCGCGTCAGGCCCCTCGGCGGCCGACAGGCCGTCGGCCGGCGATCGGTGCCCGTCCGTTGCCCTTGACCTCGGGGTAGAGGTGCTCGAGGCTCCCCGGTTGGATCCGGCTGGCCTCGATGAACCGGTCCACGTCGGTCTCCTGGAGGCGGATGACCCGACCGAACTTGTACGCCACCAGATCGCCCTCGTCGATGAAGCGGTAGAGGCTGCGCAGTGTGATCCCGAGCCGCTCCGAGGCCTCTTTGGTGCTCAGCCAGCGGATCTGCTCGGCTCATGGTGACCGCCGATCGCCCATCAGATGCTGACGAGGAGACCGAGCTCGTCCAGGCGGGTGCCCATGCTGTCCGGCGTCACCCCGAACAGGCAGGCGATGGCCCGCACGTCCTCGGCCCGGATGGTGATCATCCGGCCGTTGAAGTCCTGGCGGTGTACCTGGATCATGCTCAGGAACCGGCGCAGGAGGTCCCGCTCGGGTCCGCTCACCGTGTGCAGCTTGGTCAGGTCGATGGCCACCTTGTCGTCCACCGCACCCGCCTGGATGGCCCGCCGGGCCGACGTGGTCACGATCTCCTCGGTGGTCCCGGCCGCACCCCATCGGGTCATGGTGGCGTCGTCGGGCGGGAGCAGCTGGTCCACCGGGACGTCGTAGAGCTTGGCCAGACGCTGGAGCCGGGGCACCGAGATGGCCCGCTCGCCCCGCTCGTAGGCTCCGAGCACGGACGCCTTGAACTCCTGCTCGGACATGGCCTCCACGGCCTGCAATGAGAGGCGCATCTGCTTGCGCATGGTTCGGAGCCGAGCCCCGACGGCCCGGGCGTAGGCGATGCGAGCCGGCGACTTCCTGCTCGTCCTCATCGAGTACCTCGACACTCTTGTCAAGCACTGACATCTGCACCTCCGCTGATCTTCACCGATCGCCCCCCAGGCTCCGGCTCTGCCAATGTGACGCAGGTGCATGTCTGTGTTCGGACCTCCCTACCCGCTTGTGGGTATGGCTGTCCGTCCCCCGTTACGGAGGCCCTGCCTCTGTGCGTAGTTTTGCTCACGGAGTGTGGTTACGCAAGCGGGCCTACCACCCCGTTGCGGAGCCCGCACAGAAGGGCTCCGGCGACCACCGCGGCGGTCTCGGCTCGAAGGACGGTCGGACCCAGTCCCACCCCGTCGCCGTAGGCGGTGCAGTTCCGCTTCATCCCAGCCCCCCTCGGGGCCCACGGCGATGACCGGACGGTCCAGGGTGGGCACGCCTGCCCCCGGCCGGGCCAGGGCCGGCACCATGCCGACCAGGGAGAACAGTGCCTCGAGGGGGGTAACCGGGGTGACCTCGGGGAGCCAGCACCGGCGGGACTGAGCCGATGCCTCCTGGGCCACCCGCCGGAGCCGTTCGAGTGCTCGATCCTCCCGATCCCCCTCCCAGCGGACCACCGAACGGGCCGAACGGAGCGGAACGATGCGGTCCACCCCCAGTTCGGTCAGTTTCTGGACCACCCACTCGGGTCGGTCGCCCTTGGTCGGGACGAAGGCCACGGTGATATCCGGCTCCGACCTCGGTTGGCGAGCCACGGGGCCGTCGGGAACGAGCACCGAGGCCGGATCGGCCTGACCGGAACGACGGCCCTCCCGTTGGGCAGCCACCCGGGTCGGC
Organism: uncultured Acidimicrobiaceae bacterium; assembly: GCA_963824355.1. Taxonomy (GTDB): domain Bacteria; phylum Actinomycetota; class Acidimicrobiia; order Acidimicrobiales; family RAAP-2; genus Bog-756. The sequence goes on along the minus strand of CAWGOY010000017.1, from coordinate 854,666 downwards.
GACCAGGCTCCCTTCCCGTCGCAGGCAACCACCAGCTCGCCCGGTCGCAGTCTGAGGACGTCGAGCAGGTGGTGGGTGTCACCCGGCTCCAGCACCGGAACGGCCGGGTCGGCCACGAAGACCATGGCCGACGCGGCCACCAGCACCGGATCGGGCGCACCGGGGCCGGCGGCCATGGTCAGCTCAGGGCCGAGCGCAGTTTCGAGAAGAGGCCCTCGCCGGTCGGCGGAGTGCCAAGGTCCTCGCCGCGGGCATCGGCCAGTGAGGCCAGTAGCTGCCGCTGGTGGTCGTCGAGGTCGTCGGGTGTGTCCACTTCCACGTGGATGAAGAGATCCCCCCGACCCCGCCCACGCCCTCGGAGGTGCGGAACGCCCAGTCCCCTGAGGGGGATGATCGTGCCCCCCTGGGTGCCCGTGGCGATGGCCAGCTCGCGGCTGTCGTCGAGCGTCTCGAAGCCGATACTGCCCCCGAGGGCAGCCAGAGTGACCGGGACGTGGATGGTGGCGTGGAGGTCCACCCCCGAGCGTTCGAACACGGGATCGGGCTGCACCGAGATGTGGACGAACAGGGCGCCGTTGGGCCCGCCCCGGAATCCGGCCGGTCCGTGACCGGCCAGCCGGAGGGTGGAGCCCTCGTCCACCCCGGCGGGGATGTCGACGGTCAGGGTCCGGCGCTCGTTCCGCCGTCCTTCGCCCCGGCAGTCGGTGCAGGCCTGCTCGATGAACTGGCCAGTCCCCTGGCAACGTGGGCACGGCACGGCGGTGATCACCTGCCCGAGGATGGACTGGCGGACCCGGCGCAGCTCCCCGGCACCCTGGCACTCGGGACACCGCACCGGGCTGGTCCCGGGCCGGGCCCCTGACCCTTCACAGGTATCGCAGTGGACCGGCGTCTGGACCTCAACCTCGCGCTGGACACCGAAGACGGCCTCCCGGAACTCGAGCCGGAGCACCATCTCGGCGTCGGGACCGGGTACCGGGCCGGTGCGGCGACCGCGGCCCGAGGCCGAGGAGGCCCCCATCCCGCCGAAGAAGGCGTCGAACAGGTCTCCCAGTCCCCCGCCGAAGGGATCGCCGGGCGCACCACCGCCGCCCCGGCTCCGAAGACACCCTCGGCTCCGAAGCGGTCGTAGCGGGCCCGGCGCTCAGGATCCTTCAGCACCTCGTAGGCCAGGCTGATCTCCTTGAACTGCTCGGAGGCGTCGGCGTCGCCCTGGTTGGCGTCGGGGTGGAACTCGCGGGCCTTGGCCCGGTAGGCCCGCTTGAGTTCGTCGTCGGAGGCGTCGCGCCGGACCCCGAGCACCTCTGATCTCGTAGTCAGGTCGCTCGTCGGCTCATCGGCCGGCCTCGCCCAGCCGCTCACCCAGGCGGTCCCCCACCACCCGGGCCGCGGCCAGGGCCAGCGGATAGTTCATCCGGGTAGGTCCGAGCAGCCCGATGGTGCCGGCTTCGACGCCGTCCACCGACACGGGCATGACCACGATGGCGCAGGAGGCCAGGGGCTCCACCCCGTGCTCGGTGCCGATGGCCACCGACAGCCCGGTGTCGAGGATGTCACGGAGCAGGGTCACCACCACCAGCTGCTGTTCGAGGATGGTCAGCACCGACCGGACGGTGTCCACGGCGTCGAAGGCCGCCGCCATCCGCGACGACCCGCCGACGAAGAGCTGCTCGGCGCCGGCGCAGACCCGAGGCCCGCAGGGCGGCAGACGCCGGTCGCCACCACCGCGTCGGTGGGCGGGTCGCCGGTTGAGGCGGCCGCCGCCCCCACGTCGGTCAGCGGACTGGCCCAGGGAATGGGCGGCCAGTCGGGCGGCCGGCGTCGGACAGCACGGGCGTCGTCGACCTCGTCGGCGAACTCGACCGACTGCTTCTGGACCGCCCCGTCGGCCAGCACCACCACCAGCAGGGCCAGGCGGGGGCCGAGGCCGACCAGCTGGACCGACCGGATGGCCGCCGACTCGTGGGACGGGCCCACCACCATGGCCGCGCAGTCGGTGAGGTCGGCCAGCAGCCCCGAGGTCCGCTCGAGCATCAGCTCGATCTCGCCGTGGGCGTGGTCGAAGAACTGGCGGACCTGCTGGCGCCCGACCGGATCGAGGGAGCCGGGCCCGGCCAGGTGGTCGACGAAGAACCGGTATCCCTTGTCGGTGGGGATCCGGCCGGCGCTGGTGTGGGGCTGGGCCAGGAATCCGTCCCGCTCCAGCGCGGCCATGTCCGAGCGCACGGTGGCCGACGACACGCTCACCCCGGGGGCGTCCACCACGTGCTGGGACCCGACCGGTTGGGCCGAGCCGATGTACTCGGTGACCACGGCGTTGAGGATGGCCGCCTTGCGCGGCGTCGAGACCGCCGGCGTCGGGGGCGCTCTCGTCGTGTCGGCTGTCGTCGGTGGTCGGCATGGGCATTCTCGTGATGCACGTCGAGCCGGCCGGCCACCGGGAGCAGCCGGAACTGGTTCGCTCCGTATTGGCACTCCACTCTAGTGAGTGCTGGGCCTGACCGGACTACCAGGGCCGCTCCAACGGCTGTCCACGCCTCCGCTTGGCACCCCGCCGGCCCCGACGGCCACGTCGGGTCTGGCCGGCACGGACGGAACCGCTACTCAGGCCGAGGCGACGAACATGCGCTCGGTCATGGCCGGGCCGAGGGCGATGGTGGCGTCGCCCACCACCAGGGTGAGTGTGCCGTCGGGTGCCCTGGCCTGATCAGTGCGGTGGTGCCCGGGGTCAGCCCGTGGTCACCGAGGTAGGAGAGCGAGTCGGCTTCGTGCTCGACGCTCTCGGTGATCCGCTCGAGGCGGATGCGGTCGCCGGGCTGCGCCTCGGCCAGGCGCCGCTGCTCCGGGCCCGACCGGCTCGACGCCGGGGATGGGGTTGCCGTGCGGGCAGGTGGTCGGGTTGCCCAGCAGGACCACCAGGCGCTCCTCGACGTCGTCGGAGATCACGTGCTCCCACCGGCCGGCCTCGATGTGGGCCTTGTCCCAGTCGAGACCGATGATGTCGACCAGCAGGCGCTCGGCCAGCCGGTGCTTGCGCACCACGCCCTCGGCCAGGGCGGTGCCCTTCGGGGTCATGGCGATCTGCCGGGAGCTGCGGACGATGAGATCGTCGGCCTCCAGCCGGTCGAGCATCTCGGAGACCGACGGCGCCGCCTTGTCCAGCCGTTCGGCCAGGCGGGCCTGGATGACCGGGATGCCCTCTTCCTCGAGGGCGAAGATCGTCTCGAGGTACTCCTCGACCGGCGGATGGAAGCGGTCAAGCACGGGGCCGATCCTACGGCACCGGGGTCGTCGGCGGTTCGCCGGCGGGGCGGCCCGACGACCGGGTGACCCGGGCCTACCGTGGAGCGCGTGGCACGGTACCGGGACCCGTGCCGACGAGGCCCGACGGCGGACCGGCCCGACGAGCGGACCGCGCCGGCGACCGGCCGACGGCTGGCGATGGGGCCGGCGCCGATCCGACCGGCTGGAGCACGCCGGCTCCGAGGAGCCGCCGACGGGTCGGAGCGGACGAGCGGGCAAGGACCCGCTCCGCTTCAACAACTGGATGAAGCGGTCGGCCACCGGCGCGGTGATGACCGGCATCGCCGTCGGGCTGCAGCAGGCGCTCGAACTCCCGAAGCAACAGCCGGCCTTCGTCATCGAGGCCTCGGGCGAGCCCGACGATCCCGACCGGCCCATCGACCTCCAGTTCGACCCCGACAGCCCGGCCGACACCGTGGCCATCATCCGGCGGCCGCCGCCGACGATCCAGCCGGCGAGCCGGACCGGTCCGGCCCGCCGAAGACCCTAGGGTCACCCCGGCGACCGACCGGCGCCGACGGTCAGGCGCCGGGTTCGGGAGCCGCTCCCGGGGCGTCCGACGCAGTCGCCGGTACCGGCGATGGCCCTACCGGGAGGCGGCCGCCGGCAGGCGACCACCAGCGGCGCACCCCGTCGACCAACAGCACCACGCCGACGCCGTAGGCCAGCCCGGCCAGCGGCGTCGGTCGGATAGTGCCACTGAGCGCGACCACGGCGACGGCCATCCACAGCGCCATAGACCGCAGCCGCCACCATGGCCACCGTCCGCCACCGGGCCGGGGTGGCCAGCACCGCCGCCGTGGCCAGGGCGGCGGCACCGACGGTCGAGCCGGAGGGGTAGGACAGCGCCCCACCGAGCGTCCGACCGACCAGCGGCTTGACCACCAGCTCGCGAGAGAACCAGGGCCAACGGGGGGCCGACCAGACAGGCCAGGGCGCGGGCCCGGTCCCGCCGGACACGGCGGCGGCGGCCAGCACCGCGCCGACCACGATGACCGCCGGATAGCGGAGCCAGGTCACGTCGGTGAACCAGCCACTCCGGCTCGCCGGCCAGCCGGCTCGGAGATCCAGGAGTCGACGGGACTCGGACCCGGTCGGATGGCCAGATACAGGCCGGCCACCACGGTGCACCGCCACCAGCACTGCGCCCACCATGCGCTCAGTGGATGCGACGGCCGGATCGAGCGGCCGCCGCGGCCGGCGCCACGGCCACCGCCTCTGTCCCCGTCCTCTTTCCGACCTCCTCTGTCCCTATGGCCCCTTGCACCCCTACCAGTTTACAAGCCGGCCTCGACGCACTTCAGCGACGCCGGACATCCGCGGCCAGGCCGTTCCCGAACGGTAACCTTGGCGCATCCGCCGTGCCGACCACACCGTCGCCCTCCCGGGCAGCAGGCACCACCGGGGCCGGGCCCCTGGCTGGGAGCAGGCCGGGGCCGTGGGAACGGCCCAATGCCAAACCGATCCGATGACCCCGACGCTGGCCCTGGCCACCCTGGCGTCGGCCAGCCCGATGGGCCAGCAGGTCTACGAGCCGAGCTGGCCCGGCGGGCCCCCGGCGCCCTCGGCCCCGGCTGGGATGTCGACCGATGGTGGTGCGGACCCTGCGGTCGCCGCTGGCCGGTGACGGCCCGCCTGCCCTCCGCGCTGCTCACCGGTGCCTCGCCCCCGAGCTGCGACGAGCTCGCCGGGCGGTTCATCTACCGCGGCGGCATGACGTGGTCCACCGGCTCGATCTCCGGCTGCCGCCGGCTCCCCGTCCCGAGGTGCTCACCGTCCACGACGTGGTGCCCTGGCGTTTCGCCGACGAGGGCCAGCCCCGCCCGACGCCGCCGCCAGCGCCCGGCGGGCCGCGGTGGTCATCTGCCCGTCCCAGTTCTCGGCCGACGAGGTCGCCTCCCAGCTGGGGGTGGCCGAGCCGGTGGCCATCCACAACGGTGTCGACCGGGCCGTTCTTCGGACCGCCACTCCGGCCACCGACGGCAGAGCTCCTGGCTCTGGGAATCCGGCTGCCGTTCGTCCTCCACGCCGGGGGCTGCACCCTTCGCAAGAACCTGGCCGGCCTGGCCGACGCCTGGCCCCGGGTCCGCCGAGCCCGTCCCGACACCACCTGGTGCTGATGGGGCCGCCCGACGGCCGACGCTCGGCGCTGTTCGACCCTCTGGCCGGCACCGTCCGGATCGGTCGGGTGGACGACCGAGACCGTCCGACGGGTGATGGCGGCCGCCTCGGTAGTGGTTGTCCCCTCGATCTACGAGGGGTTCGGCCTGCCCGCCCTCGAGGCCATGGCCGCAGGCGTCCCCGTGGTGGCCGCGGCCCGGAGTTCACTGCCCGAGGTCTGCGGCGACGCCGCCCTGCTGGTGGAACCGGAGGGCCCGGCCCTGGCCGAGGGCCTCCTTGCCGCACTGGAAGGGGGTCCGGACGCCGCCGCCATGGTCGAGCGCGGGACGCATCCGGGCCGAGGCATGTTACCTGGGAGAGCCAGCGCCGAGGCCCACGCCGAGCTGTGGCGCTCCTGTGTCGGGTAACCGTCCCCCGGTCCCCGAGCCGACAGATACCACCGCTAGGTTGCGGCCGAGGAGGATCGGACCATGAAACTGGTGACCAACGTCTTCCGGACCGAGCCGGTGGGTGGTGTCGAGCTGCATGTGTTCCAGGTGAGCGGCGAGCTGGCCCGCCGCGGCCACCAGGTCGACCTGCTCTGCGCGGGTGAGGGTTCACTCGACGCCGACTACCGCCGCTTCTGCCACTCGGTGACCCGGGTGCCGTCGGTCGACTACTGGTTCCCCGGGGCCGACGAGGAAAGGCACAGCAACTCAAGCAGTGGTTCCGGCCACCTGGCACACCGTCTGGAAACGACCGGAGGTGATCTACGCCAACCGCATCATGTCCGTCGGATGGGCCATTCCCGCCGCGCGGTGTCCTGGGTCGTCCGGTGGTCTACCACGTGCACGGATTCAACGACCTTGACGCACGCGGCGGATGGACTTGCTCAACCGGCAGGTCGCCCGGCTACGTGATGATCTCCCAGTACACCGCGGACGCCTGGTTCGCCGCCGGCCTCGATCCGGCCAAGGTCGACATCGTGTTCAACGGCATCGACCCGGAGGCCTACCCGGCCGGCGGGCTGGCCGAGCGCACCGAAGCCAGGGGCGCCCTGGGAGTTCGCGACCATGCCTTCGTCGTGACCTACTTCGGGCGTCTCGACCGCGAGAAGGGGGTGGACGTACTGCTGAAAGCCTGGCGTCAGCTGCACCTCGACCCCAAGCGGTCGCGGCTGCTGGTGGTGGGCAGTTCGACGGTCACCGACAATCCCCAGGAGTACCCCGACGAGCTGAAGGCACTGGCCACCGAAGACGTGGAGTTCCTCGGGGCCCGCCGGGATGTGGTCACTCCCCTGCACGCCGCCGACGTGGTGGTCGTCCCGTCGCTACTGGAGCCCTTCGGACGGGTGGTCATCGAAGCGCTCTCCACCGGGCGACCAGTACTGGCGTCCCGTGTCGGCGGGATCCCCGAGATCCTGGCCGGACCCCTGGATCGGTTCCTGTTCGAGCCGGGCGACGCCGACGAGCTGGCCGGCCTGCTGCGGTCCACCATGCACTGGCGGGACGAGGAGCCCGCCCTAGCCGATGCGTGCGTGGCCCGCGTGCATCAGGGATTCACCCTCGACGACATGGTCGACGGCATCGAGTCGGCCTGTCGGGCCGTGCTCTGAGCACCGCCGCTGGTCGGGGCCGGACCGACTATCCCCGGTTGTCGAGTCGGGCCAACCGGGCGCCGCGCCACAATCCCGACACGGAACCGGCCACCACCACCACCGTCCGCAAGACCGCCGCCCCGCCGGCCCGCAGGGCACCCGAGCCGTCGTGGTGGCGGGCCCTGCTGCCAGGCCCGGGCCGATCGGGTGGCGCCGTCGTGGGCCGCGTCCCGCAACGAGGTGGCCAGGTAACGGTGCACGATGGGTCGGGTCAGCCCGAAGTTCCGGATCAGCAGGATCAGGTGGTTCTTCTGGGTCCAGTAGGCGTAGCGGAGATCGAAGCGCTGACCCTTGGCGTAGGGGCCGGCCACGTGCTCCACCACGGCGTCGGGTGTGTAGACGAGGCGGTAGCCGGCATGGGCCACCCGAAGGCAGAGATCGGTCTCCTCACGGATGCAGGTCCCGCCGTAGCCGTCGTGGATCCCTCCGATCGACTCGATGATCGAGCGGCGGAAGGCCATGTTGGCTCCCAGGAGGTGATCGACATCCACCGGACCGCCGGGATCGGCGGCGAAGTTGCCGGTGAGGGTGCCGTCGTCCCGCAGCTGACCGATGGCGTCCACGCCTTCGGTCAACTCACCGGGTTGCTGGCGTATCTGACGCCCGCCGACCCCGCCGACCCCGGGATCGTCGAAGAACGGCAGCAGGCGCTCGAGCCAGTCGGGCTCGGCGAAGGCGTCATCATCGAGGAAGGCGAGAATGTCTCCGGTGGTGAGGGCGAAGCCCAGATTGCGGGCGGTCGCTGTCGCCCCCCGGCCGGCCGGGTTGACCTCGTAACGCACCGAGGGGAACCGTTCCCTCACCACCCGGGCGGTGTCGTCACCGATGGACGAGTCGACCACGATGATCTCCACGGGCGGCACGGTCTGGACCTGCAGTTGGTCGAGGCAGCGGGCCACGTGGGTGGGCCGCTCGTAGGTCACCACCACCACGCTGGCGCTCCGGGGGGTCATACCTGCCCCCCCGGCCCCGATGCCCTCCGCCTGCGTCCTGTCCCACGGGGACCGGCAGGTGGAGCGGGGGTGGTCATGGCTCCTCAAAACGTACTCGGCGCTCAATACCCCGCTGGTCGATGCCGATACCAAAGGAATGCGTTCTGCCCTTACGGCATGCGAGTCGACCTGACGTGGTAGCCACACCCACCTGGTTCGGACCCACTGCACGCCCCCTGTTCGGATGGCTGCACGTTCCCGACGGCGGACGGTCGCGGGGGTGTGCCGTCCTCTGTCCTCCCCTGGGTCACGAGACGGCCAACGCTCTGCCGGCCCTGCAGGCGCTCGGTGACGCGCTGGCTGGCAACGGGGTAGCCGCCCTCCGCTTCAGCTATGCCGGCACCGGTGACTCGGCCGGGACCCTGGACGAACCCAACCGGGTGGGTGATTGGCTGGACAGTATCGATGCCGCAGTGGCCCTGGCCCGTTCCACCGGGCCGGGCCCGGTGGTGCTGATCGGCCTGCGGATGGGGGCACTGCTGGCCGGCCGCGCTGTCGTCGGCGGTACTCCGGTCGATGGCCTGGTCCAGTGGGACCCCTACGCGTCGGGTCGAGACTTCCTGCGTATCGAGCGCACCTTGCTGGCCACCGGGTACGGTGCCCGCCAGCCCAAGGACGGATCGGTGGCCGGTCCCGCGTTCGTGTTCTCGGCCGAGACGGTAGCCGAGCTGTCGTCGTTGACCGGTCTACCCACCGACTACCCGTCCACCCTGCCCACCTTGGTGGTGACGAGGAAGGGCAGGCGGGCGACGACCACCGGCGGCCGTCCCCCTGGCCGGGTCGACCGGCTCGAGGTCGAGGGCCAGGCCGAGCTGTTCGAAATGCCACCCGACCTGCTCACCGTGCCCGGCGCCACCGTCGACCTGATCACTGCCTGGACCCTCCGGGCCATGACCGGGCCCGCGCATCGGTTCACCTTCGTACCGGTGGAATCAGGCGAGGTCGACCGGACAGGGGGGCGGGCCGTCACCGAGCATCCGGTCTGGCTGGGCCCACACGCGCTCTTCGGCATGGTCACCGATCCCGGGATCCCGGCGGGGCCGACCTCCCCCACCGCCGTACTGCTGTCAGCCGGGGCCCTCGACCACACCGGGCCGGGTCGGATGTGGGTGGAACTGGCCCGCCAGTGGGCCGCCCTGGGCATCCGGTCGGTCCGGGTGGACCTGGACGGTTTGGGTGAGACCTTCGGCCGACCCAACCAACCACGACAGGTACCCAAGCCACCCGAGGCCATCGACGATCTGGTCGACCTGGCCAAGGCCCTGGACGACCCCGACGGACGCAACCTCGTCGTGATCGGGTTGTCCTCGGGTGGCTACCACGCCATCGAAGCCGGCCTCCGGCTCCATCCGCGGGCGGTGTGCGCCATCAACCCGGCACTGGACAACCTGGTGCCCGAGGCCGATTGGGGACCGGTCGACGACCGCCGGCGGGCCTTCAGGCCCATGCCGATGGCGCTCAGGACCCTGTCCGTGCGCCACGCCAGGATGGCAACCCGCATCTGGCGGGCCATGCTCCAGGTCTGGGTGACCCGGTCACCGTCCGACCCGTTGACCTCGGTCAGCCGCCGCGGTGTGCCGGTGCTGCTCATCGTGAGCGAGGCGGATGCCAGACAGTTGGGGCCCTCACCCTACTGGGCAGTGGTCCGGTGGCGGCTGGCCAGGCGCGGGCTGCTCGACCAGGTGGTGGTCACCGGGGACGACCACTCGCTGTTCACGCCGGATGGCGCACGGCAGGCCTACCCGGTCCTCACCGAGTGGATGCGGTCCCACTTCGGATCACCCCGGCCTCCGGTCGGATAGCCAACCCGACGACCGGCCGGGCGTTCAGATCACGTCGGCGAATCCCCGCTCCATCTGCTCGAAGATGATCGCCCCGGCCAGGAAGCACACCACCGGTACCACGATCGACCCCACGATCTGCCAACCGGGGGGCGCCGCCTGGTGGAGGAACGACCAGCGGTAGTCGGACAGCAGCCAGGTCAGCGGGTTGACGTCGTAGATCAGGTGGTACTTGGCCGGCACTGCGCTGGCCGAGTAGGCCACCGGGCTGGCGTAGAGCAGAAACTGCAGGGCGAACGGCACCACGTAGGCCACGTCCCGGTAGCGGACCATCAGGGCCCCGGCCACCAGACCGACACCGGCGGAGAAAAGGATGACCATCACCGTCCACACCGGGGCGAGCACCACCGCGACACCGGGGTTGATCCCATAGATGACGAGGAGCACCACCAAGAAGGCCACCGAGACCAGGTAGTCGACGATGCAGGAGTATGCAGTGGACAGTGGGCACCAGAATGCGCGGGAAGAAGACCTTGGACACCAGGTCGCGGTTGGCCACCAGCGACCCCGACGCCCGGGAGATGATGCCGTTGAACAGGTTCCAGGCCAGCAGGCCGGTGAACACGAAGACCAGGTAGGGGACGCCTCCGCTGGGCAGATGGGCCACCCGGTTGAAGACCAGGGTGAAGATGGCCGCGGTCAGCAGGGGCTGGAGGATCACCCAGACCACGCCGAGAGCGGTCTGGCGGTAGCGGAGGGTCACATCGCGGGCACCGAACCGGTAGAGCACCTCGCGGCCCTCCCACAGCTGCGGCAGCTTGGGAAGCGAGAACTTGCCGGGTGGGGTGATGACGACGTTGGCCATGGATCCTCAGCGTTGCGTGTAGTCGAACTCGGGGAAGACGACGCCCCGGTCGGTGCCGTCGGGGGTGGTTGGATGCGGGTAGGGGCTGACCGGTAGGACCTGGAAGTGGCAGGCCTGCTCCCAGATATCCGCCTTCCGGCCGCCGGCGTGGATGAACAGGTCGACCGTGTAGGCACCGGGCTTGAGCCAGGGGGTCCGGATACGCAACTGGCCTTCGGTGTCGGTGGCCGGATCGAGCCAGAAGTCGACCACCCGCGAGTCGCACTGGGCCACCAGCATGCCGTCTTCGTTGTTGAGGAAACTGGATACGTGGAACCGGCTGCCGAAGTCGGGGTTGGCGCCGACCGCGAAGTCGACCACCACCTCCTGGCCCGGCTTGGTGATGTCGTGTTCGACCGAGGCCTCGGTGAACCGCAGCTCACCGGTGCCCGGGCGGAAGGCCGCTTCGCGCAGGATGGGGGCGGTGCGGGCAAAACTGCGCTTGTACTCCTCCATGGCCTGCTCGACCGTCCCGTGGATCACCAGATGGCCGGCATCGAGGTAGAGCGCCGAGTTGCAGAGGTCGGACACCGTCTGAAGCTGATGGCTGACCAGCATCACCGTGCGGCCGTCCCGGGCCACCTCCCGCATCTTCCGCAGGCACTTGGCCTGGAAGTCGGAGTCGCCGACGGCCAGGACCTCGTCGACCACCAGGATCTCGCTGTCCAGGTGGGCGGCCACGGCGAAGGCCAGCCGGATGTACATGCCGGTCGAGTACCGCTTGACCTGGGTGTCGAGGAAGCGCTCGGTGCCCGCGAAGTCGACGATGGCGTCGAAGCGCTCCTTGATCTCCTTGCGGCGCATGCCCAGCAGTGTCCCGTTGAGGTACACGTTCTCCCGGCCGGTCAGCTCGGGATGGAAGCCGGTCCCCACCTCGAGCAGGCTGCCGACCCGACCACCCAGCTCGATGCGACCGGTGGTGGGTGCGGTGATCCGGTTGATGATCTTGAGCAAGGTGCTCTTGCCGGCGCCGTTGCGGCCGATGATGCCCACCACCTCGCCCCAGGGGACCTCGAAGCTCACTCCACTGAGGGCTTCGAACTGCTCGACCGACTTCTTGGACTTGGACCTTCGGACTTTGCTCAGGACGGCCTCAGCCGCCGTCGACGCTTGATCCTCGCGACGGTAGATCCGATAGGTCTTCGACAGATTCTCGACCGAGATGGACGGTCCGCCGGTGACCGGGGGAACATTGGACGCCAGTTGAGTGAGCACGCAGGTGGCCTTGGTCGATGATCAGGATCCTCACCTAGGGATCGACCACTCAGTCGTCAAGCTTGAGTGCGGAGACAAATGCCTCTTGGGGGACCTCCACCCGGCCGATGTTCTTCATCTTCTTCTTCCCCTCCTTCTGCTTCTCGAGGAGCTTCCGCTTGCGGGTGATATCGCCGCCGTAGCACTTGGCCAGGACATCCTTCCTCCGGGCCTTGACCGTCTCCCGGGCCAGGACCCGGCCCCCGATAGCCGCCTGGATGGGTACGTCGAACATCTGGCGGGGGATCAGCTCACGGAGCTTCTCGGCCATCCGCCGGCCGTAGGTGTCGGCCTCGGACCGGTGGACGATGGTGGAGAAGGCGTCAACCGGGGTGTGGTTGATGAGCAGATCCACTTTGACCAGGTCGGCGGTGGCATAACCCTCGGGCTCGTAGTCGAGGCTGGCGTAGCCCTTGGTCCGGCTCTTCAGCTGGTCGAAGAAGTTGACCACCACCTCGGCCAGGGGGATGACGTACACGAACTCCACCCGTTCCGGTGACAGGTAGTCCATGGTGGTCATTTCGGCCCGGCGGCTCTGACAGAGGTCCATCACGGTGCCGGTGTACTCGGCCGGCGTGAGGATGGTGGCCCGGAGCATCGGCTCGTCGACATGGTCGAGCTGACTCGGTTCGGGTAGCTCACTCGGATTGTCGACGTCCACCTCCGAGCCGTTGGTGAGGAAGGCCCGATAGGCCACCGAGGGTGCCGTGGCGATGAGGGACAGATCGAACTCCCGCTCGAGTCGCTCGCGGACGATCTCCATGTGCAGGAGTCCGAGGAAGCCGCAGCGGAAGCCGAAGCCGAGGGCGCGGGACGACTCGGGCTCGTAGGTAAAGCTGGCGTCGTTCAGACGGAGCTTCTCCAGCGCGTCGCGCAGATCGGGCAACTCGTCCCCGTCGACGGGGAACAGTCCGCAGAACACCATGGGCTTGGGGTCGCGGTAGCCGGCCAGCGGTGTGGCCGCCGGCCGGGCCGCGGTGGTCACCGTCTCGCCCGACCGGGCCCCGCCCACGTCCTTGATCCCGGCGATCAGATAGCCGACCTCACCCGGGCCGAGGGCATCCACGGCCACGGTGGCCGGCATCCGGACGCCGATCTCCTCGGTTTCGTGGTTGCTGGCCGCCTGCATGAACCGCAGCCGGTCCCCGTCGTGCATGGTGCCCTCCATCACCCGGATCGAGCTCACCACGCCCCGGTACTGGTCGTAGGCCGAGTCGAAGATGAGGGCCCGGAGGGGCGCATCCCGGTCACCGGTCGGGGGTGGGATCCGATCGACGATGGTGTCGAGCAGTTCGGGGACGCCTTCGCCGGTCTTGGCCGAGATGTGCATGATGGTGGAGGCAGGAAGGCCGAGGACCTGCTCGATCTCCGCGGCACAGCGGTCGGGGTCGGCGGCGGGCAGGTCGATCTTGTTGAGCACGGCCACGATCTCCAGGTCGTGCTCGATGGCCTGGTAGCAGTTGGCCAGGGTCTGGGCTTGGATGCCCTGTGAGGCGTCCACCAGCAGCACCGCCCCCTCGCAGGCGGCCAGGGAGCGGCTCACCTCGTAGCCGAAGTCGACGTGGCCGGGGGTGTCGATGAGGTGGAGGGTGTGCTCCTTCCAGGCCACCCGCACGTTCTGGGCCTTGATGGTGATCCCGCGCTCCCGCTCGATGTCCATGGAGTCGAGGTACTGCTCGCGCATCTGGCGGGGGTCGACGGCGCCGGTGAGTTCGAGGATCCGGTCGGACAGGGTCGACTTGCCGTGATCGACGTGGCTGATGATGGAGAAGTTTCGGATGCGGTCGACGGGGAGCACGGGGAGGCCAGCGTACCCAAGCCCTGGTGGGCACCGACCGGGGGGTGGGTCGGTGCCCGGGCCCATCAGTGGGTCGCCCCGCCTCCACCGCCGCACCGCGGCATCCGTCGGTGGGATGGCGCTCCCGGTGCTGCTAACCTTCGCTGTTCCCGGAATTGGGCCGCAGAGGGCCATCGGGCAGGACGATTCCAACGTCCGGTGGCGCTCCCACCCGGAGTAACGCCACCACCACGAGCACGCCGTCATCGCCGAGAGGACGCAGAGGACCCGCAGTGGCAAACATCAAGAGCCAGATCAAGCGCAACCGCCAGACCCTGAAACGCCAGGCCCGCAACAAGTCGGTCCGGTCGGAGCTGAGGACCCGCACCAAGCGGGCCATCTCGGCCATCGAGGAGGGTGTGGAGGACAGCGACGAGGCGGTGCGTCAGGCCGTCAAGCGGATTGACAAGGCGGCGGCCAAGGGCATCATCCACAAGAACCAGGCAGCCAACCGCAAGGCCCGCCTGATGCGCCGGGCCTCCAACGCCTGAGCCTCCGAACGCTTTGGGGCGTCCATCCCGGTTGTAGCCCTTTGTCGTCCTACCCTTTGTCGTAGTAGTACGGCTGATCGCACCGGTAGCCGTGGGTCGGCCCGCTCGTCGGAGGATCGTCAACCCGCTGGAACTTGCCATTGACGATCTTGGCGATGATGTAGCAGTTGGTCGGCTGCTTGGCCGCCGGATTGGCCGGGCCGGTCAGATAGCCACCGGAGAACGAGGTGATCCTCCGCAGTTGCTGGAGCACCGCACCCCGACTGGGATCGGTGCCAGCCGCCTTCAGCGCCTCGGAGAACATTTCGGCCGACAGCCATCCGTACAGCGTGTACAGGTCAGGGTGGAACCCGGGTGAGGCCTTCTGCACCCACGCCTGGAAGGTCCTGATAGCCGGCAGGGACGAAGCGTCCTCGCCCAGGAACAGCGCCGTGTTCTGTTCCAGGTAGGCACCGTCGATGGCCGAGGCCCCGCCGGAATTGGGCACCAGCTCCTCGCTGTAGGTCGACGCCCCCAGCACCAGCACGGGATGGAAATCCTGCTGGTTGAGCGCCTTGACGACCGAGGCGGCATAGTTCTCCGGCATCTGCTCGAGGAACAGGATCTTCACCCCGGCGTTCTTCATGGCGATCACGTTCTGGTTGAAGTCGGTCTGGGTGATGTCGAAGGTGGGGTCGTAGACCACCTTGTATCCGAGGGAGTCCATGGCCGCGTTCTCCGCCGTCCACTTGGAGGTGGCCGACGGCTGGTCGGCGATCAGGGCGGCGGTGTGCTTGATCTCGGTGGGGAACTTGGATTTGAAGTAGACCAACGGTCCGAGTTGCCAGCCGTTGGCCGCCGGTGCCGGACTGAACGAGTTAGGCAGGTCGCTGGTTGACAGGGAGAGGGACTCGGTCACGTTGGGGACTTGGGGGTTGGCGGCGAGCACCGTGCCGCCGAAGTTGTCCTGCAGCGAGAAGCCGCCCACCAGAGCGAGGTCGTTCTGCACGTCCTGTTGGGTGTACTGCTTGTTGGGACCCCCTGAATAGTTGTCATTGCTGTCGTCCACGATCAGCTTGCGCCCGTTGATGCCCCCTTGCGAATTCACATACTCGGCGTAGGCCTCGGTGCCGACCTGGGCTCCCTCGAACAGGCCGTCGAGCAGGGTCGAGACGTTGCCGACGGTCACCGTGGTGGCGGTGATCCCGGTGTGGTCACTGAAGGCCGAAAGAGGGATGGTCGACTTGGTGGACGATGAACCCGATCCCGACGACGTGGTCGGCGTGGTGCTTTTGGTGGACGAGCAGGCGGTGAGCACCGCGGCCAATACCAACGCGATCAGGGCCACCCCGGTACGAGCCTTTGGTCGCGACTCCGAGGATTGGTTGGTTGGTGCTGGCATCGGTCTCCCCCATCATTCGGCGTCCGCCACCGGGCCGGACGTCCCCCGACACCCCGGCTCCATGACTCTAGAGAATGACGACCGGTCCCGTAGGGTCGGATCCGGTCACCGGTCTCCGGCTTCGGCCTCCGACCCGGTCGCCTCCCGCCAAGGATGGCTGTCCCGACGGTGCATGGCGGCGATCCGTGACCGTTCCATGTTGACGAACTCGCCGGTCGCCTCGACGGTGACCACGCCACCCTGGATCAGCCGACCCTTACTGTGGGTGCGCCGTTCGTCGAGCGAGGTCACCCAGGCTTCGAATACTGCTGGCTCGGCGACCAGCGTGGGCTTGAGATAGCGGATGGTCAGGCTCACTGTGGGCCCGGCACCGTTGGCGATGACGTTGGCTGCGGTCAGCATGATGTCGAAGGCCCCGGCCAGGACGGCTCCGTGGACACACCCGGGAGCACCCTCATAGGGGGCGGTGAAGGTGGCACGGCCGATGGCCTTTGGAGGATCGAACTCGATGGTGAGGGGAAGCGCCACCGGGTTGCAGGAGCCGATGACCACGTCGAAGGGCATGGCCGAGGCCAGGGACTCCACCTCCTCGGAGGTCACCGTTTCGGTGGCGAACAGGCCGGTGGGCACCGCCTCGGGCTCCGGCACCAACCGATCGAGCTCGTCGGCCACCTCGTTCATCCGTCGGGTGGCATCGGCCAACACCTCGGGCGGGGCGTAGGCGGTCACCGTCAGGGTCATGAGGCGTCGCACCGCCTCGGCCAGCTCTTCGCGGCCGCCACCGCTCCACGGCTTGCCCCGAGGGCCCTGGGGACCCGCGTCAGCCATCGCTGCCGCCGAACCGGTCGAGGAACCCGGCCAGGGTGTCGAGGTCGGTGATCATGGTGTCGGCACCCCCGGACGGGAGGCGCAGAACGACCTCGTCGACACCGAGCCGCTGGTAGTAGTCGAGCTTGGCGTCGGTAGGAATGGTTCCGAACAGGACCACCGAGATGGCGTCGGGATCGCGGTCCCGCTCCTCCACCGCCCGCCGGAGTTCGGGCAGCGCCTCGGACAGACCCGAGCCGCCCACGGGCATCCACCCGTCGGCGTACTCGGCGATGGCGGCGAAGACCGACGGACCGGCTCCACCGCCGATCAGTGTGGTCACCCGGGGCTGCTGGACCGGCTTGGGCCAGCTCCAGCAAGGATCCAGTGACACGTAGCTGCCGTGGAACTCGGCCTGGTCCTGGCTCCAGAGGGCCTGCATGCAGAGGACGTGCTCGCGGGCCACCTGACGTCGTTCGGAAAAAACCACCCCGTGGTCGGCCGCTTCGGCCCGGTTCCACCCGAATCCCATCCCGAAGACGAACCGGCCGGCGCTCAGGTGGTCGAGGGTGGCGATCTGCTTGGCCAGTACGACGGGATCGTGCTGGGCGACCAGCACCACGCCGGTGCCGAGGGCGATCCGGCTGGTCACCGAGGCGGCGGTGGACAGGGCCACGAACGGGTCGAGACTGCGGCGGTAGTCGTCGGTGTGCACGCCCTCCACCAGGGCCGGCGGGGTGTCGGCCCGAACCGGGAGGTGGGTGTGCTCGGGCAGGTAGAGCGAGTGGAATCCCCGGTCCTCGGCCGCCCGGGCCAGGTCGGCCGGTGCCATTGCCCGATCGGTGAGAAACGAGGTGATTCCGAGCCGCACCGGGGCTCAGCGCTCCAGGCCGGCCGTGAGCTGCGTTCCGGGGTTGATGTCCGGATCGGCGAACAGGGCGGCGAAGGCAGCCTCCTCGCGCACTCGGGCCGCGGTGACCTCCGGTTGGCGGGACGCCAGCATGAGGCGCTTGATGGTGCGGGTGCCGTGGGGGGGGTAGGCGGCGATCCGGCGGGCCAGGGCCAGGGTCTCATCCAGCACCGTCCCGGCGGGACAGACCCGCAGGGCCAGGCCGGCGGTCACCGCCTCGTCGGCACTGATCCACTCGGAGGCCAAAAGGACCATGGCGGCGCGCTGCCAGCCCATCCGCTGGGGCAACAACCAGCTGCTGGCCGCCTCGGGCGGCACGCCCATCTCGGCGAACGGAGCCCGCAAGCGGGTGCCCGGATCCACCAGCACCAGGTCAACGTGGCCGAGGAGGGTGCAACCGAGGCCCATGCCCACCCCGTGCACCGCGGCCAGCAACGGCTTGTCGAATGCTCCAACCGTGTCGAGCAGCCCCCGGAAGCCGGTGCCGGCCTCGGGGTCGGCGTCACCGGTGGCCATGGCGGCCATCTCCCGGAGGTCCTGGCCCGAAGAGAAGGCCTGGCCGCGACCGGTCAGGACCACCGCCCGGATGTCGTCGTCAGACAGGGCTCCGGCCAGCGCCTCGGTCACCGCCGCGTACATGGCCTGATCGAAGGCGTTGCGCACCTCGGGCCGGTCGAAGGCGATCAGTCGGACACCCTGGTCGTCCTCGACATCGATCCGGTGTTCACTCACCGTTGGTGACCAGCGGTCCGCGTCACGGGCGGACCACTTGTCCGCCGTCCACGTTGAACACGTGGCCGGTGATCCACGAGGCTTCGTCGGATAGCAGGAAGAGGCACATCCCGACCAGGTCGGAGGTCTCCCCCTGCCTCTTGATGGCCAGGGAAGCGAGTATCGGCTTCATGAAGGCGTCGGGCACCACCGTCCGGGACGCCTCGGTGTCGATCGGCCCGGGGGCGATGGCGTTGGTGCGGATGTGCTGGCCGCCGAGTTCGTGGGCCAGTTGCTGGGTGATCGAGTTGACCCCGGCCTTGGCCAGACCGTAGAAGCCGGCGTACAGGTAGGCCGCGGTGGACGATTGATTGACGATGGCACCCCCGCCCCGCTCCTTCATGGCCGGGTAGCAGGCCCGCACACAGTTGAGCGCGCCGAGCATGTTCACCGACAGGAATCGGTTGAGGTACTCCCAGTCGACCGTGAGCAACAGGTCGAGTTGCATGCCGCCGAAGATGGCCGCATTGTTGACCAGGTAGTCGAGGCCGCCAAAGCGTTCGACGGTGGCCTCGGCCATGGCCACGGCGGACGCCGGGTCGGCCACGTCCACTCGGATCGATTCAGCCACGCCGCCCGTGCCTCGGATTCCCTCGGCCACCTTGGCGGCGTTCTCCTCGGCGATGTCGGCCACCATCACCGACGCTCCGGCCGCGGCCAGGGCCTCGGCATAGGCCTGGCCGATCCCTCCCCCCGAACCGGTCACGATGGCCACTTTTCCGGTGAAGTCAAACCGGATCATGGGCCTGGGTGCCTCCTCCACGGCGGTCACGATTCCTCCTTGCGATGTCGGGCGGCGATGACCTTCTCGGCCACCGCGTTGACGCCGGTGGACAGTGGCCAGCCGATGTAGTGGGTCAGGTGGAGCACCGTCTCGCGCACCTGCTCCTCGGTCAGCTCCCCTCGGTCGAGGGCCGACTGGAACTGGATCTCGACCAGCTGGGACTGGCCGAGGGCGGCCAACACCCCGATGGTCATCAGCCGGCGGTCGCGGTTGTCGAGGGCCGGCCGGGTCCACACCGCACCGAACAGATGGTCGACGGTGACCGCCGCATAGGGACCGGGGATGTCGTCGGGATCGACGGAGAAGCCGTAGACCTCCTCCATCTTGGCCATACCTCGGGCCCGCGCCGAGTTCGGGTCCGGGATCGAGCCGTCCTGGGCCAGATCGGATTCACTCATGGGTGGTGGTCCTCTCGTTCGTGCCGCGCCGGGTTGGAGCGACCGGCGTGCGGGTCGCGTCGACGCAGCCGGTTCACGCCGGCTCGGCCAGGGACTTGGTCTCGAGGTACTCCTCGAAGCCGGCCACCCCCGATTCCCGCCCGATACCGGATTGTTTGTATCCGCCGAACGGTACATCGGGGCTGAACCACAGGCCGCCGTTGATGCCGATGGTTCCGGTACGGATCCGATCGGACACGGCGATGGCCCGGTCCCGGTCGACCGACCACACCGAGCCGGACAGCCCGTAGGCCGAATCGTTGGCCAGGGCCACCGCATGGTCGTCCCCGTCGTGAGGGATGACTACCAGCACCGGCCCGAAGATCTCTTCTTGGGACACCCGGGCCGAGTTGTCGACGCCGACGATGAGGGTGGGCTCGACGAAGTAGCCGTGCTCGAAACCCTCGGGGCGACCACCGCCGACCACGATCGAGCCGTGCTCCTCGCCGGCCAGTCGGATGTACCCCTCCACCCGGTCCCGCTGGCGAGCGCTGATCAGCGGCCCGCAGATGGTGCCGGGGTCGGTGGGATCGCCGGCGGGCAGCTTGCCCAACACCTTGGCCGTGGACTCGACCGCCTCGTCGAACTGGGCCCGGGGGACGAGGAGCCGGGTGGTGATGGCGCAGCCCTGCCCGGCGTGCGTGCACACGGTGAAGGCCGCGGTGGCGCAGGCGCCGCGGAGATCGGCGTCGTCGAGGATGACAAAGGCCGACTTGCCCCCCAGCTCGAGGAAGACCTTCTTCAGCGATTCGGCCGCCGAGGTCATCACCTTGCGGCCGGTGGCGGTGGAGCCGGTGAAGCTGATCTGGTCCACCCGGGGGTCGGCCGACAACAGGCCTCCGACGGTGTGCTCCGACGACGGCACGATGTTGACCACCCCGGCCGGGATATCGGTCTCCTCGGCGATGAGACGGCCGAGCACGGTGGCACACCAGGGCGTGTCCGGTGCCGGCTTGAGCACCACGGTGTTGCCGGCAGCCAGAGCCGGCCCCAGCTTGGCCAGGTTGATCTGGTGCGGAACGTTCCACGGGGTGATCGCCCCGACCACCCCGGTGGCCTCCCGGCGCACCCACCGGTGGGAGGGGATGCCCATCGGGGAGGCGTCCCCGAGATCGGTCTCCCACTGGTAGCCCTCGGCCAGATCGGCCACCCACCCCAGGCCCTCCACCGGCGTGTCGAGCTGGGCAGAGTACGTGAACGAGACAGGAGAGCCGGTTTCGGCCACGGTCATGGCCCGGATCTCGTCGGCGTGGGCGACGAACGCGGCCTGCAGCTGGCGGAGGCCCCGGACCCGGAGCTCCACGTTGGTCGACCAGTCGGTGTCGTCGAAGGCCCGGCGGGCGGCGGCGACGGCGTCGTCGAGATCCTCGGGTCGACCATCGGCCACCACGCCGATGGTCTCCTCGGTGGCCGGGTTGACCACGTCGAAGGTGCGACCCGAGCGTGCGGGTCGGAGCTTGCCGTCGATGAGCATGCGCTCCTCGCCAATCACCTGGTCGGTGTTTGTCATGGTGTGGTCTCCCCCAGTCCGAAGATCTCGTCGGCTCGGTGCTCGGTCATGGTGGCCAGAGGCAGATCCACGTCCAGCGTGTGGGCCAGCTCCAACGCAGCCAGCAGGTCCTTGTGGGCCAGGGAGGCCGCCGTACGCATCATGTCGATCAGACCCTGGTCATCGGCGTCGGTGAACGGTGCCACGGTGGGTCGGAACATGAGACGGGAGGCGCCACCGATGTGGACGTCACTGGCCTTGACCGCTTCGGCCAGCTTGGCCAGCGGGATGCCGGCTGCCTCGGCCAGCTGCTGTCCCTCGAACGCGGCCAGCCACGACCCGTAGGTGATCAGATTGCGGGCCAGCTTGGCGGCCAGGCCGGAGCCGAACGGGCCCATGGTGATGGTCAGCGAACTGATGGCGTCGAACACCGGGCCCAGTCGGTCGATGACTGAGGGATCGCCGCCCACCATGCACACCAGGTCGCCGGTGGCCGCGGCATACCCGCCGGTCACCCCGCAGTCGAGGACAGTCACCCCGACGGTGGCGGCCTCGGCACCGATGGCGGCCACGCACGGCGTGGAGATGGTGCTCACGATGAGGAAGGTGGTGTCGGACCCGGCGGCTGCGGCCAGTCCCCCTTCGGGACCGGACAGCACAGCGTGGACCTGGGCGTCGTTGACCACAGCCACCACCACCACGTCGGAGCGCTCGGCCAGCTCGGCCGGGGATGACGCGCACCGTCGCCGTCTCGAGGTAGCGGTCGGTGACCTCAGAGCGCACGTCGCAGACCACCAGGGTGAAGCCCTCACGCAGGAGGCTCTGGGCCACCCCGTCGCCGATGGCCCCGAGACCGATGACCCCGACCACCGGCAAGGCCTTCGGCTCGCTGTCTCCGTCCGGCTCTTCCTTCGGCATTCGGTCTCCCCCGTTCGGTCGGAACGTCTCGGTGATGATGGCATCCCACCGGCCAACCCGCGTCCGACGCCTCAGGACGGAAACAGCAGGTGGCACGGCCGTCCGAGTGCAACGGGCGGGTGCCCCTGTACCTTGGACAAGTGTCCAGACTATAGTCCAGTGTCATGAGCGACAGCAACGTGGTGGGCGCTCCCTGGCAGGGTTCCGGCACAGCCCTACCGATGGCTCCCGCGACGGGCCGGCATCGGCGATGAGCGACCCGGCTGCGGTGCTCGACGGGTCGCACCACGAGGTGGAGGCCACCCGGCGACGGCTCTCGCCCCGCCAGGCCGAAGTCGTCGCCCTGTTGGTACGGGCCACCGAGGAGGAGGTCGAAGAGGTCGGCTATCCCGGGCTCACCGTGCGCAGCGTGGCCCGCCGGGCCGGGGTGGCCCCGGCCACCGCCTACAACTACTTCAGCTCCAAGGACCACCTGCTGGCCGAGGTGCTGTGGCGCCGGATGCGGGCCCTGGCACCGGTGGATTCGGACAGTGGCGGATCGGTGCACGACCGGGTGGGTGCGGCGGTTCGGGACATGGTGCTGCTCACCACCGAGACCGCGGCCCTCGTCGACGCGTGCACGGTGGCCCTGTTGAGCGACAATCCCGACGTGAAGCACCTCCGTGACCGGATCGGCGCGGCAATCCACCGTCGGCTGGCCGCCGCCGTCGGATCTGGTTGGGATCCGATGGTGGTGCCGGTGCTGCAGACCTCGTACTCGGGGGCCCTGGTGGCCGCCGGGACCGGCCACATGGCCTCTACCGACATCCCCGGGTTTCTGGCCCGGGCCGCCGCCTTGCTGACCGGCGAGGCGGCCGAGCCGTCCGGAGCCGGGCGATGACCGGAGCTGTCCGATGACCGGAGCTGTCCGATGACCGGAGCTGTCCGATGACCACCGTGAGCGAGCCGTTGGTGTACAGCCCCTACGCCTACGAGATCCACGAGGACCCCTACCCGGTCTACGCCCGCCTGCGGGCCGAGGCTCCGGTGTACCGCAACGACGAGTTCGACTTCTGGGCGCTGTCCCGCCACGAGGACGTGCTGGCCGCCTTCCGCAACCTCGACGGGTTCTCCAACGCCCAGGGGGTCTCCATCGAGCCCAGCGCCTTCGGGCCCGACGCCCACAAGTTCATGTCGTTCCTCGCCCTCGACCCACCGCGACACACCCGTATGCGCTCGTTGGTCGGCAAGGGCTTCACCCCCTCCAAGGTGGCCCAGATGGAAGAGCACATCCGGGCCATCGCGCTCGAGCACCTCGAGCCGGCTCTGGAACAGGGCTCGTTCGACTTCATCGCCGACTTCGCCGGGAAACTGCCCATGGACGTGATCTCCGAACTGGTCGGCGTCCCCCGGGCCGACCGGGCCGAGATCCGCCGTCTGGCCGACACGGTGGTCCATCGCGAGGACGGGGTCTTCGACGTGCCGGCCGCAGGTATGGAGGCGGCCATGACCCTCGTGGCCTACTACCAGGCCATGGTGGACGAGCGCCGGACGTCGCCGGCCGACGACCTAACTTCGGCCCTCGTCGTGGCCGAGATCGACGGCGACAAGCTCAGCGACGATGAGATCATCGCCTTCCTCTTCCTCATGGTGGTGGCGGGGAACGAGACCACCACCAAGCTGCTGGGCAACGCCTGGTACTGGGCATGGCGCCATCCCGGCGAGCGGGCCAAGCCGTTTGCCGACCCGGGCCGGGTACCCGACTGGATCGAGGAGACCCTCCGCTTCGACACCTCGAGCCAGATGCTCCTCCGGGTCGCCCGCATGCCGATGACCCTGCACGGCACGGAGATCCCCGAGGGGGACCGGGTGCTGCTGCTGGTCGGCTCGGCCAACCGCGACGAGTCGGTGTTCCCCGAGCCCGACCGCTACGACCTCGACCGGGACACCTCCCGGCTGGTCAGCTTCGGCAGCGGCCGCCACTTCTGCATGGGTGCTCCTATGGCCAGGCTCGAAGCCCGCATCGGACTGGAGGAACTGGTCAAGCGGGTGGAGACGTATGACGTCGACACCGAGGGCATCGAACGGGTCCACTCGATCAACGTGCGGGGCCTGGCCGCCCTGCCCACTACCGTGCGGCTGCGCTGATGCCCCGGTTCGAACCGAATCCGGACCGGCGGCCGAGCGTGGTGACCGGCGCCTCGTCGGGGATCGGCCAGGCCACCGCGGTGGCACTCGCCGCGCTGGGCCATCCGGTGGTGCTTGGGGCTCGGCGGGTAGCCGAGTGCGAGGACACGGCCAAGACCATCCGCAGGAACGGCGGCGAAGCAGTGGCCGTCCACCTCGATCTGGCCGACGCCGACTCGGTGGACCAGTTCGCCAAGGTGGCCACCGAGATCCTCGGCGGGGTCGAGATCCTGGTGTCCAACGCTGCCCAGAACGTGGCCGGGGCGGCGCTCGACACCGATTCGGTGGCCTTCGAGGGGGTACTGCGGGTCAACCTGAGTGGGACCCACCGACTGGTTCGGGCTCTGGTCCCGGGCATGGCCGGACGTCGAAGGGGGGACGTCGTCTTCGTCACCTCGGACGTGGTCGAGCGGCCGCGGCCGTCCATGGCCGCATATGTGGCCTCCAAGTGGGGGCTGGAGGGCTACATCCGGTCGCTGCAGATGGAGCTGGAGGGGACCGGCGTACGGGCCACCATCGTCCGTCCCGGGCCCACCCTCACCGGCATGGGCATGGACTGGGATCCCGCGGTGACCGGCCAGGTCATCGAAGAGTGGGCCGAGTGGGGGTTCGCCCGTCACTCCAACTTCATGCGGCCGGCCGGGGTGGCCCAGGCCATCGCCGCCGTGGTGGACCTGCCCCGGGGCACCCACGCCACCGTGATCGAGTTACAGCCTGAGGCACCCATCCGAACCGAACCCGACCAACAGGGGGAACCATGACCATCGCAGTCGACCGGCCCAATCCACCGCGAGTGTCCGGCGGTGAGCACGAGAACGGCCATCTGGAGGAGATGCGCGTCGATCCCATCGCGCTGTTCAACCGGGTCCGGGACGAGTGCGGCGACGTCGGGGTGTTCCGGTTGGCCCAGCGCGACGTGGTCCTGCTCACCGGGGCGGATGCCAACGAGTTCTTCTTCCGGGCCACTGAGGACGTTCTCGACCAGGCCGAGGCCTATCCCTTCATGACACCGGTGTTCGGCGAGGGCGTGGTCTTCGACGCCCCGCCGGAGCGACGCCGGGAGATGCTCCACAACCAGGCCCTACGGGACAAGTTCATGCGGGGCCACGCCGCCACCATCGCCGACGAGGTGGAGCGCATGGTGGCCGGCTGGTCCGACGAGGGAGAGATCGACCTGCTGGACTGGTTCGCCGAGTTGACCATCTACACCTCGTCGGCCTGCCTCATCGGCAAGCGGTTCCGCGACCAACTCGACAAGCGGTTCGCCGAGTACTACCACGACCTCGAGCAGGGTACCGACGCCATCGCCTATGTCGATCCCTACGCCGACATCGAGAGCTTCCACCGCCGGGACGCCGCCCGGGTCGGGCTGGTCCAACTGGTGGAGGCCATCATGGCGCGCCGGCTCGGGGAGCCCCCGGCCGCCGAGGAGGACCGCGATCTCCTCGACGTGCTGATGTCAATCAAGAACGAGGACGGCTCAGACCGGTTTTCGGCGGACCTGGTCACCGGCATGTTCATTTCCATGATGTTCGCCGGCCACCACACCACCTCGGGCACCGCGGCCTGGACCCTGATCGAGCTGCTCCGCCACCGTGACGAGATGGAATTGGTGGACAGCGAACTGGCCCAGCTGTACGCCGAAGGGGCCGAGGTCAGCTACCAGGCGCTGCGGGAGATGCCCCATCTCGAGTCGTCGATCAAAGAGGCTCTCCGGCTGCACCCGCCGCTCATCCTGCTGCTCCGGGTGGCCAAGGAGGACTTGGAGGTCGATGGCTACGCCATCGCCGAGGGACAGATGGTGGCCACCAGCCCGTCGGTGTCCAACCGGATCCCCGAGGACTTCCCCGACCCCTCCTCCTTCCAGCCATCGCGCTACCTGGCCCCCCGCGAAGAGGACCGGACCAACCCCTGGACGTGGATCCCGTTCGGGGCCGGCCGGCACCGTTGCGTGGGCGCTGCCTTCGCCATGATGCAGCTGAAGGCCATCTTCTCGGTGCTGCTGTTGGAGTGGGAGTTCGAGCTGGCCCAGCCGTCGGACACCTATCGCAACGACCACTCGAAGATGGTGGTCCAGCTCGAGCAGCCCTGCGTCGTGCGCTACCGCCGGAAAGCCGGCAGAGCCGGGACTGCGTCCTGATGCGGGTGTCGGTCGATCTCGACCTGTGCCAGGGTCACGGGGTGTGCGAGTCCGAGGCCCCCACCGTCTTCCTGTTGGCCAAGAACGAAACGGTCACCGTGCTCGACGACCGGCCGGCCGAGTCCCTCCGGGCCGAGGTCGAGGCGGCCGTCCGCTTCTGTCCCACATCCGCACTGCATATCACCGAGGAGGAGTAAGTCCATGGCGTCGTTTCCCCGCAGCGAGCTCGAAGAGATGATGCAGCGTTGGTTGGACATCAACCGGCGGTGTGAGGAGAACCTCGACTGGCGACCCATGGCCGAGATGTACACGGAGGACGCCACCTACGGTTGGAACGTCGGTCCGAAGGACGAGTTCATGGCCGTGGGCCGTGAGGAGATCCGCCAGTTGGCCCTCGGCACCGAGATGGAGGGATTCGGGGGGTGGACCTACCCCTACCAGCGTGTGTTGATCGACGAGGTCCAGGGCGAGATCCTGGGACTGTGGAAGCAGGTGGCCGACGCCAAGCGCCCCGACGGGACCAACTACGAGGTGGCCGGACTGGGGGGCAGCTGGTTCCGGTACGCCGGCGACTTCAAGTGGAGTTGGCAACGCGACTTCTTCGACGTGGGTAACGCCACCGCGGTGTTCATCGAGATGATCAACGCCGGCGCGCTCACCCCGGGGATGCAGCTGCGGATTGAAAAGGGCATGTCTGGAGAGCGCCAGCCCGGTCACTTCCGTCCCGGTGAGGCACCGGTGGGACTGTGGGAAGGCGTCTAGACCCGTCGGACGGACGGGAGTCGGTGTGGGACTATCCCCGGCCTCCCCGGATCGAAGCGGTCCCCCACCGCATCCGGGTGGTGTTCGACAGCGAGACCATCGCCGACACCACGGCGGCCTACCGGGTGCTCGAGACCAGCCATCCTCCCAACTACTACCTACCGGTCGCCGACGTGGTGGACGGCAGCCTGGTCCGCACCACCGGAGGGTCGATCTGTGAGTGGAAGGGCGTGGCTCACTACTTCGACGTGCGCCACGGCGACGCGGTGGCCCGATCGGCGGCCTGGGGCTATGACCGGCCCACGGCCCGCTTCGCCGCCATCGCCGGGCACGTGGCCTTCTACCCCGGGCCGATGGACGCCTGTCTGGTCGACGAGGAGATGGTGGAGTCCCAGCCCGGTGGTTTCTACGGCGGTTGGATCACCGCCGACCTGATCGGACCGTTCAAAGGGGAGCCCGGCACCGAGCGCTGGTGACCGGTCCGGAACCCAACTGGTCCGACCTTCAGTCGATTCCGGCGAAGGCCTCGATCACCTCGGCACGCCAGACTGCCAGCGCTTCGGCCCGATCGGCCCCGGTGAACCCCATGCGCACCACCACCAGGTCCAGGCCCGGGACGATGTCCACGAACTGCCCGTCGTGGCCCGAGGCCCAGAACCAACCGTGGCGGTGCTCCCGACTCCACCAGTGGGCCCCGAAGAAGTGGCCGTCGTCGGGGTCCACCGAGCGGGGCCGTCGGCCGTGGTCGACCCAGCCCGCCGGCAGCAGCTGCCGGGTCTCCCACATCCCGTCCCGCAGGTACAACAGGCCGAAGCGGGCGTAGTCGCGGGCGGTGGCGTGAGTGAAGGAGGCCGCCGCCCAGGTGCCGGCCTCGTCGAAGGTGGGGGTGGCCGAAGCCATGCCCAGGGGACCGAACAGCCGGTCCGACAGGAACCGCCGGTAGTGATCACCGGGTCCGACCTCCCGAGCCACCACGCCCGAGATCACGTTGCTGGTACCACTGGAGTACTGGAAACGGGTGCCGGGTGGTGCGGCCAGCGGCCGGTCGGCGGCATAGGCGGCCATGTCCGACCGGCCCGCGCCGAACAGCATCTCGAGAACGTCGGAGGCCCGTCCCTCGTCGTAGGCCTCGAGGAAGTCGAGTCCGTCGCGCATGGCCAGCAGATGTTGGAGGGTGATCGCCCCTCGGGGGTCGCCGGCACCCCGCCAGGTCGGCACCGGGGCCGGGTCATCGACAACCAGCCGCCCGTCGGCCACCAGCATGCCGACCACGGCATGGAGCATCGACTTGGACACCGACCAGGACAACAGCGGGGTGGTCGGCGTCACCTCCCGGCCCGGCCCCTTCCGGCCCGACCCCGGATGGCGGGGCAGTCGACTCCCGTAGCGCTCGTAGACCAGTCGGCCCCGGTGGACAATGACCACGGCAAAGGTGTCCCGCAGGGGTCCAGCCGGATCGAATGCCTCGGCCATCAACCGTTCGAGGACCACCCCAGCGGGCAACGGCCCCTCGGGCCACTCCACGGTCGGCCATTCCACACCGGCCGGCTGTGCCGGCAACTGCACGAGCGGCTGGTCGGGGTTCGGATCGGTACGCACCGCCGCAGAGCCTCGCGCGGCGGGGCCGGGGTGCCGAGCCCGGTCAGGGAACGAGGACGATCTTCCCCTGGGTGTGTCCGGTGGCCAACTGGCCGAGGGCCTGGGACGCCCGGGTGAGCGGGTAGGTGCCCGCCACCAGCACGGTCAGCCGTCCGGCCTCGACCTCGTCGACCAGCTGGAGCCGGGCCGCGGCCCGGAGCTCGGTGCCGGGGTCAGCCCCCGGGGCGCCACCCAGCACCTTGATGCCGAGGGCCATCCCCTTCTGGAACCCGGCGATGGTGGCGATGCGGCTCCTGTCCTCGACCAGGGCCACCGACACGTCGATGGCCTCGTCGGTACCCACCATGTCGATGGCCGCGTCCACGCCGTCGGGGGCGAGTTGGCTGATCCGCTGCAGGAGACCCTCGCCGTAGACCACCGGGTCGGCACCCAGCTCACGGAGGGTGGCGTGGCCACTCTCGCGGGCCGTGCCGATGACCCGGGCACCCCGCTGCACGGCCAGTTGGACCGCCATAAGCCCCACGCCACCGGTGGCTCCATGGATGACCACCGTGTCGCCGTCGGCCACCGAGGTGGCGACCAGGGTGTGCACCGCGGTGGTCCCACACAGCATGAGCCCGCCGGCCTGCTCGAACGAAAGGTTGGACGGCTTGGGGACCACTGCTGTGGCCGGGACCACCACCCGCGAGGCGTAGGCCCCGGTGATCCGGTAGGCCACCACCTCGTCGCCCAGGCCAACCGGTCCGGCCGGACCCACGGGCGACAAGCCCACCGCGGTGACCACGCCGGCGGCCTCGGACCCCACCGGCAGGGGGAGCTGCGACGGGTCGGCGCCATAGCTGCCGCTGAACAGCTTGTAATCGACCGGATTGGTTCCGACCGCCCGCACCTCGATGGCCACCTCGCCGTCCGCCGGCTCGACATCGGGCCGTTCGACGACGGTCAGTACCTCGGGACCACCGTAGGAGGGGGCGAGGACGACAGTGGCCATGTTGGGCAAACCGGCAGATGTGGCCCCCTATTCCCCCTTCCGGTCATCCCACCGGGTGGTCGGTCGGTCCGGTCCGGCTGGGACGGCCGGACAGCACAGCTACCCGGTCCAGATCCCGGCCAGCCCCGGGGCCGATCCCCGACCCTGGGCCGCTCCGGCCCGGGCGGCCGGGGCCCGAACCGCCGGATCGAGCGGATTGCTTCCGAAGGCGGCCAACGACGCTTGGTCCGGTGAGATCACCTCGGCCCGGCCGGAAGCGGCGACGAGGGCCAACTGATCGGCGAGCTCGGCATCAGCCATGGGGGCGAGGACGACGACCCGTTGGTAACCGGCGGCCACATCGGCGTTGCAGGACGAGGCGATGCCTCCGTCGATCCACCGGGCCTCTCCGATGGTGACCGGCGGCCATACCCCGGGAACCGCGCTGCTGGCCGCCACTGCGGTGACCAGGTCGACGCCCGATGTCCGGTCGAACAGATGGCGGTCACCGGTCGAGGCCTCGACGGCGGTGATCACCAAGGGGCGCTCCGGCCAGGTGAGGCCGGCCAGCCGACCGGCCACCGCAGCCAGGCGCTCCTCCTCGGAGACCGTCGCCACAGCGAGGGCCAGCGCCCCGACCTGTCGCCGGCGCTCGACCGGATCGGGGAACTCCTCGACCAGCCGGAGCAGGGTCTCGAACAGCTCGGCCACCGGCAGGCCGGCCGGGGGCAGCTCCCGGTTCTGCAGTGCGGCATCGACCTGGCGTTCGAACCAGGTCTCCATGGCCAAGTCGGAGGTGAGCTGGGCGGCCACCGTGGCCCCGGCCGAGGTCCCGACGACCAAGTCGGCGTCGGAGAGATCGATCCCGGCATCGGCCAGTCCATGGACCATGCCGGTCTCCCAGGCGATTCCGGCCAGGCCACCACCACCGAGGACGAGGGCCTTGCCGCTCGTCACCGCCCGTCCATCCTCTTGGGCCTCATCCGTCCATGCCGCCCCACCGGAGCGCCTAACCGGGTCATGGGGCTGGCCTCGCTCAGGAGCGGTCGGTATCCACGATCAACAGGCTGCAGGGGCAGTGGTGCGACACCCGGTTGGGCACGCTGCCGAGCACGTATCGCTTCACCCCGGACATCCCCCGGTTGCCCACCACCACCAGGTCGGCGTCGTTTGACTCGGCCACCTTGATCAGGGCATCGGCGGGATCACCGTCGAAGGTCTCCATGACCGCGGCGACCCCGTACTCGGCGGCCAGGGCCAGTAGGTCCTGGTGAATGCGGGAGCTCTCCTCCTGCCGGTCGGCGTTGATCAGGGCTGCCGCACCGGCGTCGAGCTGAACGGCTCCGGCCGCCAGGACCGGGCGGATCACGTGGACGCCATGGACCTTGGCCCCGGTCAGTTTGGCCAGCGACAGCGCCTCGCGCACCGCGATGTTCGCCCGCTCCGAGCCGTCCGTTCCCACCACGATCACCTTGTACATCCCGACCTCCGGCAGCTGACGACGGTTTGCTCCAGCACATCACCGCCCGGGTTCGGCCGGCTCGCCGAACGCTACCAGAGGCGACGTCGCCGCTCCGGTCCGGGTCAGCCGTACTTGAGCGACCCCGGGGTGGTGAGCAGTTGGCCACTCTCGAGCCAGGTCTTGAGACCCGAGAGGATCATCGGCCAGCCGCCGAACAGCTCATCGTGGGCTCCGTCCCGCAAGTGATCATGGGTGACGGTCAGCCGGCAGGAGTCCTCGACCTGTTCGATCTCCCAGGTGACCCGGGACTCGCCCTCGCGGCGGACATCGTCGCTCCACAGAGCGACCATGGTGTGCACCAGGCGGTGCGGTGGATCCACCTCGAGGATCTCTCCGTCGGCGAGTTGCACACCGGCGGAGGGCACGGTCAGCTCCAGGGTCGACCCCTTGGCCCACGACGAGTGGGCTTCGGCGCCGAAGTTGTACTTCCCCCGGATCTCCGGATCGGTGATGGCCTCCCACAACCGGTCGGGCGTGGTGCGGATGTAGATCTCATATACCTTCTCCATCGGACGCTCCATTCTTTCTTTGAGATCGCTGAGTCCTGCTACCCAGGGCTCGGCGTACTTGCTCACCCAGCGGTCGTGGACGAGCCGGATCGGGACCGGGTTCAAGAAGTGCAACTTCTGACGACCGTGCTTTTTCGTGACCACCAGACCGGCCTCCTCCAGCAGCTTGAGGTGCTTCATCACGCCGAAGCGCGACATGGGAAACCGCTCTTCCAAGCTGCTGAGGGTCTGGCCGTCCTCACGGAAGAGCTCATCGAGGAGCGTCCGACGCGTCGGGTCGGCCAGGGCCTTGAACACCATGTCCATGCCATGACAATAGGTGACCTTTTAGTCACATGTCAACCAGTCGGACCCAGGCTGGTCACCTGGCTGCGGGATCGCCGCTGAGTAGGTTGTCGAGGTGCAGGCCGTCCCCCACTGCCCGCCCGACGGTCAGGGTGTCAACCGGTGATCACCATCGCCGACGGGCTCGGCCTGCTCATCGCCATCGTGGTCATCGCCACCATCGCCGACCGTCTGCGCATCGCCTACCCGATCCTTCTGGTGGTGGTCGGCATCGGTGTGGCCCTCATCCCCGGTCACCACCGGATCGAGCTCCAACCCGAACTGGTGCTGTTGGTCTTTCTGCCGCCGCTCATCTACGACGCGTCGCTCGACACCTCGGCGCCGCGAGCTGCGGACCCATCTGCGACCCATCTTCTTGTTGGCCGTCGGCCTGGTGTTGGCCACCATGGCCACGGTGGCGGTGGTCATCCACGCCCTGGTGGGCGGCGTCGACTGGGCCGTGGCCTTCGCCCTCGGCGCCATCGTGTCGCCCCCCGACTCGGTGGCCGCCACCCAGATCGCCGGAAAACTGGGGTTGCCTCGGCGGCTGACCACCATCCTCGGGGGCGAGGGCTTGATGAACGACGCCACCGCCCTCACCGCCTACCAGGTGGCGGTGGCCGCTGTGGGATCAGTGTTCACGCTGGCCGATGTGGTCGGGACCTTCGCCTTCGCGGTGGTGGTGGGCGTGGCCATCGGCTTGGCCGTCGGGTGGTTCGGAAGTCGCATGCTGCGCTTCACCGAAACCCCGGTGATCGAGAACACCATGCTCTTGATCCTCCCCTTCGCCGCCTATCTGCCGGCTGACAAGGTGGGGGCATCGGGTGTGCTGGCCGTGGTGGCTGCCGGCCTGTACTTCGGTCGCTACGGGTCGTCATCGCTCAGCGCCGCGGCACGACTCCAGCAGCGGGAGATCTGGGACCTGATCGTCTTCCTGCTCACCGGCCTCTCGTTCCTGCTGGTTGGTCTCGAGCTCCGTCCCATCCTCGACAGCCTGACCAACCGCGAGTCGGGCTCGCTCGCCCTCGAGTCGCTGGCCGTGGTCGGTGCGGTCATCGTGGTGCGCTTGGTGTGGATGTTCGGAGCCACCGCCCTGCCCGGGGGCGAGCGGCTCTTCGGAGCCACGCCGGACCGCGACCGCTCGTGGCGGGAGACCACGGTGGTCGGATGGGCCGGCATGCGCGGGGCAGTGAGCCTGGCCGCGGCACTGGCTCTCCCCCAGAACTTCCCGCAACGGGACCTGGTGGTGTTCCTCACCTTCGCCGTCATCGTGGCCACCCTGATCGGCCAGGGCCTCACGCTTCCTCCGCTGATCCGCCGGCTGGGCCTGGTCAGTCGTGACGAGCAGGACTCGGTGCTGGTGGCCGAGGCCCGCCATCGCCTGACGGTGATCGCACTGTCGAAGATCGAGGCGATGTCCGGCACCGACCAGTTCCCCTCCGAGGTGGTCGACCGGATCCGCTCGGGCTACCAGGCGCAGCTGGCCCGCATCGACCGGACGCTGGAGGCGATCAACGCGGGCATGGGCGACGAGGACGGGAGCGACCCCGACGACCCGGCGGTCGGGACCGACAACCTGCGGTCGGAGTTGGAGCTGCGCAAGTTGGTGATCGCCACCGAGCGGGACGAACTCGACCGCCTGGTGTCCCGCAGGAAAGTGAGTGAACGGGTGGCCGAGGGAGTGCGGGCCGCACTGGACATCGACGAGACGACGATGCGCCCCTGAGTGCGTCCGGGCTGCAGCGGCTCCGGCACGGCCTGCAGCATTGCGACCCGGCCTACACATTGCGGTCCGAAAAGACTGCAGGGCGCCCCCGAAGAGACGCCCTGCAGCTACAACATGCTGTTTGATCACCGGGGTTCCCGTGAGGCGCCGGATGGGACCTGGGTCCGGCTAAGTCGCCCGGTGGGTGTCTGGCTGGGATTCGCCAGGTGGTACAGCGAGCCGCCTCAGCGGCCAGCCACCTCCAGGGTCCCAAAACGTTGACTGCTCAGTTGGACCACCTCCTCTCTCTGGTGACTACATCCTAGTGATCGAAACGGACCGGTAGGGGGAGCGGGCGACCACCCTGATGACGGCCACTGGCCCTACCGAACCAGGGGCGGTACTCTACGAACATATGTTCGTAGAGTACCGCGGTCGACCCTCGTCACAGGGGATTTCGCAGGGGATTTCACAAGACGCCCCAGCGTCCCGGCAGGGGGCGGCACGGGAGTCCCTGGCCCTGTTGGCCGAGCGCACCCGGCCGGTCTCGTCGAGCCAGGCCCGCCTGCTCCCGCTGGTGCCGGCACTGGTCGGTCTGTTCCCCGACGGTGCCCTCCGGCGGGGCACCACGGTGGTGGTCGACGACCGGGGTGCGTACGGCGGGGGGGTCACCTCGCTGGCCCTGAGCCTCCTGGTGGCCGCATCGGGGGCGGGCTCGTGGTGCGCGCTGGTGGGCATGGACGGCCTCGGGGCCGTCGCCGCCCGGGAGCTGGGAATCGACCTGGCCCGGTTGGCCGTGGTCCCGCGGCCCCAGGCCGTCTGGGCCGAGACCACCGCGGCGTTGCTCGACGGTGTCGACCTGGTGGTGCTGTGCCCCCCGTTCGCTCCCCGGGCGGCCATGGCCCGCCGGTTGGTGGCCCGGGCCAGGGAACGTCGTGGCGTCCTGGTGGTGGTGCCCGGTCGGTCGGGGTGGCCCGAGCCGCCCGACCTCCGCCTCACGATCACCGACTCCCACTGGGAAGGCGCCGGTGCCGGTGAGGGGTACCTCTCCCGACGACGGTTGACGGTGGCGGCCACCGGCCGGCGGTCGGCGACCCGCTCCCGTCGCCACCAGTTGTGGCTGCCGTCGGCCGGCGGTCGGGTGGAGGACGACCGGGTCGACGAGCGCCCCGACAGCGCAGCGGGCCGTGCCGTGGGATCAACCGCAGACGAGCCGGTGCGGACATGAACCGCCTCCTCGTGGTCCGCTGTCCCGATCTCCTCGACGAAGACGAGGGCGGGGCCGTCCACCGCACGTTCGTCGAGGTGGTCACGGCCGTGGAGGCCTACTGTCCGTGGGTCACCATCGTGGGTCCCGGCATCTGCTCGCTCCCCTCCCGCGGACCGGCCCGGTACTTCGGGGGGGAAGAGGCACTGGTCCGACTGGTGGCCGGCGCCGCCGCCGGCATCACGCCGGTCGAGGTCGGGGTGGCTGACGGCCTGTTCGCCGCGACGCTGGCTGCCGGCGGTGGATGGGTGGTGCCACCGGGGGGAACCACCCACTTCCTCGCCCCCTTTCCGGTGGGCATCCTGGGTCGCCCCGAACTGGCCGAGCTGTTGGACCGGTTGGGCATCCGCACCCTCGGGGACTTCGCCGCACTCCCCGAGTCCCATGTGCTCGGTCGCTTCGGGGTCGACGGTGCCCTCTGCCACCAGGTGGCCGGTGGTCGTCGCAGCGAACTCGGTGAACCGGAACAGTCGACCGGCGGCCGGCGAGCCGGCCGGCCACGGTCTCCCAAGCAGTACTCCAGCGGACAGCACACCGGTGGTGCCGTCGGACCCCCGGCCGGACAGTCCGGGTTCTGGGGTGGGGTGAGCGACACCGACGCCCGGGCCGGCCGAGCCCTGACCGCGGTGCAGGACCTCGTGGGGCCGGACGGCGTGGTGACCGCCCGTCTCCAGGGCGGCCGCAGTCCGTCCAGCCAGGCCCGTTTCGTCACCTGGAACGCCAAGGCGGTGGAGGCGGACCCCCCCACCGCCCCGTGGCCCGGACGCATCCCGCCGCCGGCACCGGCGGTGGTCCATCCCTCACCGCTCCGGTCCGAACTGGCCGACAGCACCGGGGCGTCGGTGTCGGTATCGGGCCGGGGCCTGCTCACCGCCGACCCCTACCGCCTGTCGGTGGAGGGGGACCCGTGGACGGCGGTGGTCGCCTGGGCCGGGCCCTGGCCGTCCGACGAGCGGTGGTGGTCGCGGTCGCACCGGAGGAGTGCCCGCCTGCAGGTGGTCACCCGGGAAGGGGCCCATCTGTTGTACGTCGAGCGTGACCGCTGGTGGGTCGAAGCCACCTACGGCTGACCGATCGGCACCATCGCCATGCCCTACGCCGAACTGCACGCCCACTCCAACTTCTCCTTCCTCGACGGTGCCAGTCACCCCGAGGAGCTGGCCGCCGAGGCGGCCCGACTGGGCCTGTCGGCCCTGGCCCTGACCGACCACAACGGTCTGTACGGTGTGGTCCGCTTCGCCGAGGCAGCCCGGGCCTTCGGGCTGCCCACCGTCTTCGGTGCCGAGCTCACCATCACCGGAGCGGGCGCCACGGGAGTCCGCACCGGGGTCGCCGATCCGGAGGGCACCCACCTGGTCGTCCTGGCCCGGGACCCCGAGGGGTATGCCCGCTTGAGCCGGGTCATCGCCGAGGCCCACCTGACCGGTGGAACGAAGGGGAAGCCGGTCATCACCCTCGACGCGCTGTCCGAGCGGCACGGCGGACACTGGCAGATCCTCACCGGGTGCCGGAAGGGGGCACTGGCCGACGCCCTCACCGCCGGGGGACCGGCCGCCGCCGGTCGCACGCTCGACCAACTGATCGGCCGGTTCGGACGCGACCAGCTGTGTGTCGAGCTGTGGGACCACGGCCACCCGGTCGACGCCACCCGCAACGACGCCCTGGCCCTGCTGGCCATCGAGCGGGGGGTGGCCCCGGTCGCCACCAACAACGTCCACTACGCCACCCCGGCCCGGTTCCCCCTGAGTACCGCTCTGGCCGCGGTGCGGGCCCGGCGGACCCTGGCCGATCTCGAAGGCTGGCTCCCCTCGTCGGCCACCGCCTGCCTGCGCGGCGAGGGGGAGCAGCTCCGGCGGTTCGCCCGGTGGCCCGGGGTGGTCGAACAGGCCGCCGAGCTGGCCGCCCGGTGCGCCTTCGACCTGCGCCTGGTGGCCCCCCGACTGCCCGACTTCCCGGTACCCGAGGGCCACACCGAGCAGACCTGGCTGATCGAGCTGGTCCGCCGCGGGGCCACCGACCGTTACGGCCCCCGGGGAGCCGAGCGGGTACCGGGGGCATGGGCCCAACTCGACCGCGAGCTGGCCATCATCGGTGCCCTCGGGTTCCCCGGGTACTTCCTCACCGTCTGGGACATCGTCCGGTTCTGCCGGCGCCAGGACATCTTCTGCCAGGGTCGGGGCTCGGCCGCCACGTCGGCCGTCTGTTACGCCCTCGGCATCACCAACGTCGACGCCGTCTCCCTCGGCCTCTTGTTCGAGCGCTTCTTGTCCCCGGCCCGCGACGGTCCGCCCGACATCGACGTGGACATCGAGTCGGGGCGCCGGGAGGAGGTCATCCAGTACGTCTACGAGCGCTACGGACGGCTGCACGCCGCCCAGGTGGCCAACGTCATCACCTACCGGTCGCGGTCGGCTCTGCGCGACATGGGCAAGGTGCTCGGCCATGACCTCGAGGAGGTGAACACCTGGTCGAAGTCGGTGGACCGGGGCGAGCCGATCAGCCAGCGGGACGACCTCCCCCCGCTGGTCCGGGACCTGGCCACCGAGCTGCTCGACTTCCCCCGACATCTCGGCATCCACTCGGGGGGCATGGTCATCTGCGACCGTCCGGTGGTCGAGGTCTGCCCCGTCGAATGGGGGCGGATGCCCGGCCGCAGCGTGCTGCAGTGGGACAAGGACGACTGTGCCGCCGCCGGCCTGGTCAAGTTCGACCTTCTCGGCCTGGGCATGTTGACCGCGCTGCACAACATGGTCGACCTGGTGCGCCGGTACCACCACGTGGAGATCGACCTGGCCCACCTCCCCCAGGAACCGGAGGTCTACGAGCTGCTGTGCCGGGCCGACACCGTCGGGGTGTTCCAAGTGGAGTCACGGGCCCAGATGAACACGCTCCCCCGGGTACAGCCCCGGTGCTTCTACGACCTGGCCATCGAGGTCGCTCTCATCCGGCCCGGACCCATCCAGGGCCACGCCGTCCACCCCTACATCCGACGACGCAACGGGACCGAGCCGATCACCTACCTCCACCCCCTGCTGGAGCCGGCCCTGGAGCGCACACTCGGTGTTCCCCTGTTTCAAGAGCAGCTGATGCAGATCGCCATCGACGTGGCCGGGTTCACCCCCACCGAAGCGGACGAGCTGCGCCAGGCGATGAGCGCCAAGCGGTCGGGCGAGCGGATGGCCCGCCTGCGCCACCGCCTGTTCGCCGGCATGGCCGCCCGGCAGGTCTCGGTGGAAGTGGCGGAGAAGGTCTACGAGGCCTTGGCCGCCTTCGCCAACTTCGGCTTCCCCGAGAGCCACTCGGTGGCCTTCGCCCACCTGGTGTACTCCACCGCCTGGTGCAAGGTGCACTACCCGGCGGCGTTCACCGCCGGACTGCTCAACGCCCAGCCCATGGGGTTCTGGTCCCCCCAGAGCCTGGTGGCCGACGCCAAGCGCCACGGGGTGACGGTCCGTCGTCCCGACGTGAACGCCGGTCTGGCCGACGCCGGCCTCGAGCCCGTCGGGCCGGCCGGTCGTGGATGGGACGAGGCGGGCCCGGACCATTCCGGATCGGACCCTCCGGCGGTGCGGCTCGGACTGTCCTCGGTGCGGGGCATCGGGGGGGAGACGGCAGCCCGGATCGCCGACGGTCGTCCGTGGTCGGACATGGAGGACCTGGTCCGCCGGGCCGGCGTCACCCGGTCCCATCTGGAAGCACTGGCCACGGCCGGGGCCCTCGACGGCCTGGGGGGCCCGGCAGCACGACCGCCCGGATCGAGCCGGCGGTCGCTGGTGTGGGGGGCGGGGGCGGCATCCCAGGCCACGCCGGACCGGCTCCCCGGTGTGGTCACCGGATCCGATCCACCGCCCCTCCCCCACCCTGGTCCCTGGGAGGAGGTGGCCGATGACCTGTGGTCCCTCGGGATGACCCCGGACACCACGGCCATGGAGCTGGCCCGCGAGGGGCTGACCCGACGGGGGGTGCTGGCCGCCGCCGCCCTGCGGGCGGAGCCGACCGGGGCCAGGGTCACCGTCGGGGGGGTGGTGACCCACCGCCAGCAGCCCGAAAGCGCCAAAGGGGCTGTCTTCTTGAACCTGGAGGACGAAACCGGGATGGTCAACGTGGTCTGTTCACGGGGCGCCTGGATCCGGTGGAAACCGGTGGCCCGGTCGTGTCCAGCGCTCCTGGTCCGTGGACGGATCGAACGCTCGGAGGGATCGATGACCCTGGTGGCCGAGCGGTTCGATCCCCTCGCTCTGGGCCCGGTCCCCGCGTCACGAGATTTTCGCTGATTCGCTATTGACTACTCTCCGCGTTCTGCTAGACACTAAGAGTGAAACATATGGAGGGCCACAGCAACGCCGATTGATTTTGTTTCGTGCGCTCCAGGTCATTGACTCATAGGCGTCCACCATGCGACGCAGCAGCACCGGCAACCGACACTGCGGGACACCCGACCTTTCGGACGCCCCGTGACGGTGCCCGTCAACGACAACCAATCGGCAACAACAGGAAGGCTGTGGCACATGACTGGACAAATCGCAGGACCCAGTGCGTTCTCCCTCGAACTGGTGGCCCTCATCGTAGGGATCTCCATGGTGGTCGGCGCAGTCGACCTCATCCGTCAACCGGGATGGGCGTGGAAGCGGGCCGAAGAGAGCAAGGCCGCCTATCTCATCTTGGTCATTCTCCTCCCGGTCATCGGGCTCGCCCTCTACGTATTCAAGAGCCGGCCCAAGGTGTCGGCCATCACCGCAGCCGGACGAGCGGCCAGCCTTCCCTTCGAACAGCCGGGTAAAGAGGCGGCCGAGAAGCAGAGCCACGACATCCGGCCGGCCGGCGAGGTGGCCGCCCCGGTCGGGTTCGGCAGCTTCGGAGCCGACACCGGCCGCCATGCCGATCCCACCCGGCCCGTGTTCTTTCTCGAGCCGACCGAGGACGGACCGGGCGGTGACGATCTCCCTGCCGACGACCGCTACGAGATCTCGGGCACCTTCTTCAGCAACGGCGGGACCGCCACCAAGTCGTTGCGACTGCCCCGGGGTCGGACCCGCCCCTACCGGCCGGTCCAGCGCACCAGTCTGCCGGGCAGCAGTGTGACGCTGGCCAGCCTCACGGCCACCAACGAGGCCGTCCCCGCCGTTCCTGCCGGGTGGAAGGCCGACCCGACCGGACGGCACCAGTTCCGGTACTGGGACGGGTTCCACTGGACGGAGAACGTGGCTGATGCCGGCCAGCAGTCGAGGGACTCGGCCGTTTCGTAGCCGTTCCGACCGTCGGAGCGAACCCGAGATCAGCGCCGGGTACCGGCCAGGCGGCTGAGCCGGGCCACGAGCACCTCGAGCACCGTCTCGCCGGCCAGGGCGGTCAGACCCCGGAGGTCGAGGTCGGCCTCGGCCAGCAGCTGGACGGCCCGACCGATCCGGGCCCCGCCCAACCGGCGGGACTGGGCCAGCGCCTTCTTGGCCGGATAGGCACTGCGGAGCTCGAGGAGCTCGGCTGCCTCCTCGGGCGAGTTGACCCCCGCACCGTCCAACCGGAGCATCTGGCGGTAGTGCTTGTGGAGGACGGACATGACCACCAGCGGATGGGAATCGGGACGCATCACCATCCGGTGGAGGACCGACAGCGCCTTGGCCGTGTCGCCGGCGTCGATGGCGTCGGTCAGGTCCCAGGGGCCAAGGCGCCGGCCGTCGCCGAGGAATGGCTCGAGGTCGTCGGCCGACACGGTGGCGCCGGTGCCGTAGGCCGAGGCCAACGTGCCCAGCAGGCCCTGCAGGCGACCCATGTCGTCGCCCAGGTGCTCGGACAGCAGCGCGGTGGCCGGGCCGTCCAGCCGCACCGGGCCGCCCTTCAGGTGGTCGGTCAACCACTGCGACCGCGACCGGCCGGTCCCCACCGAGGTGTCCACGACCGCGCCGGTCGAGCCGATGACCTTGGTCAGCGCCGGGGCCACCGGTCCCCCGCCGGCCACCACCACCAGGGCGGTGGTGGGCAGTGGATCCTCGAGGTATCCGACCAGGCGCTTCGCATCGGCGGCGGCCAGCTGGCCGGCGTCACGAACCACCACCACCCGGCGCTCCACCAGGAAGGGTGGGGTGGTACAGGCGTCGATCACCGCGCCGAGATCGAACGGCTCGGCACCCGGCCCCCCGAACTCCTCGACCATGAGGGAGGCGTCCCCGCCACCCACCAGCTGTTGGGTGAGTGTCGTGGGCGGCCTGGGCGACGAGGGACGGATCACTCCCCTTGACCAGGTAGACCGGACGTATCGGTCCAGCGGAGGCGCTGGGCACCGACCCGCTCCCGGTAGTCGTCGCCGCTGACCGGGTGGTGCCGGCCGGGCTCATGATGCCTTCGGTGGGGCCGACTCGACGGCAGCCGCCCTCCGGTGGGCCGACTCGATGGCGGCCATCGCCGCGCACACTTGGCGGTGGGCGGCCACGTCGTGGACCCGCATGATCCGACAGCCCAATGCCGCGCCCAGCGCGGTGGCGGCGAGCGACGCCTCGCGGCGTTCACCGATCTCCAGACCGAGGACCGCACCCCGAGGAACGTCTTGTTGGACGCCGACAAGAGCAGCGGATATCCGAGGTCGGCCAGGCGGTCCGACGCCCGCAGCAGGTTCAGCGACTGCTGCGGCTGTCTTCCCGAGATCGAGCCCGGCGTCGATGACGATCCGGTCCGGGCCGAGTCCGGCGGCACGGGCTCGGTCGGCCCGGTCGAGAAGGAAGGTTCGCACCGCCTCGACCACATCGTCGTAGATGGGGCTCGGGATCGGGGATGCGGGGACCGAGCCGGATATGGGTGGCGACCACCGTGGCCCCGGCATCGGCGGCCACGGCAGGTAGTCCGGGTCGGCGAATCCGCTGATGTCGTTGCCCGACCACCGCACCGACCGCGTAGGCCTCCTTGGCCACCGACGCCCTCCAGGTGTCGACCGACAGCGGCGTGTCGAACCGGGCCCGGAGCGCCTCGAGGGCCGGGACCACCCGGTCCATCTCCTCGGCCTCGCCCACCGCCGGGCCCGGGCCGGCCTTGACCCCACCCACATCGAGGAGGTCGGCCCCGTCGGCCACCAGCTGCTCGGCCCGGCGCACCAGATCGTCGAGGGCGTACGTCGCCCCCTTGTCGTAGAAGGAGTCGGGGGTCCGGTTGAGAATGCCCATGACCAGGGCACGGTCGGTGATGTCGTACGACCGATCGCCGAGGGAGAGGGTGGTGGCCAGCACCCGTCCGACGCTATCCGCACCGGAGCGGGCCGAACAGCCGACAGGCACCGGGGCCGACCGGCTCGACCGGCCCCTTCATGAGGTCCGGTCTCAGAACAGTCGGCCGGCGAGCGCCTTGCGGTAGCTTGCGGTTCGGGGATCATCGGCCCCGAGGGTCTCCAGCAGGTCGAGGAACTCCTGACGGGCTGCGTCGTCGTCGCGCACCCGATCGAGCAGACCGTCCAACAGACCCTCGATGTCGCTACCGTCAACGTCAACCGACTGGGCGGCCAGTCGGGCCTCGGCCAGTAGGTGCCTCGTCTCCGGCGTTTCGGGGATCCGACCCAGGAGGGCGATGGCCTCCTCGGACTGGTCGCTCGGCGATCAGCAGTCCGGCCAGTGCCAGGATGGCACCCTCGTGGTCGGGTTGGAGCTCGAGCGCCTGGCGCAACGGCTCCTCGTCGCCCTGGGTCACACCTGCAGCCACCAGCAGATCGGCTTCGCTGGGAGCCGGCGTGAGCTTGGCCACGAACTCGGCCACCGCCGGCTCGGGCAGGGCGCCGATGAACCCGTCCACCACCTTGCCGTCCTTCAGGGCGAACACCGCGCGGGATCGACTGCACCTGAAAGCTGCCCGAGATGGACGGGTTCTCGTCCACGTTGACCTTGGCCAGGCGCACCGCACCCTCGGTGGCCTCCACTACCTTCTCGAGGATCGGCCCGAGCGTCCGGCACGGGCCGCACCAGGGTGCCCAGAGGTCCACCACCACCGGAACCTCGGAGGATCGTTGGAGCACCTCCTCTTCGAACGTGGCGTCGGTGACATCGACCATGCCCAGCGACAATACCGGGCGCACGTCGGGATCAGGCCGACCGAATGCAGGTGGCGGGCCCTCCTCCAGAACACCGCGCCCGGTGCGGGTAGCGTCGTGTGCATGGACGCAGGGCCGACCAC
Source organism: uncultured Acidimicrobiaceae bacterium (assembly GCA_963824355.1). GTDB lineage: Bacteria > Actinomycetota > Acidimicrobiia > Acidimicrobiales > RAAP-2 > Bog-756. The sequence continues at coordinate 811,738 of CAWGOY010000017.1, read as the reverse complement.
CGCAGCCCGCGAGGTCGAAGGAATCGACCAGGACGAGGTCTCCGCCTGGCTGGCCTCAACCATCGCCGGTGCCGTGCCACCCTTCACATTCGAGCTGATTGCCGGAGGTCGCTCCAACCTGACCTACCGGGTGACCGACGACGCCGGCCGGTCCTACGCCCTGCGCCGGCCGCCGGTCAGCCACGTATTGCCCACCGCCCATGACATGAAGCGCGAGCACACGGTGATCAGCGCCCTCGGCGACCGGAGTCCCGGTCCCGCGCACCCTCGGCCTGTGCACCGACGAGTCGGTCAACGGTGCCCCGTTCTACGTGATGTCCTTCGTCGAGGGACACATCGTCCGGGACGAGCAGGCGGCAGCCCAGTTGTCCGAAGCGGCCGAGGGCGAGCCGGCGACTCGCTCATCGACACCCTGGCCTGTCTCCACGCGGTCGACGTGGACGCGGTGGGGCTCGGGCGACTTCGCCCGACGTGACGGTTACATCGCCCGGCAGCTCAAGCGGTGGCACGGCCAGTTCACGCAGTCGACGGTGGATGGCCAAGCCGGCCCGGCCGTGGTCGACCGGGTGCACGAGCTGCTGGCCGCCCGGATCCCCGAACAGCAGGCGGTGGCCATCGTCCACGGCGATTACCGGCTGGACAACACGGTGCTCGATGATGAGGGCGACGTCCAGGCCATCCTGGACTGGGAGATCTGCACGCTCGGTGACCCCCTGGCCGACCTCGGACTGTTGTTGGTCTACTGGGCCGAGCCCGAGGACGGCGATCAGGCCCTGGTCGGCGTGGCCCCCACGGTGCTCCCCGGATTCGCCCGTCGTTCGCAGCTCCTCGAACGCTACGCCGACGCTTCGGGCCTCGACGTTTCCCAGATCGCCTACTACCGGGCGTTCGGATTCTGGAAGTTGGCCTGTATCCTCCAAGGGGTCCATGTGCGTTACGCCGGCGGGGCAGCGGCCGGCGACCGATCCGGCGTTGACCAGTTCGCTGCCCATGTCGGGCGGCTGGGCGAACGGGCGCTGGCCGAGGTGGAGTCCCTGTGACCGATCGCAACCCATCGTCGTTGTACACATTCGACCCCGAGTGGGGCGATCCTGGGGGTCACCGATTGACTCGGCCCGTACTGGTGGTGGCCCTCGAAGGTTGGGTCGACGCCGGGATGGGCGCGTCAGCCGCCGTCGCTGAGCTGCTCACCTCCTCGCCCACCACCGACGTGGCATCGTTCGACACCGAGGTCCTGATCGACCAACGGGCCCGACGGCCGATCGCTCGCTTGGAAGACGGGGTGACCATCGATCTCACCTGGCCGGCCATCCGGGTGGTTGCGGCCCACGACCGGGTGGGAGCCGACCTCCTGTTCCTCACCGGGCCCGAGCCGGATTTCCGCTGGCCCACCTTCATCGCCGCGGTGGTCGGGCTGACGCAGTTGCTCGACGTACGGACCGTGGTCGGTCTCGGTGCGTTTCCGGCCCCTACGCCCCACACCCGACCGGTGCGACTGGCCTCGACCGTTCCTCCACAGTCGAGAGAGTTGGCCGGAAGAGTCGGCACCGTACAGGGCACGCTCGAGGTGCCGGCTGGCGTGCAGGCCGCCCTCGAAGTATCGCTCGGCAACGCCGGCATCCCGGTGATCGGGCTGTGGGCCCGTGTGCCCCACTACGTGTCGGCCATGCCCTACCCCGAGGCCAGCGCAGCGCTCATCGAAGGGTTGTGCGCGGTGACCGGGGCCGTGCTCGATTCCTCGACGCTCCGGGCCGCCGGTGACGCGTCGCGACGACAGGTGGACGAATTGATCGGTGCCAATCCCGACCACCTCGAGATGGTCCGCCGGTTGGAGGCGGCGCTCGATTCCGAGGAGACCACGCCGCTTGGCCTGGACGAGGTGCCCAGCGGTGACGAGATCGCCGCCGAACTCGAACAGTTCCTTAGAGGTGAGGGCTGATCACCCATCCGGCGGGCACCGTCGGCGACAACCCCGAGTTGTGGCTGCGGGACAGGCGGTCGACGGACAGGGCGACGATCACCAGCGACGCCACCGCCACCAACACCAACACCGCCATCACGACCCACAGGGCCAAACGGCGCTGGGGGACCACGGCCACCGCGCCTCCCGGCGTTGTCTTCGATGGGGCCGGTCTCGATGGACGCCGGGGTCGGGTTGCCGGCGGTGTGGACGTCCGTGGGCTGGTCAGCACCGGAAGCTCGGTGACGATCCGGTTCATCTCCTCCACCGTGGTGGCGGCAGCCAGCTCCTCCAGACGGTGCTGATACTCGGTCGAATCGAGGAGACCGCGCTCCGCAGCCCGGTCGAGTAGCAATCCGTAGCCGGTGCGCTCCTCGTCGCTGATTCCACCGCTCGGGGGGGGACAGGACTGCCCATCGAGCGGCGCCGGAGGCTCGTCGACGTTGTCGAACGAGCGGAGCAGGGAGGAAAAATCGACGACGTAGAGATCAGGAACCGGAATCGGCGGCTTCTTCGTCGGTGGTGGGTCAGCGCTCATATCCGTCGCCCTCAGTGGGTCGAAGCTGGTGCCCGTCGTCGGCGGGGGGTCGACGCCCATCGTCAACAGTGGAGGTGCGAAGATCGTCTCCACCGTAGGGAGACGACCATCGTCGCGGGCTTCGATCACCGGCCAATTGTGGGTCAGGCGTCCTTGGGGCGCAACTGGGTATGAATATGCAGGTGCCCAGCCTAGGAACCTCGGGATACCGTGGACCATGGACGTGGACGGTGGAATCGGATTCGACCCAAGTGGCGTGGTCGAAGCGGCACAGCTGGCCGAGCGGGTGGGCTATGACGGCATCTGGTCGGCCGAGGTGAGCCACGACCCGTTCCTGCCCTTGGTGCTGGCGGCCGAGCACACCGAGCGGATCCAGCTCGGTACCGGGATCGCGGTGGCCTTCGCCCGCAATCCGATGAACCTGGCCGTTGTGGCCAATGACCTCCAGACCCTGTCCAAAGGACGGTTCATGCTCGGGCTCGGATCCCAGATCAAGCCCCATATCGAGAAGCGGTTCTCGATGACCTGGTCGCATCCGGCACGGCGGATGAACGAGCTGATCCGGGCCATCCGGGCCATCTGGGCCAGTTGGTCGGACGGGAGTCGTCTGGCCTTCCGCGGGGAGTTCTACCGCCACACGCTGATGACGCCCATGTTCGATCCCGGCCCCAACCCCTATGGCAGTCCACGAATCTTCCTCGCTGCGGTGGGCGAGCTGATGACCGAGGTGGCCGGACAGGTGGCCGACGGCCTGCTGGCCCACGGGTTCACCACCGAGCGCTACCTCCGCGAGGTCACTGTTCCCGCGCTGGAGCGGGGCCTTGCCGCCAGCGACCGGGATCGGACACAGGTGCAGATCTCCTACCCGGGCATGGTCGTCACCGGATCAGACGAGGACGGATTCGCTGCCGCCGCCAAGGCGGTCAGGACGCAGCTGGCCTTCTATGGTTCAACCCCGGCCTACCGACCCGTGCTCGAGCTGCACGGCTGGGGCGATCTCCAGACCGAACTCAACACCCTGTCCAAGCGCGGTGCCTGGGAGGAGATGGCCGGACTCATCGACGACGAGATACTCAACACCTTCGCGGTGGTGGGTGAGCTCGACGACATCGCCCCCATGGTGCTCCAGCGGTTCGGAGGAGTTGTCGACCGCTTCAACTTCTACGCGCCCTATCCGATGGAACCCGAGCGCTGGGCCGAGGTGTTGGCCGGGTTCAGGTAGCCGGCCGGAGGCCGAACCCGCCGGTCACACCACGATGTTGATCAGGCGGGGTGGCCGGACAATCACCCGCCGGGGGCTGGCTCCGGCCAATCCCTCGACCACTGCCTCCGAGGCGAGGGCCAGGCGCTGGGCGTCGTCCTCGCCAATGGCCGGATCCACCTCGATCCGGTCCCGAACCTTGCCGTTCACCTGGACGACCATGGTGACGGTGTCCTCGGCCACCAGGGCCGGGTCGGCCACCGGCCATGCCTGGGCGTGCACATGGTCGCCATGCCGGCGCTCCCAGGCCTCCGCGGTCAGATGCGGAGTCATCGGGGCCATGACCAGCAACAGGGTGTCCACCGCCTCGTTGACCACCTGATAGTGGCCATCAGCCCGGGCGTAGGGCTGGACCAGATTGACGAACTCCATACAGGCGGCCACGGCCGTGTTGTACGACCATCGGTCGTAGTCGCGGGTTACCCGGTCGATCAGACGGTGGGTGGCCCGGCGGACGGCCAGGTCCTGGTCGGACAGAGGACCGTCCCTCGGGGTGGGAATGCTCCCGTCATCGGCGACGGCCAGACGCCAGACCCGGTCGAGGAACCGGCCACAGCCGTCGATGACCGAATCGGTCTGCTCGCTCCAGTCGACGTCGTCGGCCGGTGGTCCGACGAACAGGTGGAACAGTCGCAGGGCATCGGCGCCCACGGTGGCCAGGTAGTGCGACGGAGCCACCAGGTTGCCCTTGGACTTGGACATCTTCTTTCCGTCCATCCTGATCATCCCCTGGGTGAACAGGCGGGCGAACGGCTCCCGCAGTCCCTCGGGAGCCAGGCCCACGTCGACCAGGGCTTTGGTGTAGAAGCGGGCATAGAGCAGATGGAGGATGGCGTGCTCGATGCCACCGATGTACTGGTCCACCGGCATCCAGTGCCTGGCGATCTCCGGGTCGAACGGGACACCGGGCGTCCACGGGTCGGTGAAGCGCAGGAAGTACCACGACGAGTCGACGAAGGTGTCCATGGTGTCGGTCTCGCGGGTAGCCGGGCCACCGCAGATCGGACAGGTGGTGTTGAGGAACTCGGGATCGGTGGCCAGGGGCGACTCGCCGGTGGGCAGGAACTCCACGTCGTCGGGGGCGAGGACGGGCAACTCGTCGACCGGCACCGGTACGATGCCGTGCTTGGGGCAGTAGACCACCGGGATCGGACAGCCCCAGAAGCGCTGGCGTGACACCAGCCAGTCACGCAGGCGGAAATTGACCTTGCTCTCGCCGATGCCCTCTGACTCGAGCCATTCGATGGCCCTGGCCTTGGCCATGGCGACGTTCAAGCCATTCAGCCACTCGCTGTTGATCTTCTCCCCAACTCCGGTGTACGCACCGCCGTGCCCGCCGGGATCGTCCCAGCCGTCGGGAGGCTTGACCGTTCGAACAAACGGCAGCCCGTACTCCTGGGCGAAGTCCCAGTCGCGGTTGTCCTCGGCCGGAACCGCCATGATGGCGCCGGTGCCGTAGCCCATGAGTACGTAGTCGGCCACGTAGACGGGCACCGGTCGGCGGGTGAAGGGGTTGATGACCGAGGAGCCGGTGAACGCCCCGCGCTTGGCCAGCGACGAGGCTCCGCTCTCGGACATCCGTTCGAGATCGGTGCTGGCGGCAGCCCGGTCGCGGAGCGCGGTCACTTCGGCCTCTTGCTGGGGCGTGGTCAGCGCCTCCACCATGGGATGCTCGGGGGCGACCACCGCGTAGGTCATGCCGAACGACGTGTCCGGCCGGGTGGTGAACACCCGCAACACCAGAGGCTCGCGACCGTCGGATCCGTCCCTGCCCTCGACCACCAGGTCGTACTCGGCGCCCTCGGACCGACCGATCCAGTTGCGCTGCATGGTCTTGACCCGTTCCGGCCAGTCGAGATCGTCCAGGCCGGCCAGGAGCTCGTCGGCGTAACGGGTGATGCGGAAGAACCACTGCTCGAGCTGGCGGCGGATGACCAGGTCACCGGACCGCTCGCAGGTCCCGTCGGCCAGCACCTGCTCGTTGGCCAGCACCGTCTGGCAACCCGGACACCAGTTGACCGGGGCGCTGGCCCGGTAGGCCAGGTCTTCGGCGAGAAGCCGCAGGAAGATGACCTGGTTCCACTTGATGTACTCGGGATCGTGGCTGCGGATCTCGCGGCGCCAGTCGTAGACAGCACCGAGCGCGATGATCGACTCCTTCAGCTCGGCGATGCGGGCGTCAGTGAAGATCCGGGGGTGGGTACCGGTCTTGATGGCGGCATTTTCGGCCGGCAGGCCGAAGGAGTCGAACCCGAAGGGCGAGAGCACCGCGTTGCCCAGCATGGTTCGTTGGCGGACCAGCAGGTCGCCAAAGGTGTAGTTCCGGACGTGGCCCATGTGGGCGGGGCCGGAAGGATAGGGGTACATGGTGAGCACGTACCACGGGGGACGAGGATCGTCGGCGTCCACCTCGTACGTGCCCTGGTCGGCCCACTGGCGCTGCCATTTCTTCTCGATTCCGATGACGTCGTAGGCCCGTGCCATGATGGACGATCGTATCGGGGGGTCGACGGTGCCCCGGTTACCCTCCTGATGAGCCAGTCATCGGCTGGTGGTCAGTCGATTGCCGATGCTCGCTCACGACCGCGGCAGAGAGCCGACCGGCGCACAGCTACTCAGCGCTCATCGTTCACGAGGTGGCAACTTGGACCGTGAAGTCCGCGGTGAGTTGCGAACCCGGAGCGACGGTGACCTCCTGGGCCGCCGAGGTCGACTGGTCCAGTCCACTGCCGCCGAAGAGGTCGACGAAGCCGGCCAGCCACCAGGTGCCCGGTGACAAGGTCAACGTGTATGACCCGTTTGCCTGGCTGAATGCTTCCTGCTCGTCGGCACAGGAGAGACCGGAGGGCGGGGCGGCACAGGCCTCGACCCCGGACTCGAAGCCGCCCTCGGACGGAGCGCCGATGACCACCACGTCGCCAGCCACAGCTCCGCTGGTCGGGGTTTGGAACGGCACGGTCAGCCGCTGGGAGGTGGTCTGGCCGGCCACGATGATGACTTTGGTGCCTACGGGATCGGTATAGGAGCCCAGCGCCGTGCCGTATCCCGGATAGAGCACCCACGAGCCTGGTGTCAGGGTACCGATGCTGTAGAGGTCGAACTTCGTCTTTGTCGCTCCCGTTGCTTTTGTCGCCGACTTGGCCGCCTTGGCCGCAGCGAGGATGGTCACACCGACACCCAGTCCGCCGGGACCGGAGTACTCGTCGACGCACTGAGGCGAGTACTGGCCGGACACCGAGGCCGGACAGGCCACCACGGTGTAGCTGGTGATCGGCACATGCGACTGATCGCCAGTGACCCGGATCGGCCCGGAGACCGTCCCGAGTACCTGGTACGGCACTGACAATCCGAGTGTGGTGGTGCCGCCGTCACTGATGGTCACGGTCTGCGTCGGGCCGGCTATGGCGTTGTCGAACGGTTGGGCGAAGTAGAGGCCGTTGACCGTCCACTGCCCGTCGGTGAGGAGGAGATCGAGTGAGTTGCCTCCCAGATCCGTCGTGGTCTGGCACGCCCCCCCACCGACCTGACAAGCGGAGACTCCCACCGGGTCGGAGAATCCGTCAGGTGCGCCCGGCACCGACACGGTCGCCGCCAAAAGACCCTCACCAGGGAGGAGAAAGGGGGTGCGGAGATTGGCCCGCGTCGTTTGACCCGCTACGAGCGTCAGTACCTTTCCGGCTGCTGCGTTAGTGGCGCACCCGAAATCGGTGCAGTAGCTGGGGTAGGCGGTCCAGGTGCCCGGGGGCAGTCCGGATACCTCATAGGCGGCGGGGATCGACACCGATTCATCCTCGATGTACGTGGTGACGCAGGCGATCGAAGGTGTTCCACCGGTGTAGGGAGCGAAGGACGGGCAGAGCAACACCGAGAGGTCCTCGACGGTGACGCCCGTCGGCACGTCGGTCACTCGCAAGGTGCCCTTGACGGTCGCCGGTGCTTGATAGTCCACGATGAAATTGGCCGTCACCATGCCACCACTCGGGACGGTGACCGGCTCGGGCGTGCTCAGGAACACGCCGCCGAATCCGTTGTTCTCGTAGAACCCGCTGACTTCCCACGAGCCGGAGGGCAGCGAGAGCGAGTAGGTGCCGTTTTCAGCCAGCGCATAGATCGGATTGGCACAGGCGACTCCCGACGGCGTCAGCGCCGGACAAGCACCGGCTCCGACGAACGCAGGGGCGAAACCGCTCGGGGCGCCGACGATCGTGACGGTCCCGGTGACGGTTCCGTCGGAGGTGGCCACTGCGGCACGTCGGGAGTGAAGGCCAGTAGCAGAGGCCCCTTCAGGAAGCGCTGTGACCAGCAGCATGAGGCTGGCCATGGCGATCAACCCCAGACGGATCCACGGTTGCAAACGCTTCATCCGGTACTCCCATTTCCGCACTCCGACCAGCCATCTGGCCAGAAATGGACGATAGCCCGTCTCGCCGAACGGAGTCCGCTCTGGTTCCCGGCGACGGTTCATCTCAGCTGCTGCACGATGCCCACGCTCCGTGAGAAGTCACTCACTGAGCAAGTGAACAATGGGAGATGCGCCTTTGCACTGAGCGGCCACGGCGAAGTCCGTGTAGGTCCAGCCCGAAGGCGGACTCCGGCGGCGGTTGGGCTGGAGATCTCGCCCTCGGCCAGTCGTCGTGGCTGGCCGTTCGGTGGGGGTGGGAGGCGGAAGGATGCAGCATCAATTTCGGTGGGCCAAATTTGGTCGTCTCATTGCAGCGATCGTCGTAGCAACGGCTGGCCTCAGTGTCGTTACGATCGGATTGTTCGATCACCTCGCCGGGCTCCACCCCGCTGGCTCAGCAGAACACAACTAGCGCGGACGTGGTCACCGTCAAGAGTGGCTACCAGGACCTCTCTTCCACAGCCGCCGAAAGCTTCTCGGGCAGCTATTCGGCCAGTCAGTACCGGTCAGACGGCATTGCCCTTTTCAAGGCAGCGAGCTGAGACGCCGAACTAGCTCCGCCAGAGTGGAAGAGCTAGCCCCAAGCGCCGGGAGGGTCGCCTCTTGGGACCATGATGTCAACGCACGGGACCATGATGTCAACGCACGGTAGGTTGCAAGGCATGGGGATCGCTTCTCACATTCGCCGGCTCACACAGGACAGTGGGCGGCGATAGGCGGAAGAAGAAGCTGGCGTGAAACTTCTACTCGGTCGAATTCTTGCCGTACTTGGTGGCCCGGAGTTCCGCATTACGTATCCCAATGGAGATCAAACGTCGTATGTAACGACGGTTTTTGATGCAACAATTCTTGCCGGTACCCCCAAGGCGGATGGCGACGAGACATCGGAAGCTAAATGGTGGGATCCGATTGACCTACCTAAAGACGAGATGAGTGGTTTTACACGAGCGCTTCTCAGTGGAGTCGAACTTTGAGCATGTAGAGCGACTGAGTAACTCCCTCGCGTACCTGAACCCGTGGACCACGACACCGAGTAATTCAGGCTCCGATCGAGTGAATACGGCTCGTCCGGACAACGGACATCCCGACCGCCCTCCCTACTGGGCGAAGTGGATTGACCAGTTCAAAGTTGGCGCTGGTAGAGGACAATCGGTCGAACAGGCGATGGGCACCGAGCTGGCCTCGATGCGGTTCAGCGGCTCCCAGTAAGCACCCTACAAGGGTTCTGTTCAAGAGACGGGAGAAGTGCGCCGATGAAACGATCAGAGGGGTGTTGAGCGCATGGGAGATGCCATGGACCACTACCCTAAGACCGACAACAGCAGCGACCGAGAGCTTGATGATTCAGCGAGCTACGGCCCCCGCGTACCTGATGACGCAGGAACCGCCTATCCCCTGTTCAGGCTCTACCCTGTCACCCCGCCATCCGACGGAGATCCTCTGACGAGTGCGAGCGGAGCCACCAGTCACCATTGGTTGACCGATGAGCAAATGCTCATTGAACGGGACCGCCTTAGGAGCCAGCTCGATGAACTCACGATGAATCCAGGAAGCTCTCCGACCACCAGCCAGGTCCTGGTGAACATGGAACGGGCAATCGAGCGCATGACGGACGAGCTGAGACAACGGGCGATATCCCGGCATCCATCGTCGGGTGGCCTCCGCATACTTAGGCGCTTTGTTGATCGGTAGCATTGGGGAGTGCTCGAACGCTTCACGGACAGATCTCGACCGGTACTGGTACTCGCCCAAGAAGAGGCTCGCATTCTGGAGCACAGTTTCATCGGCACCGAGCACCTCCTTCTCGGTCTGATTCGAGAAGAGGACGGGATCGCAGGAGAAGTGTTACTGGAGCTAGAGGTGACAATCGACAAGGTGCGGGCGAAAGTCAAGGAGACGATCGGTCCCCCTTTCGGCGAATCGTTCGGAAGTCCGCCCTTCACTCCTCGGGCGAAGAAGGTCCTGGAGCTGTCTCTCAGAGAAGCTCTACAGCTCGGTCATAGCTACATCGGTACGGAGCACATTCTTCTTGGACTCGTTCGAGAGGTGAAGGGGTGGCTGTTCAGATACTCCAGGGTGTCGGAGCCGATCCTCTTCGGGTGCGCCAGCGGGTAATCCAAACTCTGTCCGGCTATCACGGCACAAGTCCCCTTGACGGGGAGCCCTCCGTATTCGAATCACCGACCCTTCCTCGATGTGCCGGATGCTCGTCCGAGCTTGAACTAGTGCTCCGGTATCGCACCACCATGATTCCGCCATCAACGCCGGATGCCGTTCCTCTCAAGGTGGAGGTTGTCTACTGCAACAGGTGCGGACAGGTCTTCAAAGCCGAATCATCCCGCTGAACCAAATCAAGCGTGCGATGCCCGCCACCACTTAATCGGGTGTCCAACCCAGTACCAGTTGATCGTCAAACCTGACCCGACATCCTTGGGTGGGAATAGGCGTAGGTCGTCCGGGTCCCAAAGATTCCACTTCGCCATCTCGAGATTTTGGCATCAAGGTGGATCGAAGTGTCGCCACGAGGATGAGGTGCCGGATCCGTTGTTCAGGGGGCGAATCTCAGGTCACGTCGAACCAGTTCCTCGCGGCTCACCAGAGAATGAAGGATGGACAAGCTGTCGTGCCGGAGCAAGACTTCCAGCAATGAGGCGAAAGGGGACTTTGCTGGCGGTGCTTGTATTGACCGTTGGATTCGGAACCGCAGGTATTTCGGGAGTGGCAGCAGCGCAGACTCAAAGGTTGCCGCAAGTACCGAGGATCAAAGCTGACAGCACCTGGTCGTATCTGGAACCGGATACGAACGGAGATCCGTGCGCCGTTCTTTACTTCTCTACCCATCACCAGTTTTCGGGCTCAGCAGGTGTCGGATTGACTATTGCGGGAACGTGGACAAAGACCAGCGCGACAGCCACACTCACCTTCGACCAGACGCTGACCGGAACGCTAATCGGAACATACGTCAGGCACTTTGGCTACACAATCTCGAACCGATTCGATCTTCTCCCTGGACAGGTCTGCACCCCGCAGCCGCCTTGAGTCAGTTTGGAGCAGAGCAGGCACAGACAATGACCAGTCAGACCACAATGTAGAGCCGGGCGTCTAGACGCGAACGAATGGGCCAACTTGGTCATGACGACGCAATTGCGCCCCGTGACCGCTTCCGATCTCATCAGAAAACGGTCCGAGTCTGTGTCGTACCCGCACTCCGCCATCACCTCCGGGACAGGGCATTTGGCGGCAACGGACTCTGTACTTGGACTCCCGTCGAGTAGCCACCGGAGTAGCTACGACACCCCTAAGCCCCAACGCCGAAGAGCCTTGAGTCATCGTGTAGCCTCTGAGGACCCTCGGGGGCGTAGCTCAGCTGGTAGAGCGCTTGACTGGCAGTCAAGAGGTTCGTGGGTTCGAGTCCCATCGCCTCCACTCGAAATCCCAGGTCAGAGAGAATTTACGCTCTGAGGTTCGTCGCGTCCCGATCGTCTCCGTAGCACGAACTGTAGCAACGGAGATGAATCGGAGCGGATGTGAGCGGACGAGCATCGAGCGGCGAAGGAAGCCCGTACCAACGCAAGTCCGATGGACTTTGGGTGGGGGCTGTGGTCTATGGCCACGACACCAAGGGGCGGCAGCTGCGCAAGGTCTTCCCGACCGAAATCTGGTTCGCCGACTGATCCGAAGCGACGGATCGGGCGGCGCGTCCCCAACAACGAGGACCGCGCCATGAGCGCCACCGAGTGCTCTCGCACCATCGAAGAAGTTTCATTCAGGCGGGAATGTGGACGGACGTGGCCTCACTCAGGAGCGATTCCTCGAGCCGAGGCGATGGTATCTGTCGCCTCGGTGACACTCCGAATGTCGGTCGGGCGACAGACGAACCGGTGACGAAAGCGCACGATGGAGAAGTAAGCGAAATACAGACACCAGGGAGGTCGTCATGATTTTGCAGCTCGTTACTCAGCTCGTCCATATCGTCACCAACATGCCAGCGGTCCACACCGCACCGGGCCCTGTCGCCACCCCCGTTACCGTGATCACTACCACCGTGAGCAGCTCTGTCAACCACGGATTCGACGTTCTGCGGCTCACGCCCTGGTGACCGACCCGAGGGGTCCAGGCCATTCTGAGCGTCCCGTCCGACGTGAAGGTGGTCACTGCTCCCACCGGCGTGACCTCCATTGCGACCGCCAAGGCTGGTCCGAGCGGAACGGGGCGCGCTCACATTCGAAGGCGGAGGTGCGGGTAGCTCGAGGCAGTTCCCTCCAGAAGCCGCTGAATGAGGCCCGGAGTCTTGACCGACGACTAACGGCCAACAGCGGGAAGGCCGGCCAGAGCAACCTGCCGACTCAGGTTGTACCTCCGGCTGTCGCGAGTCGAAGAGATGCTTCCGAGCGATCAGAATCGTCGAAGAGATCAGCCCATCTCAGTTGCTCGACTTCCCTCTCCAACGTGAGTTCCGGCTGTCCCTTGGCAACGAGCCACCGAGTGACCGGAAGAACTTCGTAGTCAGTGAGGATTGCTCTCGCGGCTCCGACGGCACCGAGTTCGTTGATGAGACCAACCCACAGCCAAGGATCGAAGCCCAGAGCCCGGATTTCTGTGATCAGATCTCGACATCGAAGTTGGAACTGACCTTCTAGTGTTGATTCATCCGTGGGCAGGTCCACTTTCGTTTCTACAGGACCGCCGCTGGTCGTCAACGCGCTGCGCGCATCAAGGTGCAGGGGCCATCCGCAGGCACCGCAGTAGACGAAACCCACTCGCGACTTTGATCCTCCGGGACCTGCTTGAACCTCGAGCCGTTCACTCCGTAGGTTTCCGCGGAGTGCGCGGTGGCAGTTAACGCAGATCGGACCACGCTGGTCTGGATCGGCAGGCCCACTTGTCACCCGGCCATTCTCCCAGATCACCGAATCCTCAGTTGCCCCGAAATTTCACGACGAGTGCTCGAGCTGGCGGTTCTCGGTCTGAGATCGCCCGGCACTGAAGTGCGTGTCCACTCCCGGGACGAGCACCATCGTTGTGCACAACAAGCGCACAGGGCACCAGAGTGCCCGACGGGCAGTGCCCTTCGCGGGAGGAGCCACGCGATTCCCAACAGATCGCAGCGGTACCACTGACCATGACGGTGCTGAAGGCCCTGGCGCAGGACGATCCCTGGGTCACCCGATACGTAGGCAGACGGTGGTGGATGCGGCGGAACTCACTGCGCCAGCCAGATGCTCGACGGTGTCGAACGGCCCCTTGGCACTCCCGCCTTCGGATGGCGCGATATCCCCGATTGCGACGACGAAGGTCGTTATTACCTACGTCGCTTGCGCCAGCGCGGCCAGTGACCTCACGGTGTCCGAGCACGCTCTCGCCGCCTCCCTGCCCTTCACCTCGATGTGCGAGGCGAAGAAGGATGCATGTTGCTCGTGGTCGTGGAAATGGTGTGGCGTGAGAACAACGGAGATCACCGGGACGTCCACTTCCAGCTGGACCTGCATGAGACCGTTGATGACGGCCTCGGCTACAAATTCGTGTCGATAGATTCCGCCGTCTGCCACCAGGCCGGCGGCGACGATGGCCGAGTACCTGCCCGACCGAGCCAGCTGCTTGGCGTGGAGGGGAAGCTCGAAGGAGCCCGGTACCGCGAAGAAGTCAACGGACCCCGGGCGGACTCCAAGTCGCACGACCTCCTCGCTGAACGCCACGCGGCATCGCTCGACGATCGCACGGTGCCACGAGGACTGCACGAACGCAATCCTTGATCCTTTCGGTGTGGTCATGGCAGACGGCCTCCGTTCACCGTGATCGCTCCCCCACACGGCCGGAAGCCAACCAACGGCTACATGACCACGGCGTGCGACCTCTCGAACCATATTAGAACATGTTCTAGTTCTGATCAACCCCCGGTGGCGCACACAGGGGCGGCAAGGTCGGTCGTTGGACGACCATCCGGCCCATCCCTCGGCAGACGAGCCCTCGTACCTACCATGGCAACAAGGGTCCTGGCGGAAGGTGTCACTCGATGAGAAGGACGCGTGTTCTCGTGCTGGCGGTCGCGATGAGCGGCGCCGCACTGTTGTCGGCCTGCGGCAGCTCCGGTTCCAACCACCCGGATGAGACCTCACCCTCGACGACTACAGCAACCTCCACCTCTGGCAACCAGAACCAGAACAACCAGAACCAGAACAACCAGAACCAGAACAACCAGAACCAGAACAACCAGAACCAGAACAACCAGAACCAGAACAGTGGAGCTCAGTGACATCGAGGGCTGACCCGGAGAGCGCCTCGGACGCATGAGAGAATCGCCCGATGACCGGAGGCCCCCCACCTGACTTCGAGGCACTGCCCCGTGCCCTCACCTCCCGCCTTGACCAGCGCCTCGCCACGCTGCCCGTGGAGAGGATCCACAGGATGGCCGACTACTTCGCCCTCCGAGACGTGGAGACAAAGCACATTCGCCGTCTAGCCTGGAAAATTCATCCGGCCCCTGATCCGGTGGTCTCCGCGTCCGCGTAAAAGCCCTCCTCACCTGGAAGGATTGCTGTTGCTAAGGCAGTAATCACAACCAGGAAAGAAGGGCTCCTTGAAGGTGCACGATAGTCGCGCCACCCAGTCGATGAGGGTGACCACCGACGGGAAGAATCTGGTGTCCCACGCCGGCACCGCACTGCTGTCCGAACTGGCCGATCGCAGTGGCCTGACCGAAGCGATGTCGGTGGCCATGTCGGCCTGTGGGATCAACTGGCACACCCACGATCCCGGCATCGTCCTCACCCACCTGGCCGTGGCCATCGCCGATGGTGCCGACTGCCTGGCCGACATGGCGTCCCTGCGTGAACAGTCCGAGTTGTTCGGGCCGGTGGCCTCGGTCGCCACCGCCTGGCGGGCGGTGGAGGCCACGACGGCCTTCGAACTCCGGGCCATTCCCGAGGCGATCGCCGCTGCCCGGGCCAAGGTGTGGGCAGCTGCTCCTCCGGGAGAGTCGTTGGTGCTGGACTTCGATGCCACCCTGGTCAACTCCTACTCGGAGAAGCAGGACGCCACGCCCACCTACAAGAAGGGCTTCGGGTTCTTCCCTCTCGGCGTGTGGTGCGACACGACGAACGAGCCGCTGGCCGCCATGCTCCGGGCGGGGAACACTGGGGCCAACGACGCCGACGATCACGTCGAACTCCTCGACCGGGCGCTGTCGGGACTGCCCGAGGAGTACCAGACCGGCCACTTCGCTCACGACCACCCGGCCCAGGTCGAACACCCGATTCTCATCCGGGCCGACTCGGCCGGGGCCACGCACGGGTTCGTGGACTCCATCAGGGCGGCCAATTGCGACTTCTCCATCGGATTCCCCATCGACCAGGGAGTTCGTGATGCCATGGCCCTGGTCCAAGAGGAGGACTGGATCCAGGCACGAGAGACCGACGGCTCGGTTCGCGACGGCGCCTGGGTGACAGAACTGACCGACCTCATCCTGCTGTCGGCCTGGCCCGAGGAGACCAGGTTGATCATGCGGCGGGAGCGTCCCCACCCCGGGGCCCAACTGACCTTGTTCGACGCGGTCGAGGGTTTCCGCCACACCTGCTTCATCACCAACACCGAGGGATCCGACATCGCCGACCTCGAGCTCCGCCACCGGGGACATGCCCGAGTCGAGGACCGGATCAGGAACTGGAAGGACTGTGGTCTGGCCAACCTCCCCTTCGACTCATTCGTCCGCAACGAGACCTGGGTGGCTACCTCCCTCATCGCCGGAGCACTCCTGGCCTGGAGCCAGATGGTCTGCTTCGACGGTGCGCTGGCCAAGGCCGAGCCGAAGACCATGCGCTACCGGGTCTTACACGTGGCCGCCTACCTCGCCCACAAGTCACGGGGCCTCACCCTGCGGCTGGACGAGACCTGGCCGTGGGCCACCGACCTCTGCGAGGCCTTCGCCCGACTGCGAGCAGCCATCCCGTGACCGGGTGGGTCAGAACGCCCGACCCGAAAGCAGACCTGCAGGGCGTGACATCCGAAACCGAATGACAACACCGGGGCACTTCACGTCCACGACGCAGTCCGGACCATGGTTCCGGTCACACCCACTGCCTCGTCTACTGCTGCGTAGTCAGCCGGGAGTCGGACGAATGATCGAGGCTAACCCGTGAGTTCGCACTGACCGAAGGCGTGGGGATCTCACTCGAACGGTGGTGGCAAGACGAGGTCCATGACCGGCTCGTCGACAGGATCGAGGCCATCACTGATCAGAGACACGACTCGATGCACCGTTGGATGGCCGCGCATTCCCGCCGGGGTCGGCCGGCGGCACGGCTCGGCGTGGCGCGCACGGCACTCGCTCAGGTGCGATTCAACACCCTCGGGCCGGGTGGATGGACTTGGCTCGGTAACCGCTACGTCACCATCCGGCGTTATACCTTCCGACTCCACTGGCGGGCGTGATCGCAAGGTGACGAGCTGACACCGTCCTGTACGTGCGCGCCCTTCTAGCGGACACCGCCTTCTAGGCGGTGATACACCCGAACAATGGCACCCCTACAGTTGGCCAGATGACTGACGACATCGACCTCGTCCTCTTCGACCTCGGTGGCGTCCTCGTGGAGCTAGGCGGCGTAGGCGCCCTACAGGAGATGGCCGGGATGGTCAACAGCGACGAGGTCTGGCACCGGTGGTTGGCCAGCCCGTGGGTGCGACGGTTCGAACAGGGTCGGTGTTCGCCGACCGAGTTCTCGGCTGGCGTCGTGGCCGAATGGGGCATCGATGTCACCCCCGATCGGTTTTTGGAGATCTTCCTCCACTGGCCGATCGGACTGTTCCCGGGCGCACCCGAGCTGCTGGCTGAGGTGCAGGCGTCAGTTCCCATCGGTTGTCTCAGCAACACCAACGTGTTGCATTGGGACCACCAGTTCTCCAGCTGGCCGGCGCTCGGCATGTTCGACTTCACCTTCCTTTCCTTCGAGCTCGGGATGGTAAAACCGGACACCGACGTCTTCGACGCGGTAGCCGACCAGCTTCCGGTCGACCGGTGCCGTGTCCTCTACCTCGACGACGTAGCCCTCAACTCGGACGCCGCCCGGTCCTTCGGCTTCCGGTCCGAGCAGGTCAGGGGCATCGGCGAGGCCCGCCAGGTGCTGGCCGACCGTGGCCTGGTCGCTCCCACCTAGAACTCGATCGGCCGCCTCAGCGATCAGAGTTCGACGATCACCTTGCCGGTGTTGTCGCCGCTGAACAGCAGATTGAGGGCGTCACCGGCGTGCTCGAGGCCGCCTACCACGTGCTCCCGGTGGTGGATGCGCCCTTCCATCACCCAGCCGGCCATCCGGGCCTGCGCCTCGGGGAAGCGGTCCAGGTAGTCGAGAATCAAGAAGCCCTCCATCCGGGCCCGCTTGGTGATGAGGCTGAGATAGTTGCGCGGGCCGGTGTGGTGCTCCTCGTTGTACTGGGAGATGGCCCCGCACAGCACCACCCGCGCTTTCATGGCCAGGTTGGCCAGGCAGGCGTCGAGGATCTCCCCACCCACGTTGTCGAAGTAGACGTCGATCCCGTTGGGGCAGAGCTTCCTGAGCGTGGACGACACCGGGTCGTCGCGATAGTTGATGGCGTGGTCGAATCCGATCTCGCCGGTGAGCCAGGCGCACTTCTCCGCCGATCCGGCGATCCCCACCACGCTCCCCGCTCCTTCGATGCGGGCCAGCTGGCCGACCACCGATCCGGTGGCGCCGGCGGCACCCGACACCACCACGGTGTCCCCCGGTTGTGGCTTCCCGATGTCCAACAGCCCGAAGTAGGCGGTCATGCCGGTCACCCCGAGCACACCCAGCACCAGCTTGGGGTCGAGGCCGGCCGGCAGCACGGTCATCGCTTGCCCACCCGAATCGGCCAGCACGTACTCCTGCCATCCGGTCATCCCGAAGACCAGGTCCCCTTTCTTGTACGTCGCGTTGCGGGTGGCCAACACCTCGCCCACTCCCCCGCCTCGGACCACGTCGCCGATGCCGATGGGAGGGAGATACCCGGGAGCATCGTCCATCCAGGTCCGGATGGTGGGGTCGATGGACAGGTAGCGCACCGCTATCAGTGCCTCCCCGTCGGCCGGCTCGGGCGCCGGTGCGGTGTCGTCGAGGCGGATGGTCTCCCCGTCCACCAGGCCGTGAGGTCGGGTGGCGAGCAGGATGCGTCGGTTGGTATCGGCCACAGATGGCATTCAATCAGACCTCTCGCCCAGCCACACGCAGCCGGGCCACCGAGGTTGGACGCCTAAGCTGTGGCCGGGTCGTGACTGGCGCTTGGGTGGTTCACCACCGGGGAGCGATCCGGCGAGTCCCCTCGCTACTTGGCCGTGCGCCTGGGCATCCCTTCCAACCGAGGAGTGCCCATGTCCGAACGTTTGACGGCCACAGCCACAGTGATGGACGGACGGTCCGTGGCCCGGCAGATCCTGGCCGATGCGACTCACCGCGCGGCCCTGACCGCGACCACCATCGGAAGGCAACCCTGCCTGGCCGCCGTCCTGGTCGGGGACGATCCCGGTTCGGTGACCTATGTGCGGATGAAGCAGGCGCGCAGTCGTGACGCCGGGGTCGATTCGCGGCTGATCGCTCTGCCGGCCACGACCACCACCTCCGAGCTGGTGGCGACCATCGAGGACCTCTCGGCCGATCCGACGGCGGACGGGATCCTTCTCCAACACCCGGTCCCCGCCCACATCGACGAGCGGGCCGCCTTCGAGGCCATCGCTCCGGCCAAGGACGTGGACGGCGTGACCATGCACTCCTTTGCCGCCATGGGCCTCGGCACTCCGGGATTCGTGTCCTGCACCCCCGGGGGCATCATTCACCTCCTCGACGCCTACAACGTGGAGCTGGCGGGCATGCACGCCGTGGTCATCGGCCGCAGTCCGATCCTGGGCAAGCCCATGGGCATGCTCCTCCTCGGCCGTAACGCCACGGTGACCACCTGTCACTCCGCCACCCGCCATCTGGCCGCCACGGTCCGTACGGCCGACCTGGTTGTGGCGGCGGTCGGAAGACCCGAGCTGGTCCGTGGCCACTGGATCAAACCGGGAGCGGTGGTGGTCGATGCCGGTTACAACGCCACCTCCATCGGGGACGTGGCCTTCGAGGAGGCCGCGGCGGTGGCCGGTCTGATCACGCCCGTCCCGGGCGGCGTGGGCCCGATGACCATCGCCACACTCATCCGACAGACGGTGGAGGCCGCCGAGGCACGGTGACGGATCCCCGGAGGGGGTGGGCCGGTAGGGTCGGCTCGTGATCCGCATCCCCCTCGTCGAACAAGCCCGGCTCCAGGGGCAGGTGACCGCAACCGAGGGCGTCGAGCTTCTCCGCATCCAGATCCAGAACCAGATGCGCCGTTCGATGGGCATCAGCGGCGAGCGACTCCCCGTCTGCGACGACCCGTCCGAGGCGTACTTCGCTCCCGGATCGGTCACCCGCCGGGTCCATGGGGACCTTCCGGCCATGCTGATCGGCGGGGTGGCCGCCATCCTGTTCCAGATGCTCCATCCGCTGGCCATGGCCGGTGTGGCTCAGCACTCGCGCTACCGCCAGGACCCGCTCGGCCGTCTCGGTCGGACCGCCGAATTCCTGGCGGCCACCAGCTTCGGCACCCGGCAGCAGGCGGAGACGGCCATTTTCCGGGTGCGCAGGGTGCACGACGCGGTGGTGGGCACCGCGCCTGATGGTCGGCCCTACTCGGCCGGAGATCCGGCCCTACTCACCTGGGTCCACGCCGCCGAGATCCGTTGCTTCCTCACCGCCGCCCTCGTCTACGCTCCCCAACCACTTGCCCCCGAGGAGCAGGACCGCTACGTCGACGAGATGGCCCGGGTGGCCCGGGCCCTCGGGGCGGTCGAGGTACCGCGCACCGTGGTCGAGCTCGACGACTACTTCACCTCGGTGCGGCCCGAGCTGCAGATGACCGCCGAGGCCCGCACAGCCCGCAATTTCATACTGCGGGGCGTGGGGCGTTGGCCCCACGAGATCACCACCCACGGCCTCCTGGTCGCCGCGGCTCAGGGGGTCCTGCCCGGCTGGGCCCGACGACAGCTCGGGTTGGTTTCGGTCCCGGTCGGTGACCGGTTGGCGGTCCGACCGACGGCAAGAGCCCTCAGCACCGCACTGCGTTGGGTGGCCTCCCCCTCCGGCCACCCCGACTCCGACCGGCCGCCGGCCGGGGTGGCGGCCGTTCCGGTCGCCTGAGCGCGATCAGGACCAATCGACCGGTCCCGGCGGCGAGGACGGCCGACCGAGGAACTCGAAGACATCACCGAGGCTGTTCGGATCCTGGGCCAGAAAGGCATGGCCCCCCTCGTACTCGTGGAGCTCCGACCCACTGATCCGCGACGCCAGGGCCCGGCTGTTGCCGGGAGGGGCGATCCCGTCGAACCGGCCGGACCCGATGAAGGTCGGGCACCGGATGGCCGCCAGACGCTCCCAGGTGTCGTGGGACCTCCGGGCCCCGAGTTGGGCCCGGAAGGCGTCCCGGGCGGGTGCCGGTAAGTCGGCCGACTCGGCCGAGCGGCGTTCCATCACCGCCACCAGGTTCCGGTCACTCGGGTGAGAGGCGAGCCAGGCATCGTCGAACCGGGTGTCCAGGAGCTCCCGACGGCGCGCTGTCCGGACCTGGGTAGGCAGATCCTCGAGTTCGTGCAGCGGGTACGAGGAACCTCCCCGTCCGCCCGAGGACGTGCACAACAGAACCAGCCGGTCCATGCGTTCGGGATGACGCACCGCCAGTTCGAGGGCCACCATGCCGCCGAAACTGATCCCCACAACCGGGGCGGACTCCCACCCGGCGGCGTCCAGGACAGCCAGGGCATCGGCGGCACAGTCGGCCATGGTGTACCCGGCGCGGAGGGGTCCGCTCTTCCCCAGGCCCCGGTAGTCGAAGGCCAGCACTTCAAACCGCGAAGCCAAGGCGCCGACAATCAGCCGCGAGTCCTCGAGGGTCGACCCGGAGCCGTTGAGGAAGTGGATCCGTGGCCCCGACCCACGGACCTCGTAATAGAGGTCGACTCCGTTGGCGCGGGCGATGGACAGAACGGCCTCCGGGAGTCGATGCGGCTGTCCGAGTATGGCACGCACCTCGGATGACAGCCCCGCCGTACCCCCCAGGAGGGAGGGCCGATAGGGTTCGAAGGGTGACCGACGCCGGAGGAGGAATGGACCTCGAGCTGGCCGCGGCATCCCTGCGGGCCGATGGCTCCGATGTCCGCCTACTGGTCAAGGTCCTGGTGGACAAGCTGGCCGACGCACTCGGTCCCCGACTCGAGGTAAAGCGCTCCGGCGGCCGGTTCCGCAAACCGGTCGAGATCCAGTCGATCCGGATCACCATCGATGATGACCAGTTCGACGCCGAGGTGGACGGGGACGTTCTCCGTTGCACCATCGGCCATTCCTCCGGCGGCATCCGCATCCGGAGCGAGAAGGTCGATCTTGATGCCTGGCTCAAACGTCTTCTGGTCGTCCTGCAGTCCGAAGCCGCCCACAGCCAGGCGGTCCGCCAGGCACTCGAAACCATCGTCATCGGAGGTACCCCATGAGCGAACCACCCCAGGACCTTCCCGAGGGGGCCAGCCACCGGCTGGCCGAACTCGAACAGGGCCTCTTCACCTCCGACCTCTCGGTCAACGAGTTCCTCCTCATCAAGGAGGTCGGATTCCACCCCCTCGGATTCGTGATGGGCTCGTCGATCTACCACACGGGCATCCAGACCCGGAAGTGGGGGCAGAGCCAGGAGCTGACCAAGCTCACCGGAGCCATGTACGAGGCCCGCGAGCTGGCCATGACCCGCATGGAGGAAGAGGCCACCGAACTCGGCGCCGACGGTGTGGTCGGCGTTCGACTCGATGTCAACTACTACGAGTGGGGCAAGGACGCCGCCGAGTTCATTGCCGTGGGCACCGCGGTCAAGGCCGAGAACGGTGTCTCCTACCGCAACAAACTGGGCAAGCCGTTCACCTCCGACCTGTCCGGCCAGGATTTCTGGACCCTCATGCAGACCGGCTACATCCCCCAGGGACTGGTGATGGGCACCTGCGTCTACCACATCGCCCACCGTGGACTGGGTCAGACGTTGGGCTCGGCCGGACAGAACGTCGAGTTGCCCAACTTCACCCAGGCCCTCTACGAGGCCCGTGAACTGGCCATGACCCGGATGCAGGACGAATCCAACCAACTCGGAGCTTCGGGCATCGTCGGCGTCCGACTGGAGGAGAAGTCCCACCAGTGGGGCAGCCACACCATCGAGTTCCTCTCACTGGGAACCGCCGTGGTCAAGACGGACGGCCAGGTCACACTGCCCAAGCCCACCACCATCATCTCGCTCGACAACTGATGAGCGTGGCCCCTGACGATCTCCCCGAAGCGGCCGGACGGCGCTTCACCGACGGGGCCTTCACTTCGGGGCTGACTGTGCCCGACTTCGCCGCCTGCCTGCAGATGGGTCTGGAGCCGGTCGGGTATGTCCAGGGATTCTGCGTCATGCAGTGGGGGTGGGGTGGCCGGATGTCGCCCTACGGCATGCTCGGTGGGCCCACCCAGATGAACACCGGGGGGTACGCGGAGACCTGGCAGTGCCCGCACGGATTCGTCTCGGCCGAACACCGGGGTTGGGGCCAGAACTACGAGCAGTCGTGGCTGGAGGACGCCTGGACGGAGGGATTCACCTCGGCCTACGACCGCATGGTGGAGGAAGCCACCACACTGGGTGCCCACGGCATCGTAGGTGTGGTCGACTCCTCCGGCCAACTCGGCGATCTGGGTGTGGTCGAGTTCCGGATCCAGGGCACCGCGGTGCGGGTGACCGATGGGGCTCCCCCGGCCGACGGACACCCGTGGACCACCTACCTGGCCGGCCAGCGCCTGGCCAAGTTGATCGAGGCCGGGTACGCGCCTGTGCGCGTCACCGCCGCGGTGGCGTCGGTCCGCATCTGGGCCTACTGCATCACCGGGTACCTCACCGGGGGATCGGTCACCCGCTGGGGGAACCAGTTGGCCGGCGCCGAAATCGAACAGACAGCCAAAGCGGGGATGGCTGCCCGCCGACTGGCCCGTGAACGGGCCCGTGCGCAGCTGGGCGGTGACTCGCTGCACGGCGCCACCCTGGTCACCACCGAGCGAGAACTGGGCGAGGGGGACGGCGAGCTCCAGTGCATCCTCCGGGGCAACCGGGTCCGCCGGTTCAAGGCCTTCGATCCCCTACCTGTCCCACGGCCCACGGTGAGGCTCACGTGATCGCACCGGAACCGCTGGGATCGGAGGGTCGCGGGCACGGTGCACCCAGCGGCAAACAGCCCGACATCAAACAGGAGGTGCGCGACGCGGCCGCCGCCCTCAACCGCCCGGCGCCCACCGACCAGACCTCCATGACCTCGGACCTCACCATCGACGAGGAGTTCGCGCTGCACTCGATCGGATGGGAGCCGGTCGAACTGGTGTGCGGTGTATCGCTCCACGCCGTCCCCATGGGCGTGTGGAACTGGGGTCAGGGCGAGATCACCTACGCGTCGACCGCCTATGCCCGGTCGTTCGCCGCCGCCACTGAGCGGATCCACCGAGAGTGCGCCAAGGCCGGTGGCCACGGGGTGGTCGGTGTCCGGGTCGACTGGGCCGTGCACCAGTACCACGTCGATGTCGCCCTGGTAGGCACCGCGGTCCGTCCGGTGGGTGGAGGCCGGACCGCGCCCGGGTCGGTCTTCGTGTCCGACCTGTCCGGCCGCGACTTCACCTTGCTCCACGCAGCCGGCTGGGCGCCACTAGGTCTGGCTGCCGGGGCCAGCTTCGTCTACGCCCCCCGCCGGTCGATGGGCGACACCATGCGGCAGTCGTCGCAGAACGTCGAGCTCACCAACTTCACCGAGGCCATGTACGCAGCCCGGGAGTCGGCCATGGAACGAATGCAGGAGTCGGCCATCGCCATGCAGGGCACCGGGGTGGTCGAGGTCAAGGTGACCGAGGGTCCGATGGCGTTCGCCCATCATGCAGTGGGCTTCACCGCCTACGGCACAGTGGTCCGGTTGGCCGGCGACCAACACCGCACCATCGCCCCGATGGTGGTCGTGCCGATGGACGACCCGGTCCGCCAGTTCGATGTCGGCGCTCTCGGCGGCAGTGAGGGCCGGGGATCACGCTGACCGGCCGGTGCCGGGCCGGCGGCGCCACCACAGCAACCAGCCGATCAACCCCACCACGACCAGACCACCGACCACCAGAGCGGCTACCGCTCCGGCCGACAGTCCACCGGATCCCCCAACAATGGCGGCCGGTGCCGGCCGACCGGATGTCGTCGGGGTCGGGGTCGGGGTCGGCCCGCCGGTGAGGGTGGTGGCGAAGGCCACCACCGTGTCAGAGGCGGGCACGAGCAGCAGACCGTCGCCCAGCCCCGGAGTCGGGAAGTGGTTGGACGGAACACCAACCGACGCCTGCTGGGCCACCCCGCCAGTCGTAGGGTCGAGTCCGTAGAGCATGCCGTTCTGTCCGATGGTCCAGATCAGGCCCCCGATAGCAACGGGTGGACCGCCCCCGGTGCCCGAGCTCCACACCCGGGTGAGCGATGCCGGGGATTGACCGACCCGCACGGCGACGATGCCGCTCAGGCAGGGCAGGTAGACCGTGTCGCCCACCAATGCGCTGCCCCCGTCGACATCTTCGGAACAGATCGAGGCCAACGAGGCCTGCTCGCCCCCGATCCCGCCGAGGTGTGATCCGTCCAACAGGTAGACGATGCGGGCCTTGCCGGCGATCAGCACCTGGCCGTCGGCCAGCAGCACCGGCTCCATCGACAGGTCGAGGTCATGGGCGTTGTCCGACGGCCAGCTGGTGGGGGCGAAGTACTGCAGGAGTTGGAGGGACGGGGAGAGTTCGAGGACCGAGTCGCTGTTGTCGTAGGCGTGCTGGGACGAGGTCACCGATCCGTTGCCCACCCCGACCCAGATGTCGCCGTGGCTGTCGACTGCCGGGGCGGCACCACCCATCCACACCGCTCCTTGCGACTCCCCAGGACCGGCGTCGACCCCGAAGTCGACCGGCGGTCCACCGGCCTCGGCGACGGTCACCACCCAGCCCCGGTAGGTGGAGCAGTCCCCGTCGTTGCCACCGAATCCGAAGACCACGTTGCCGTCATCGAGGGTCAGCCCGGTTCGTTGCAACAGGGCGGCGGGGCCGGAGCCCGACGGGTCGACGTCGCGGGACAGCTCCGTCGTTCCCGACGCGGTGTTGATCCCGACCAGCAGGTGGGCCGGACTCCCGTCCACCAACTCGTCGGCGACGGCGAAGAGTTCGTCCCGTACCGGGTCGATGACCGGAGTGCCGGTGATCCCCACCGTCGGCTGGATGTCGCCGCAGGGAAGGTCGGACGCCGGTACCGGGGTGCCCAGGTGATCCGACCAGACCACGGCCCCGGTGGTGGAGTCGAGGGCGTAGACGGTGTCGTTCTCGGTGGCCACGTAGACCCGCCCGTTGGCCACCAGCGGCTCACCGTAGAGCTGGCCGTCGAGACGGGGCGAGGTCCAGACGCGGACGCTGGTGTTCACACCGGCCACCGACGTGGCCGCCCCGGTGCCGGCCGGATCGCCGTGGTAGACGGTCCACCCCCCGGTGGTCGCCGGCAACGAAACAGCGCGTTGCGGGTTGGCGACAGCGAGTCCCGAGACGACCAGAACGGCAGGCGCCAGCACCCCGAGCCACCGCCTCCGCGGCCGGAGGTGGGTCCGAGACGGCATGCTGCCCAGGTTATCGACGTGCCGGGCGAGCCGGTCGGGCGGGCGTGGGCGCCGCCGGCCGCCGCAATCAGGAGGCGGTCGGACCTTCCTGGCGGACCGACTCGACCGCTTCCATGGCACTCCGCAACTTGTCCAGCCACTCGTCGGTGTTGGCCGCCACCAGCTTCACGCACCAGGCCAGCGCATCCGACCGGCTCCGGGCCACACCGCTGTCGACCAAGGTGTCGAGGACCAGGCGCTCCGGCTGGCGGAGTCGGGTCATCACCGGTACCGAGAGATTGGTGAACAGGGTGGTGGTCGACCCCACCCCCGCACCCCAGGCGATGCTCCGGCCGAAGTGGTGTTGGGCCTCACGATCGATGGCCATGCGCTCGTCGCGGGTCTCCTCCCGGAAGCGGGTGATCCGACCGGCCTCCGCCGCCGAGCGGGCCACCGTCGTCGCCATCGGCCGGGAGATCGGCTGCGGCGACCTGGCCGATGATGACGATCTCGTCACGGTCGACCGTCACCGACGGCTGACCCTCGAACCAATCATCGGGCAGGCGTCCGGTGAGCCACCCGCCCAGACCTTCGACCGAGGGGCGTTCGTCGCCGGCGCCGGCGCCGTGCCGTCCGCCCCGACCCCGTCTCGCTCCCTGCTGCCATCCCTGTCCCGGTCCCATGCTTGCTCCTTCGTCAATGATTACATCATTACACTAGCAGATAGCTTACAGTCTCCTCCAAGGGGCCGGAGCGCCGGGCTTCGTCGGACCCGGTGGGCAGTCCGGTGTCCGACAGGCCGGCACGAATCGAGCGGGCAGCGACAGCCCGGGTAACGCGCCGGGGGCAACGCCAGGCCCCTACGGCCCGGCGGAGCGACCGGCCAGCCGTCCCTTAGCGCTGGGCGGCCTCAGTCGGCCAGCAGGTCGGTGAGCACGGCGCCCACCTGCTCCGTCTCCAGGAGGAAGCCGTCGTGGCCGGACGCCGACTCGATCACCGTGACCGGGCGTTCGCCGGGAAGCAGCCGGGCCAGTTGGTACTGGAGACCGAGCGGATAGAGGCGGTCGGACTCGATGCCGGCCACGGCCACGTCGGCCCGGACGCCGGCCAGGGCCCGGGCCACCCCGTTGCGACCCCGCCCCACGTCGTGGTGGTTCATCGCCTCGCTGAGGACGATGTAGGAGTTGGGGTCGAAGCGGCCGGCCAGCTTGTCGCCGTGGTGCTCGAGGTAGGACTCGACGGCGAACCGGCCGCCCTTCAGCGGGTCCTCCTCCCCCTGGGCCTCCCGGCCGAACCGGCTCTCCAACTCGAGCGCGGTCCGGTAGCTCACCTGGCCGATGCCCCGGGCCAGTGCGAGGCCCTCGTCGGGGCGGGCGCCGGTGGCGTAGTAGTCGCCGCCGGCGAAGGCGGGATCCGAGCGGATGGCCCGGATCTGCAGCGAGCAGAGGGCGATCTGTTCGGCGGTGGCCGCCGCCCCCACCGCCAGGACCACCGCCCGTTCGCACCCGGTCGGGTTGGCCGACACACCACTCGAGTACCCGCATGCCGCCCATCGATCCGCCGACCACCGCGGCCCAGCGGTCGATGCCCAGGTGATCGGCCAGTGCGGCCTCGACCGCCACCTGGTCGCGGATGGTGATCAGCGGGAACCGCGATCCGTAGGGCCGTCCCGTCGGGTGCGGCAGACGCCGGACCGGTGGTGCCCTGGCAGCCGCCGAGCACGTTGGGGCAGACCACGAAGAACCGGTCGGTGTCGATGGGGCCACCGGGACCGATCATGCCCGGCCCACCATCCGGGTGAGGGGTGGCCGGGGCCGGCCGGCCCGGTGGCGTGGGAGTCGCCGGTCAGGGCGTGGAGGACCAGCACGGCGTTGGCCGCGGCGGGGTCGAGCCGGCCCCAGGTCTCGTAGGCCACGGTCACCTCGGGCAGCGAGCTGCCGCCTTCGAGTTCGAGTGGTCGGCCGTCTCCGAACAACCGGGCGAACTGACGGCCGCCGGCCTCGTCACCCGGCTGCCAGACCCCGCCGGATCGGGGGTCAGGTCACGCTCCCTTGACGGCGCGGAACCCGGCCTCGAGGTCGGCCAGGATGTCGTCGATCGACTCGAGGCCGATGCACAGGCGGACCAGGTCGGGGGTGACGCCGGTCGTGACCTGCTCGGCCTCGGTCAGCTGCGAGTGGGTGGTGGAGGCCGGGTGGATGGCCAGGCTGCGGACGTCGCCGACGTTGGCCAGGTGGCTGAAGAGCTCCAGTCCCTCGATGAAGCTGCGGCCGGCCTCCGCTCCCGCCGTCGATCCCGAAGGCCAGGATGGCCCCGCCCCCGTTGGGCAGGTAGTGCTGCTGGCGCTCGTGCCAGGGGCTCGAGTCGAGGCCGGGGTAGGTCACCCACCGGACCTCGTCCCGGGCCTCCAGCCAGTTGGCCACGGCCGTGGCGTTCTGCACGTGGCGCTCCATGCGCAGGCTGAGGGTCTCCAGACCCTGGAGGAACAGGAAGGAGTTGAGCGGGGCGATGGCCGGCCCGATGTCCCGCAGGTACTGCAGGCGGGCCTTCAGGACGAACCGGGCCGGGAACAGCGGCCTCGGGCAGCTGGCCGAAGACCAGGCCGTGGTAGCTCGGGTCCGGCTCGGTGAAGCCGGGGAAGCGGCCGCTGCCCTCGTAGTCGAAGGTGCCGCCGTCGACGATGATCCCGCCGATGGAGGTGCCGTGGCCGCCGATGAACTTGGTGGCCGAGTGGACGACGATGTCGGCGCCGTGGCGCAGCGGCTGGCACAGGTAGGGCGTGGCCAGGGTGTTGTCCACCACCAGGGGGATCTTGTGCTCGTGGGCGATGGCCGACACCTGCTCGAAGTCGAGCACGTCGCCCTTGGGGTTGCCGAGGGTCTCGGCGTAGAAGGCCTTGGTGTTGGGCCGGATGGCGGCCCGCCACGCGTCGAGGTCGTCGGGGTCGTCGACGAAGGTGACCTCGATCCCGAGCTTGGGCAGCGTGTAGTGGAGCAGGTTGTAGGTGCCGCCGTAGAGCGAGGCCGAGGAGACGACGTGGCCGCCGTTCTCGGCCAGGTTGAGCAGGGCGATGGTCTCGGCCGCCTGCCCGCTGGCCACGGCCAGGGCGGCCACCCCGCCCTCGAGGGCGGCCACCCGCTCCTCGAACACCGCCTGGGTCGGGTTCATGATCCGGGTGTAGATGTTGCCCAGCTCCTCCAGGCCGAACAGGGCGGCGGCGTGGGCGGTGTCCCGGAAGGTGTAGCTGGTGGTCTGGTAGATGGGCACGGCCCGGGCCCCGGTGGTCGGGTCGGGCGCGGCGCCGGCGTGGATCTGGCGGGTCTCGAAGCCCCAGTCGGACATGGGAGTACCTCCTCGGAGCGGTCCCTGGGCGTCGTTCGCCGGCAAGGGGCGTCGCTCTCGGACTCAATCCTTCCAAATCCGACTAAATTGGTCAACTACTAGCGGCAGCCCCACCGCGCCGGCGGAGGAACGGCTCAACCGGGGTGGGCGGCCCAGGGCGGGACGGGAGCGGGGAGCCGGGTCATCGACGACACCGTCTCGCCGAACCGACCGGAGCCGTCGTTCCAATCGGCGACGGCGTCTGCCATCTCGCGGTGCGACCGACCGACGAAGTTCCACCACATGGTGATCGGGGATCCGAACGGCACCCCGCCGAGGAGCATGGTGCGGGATTCCTCGTTGGAGGTGAGGGGGAGCTCGTCCCGACCGGTCCCCAGGTAGGCGAGCTGGCCGGGCACCACTCTTCGGCCGCCGGTCTCCACCGCACCGACCAGGACCACCAGGGCGTGCTCGAAGTAGGGATCCAACGGGACGACGGTGGTCCCCGGGTCCAGGGTGAGCTCGGCCCCCAGCAGGGGCGTGTCGGCCCGGGCCGGGGAGACAGCGCCGCCGAGGGTGCCGATCAACACCGAGGCCACCGCGCCGTCCAGATCGACCCTGGGCAACTCGACGTGGTGTTCGAACGCCGCCGATCCGTGGCGGGTGGCATCGGGCTGGGCCACCCACAGTTGAATGCCGTGAAGGCCGCCCCGGGCGTCGTCGCCCGGCTCCTCGGCATGGCTCACGCCGCGGCCGGCGGTCATCAGGTTGAGCTGCCCCGGCCGGATGGCCTGCTCCGAGCCGAGGCTGTCCCGATGCACGAGCTGCCCGGCCACCAGCCAGGTGACGGTGTGCAGTCCGGCATGGGGATGGGGGCCGATCCCACCCGGACCGACGTCATCGGGGATGGGGCCCAGATGGTCGGCGAAGCACCACGCCCCGACGGTCCGACGACTCCGCTGGGGCAGGGCCCGGCGGACCCGGGTGCCCCCCACTTGGGCGTCGCGACTCGGGCGCGATCTCGATGGTCGCCGGGTGGGTGGCTCCCGACGGGTCGCTCACACCGGTTTTCCGTGCTGGCACCAGGCATTGGCGGGTACACCGGCACAGGGATCGGGCATGGTCGGCAGTCGGCGGGCAGCGGGTGCATGACCACGCCGGTGGGCTTGGCGGGTAGTCGGCGCCGGCCGGACACGAGCCGAATCCGGTGTCACACAGCACCTGGGCCGAGCAAGCGGACCGCCGGTGTTGGCCGCGGTGGTCATCTTGCCGCAGGTCGGCTGGATCTGCTCCAGATTCGGCCGGCGGCGCTGCCGTTGGGGGCGATGTTGCCGGCGATAGCAGTTCTGGGGTTGGCCGCCGGTGAAGACGATCTGCCCGTAGTCGGCGTTGCTCGGGTTGCCGAAGTAGCCGTTGTGGTTGAAGGTGTTGTCGCAGCAGGGCGTCGTCCTCGGGGTCGTAGACGCAGCCGAGGCCGGCCTCCTCGACGCCGCCGGTCTTCGGACAGCGCTGGTCGAGCGAGGGCGTGCCCGAGTCGGGATAGGGAACCATGAGGAATCCCCAGGCGCCGTTGTCGGAGAAGGTGTTGTCCATCACCGTGTCGTTGCGCCCACCGGACAGGGTCATCCCGGTGCCGATGGGCCCGGCGGCGGCGTTCCCGGCCTCGGGGACGTTGGGGTTGTTGTTGTCGTGGACGTAGTTGTGCATGAACACCCAGCACGAGTGGGTGTGGGTGATCGGACTGATGGCGTTGTCCGGGCAGTCCCCGTTCTGCGGCGCCGGCGGGTCGCCGTTGATCTGGGTGTTGGTGTCGAACCCGTCCTGGTTGTTGTCGAACTGGGAGTTCTCGATGACCACGGCTCCACCGGAGTTGGTGCCCGAGTAGCCGAGGGCGTTGTACTCCATCCATGCGTGGTCGATGGTGACGTCGCACAGCTGGTGGCAGGCGCCGACGTACATGCCCGAGTCGTTGAAGTTGCTGGCGTAGAGTCTGGTTCCAGGTGGCCGGCCCCGGCGAGTTGGACGAGAAGATCCCGTACTGGGCAGCGGTGGACTCCTGCTCGGTCGGCGTACCCGGTTGCTGAAGTAGGTGGAGGTGGCCGTCAGGTAGCTGCCCCGAGTAGCCGTGCAGGCCGATCTTCCCGCTGCCGTCGCCCGCCGTTCCACCAGATCTCGTTGCCGGCGTCACCGGTGCCGGCCAGGAAGTTGCAGGCGGTCAGGTTCTCGACGGACACGTCGTCGGCCTTCCAGACCAGGATCCCGTTGCGACCGACCGCCTTGCCGTCCGAGCCCGACGGCGCCGAAGTTCTGGGCAGCCGGGTTGGCGCTGCACGCCGGCGGAGCCCGGCCTTGGTGCCGTCGACGATCACCGTGGAGCGGTCCATGCCCCGCAGGTGGAGGTCCGAGGTCGGTGATCAGCACGCCACCGGTGTCCCCGTCGGACGGGGTCGGTATGGGCGCCGGACTCGTCGGCGTCCTCGTGGTAGTCGCCCGGCGCCGACCAGGATCCAGTCGCCGGGCTTGGCCGCGTCGACCGCCGACTGGATGGTCCGAGTAGGACCCGGCGTGGCCGTGGAACGTCCCGACCAGCAGCACGCGTGCCCGCTGGTGACCGCTGCGGCCGTCCCGCTCGACGACGCCACAGGCGGCCAGGCGAGGACGCCGGCTACCAGGCAGGCCTCCGGCCACAAGTGCGCCACGTCGGTCTCTCGCCGACCGGCTCTCCCCCATCCGCCCCTCCCCATGTTCCCCGTCGGCGGCCTGCCGTCTGGTTGCCGCCGAACGCGCCAGCTGATGGTACCGGACCTTCCGCCCGAGACTGCGGTTCGGGTCCTGCGGGCCGGACCCACCCTCCTTGAACCGGACGAGACCCCGGGCCCCTTCGCCTCCCGGGGGTGGCAATGAGTGGTTCGGCTAGCATTTAGGGGGCGTGAACCGGTTGGTCAACGTGAGCTGGGGCGCAGGACCGCCTCCCGACGGCAGGACCGGGCCTGGACCAACCGGAGTCGGCGCCGCCGCCCACTAGTTCCGGCCCCCACGGTGGCCGGGCACCGAGTCCAGAAAACCAAAGAGTAAGGAGCCACCATGGCCAGCGAACAGGATCGTCCCGACTTCAAGGTCGCCGACCTCTCCCTGGCCGAGTTCGGCCGCAAGGAGATCGAGCTGGCCGAGCACGAGATGCCCGGCCTGATGGCCATGCGCGCCGAGTACGGCGCCGAGCAGCCGCTGCGCGGCGCCCGGATCACCGGCTCGCTGCACATGACCATCCAGACCGCGGTGCTCATCGAGACCCTGGCCGCGCTCGGCGCCGAGGTCCGCTGGGCCAGCTGCAACATCTTCTCCACCCAGGACCACGCCGCCGCCGCGGTGGCCGTCGGGCCCGACGGGCACCGTCGACGCCCCGCAGGGCGTGCCGGTCTTCGCCTGGAAGGGCGAGACGCTCGAGGAGTACTGGTGGTGCACCGAGCAGGCGCTGCCCTGGCCGCGGCGAGGGCCCGACCATGATCCTCGACGACGGCGGCGACGCCACCCTGCTGGTGCACAAGGGCGTCGAGTACGAGAAGGCCGGCGCCGTTCCCGACCCGGCCACCGCCGACTCCGAGGAGTTCGCCGTGGTGCTCGGCGTCCTGACCCGGAGCCTGGCCGAGGACCCGAGCCGTTGGACCGCCATCGCCAACGGGCATCAAGGGCGTCTCCGAGGAGACCACCACCGGCGTGCACCGGCTGTACGAGATGGAGCAGGCCGGCGAGCTGCTGTTCCCCGCCATCAACGTCAACGACGCGGTGACCAAGTCCAAGTTCGACAACAAGTACGGCTGCCGCCACTCGCTGATCGACGGGATCAACCGGGCCACCGACGTGCTCATCGGCGGCAAGGTCGCCGTGGTCTGCGGCTACGGCGACGTGGGCAAGGGCTGCGCCGAGTCGCTGCGCGGCCAGGGCGCCCGGGTCATCGTCACCGAGATCGACCCGATCTGCGCCCTGCAGGCGGCCATGGACGGGCTACCAGGTGGCCACCCTCGAGGACGTGGTCGGGCACCGCCGACATCTTCGTCACCACCACCGGCAACAAGGACGTGATCACCGCCGACCACATGAGCCGGATGAAGCACCAGGCCATCGTGGGCAACATCGGCCACTTCGACAACGAGATCGACATGGCCGGCCTGACGAAGATCGACGGCATCGAGCGGGTCAACATCAAGCCCCAGGTCGACAAGTGGGTCTTCCCCGACGGCCACGCGGTCATCGTGCTGTCCGAGGGCCGCCTGCTCAACCTGGGCAACGCCACCGGGCACCCGAGCTTCGTGATGTCCAACTCCTTCACCAACCAGACCATGGCCCAGATGGAGCTGTTCACCAACGCCGACGACTACGAGAACAAGGTCTACGTGCTGCCCAAGCACCTCGACGAGAAGGTGGCCCGGCTGCACCTCGACGCCCTCGGCGTCCGGCTGACCACGCTCGACCAAGGAGCAGGCCGACTACATCGGCGTGCCGGTCGACGGGCCCTACAAGCCGGACACCTACCGCTACTGAGCCCGAGCTCCGGCGGGTCCGCTGCGCTCCGACGAGGGAGCGCGGCCGATGGGCACGTCGGACCGTCCCGGACCTCGAGGCCACCCGCTACGAGGTCGCCGACCGGGTGGCCACCATCACCCTCGACCGCCCCGAGCGGCTCAACGCCTGGACGGCGACGATGAACGCCGAGTACCGGGCCCGCCTCCAGCGGGCCGCCGACGACCCGGCCGTTCGGGTCATCGTGGTGACCGGGGCCGGACGCGGGTTCTGCGCCGGGGCCGAGTCCGACGACCTGGCCGGCCACGTCGAGCCGGGGCGCCTACGACTCGGGGGACGCCGACGACCTGGCCACGCCCGGTTACGGGGTACGGCCCGAGTTCGACGCCGAGCTGGCCTACCACTTCGGGATCCCCAAGCCGATCATCGCCGCCGTCAACGGTCCGGTCGCCGGCATCGGTTTCGCCCTGGCCTGCTACTGCGACCTCCGCTTCGCCGCCGCGCGGAGCCACGTTCACCACCGCCCACGGCAGGCTCGGCCTGCCCGCTGCCTTCGGCCTGGCCTGGCTGCTGCCCCGACTCATCGGCCTGCCCCGGGCCCTCGACCTGCTCCTGTCGAGCCGGACCGTTCGACGCCGACGAGGCGCTACGAGCTGGGTCTGGTCACCGCCGTGGTCGCCGGTGACCAGCTGCTCGACCACGTCCACGGCTACGCCCGGACGCTGGCCACCACGGTCTCCCCGGCCTCGCTGGCCGCCTCCAAGCGCCAGGTCTACGAGGCGTTCCACCTGACCGCGGCCGAGTCGGTCGCGGGCGGCCGAGGCCCTCCTCGACCCGATGATGGCCGGTCCCGACTACCGCGAGGGCGTGGCCGCCCTCCGCGAGAAGCGGACCCGCCGATCCTTCAACGACCTGATCCATCCGGCGAACGAGTGGAAAGGACCCCAGGCCGTCAGAGGCCTGGGGGCATGGAGATCGGATCGTGTGTATTTCCCCAGACCGAGCTCGGCCCCGACCCGTCGGCGGTACGCGCCTACGCCCAGGGTGTCGAGGCGCTCGGCTACCGGCACCTGTTGGCCTACGACCATGTGATGGGCGCCGACCCGCAGGTGCACCA
Organism: uncultured Acidimicrobiaceae bacterium; assembly: GCA_963824355.1. Classification (GTDB taxonomy): domain Bacteria; phylum Actinomycetota; class Acidimicrobiia; order Acidimicrobiales; family RAAP-2; genus Bog-756. Next base: position 776,917 of record CAWGOY010000017.1, on the reverse strand, counting down.
CGGCTGGAACGGTCCCTACGACATCGACACCCAGTTCCACGAGCCGTTCGTGATGTTCGGCTACCTGGCCGCCTGCACGGAGCTCGAGCTGGTGACCGGAATCATCATCCTCCCCCAACGGCCTACCGTGCTGGTGGCCAAGCAGGCCGCCGAGGTGGACCTGCTCACCGAGGGCCGGTTCCGGCTCGGTGTGGGCATCGGCTGGAACGCCGTCGAGTACGAGGCCCTCGGCCAACGCTTCTCCGTCCGTGGCCGTCGGCTGGAGGAACAGGTTCCGCTGTTGCGCCAGCTGTGGACAATCCGCTCGGTAACCATCGAAGGCCGCTTCGACACGGTCACCGGCGCCGGTCTCGCTCCGTTGCCCCACCAGCGGCCCATCCCGGTGTGGTTCGGCGGGGCCTCGCCCCGGGCCTACGAGCGGATGGGTCGCCTGGCCGACGGGTGGTTCCCAATGGTCCAACCCGGGGAGAAGCTCGACCAGGCCAGGCGCATGGTGTCCGAGGCGGCCGAGGGCGCCGGCCGCGACCCCGACAGGCTGGGCATGGAGGGCCGGGTCGACTGGCGGGGCGACCTGGACGACGCGGTGGCCCGGATCCTGTCGTGGGAAGCCACCGGGGCCACCCACCTGTCGGTCAACACCATGCGGGCCGGGCTGCCCTCGGTCGACCACCACCTTGCCGCCCTGGCCCGGATCGCCGAGGCACTGCCTCTCCGCTGAGCCCTCAGCGGTCGGCGGAGGCTGCGTCAAGCAGGTGGGCGAAGCGGCGCTGGGCCTCGGCCCGTCGAGAGGGCACATGCTCGGTCGGGACATCGACCGGCTTGTAACCCTTCAGCACCTGACGGGCCACCGTCACCTTGTGCACCTCGTCGGGACCGTCGTAGATGCGGGCTGCCCGGGCGTGGCGGTACATCGACTCGAGGGGCAGGTCGGTGGAGAAGCCCAGGGCCCCGTGGATCTGGATGGCCCGGTCGATCACGTTGTAGAGGACACCGGCCCCGTAGTACTTGATCATGGCGATCTCGACCCGGGCCGCCGAGGCCCCCTCCTGGTCCATTTTCCAGGCCGCGTGCAGGGTCATCAGCCGTGCCGCGGTCATCTCGGCCAGGGAGTCGGCCACCCAGTTCTGGATGGTCTGCTTCTCTGCCAGCAGGGAGTGGTGGGTGGTCCGGGACACCGCCCGCTCGCACAGCATGTCGAAGGCCCTCTTGGACTGACCGAGCCACCGCATGCAGTGATGGATGCGGCCGGGACCGAGCCGCTTCTGGGCCAGCACGAACCCTTCGCCCTCCAGGCCCACCAGGTTCTCGTAGGGCACCCGCACCTCCCGGTAGCGGATCTCTGCGTGACCACCGAATTTCCCGAAGTGCTCGACCGGGTCCTCCATGGTGGCTACGTCCCGCACGATCTCGACCCCGGGCGTGGTGGCCGGCACGATGATCATCGAGCACCCCTGGTACGGGTGCACGTCGGGGTTGGTCACCGCCATGACGATGAGGAAGTCGGCCACCGACCCGTTGGTGGTGAACCACTTGTGCCCGTCGATCACCCACTCGTCGCCGTCCCGCACTGCCGTGGTGGTGATCATGGTCGGGTCGGCGCCAGCCCCTGGCTCGGTCATGGAGAACCCGCTACGCAGCCGACCGTCGAGCAGGGGCAACAACCAGCGCTCCCGGTGCTCGCCCCGCCCCGAACTCTCGATGCCCACGGCCAGCAGCTCGGCATTCCCCGAGTCGGGCGCGTTGTTGCCGAAGACCACCGGACCGTAGGGGGTCTGGCCGAGGACCTCATGCATAAGCCCCAACTTGACCTGGCCGAAACCGCCCCCGCCCAGGTCGGGCGCGAGATGGGAGGCCCACAACCCCCGGGTCTTGACCTCGTCCTGTAAAGGCCGGACCACCTCCAGCATGGTGTCGTAGTCGAGATCGAGCGTCTCCAGGGGGAAGATCTCGTCGCGGACGAACTGACGCATCCAGGCCAGTTGCGCCTCGAACTCCGGCTCGGTGGAAAAGTCCCACGCCACGATGGTCCCCCTGTCGCTTTTTTCGGTTGGTTGCCCGGCCAACTACCGTAACGGCATGCCCGGCGATGCCACTGCCACCCCCATCCGTACCACGGTCACCCTCTCCGGACCCAACCGGGTCCGCCGGACGGGTGAACCCGAGCGACCGACCATCGACCCGGCCCTGGCCCGGGCCCGGCTGCGGGCCGCCGAGACCGCCCTCCTCGACCAGCGGCGCCTGCTGACTGGCGACGAGCTGGCCGCGCTGGCTGCCCTGCCCGACACCTGGGTCACCTCCCTCGCCGCGCTGGCCCACCAGGTCCGGTTGGCCTGGTGCGGACCCACTGTGGAGATCGAAGGGATCCTCTCGGCCAAGACCGGGGGCTGTCCCGAGGACTGCCACTTCTGTTCCCAGTCGTCCCGGTTCGACACCCCGGTGAAAGCCACGCCGTTCCTCGATACCGACGAGGTACTGGCTGCCGCCGAGGAGACCAGGGCACAAGGAGCGTCCGAGTTCTGCATCGTGTTGGCCATCCGCGGCCCCGATGAACGCACCCTGGGCCGGATCCTCGAGCTGGTACCGCTCGTCCACGAACGGACCGGGCTCAACGTGGCGGTCAGCGCCGGCCTTCTGACCGAGGACCAGGCCCGCAGGCTGGCCGAGGGCGGCGTCCACCGCTACAACCACAACCTGGAGACGTCCCGGTCCTTCTTCCCCCAGGTAGTCACCACCCACAGCTGGGAGGAGCGCCAGGACACCTGCCGCCTGGTGCGCCATCACGGTATGGAGCTGTGCTGCGGCGCGCTCATCGGGATGGGCGAGAGCGACGCGCAGCGGATCGAGCTGGTGGTGCAACTCCAGGAGCTGGATCCGACCGAGGTGCCCCTCAACTTCCTCAATCCACGGCCCGGCACGCCGCTGGGCCACGAACAGCCGGTGGCGGCGTGGGAGGCCATCCGCTGGATCGCCCTGTTCCGGCTGGGCCTTCCTTCGGTCATCCTCCGCTACGCCGGCGGTCGCGAGGTGACGCTGCGCGAGCTGCAGTCCATGGGCATGACCTCGGGGATCAACGCCCTGATCGTGGGGAACTACCTGACCACCCTGGGGCGGTCGGCCGACGAGGACCTGGCCATGCTGGCCGACCTGCGGATGCCGGTGGGGGCCCTGACCGGTGTCCTCTGAGCAGGCACCTTCCGGTACAGCGGCGTCGGTGACCACCGGGACCACCAACGGATTCTGTGCCGGTTGCGGGGCTCCGGTGACCTCCTGTAGTGGCTGCCGGCGCGCCTATGACCCCCCGCGCTTCTGTGCGGACTGCGGTCGGCGGTTGGCGGTACTGGTCACCCCCGGTGGATACCGGGCCCGGTGCCGCGACCACGGTGAGGTCGACTCGAACCCGGGGAGGGCATCAACGGTTTGACCGGGGCCCGGCGGTAGCTTGGCCCCATGGCGGCGCTGGTGGTGTCCGTGCTCCCGCTGGCCATCGGGGCCGCGGTGAGTCCCACCCTTTTGGCTCTGCAGCTCCTCGTCCTCACCGGATCGACCCATCCGGTGTCCCGGGCCTGGGCGCTGGCCGGCGGTGCCGCCGTGGTGCTGGCCGTCTTCTCCTTGCTCGGGGTCACCGTCCTCAACCGCCTGCACCCGTCCGAGCCTCATCGCCACTCGGTACACGGTGCGGTGATCATGTTTCTCTGCGGCGGACTGCTGGCCGTGCTGGCCGTCCGCTCAGTTCTCAAGCGTCCGACGCCGGCCGAGCAGCACAAGACGCGGACCGCCGGCCGCCTCCAGAACGCCCCCACCGGTTGGTTCCTCGGAGTCGGCGCCATCGGCATGGTGGTCAACTTCTCGACGCTGGTCCTGTTCCTGCCCGCCCTTCACGAGATCACCCGCTCGTCGGTCGGCATCACCGGCCGGGTGATGGTGTTCGTGCTGCTCTACCTGATCACCCTGGTGCCGGTGCTGGTGCCGGTCGGTTTGGTGACCGTCCTCGGTGATCGGGCCCAACCGCTTCTCGAATCGACCCATACCTTCGTCACCCGCCACGCCCGGATGATCGGCATCGTGATCGAGGTGGTCTTCGCCGTGTACCTGGTGATCAGGGGGGTGGGCGAGCTGCCATGACAACCGCCCCGCCGCTCGACGCTCAGGTTGCCGGGATCTTCCAGCCCTGCGCCTCGGCGATCTCCTTGCAGGTGGGGCAGATCGGATACCGCTTCGGGTCGCGCCCCGGTACCCAGATCTTCCCGCACAGCGCCTTGACCGCAGTGCCGTTGACCATGCCCTCGACAACCGTTGGGCCGGCCGAGATGAAGTCGCCCTTTTCCGGTTTGAACCCCTCCAGCACGATGTGGGACATCCGCTCGTGATCGCCGTCGAGCTCCGGATCGACCTGGGTGGGGGCGACGGTGATGCCGGTATCGGTCATGTCTATACCATCGCGCAACCGGACCGGTCGGTGGGATACGGCGTCGCGGGTTGTCCCGGGCAGCGCCGGAATCCACCTACTACTCTCTCCCCCAACTGACCGAGGTGCTCGTTTTCGAGTACTGCGTAGTGATTCCATGGACGCCAGGGCGGTCCAGGTGAGAGCGCGGCCAATGGAGTCCAACCAGGAAACCGGGGACGAGCCTCCAATGCCAGTGGAGGTGGCCGGGCCGGGGGCCGAGGGTGGCCGCCGGCGGATGGCCGATCGGTTTCGCATCACGCTCCCCCGGGTGCTGTTGGCGGTCATCGCCGCCCTGGCCGGGCTGTCGTATGCGTGGGGACTCAGCCAGGATGCGCTGGAGCCCTTCTATGCCGCAGCGGTGCGGAGCATGTCGAGCAATTGGCACAACTTCTTCTTCGGCTCGGTCGATCCAGCGGGGACGGTCACCTTGGACAAGCTCCCCGGGGCCTTCTGGATCCAGGCCTTGTCGGTCCGGGCGTTCGGATACCACACCTGGGCCATCGTTCTCCCCCAGGTCGTCGAAGGGATTCTGAGCGTCCTCGTTCTCTATCGGGCCGTGCACCGGCTACGGGGGACCACGTCGGCCCTCCTCGCTGCCGCGATCCTGGCGGCCAGTCCCGCCACCGTCGCACTCAACCGGGGCAACATCGCCGACACCGCCATGACCCTCTTCCTCGTCCTGGCCGCCGACGCGGTGACCGCCGCCATGGTGTCGGGGCGACAGCGCCATCTGGTGTTTGCCGCCGTGTGGGTGGGTATCGCCTTCCAGGCCAAGATGCTCGAGGCGTGGTTGGTACTACCAGCCCTCGGCCTCGCCTACCTGTTCGGACGGACCGACGGATGGGGCCACAAGCTCCGACAGGTGGCGGTCGCCGGAGCGGTCGGCGCGGTGGTGTCCCTTTCGTGGATGACGGTGGTCACGCTCACCCCGGCCCATGACCGCCCCTACGTGGACGGAAGCCAGAACAACTCCGTCTACCAGCAGGTCTTCGTCTACGACGGCTTCGGCCGCACCAGCCAGCAGTCGGCCTTTCAACAGTTCCTCGGCGGAATCCACCTGAGTCCGGAAGTACTCAACGGGCCATCACCGGCCTGGAACCGTCTCGTCCAAGGGTCACTCGGGCGCGACACCGGATGGCTGCTGCCCGCAGCACTGGTGATCGGGGTTGGCGGTCTGTTCACCCGCCGTCGCAGCTACTTCATCCTGTGGACCGGATGGCTGATCCCGATGGTGTTCGTCTTCTCCGACGTCTTCATCATGCACTCGTACTACACCGCCGCCCTCTCCCCGCCCATCGCGGCAATCCTCGGCGCCGGGATTGCTGCCCTGTGGGAGTCCCGCACCGAAGTCCGGTCCGAGCTGGTGCGGAGGTCGGCGGCCGCCGTCCTGATCGTGGCCGGAACGGTCGGCTACGGCAGCTGGTTGATCCGGTCTTCGGGGGCGGTGGCCCCTGGCTGGCTGCTGGCATTGGCCATCTGGTTGGGAGTCGCGGCGGTCGGGCTCCTGGTGGTCGCGGCGGTGGCGTCGACCCGTCGCTGGCTCCTGGCGATGGCACTGACCGTGGCCACCGTCGCCATCCTCGTCCTACCCGCCTCCGGCTCCGCTCAACTGGTCCGCGACCAAAGGGGCTTCACCGATACCCCATTCCAGCCACCCAGCACGACGGTGCAGAACGATGTCCTGCTGGTGTCGGCATCGAAGGGACTGGGGTCTGTGCTCACCCAACTGGAACGGCTCCAGATGGGTTCGCCCTACGTCATGGCCGTCTACACCTCGGCGGTGGCTTCGGAATTCATCGAGGACAGCGGCAAGGAGATCTACCCCATCGGCGGATTCACCGGCACCATTCCCGAGCCAACCATCGGTCAACTCGAGAGGCTGATCCAAGAAGGGAAGTTCCATCTCGTCCTCTTGACCGGTGGGCGGGACCCCCGCCTCAGCTGGATCGCCTCCCACTGCGGTCACGCCGGTCCCGGTGGTGCGGCCGTGGGTCTCTTCATCTGTGAACCGAGCGACGTTCCCCGAACTTCGGGATGACGCAATGGTCGGGAGCACCCCCCGTCCGTGCCGGCACACCCGAACCCCTACGCTTTGGTCATGGTCTCTCGCACACTGGTTCTGGCCTCGGGATCCCCGGCCCGCCTACGACTCCTGCGGGATGCCGGCTTCGACCCGAAGGTCGTGGTGAGCGGCGTGGACGAGGACGCGGTCACTGAGCCCACTACCGAGGCACTGGTGACCACGCTGGCCGAACGGAAGGCCCGGGCGGTCGCTGATCCCTCCGGGGACGCGGTGGTGGTGGGCTGTGATTCGATGCTCGAGTTCGACGGGACGGCGCATGGGAAGCCGGAATCGACCGAGGAGGCCCGCGGCTGGTTGACCTCGATGCGGGGCCGGTCGGGGACACTGTTCACCGGCCACTGCGTGATCGATGAGCGCACCGGCAATGAGGCGGTGGGGGTGGGCGCCACCACCGTCCGGTTCGGAGTGACCAACGACGCCGAGCTCGACGCCTACCTGGCCACCGGTGAGGCCGCCGGAGTGGCCGGCGCCTTCACCCTCGACGGCCGGTCCGCCCCCTTCATCGACGGGGTGGACGGCGACCCGGGCAACGTGATCGGCCTTTCCCTCCCGCTGCTTCGGACCCTCCTGTCCGATCTGGACATCGCCATCACCGACCTCTGGTCAGGGGCCGGTCGGTGACCGCTCGGTCCACTCCCCCCCTCCCCCTGAAGCTCGGGGCGCTGGCCGTCGATCCACCGGTGGTCCTGGCCCCGATGGCCGGCGTGACCAACCTGGCCTTCCGTCGCCTGTGCCGCAGGTTCGGGGCCGGGCTCTACGTCAGCGAGATGGTCACGGCCAGGGCGCTGGTAGAGGGCAACGACAAGACGGTGGGCATGGCCACCTTCGGCGACGACGAGCCGGTACGAAGCGTCCAGCTGTGCGGGGTCGACCCCGAGGTGATGGGCACAGCCGTCAGGCGCCTGGTCGACCGGATCGGTGTCGACCACATCGACCTCAACTTCGGGTGCCCGGCCGGCAAGGTCACCAGGCAGGGCGCGGGGGCCGCGCTCCCCCTCCACCCGGCGCTCTTCCGGGCCATCGTGGCCTCAGCCGTGGAGGCGGCCGGCCCGGTGCCGGTCACCATCAAGCTGCGGGTGGGTATCGATGACCACCACGTGACCTTCCTCGAGGCCGGTCGCATCGCCGAGGACGAAGGCGTGGCCGCGGTCACCCTGCATGCCCGCACCGCCGAACAGCTGTATTCCGGTGCGGCCGACTGGACGCGCATCACCGAACTCAAGGCCGAGGTGACATCGATCCCGGTCCTGGGCAACGGCGATCTGTGGGAGGCCGCCGATGCCCTGGCCATGCTGGCCGCCACCGGATGTGACGGGGTGGTGGTCGGCCGGGGTTGCCTCGGACGTCCGTGGTTGTTCGGGGACCTGGCCGATGTCCTGGCCGGGCGGCCCGTCCGGCCCCCACCGTGCCTGGGCGAGATCGTCACCATGATGCGGACCCACGTCGAACTGTTGGTCCAGACCTTCGGCGAGGTCGTGGGGGTCCGGCAGTTCCGCAAGCACGCCGGCTGGTACCTGACCGGCTTCCCGGTCGGTCCGGCGGTGAGGCGGTCTCTCGGACAGGCCGGCCTTCTCGCTGAGGTACGACCGGCTGCTCGACGGGCTCCCTGGCGATCTGGCCTTCCCGGCCGAAGCCATGCGCATGGCCCGTGGCCACACCAACGGGCCCCGGCCCGTGCGGCTCCCGCCCGGTTGGCTGGACACCACCGACGACCCCACGCCGCCGACCGGCGGCGACGTGCTGGTCTCGGGAGGCTGATCCCCCCCATCCCGTACCGCACAGGGATGGCCGTGCCGAGGACACCCCGTCGGCTGTGGGACAATGGCCGAGGTTGACCTTGCTGGGCCATCCCGGAATCGCTCCGGAGGTCGGCTCCGGGCCCCATCTGGTCGCCCTCCCCCCATGATCGTCGGTTCCTCCCTCACCATCGAAATCGGTGACCGCACCCTGCTCCGCGACGCATCCTTCGTGGTCGGGCGCGGGGGAGAAGGTCGGCCTGGTCGGACGCAACGGCACGGGGAAGTCGACCTTCATCTCCGTGCGTCATCGAGGAACCCGGCCGCCAACGTGCGCTCGTCGGGCAACGCCCGGATCCGGGGGACCTACAGCTACCTCCCCCAGGTTCCCGTGCCCCAGGGCCTCGGGCTCGATCCCAACGGCTTCTCCCACGTGCTGTCCGGCCGCGGCCTCGATGTCCTCGACGACGCGCTGGGCAAGGCCCGCAACCAGATGGCCAAGGACCCGACCCCGAGAACATCGAGCTCTTCTCCGATCTCGAGGAGCAGTTCCGGGAGAACGGTGGCTACGAGGCCGAGTCCATCATGGCCCGATTGGCCGATGGGCTGGGCCTCCGCCAGGACCTCCTGCTCGAGGACATCGACAGCCTCTCCGGCGGACAACGCCGACGGGTCGATCTGATCCGGATCCTGTTCCAGGGGCCCGACACCATGATCCTCGACGAGCCCACCAACCACCTCGACCTGCCGGCCAAGCGGTGGCTGATGGAGGAGCTCGAGCGCTTCCCCGGCGCCATCCTGGTGGTGTCCCACGATCTCAAGCTGCTGGACCGGTCCATCAACAAGGTGCTCCACCTGTCCGACGGACGACTCCACGAGTTCAAGGGGACCTACTCCTCCTACCGGGTCCAGCTGGAGGCCGACCAGAGCCAACGGGAACGGTCGGCCCAGTTGGAGGACCGGGAGATCAAGCGCCTGTCCACCCTGGCCGACTCCATGCGGGGCAGCACCAACCGCCGGGCCCGAATCGCCAAGTCGCTCGACAAGCGGGTGGAGCGTCTCGAGTCGTCGAAGACCGAGGTCACGAAGGCGAGAGAAGAAGTCCACCTTCCGACTCCCCGAACCCCAACGCTCCGGCGAGGTCCCGCTACGGGCCACCGACCTCGGTGTGGCCTACGGGAGCGTCCGCGTCCTGCGACAGGTCAACTTCCACTGCCGCCGCGGTGACCGGGCTGTGGTCATCGGCCGCAACGGAGCCGGCAAGTCCAGCCTGCTCCGCTGCCTAGCCGGGGTACAGGAGCCGACCGTCGGTTCGGTCGAGCTCGGGAGCCAAGGTGACCGCTCGGCTACTTCGCCCAGGAGCACGAGCAGATCGACCTCGGCAGCAGTGTGGTCGAGAACATCGACGACACCGTGCTCACCCAGGAAACCGAACGGCGGGCCCTGCTCGGCTGTTCGGCCTGGCCGGTAAGGCCGCCCACCAGATGCCCGGGACCCTGTCCGGTGGGGAACGGGCCAAGCTCGGTCTGGCCATGCTGGCGGCCGGACGAGCCAACGTGCTCCTGCTCGACGAGCCCACCAACAACCTCGACCCGTCATCGATCGAGGCGGTCGGGACCATGCTCAGCCGTTGGCCCGGCACCATCGTGGTGGTCAGCCACGACCGGGCCTTCGTCGAGGCCCTGGAGCCGACCCACTGCCTCAAGCTGCCCGACGAGGTCTTCACCCACTGGGACGAGGACTACCTCGATCAGGTGGCGATGAAGTAGGCGGCGTTATCCGGCCGGCTGCGGGCTCCTCCCGTTGCCGTTGGCGGTTGCCCCGGATTCGCCGGCATCTTTCATGGCGTCCACCAGTACCTGGGCGGCACCCACCAGTCCGGCCGCCTCGTAGGGGACGACGATCTTCGAGTTGGGCGAAGTGGCCAGGGCCTGGAGGGCCCGCAGCTGCATGATGGCCAGGGTGTTCGGGTGGATCACCGAGGTGTCGATGGCGTTGAGGGCTGCCGATTCCCCTTCACCCCGGAGCTGGGCTGCCCGCTTCTCCCCGTCGGCTCGGAGTTCGAGCACCTGCTTCTGGGCCTCGGCAGCCAGAATGGCGGCCTGCTTTTGACCCTCGGCCTCGAGCACGGCGGCCTGCTTGCGACCCTGGGCACTGTTGATGGCCGACTGCTGGTCACCTTCGGACTTGAGAATGGCCGCCCGCTTGTGCTGCTCGGCCTCCTTCTGCTCGGACATGGCCTGGAGCACATTGGTCGGGGGCGTGATGTCGAGGATCTCGATCCGGTTGAGACGTACCCCCCACTTGAGGGTGGCCTCGGCCATGTGCTCCTGCATCTTCGAGTTGATGGTCTCCCGCTCGGACAGCGAGGCGTCGAGGGTCAACTCACCGAACACGGCCCGCAGCGCGGTCCGGGCCATCTGGTCTATGGCCAGCCCGAAGTCGTTGACCTCGAAGAGGGCCAGCTTGACGTCGGTGACCTGACAGAAGATGGTGGCGCTGACCCACAGCGACACGTTGTCCTTGGTGATCACCGCCTGCTGGTCGCCGGTGCGGGGGAACTCGCGGACATCCACCTTGTCCATCCGGTCGGCCAGCGGAAGGAGCACGTGGAGCCCGGGCTGCTTGATCGACTTGAACTCGCCGAACCGCTTGACCACTCCGACGCAGCCCTGCTGGACCACCTTCAAGCACGATTTCAAGAAGACCACGATGAGCGAGAAGATGGCCACCGCCACCACCGCCAGGGCGACCGACGTGCCTACCGAACCGATGATCATGGTGACCACCTCCTGGACCCACTGTAGGCACTCGGAGCCCCGAGGGCGTCGCGAGCCGAATCCGTGCCCAGGGCGGCACCCGGGTCCGCCCCACCGCAGAGTGGCCGGATGGCCCACGGCAGCGGGGCCTCAGCAGGACAGGGTTTACTCAGATCAGCTGAGGGCTCAGGCGTCGTCGGTGGGATAGACGACGAGGAGGCCCCGCTCGACATCGGCGACCACCACGGTGGTGCCAACGTCGATGGTGGTACCGGGGAACAGCGACACCGCGTACCACTCCTCGCCCCGTGAGAACACCGAGCCGGGCTGATGGCTGTCGGACACCGGCTTGCGGACCACCGCCGTCTCCCCGATCATGCCCGAAACCCCGTTCAGCATCGCCCTCTCCGTTTCCGACCTCGAATTCGAGCGCTCATCCCATCAGGCCTTCCACACCGTCGACAGCACTATACGGCGTCCTCCCTCTGTCCAATCCCGCCTCTCTCCAAAGGCGGCCCCACCCCGATCGGGGCGGCGGTCAGCCCGACCATCGCGTGACCGTCCGGGATACCGTGGGCCATGGATCCTGACCACACCGTCGAGCCGACGGTCTCCCCGCTCACCGCTCGCAAGACCTGCCGTACCCTCGAGCCCGTACACGGGATGATCTACTTCGCCCCCGAAGCAGCCCAGTCCTATGTGCAGGTCGGCCTGCGGACCGAAGACGGTTACTTCGCCTCGCGGTCGGCGGCCATGGGGGCGGTGGGTGCCGAAACGGTCATCGCCACCTTCTTCAACTTCAACCCCGACCTGGTCCGGGTGTCCCTCCCCCGGGCCTGGGATTCGGCCTCGCCAGCCGCGGTCCTCGAGGCCAGAATCGGCGCTGCTGACGCCGCCCTACGTCGGATGCTGGGTGACGCGGTCGACGGACCGGAAATGGAGCGGGCCGCGGTCCTCGCCCGCCAGGCAGCCGTACAGGCCACCGTCCGATACGAGGGGCGACCCTTGTTCGCCGCCCACGCCGGGCTGCCCTGGCCCGACCCACCACACCTGGTCCTCTGGCACGCCCAAACCCTGCTCCGCGAGTTCCGGGGGGATGGACACATCGCCGCCCTCGTCCTGGGCGACCTCGACCCGGTGGAGGCCCTGGTCCTCCACCTGGCCACCGGCGACCTACCCGAGGCGTTCCTACGGGGCACCCGAGGATGGCCCGACGACCTGTGGGAGGCCGGCGTCGCCCGGCTGGTCGGACGCGGCCTCATCGAACGAGCCGATCCGAGCGACCGGCACCGGGCACCGGTGGCCCTGACCGACCAGGGGGCCGCCCTGCGCGACGGGATCGAAGAGACCACCGATCGGCTGGCCGTCTTCGCCTACCAACCCCTCGGCGAGGAGGGCTGCAGCGAACTGCGGGCTCTGGTTCGACCGTTCAGTCGGGCGGTGGTGGAAGGCGCCGGATTCGGATTCTGACCGAACCGGTCCGAGCAACAGGGAGGACCCGCCGTACGGAGGGTCGGGGCTAGCCTCTGGCCATGGCCTCCCCGTCGAAGAAGCTCGACCTGTCGAAAATCTGGCTGTTCTCCACCTGCTCGTCCCGCGAGCTGCGAACCCTGCGGAGCGCTCTGGACGAGATCACCGTCCCCGCCGGCAGAGTGCTCACCCAGGAGGGGACGGCCGGCCGCGAGTTCTTCATGATCGTGGAGGGAACGGCCACGGTATCCCACAAGGGCAAGGCGATCGCCTCCCTCGGCCCCGAGCAGTACTTCGGGGAACTCTCCCTGCTGGACCATGGGCTGCGGTCGGCCACGGTGGTGGCCGACACCGAGATGCTCCTGCTGGTGTTGAGCCAGCGCGAGTTCAACGGCGTCCTCGAAGCCGTCCCCACTCTCACCCGCAAGCTGCTGGCCGTCATGTCCACCCGGTTGCGCGAGTCGGACGCCCGGGCCTACGACTGATCAGGTGTCCGCCGAGAGCGGTCGGGTGGTCAGGCCGACAGCACCCGCCCTCCGCTGGCCGCGTCGGCGATGGTCGACTCGCCTCCGGGTACGGTGACCACCGAATAACCCAGACGGTCGGCCAGCCACTCCCGGTTACGGCGGTGGATGTCGTGCCGGTCGTCGAAACGGTCCAGCACCACCAGGGTCTGGGTGTCGGGCAGGCCGTCGGTCACCGTGGCCAGTGCGTCCATGGCCATGCGCACGACGTTGATGGTTCCGAGACCGGCGTCGGCCACCAGCACCACCAGGTCGGGGGCCAGGGCCGAGGTCAGGTCGGTAGCGTCGCCGTCCGAGGCCTGTGGTGAGCGGACACCTCCGGCCGTCTCCACCACGCCCACCGCCACCGGCGGTGCCGGCCACTCGAGCTCCTCGATCAGGTCGGCCACGGTGAACGACGGCAGTCCCAGTGCCTCGGCGGCCATGGGCGGAGCCATGGCCCGGTGATAGGACCGGAAGGAGTGGCAGACCGCCCCTGGATGCTCGCCCGAGGCGTCGGCCAGCCGCTCGGCATCGGTGGCCCCACCCAGTCGGGCACCCTCGGAGTCGATGTCGAAAGACTGGGCCGGCTTGCGGGCGGCCACACCCAGGCCGCGGGCCCGGAGCTCACGCAACAGCCGCACGCCCACCCACGTCTTGCCCACCTCGGTGCCGGTGCCACACAGGAGGACGATCCGGTCAGGGCGCACGGAGGCCCCCGACACCGGAGACGCCGGCGGACGCGCCTCGCCGGAGGTCGGCCAGCCCGGCGATGAGCCGATCCACCTGGGCCTCGGTGTGGATGGCGGACAGGGTGATCCGCAGACGGGACGTCCCCGGTGCGACGGTGGGCGGCCGGATGGCCGGAACCCAAAGGCCGAGCGAGAGCAGGTACTCCGAGGCGGCCACCGCCTCGGACTCGTCGCCGATGACCACCGGCACGATCGGCGAACCGCGCCGAGGGCGGCCGACCGCTGCCGACACCCGCTCGACGTGGGCGGACAGACGGTCGCGGAGTTCCGCCCCTTCGGGCGAACGGACCACCGACAGCGCAGCCAGGGCCGCCGCCGCGTCGGCCGGCGTGGGCGCGGTGGTGAAGATGTAGGGGCGGGCCCGGTTGACCAGGAGTTCGACGAACCGGCCGGCACCGGCCACGAAACCACCCAGGGAGCCCAGTGTCTTGGACAGGGTCCCCACCAGCAGGACGTCCACCCCGTCGGGAACGGGCGTGGGAAGGTCGGGGCCCAGCACGGCATGGGCCTCGTCGAGGACGAGCAGGGCACCGTGGGCTGCAGCCACGTCACAGAGGCCGTCGAGGTCCACTTGGTCACCGTCCATGGAGAACACCGTGTCGGAGACGATGAGCGGTCGTCGGGTGCTCTGGGCCAGCGCGCCGTGGAGGGCACCGAGGTCGCGGTGCGGGTAGACGGTGACCCCGGCCCGGGCCATCCGGCAACCGTCGATGATCGACGCATGGTTGAGCTCGTCGGAGTAGATGTGGGCCCCCTCCGATCCGAAGACCGACAGCACCGACAGGTTGGCGGCGAACCCGGTGGGGAAGACCATCGCCGCTCGGACATCCCTTCCATTCGGCCAGTGCCTTCTCGAGGTCGGTGTGCACGGGCCGGGACCCGGTCACCAGCCGCGAGGCACCCGACCCGGCTCCCCACCGGTCGAGGGCGCGGTGGGCAGCGGCGACCACCGCGGGGTGGGAGGCGAGTCCCAGATAGTCGTTGGAGGCGAAGGAGACCACCTCGATCGTCGACCCGCTCGAGGGAACCGGCCGGTCCGCCGGCGTCGAAGGTGCGGGGGACCCGCCACTGCCCGGCCGCCTCCACCACCCGGCAGGCCTGGTCGGCCCAGGCCGCCCAGCTGGCCTGCGGACCGGACGCCCGACGCGACGTCCGTGCCCCCGGATCGATCACCGGGCGTCCTCGTCCCACACCGCGTCGATCGCATCGGCCAGCGTGTCGACCATCCGGTCGATCTCACCGGTGGTAGTGGTGAGCGGGGGCATCAGCACCACCACGTCACCCAATGGCCGCAGCAGCACCCCCCGCCGCACTGCACCGGCACAGACCCGGCGACCCCAGCGCTCAGCGCCGGGCGGAGGGGCCAGCTCCACCCCCACCATCAGGCCGCGGCTGGCGGACCTCCCCCACCCCGGGCCGGCCGGCCACCGACCGGCCCAGCCGGCGCGCCAGGTGGTCGGACGACACCGCCACCTGGCCGAGCACGTCCCATTCGTCGAAGAGTTGGAGGTGGCGGAGGGCCACCGCGCAAGCCAGGGCGTTCCCTCCGTAGGAGTGGCCGTGGTAGAAGGTCGACGGCCCGAGGTCGACGCCGTCGAAGGCGGCGAACACCCGGCCCGATGCCACTGTCGCCGACAACGGGAGATAGCCGCCGGTGATGCCCTTCCCCAGACAGACGAGATCGGGACGGAAGGCCGGCCCGGCCCACTCCGAGGCGAACAGCCGACCGGTCCGACCGAAGCCGGTGGCCACCTCGTCGCAGATGAGCAACACGTCCGATGTCCCGACAGGCTTCGCCGACCAGGGCGAGGTCGGCGGGTTCGGCCACCAGCATGCCCGACGCCCCCTGGACCAGCGGCTCGATGACCACGGCGGCCAGCGAGTCGGACTCGGCCTCGATGGTGGCCACCAGCTTTGGCGGCCCAGTCGGGAGAGGCGTAACCGGGCGTACGCAGCACCGGGAACCGCAGCGGGTCGAATACGGTCGGCGCCGAACCCCCCGTCGCCCAGCGACAGGGCACCGATGGTGTCTCCGTGGTAGGCGTCTCCGAGGGCGAGGAACCGGTCGTGGCCGGTCTGACCCCGGTTGATCCAGTACTGGAAGGCGATCTTGAGCGCCTGCTCGACGGCCACCGCCCCGTCCGAGGCGAACAGGACGTGGGGCTCGGTCCACCGGAACCACTTCGGCCAGCGCCTCGGCGAACTCCACCGACGCCCGGCTGCCATTCCCCAGCAGCGTGGCGTGGGCCACCCTGTCCAGCTGGTCGACCACCGCGGCATCGAGCTCGGGAACGTGGTGGCCGAGTGTGGTCACCCACAGCGAGGAGATCCCGTCGAAGTAGCGCCGGCCGTGGACGTCGATGAGTTCCCGGCCCTCGGCCCGCTCCACGATGATCGGCGTGTTGTCGGCGTAGCTGGACATCTGAGTGAAGCCGTGCCAGACCACCGCGGCATCCCGGACCACCCAGGGATCGGCGTTGGGGGGAGGGTCTGGCCTGGCCATCATCGGGAAGAGTCTTGTCGACCGGAACAGCCGGGTCGAACCGGCCTGCGCCGCGCCCGGATCCTCGGGGTGTCCACGGTCGGATCCGACCGACGGCCGGTAGGCTTGCGCCATGGACCGGATCGGCATCGTCGACACCATGTTCGCCCGCTACGACATGGGCGCCGAGGCGCTGGACGAGCTCAAGGGCTGCCCCGGGTACGGGACCACGTTCGAGCTGGTGCGCCGGACCGTGCCCGGGTTCAAGGACCTGGCCGTCGGTGCAAGCGGCTCATCGAGAGGAGGGCTGCCGGATCGTGGTGGCCCTCGGGCATGCCGGGCAAGGCGGCCATCGACCAGGTCTGCGCCCACGAGGCCTCCCAGGGCCTGATGCAGGCCCAGCTGATGACCTCCACCCACATTCTCGAGGTGTTCGTCCACGAGAACGAGGAGGACGATCCGGCCAGGCTGGCCGCGGTCTGTGTCGACCGGGCCAGCAAGCACGCCCGCAACGCCTACTGGATGCTCTATGAGCCCGACCAACTGGTCCGTCAGGCCGGCCAAGGTGTGCGCCAGGGGTACGCAAACGCCGGGCCCATCGTGGCCTGATCCGGCCAGCGGGGGCTCAGGCCGGCGGGTCGTGGGGTAGGCCGAGCGTACGCTCGGCGATGATGTTCCGCTGGACCTCAGCAGTCCCGCCGCCGATGGTCAGGGCCGGGGAGAAGAGGAAGCCGAAACCCCAGATCGGGTCGGACCAGTGGGAAGCCGACGCCGGCACGAATCCGCTGGTCGGCCCCAGAGGCTGGACCATGCCCCAGGGCCCGGCCAGGTCGTCGGCCAAGGTCATGACGTGCTGGCCATGGGCGTCGGCCAGGGCCTTGCGTATCGACGCCTCGGGCCCGGGTTCCTGACCGGCCACCGCCGCCGAGACCGTCCGCAACCGGAGCAGGCGCAGGATCTCACCTTCGGCGTACAGGCCGGCCAGACGCTGGCGGAGCACCGGGTCGCTGATCGGACCCCGACGGCGGACCGCGTCAATCAGGTCGGCGGCGGTCGGCCCCATTCCCCACAGCGCACCGGCACCGGACAATGAGACCCGTTCGTTGCCCAGGGTCACCTTGGCCAGCGACCAGCCATGGCCCCGGTCCCCCACCAGGCAGTCGGCCGAGAGCCGCACCCCGTCGAGAAAGACCTCGTTGAATGTGTGGGTCCCGGTCATGTCGACGAGGGGACGCACGGTGATCCCCGGCGTATCCATCGGACAGATGAAGTACGAGATCCCCTGGTGTTGGGGAGCATCGGGCTCGGTACGGGCCAAAAGGATGCCGAACTGGGCCGCGTGGGCGTACGAAGTCCACACCTTCTGGCCGGACACCACCCACTCCTCGCCATCGGGCTCGGCCCGGGTGACCACCGAGGCCAGGTCCGATCCGGCACCGGGTTCGCTGAACAGCTGGCACCAGATCTCCTCACCGGCCAGTAGCGGGAACAGATAACGCTGCTTTTGTGCCTCGGTGCCGGCGTAGAGGATGGTCGGCCCGGCCCAGCCGATCCCGATGGTGTTCTCGGGTCGGCGGATCCCGGCCCGGCAGAGCTCGTCGTCCACGACCAGCTGGTGGGTAGCGTCTGCGTCCAACCCCCAGGGGGCCGGCCAGTGGGGTGCCACCAGCCCCCCTTCGGCCAGCTGGCGCGCGGTGGGCGCCGGGTGGGCCGTCAGCCACTGGCGCACCGCCGCCCGACGGGGGTCGTCTTCGGCCGGCAACGCGAAGTCCATGCCGGTGAGCGTAGGCTGATCCGGCTCGTTGACCGGTGGGGACGGTCCGCACGGACCAGGGACGACCGGGCCAGGGGATGAGGAGTTGACGGTGAGCACGTGGAATTTCGGCGATGTGTGGGAAGCGGTGGCCGACGAGCTGCCCCACGCCCCGGCCCTGACCCAAGGTGGGCACTCGATCAGCTGGGCCGAGTTCGACCGGCGGGCCGACAACCTGGCCCGGTGGCTCCTGGGCACCGGCATCGATCACCAGGACAAGGTCGCGCTCTACCTTTACAACTGCCCTGGCTACCTCGAAGCCACCTTTGCCTGCTTCAAGCTGGGCTTGGTCCCCATCAACACCAACTATCGCTATGCCGAGGACGAGCTGGTCTACCTGTGGGAGAACGCCGACACGGTGGCAGTCGTCTTCCACGGAGTGTTCGTCCAACGGATCGAGTCCATCCGCCACCGGATCCCGGGGGTCACCACCTGGCTGTGGGTCGACGACGGTACGGCAGCCTGCCCCGAGTGGGCCACTCCCTACGAGGAGGCGGCCGGCACCACCGGGGTATCGGCGTCGGAGGGGCAGCGGGTCCGACCGCCCTGGGGCCGGGGACCCGACGACCTCTACATGCTGTACACCGGCGGCACCACCGGCATGCCCAAGGGTGTGATGTGGCGCCAGGACGACCTCTTCGCCCGTCTCAACGGCTCGGGCTTCCGGCGCTACCCCGATGAGGGCGGCATCGAGGAGGTCCGGTCCGAGCTGGCCGGCAACGGACAGGGTATGACCCTGCTGCCGGCCTGCCCGCTGATGCACGGGACGGGCGGGTTCACCTCCCTCGAGTGCCTGAGTGAGGGTGGTCACGTGGTCACCCTGACCTCGCGGCAGTTCGACCCGGTCGAGCTGCTGGATACCGTGGAGCATCAGAAGGTCAACGGGTTGATCATCGTGGGGGATGCCTTCGCCAAGCCCATCCTCTCCGCCCTCGACGCCCAACCTGACCGGTGGGATCTGGCCAGCCTGGTGGGGATCATCTCCTCGGGAGTCATGTGGAGTGAGGCGACCAAGCAGGGTCTCCTCCGCCACCACCCGGGCATGCTGTTGGTCGATGCCTTCTCGTCCTCAGAGGCCATCGGCATGGGCAGCTCGGTGTCCTCGGCCGGCTCGGCGGCCCCCACCGCCGAGTTCACGCTGGGACCTGATGTCCGGGTGATCGGCGCGGACGGGTCCGACGTGGTGGCCGGTTCGGGTCAGAGCGGAGTCCTGGCGCTCGGAGGGCGGATTCCGCTCGGCTATTACAAGGACGACGCCAAGACGGCGTCCACCTTCCGGACCATCGACGGTGTGCGCTACTCGGTGCCCGGCGACTTCGCCGAGGTGGGTGCGGACGGTTCCATCCATCTGCTCGGCCGGGGTTCGGTCGTCATCAACACCGGCGGGGAGAAGGTCTACCCCGAAGAGGTCGAAGAGGTCGTGAAGACCCTGGACGGTGTGATCGACTCGGTGGTGGTGGGCATCCCCAACGACCGGTTCGGCGAGGAGATCGTGGCCGTCGTCGAGCGGGCCCCCGGTGTTGCCGATGCAACGGTCACCGACCACGCGGTCATCGACCACGTGAAGGGCCGTTTGGCCGGTTACAAAGCCCCCCGCCGAGTCCGCTTCGTCGCCTCCATCGGTCGGTCCCCGGCCGGCAAGGTCGACTACGCCCGTCACCGGAGCGAGTCGGCGGCGTGGGCCGGCGTTCCCCTCGACTGAACAAGCTTTGGCGGCCAGAAGCCGCACCACGTGAGTCGACCGCGTCCGACCGGCCCGGGGTTGTCAGCCCTTGTTGGCCCCGTGGGTTCTGACGAAGTCGTTGACCGCGTAGTAGGCGTCGATGGACTCACCGGCATCGCCCCAGAACCCGTCGAGTACGTCGTAGGCCATGGTGCCCTGGCCGATGTAGTAGTTGTTCACATCGGTGATTTCGAGCTCGCCCCGTCCCGACGGGACGAGGGTGGGAATGACTCCGAACACATCGGCGTCGTAGCAGTAGATGCCGGTCACACCGAACTTCGAATCGGGGCGCTCGGGCTTCTCCACGATGCCGACCACCCGGTTGTCGGCGTCGAAGGCGGGTACTCCGAGGTGACGGAGGTGCTCGTCCTCCTCCACCGGGGTAAGCAAGATGCGGGCACCGCGCTCTTGGACGCGGAAGGCGTCGACCATCGGCTTGATCGAGCGCTCGACGATGTTGTCGGCCAGCATCACCAGTACCCGGTCTCCGTCGACGAACCGTGCGGCCAGACCGAGCGCCTCGGCGATACCGCCGGGCCGGTCCTGGTAGCCGTAGCTGAGGCGATCGATGCCGAACTCCTGGCCGTTGCCCAGCAGACGCAGGAACTCACCGGCGTGCGTCCCTCCGGTGACCAGCATGATCTCGGTAATCCCGGCGTGCACCAGCGCTTCGATGCCCCAGTTGATCATCGGTCGGTCGTAGATGGGCAACAGGTGCTTGTTGGTGATCCGGGTCAGGGGATGGAGCCGCGAACCGGTCCCCCCGGCCAGGATGACGCCCTTCATGGCGCGAAGCCTAACGGGGATCGGCCAGCTCGACCGGCCCGGCGCATTGACTCACCAGAAACCTCCGCGTAGCCGTATTCGTTGCCTCATCTGAAAACCTCCGCCTGGGGACCGGCCACGACTACGCCAAATCCATGGAGCTTTCGATGGGTGAGCGACGTGCCGTGACCAACAAGCTGGCGATCCAGTATCGGCGAGGGACACGGAAGGAGAAGTCGGCCATCTTGGACCAGGTGGTCGATCTGACCGGCTGGCACCGTGACTACGCCCGGGCCCGATTGCGGAATCCTGGCCCGACTGAGCGGGTGCGGAAGCGGTCGTCCCGCCCGGTGATCTATTCCCCGAGAGTGGTCTCGGCCCTCGAGCTGTGCTGGCGGGCAGCACGGGCACCGGCTGGCAAGCGACTGGCACCGATGCTCCCGGTGCTCGTCCCCCTCCTGCGCCGGGACGGGGAGCTCGACCTCACCGACGAGGAGGCAGTCCTGCTCTTGGCCATGAGCCCGGCAACCATCGACCGCCGACTGGCCGGCCCGAAGGTCCTGGCCGAGTTCCGTGCCCGCGGCCACACCAAGCCGGGTTCGCTGCTGAAGTCCCAGATCCCCATCCGCACCTGGTCGGAGTGGGACGAGGCCCGTCCCGGGTTCGTCGAGATCGACCTGGTGGGCCACGAAGGGGGTAACTCCTTCGGCGAGTTCTGCTTCACGCTCACCGTCACCGACGTGGCCACGGGCTGGACGGTCAACCGCTCCATCCGCAACAAGGCGGCGGTCCAGGTCATCGGGGCCATGGAGCACGTGGTCTCGGTGTTCCCGGTCCCGATCCTCGGCGTGGACTCCGACAACGGCAGTGAGTTCATCAATGCTCCCTTCGCTGAGTGGTGCGCTTCCCGGAGGATCACCTTCACCAGGTCACGGCCGGGAAACAAGAACGACGGCTGCCACGTGGAGCAGAAGAACTGGACCCACGTCCGAGAGCTGGTCGGCTACCTGAGATTCGACACCGACGCGGAGTGGAGGGTCCTCAACCGGATCTGGGAGCTCGACCGGACGTACACGAACCTCCTCCTCACCCAGCAGAAGCTGGTCAGCCGGGAACGGGTCGGGGCCAAGGTCATCAAGCGCCACGACAAGGCCCTGAGCCCCTATCAGCGCTTGGTGGCCGCAGGCGTACTCACCCCGGCCCAGCAGTCGGGCCTCACTAGGGCCCGCAATGCCCTGCACCCGGTGGCGCTGCAACGGGAGATCGCAGGCCTCTGCGCCCAGCTCCAGCGCCTGTCGCTCCAAAAGCCGACCACTGAGCCCCGACGGGTTAACCGGGCCTTCACAGGACGGGATTAGGCGGAGGTTCTTAGATGAGGCAACGAATCATCGTTCCCGGAGAATTTGACGTGAGGCAACGGGCCCGGCCGGGCGACGGGAAGGTCGGGTCGGCCGTGCCACTTCGGCCAGCACCGCGTCGGCCAACCGGGGCCACGACCGCGCCGCCCACAGCCCGAACGGCCGGTCGCTCAGACCGGCGCAGACCACTCCGGGCACCGGGTCCACCCACAAGAACGAGCCGCTCCGACCGAAGTGCCCGAACGTGGCCGCCGAGTTGGTGGCCCCTGTCCAGTGCGGTTGCTTGTGGCCGCGGATCTCCACGCCCAGTCCCCAGTCGCAGGGCTCGAAGCGTTGGAACCCGGGGAGTACACCGGCCAGACCGGCGAACTGGACCGAGGTGGCATCCCGGTGGGTGCCCGGGCTGACCAGGCTCGGGGTCGCCCACTCCCGGCCCAGGGCCAACAGGTCGACCAGTGGACCGGACAGTCCGGCCGCGGCATCCGGTGTGTGGTCGGGCTCGAAACTGGTGAGAGCCATGCCCAACGGGCCGAGGACGCCCTCGCGCAGGTAGTCGGCGAAGGGCATGCCGGAACGGTCGGCCACCAGATCGGCCAGCAGCCGGTAGCCGACGTTGGAGTAGATCCGGGTGGTCCCCGGTCGAGCCAGAGGTGGACCGGGCTCCGGGCCGAGGCCCGAGGCGTGGGCCAACAGGTGACGGACGGTGGCACCCGGTGGGCCGGCCGGCTCGTCCAGCGAGAGCGTCCCCTCCTCGCAGGCCACGAGGACGGCCAGTGCGGTGGCCGGCTTGGTCACCGAGGCCCACGAGAAGCGACGGTCGACCGGGCCGAGCGCTCCCAGATCGTGCAGGCTCGGGTCCTGGTCGGGCTCCCTTCCCGCCGACACCCCGAGGACCCCCACCGCGACATGGTCGGTCGGCCAGCTGGCCGTCAAACGAAGGGCATCCATCCACGAAGAAGCGTAGAGGAGACGAGCCCGGTCAACCGTGGCTACTGTGACGGACCATGTCGGCACGATGCCGGAGGGGCAGGCAGCAGGATCGGAGGCAGCTGGTCGGCGGGTGGCGCCGACTGCCGTGTCTGCTGGTCGGCGTGCTCGCCGGAGCGTTGCTGGCCGCATGCGGGGCTACCACCGGCGCGGCCACACCGGGTACACCGGCTTCGTCCACCCGCCCGTCACCGGTGTCGATCTACTACCCGGTGCCCACTCCCCTGGAGGCGGCTCCTCCCGGAGCCATCGTCAGCTCGCAGCCGGTCAGCACCTCGTCCCCGCTGCCCGCCGGAGCCACGGCCTTCCGCGTCCTCTACCACTCCGAGTCGATCGACGACACGGATATCACTGTCTCCGGGCTGGTGGTGGTGCCGGGCGGCGCCCCTCCGCCGGAGGGCTTCCCCATCGTGACGTGGGCCCACGGAACCACCGGTCTCGGCGACCAGTGTGCCCCTTCCCTGGTGGGTCCGTCCTCCATCCCCCTGCTCGATCCGCTACTCCAGCTTCGAGACATCGTGGTGGCCACCGACTACCAGGGCCTGGGGACACCAGGGGTGCCGGCGTATCTGGTCGGCCAGAGCGAGGCCCAAGGTGCACTCGATGCCGCCAGGGCGGCGCGCAACCTGGAGGGTCGGTCAGCTTCCAACACCGTGGTGGTTCTCGGCTTTTCCCAGGGTGGCCAAGGCGCCCTGTTCGCCGGCCAGATCGCCCAGTCCTACGCTCCGGAGCTCTTCGTGGCCGGCGTGGTGGCGGTGGCCCCGGCCGTCTCGCTGGACGAACTGGTTCCTTCCATCCCCGGCCGGCGGGCGGCCTCGGGAACCGCCTACGCAGTGGCCGCGTTGGTGGCCTGGTCGTCGACGTATGGAAACCTCGAACTGGCTTCCGAGCTGACCCCGGAGGTCCTCCACCTGGTGCCGGCCATCACCTCGTCGTGTGTCGGGGCGTTGAGCGACCTGATCGATGCCCTGCCCACCGATCAGGTCTTCCGGCCGGGGTGGGCCACCGTGGCGGCAATGCAGGCCGACATCGCCGCCAACGCCGCCGGCCAGGCAACGACCTCGGCGCCCATCGACGTGGTCCAGGGCACCGCCGACCCGGTCATCCATGCCAGTGCCACGGCCCGGTTCGTCTCCAGCGTGCTCTGTCGGCATCTGCACGACACCGTCGACTACCTGCCGGTGGCCGGGGCCGATCACGGCAGCGTGCTATCGGGGGCCAGCAACGCCATCCTGACCTGGATCACCGGTCGGTTCTCGGGGACACCGGTCTCCCAGTCGTGCGACCACGCCGTCGCCTCCGCACCGCGCTGAGTCGCCGACCCCGCAGCGTTCGGTCAGACGTCGAGGAAGCGGCGCACCGCGAAGGCCGAGCCGACCACGCCGACCACCACGCCGACCACGGCTACCAGGATGCAGGTGCCGGCGACCTCCCACCCGTCCAGGGACATCTGGGCGATGATGTTGCCCTGGTTGGCCGCCGTCTTGACCGTGTCGAGGCCGATTCCCCAGTAGAGGGCCAGCACCACCAGAACGGCCACCGCGGCTCCGGCCAGCCCCTGGATGAGACCTTCGGCCATGAACGGCAACCGGATGAACCAGTTGGTGGCACCGACCAGCTTCATCACGGACACCTCGCGCCGTCGGGCGAAGATGGCCATGCGGATGGTATTGAGGATGAGCACGGACGCCGACAGCAACAGCACCACCGCCACCGACAGGAACACCCACTGGAGAATGTGGATCACGCTCTGCATGGTCTTGATCTGCTGGCCGGGGTACTTGACGGTGGAGACACCGGGCACGCCGATGAACTGCTGGTAGACCGCGGGCGCCTGGGACGGATCATTGAGTACGCACCGGAACGATGAGGGGTAGTCGCTCTCGGTGGTGGCCGCCGATTCGTCGGCCGGCAGGATCTTCTTGGCCTCGTTGTAGTCGTAGGCCTGGGACCGGTAGAGACACGACTTGATGTACACCGACTTCTGGAGTTCAGAGCCGATCGAGTTGGTCAGGGTGGGCCCGGCCGAGGGGCGGACCCACACGATGGCCTGGACCCCGTTCTGCCACTGCACCGTGGCTTTGGACGCACCCTGCTTCAACAGCAGTGACGAGCCCACCAGGGCCAAGGAGACCGCCACGGTGAGGATGGCGGCCACCGTCATCAGACGGTTCCGCCACAGGTTGGTCACCGCCTCCCGTGAGATGTAGCCCGCGGAGACCGGCATCAGGTTCGGGCGGCGTAGCTGTCGGGCACGTCGGTGGCCGGCAACGTCTGTGGCACCTGTTCGGGCACCTGGCCGGTCGGCGCCCCCGGCGTGGCCGCGGCCGAGTCGATGGCGTAGACGCCCTTGCGCTGGTCACGCACGAGCAGACCGCGATCGAGTTCGATGACCCGCCGACGCATCTGGTCGACCATGCCGGCGTCGTGGGTGGCCACGATCACCGTGGTGCCGGTGCGGTTGATCCGGTCGAGCAGGCGCATGATGCCGAGGCTGGTGGTGGGATCGAGGTTGCCGGTGGGCTCGTCGGCCAACAGGATGAGGGGCCGGTTGACGAAGGCCCGGGCAACGGCAACCCGTTGCTGCTCCCCACCGGAGAGCTCGTGGGGCAGGTTGTCCCGCTTCTTGGCCAGACCGACCAGGTCGAGCACCTGGGGGACCTGGGCGGCGATGACGTGCTTGGGTCGACCGATCACCTCGAGGGCGAAGGCCACGTTTTCGAACACCGTCTTGTTGGGCAGCAGTCGGAAGTCCTGGAACACGCATCCGATGTTGCGACGCAGGTACGGAATCCGCCACTTGGCCAGGTGGCCGATCTCCTTGCCCGCCTCCCAGATGCGGCCGGAGTCGGGCATCTCCTCGCGCAGCAGGAGACGGATGAAGGTGGTCTTCCCTGAACCGGACGGCCCGACCAGGAAGACGAACTCACCCTTGTCGATCTCGACAGAGCAGTCGTTGAGGGCGACGGTCGATCCCTTGTATGTCTTCGTGACATTCTGGAACGTGATCATGACCGCGGTTCCACCGTCGGGACGAGGGGCGTGCAGGGCACTGTGCTCATTCCGCGGAATGCTACCCGCGCCTTGCGGTCAAAGGGTTCAGCCCCTCTGACCTCCGTCGACGCGTGGCTCCGTCTCAGAGCCGATGACGGCGCTCTTCGGCTTCGCGTCGCAGCTCCGCCTCGATGAACGCGTCGAGGTCACCGTCCAGCACCGCCTCGACGTTGCCGGTCTCCTCGTTGCTGCGTAGATCCTTCACCAGTTGATAGGGCGCCATCACGTAGGACCGGATCTGGTTGCCCCAGGCGTTGTCGGTCCGGTCCCCCGACAACTGGTCCAAGGTGGCCTTGTGTTCGGCACGCTGGCGCTCGGCCAGCTTGGCCCCCAGTACCTGGAGGGCCTTGGCCTTGTTCTGGTGCTGGCTGCGCTGATTCTGGCACGAGACCACGATGCCGGTAGGCAGGTGGGTGAGCCGGACGGCCGAATCGGTCTTGTTGACGTGCTGGCCTCCGGCTCCCGACGAGCGGTACGTGTCGATGCGGAGATCCTTCTCGTCGATCTCCACTTCACCGGACACGTCCTCGAGGAACGGCACCACGTCGAGCGAGGCGAAGCTGGTCTGCCGTCGGTGCTGGGCGTCGAACGGGGAGATGCGCACCAGCCGATGGACACCTCGTTCCGCGGCCAGCAGACCGAAGGCGTAGCGGCCCTTCACGATGAAGGTAGCCGACAGCAGGCCGGCCTCCTGTCCCGGAGTGGCCTCTTCCACCTCGAGGTCGAAGCCGCGTCGCTCGGCCCACCGGGTGTACATGCGGAGCATCATCTCGGCCCAGTCCTGGGCATCGGTCCCTCCGGCCCCGGCGTGGATCTCGGCCACCGCGTCGCCATCGTCGTAGTCCCCGGCGAACAGCGACCGCAGCTCGAGGGCACGCAGCCGGTGGTCGAGGTCGTCGAGGACGTCCTCGAGCTCGGGCCGGAGCGACTGGTCGGCCTCCTCCTCGATGAGCTCGAACAGGGTGCGGGCGTCGGACAGCTTCTCGCCCAGACCGGCCAACTGGTCGAGGTCCTCGTTGACTCGCCCCAGCTCGGTGGTGACCTGGCGGGCGTGGTCGGCGTCGTCCCACAGACCGGGCTCCGAGGCCTCCTTTTCCAGTTCGGCCCGACGCTCGTCGAGTCGGTCGGCCCCCAGGAAGTGGGCGGCCTCGGCTACCCGCCCGGTCAGGGAATCGAGGGCGGCGGGGACATCCACGCGGTCGGACTCCCCCGCCCCCCGGCGGGGGCCGTCCCCTGCTGCCATTTCAGTTGGCGCCGTGGCAGAACTTGAACTTCTTGCCGCTCCCGCACCAGCACGGTTCGTTGCGTCCGATCTTCTCCCGCTCGGACTTCACGATGGGTAGTTGGGTCTCTCCGTCGTCGGCCACTCGGTTGGTCACGCCCCCCGCCGAACCGTTGCCGGCGGCCAGACCGGCTGCGGCTGCAGCCATCTCGATATCGGCCGGCGACGCGGCAGCGAAGGCGGCTGAGATGGCCCCGTCGCCCTGGACCGGGTCGTCGGCGGCGATGTAGTTGGCCCGGTCGAGATCGGGTTCGGCCGCCGGTTCGGTCAGCACCTGCACATGGAACACGTAGCGCAGGTAGTCGTCGCCGATCCCTTCCATCAGCTTGCCGAACATGGCGAATCCCTCGCGCTGGTAGGCCACCAGCGGATCCTGGTTGCCCATGGCCCGGAGGTTGATGCCCTCCCGGAGGTAGTCCATTTCGGCCAGGTGGTCCTGCCACCGCTGATCGATGATCTGGAGCATGATGTCGCGCTCGAGTTGACGGGCGGTCTCCTCTCCACCGGGGATGGTCTCGTCCCGCTCGGTGTAGAGGTCGAGGGCCTCGGTGAGGATGCTCTCGGTGACCTGGCCCACCGTGCCGGCACCGGCCAGGTCGTCGGCCACGAACTTGGTCGGGTAGTACTGGGTGACCTCGGTGATCAACCGGGGAAGGTCCCATTCCTCGGGGAAGTCGGAAGGACAGGAGGAGGCGACCAGTGCGGTCATGGTCTCCTCCAACAGCTGGATGGTCTCGTCGTGCAGATCCTCGCCCTCGATGATCTGGAGCCGGCGACGGTAGATGACCTTGCGCTGCTCGTTCATCACGTCGTCGTACTTGAGGACGTCCTTGCGGGACTCGGCGTTGCGACCCTCCACGGTGTTCTGGGCTCGCTCGATGGCCTTGGTGACCATCTTGGCCTCGATGGGGACGTCGTCAGGCAGGGCCCGCCCCATCACCCAGTTCATGGCGCCGGTGGCGAACAGTCGCATCAGGTCGTCCTCGAGGGACAGGAAGAAACGGCTCTCCCCCGGGTCACCCTGCCGGCCCGATCGGCCCCGCAGCTGATTGTCGATGCGTCGGCTCTCGTGACGCTCGCTACCCAGGACGTAGAGACCACCGAGCTCCCGGACCTCGTCGCCCTCCCGGGTGCAGGTCGCGACGAACTCGGCCTCGAGGGCCTTTGCGGCCTCGGCTCCCTCGTCGGTGGTCGCATCGATGCCCCGGGCTGTGGCCTCCCGTGTGGCCAGGCCCTCGGGGTTCCCGCCGAGGATGATGTCGACCCCCCGGCCGGCCATGTTGGTGGCCACAGTCACCGCACCCACCCGGCCGGCCTGGGCCACGATCTCGGCTTCCCGGAAGTGCTGCTTGGCGTTCAGGACCTCGTGGGGGATGCCCCGCTTCTCGAGCAGTCGCGACAGGTGCTCGGACTTGGACACCGAGGCGGTGCCGACCAGGACCGGCTGACCCTCGGCGTGACGTTCGGCGATGTCGTCGACCACCGCGGCGAACTTGGCCTCCTCCGACTTGTAGATGAGGTCGGGGTTGTCATCCCGGATGAGCGGCTTGTTGGGTGGGATGGGGACGACGGGCAGGTCGTACGTGTTGGCGAACTCGGAGGCCTCGGTCTCGGCCGTACCGGTCATGCCGGCCAGCTTCTCGTAGAGGCGGAAGTAGTTCTGCAGGGTCACCGTGGCCCACGTGTGGTTCTCCTCTTTGATCCGCACCCGCTCCTTGGCCTCGACGGCCTGGTGGAGTCCATCGGACCACCGCCGGCCGTCGAGTGTCCGACCGGTGAACTCGTCGACGATCTTCACCTCGCCTTGGGCCACCAGGTAGTCCTTGTCCCGGCGGTAGAGCTCCTTGGCGTACAGGGCCTGGGTCAGGTGATGGACGTAGTTGACCGACACCGCGTCATAGAGGTTGCTCACACCCAGCTGCCGTTCCACCTTCTCGATACCGGCCTCGGTGGGGACCACGATGCGCTTCTCCTCGTCGACCTCGTAGTCGTCGTCGATCCGGAGGGTGCGCACGATCCCGGCGAACTGGTAGTAGAGCTGGGCCGACTCGGCTGCCGGTCCCGAGATGATCAGCGGCGTGCGAGCTTCGTCGATGAGGATGGAGTCCACCTCGTCGACGATGGCGTAGTGGTGACCGCGCTGGACCATGGCGTCCCGCGACCGGGCCATGTTGTCCCGCAGGTAGTCGAAACCAAACTCGGTGTTGGTCCCGTAGGTGACGTCGGATCCGTAGGCCAGGCGCTTGGCTTCGGCGTCGTCGATGTCCGGTCCCACCCGTCCGACCGTCAGGCCCAGGAACGTGTGCAGCTGGCCCATCCACTCCGAGTCCCGGGTGGCCAGGTAATCGTTGACGGTGACCACATGGACGCCCTCCCCGGCCAGGGCGTTCAGGTAGACCGGGAGCGTGGAGACCAGGGTCTTGCCTTCACCGGTCTTCATCTCGGCGATCCAGCCGAAGTGAAGGGCCATCCCTCCCATGAGCTGCGCGTCGAAGTGCCGTTGGCCCAGCACCCGCCAGGCCGCCTCGCGGACCACGGCGAACGCCTCGACCAACAGGTCCTCGAGCGTCTCCCCGTTGTCCAGCCTCTGGCGGAACTCTGCGGTCAGGGCGGTGAGCTCCCCGTCGGAGCGGGCCTCCATCTCCGGCTCGAGGGCGTTGACCAACGGAACCAGTTCCGCCAGTCGTCGGACCTTCTTCCCTTCACCGGCGCGGAGGACTTTGGTGAGCACGCTCATGAGCCACTCACTCTACCTGCGAAGGTGTGGATCGCTGGCCAGCTAGACGGCCCCGGCCAGTCGACGGCAGCGATCCTTCAGGCCGTGCGCACCCGCTCGCGGAGGATGGACACCGAGTTGGCCGGCCGGCGCCGCGGATGGGTGCGGGCCACCAACCGACCCTTGGTCTTCTCCAGCTGGTGCTCCAGCTTCTCGACGACGAGGTCCACTGCCACCAGAGGCTCACGAGCCGCGGCGTGGGCCCGAATGGTGCGGCCGTGGCCGTGGATGATCACCTCGCAGCACTCCCGGTCGGCGATCCTCGGATTGTGCTCCTCGGAGAAGTGGACCTCGGCCCGGTCGAGACCCGGACAGAGGCGGCCCAGACGGCCCACCTTCTCCTCGGTCAGTTCCCTCACTTCGTCGGACACGATCCGTCTGCCGTACGCGATGACAACGTCCACCTGTCTGCCTCCCTGGCTGTGCTCGTCGATGCTGCTACTTGTGGATTCGGCCGGTCCTCCTGATCGGTCGTCGGATGGAAACCGTGAGCTGCGAGCGGCTGACCTGGTCTTTGACCCCACACTCGCCTGCAGTGGGCGTGACAGCCCGACCCCGGCGGCACCGACCGTTACCGGTCGGACGCCCAGCAGGGCCACACAACGGCCGCGTCATCCCATCTCCGCCCGCCCCCGACAGCCGGGGACGCCACGGGCAGGTCTTACTCCTAAGCCGCACCATGCTCAGCAACCACGAGT
Organism: uncultured Acidimicrobiaceae bacterium; assembly: GCA_963824355.1. GTDB lineage: Bacteria > Actinomycetota > Acidimicrobiia > Acidimicrobiales > RAAP-2 > Bog-756. The sequence continues at coordinate 746,229 of CAWGOY010000017.1, read as the reverse complement.
TGCCTTACGTGGGTCGTTTTGCCTGCGACTGGCTTCGACTTGCAACCACAGACCCGCACGCAGCTCACCCTGCGAGTGTACGCCCGCCGGGGTCGAAAACGAAGGGGTCGGACCCGGAGTTCACCAGGTTGTCACGAGGATCCGGGCCGACCGGACGGCGGCGGCAAGGGAAAAATCCCTGCTCAGGACCGACTCCCCTCCGAAATGCCCTGGTCGGGCGACCTCACGGCCCGGTCACTCCTCGGTCCCCGAGCGCAACCTCTCCTTGATGTCGACCAGCACCGGAATGGGGCCGGGATCGATGCCCTCGTTACCGGCCAGATGGAGGGAGACGAAGTCACCGATGAGCGCCAGGTCGAGCAGCTGAGCCAGGTCCCCCTCGCCGGAGGCACGGACCTCGATCAGGTCGGCCACCACCTCTTGCAGGACCTCGGCCACCAGATCGAACCGCCGGCTGACCTGGGGGTGCTCGGCGTCATGGCGCAAATTGACCAGGGTGATGAGCTGGCGGGTGGCGTCCCCGTGCTGCCCCCACCCGGCCACCTCGTTGTGGCACAGCTCCGGATAGACATTGTGGAACGCGGGGCACTTGGCGTTCTCGTTGATCTGGGCCTTCCACCGGAGCGATGCTGCCGCGCCCAGGTCGCCGGAGCTGTGCACGAGGGGGATGGTGCGGCCGATCCGCCGGGCCACCTCGGTGGCGAGGCTGCCTGGCCGCACCAGTTGGTCACGGCGGATCCGGAGCTGGTCCACGGCCTGATCGACCCACTGCAGCGCCCCAGGAAAGAGACCGATCTCCTCCAGGAGCACCAGCGGCGGGATGGACATGGCCCCCAGCGCGGCCCGGGGCTGGGGTATCCCCGAGGCCACCGGGACCACCGGGACGTCCCACTCACCGGCCAACCGGACGAGGGCCCCTCCCCCGGCCACCACGATGAGGGACGCTCCGGCCTCGTAGGCACTGGTCGCCGCCTCGAGGGTCTCCTCGGTGTCGCCCGAGAACGACATGGCGAATACCAGCGATCCGGTCCCCACGTAGTCGGGAGGCTCGTACCCCTTCACAACAGTCACCGGAACCGGCATGAACGGCGCGGCCGCCGCCACCAGCACGTCACCGGCGATGCCACTGCCGCCCATGCCCAGCACGACGACGTTCTCCACCCGGGTGTGTTCGGGCAGGCCCTCTACACCTCGTGCCGCAGCCACCGCCGCCTCCACCTGCTCGGGAAGGCCGGCAGTGGCCGCCCACATGTCCAGGGTGTCGACATCGAGCGGCGATGGGTAGGAGGTCGGGACCTCGACCGGTCCGGCGGTCACGATTCGGTGGTCTCGCCGGTGGTCCGGGCCTCCCCGGCGTCGGCTCGGGCCATGAGGCGGGTGTGCTCCGCCTCATCCACTGCGGTGGCTTCGTCGATCAGCATCACCGGGATGCCGTCCCGCACTTCGTAGCTGCGGCGCAGGCGCGGGTTGTAGAGCCGGTCCTCGTCGGCGAAGTACAGGAGCGGGCCCTTGTCCTCGGGGCACGCCAGCACGTCAAGCAGCAGCGGGTCCAGCGTCATGATGCATTCCTCTCTTCCCTGGCTTCACTCTTCTGGCTTCGATCACCTTGGTGCCCATCGTCCTCGTCCCCACCGATGGCCTCGTCAAAGGGACTGACCGACGTGGCATCGGCGGGTACGTCACTTCTTCAAGAGGCGGTCGATCTCCGCCTGTACCTCGACCACGTGGCGGTCGCATGCCTTCCGGTCGGGCGCCTCCACATTCAACCGCAGGAGGGGCTCGGTGTTGGACGGTCGAAGATTGAACCACCAGTCGCCGCGGTCCACGGTCAGTCCGTCCAGGCGGTCGACGGTGCCCAGCGCACCTCCGGCGCCGGACACCTCGGCGGCCAGGAGCTCAACGGCACCGGCCGGATCGTCGACCACCGTATTGATCTCTCCCGAATCGGCGTAGCGCTCGAACGGCGCCAGGAGTTCGGAGAGGGGACGGCCGGTCACGCTCAACAACTCGAGGACGACCATGGCGGCGATGATGCCCGAGTCGGCCCGGTAGTTGTTGCGGAAGTAGTAGTGGCCGGAGTGCTCGCCGCCGAACACCGCACCCGTCTCGGCCATCACCTGCTTGATGAAGCTGTGTCCCACCTTGGTGCGGATCCCCACACCCCCCTTTTCGGCGATGACCTCGGGGACCACCCGCGAGCAGATGCAGTTATAGAGCACGGTGGAGCCCGGATACTTGTCGAGCATGGACGAGGCCACGAGGGCGGTAGTCAGCGAACCTGAGACCGGCTCGGCCTTCTCGTCGACCAGAAACACCCGGTCGGCATCCCCATCGAAGGCCAGCCCGACATCGGCGCCGACCTCCAGCACCGCCTGCTTCAGCGACACCAGGTTCTCGGGCTGGATGGGGTCAGCCGGATGGTTGGGGAAGGTCCCGTCCAGCTCGGGGAAGAGGATCTCCACCTCGAAGGGCAGACCCTCGAATACCTTGGGAACGACCAAGCCACCCATGCCGTTGGCGGTATCGGCCACCACCCGCAACGGGCGCAACGAATCGACGTCGACGAACGAACGCACGTGCTCGGCGTAGGCCGCCAACACCGAGCGCTCCTCCAGGGGAGCCAGGGTGGCCGGGTCGAGCACGGGAGGTCCATCGGCCCCCCATGCGTCGAGCAACGACTCGGCGGTGGCCTGGATGTCGGCCAGACCGGTATCCCGACCGATGGGTCGAGCCCCGGCCTGGCACAGCTTGAGGCCGTTGTAGCGGGCCGGGTTGTGCGACGCGGTGAACATCGCCCCCGGGGCATCGAGGCTCCCGGCGGCGAAGTACAAGAGGTCGGTGGAGGCCAGGCCCAGGTCGATCACCCGAACCCCCTCTGACCGGGCACCCTCGGCAAAGGCCCGTGACAGCTCGATACCCGACTCCCGCATGTCCCTGGCCACCAGCAGCGTCGGGCCACCGGTGAAGCGGGCCACCGCCACCCCGATGGCCCGGAACTGGACAGCGTTGAGCTCGTCAGGGACCACCCCCCGGACGTCGTAGGCCTTGAACACGTTCGAGAGGCTGGACATGGCCGGGCCATCCTAGTCAGCCCGTCTGGCCGCCCCCGGTGGGCGCATTGACTCACCAGAAACCTCCGCGTAGCCGTATTCGTTGCCTCATCTGAAAACCTCCGCCTGGGGACCGGCCACGACTACGCCAAATCCATGGAGCTTTCGATGGGTGAGCGACGTGCCGTGACCAACAAGCTGGCGATCCAGTATCGGCGAGGGACACGGAAGGAGAAGTCGGCCATCTTGGACCAGGTGGTCGATCTGACCGGCTGGCACCGTGACTACGCCCGGGCCCGATTGCGGAATCCTGGCCCGACTGAGCGGGTGCGGAAGCGGTCGTCCCGCCCGGTGATCTATTCCCCGAGAGTGGTCTCGGCCCTCGAGCTGTGCTGGCGGGCAGCACGGGCACCGGCTGGCAAGCGACTGGCACCGATGCTCCCGGTGCTCGTCCCCCTCCTGCGCCGGGACGGGGAGCTCGACCTCACCGACGAGGAGGCAGTCCTGCTCTTGGCCATGAGCCCGGCAACCATCGACCGCCGACTGGCCGGCCCGAAGGTCCTGGCCGAGTTCCGTGCCCGCGGCCACACCAAGCCGGGTTCGCTGCTGAAGTCCCAGATCCCCATCCGCACCTGGTCGGAGTGGGACGAGGCCCGTCCCGGGTTCGTCGAGATCGACCTGGTGGGCCACGAAGGGGGTAACTCCTTCGGCGAGTTCTGCTTCACGCTCACCGTCACCGACGTGGCCACGGGCTGGACGGTCAACCGCTCCATCCGCAACAAGGCGGCGGTCCAGGTCATCGGGGCCATGGAGCACGTGGTCTCGGTGTTCCCGGTCCCGATCCTCGGCGTGGACTCCGACAACGGCAGTGAGTTCATCAATGCTCCCTTCGCTGAGTGGTGCGCTTCCCGGAGGATCACCTTCACCAGGTCACGGCCGGGAAACAAGAACGACGGCTGCCACGTGGAGCAGAAGAACTGGACCCACGTCCGAGAGCTGGTCGGCTACCTGAGATTCGACACCGACGCGGAGTGGAGGGTCCTCAACCGGATCTGGGAGCTCGACCGGACGTACACGAACCTCCTCCTCACCCAGCAGAAGCTGGTCAGCCGGGAACGGGTCGGGGCCAAGGTCATCAAGCGCCACGACAAGGCCCTGAGCCCCTATCAGCGCTTGGTGGCCGCAGGCGTACTCACCCCGGCCCAGCAGTCGGGCCTCACTAGGGCCCGCAATGCCCTGCACCCGGTGGCGCTGCAACGGGAGATCGCAGGCCTCTGCGCCCAGCTCCAGCGCCTGTCGCTCCAAAAGCCGACCACTGAGCCCCGACGGGTTAACCGGGCCTTCACAGGACGGGATTAGGCGGAGGTTCTTAGATGAGGCAACGAATCATCGTTCCCGGAGAATTTGACGTGAGGCAACGGGGTGGGACAGGAGCGCGCCTCAGACCAGCAGCGGAAGAACAGGCGAGGAACGGGAGAGACTCAGTCGCCGAGACCCCCGGCCAACATGGCCAGCACGTCCTCGGCCAAGGCGTGACACAGCTCGCACAACCTGGCCAGCTGGACCTCGAGGCTGGTGGATGCCAAAAGGACCTGGCGGTCCATCAGGTTGAGCGGCGCCATCGCACACAGCTGCCAGGCCCGCTCCTCACTGGTACCCCACAGACGGAGATCAGGGCTGAGTGCGGGGACCTCGCCCAGCTCGGAAAGGAGCGACCGCAGCCGGCGGACCGCGCTCTCGGCCGCCGCCAGCAGCTGCCCGTCTTCGCTGTCGGTAGCCAGGGGGAAGTCCTCCACCGTTGCCCTCGGGTAGGGCCGCTCCACCAACCAGGCGTGCACCCGCATCCGCCGGATGCCCCGGGCCATCACCACCATCCGCCCGTCGTCCAACTCGGCCAGCTGCACGATGCGGGCCACCGTTCCCACGTCCACCCGCTGGTCTCCCCCGCCCACCTCGGAGCCCCGGGAGATGAGCACGACCCCGAACTCGCCCTCACCGGCCCGGCAGTCGGCCATCAACGCCCGATAGCGGTCCTCGAACACGTGGAGCGGGAGCTGGGCACCGGGGAAGAGCACGGTGGACAGAGGGAACATGGCCAGGCCCACGGTCACCACCTGATCCCGGTCAGGAGATCCCCCGTGATGCGCCGGGGCGGCGCCGTGACCGCGACCGGCGCCCCATGATGACCAGGACGACCACGGCTACCAGCGAGAAGAGCGTGATGACCTTACCCACCCTGTCGTTGGTCGTGCTGCCGTAGGTGAGTGTGACGTCGTGGCTGGTGGGCACCACCACCATCATGTTGGGCGCCACCCGGTAGGGACCCTGGGCCCCGGTGGCCTGCCAGTTGGGGAAGTAGGAGATCCGGACCTCGACGGGTGTGCCGATCCTGTCGACGTGAAACGAAACCGAGCTGTCGGTCTGTGTGACACCGGTGACGTGGGTAGTCGGCTCGGGCACCGCGGTGAGCGACGTGTCGCTGGCCGGCACCCGTTCCCACGAGGACGGACCATCGGCCGCTGGCACCACGGCCCACGCCTCGGGGTTGTCGTACCAGGAGACGGCCGGAGCCAGCCAGCTGCTCTGGGTGGCGGTGACGTCGTTCCACACCACCGGCCGGTTGGCCAGGGGCTGGACCAGAGGCGAGTCGGCCACCTCGTAGACCTTCCAGGTGGTGTTCAGAGTCTCCCCGTTGTACGTGGTGTCCCACGGTCCGGTGGAACCCACTTCGGTGAGACTGGTGTCGGCAGCGGCCGCCTGCTCCACGGTGGTCGAGGCGGCCAGGAAGTACCGCACGCCAAGCTGCTGGAGGTGCTCGATGCCCAACGGGATGTTGAGGCCCCCGTAGTTGAGGCCGACGACGGCGTCGGACGGATTGACCGACAGTTCGTTCTGGTTGATGAAGTGGAACGGGGTGGTCGAGGCCGACTCGAACAGCAGGCCCTCCATCGAATCGACGCATCCGTTGGTCCAGTAGGGCAAAAGCATCAGCGACATGGTCGTACCGAACCGGTTCTCCGACGGGTCGTACTCCCACATGGCCCGGCCGCAGCCCTGGTTCTGGCCGACCTTGGCCATCATCTGGATGACCGCCCGGTATTCGGGGTAGTCGGGCTTGCGCTGGTAGCCCGAGTAGTTCCACTCGGCCCAGGCGCTGGGCTGATCGGGACCCACCGTGACCCCCAGATGGCTGAGGGTGGTGGCCGGAAGGACCAGGGCCGGTACTACGGCGAGGCACACCGCGGCCAGGGCCACCAGCGGGCCGACCACCCCACCCGGAGGGTTGTCAGCCGGTGTGGGGCGACGGAACCGACTGACCCGGGAGCCGGCCATGCCCGGAGCCAACGCCATCCGATCCCGGATCAGAACGGTCCAGCGGGCCATGCGGCGTCGCCGGGCGAACCGGGCCACCGCAGCCACCGTCTCGGCCAGGGCGTAACCGGCCAGTAGGTAGAGACAGAGGAACCAGAAAGGAAGGAACCGGGCGTTGTAGAGCTTGTTGGCCGGGTCGAGGCAGACGGCAGCGGCGGACAGGGCTCCCATCACCACGAGGAACAGGGCGACCCGGTTGCGACGGAGCACCATGGCCACCAGTCCCACCAGGTCGGCGGCCAGCACCCAGTGGGCCGACGAGGGGAACAGCAGGTTGGGGAAGCCCAGCACCTTGGTGTAACCCATGTTGGTGGTGTAGGCCTGCTCGGTGGCGAACGGCACCAGCCACCAGGCGGTCAGGCCCATCCCGACCGCGCCGACCACCACGGATCGACCCAGCCGGCCCGACCACCGCCGCCGGGCCAGGCGGCCGCGCCGGCCGCGGTGCCAGGAGCGGACCACATCGGCATCGAGCAGCAGCCACACTCCGGCCCCGGCCGCGGCGAACAGGGCGGGCAGCAGGTGGCAGAGCAGGGTGAAGGCGAAGAGCACCGCAGCCAGCGCCCGGTACCTCCCGGTCCTCAGCATGGCGGCCCACACACCGAGAAAGAGGAGCGCGGCCGACAGGCTGAGGGAGAACGAGTACTCGCCGGCCATGGTGGAGAGAATGTTCCCGCCATAGATGGTGAAGCTGGGTTCGAACAGGAAGCCGAGGGTGGCCGCGGCCAGACAGGCCGGAGCCGGATTGCGCAGACCGGCCAGACGGCCGAAGGCCCAGGCACAGACCGGGAGGGTCAGGGTGCCGAGCACGGTGACCAGCTTGAAGGCCACGTTGTAGGTGAACAATGAGTTGAACAGAACGGTGATCAGTCCAGGGAGCGGGAAGTAGAAGGTGTAGAGGGGGAATCCGTCGTACCAGTCCGGGTCCCAGCCGGTCAGTTGCCCGTGGTTGAGCAGATGGGACTTGAGGAAGGCGGGGAGGACCACGTGGGCACCAGTGTCACCTCCGGCAGTGGTGGTGTTGGCCAACAGCAGCGAGGGATGAAGCTGGCTCAGTGCGACCAGGGTGACGCCGAGGACGGCAACCAGGTTGGCCCATCCCGGCCAGGCCGACCTCCGGGTCAGGCGTTGGCGCCACCCGGTGGGTTCGGGTGCCAGGGAGGGCGACGGGGGAATCAGCGCCGGAGCCGAGGCGAGATCGACCGGGGCGGTCATCTCAGACCGGCACCCCGTGGCCCACGGCCAGTGGAGCGATGACTGCGGCTGCCACGGCCAGGAGATTGAACGAAGCGTGGGCGACCATGTTCATGCCCAGCCGACCGGTGCGGAACGAGACGAACGACAGGATCACCCCGAACAGGGCCAAGCCCGGCAGCTGGAGTAGTTCACCGTGGGCCATTCCGAAGATCAACCCGGTCGTGATGATGGCAAGCGCTGATCCGACCCAGCCGGTGATGAAGCCGAACAATCGCCCGAGCGAACGAAGGAGGACGCCGCGGAAGAACAGCTCCTCGAAGAAGGCCGGTCCCACCACGGTGAGGATGGCAATGATGACGAAGGAGACGCCATGAGAGCCGCCGGTGAGTTTCTGGCTGGGACCGTTGAAACGTTGGCTGAAATCGTGGACGTGCGGACGAATGGGAATGTAGAGGAGGACGACCAGCAGCTGGCCACCGAACCCGATGGCGATGCCCAACAGGTCGATCCATCGGAAACGGAGGCCGAAGTCGCGCCGGAAGCTCTTGGTGCCACGATTCGCGGTGGCCATCCAGGCGGCACCGAAGAATCCGCCCCAGATGCCCAGCAGCGATGCGACGAGATACCAGGTCGGTGGCTCGTTGAGCTTGGAAATGGCAGTGAGCGAGGACGAGTTGCCGGTGACTGCAGCGGCGATGACCGTAAGGACAAGGGCCAGGATCTGACCTCCCAACCAGCCGAGTGCGGCGAAGAGAACCCAGACCCAGGCGGAGCCGCGGTCAATGGGTGCGCCGCCCGCGGCCAGCTGCTGGTTGAGCGGGGTGTCACCGGTGGCCGGCCGCGGCTCCGATGCCTGCCCGGCGACCCCACGGGGAACAGGAGCACCGGGAGGCGGCAGCGTCCCACCCGACCTGCCCGGTGGGGCCGGCCCGTCCGGGGGCGTCCCCACGGAGCCGGCGGTGGCCGCGACGGGGTCCGCTCCCTGTTCGGACCGCTCGATCACCCTCACACGATACCGACGGATGCGCACCACCAGGCGGCGGGCAGCCCGCCGGGCCGGGAGGGAGGGCCCGATCCGGACCGGGGCGATGCGTCAGATGAGGTCCACTGCGCATAGCATGATGGTGTGAGTCCGCCGAACCCCGACATGCCCAACGGTCAACAGGCACCCGGTGGTCCCGGCCAGGAGGTTCCCGGCCAGAACAAGAACCGGATGATTCTCTATGTGGTCATCGTGGTGGTCGTCCTGTCGGTGCTGATCATCCCCAATCTCCTCTCCAAGCAGTCGACCAACACCCTCACGTACAACACCTTCCTGTCAGACATCCAGAGCAAGCAGATCAAGAACGCCACCGTGGATCTGTCCACCGGGGTGATCACCGGAGATCTGTCCAACGGTGGGACCTTCACCGTCAACGGGCCCAATCCGATCATCGACTCGGAGATCAACGCCCTCAAGCCGCTCGGGTCCAACTACCACCTCTCCCCCGGAACCTCGAACCCGTTGCTCGGCATCCTGCTGACCTGGGTTCTGCCCTTCGCCATCCTGGGGGGCATCTTCTACTACATCAGCAGAAAGGCCCAGGGCCAAATGGGGAGCATCATGTCCATCGGGCGGTCCAAGGCCAAGCTGTACTCGACCGAGCGACCGTCGACCACCTTCGATGACGTGGCCGGCTACGACGGGGTCAAACTGGAGATCAGCGAGGTCGTCGACTTCCTCAAGACCCCGGCCCGCTTCAAGGAGATCGGCGCTCGGATCCCCAAGGGCATCCTGCTGGTCGGTCCCCCCGGCACCGGCAAGACCCTGCTGGCCAGGGCGGTGGCCGGCGAAGCCGGGGTGCCCTTCATGTCGGTCAGCGGTTCCGACTTCATGGAGATGTTCGTTGGGGTCGGCGCCAGCCGGGTGCGCGATCTCTTCGCCACCGCCCGCAAGCAGGCACCGGCCATCGTGTTCATCGACGAGATCGACTCCATCGGACGCAAGCGGGGTGCCGGCCTCGGTGGTGGTCACGACGAGCGGGAGCAGACGCTCAACCAGATGCTGTCGGAGATGGACGGCTTCGACCCGACCGAAGGCATCGTGGTCATGGCGGCCACCAACCGTCCCGACATCCTCGACGCCGCCATCCTGCGACCCGGCCGGTTCGATCGACAGATCGTCGTGCCGCTGCCCGACCTGGACGAGCGCCTGCCCATCCTGCAGGTCCACTGCAAGGACAAGCGGGTCGACCCGAGTGTCGATCTCGGCACCGTGGCCCGGGGCACACCGGGAATGAGTGGCGCCGACCTGGCCAACCTGGTCAACGAGGCAGCTCTGCACGCCGTCCGCCGCGGGTCCAAGGTGATCCAGAACGTGGACTTCGAGGCGTCGCGTGACCGGGTGCTGATGGGCCAGCGGCGCGAGAGCCTGGTGCTGTCGGGAGCAGAGAAGGAGCGGGTGGCCTTCCACGAAGGTGGTCATGCGGTGCTGGCCTATGTGCTGCCCGACGCCGACCCGGTGCACAAGGTGACCATCCTCCCCACCGGCATGGCCCTCGGAGTGACCATGCAGCTACCCATGGAGGAGCGACACATCCATCCCCGCCAGCACATCGAGGACTCGCTGGCCGTGCGGATGGGCGGTCGGGCGGCCGAGCTGCTCGTCTACGGCGACCTCTCCACCGGTGCCAGCAACGACCTGGTGGGTAATACCGAGCTGGCCCGCAAAATGGTCCGCGAGTGGGGCATGAGTGACAAGATCGGCCCCATGGCCTGGGGATCGCAGGGGCAGGTCTTTTTGGGTGAGGACCTCATGCACACCCGCGACTATTCCGAGCACACCAGCCAGATCATCGACGACGAGGTCGAGATCATTCTGCGGGCCCAGGAGGAGCGGGCCCTCGAGGTCCTGGCCCGACACCGGGGTGGTCTGGATGCCGTGGCCCGCGCTCTGCTCGACGAGGAGACCATCGACGGCGAGACCGTCGGCCGACTGGTCGACACCGCCTACGGTCGCCCGGTGCACGAGCACGGTGTGAAGACCGTGCCTCCGATCTTCGTGGCCTCCCAGCACGGACCGACCGGGTCCCCCGATGTCGACGGTCCACCCGAGGATGCCCTGGCCGGATCGGCACCGACCACTGGAGCAGGCTCGGTACCCGGCGCCGGCGTCGACGGTGGTACCGACGCCGTCGACGATCTCCCGGCCGGCAGTGATGTCACCGGCGCCAGCCGGGCCACCGATGAGTCCGGGGCTACCCACCCGGTCGATCAAGCCCAGTCGGGCGACGGCCTGGTCGGCCCAGCGCCATGGCCGCCGCCACCACCTCCGCCGTCCGGCCACTGGCCGCAGGCCCCCTCGCCGCTGCCGGCCCAGCCGGCGCCGGGTCACTGGCCCAAGCAGGCCCCCTGGCCCCCTCCGCCACCCCAACCGCCCTCCCGGTAGCAGCCCCCCGGTTGACGGCCGGCGAGACGGCAGACAGCCCGAGGGCCGGCCAGGGCGAACTGGGCTAGCCCAGTGGGAATCCGGTGGACGAGACCACGCCCGGTGCACCGGTGGGACCGGCATCTTCTTCTACGTACACCGGCTGGGAGGCGGTCACCTCCAGGGCCACCAGGGTGGTCAGCTGGCTCCCGGGCACCACGCTCAGGCGTCCGGCCGGAACGGTGAACTTGGCCATTGGGCGGGTGCCGCCCACCGGGACCACCGCCACGTGGGCCGGGGTGGTGCCGGGGTTGGCCACGGCCAGACTGGTGGTCGCCGCACCCGAGACGGCCGGGAATTGGGGACCCCCGGGCCCGGCACCACCCACCGGCCGGCGGCGCTCACCGTCCCCGCAGAAGCCCCCCACGTCGCCGCGGTGGCCCCGGTCGGAGCCGATACCGACCGCCCGACCACCATCGGGCCCGACGAGGTCACCGTCAACGAGAACGGAGTCTGTTGCGGAAGACCGGCGGTGGTCGACGCCGTGAACACGGTCACCGAAAGGGGTGGCACCACCACCTGGTGGGGCACCACGGTCCCCGACGACAGTCCCACCGAGATGGAAGCGGTCACCGAGGCGGTCCCCGGATTGCCCAGCGTGAAGTCGACGGTCGAACCGGGCAGCGTCGTGGTCTGGGCGAACCTCCAGGTGGTCGACGGCACCGGCGAGCCCAACCGGAGGGAGATCCCTCCGGTGGCCCCCGGCGCCCACTGCTGGAACTCGGTGCTGACCACAGCACCGGCCTGGGCCGACACCACCGTGGCGAAGGCGGCCACGTTCTGCACGTAGTCGCCCACGTTCTCGACCACCAGCTGTCCGGCGGGAACCTCCAGGCCCTGATAGTCCTGAGGGGTAACCAGACCGTTACCGGTGAGAAACGAGACGTTGACCACCGCCTCGGTGGCCGCTGGATTGAACAGGGCCAGCGACACCAGGTTGCCCGAGGCTGTCGAACCACCAGCGAACGACCATTGGGTCGCTGTGCGGGAGGCGCACGGGGCCATGCTCCATCCTCCCGGTCCGGACACCGACTGGTTGACCACCATGCCCCCGCCCGCGAAGACGAACGACGTGGCGGTACTCCCGGTGGGCAGGTCGGAGCCGGGGTTGACCGCGGCGCTCCGGAGGGCCGGCACGCTGACCGTGCGGCGGACGCTCGGGACCGCGCTCCCGGTGGACGGTCCCACCGAGATCATCACGCCGCTGATCGTGTGACGGGTCGGGTTGGTCAGGTAGATGGTGGCCGATGCCGCCGTGCCCGTGCCGGCCGTACAGAAGGCCGACGAGGAGTAGGCGCCGACCGGTGCCACCGGAACGCCGTCGGCTGCGGCCGGTGCGGCCGAGGGGCCAGAGGGTCGGGCCACGATCGAGATCAGTCCCACCACCGCCAGGACGACCAGCACCGACAGCACGACCGGCAGCCGTTGGGGCACCCGCCGCAGGGCGGCGCGCCGGGACAGTCCGGCCGGAGTCACGGCTGGCGACGAAGGGTCGGTTTCTTCGGCTGGCTCCCCGGCCCGGCCGGATCCCAGGGGGTGGTGCCCGGTCACCGCGGCGCCTCCGCCTCCGCCACCGGAGCAACCGAGGCGGGTTCGGCGACGGGCCCGGTGCTGGTGCCCGCTCCCGGTCCGCGTTCCGATGGGTCCGGGTCATCGTCCGGTCCCCGGGATTCTCCCGGCCGTCGACGAGCCAGCCGCACCCGCCACCAGGGCACGACAAGCCGACGGCCGAGGAGGAAGGCCAGAGCCGCCAACCAGGTGAGCAGGGACACAAGGAACGAGACGGGAGCCACGATCCCGCCATGGAACCGCAGGGTGGCGGTCCCGGCGGCGGTGACCCGGTACCGGGCGGCCCAACCGAAAGAGGACGTACGGGTGAAGGGTCCACCGGTCGGTCCCGTCAGGTTCCACCGTCCGGCTGGTGCCACGGCGGCGAGCACGGTGCCGACAGACAGGGTTCCGGCGTAGGAGCGGGAGGCGGCCGGGCCCGGGAGGACCGGGTTGGCACCGGCCACCACGCTGGCACCGGGCACACCGTCCAGCGGGTTGGGTCGGACGGACGAGCCGGTGACCACCGAGGCCGCTGCTACTTCGCTCCGCTCGGGAATCCAGTCGGCATTGGCGTAGACGGTGATCCCGGTCCCCGACAGCACCGGGCTCAGGTCCAGTTGGTGGGCGAGGGCCGGGGCCAGATCGGTCGGCACCGGGTACTCGGTGGGGCTCTGCTCGCCGGTGATCTCGGGGGCCACTGCGGTGACCAGGGCGATGTAGCGCACCCCGGCCGGGGCCAACAGCCTGCCCAACTGGTCGGTCCTGCCGCCGCGCGCCAGGTTGACCGCCGACGAAAGCTGGACGGCGGGGCCGGCTCCGGCGGCGTTCCACAGCCATCGGGCGTCGGGTCCCCCGTCCTCCGAGGTGGCATAGGCCAGGCCGTCCCCGGCGTTCCACGAGCCCTGGTTGAGGGAGCGGGCGTCGCCCAGCCAGAGGACGCGGAAGGCGCCCGACGACGTCTTGGAATGCATCCAGGCCACCGACTGGGCGAAGTCGTTGACCGGCAGGTCCCACCGGCCGGGGATGGCGGAGACCAGGGTGGGCACGGCACCGAGCATCACCGCACCGGTGGCCACCACCGTCACCAGCTGCCGCCAGCCGAAGTCGGCTGCCCGGATGTCCTCTTCGAACGCAGTCACCCCGAGTCCGATGGCTGCAGCCGTGGCCACCGCTGCCGGACCCAGCAGGACCAGCGGGTCGACGGCCAGGCTCCCGGTCCACCCCCGACCCATGACCCAGTCGACGAGCCAGAAGACGAGGGCAACCGACCAGAACCGGGCCGCCCAGCGGAACCGTTCGGCCCGCCCCAGCACCAGGGGGACCACGGCAGCCAGGATGAACCCCCAGGCCAGCGGTGAAGCCCCGATCGGTCCCACGGCGAACCGCAACAGCGAGCCCCACGACGCCGCCCCCGAGGACGGGAGGGGTACCCCGAACACGGTCAGGGCACCCCGACCGGCCGAGAGCACACCGATCACCCAGGGTAGGCAGATGAACACGGTAACCACCGTGGCACCGAGGGCCAGCCGAAGGGCACGACGGGTCTCCCCGATATCCCCGAAGAAGGCCGAGGAGAGAAGGAGGGCCAACGCAGCCAGCACGACCACGATGGCCGCCGCCGGGACGAACGCCACCATCACCGCCTCGATGAGCCCCAGGGCGATCATGGGACGGACCTCGGGATGGGCGGCTGTCCAGCGGGACATCGTTGCCACCACACCGGTGGGGAGTGGGTCGGCGTCCGTCTCCACCGTCGTCGCCCACCGGTCGTCGGTTTCCGGATCGTCGCTGTAGGGGGCGGTACGGGTGGACCGGACCAGCCGACTGAGAATCCAAGGTCCCCCGGCGTAGACAACCAGCGCGTCCCACCGGCCGAGGGCGAGCGCGTTATAGGGCAGGGCCATCGAGAGGTAGGCCAAACCGGCCACCAGTGCGGCCCGCTGGGATCCGAAGGGCCGGAGCAACCGCACGACACCCCACACACCGAGGGGGACACAGCCGAACACCAGCACCTTCTGGGTCAGCCCCATGGCCCCGAGTAGCACCGTCCCCACCAGGCCGGCCAGGGCCAGGGCCGGGGATGCCGGCGCCGTCGTCCCTAGACCCGAGGGGTGCCAGCCGGTGACGAACTGGGACAACGTGGCTGTCCAACTGGGGAAGGCGACGAACTGCCCGACCTCGGGCAGTCGTCCGGTCACTACACCACGGGTGCCGATCAGAAGGATGACCGCGGCCGCCAGCCACACGGTCAGACGCAGCTGTCCACGCACCCGGCCTCGACGCCGCTCTGGCCGCAGCGACGCCGGCGGGTACTCGGCATCAGGGTCGGCCGTGGGAAACGAGGGTGACCCGGTTGCCGACAAGGCAACGCCGCCGGCCAGGCCGATGGAGGCCACCGAGGGGTGCTGGGCCCGGGGGTCGAGATCGCTGTCCTCCCCGGAGCCGGCCAACTCGTCGGCCTGGGCTCCGTGGAACCCGTACTGGAAGACCCTCCGGAGGTAGGCCGAGAGGCGGGCGCTGCCGCCGATCTGGAGCAGACGGATCTCCTTGTCGCCGAGACGGCGGTGGAGCTTGAGCTCCTTGCGCTGCCGGCGGGTGGCCGGCAGGCGGGCCAGATTCCACCGCCATGCCCGGATCACGGCCCTGGCCCGGGCACGGTTCCCGCTCAGCTCGGCCACCACCACTTCGGCCAGGGCCAGGGCCAACACCTGGGGCACCACCCGCATCAGGTGGAACGGGCCGTAGCACTTGACCACGGCCAGAAGCTCGTGACGCCGTTGGAGGTCCTGGAGGGTCAGGGGGTGGCCGGCCGAGGGTGCCGAGTCCCCTTCGACCAGGTCCGGGTCGATCGCCCGGGACCCCGAGGCCAGCTCTTCTCGGTGGCGGACCCGGGCGTCGGGCGCCACCACGATTCTGGCCCCGACCACCTGGGCCCGCCAACACAGGTCGAGGTCCTCACCCATGGCCACGATGGAGGGATCGAACCCCTCCAGCTCCTCGAACAGATCGGCTCGGACCAGGGTCGCCCCGCCGGGGGCCACGAAGACATCACGAACAGCGTCGTGCTGACCGTGGTCGATCTCGTGGGGTTGGACCCGCTCCACCACCGAGCCGCCCTTGTCCACGGTCATCCCCACGTGGACCAGGCGATCGGGGTCGTCCCAGCTCACCACCTTGGGCGAGACGATGCCGGCGTTGGAGCGGAAGGCCTCCTCGACCATCAGGTGCACGGTGTCGGGGAACAGGGCCACGTCGTCGTGACAGAGCAGGAAATAGTCGGCACCGTCTACCATGCTCCGAACTTCGTTGACGGTGGCACCGAACCCCCGGTTCAGGTCGAACCGGCGGACGTAGGCAGTGGGCAGTTCGGCGGCCACCCTGGTGGTCAGATCCTCGGCGCTTCCGGCGTCGAGGATCAATACGGACAGCTCCGCATAGTCCTGAGAGGCGAACGAGGCCAGCGTCTCCTCGAACCACGGCCCCGGATCGTGGGCGACGAGGACGGCGACAACCGGCGGGGCCAGTGTTTCCATCAGAGGTGAGAGGCTATCGGGCCGCGGGTGGCCCGCGGAAGCGCCCTGGTCACCACGGTCGGCGGTAGCCACACCACTGGCTGCACTGACCGCGGGCACGCGGATGAAACCCCTCACCGGTCGATCGAGCCGATCTCGCGCTAGCGGGCCGCTAGCGGAAGTGCTTGCAAATGTTTATCATTGCGTATACACTTGTACCCAACAGAGCACGAGGACGAAGCAGTACCACCGCAGTACTACCGCAGTACCGACGAAGGAGAACGCAATGCCCACCATCAAGAAGCCCAATGTCAAGATCCCCGAGATCAAGTTGCCCGATCTCAGCTTTCCCGACTTCAACACCGACGTGACCAAGGCAGCCAAGGACATCGCCGCCGTGGCCAAGGACGCCACCTATGTGGTGATCGGGGCCGGCGTGCTCGGCTTCCAGCAGGTCCAGGTCCAACGGCAGGAGCTGCTGAAGCGCATGGGCGATCCCAAGTCCGGCATCGAGGACAAGGTCCATGCTGTGCGGACCGATCTGAGCGGCGCGCTGCACTCGGTCGACACCACGGTCGAAGGACTGATGGAGCGGTTCGAAGAGGTCATCGAGCGTCTCGAGGCAGCGGTTGCCCCTCTGGAGGACCGTCTCCCCACCCAGGCCCGCGACCTGGCCAAGCAGGCGCACGTCCAGGCCAAAGAGGCCCGCACCCAGATCCGCTCGCGGATCCCCTCGGCCGCCGCCTGATCAGGGAGGGCCGGCCTGAACAGCCGGCCCCGGGCCCGAATCACCTGCAGATACCCGCTCGACCGGTGGGGCGGTCCGGCGCACCGGTCGAGTCGGGACACGCTGCCGGGACAAACGGCGTCAGTCGACCTGTTGGCGCCAGTAGGCCAACACGTCAGCCAGTGTCCGTTCGAGAGGGATCTCCGGCTTCCAACCGGTGACCTCCATCAGGCGCCCCGGATCGCCTCGCAGCACCGGCACCTCGACCGGTCGCACCAGCGAAGGGTCCGTCTCGAACCCGAGTGACGTACCGGCCAGGGCCAGCAGGTCGTCGGCGATCTCCCGGATGGCCACATCCCGTCCCGAACACACGTTGTAGATCACACCGGGACGACCCGACTCGATGAGCAGCCGATAGGCCCGGACCACGTCCCGCACGTCGGTGAAGTCACGCCGGGCCGAGAGGTTGCCGACCGGAATGGAGGGCGCACCCAACCGGTCGGCCTCCACGATTCGCTTGGCCAGCGCCGGTACCGCGAAGTTCGGCGTCTGCCGTGGGCCGATGTGATTGAAGGGCCGCACCGTGATGACGTGCTGTCCATGGCCCAGGACGGCCTGCGCGATGAGGGCCTCGGCCGCCAGCTTGCTGGCCGCGTAGGGGGTGAGCGGTGCGGTCGGCGAGTCCTCGGTAAGTGGCAGGCTGGTCGGATCGGTGACCGCCCCGTAGACCTCGGCCGAACTGGTGACCAGTACCCGGGGATCGGTGCCGCACTCGCGGGCCGCAGCCAGAAGGGCGGCGGTGCCGATGACGTTGACCTCCACCACCCGGAGGGGCTCGTCCCACGACTGGCCCACGTGGGTCATGGCGGCCAGATGGTAGATGGCGTCAGGGGCGGCTTCCGTCACCGCGGCCAGCAGTTTGGTGGGGTCGGTTACGTCGACCTCCTGGTCGATGACCACGACCTGATCGCCCAACCCACGGAGATGATCGGCCAGCCAGTGGCCCACAAAGCCGCGACCACCGGTGATGAGGGAACGCACGACGGATCACCCTACCGGCTCGGTAGGGCCGCCGGCAGACCCGGAGGCCGGTGGGTGCCGATGGCTGGCGGCGTGGCGGTAGGCAGCCAGGTGGTGTTCGGCACTTCGTTCCCAGGTGTGCTCGGCCACAATGACCAACCCTCGCTCCCGCCGCATGCGCACCGCCGTGGCACCGCCGCTCCGCCCGTCCAACTCGGCGTCGAGGGCATCGGCCAGGCCGGTCTGATCACCCGGCCCCACGAGGACCGCAGCACCCCCGGCCACCTCCTCCATGGCCGTGCCGGTCGTCGTCACCAGCGGGGCGCCGCAGGCCAGTGCTTCGAGAGCCGGTAGTCCGAACCCCTCGTAGAGGGCGGGGTAGACCACAGCAGTGGCCGATCGCAGGAGCGCAGGGACCACCGGGTCGGGCAGATAGCCGGTGCGGACGATGCGGGACCCGAGGCCGGAGTCCGCCACGGCTCGGTCGATGTCGGCCGTACCCCAACCCTGGCCGCCGGCCAACACCAGCAGTGCCTCGGGATGCCGGCCGGCCACCCGAGCAAAGGCCCGCACCAGCGTGGGGACATCCTTGCGGGGTTCGAGTGTGCCCACGAACACCAGGAGCGGGCGCTCCGCGGTGAGCCGCCGGTCCACCTCGGCCAGTGCCCTCCGGTCCCATCCCTCGTCCGGCTCGTCCGGCCGGAACCGATCGGCATCCACGCCGTGGTGAGCCACGAACACCTCAGCGTCGACCCTGCACCACCGGGCCAGTTGATCGGCGGTCACCCGGCTGGGGCATACCACCGCTGAGGCACGGCGGGCGGCGACCCGGATGGCCCGACGGAACACCAGGACCTTGGAGCGCTGGTGCCACTGAGGTGCCTCGAAGAAGCTGAGGTCGTGCACGGTGACCACCACCGGCACCCGGCTGTGCTCGGGCATGGTGTAGTGCGGCCCGTGGTGGACCGCCGGCCCGAGACCAGCCAGGAGCCCGGGAAGTCGCAGCTGTTCCCAGGCCAGTCGGAGCGGACGGGCCGACGGGGCGAGCGCCGCCACCTCGGCCCCGGGGGCGAGGGCGGTCCATCGGGCCCGGTCCGAGCGTCGACCGACCAGCACCAGGTCGACGTCTGACCTCTCGGCCAGGGCGCCGGCCAATGCCTGGGTGTACTGACCGGCCCCCACCGGATGGGTCGGGACGGCGGTGACATCCAGCGACAGCTTCAGCACCGCCTCAGGCACGGCCGGGCCGTGACCGCATCTCGTAGGCCTCTTGCCAGACATTGAGGTGCCGCCGGGCGATGGTCGACCAGGCCAGTTCGGCGGAACGGTCGAGTCCGAGCGCCTGCAACCGTTCCCGTTCCACCGGATCGGTGGCCACGGTGAGCAGGCCGGCGGCGATCGACTCCACGTCCAGCGGGTCGACCTCGAAGGCGGCACCGGCCGTGCTGGGCAGTGGGCTCGCCACCACCGGGGCACCGAAGGCCATCGCCTCGATTGGGGGGAGCCCGAACCCTTCGATGAGGGGGACATAGGCCAGTAGCCGGGTCATGGCGTAGAGGGCGGAGAGTTCGGTGGGTGAGACCAGGCCGGCCAGGATCACGCCGGGCCGGGGCCG
Source organism: uncultured Acidimicrobiaceae bacterium (assembly GCA_963824355.1). GTDB lineage: Bacteria > Actinomycetota > Acidimicrobiia > Acidimicrobiales > RAAP-2 > Bog-756. The sequence continues at coordinate 726,719 of CAWGOY010000017.1, read as the reverse complement.
CACCCGTTCGCCCCAGCCGGTCGGGCCCACCAGGACCAGCGGCCACGGCTCGGGCAGCTTGGCCCGGATCCGTCCGTAGGCCTCCATGAGGCGGGCCTGGTTCTTGCGAGGCTCGAGGGTGCCCACACTGAGCAGGAAGGGACCGTCGATGCCCATCCGTGACAGCAGGGTGGTGGCCGCCTCGAGGTCGGGCGGGGGCAGATGGTCGGATCCCATGGGAATGATGGTGATCGACTCAGCCTGGGCTCCGGCCAGCAGCAGGTCGTCGGCCACCGCCTGGGCGGGCACGATGAAACGCTCGGCTCGGCGCAGGGCCCGACGGAGGGCGGCCTCGTGCCAGGTGCGACCCCGCTCGGGGTAGGCCTCGGGCACCCGCCGCCACAACAGGTCATGAACGGTGGCCACCAGGACGGCCCGGCCCGGTTCCATGGTCGACAGCGAGGTGGAGTGGACCAGATCGAAGCCGCGTGGCGCCCGAAGCAACCCGTGGTCCCAGGCTCGGGTCAGGACCGGCCCCGGGAGCGGCAGGCTACGAGCCGGGTAGCCCAAGGCGGCCAGGGCATCGGGTCCGCGCTGGCCCCTGGGCCGGCGGCTGGCCACCACCTCCACATCGGGCACCTCGGAGGGCTCGAGGGCGTGGAGGCCTTCGACCAGCCCCTGGATGTACGTACCGATCCCCCCGGAAGCGGCCCGCCGGAGCTGCTCGACCATCATGAGGAGGCGGATCCGACTCATCGGACCGGTGGCCGCCGGTCGGGCTCGGCCGCGCCGGTACGGGCGCCGCTGTGGGCGTCACGGTACAGAGCGAACAGGCCCTCGGCACAGGAGCGCCACGAGAACGCGTCGCTGCGCGCCATCCCCCGCCCGACCAGATCGACAACGTCAGATCCCCCGTCGAGCACCCGGACCAGGGCGGCAGCCAGTCGGTCGCCATCACCGGGTGGGACGAGCAGGGCACCGTCGCCCACCACCTCGGGCACCGCTCCGGCTGCAGTGGCCACCACCGGTACACCGGCCGCCATGGCCTGGAGCGGCGGGAATCCGAACCCCTCGTAGCGGGACGGATAGGCCAGCACCGAGGCCCCGGACAAGGTGGCGGCCAGCGCGGTGTCGTCGAGGTAGCCGGGGCGGACGATGCGGGTCCGGAACGGGGAGGCGGCCAGCGCGTCAGAAAACCGCGCCGCTCCCCAGCCGTCGCCGCCCACCACCACCAGCGCCACATCCGGATGGGCGGCGGCCACATCGGCGAAGGCCTTTACCAGCAACGGATAGTCCTTCCGTGGCTCGACGGTTCCCACGGCCAACACATAGCGGCCACACCCTTCGGGAAGGCGGAGGGCCGAGCCGGCCGGTGCGGCCGGAAGGTCCGGCAAGGGGGGGATGCCGTGGTGGACCGCCCGCACCCGGCCCGGGTCGACGGCCCACTCGGACACCACCTGGTCGGCCACGAATTGTGACGGGGTATGCACCCAAGCACCCTCGGCCACCGCCCGGCGTACCAGCCGGGGGAAGACCAGGGTGGGTGGATCGCACAGTTCGGGATAGAGGACGACGGTGAGGTCGTGGACGGTCACCACCCTGGTGGCCCGGCGGGTCGGGGGTACAACGAAGTTGGTCCCGTGAACGACGTCGTGGTCACCGATGAACCACTCGACCGGCGGCAGCGAGGAGCGGCGCCAGGCGGCATGGAGCGGCCGGGCCGGCATGGCCCGCTGCTCGGTGGATACCCCGGCCGGTACCAGGTTGCGGATCTCTTTTCGACGGCGCCAGCTCACCGCGAAGGCCGAGACCCCGACCCCGGCCGTGCCAGCCAGACCCAGGAGGGCACCGGCGGTGAAGGCGCCGACGCCGGTGGGCCGACCGAGCAGGGACGTGGCGTCGACACCGACTGATAGCCCACCCTGGTAAGCGGGGGCAGATCGGGCCGCGCACACGCAGGGAGCCTTGCACACCGCGGGGTCGGGGCCAGCACCGGGACCGGGCCGGGTAGCCTGCCCCGGATGGCCGACCCCTTCGCCCTCTCGCCGCACCGGGGAGGGCGGCCGCGATGATCGCGGCGTTGGCCGGAGGGGTCGGGGCGGCGCGCCTCCTCCGGGGCATGGTCGAAGTGGTGCCACCGGCCGAGATCGTGGCCGTGGTCAACACCGGCGACGACACCGTGCTCCACGGGCTGCACATCGCCCCGGACCTGGACACGGTGATGTACACCCTGGCCGACGCCATCAACCCCGACACCGGCTGGGGCCTGGCCGGCGAGACCTGGCGGGTCATGGAGTCTCTCGACCGGCTGGGCGGGGTCACCTGGTTCAACCTCGGCGACCAGGACCTGGCCACCCACTGCTACCGGACCCAGCGGCTGAGCGAGGGTGCCCGACTGGGTGAGGTCACCGCCGAGTTGGCCCGCTCCTTCGGCCTGGGCCTCCGCCTGGTACCGGTAACCGATGATCTCCTCCGCACCCGACTGCAGCTGCGAGACGGGCCCGAGGTCGGGTTCCAGGAGTACTTCGTCCGCCTCCACCACGATGTGGAGGTGTCCGCTGTCCGGTTCGAGGGGTCGGAGGCGGCCCGGCCCGGCCCCGGGGTGCTCGAGGCCCTGACCTCGGCCGAGGTCGTGGTGGTCTGCCCGTCCAACCCGGTGGTCTCCATCGGCCCGGTGCTCGCCGTCCCCGGGGTTCTCGAACACCTCTTGCCCCTCCGGGACCGGATCGTCGGGGTGTCCCCTATCGTGGCCGGCGCGGCGTTGAAGGGTCCGGCCGACCGGCTGCTCCGCGAGATGGGCTTCGAGTCGTCGGTGGTCGGCGTGGCCCGCTGGTACGCCGGGTGGATGGGGACACTGGTGATCGACGAGGCCGACGCCCACTTGGCCCGAGCGGTCGAGGCCGAGGGCGTGCGGTGCCTGGTCGCTCCCACCATCATGTCCGACGTCCAACATGCGGCTGCACTGGCCCGGATCGTGCTTCATGCCGTCCCCTGAGCCGGGTGGACTCGCCGTCTACCCGGTCACCGGTCTCGGTGAGGTCCGCCCGGGCGACGACCTGGCCGCGCTGCTGGTCGGGGCTCTGTCCTCGGCTCCTGCGGGTGTGGCCGACGGCGACGTAGTGGTGGTGACCCAAAAAGTGGTGTCGAAGGCCGAAGGACGGATCGTCCCACTGGACCATGACGACCCGGCGGCCAAGCGGGCCCTGGTCGAGTCGGAGTCGGTGCGGATCCTGCGGCGCCGCGGCGACCTGCTCATCACCGAAACCGCCCAGGGGTTCATCTGCGCCAACGCCGGTGTCGACCTGTCCAACGTGGACGCCGGCACGGCCGCCCTCCTCCCCGTCGACCCCGACCGTTCGGCCCGCCGGATTCGGGAGGCGTTCGAGCACCGCTACGGGGTGTCGGTGGGCGTGATCGTCTCGGACACCTTCGGACGGACCTGGCGACGCGGGGTGACCGACGTGGCCATCGGGATCGCCGGCATCGCCGGTGTGGTCGACCTGCGCGGGACCACCGATGCCACCGGGCGCATCCTCGAGGCGACCGAGGTGTGCGTGGCCGACGAACTGGCCGGCGCCGCCGAGCTGGTGATGGGCAAGGACCGGGGGATACCGGCCGCCGTGCTGCGCGGTGTGGATCCGGCCTGGCTCCGCCCGGCCTCGGTGGCTGACGAGATCATCCGCCCACCGGACGAGGACCTGTTCCGCTGAGCGATGGCGGAGCGGGGGCTGGAACGAGCGCTGCGGCCCCTGAGCGGCACACGGCCGACTTGGCTTGGCCGGCCCCTTGGGCTCAGCCCACGTCGTGGAGGTCGACCACGAACACCAACGTCTCGTTGGGTCCGATCACGCCTCCCGCGCCCCGCTCGCCATAGCCGAGGTGGGGAGGAATGGTGAGGCGGCGCCGTCCACCGACCCGCATTCCGGCCACACCCTGGTCCCAACCGGAGATGACCTGTCCGGCGCCGAGCGGGAAGGCGAACAGCTCGCTGCGGCTCCAGGAGGAATCGAACTCGTCGCCGGTGGACCAGGACACGCCGACGTAGTGGACGTTGACCGACTGGCCGGCCACCGCCTCGGGGCCCTCCCCGATCTCGAGGTCCTCGATCACCAGGTCACCGGGGGGAGGGCCGTCGGGGATGGTCACGGTGGGCTTGGAGTCGGAGCTCATACCCGGCGACTGTAGACGGCCGGCGGCGAACCCCCGGTGTGACCCCTGCCCTACCGGCCGGAACCGGTGTCCGGTGGTGGGTCGATACCGGGCACGCCGTCGTCGGTGACGTGCTCGGTCCACTCGCTTCCCGACCAATAGCGCTGCTGGTGGCGGAGGGAGGGATCGGTGAACCAACCGGGGGCGAGCCCGCCCGAGGCGCCTTTGGGAACGACTCCGGCCGGCGGCGCCTGATCGACACCTGCACCGGGCGGCCGCCGGGATCCCTGCGGGCCGGGACCGGTGAACGAGCTCCGCTGGCCCGGAGCACCCCTTCGTCGTCGGCGTTGGGAAGTGGCCATCCGGAGGGCGAACATGGCCCCGAACACGACCAGGGCAATCCAGGATTCATGTCCGTAGTACACGAGGCCAGTGTAGGGCGGCGTCCCGGCCGGCGGTCAGCGCCCCCGGCCCGATCGGATGCCGGCCGGACGGACTCAGCCTGTCCGCAACAACCAACCCGGCTTGGCTCGGGTGGCCACCAGCGCCGGACCGATGGCCAGGAGGTTGGCCACCACCAGGACACCGACCACCAGGACACCGACCACCAGGACACCGACCACCAGGACACCGAGGAGACCGATCGGCACGACCGGCACCGGGACGGCACCCAGATGGGAGGCGAACAGTGTCCAGGTGGTCCGACCGGCGATCACTCCGAGGGGGACTCCGACCACCAAGCCGATGAGGGCCAGCGTGGTCGACTGCCAGCCCACCGACGAGATCACCTGATGGTTGACGAAGCCCAGCACCTTCAACAGCCCGATCTCCCGGCGACGGCGGGAGACACTGACCAAAAAGGAGGTGGGCCAGCGTGGCCGCCCCGAAGATGACCAGGATTCCTCCGAAGACGAGGGGAACATCGACCGCCTCCCCGAAGTTGATCAGCGACGTCGGCGTGATGGGCAGGGCGGTGATCGACCGGTAGGTGTCTAGGTAGTGGGTGACCGCGGCCCGGCCCCGGGGTCCGGGCACCACGCTGACCAGGATCCCGCCGTCTACGTCGGCCGGCACCGCCGCGGTGCACGCCGCGTACCCGGGGCCCGGCGGGCAGGCGGGCAGCACCGTTCCCAGTCGGGCGTGGAGCGTCCGCATGGTTCCGGCGCCGAGCCCGATCTCCCCGGCGCCGGACGGCAGCCGACCGTCGACGGTCGAGAACAGCAGTGGACCACGGATCGACCGGGCGGCGACGGTCCCCACGCTCTTTCCGTCAATGGACACCGGGGTGGCCACTCCCCGGGTGATCTGGTCGATGGCGTGGTTGTGGGTGAGCACGTGGACCAACGCCGCGTCGGACTGGCCGGGATTGACGGTGAAGTTGAGCTGGTAGGCATCGCCGTAGAGCAGTGGTGAGGTGGTGAGGTGGTGAGGTGGGAGAGAATCGAGTAGTACCACCTGTTGGTGATGGCGCAGGACTCACTCACGCCGGGGGGCGAACGGGGGACGGAGGGGGGAGCGATGAGCCGTGTGGCGGCAACCGGCAGGGCTCAGCGGCCCCGGCCGGATCCTCCACCAGCCGAATTTCCGCCCGAGCCCCGTTTGGCGCCCACCGGTGCGCCTCGACGCTGGCCGTGGGAACCGCCGGCCTGGCCCCCACCTGCCCCGCTGGCTCCGCTCCGACGGGTGCGCCGCGATGAGGAGGAGGCTCCACCGGCCTTGCCCGGCCTTCCGTGTCCTGAACCCTTGCCGGGCTTGCCCCTCTTCTCCCAGGGGGCGGCACCCCGGTGCTTTTTCTTCGGCTGTACCCCCGGGTTCACCGGCGCAGGACCGGAACCGTTCCCGTTGCCGACTGGAGCCGGCCCGTCAGGGGCACCGCTCCCGTTGGCCCTCGGAGCAGCCGGCCTCGACGTCCGATCATTGCTCCACGTCTTGGTTGCTCGCGCCGGCCGGACCGAGCGCTGGCCACCGGGCCGTCGGCCCGAGCCGTTGCTCGCCGGGCGGCTGTCCGGACGGGAGGCCGGGCGACGCGGCGGCGGATCGCCGATCACCGCGGCGATGGCGGACACGTCGGCCGCCGTGGTGCCCATGGGTACCCCCATCTGCCGCTGCAGTTTCTTCACCGCCGCGGCCTTGTCCGGGGTCACGAAGCTGACCACCACACCGGTGGCGCCGGCCCGGGCCGTCCGCCCCGAACGGTGCACGTAATCCTTGGCTTCGGCCGACGGGTCGAAGTGGACTACGGCGTTGACCCCGTCAACGTGGATACCCCGGGCGGCCACGTCGGTGGCCACCAGGGCGTCGACCGCTCCCCGGACGAACGAGTCGAGGGCCTTCTCCCGCTGCTTCTGACTCCGGTCGCCGTGGATGGCGGCGGCCCGCACCCCGCGCTGCTCCAGCTGCCGGGCGATCCGGTCGGCACCGTGCTTGGTCCGGCAGAACACGATGGTCGGACCGGAGGCGGCCACGATCTCGGCGGTGCCGGTCGATCCGATCGCCCGAGGCCACCTTCCAGAACAGGTGCACGGCGGCGCTGGTGTCGTCCTCGTCGGCCTCGAGCTCGTGACGGGCCGGCTCGTGCTGGTACCGACGGACCAGCACGTCGATGTCGCCGTCCAGCGTGGCCGAGAACAGCAGTGTCTGGCGGGTCGTCCGGGGTCAGGTCGAGCAGCCGCTTCACCTCGGGCAGGAAGCCCATGTCGGCCATCCGGTCGGCCTCGTCGATCACCACGATCTCCACCGCATCGAGTCGGATGCTCCCCCGCTCGATGAGGTCACCCAGGCGTCCCGGGCAGGCCACGGCCACGTCCACGCCACGGGACAGGGCCTTCAGCTGGGGTCCGTACCCCACCCCGCCGTAGAACGAGTCGACCCGCAGGGACCGCGGCGTGGCCAGGATCCGGAGTTCGGTGGCCACCTGGGCGGCCAGCTCGCGGGTGGGGGTGAGCACGAGGACCCGGGGGTGCTTCGGCCGGGACGGCTTGCCCCGTAGCCGGGCCACCGCGCCGATCCCGAAGGCCAGCGTCTTGCCCGAACCGGTCGGTGCCTTCCCACAGACGTCCCGGCCGGCCAGGGCGTCGGGGATGGTGGCCGCCTGGATGGGGAAGGGCTGCGCTGATCGATTTGCGGTCGAGCGCGGCGACGATGTCGGCGGGCACGCCGAGGGAGGCGAACGAGGGCTGCAAGGGGGGCATGGGGGTGCTTTCGTGCGACAGGGAGGGACACGGGATGTGTCTGCGGGGTGGCCTGCCGCCTACTCGGCGCACCAGGACCTCTTCAGACTACTGCCTCGAGCCCCCGCGGCCGGCGCAGGGGCGTTCGCGTCCTTCCTGAGCCGGGCCCCCGGCCGGCCGGGCAATGCCGAGCGGCTCAGATGCCGGACCCGTCAGCCAGCTTCCGGCCGACGTAGTCCAGGACGGCCGCCGTCCCCTTGCCCAGTGCCGTCCATGCACTCCATCCGAGCTGGATGCCGGCCCGGGTAGGATCGAGCGCACTGCGTTGCAACTCACCGGCCCGCAACGGTTGGTGGGTGATCCGGGCTTCGACACCGGCCTGGGCTGCCATCTCAGTGAGCAGCCGGTTCACCGACGTCTCTTGGCCCGTCCCGACGTTGCAGACCAGTCCCCCACCCTTGGTCGCCCCCCTGACGAAGGCGTCGACCACGTCGTCGACATAGACGAAATCGCGGGTCTGCTCCCCATCGCCAAACACGGTGACCGGTTCACCCTGCAGCAGTCGCTCGGCGAAGATTGCTACCACGCCGGCCTCCCCGTGGGGGTCCTGCCTCGGGCCGTAGACATTGGCTAGGGCCAGCGCCGAGAACTCCAGGGAGTGCAGCTCGCGGTAGGCGACCAGATAATCGATGGCCGCCTTTTTGGACACGCCGTAGGGTGACAGGGGGCGTTGGGGCAAGGACTCGGAAAGGGGCAACTCCGAAGGGTCCGGTTCCCCGTAGAGGGTCCCGCCGCTGGCCGCGAACACCAGCCGATCGGCGTGGCAGACCCGGGCGCCCTCGAGGACCCGTAGCGTGCCGATCAGGTTCACGTCGGCGTCGAAGACCGGGTCGGCCACCGACACCCGCACGTCGGCTTGGGCAGCGAGGTGGAAGACCACTTCGGGTCGGCGCCGAGCCATCAGGTCGACGACCTCGGCCGATCGGACATCCATCTGGTGGACGGCCAGTTGATGGCCGGCAGATGCCCGGGCCTCGGCCAGGTTGGCCAGGGAACCCGACGAGAGGTCGTCCAGGACATCGACGGTGTGACCTTCAGCCAGCAAACGGTCGACCAGGGTGGATCCGATGAACCCGGCGCCACCGGTGACGAGCACACGCACGATCAGACCCCGGACGGGACCCGTTGACCGTCGATCACCGTTCCCGAAGCGGTCACCGCACCGGCACCGATCACCGACACCCCGTGGATCACGCACCGCTGGCCGATGATGGCGTCGGGGCCGATCACCGAGCCCTCGACCGAGGCCTTGGAGGCGATCCGGGCACCGGGGAGGAGAACCGAGCTACGGACCGAGGCCCCCTCCTCGATCACCGCGCCGGCGCCGATCACCGACTCCTCGACAACCACACCGGCAGCCACTGACGAACCGGTACCGAACAGAGAGCGGGTCACCTCGGTGCTGGCCACCTCGACCGTCCCGATCCGCCACACATCGACCCCGAGCGTCGGGTCGATGACCGCGTTGGGCGCCGGCGCCGAGGGTCGGCGTCCGAGGAGGAGATCACGATGGGCCTTCAGGTAGGCGTCCGGTGTCCCGGTATCCAACCAATAGGCCTCGGAGCCCAGCGCGAACAGGGTGCCCGACTCGACCAGGGCGGGAAAGGTCTCGCGCTCGATGGACACCCGGCGTCCGGTCGGGATCCGCTCCAGCACCGACGGTTCGAACACATAGGTGCCGGCGTTGATCAGGTTGGTGGGGGCCTCGTCGCGGGGCGGCTTCTCGATGAAGGCCTCGACCCGGCCCCGCTCGTCGGTAGGAACGACGCCGAAGGCGCTGGGGTCGTCCACCGGCGTGAGGCTGATGGTGCCCTCGCCGCCCGAGGCGTGATGGAAGTCGATCAGTGCGGTGACATCGGCGTCGGTGAGGACGTCGCCGTTGACCACCACGAACGGCTCTGTGATCTGTGCGTGATCGGCGGCGAAGCGGATGGCACCGGCGGTGTCGAGCGGCGTCGGTTCCACCGCATAGGAGATACGCACGCCGGCAATGGTGCCCCCCGGGTAGGCATTGATGAAGGCGTCGGGTCGATACCCGAGTGAGAGGACGGCGTCCTCGATGCCGTGAGCGGCCAGATGGCCGAGTACCCGCTCGATCATGGGCTGTTCCACGATGGGGAGCATCTGCTTGGGCGTGGTCAGGGTGAGAGGGCGCAGGCGCGTGCCCTCGCCGCCCACCAGCACAACCGCTCTCACTTGGTGGTGGTGGTGGCCGTGGTGGACGGCACGTTCGTCGAAGGTGTGGTGGACGGTGCCGTGGTGGACGGCGCCGTGACGGCAGTGCTCGGCAGGGTGGTGGAAGTGCTGGTCCCTCCACCGGTGACCGCGGTGATCAGGCTGGTGATGGCCTGGGCCGGCGGCTTGGGCAGGGTCGCGGTAGCCGGGACGAAGCCCATGGTGATCAACTGGCCGTTCTGAAAGAGGAGGTCCTCGGGTGGGCCGCTCGTCTCTTGGCCCTTGGACTTGGAGTTGAAGCTGGGCCAGCTGTCCACGATGACTACACCGGGCTTGCCGGAATCAGGGGTTCCCTTGGGACACACGTCACCGTCGCTGTAAGCCGTCTTGCCCGGGTACTGCAGGGTCGAAGAGTTGAGGACCAGGCCCTTGTAGCCGGAGACGAACTTGCCCAGCGTGGCGTTGGCCCCCGACTCCGAGCTGTTCTTCGGGGAAATGGTGAGCACACCGTTCCCATTGGCGGTGAGTCCGGTCTTCGAGCCGTTGGTACTGGCCGGAAGGTTGGGCTCCATGGTCCCGCAGACATCGATGCCCAGTGCCGCGAACCACTGCTGCTGCGTGGTGGGGGGACCGGCCGACGAGGCCACCCGGTGGGTGTTTTGGTACCGGCTGTAGCCGACCAGGAGAAACCCCACGATGCAGATGACCACCAGGCTGGCGTACCAGTTGACCGGCATCTGACCGCGATAGGTCCGTCCGCCCCCGGTGGTGGCGGCTCGCTCCACCCATTTGCCCGTCGAGTTACTCGCCATGATCGGAGGACACCCTACAGCCTGTCGTCAGCAGCCTGGCCGCACCGCTCACCGACCGGCGATCCGGGCGGCGAAGGCCAGGAGGGCCCGGGTCCCGATGCCCACAGCCACCAGGGGCAGGAGAATCCGTCGCCATCCTGCGGTGGACCGATCGGCGAAGCGCAACAGGGAGCGGTGGTGCTCCACGATCATGCGGTAGGGATGGCGGTCGGTCGAGATCCCCTGTCGATGCACCACCTCGGCACCGGGGACGTACACCACCCGCCATTCCTCACGCCCGAGACGCCAGCACAGATCGACGTCCTCGGCGTACATGAAGTAGGCCTCATCGAACCCTCCTACCTGTTCGTAAGCCGACCGGCGGACCAGAAAGCAGGCCCCGGACACCCAGTCGACCACCTCGACGGCGGAGGTGTCGTCGAGGTCGGTCCGCTGGTAGGAGTGGGTGAATCGGTTGTCGGGGGCGAAGATGCCCAGCAGGGCATGACCGGCGGCATCGACCAGCGAAGGGAAGACGCGAGCCGACGGATACCGAGCACCATCGGAGGTGCGGATGAGCGGACCGGCCACCGCGGCCCGGGGGTCGTCTTCCAGTGCCCGGGTCAGAGTGGCCAGGGACCCGCGGGCGACCTCGAGGTCGGGATTGCTCACCACCACCGACGGCGTGGTGGTAACGGCCACCCCACGGTTGGCCGCCGCACCGTATCCGAGGTTCCGACCGGGCACGAGCACCACCACGTCGGGGTAGTCCCGGCGTACCGAGTCCAGTGACCCGTCGGTGGAGCCGTTGTCGACCACCACCACTTCGGTCGCCCCGTCGGCCCGCCAGTCGTGCACGCAGTGGGCGAGCGCGTCGCCCGACTCGTAGTTGACGATCACCACCGCGGGAATGGTTACCTCGACCGGGCCCCCGGTATCCGGGCTCGTCACCGGCACAACAGCGATCGCGGGGTCGCGCCCGGAGGGCGCCGGATCACGGGTCGAGCCGGGTGAACCGGTATCTGACCAGAGCCTTCAAGGCACCGAAACCGTCCCGCCAGGTGATCTTCTTCCCCTCGTCGGCCTCACGGCCGGCATAGGAGATGGGCACCTCGTAGATCCGGTAGCCACGCCGCAGGACCTTGGCGGTGATCTCGGGCTCGAAGTCGAACTTGTCGGACTGGATGGTGATCCCCTCGAGCACCCGGACATCGAACAGCTTGTAACAGGTCTCCATGTCCGACAAGGTCGAGGAGTAGAGCACGTTGGTCACCAGGGACAAGAAGCGGTTGCCGATCCAGTGCAGCGGAAGCATGTTCTTGCGCTCGCCGGTGAACCGACTCCCGTAGACCACCTGGGCTTTTCCTCGCAGGATGGGGTCGAGGAGTCGCATCCAATCGGCCGGGTCGTACTCGAGGTCGGCGTCCTGAACCAGTACCAGATCCCCCCGGACCGACTCCATGCCGGTGCGGATGGCCGCGCCCTTTCCCTTGTTGTGCGAGTGGTTGATCACCCGGACCGTCGAATCGCCGATGGCGGCCAGCACCTTGTCGGTGCCGTCCGACGAACCGTCATCGACCACGATGACCTCGATGTCCAATGGCAGGTCGACGGCCCTGATCCGGCGGATCACCTCGGCCACCGTCGAGCGCTCGTTGAACACCGGCACGATCACCGACAGCAGCGAGTACCGGTCATCCCTCTCGACCGGTTCGTCGATTCCGCTCTCACCCATGTCTGCGGTCTCCTTGATCAGCGTGCTCTTCTCGACCGGCAGAGTCTTCTCGACCGGCAGAGTCTTCTCGACCGGCAGAGTCTTCTCGACCGGCAGAGTCTTCTCGACCGGCGGAGGGTCGCCGGACGTCACTGCCCACCATCGTGTGCCCTCCCGACCCTCCCGACACTTCCGACACTTCCGACACTTCCGACCGCCACGTCGACCCCGGCATCCTCGGCAAGGTAGGCGGCGGTCCGGGCCAATCCGTCACGCAGCTCGGTGGTCGGCTCCCACCCGAGTGCGGTGCGGGCCAGGGTGATGTCCGGTTGGCGACGGGTGGGATCGTCAACCGGCAGCGGGAGATGAATGATGGGTGACGAGGACCCCATCAGGTCGACGATGGTGCGGGCCAGCTGGAGGACGGTGTACTCGTCGGGATTGCCGATGTTGACCGGGCCGACCAGTTCGGAGTCGAAGAGGGCGATAAGTCCCTGGACCTCATCCTCTACGTAGCACAGGCTGCGGGTCTGGGTCCCGTCGCCGTACACGGTGAGCGGCTCCCCCCGGAGGGCCTGGAGCAGGAAGTTGGACACCACCCTCCCGTCGTCGGGGCGAAGACGGGGCCCGTAGGTGTTGAAGATCCTGACGATGGTCACGTTGGTGCCCAGGGCCCGGTGATAGCCCATGGTCAGCGCCTCGGCGAATCGCTTGGCCTCGTCGTAGACGCTGCGGGGACCGACCGAGTTGACGCTTCCCCAGTAGGTTTCGGTCTGCGGGTGTACCTCCGGATCGCCGTAGACCTCACTGGTCGAGGCCATCAGAAATCGGGCTCCGTGACGGTGGGCCAGCTCGAGGCCCCGGCGGGTGCCCTCGCTCCCCACGGCCAGGGTCTCGAGAGGCAAGGCCAGGTAGTCGGGTGGCGAAGCCGGACTGGCCAGGTTGAACACTCCGTCCACCCTCCCCTCGACGGGGAGCGAGCGGGAGATGTCCGTTTCGATCAGCGTGAATCCGGGATGTTCGGCCAGATGGCTCACGTTCGAGCGCCGGCCGGTGGAGAAGTCATCGACGCAGACCACCTGGTCACCCCGGGCCAACAGCTGGTCACAGAGGTGCGATCCCACGAAACCGGCGCCGCCCAGGACCACCTGACGCGGGCTCACCGACGGCCGATCCCTGTGTAGTCGAACCCGATCCGGCGCAGCTGGGCTGGATCCAGCAGATTGCGGGCATCCACCACCACCGCCTCGGCCATGTTGGACTGGACCTTGGCGAAGTCGAGCCATCGAAACTCGTCCCACTCGGTCAACACCACCAGCACGACCGCTCCGGCGCAGGCCGCATAGGCATCGGGAAATGCTCGCACCAGATTGGCTGAACTGAGTCCGCTGCCCTTGTGCGCGAACTCCTCCAGGCCCTCGACCGGACCCGACTTGTCACCGGTGGGCACGTGGACCGTGGGATCGAATACCTGGACAATCCCACCACCCTCCACCAGTCGAAGGACCACTTCGACGGCCGGCGAGTTGCGAAGGTCGTCGGTACCGGCTTTGAAGGTGAGGCCCCACACCGCGATCACCGCGCCCTCGAGGTCGCCACCGACCGCCGCTCTGATTTTGGCTACCACCCGGACAAACTGCTCGTCGTTGGTGGCAATGGCCCCCCGGAGGAAGGAGAAGTCGTACCCGGCCTGCTCGGCGATATGCACCAATGCCCTGGTGTCTTTGGGTAGACAGCTCCCGCCCCAACCAGGTCCCGGTCGTAGGTACTCGAAGCCGATCCGCTTGTCGTAGCCGAGCCCGAGGATCACGTCACGAACATCCGCCCCCACTGCTTCGCACAGACCGGCGACCGCGTTGACAAAGCTCAGCTTGGTGGCGAGAAACGCATTGGAGGCGTACTTGATCGTCTCAGCGGTTGCCGCGTCGGTGATCAGCAGCGGGGCGTGCGTTCCCGAGAAGAGGTCACCGACCCTGGCCGCGGCGGCCTGGTCGTCGGCCCCGACCACGATGCGCTCGGGATGGAGACTGTCGGGCACCGCCGTGCCCTCCCGCAAGAACTCGGGATTGGAGACCACGGTCACGTCATGGCGACCGAGGACCCGCTCGACCACCAGTGTGGAACCGACCGGAACCGTCGACTTGTTGACGATGACCGAGCCGGGAAGCAGGTGAGGCCCAATCTCCTCGGCCACTGCCTCGACGAATGAGAGGTCGGCGGATCCGTCCTCGCCTTGAGGTGTGGGGACGCACAGGAAGACGAACTCGGCTCCCTCGACCGCTGCGGTGGCGCCGACCACGAACCGGAGCCGGTTGGCCAGCTGCCCCTCCCGCACCAGCTCCTCCAGGTGATCCTCGACGATGGGCACCCTGCCCTTCTGCAGCATGGCCACCTTGGCCGGATCGGCATCGCCACAGGTCACCCGGTGGCCGAGGTGCGCCAGCGTGGCCGCGGTGGGCAGGCCCACGTAGCCCACGCCGATGACCGCCACGGCATGACCCTTGCCGTGGGGCAGCACCCGGACGGCCGCACCTCCATGCCCAAACGACGCGGCCGCCCCACCGGACTCAGACCCGATAGGTCGGCCCGCTCCTCCCGTCGCCCCTGCGCTGGAAGCCATCACGTATCGTTCCCTGCGCTTTCGGTCATGGCGGCGAATCGGTCCTCGGACCCTGCCGGCGTTCTCAACTTCGGCTCGTTCTCATCACTTCTGAAGCCAGCCCCAGCACGCGGGTGCCGTTGGCCGGACGATGCGGCGGCGCTCGACCCCGGGTCGCCGTCGGACCACAGAGGATACGCCGTCGAGCTGACCGCGTACGAAACTGTGGTCAATCGGCCACCGAGAGTGCCGCCACCAGCCGGCCGAGGCCGTCCTCCCAGCCGGGCAACAGTGGGAGCCCGGACAGCCGCAGCGCTGCGTTGTCCAGCCGGGAGTTGGCCGGCCGTGGGGCCGGGCGGGCCGGGATCAGATCGGCAGTGGCGATGGGCTCCACCAGGCCGGCGTCATGGCCGGCGGCCGTGAGCGTGGCCCGGGCCAGCCCGTACCACGAGGTCTCACCCTGGTTGGTGACGTGGAACGTCCCCGGTCGGCGGTCGAGGGCCAAACGCACCACCGCCCGGGCCAGGTCGGCGGTGAAGGTGGGGCAGCCCACTTGATCGTCGACGAACCGGAGCGGCCGCCGGGAGCTGTCGGCCGCCATGGCCAGCACCGTCTTCACCATGTTGGCGCCGTGAGCCCCACTGACCCACGACGTGCGGACCACGGTGGCCGACGGTCCGCACAACGCCCGTGCCTCGGTCTCCCCTGCCAGCTTGCTGAGGCCGTAGACCGACCTCGGATCCGGCCGGTCCCACTCGAGGTAGGGGCGATCGAGGGTGCCGTCGAAGACGTAATCGGTCGAGATGTAGACGAGGTGGGCCCCGACGGCAGCCGCCGCCTCGGCCACGTTCCGGGTACCCAGAGCGTTCACCGCGAAGGCGGTGTCCGGGTCGGACTCGCAGGCATCGACCGAGGTAAACGCACCGCCGTGCAGCACGACCTCCGGCCGGAACGCCTCGCTCGCCGACCGCACCGCTGTTCGGTCGACCAGGTTCATGGTGTCGATGTCGGTGGACAACACCTCGAAGGCCCCCTCGGCCACCGGGGTGGCCAAGCCGAGCGGGGTGGCACCGGAGACCGGACTGCCACCGTCAGGTACCTCGCCGGCCAGGATCCGGCGGAGGTCACGACCCAGCTGGCCGTCGCCCCCGGTCAGCAGCACCCGCCTCGGCTCGGTCACCGGTCCGACGGATCGACCGGGGGGGAGCTGGTTCCCAGGCCCCCTCGACCACCGGCGCCCGGTCGCGAGCGGCTCCCACCAGCTCCGGTGATCCGCGTACCAGGCCACCGTGTCAGCCAGACCCTGCTCGAAGGGAACGGTGGGCTCCCATCCCAGCGCCTCTCTGATCTTCGACGAGTCCAGCAGGTAGCGGCGGTCGTGGCTGGGTCGGTCGGGGACGATCTTCTTCAGCGTCTGTGGTTTGCCGGTGGCGTCCAGGACGGCGTCGGCGATCTGTTCGATGCTGGCTTCGACCCCGCTCCCCACGTTGTAGGTCTCCCCCACCTCGCCGTGCCGCAGGACCAGCTCGATGGCCCGGCAGTGGTCGTCGACGTGCAGCCATTCGCGGCGGTTCTGAGTCGACGCGTAGAGAGGCAGAGGGAGGTTGTCGAGGGCCCTGGCGGTGAACAGGGGGATCACCTTTTCGGGGAACTGATAGGGCCCGTAGTTGTTGCAACAGTTGGTGATGGTGGCGGGCAGGCCGTACGTCTCCACGTAGGCCCGCACCGCATGGTCGGCACCGGCTTTGGAGGCGTTGTAGGGGGTACGCGGTCGGTAGGCCGTCTCCTCGGTGAACACCTCGTCGGAGTCGAGGGGCAGATCCCCGTAGACCTCGCAGGTGGAGATGTGGTGGAAGCGCGCCACCCCGTGGCGCCGGGCCGCCTCGGCCAGGGTCTGCGTGCCCAGCACGTTGGTACGGAAAAAGCGGGAGGGGTCGAGGATGGCCAGGCTGTTGTGGGATTCGGCGGCGAAGTTGACGACCACGTCGATCTGGTGCTCGGCCAGCGTCTTCGATACCCCTTCGAAGTCGCCGATGTCCCCGCGGACGAACTCGATGCGGTCCTCCACATCAGCCAGATTGGGGCGGTTTCCGGCGTAGGTGAGCACATCGAAGGCCACTACCGCGTCGTCGGGATGACGTTCGACCCAAAAACGCACGAAGTTCGAACCGATAAAACCGGCGCCACCGGTGATGAGGAGTCGCATCACCACGAAATGCTACTCGTGGCCGGATCGACCTCTGCAGGGAGAGAGGATCCGGGCCGGGGCCGGGCTGGGTCGTAGGTATCCCCGTACCGGCGGCCGCCCGATCAGGAGGAGGTTCGCAGGTGTACGACATCGCCGGCCACCACCGTCCTCCGGTCGCCGTCCACATCCACAACCAGATGTCCCTCCTCAGTGACAGCACTGGCCGTCCCCTCGAACCGGTCGTCGGCCAACTCGACCCGCACCCGGGATCCCACCGTCACACACCGCGCTCGCAACCGGTCGGCCTGGACGGCACGACCCGCTGCCGTCTCGAGATCGGCCACCCGAGGCTCCAGCGCCTCGAGCAAGGCAGCCAGCAGCCGTGGACGGTCCACAACACGACCGGTCAGCTGTCGGAGGGAGGTGGTGGTACCGACCAGGTCGGGAGGGAGGTCGCTGTCCTCGGCCGGCCAGTTCACGTTGAGCCCGATCCCCACCACGACGGGTGGGCCCAACCAGGTGCCGGGCTGAGCAGGACCCGTCCCGGTGGGCAGGTCGGCCTCGGCCAACACCCCGGCCACCTTACGGCCGTCGGCCGAGAGCAGGTCGTTGGGCCACTTGACCACCAGCTCCACGCCCAGCTCACCCTCCACGGCGTCGAGTGCCGCCAGCGCTACGACGACGCTGGCCAGGTGAGCCTGGGCCACCGGAAGATCGGATCGGAGGAGGACCGACACCAACAGATTGGCCCCTGGGGGTGCCTCCCACCGGCGGCCCAGGCGGCCCCGTCCGGCCGACTGGTGGTCGGCCACCGCCACCACGCCTGCTGCCGCCCCCGCCCGGGCCTGGTCGAGGAGGTAGCGGTTGGTCGAATCGATGGTGTCGAAGTGCCGGATGTCGGTGAACCTGGGGCCCGGCATGGCACACACCCTACGGGCCGTGACAGTGTTATATCGCCTCGGCGAGCGGTGGACCGCTGCCGATCCGTCCGACCATCCATCCGAAGAACGATCACTGGGAAAGGCGCAGCGTGCTGAAGAAGGTCCTCATCGCCAACCGGGGGGAGATCGCCGTCAGGGTCATTCGCACCTGCCGTGAACTGGGAGTGGCCACCGTGGCCGTCTACTCCGAGCTCGACCGCGACGCCCTCCACGTGCGCCTGGCCGACGAGGCCTACGCCCTGGGTGGGCAGACCGCGGCAGAGAGCTATCTCAACACCCCCGCCATCCTCGACATCATCGAGCGCAGCGGAGCCGACGGCGTCCACCCCGGCTACGGGTTCTTCTCGGAGAACACCGACTTCGCCCGGGCCATCACCGAACGGGGCGTGACCTTCATCGGCCCCCCGCCGGAGGCCATCGAGGTGATGGGCGACAAGATCAGCTCCCGCCACGCCGCCGAGAAGGCCGGCGTGTCCGGTGTGCCCGGGCGCTCCGAGGTGCTCACCTCTGCGGCCGAGGTGGTCGCCTTCGGCGAGGAGTTCGGGTGGCCGGTGGCCATCAAGGCGGCCTTCGGGGGTGGCGGCCGCGGCATGAAAGTGGTGGACGGGCCCGACCAGGCCGCCGAGGCCCTCGAATCGGCCATGCGGGAGTCCCTGTCCTACTTCGGACGGGACGAGTGCTACATCGAGCGCTACCTGGCCTGGCCCCGACACGTGGAGATGCAGATCATCGCCGACACCCACGGCTCCACCCTGTGGTTGGGCGAGCGTGACTGTTCGGCCCAGCGCCGACACCAGAAGCTGGTGGAGGAGAGTCCGGCCCCCGACTTCCCCGACGAGGTGCGGCGGGCCATGGGCGAAGCGTCGGTGCGGGTGGCCGAGGCCTGCGGGTACGTCAACGCCGGGACGGTCGAGTTCCTCTACCAAGACGGTGAGTTCTTCTTCCTCGAGATGAACACCCGGTTGCAGGTCGAACACCCGGTGACTGAGCTGGTCACCGGACTCGACCTGGTCGAGTGGCAGCTGCGGGTGGCTTCTGGGGAGCCGCTCGGCTTCACCCAGGACCAGGTCCAGCGCAATGGCCACGCCATCGAGGTCCGGATCAACGCCGAGGACCCTTCGGGCGGCGCCTTCATCCCGTCACCGGGCACCATTACCCGGCTGGTTCCCCCCGGGGGACCCGGCGTGCGGCTCGATGCCGGCTACGAGTCGGGCGACACCATCAGCCAGTACTACGACAACCTGGTGGCCAAGCTGGTGGTGTGGGGTCACGACCGGGAGGCGGCCCGCCGCCGGATGCTGCGGGCCATCGGCGAGACCGTCGTGGACGGTGTGGCCACCACGCTGCCGGCCGATGTAGCCATCCTCTCGCATCCCGAGTTCATCGCCGGACGGCACTCCACCAACTGGGTCGAACAGGGTCTCGACCTCTCCGGCCTGACCGCGGTCCCGGTCGGCGCGCCCGCCCCGGCGGATGAGGCGAGCCTGCCTCCCGTCCTGCGGGACGTCACCGCCGAGGTGGACGGACGCCGATACCAGGTCAAATTGTGGGTGCCCGACCTCGGTGACGCCCTCCTCGTGCGCGACGGGGGGACCGGTGGGGCCCGCGGCTCGGGGCCCAAGCGGCCCAAGGCCACCGCCTCGGGGGCAGGATCAGGCACGGTGGCCGTGCCCATGCAGGGCACCATCGTCAAGGTGCTGGTGGCGGTGGGCGACCCCGTCGAAGTGGGACAGACCGTGTGCGTGCTCGAGGCGATGAAGATGGAGAACAACGTGAACGCCGAGAAGGCGGGCACCGTCAAAGAGGTCAAGGTCCAAGCGGGTGAGTCGGTTGGGCCCGGCGATGTCATCGCCATCATCGAGTGACGGAGGCTGCTCCATGGCCGATCCCGCTGCACTGAAGGACAGCGCCCGCGCGGTCGTCGACGCCGGACTCACCGGGCTCGTCCGGCTCAGCCGAGCCATCCACGACCACCCCGAGACAGCCTTCGAGGAGCATCAGGCCTGCAGCTGGACAGCAGAGACCCTGGCCGAGGGCGGCTACGCGGTGACCCAGGGCACCGCGGGCATGCCTACCGCCTTCACCGCCGAGATCGGCTCCGGCCCCCTGGTGGTGGCGGTGTGCGCCGAGTACGACGCGCTCCCCGGGGTGGGCCACGCCTGTGGCCACAACATCATCGCCGCCTCGGCGGTGGGGGCCGGGCTGGCCCTGGCCGGGATAGCCGACGAGCTGGGCGTCACCGTCCGCGTGCTCGGGACGCCGGCCGAGGAGGGAGGAGGCGGCAAGGTGACCATGTTGGACCACGGGGTGTTCGACGACGTCCACCTGGCCATGATGATCCACCCCTGGCCGGCCGACTGGCTCCACGGAACCTGCCTGGCCGTATCCCATTTCGATATGACCTTCACCGGGAAGAGTGCCCATGCCTCGGCGGCCCCCTGGGAGGGGGTCAACGCGGGGGACGCCATGACCATCGCTCAGGTGGCCATCGGCCTGCTGCGCCAACAGCTGCGGGCCGGCGACCAGATCCACGGGATCGTCACCTACGGAGGGCAGGCGGCCAACATCATCCCCGAAGCGGTCACCGGTCGCTTCATGTGCCGGGCGTCCACCCTGGGCGGGCTGGAGCTACTCGAACCCCGGGTCATGGCCTGCTTCGAGGCCGGTGCCCTGGCTACCGGGGCCACGGTCACCCGCCACGACCTGGCGCCGGCCTACTCGCACATGGAGAGCGACCCCGACCTGCTCGGTCTCTACCGGATCAACGCCGAATCCCTCGGCCGAAACTTCGACCTCGACGACGCGCAGGCCCCCCGGCCCACCTTCTCCACCGACATGGCCAACGTGTCGTTGGCCGTCCCTACCATCCATCCCCTGGTGGGGATCGACGCCGCCGGCTCGGTCAATCATCAGCCGCAGTTCGCCGCCGCCTGTGTCACACCTTCGGCCGACGCCGCCCTGCGTGATGGAGCCGTGTCGATGGCCTGGACGGTGATCGACGCGGCCGGTTCCGGCCCGGTGCGGGAGCGGCTCCTCGCCCGCTGAAGTCACCGTCGGCTGCGACGTCAGGGTGGGCTGTCACGTCCCGGGCTGCGAACCGGTCGGCTCAGCCGTTCGGGTGGAACTCCCCGAACACGCCCCGTAGTACGTCGGAGACCTCCCCGAGCGTGGCCATCCGGGACAGCGCCGTCTTCATGGGCACTAAGAGGTTCTGTGTGCCGCGGGCGGCCGCTTCGACGTCGGCCAGCGCGGTATCGACAGCGACCTGGTCGCGCTGTTCCCTCACCCGCTTGACCGATGCCACCTGCGAGCGCTGCAGTTCGGGGTCGATGGGAAACACCTCGGTCGGGTCGGCCTCGTCATCGACGAATTGGTTGACGCCGACGATGATCTTCTGACGGGCGTCGATGTCCTTGGCGTAGGCGTAAGCAGCCTGTTCGATCTCCTGTTGCATGTACTGGGCCTCGATGGCATCGACCGCCCCGCCCATGGCATCGATGCGCTCGAGGTACTCCCAGGCCCCCTTCTCCACCTCGTCGGTGAGGGACTCGACGAACCACGATCCGGCCAACGGGTCGACGGTGTCGGCGATCCCCGACTCGTAGCCGACGATCTGCTGGGTGCGAAGGGCGATCTTGGCCGCCCGCTGGGTGGGTAGACCGAGGGCTTCGTCGAAGCCGTTGGTGTGGAGGCTCTGGGTTCCCCCAAGTGCGGCCGCCATGGCCTGGACGGTCACCCTGACGATGTTGTTCTCCGGCTGCTGGGCGGTCAGTGTGGAGCCACCGGTCTGGGTGTGGAAACGGAGCAGGGTGGACCGCTGATCCTTGGCTCCGAACCGCTCCGTCATCAACTTGGCCCACATCCGCCGGGCGGCCCGGTACTTGGCCACCTCTTCGAAGAGATTGTTGTGGGCGTTCCAAAAGAAGCTCAAGCGGGGGGCGAAGGCGTCGACATCCAGTCCAGCGGCCAGAGCCGCCTCCACGTAGGCGATCCCATTGGCGATGGTGAAGGCGATCTCCTGGACCGCTGTCGAACCGGCCTCTCGGATGTGATAGCCGGAGATGGAGATGGTGTTCCAGGCGGGCAGGTGCTCGGCGCAGTAGGAGAAGGTGTCGGTGACCAGCCGCATCGAGGGCCGTGGCGGGTAGATGTAGGTACCCCGGGCCACGTACTCCTTCAGGATGTCGTTCTGGATGGTGCCGCCCAGCTTGGCCGGATCCACCCCGTCCCCCTCGGCCACCAGCTGGTAGAAGAGCAACAGGATGGCCGCCGTGGCGTTGATGGTCATCGAGGTGGTGACCTTGTCGAGGGGAAGCCCGGCCAGCAGAAGCCGCATGTCGGCCAGGGAGTCGATGGCCACCCCTACCTTGCCGACCTCGCCCTCGGACCGGGGATGGTCGGAGTCGTAGCCCATCTGGGTGGGCAGATCGAAGGCACAGGACAGGCCGGTCTGGCCGGCACCCAACAGGAATTTGAACCGCTCGTTGGTGGCCTCGGCCGTTCCGAACCCGGCGTACTGGCGCATCGTCCACAGTCGGCCGCGGTACATGTCGTGGCGAATGCCCCGGGTGAAGGGGTAGTGCCCGGGATCGCCGAGTTGGGATTCGGGGTCCCAGCCGGCGAGATCGGTCGGCCCGTAGACCCTCCTGATCTCGATGCCCGAATCGGTGAACCGCTTGTCCTCAGACCCTTCGGAGGTGCTGGTCGGTGGCATGGCCACAGGTTACGGGGTCCGGCGTCCCCGGGGAAAAGTGTGCGGACCCCAGGACAACGTGTCCGGGTCGAGCTGCAGTTCTCAGGCGCCGGTCGGCGGGGCGATGGCGTGGGGCATGCACAGCTCGTCGTATTCGGCGATGACGATCCCGTCGGCGTCGGGACCACAGGCCGGGCAGTGCGGATCGCGGTGGACCTTGAAGGTCCGGAAGCTCTGCTCGAGGGCGTCGTAGGCCAGCAGACGCCCCTGGAGGGTCTCACCCACGCCCAGCAGGATCTTGATGGCCTCGATGGCTTGGATCGATCCGATGATGCCGGGGAGCACACCGAGCACACCAGCTTCGGCGCAGCTTGGCGCCAGCTCGGCCGGCGGGGGCTCGGGAATCATGCACCGGTAGCAGGGACCCACGTAGGGGTTGAACACGGTGGCCTGGCCCTCGAACCGGAAGATCGACCCGTGTACCACCGGGATGCGCTTCAGCAGCGAGGCGTCGTTCACCAGGTAGCGAGTAGGGAAGTTGTCGGTGCCGTCGACGATGACGTCGTAACCGTCGATGATGTCGAGGATGTTGTCTGCCCCGAGTCGCACGTCGTAGGTGACCACGTTGACGTCCGGGTTGATGAGGGTCAGGGTCTTCTTGGCCGAGTCGACCTTGCGCTCGCCGATCCGGTCGGTGTTGTGCAGGATCTGACGCTGCAAGTTGGAGGCATCCACCACATCCATGTCGATGATGCCGATGGTTCCTACTCCGGCAGCGGCCAGGTACAGCGCGGCGGGCGAGCCCAGGCCCCCGGCACCGAGCAGGAGCACCTTGGAATCGAGCAGCTTGAGCTGTCCGACCTCACCCACCTCGGGGAGGAGCAGGTGGCGCTGGTAGCGGTTGCGTTGCTCGGGGGTCAACGACTGCGGCGCCGACCAGGCCCGCCCCTCGTCCTTCCACCGGTTGAATCCGCCGATCACCGAGGCCACGTCGGTGTAGCCGAGTTCCTGCATGGTGCGGGCGGCGAAGGCCGACCGCGTGCCTCCGGCGCAGTACACCACCACGTGGCTCGACTTGTCGGGGATGCGGCCCTCCACCGTGGTCTCCAACGTCCCCCGGGGGATGTGGACGGCCCCGGGAAGGGCGCCCTGCTCGTACTCGTCGGGCTCACGCACGTCGAGGACCACCGTGTCACCGGCGGCGATCTCGGCTTCGGCCTCGGCCGGCTCGACCTCTCGCACGGCCGCCTTGGCCGCGGCCAACATCTCCCTGAAGGTGGGCACCATCACGACCCTTCTGTACGGGCGCCGGCTCCGAGCCACTTGGCTCCGGCTCCACTCCAACACCGGCATAAACACTACCAGTGGGGTCGACATTCCCGACGGGGTCCGGCCGGCCGGTGGGCGGGTTCCGGAGACGGTGAGCGCCGTTCAGCCGGAGGTGACCTAGGCCGGTGGCGGGATCACGCCCGGACCGGTGGACAGGCAGCCGTCGTCGAGGGACGGGTCGAGCGGGGCGGCCAGGGTCGGCGGAGTGAGAAAGGTGGGGTGATGAAGTCGACGCTGTCCAGCAAGTCGTCGGCGGCGTAGTGACCCAGCGTGGCCAGTTTGGCTCGACGGAGCCCTCACCAGGGGTTCTGTGCCGGTAGCGTGCGGGCATGGAACTCGCATGGAGCTGAACGACGTTGTGCACAGGCGGCACATGACCCGCAACTTCACGTCCCGGGCGCTACCCGCCGGCGTGGTCGAAGGGCTGCTGGACGGAGCACTGAGGGCGCCCTCCGCCGGCAACACCCAGGGTCGGGAGTTCGTCGTCCTCGAGGGGGCCGAGCAATGTGACCGCTACTGGACGGCGACCACTGACGAGACGTGGCGCTCCCGGTCCCGGCGTTACCCCGGGCTCTCCCGGGCCACGGTGGTCATTCTCCCGTTCGCCGATCCCGATGCGTACGCCTCCCGGTATCGTGAGCCGGACAAGGCCGGTCCTGACGGGCCCACCCTCGAATGGGTGGTCCCGTTCTGGTGGGTGGATGTCGCCTTCGCCACCATGAACCTGTTGCTCGGCGCCACCGACCGGGGCATCGGAGCCGCCTTCCTCGGGAACTTCAGGGGCGAGGCGGCGCTGCGCACCGAACTCGGGGTGCCCGATCACCTTGTCTGGCTGGGGGCGGTCCTGCTGGGCGAACCGGCCGATCCCGACCCGCCGTCGACGTCAGCGCAGCGTCCTCGGCGGACCGTGGCCGACGCCGTCCACCGGGGACGGTGGTAGCAGGGACCGGTCCCGGCGACGGAACGGACCCCTTGGATCGCGTCATGATTGAACGGCCGGCGCTCCCGGCCTACCATCGAAGGGACCGGGCCCGAAGGAGCCTGCACCCGGCGGCGGTTGGTGACCACCCGACAGCCGGAGATGGGAGCCACCTCATGACCGAAACCGCGGTAACTGTCGAAACCCTCGCACCGGTAGACACCGCCCCTCCGGTGGCGGGTGGCGGTCCACCGCCACCTCTCGAGTTCTCCATCGTGCCCGTGCGGGGCCTGCCCATCGTGGCCGCACTCCTCATCGGCCTGGTGGTGGCCATCGCGTCGAACAACCTGTGGTCACTCGAGTTCTTCCACGTGGCCGGCGGCGGGCTGTGGACCAGCATCGACCTGTTCTTGGGCCTGATCATCGGTCCGATCCTCGGCCGGCTCTCCATCCCGGCCAGGGTCGAATTCACCGTGCGGTTCATGCCCAAGATGTTGCTCATCATGCCCACCTTGGTGGCCATGACCCTGGGCGCCGGGTTCCAACTCGCCCGGCACCTGGGCAATCTGGATGCCACCTACCCACACCACGGCTGGTTGGTCGCCTCCTACATCATCGTCGGAGTGATGGCCGTCATCGCTCTGGGCCTGCTCGAACCGGCCAACCTGGCCGTGCTGTTCGAGCTCAAGAAGCCGCGACCCAACGGTGAGCGCATCGGACGTCTGATGAGGATCTTCGTCTACACCGCCGGCATCACCGGCGTCATGCAGATAGCCACCATCTTCATCATGACCTTCCTGGCCAGCCGATGAGTACCGCGCCGGCCGGTCTCCGGCCCGAGATCGACGAGGTCGATGCCCGCCAGGCCCATCTGCCCCCGGTGGCCCGGTTGGCCACACTGACCCTGGCCCTGGTGGTGAGCGGGGGAATCTACATGGCCTCCAACTACAGCCATTCGTCCACCCTGATCCCGGCCGTCGTGCTGGCCGTGGCCGGCGCGGTAGTGCTGGTGGTCAATGTGCTCCTGCTTTCCCGAGTCCGCCCGTTCGCCTGGGACGTGTTCTACCAGGTGTTCGGCTGGGCTCTGCTGGCCTACCTGGTGATCGCCGGCATCCTCGAGTTCGTCTTCATCTTCGACCACACCCCGAACAAGCAGCTGACCCTGTTCAGCGCCATGCTCCTACTGTTTGCGGTGAACGTCCCCCTGTTACTGGCGTTCTCGGTCGCCCGCTACCAGCCGGCACCGGCATGAACCGCGCCGACCGGACCTGACGTCGCGGGCCGAGGATCGGCCGGCGATCATGTCGGACCTTGGCCGGCCCCTCTCAGCGTTCGGGCGTCCCCATGCCCTTCCAGATGGTGTCGACGGCGCGTTCGGCCCACCCGTCGTGGCTGGGCTGTCCGGCCACCCACCGGGCCAGCACCGATCCGGTGAGCATCTGCAGGGCCAGATCGAGGTCGGCGTCCTCGCTCAGCTCACCCAACTCCTGGGCCCGCTCGAGCAAGGACCGCTTGTAGGCAGACCGGGGGCCGATGACCCGTTGGCGGTGAAGGGCAAGGGCACCGGGGTCTTCGCGGGTGCCGATCAGCGTGCCAATCACCTCGAGACAGGACTCGGCTCGCTCGTCGAAGTCGCGCAGCGATGCGACGAGCTCGGCCCGCGGGTCGTCCGACAACCGTGCGGGTGTCGAGACGGCGCCGTTGCCGGCGATGGCCGCGGTGACCAGGTCGGCCTTGTCCCGGTAACGCCGGTAGATGGTGGCCCGGCCCACACCGGCCTCGGAGGCGACGCTCTCCATGGTCATCTGGCCGTAGCCCAACGCGTCGAGCTGACGTAAGGCGGCATCGGTGATGGCCGAGCTGGCCCGTTCGTCGCGGGGGCGTCCGGGGGGGCGGCAGGTAGTCGGAACCGGTTGCTCCGCACGGGTGGCTCCGGTCACCGTCACGACGGCGCCCCCTGGGTCACGACTTCGGACGCCGGGGTTTTCGCAGGGTTCGTCGGGGCGGGAGGAGCCACGCTGGGCACGAAGTCGCGCTGGCGGACCAGGGCGAAGGCGCCGATCGACCCGACCAGGGCGATGACCGAACCGATGACCATGAGGGTATTGAGCGTGGACGAGAAACCAACGTGGTAGGCGTCGAGCAGCGCGGAACGAGCCGACTCCGGAAGTGACGCGGCCACCTGGCGCACGTCGCCGCCGAGGATGGCCCCCTTGAGCTGGTCGCCGCCATGGGCGGCCACAGCCGCGGCCGGTGGGTGTGGTCATGCAGGGCATCCATCGTCTTTTTCTGGATCTGGGACTGGAAGACCGAGCCCAGGCCGGCGATGCCGGTGGCGATACCCACCTGGCGGAAGGTGCTGTTGGCCCCCGAGGCCATGCCGCTGCGTTGGGGTGGTACCACCGAGATGGCCGAGGAGGCCAGCACCGGGTTGATGGTGCCGATGCCCACACCGGCCAGGAGGAATCCGGGTAGCAGGACGGTCCAGGTGGAGTCGGCGTGGGTGAAGCCCATGGCCAGACAGCCCGCGGCGATGAGCAGCATCCCGGCACCCATCAGGTAGCGGGCATGGATCCGGACGGTCAGCTTTCCGGCGACGGGCGCCACGATGAAGGCCAGGACGGTCAGGGGAAGGAAGCGCACTCCAGCAGCCAGCGGCCCGTAACCGAGATCGTCCTGGATGTAGAGGGTCAGGTACAAGAACAGGGCGAAGATCGACGCGGCCAGGGTGAAGGCGGCCAGCGACACCCCGTTCATGGCCGGCCGCTTGAACAGGGTGAGGTCCAGCATGGGGTCGGACTGTTTCCACTCGGCGACCAGGAAGGTGGCCATCAGGACCACGGACCCGATCAGCAGGCCCACGATCAGTGGGCTGGACCACCCGTCGTCATTGCCCCGGATGAGGGCGAACACCAACAGGAACAGGGAGGCGGAGAACGAGACGAAGCCGATCCAGTCGACCCGGCGCTCATTTGGATCACGCGACTCCTGGATCTTGGCCAGGGTGATGACGATGGCGATCACGCCGATGGGAACGTTGACGAAGAAGATCCAACGCCAGCCGATCCCGCTGGTGATGGCCCCGCCCACCAGAGGCCCAACCGCCACAGCACCGCCGAGCACGGCGCCGTAGATACCGAAGGCGGTGCCCCGCTCCTTCCCGGTGAAAGCGGCGGCGATCAGGGCCAGCGACGGTGGCGAACATGATGGCTCCCCCCACCCCCTGGGCGGCCCGGGCCAGGTTCAACATCAGCGATGTCGTGGAGAGCCCGCATACCAGCGACGACACCGAGAAGACCCCGAGGCCCACCGCGAACACCTCCCTCCGCCCGAACATGTCCCCGATGACTCCAGCGGTGAGCAGGAACGCGGCCAGGGTGAGCGAGTAGGCGTCGACCACCCACTGGATGTCACTGAAGGTGGCGTGCAGCGATTGCTGGATGTCGGGAAGCGCCACGTTCACCACGGTGATGTCGAGCAAGAGCATGAAGGTGGCGGTGCAGACCGCGATCAGGGTCCACCACTTCCGGTCCAAAGAGGGCACGTGGGTTCCTCGTTCTCGTCATGCGCATCGGTCGAGTGGGCCGGTGTCGCTGGGCTCGGTTCGATTCGAATCAATTCGATTCGATTCGATACGTATCGTATCATAACATCACGGCCCCGGACCGGTGCCCCGTCCACGGCGACCTTCCGGGTTGATTCCGATTGCCATTGGTGCTGCTGCTCGAAGCCGGCTCGGTGTCCCACGGACTCGGAGATCGAGGACGGCCGGCTAAAGGATTTCGCTACCGCGCTCCACTCATGAATGTCATGGATGGGTCGATCCTTCTCTTGAAAGGTGGTCGGCTTGGGAGTGTTTCCTCCGGGGATCCACATCGCCGCAGGGGCGACGGGACGCACCGGCCCGGTCTACCTCGGAGGAAGGTTGGCGAAGAACGTGTCGGCCTGGGTCTGGTCTTCGAAGAAGACCCGTATGTTGGAGAGCAGATCATTTCGACCTGTCTCGACGACGAACATGTGGTGATTCCGGTAGATCACGCCACCGGCCTGCGCCTGGGCAAATTGCAGCGCCGCAACGTGACTCAGGCCGACCAGCCAGTCGACCCATTTGAGGGTCTGGAGCGTACCTGCGGTAGCGCTGAAGAGTTCGACAATGTGCTCATACACTTCGTCCCGTCCACGAAAGACACCAGCCATCGGGCCTTGACCCGGCACGGTGTAGACCACATCGGGAGAAAGCAGCGAAAGCACATCACGAGGGTTGTCGGTCATGATTCCCATCAAGAACCGGCGCGTGTTGACAAGGCGAGCAGGTTCGGGCGATTCGGGCACGCGAGCATTCTAGAAGAAAGCCCATCGAGGGTTCTTCCGAACTCCGTTCAGCGGATGCGGAAAAGAGCAGTCCTCGGAGACGACCTGGGTGGCGTTCAGCTGGCGAGATCGAAAGCAACACGGGTAGGGCCCGGCCTGTTGCCGTTCAGGCTCTGACGATGGACCTGCCGGGCATCGGCTCAGCGAGGGCCGCCCGCCATCCAGGCGCGCCAAAGGCATAGGCAAAGTACTGCGTCTCGTGCACCACATAGGGGAGGGCGAACTCCATGGTGCTCACTGAATAGGTAGGCACCCCGTCGTAGGTGATGATGCACTCGCTTACCCACAGGTCTCCGCCACCGACGATCCGTAAGACGGTGAAGTGTCGACTGGCAGGATGCCCACCACGTTGAGCCGAGATCGCGGCGCGGCCCCGGAATCGTTCACCTGATTGGGGATAGTCCAGAATTGCGTCCACACGGTAGATGGCGTGCTCACCTTCGATATCCCCGCGTTCCGATGCCCGCCAATGCTCCTCGAGTGCTGCCCTCGTCTGGGTATCAGAATCCATCGGGTCTCCCTTCTGCTGGCTGGGGAGCAATCTGAGACCGGGGAGGCTTACAAGGTCCCATCGTAGGTTGGGATACCAACGTGGACCCTCCGCTGGCGACACGCACCGCCGCTTGAGCAGACGGCGCCCACTGGACCACGTCCCGTTGCAAGGTGACCGTATAGCTACCGGGCAAGTCGAAGGGCTCATGGTAGGTCGGGTAGATGCGCACCACACTCGACCCAGGAGAATCACCATGCCCGACGCCACACTCCTCCCCCACGGCCCCGTACCGCACCGTGCCGTCCCTCCTCCTGCGCTGGGTGGGCTGGGGTCCCGTCTGTCGGACTCATCGGACAACCCGACCCTTCGGATCGTTCCGTGGGTCGATCCGGTGGCCGATCCCCACGGCCTCCACCCCTGCTCGCGTTACGTGGAGCTGTACTGGCTCGGGATCATCGGACCGTCGACTACGTGGCTCCTCCGCCGGCTCTCCTACGGGCTCGACGTCCACCAGAGAGGATTCGACCTCGACCTGACCGAGACCGCTCGTGCTCTCGGGCTCGGTGAGCGCATGGGAAAGAACTCGCCGTTCCGCCGGGCGCTCCAGCGGCTCTGCACCTTCGGGCTGGCGCGGCCCCACGGTCCCGAGGCGCTGGCCGTCCGTACCCGGATTCCCCCGTTGCCGCTCCGTCACCTGAGTCGACTGCCGGAATCGCTCCAGGCCGGCCACCGGCGCTGGTTGACCGAACAGCGTGTGCCCGAACCGGAACGGATGCAGCTACGAGCCCGCCGCCTGGCCGCCGGCCTGACGGCCGAGGGCCGGAGCAGGGAGGAGGTCGAAC
This sequence comes from uncultured Acidimicrobiaceae bacterium, assembly GCA_963824355.1. Classification (GTDB taxonomy): domain Bacteria; phylum Actinomycetota; class Acidimicrobiia; order Acidimicrobiales; family RAAP-2; genus Bog-756. Next base: position 696,306 of record CAWGOY010000017.1, on the reverse strand, counting down.
GCCAGTTGGCGGCGTGGCACTTCCATCCGGCGGTGGCCTACCGTGCCTCGCACGATGCGACAGCGGACAGCGGGTGACGTCCCTACCGCCGCCGCCCTGGGCGGCCTACTTCCTGATGTGCAGCGGGACGGTGACCGAGTTGGACAGTGGGAAGGACAGGAGATCAGCCGCATAGGTGACGGTGACGCTGAACTTCCCGTGGAGCTTCGACGGTACGACGAAGGAGCCCGAGAGCGCAGGCGGGGTGAAAGTCGGCTCGGTGTAGGTCGCCGGGGCCACGGTGATGGTGTTGGGCGCGGTGATCGTCGCCTTGGTTCTGAGGTTGGTCAGGGTCACCGTCACTGTCGGTCCGGGACCACCCCTACCGCCCAGCAGGCCCTCCAGGGCGTAGAGGGTCGAGAGCCACCAATAGGTGTGAGCCCCGGTGGCATCGTGCACAGCCACGCTCTTCCCGTCGACAGCGTTCGACGTGGACAGGCTCATCGTGGGTGGCGGCGGAAGGGCCGGCTCCCCCACATACTGCAGGACAGCGCTACCGGCACCGACCGGCTTGAACGAAGTGAGGTCGATCATGGCCAGGCCGCAGCCGATCAGCCCCGAGTTGAACTGCACGGTGGGCGGCGGACAGGTGGCATTCGGATCACTGGCCTGCGATGTCGGCACGGTGTAGGTGTAGTCGAGGGTTCCGGTGAGACTACTGGTGACGAGAGCAACGGCCAGAGGATTGATCTCTGGCAACGCGGCCAGCGCCGCATCGAGGCCGGCCAGTGAGACGATGTCCCCGGACAGCAGCGGGGCCGCCTTCGGATCGATTCCCAGGAGGAGGCTGGTTTCCAGGACGAGGTAGGGATGGAGGATAGGGAGCCCGCTACAGGCGATGACGACGTGACCGCCCGCCTTGACTCCCGTCACCAGTTCTAGGGATGATCCGTCGAACGTGCAGGTGGGACCGGCGGCTGTCGCGGCGGGGAGCGCACCTCGGGCCGGCCGGCCGGCCGCCTGGGCGGACGGCACCCCTACCATCAGGCCGGCCATCATCACCGACAACCCGACCAGGTACACCTTCACGCGGACCGATCTCATCGATGCTCTTCCCCTTGATTGAGTCGGCGCAGGCTCTGTCACCAAGTTTCCTGCTGCGCGGCTCTACCCACGGGCCTACACCTCAAACCCGTCGGGGAGAAATCGTCTCTTGGCGATGATCGGGGCAAGGGCGGTTGACACAGGAACTCAACAGCGGCAAGCCGGTCAGCCGGGGTCGTCCTCGTGGCCGGCCGGGGTGAGCCCCCAGTAGGCGCCTGAGGGCTCGATCTCCCCCTTCACCACCCTGTCGATCATCGTGCAGATGGGCAGATCGAGATGGTGCCGCTCGGCCAGCTCGAGGGCCACGGTCGCCGTCCTCACGCCTTCGGCCACCATGTGCATCTCAGCCAGGATGTCCTCCAGGCGACGTCCCTTGCCCAGCTCCTCGCCCACCCGGCGGTTCCGGCTGTGGGGGCTCATGCAGGTGGCGATGAGGTCTCCCATTCCGGCCAGTCCGGCAAACGTGGTCGGCTGGGCCCCCATGGCCACGCCCAAGCGGGTCAGTTCGGCCAGGCCCCGGGACATCACCGCAGCCCGGGTGTTGTCCCCCACGCCGAGCCCTTCGCCGATGCCGGCGGCGATGGCGATCACGTTCTTCAGGGCGCCGCCCATCTCGCAGCCGATGACATCGTCGTTCAGGTAGACCCGGAACACCCCTCGGGTCACCACCTTCTGGATGGCACTGGCCACCTCGAGGTCCTCGGTGGCGATGACCGCGGCAGCCGCCTTTCCGGACATGATCTCGTTGGCGATGTTGGGCCCGGTGAGGGCGGCGACGGGGTGGCCGGGGACGACCTCTTTGATCACCTCGGTCATCCGCAGATGGGAGCCTTTCTCGAGACCCTTCGACAGGCTGACCACCGGTACCCACGGGCGCAGGCAGGATGCCGCCTCCTCCAGTACGGCCCGGAACCCTGAGGTGGGTACCCCCACCACCAGCAGGTCGGCGGTACATACCGCCTCTTCGAGGTCGGCTGTCGCCGCCAGCTCGGGGGCCAGGGTGAAGCCGGGCAGGTAGTCGGCATTGGTGTGCTCGACGTTGACCGCCTTGGCCACATCGGGATTGCGGGCCCACAGCACGGTGTCGTGCCGGGGAGCCACCAGCGAGGCCACGGTGGTTCCCCACGATCCGGCTCCGAGCACCGCGATCTTCACCCGACGAAACCTACCGCGCCCGGTGAGCCGGCGTGGTGGCAGTAACGGCGGACAGAGGAGGTGGACGGAGAAGGCCGTTGCCGGGGCCACCGGCCACGGACAGGGGCGGCGACTGGTTGGAGGCCGGGCCGACCAGGGGTCAGCCGTCTCCCAACCCGACGAGCTCGCCGGCGAACTGCTCCGAAGTCACCAGGGCCACCAGGGTCCGTACGCCGAACCCGGTACCTCCCTTGGCCAGGTAGCGGCTGGCTTCGTCCGACCGGGCCGGTCCGGCGATGTCCAGGTGGGCCCAGGGCAGGTCGCCCACGAACTCACGAAGGAGCATGGCCGCGGCGATGCTCCCGGCCTGACCGGGACGTCCCACGTTGCGCATGTCGGCCACCTCGGAGTCGATGTGGCTCCGGTAGTCGTCCGGGAGGGGCAGGGGCCAGTTGGGCTCGCCGGCCCGCTCGCCGGCATCGTGCACCTGGTCGACCAGCCGGTCGTTATTGCCGAACAGACCGGCGATCTCCTTGCCCAGGGCGACCACGGCGGCACCGGTCAGAGTAGCCAGGTCGATGATGGCATCGGGCTCCGACTCGGCGGCCAGAGTCAGACCGTCGGACAGCACCAGTCGACCCTCGGCGTCGGTATTGAGGACCTCGATGGTCTTCCCCCTTCGGGTGACCAGCACGTCCCCGGGCTTGGTGGCCGAACCCCCGGGCATGTTCTCGGTGAGCGGCGTGATGGCGGTGATGCGGATGCGGGCACCCAGTGCGGCTGCCGCGTCCACTGCCCCCATGACCGCAGCGGCGCCGCCCATGTCGGTCTTCATGGTCTCCATGCCGGTGGCCGTCTTGAGGGAGAGTCCCCCGGAGTCGAAGGTGATCCCCTTACCCACCAGGGCCAGGTGGGGAATTCGGCCGTCGATCTCGATGGGATCGGCGGGACGGTACTCGACCCGGACCAATCGCGGTGGCTGAGTCGAGCCGCGGGCCACACCCAGGAGACCACCGAGCTTCTCGGACACGATCCGGTCCTCGTCCCACACGTCAACGGTGATCTCGGCCACGTCGGCGAAGCGACCCACGAAGGTGTCAGCGAACTTTGCGGGAGTCAGGGAACTGGGTGGTTCGTTGACCAGATCCCGAGCCAGCGCCACCGATTCGGCCAGCCGTGCGCCGTGGGCCACACCGGCGGCAACCCACGTTGCGTCTGACGCCGGGGGCGCCACCAGGGCCAGCCGATCCAGCTGATCGGGTTCATCACCCGTTCGGAACTGGTCGTAGCGGTAGGCGGCGAGGGCCGCCCCTTCGGCGAAGGCCGCCGTCTGTGCCTCGTCCCCGACCATGGGCTGATCGGGCAGCAGAAGAGCGGCAGCGCTTCCCCGTCCCACCGCCCGAACGAAGGCCGCCGATGCCCTCCGGAAGGATTCGAGACCGGCGGCGCCGGACAACGAGGCTCTCTCCCCCAGCCCCACCAGGACCACGTCGACCCCCGATCGGGCACCGCCGGGGTCGGCGGACGGCAGGGCAGCGCGGACGGTGACCGTCTGGCCGACCTTGCCGGCGAATCCCTGCCGCTTGCACCACTCGGGATCGAGCGAGTCGGGGACGGCGACGTCGGTGACCATGCTCGGATCGACAGCCAGCTGGGGCCCGCCATCGATCACGACCGGCACCCCGAGGGCCACCAACTGGTGGGGCAGGGTGTCGAGGGTCACGGCCTCGATGCGCATCAGGACACTCCTCGGGATCGGTCGGTGGAGCCGGGCTGACGGTCCGGTTCGGCGGCGGCTCCGGTCGCCGGGTCGGTGTCGGACCCGCCGGCACGGTCACCATCGGTGCCGGCAGCGGCAGCGATCTCCGACCGGCGCAACGTGGTCCGGGCCAGCAGGTGGTGGTCACCCTCGGTCCATCGGGCCATAGCCCAGAGCAGGTCGGAGAGCCGGTTCAGGTAGATGCGGACCAGGGACCCCTCGATGGGGTCGGCCACCACCAGCCGCTCGGCCCGTCGCACCACGGTGCGGGCCAGATCGAGGGCGGCCGAGATCCGGTTGGCCCCCGGGACCACGAAGTCCGTCGGCATGGGGAAGCGGTCCTTCAGGTCGTCGATGTGCCCCTCCAGCGCCGTCGACCATCTCGGCGGTGACCATGGTGGTCCCCGGCCGACAGCCTGGACCGGTGGGAGGGATCGGTCGTGGCCTCGGCCATCAGCACGTAGAGGTCGCGTTCGAGGGTGGTGAGTAGTTGGTCGAGCTCCGATCCGGGTTCGGCCTCGGCCCGGGCCAGGCCCATAGCCGCCTGGGCCTCATCGACCGTCCCGGTGATGTGGATGGCCGCCGAGTCCTTGCCGATCCGGCCGCCGAAGAGCAAGCCGGTGGTCCCGTCGTCTCCGGTCTTGGTGTAGATCTTCAGCACAGGCCGATGTTAAACGACATCGCCTGGCGCCCCCCCGCCGACGGCAGGCCGGGGCCGGCCGCCGCCCGCGGACGGGTTCTGGCCAGTCCGACGGGCTCTCCCCGGTAGCCTTACTGGGTCATGGGCACCGCAGACAGCTTCCCCTCCAGCTACCTCCAAGCCGTCTCCGAGCGGGTGGTGGTCTTCGACGGGGCCATGGGGACCAATCTGCAGCTGGCCGGACTCACCGCTGACGACTTCGGGGGTCCCGATCTCGAGGGTTGCAACGAGCTGCTGGTGGTCACCCGACCCGAAACCATCGACCGCGTCCACCGCTCGTTCTTCGAGGTGGGGTGCGACGTGGTGGAGACCGACACCTTCGGCGCGTTCGCCCCGGTTCTGGCCGAGTACGGTCAGGCCCACCGGGTACGGGAGCTCAATCTGGCCGCGGTGACCCTGGCCCGGGCGGCGGCCGATGACTTCTCCACGCCCGACCGGCCCCGCTGGGTGGCCGGAAGCATCGGGCCGGGCACCAAGTTCCCCACGCTGGGCCAGATCCGCTACGCCGACCTGCGCGACGCCTACGAGGAGCAGTCCGCCGCCCTCATCGAGGGAGGCGCCGACCTGATCATCATCGAGACGGTCTTCGACCTGCTCCAGGCCAAGGCGGCCATCAACGGGGCCCGTCGGGCCATGCGATCGCTCGGCCGCCAGCTGCCCATCCAGGCCCAGGTGACCATCGAGCTCACCGGCACCATGCTGCCGGGCACCGAGGTTGGGGCGGCCCTGTGCGCTCTCGAGGCCATGGGTGTCGACGTGATCGGGCTCAACTGCGCCACCGGCCCGGCCGAGATGTTCGAGCCCCTCCGCCATCTGACCGGTCACGCCACCATGCCCGTCTCGTGTCTGCCCAACGCCGGGCTCCCGTCGGTGGTCGACGGGGCCATGCACTACGACCTGACCCCTGACCAGCTGGCCGAATTCCAGCGGCAGTTCGTGAGCGAGCTGGGCGTCTCGGTGATCGGTGGCTGTTGCGGCACCACCCCCGCCCACCTGGCCGCGGTGGTGGAGGCCTGTGCCGATCTCACCCCGGCGGCCCGTCGGCCCGAGCCCGAGTACGGGGCCGCCTCCATCTACACCCAGGTCCCCTTCAGTCAGGACACCTCCTTTTTGGTCATCGGCGAGCGCACCAACGCCAACGGATCCAAGAAGTTCCGTGAGGCGATGCTCGAGGGCGACTGGGACACCTGTGTCGGGATGGCCCGCGAGCAGGTCAAGGAGGGCTCGCACCTCATCGACGTGTGCGTCGACTACACCGGCGCCGACGGCGTGGCCGACATGGAACAGGTGGCCTCCCGGTTCGCCACCCAGTCCACGGTGCCCCTGGTGGTCGACTCCACCGAGGCCCCGGTGGTGGAGACGGCCCTGTCGTGGATCGGTGGCCGGGCGGTGATCAACTCGGTAAATCTCGAGGAGGGAGACGCCCCAGGCACCCGGCTCGACTCCTTCCTCTCGCTGGCCAGGGAGTTCGGTGCCGCAGTGGTCTGCACCTGTATCGACGAAGAGGGCCAGGCCCGTACGGCCGACTGGAAGGTGCGGGCAGCCACCGCCATCCGTGACATCGCCGTGGACCGCTACGGGCTTCGCCCCGAGGACCTGTTGTTCGATCCCCTTGCGCTACCCCTCTCCACCGGCATGGAGGAGAGCCGGAAGGACGGCATCGAGACCATCGAGGGGATCCGGCGGATCAAGGCCGAACTGCCCGGTGTCTACACCGTGTTGGGCCTGTCCAACGTCTCCTTCGGGCTCAATCCGGCGGCCCGTCAGGTCCTCAACTCGGTGTTCCTCCACGAGTGCGTCCAGGCCGGCCTGGACGCCGCCATCGTCCACGCGTCGAAGATCCTTCCCCTGTCCAAGATCGACGAGCGGGCCAGGGAGGTCTGCCTCGACCTGGTCTACGACCGAAGGCACGACGGCTACGACCCGCTCACCGAACTGCTGGCCCTGTTCGAAGGGGTGTCGGCCTCCACCGCGGCGAGCACCGAGGACCGGTCCGGGTGGCCGGTCGAACGACGTCTCGAACACCGCATCATCGACGGCGACCGCAACGGTATCGAAGGTGACCTCGACCAAGCCATGGCTGCCGGCGCCACCCCGCTCGTCATCATCAACGACTACTTGCTGGCCGGCATGAAAACGGTGGGCGAGCTATTCGCCTCGGGCGAGATGCAACTGCCCTTCGTGCTGGGATCGGCGGAGACGATGAAGACAGCCGTCGCCTACCTGGAACCGTTCATGGAAAAGGCCGACCAAGGCGGCAAGGGCACCATGGTGCTGGCCACGGTGAAGGGCGATGTTCACGACATCGGAAAGAACCTGGTCGACATCATCCTGACCAACAACGGGTACACGGTGAAGAACCTGGGCATCAAGGTGGGGATCGCCGACATGGTCGGTGCACTGGAGGAATCCAATGCCGACGCGATCGGCATGAGCGGTCTCCTGGTCAAGTCCACATTGATCATGCGGGACAACCTCGAGGAGCTGAACCGCCGGGGCCTGTCCCACATCCCGGTGATCCTGGGCGGTGCCGCACTCACCCGCACGTATGTGGAGCGCGACCTCCGCAAGGTCTACGACGGTCGCCTCTTCTACGGCAAGGACGCCTTCGAGGGACTCCGCACCATGGACCGGCTGGTCGAGCTGAGGAAGACCGGGGAGGACGACCCCGAGTTCGGCACCGCCATCGGGGGGCGGGATCTCGGACCCCGCCAGAGCGAGCTTCGCAGGCAGGCGGCCGAGGAAGCGGCGGCCCGGGGTGAAACCCTCCCCTCCCGATCCCCCGAGGTAGCCGCGGACAATCCCACCTTCAAACCTCCCTTCCTGGGCAGTCGGGTGGCCAAGGGCATGCCCGTCGACGATGTGGCCGCCTATCTCAATGAGACCGCCCTCTTCCGCAACCAGTGGGGATTCCGACCCGAGCAGGGCGAGAACGATCCGGCCTTCAAGGAACGGGTGCGCGGCCTGCTCCGAGAGCAGCTGTCCACGGCCAAGGCCGGACAGCTCCTGGTCCCCCAAGTGGCCTGGGGCCACTTCGCGGCCAACGCGGACGGCAACGACCTGGTCATCTTCGAGGACGAGTCCCGCACCAAGGAGCTGACCCGCTACACCTTCCCCCGCCAGACCACAGAACCGTGGCTGTGCATCAGCGACTTCTTCCGCTCGGTGGACTCCGGGGAGCCCGACTGGGCCAGCTTCATGGTGGTGACAATCGGATCTCGGGCGTCCGAGGAAGCCGCCCGCCTCCTCGCTGACAACCAGTACCAGAACTACCTCTACCTGCACGGGTTGGGCGTGGAGATGGCTGAAGCCCTCGCCGAGTACTGGCACCATCGGATCCGCGAGGAGCTCGGGTTCGCCGACGAAGACGGGCCCAACCTGACCGGGCTGTTCCGCCAGAAGTACCGGGGCGGTCGGTACTCCTGGGGCTACCCGGCCTGCCCGGACCTCGAAGACAACGCCAAAGTGGTCGACCTGCTCGGTGCTGACCGAATCGGAGTCGAGGTTTCCGAGGGGTTCCAACTCCACCCCGAGCAATCCACCACCGCCATCATCTGCCACCACCCCCAGGCCAAGTACTTCGTGGCCTGATCGGGACGCCGACCGGGGTCGTGCGCACTGCGCTCACCAGGCATCAAAGGGGGTGCGCTAGCAATTTCCGGTTAGTAGAATTGCCGTAATGTATGTTGGGCCGCTTCACCGAACGGAGGCCCTGGCCTCGGTCAACAGTGTGACCTCACTCGAGCTGATCATGGCCGCAGTGATCATCGTGCTCGCCGTCCTGCTGTGGGCCGTCCGGACCAAGCGGACACGGGACCAGCGGAGAAGGAAAGCGACCAGTTCGGGGTATTACAACCTTGACGCAGCCCGCTTCGGCGTGGCAACCCGGAGCGGACCGACCGGGGACACCACCAACCACGCCACAGGAAGCCCGGCCCTTGCGCCCTCCTTCGTCGCACCCGGACACAGGCAGTCCGGACGGACGACTGTCAAGAACCTGGCTACGTCACCGCCAGCCCGGCCGGCACCGATACCGTCGTTCGCCGCCTTCGATCTGGCCGACGCCGAGTCCGAGCCCCTCCCGCCCTTCGATCCGGCCGTGCCCGCCTACCGGGGACCGGTCCGAGCCGGCTCCGCACCGCCACCGCCACCGCCACTGCCACCGTCACCGTCGCCGCCCTCCTCGTCGCCGCCGTCGGTATCGCCTCCCCCGAACACGCCGCTTTCCCCGTCGGCGGCCCCCCTGATGCCGGAACAACCGGCCTGAAGCCAAGCGGTCTGACCGGACTTGGCCGGCCCCTCCGACCCCGGACACCCGGGTCGGCATGTCACGCCTTCGGGAGAACTACCGTCGGGCCGAAACCAGCGGGTGGCTGCCATCATCGTGAGCCAGGCCACACGAGCACCCGGTCAGGAGGCCCATGTACCACGTCCGATTGGCCAGCCCTCCGGAGAGCACGTCCCGGGTCCTCGAGGTACTGGGCTCGAGTACCGGGACCATGCACATAACGGTACTGACCGGGGCCGCCCGCTATCCGACCGGCGACGTGATCGAATGCGATCTCACCCCCGAGGTCGCCAACCAGGTCATCCACCAGCTTCGCCAGCTCGGACCTCGCCAGCGCGGTCCCATCTCGGTGGAGAAGATCGACAAGGCGGTCATCCGCTCCCACCGCGAGATGATCCGGCCCATGGTCAGCGACCGCGAGATCGCCCCGGTGTGGGAGATCGTGGACGCCACCATCCGGGCCAATGCCACCTATCCCTTCAGTTTCTTCCTGCTCTTGGTCAGCGCCGGCTTGATCGCCGCCGTGGGCATACTCACCAACTCACAGATTCTCATCGTGGCGGCGATGGTGGTCGGTCCCGAGTACAACGCCATTCTCGGGAGCGCCCTCGGGATCACCGAAGGGAACGGCCGGCCGGTCAAACGGGGTCTGGGCGCCCTGGCCGTCGGGTTCACGCTGGCCATCGCGGCCACACTCCTGTTCTCCTTGGTCATCCGGTGGTCCGGCCAAGCACCGCGGGATTTCATTCTCGGGTTCCGGCCGGTCTCCGACCTGATCAGTAAACCGAATCTGTTCTCGGTGGTGGTCGCCGTCATCGCCGGTGCGGTGGGCGTCGTATCCATCCTGCAGTCCAGAGCCAGCGCTCTGATCGGGGTGTTCATCTCGGTCACCACCATCCCGGCAGCCGCCGCCATGGGCCTGTCGGCCGCCTTCGGCCAGTGGAACGAGGCCTGGGGCGCCACCCAGCAGCTGCTCCTCAACGTGGTCATCCTGCTGGCCGTCGGCGTGGTAGTCCTGATCCTGCAACGCCGCTTCTGGCGCCGCCGCGAGACCCGGTCGCATCTGGAGGCGTGAGGGGACCGCTGGCGTGCACGATAGGGCGGTACACGGCCGTTGGCTCAGAGGGCCAGCGTGGCCCCTCCGTCGACGACCAGGGCGGCACCGTTGACGAACCGGGCCTGCTCCGAGCACAAGAACGTCACCACGCTGCCGAAATCAGCCGGGTCGCCCATCGCATCGGAGCCTCCCAACTCCTTCATCCGGTCGGTGGCGTGGGGACCGGGGCAGATCAGATTGAGGGTGATACCGGCCTCCTCGCCGGCGATGTCCTGGGCCGCCGTCTTGACCCATGCCCACAGGCCGGCCCGGGCAGTGTTGGACAGGGCCAGCGTGGGAATCGGTTGGACCACCGAATAGGACGTGATGTAGCAGATCCGTCCCCAGCGCTGCCGACGCATGAAGGGCAGCGATTCCCGGGTCAACCGCACGGACGACAGCAGGTTGGCATTGAGGGCGTCACCCAGGGCGGCGTCATCGACCTCGAGTGCCCGACCGGGCCGGGGTCCACCATTGTTGGCGACGACGATGTCGATCCGTCCAAAGGTCTCGACGGTGGCCGCCACCAGGGCGGCCGGAACCGCCGGGTCGGAGAGGTCCCCCACCAGCACCTCGACCTCGGCTCCGGTCGCCGCGATCGACAACCGGGTGGCCTCGAGACTGACAGCGTCGCGGGCAGCAACCATCACCTTCGCCCCTTCACCAGCCAGTGCGCTGGCGGTAGCCCGACCCAGGCCACGCGAGCCCGCCGTCACCAACGCCACTCGTCCATCCAATCCCAGATCCATCGCTTCGTCCCTAGTCGTCCAGGACGACCAGGCCATGGTCGGCCACGTTCAACAGCTCCGGTTCGCCGTCGGCCCCGATGACCACGATGTCCTCCAGGCGCATGCCGAAACGGTCCGGCAGGTAGATCCCCGGCTCCACCGAGAAGGCGTGCCCGGGCTCGAGAGGGGTTCCGTTTCCGACCACCAGGTAGGGATCCTCGTGCTCCTCGATGCCGATCCCGTGACCGGTACGGTGCACGAAGCGATCACCGAAACCGGCCTCGGTGATGATCGAGCGGGCCACCCGGTCGACCTCCTCAGCCGGGACTCCGGAACGGGCCGAGGCCACTGCGGTCCGCTGGGCCTCCCGGAGGACCCGGTAACACTCCTCGACCTCGGCCGAGGGCGGTCCGGTCACCACCGTGCGGGTGATGTCCGAGCAGTAGCCGACATCTCCGTCCACCGAGTAGCTCCCACCGAAGTCGCATACCACCGTCTCGCCTCGGCCGATGACCCGCGCACCGGGCTCATGATGGGGGCTGGCCGCGTTGGGGCCACTGCCCACGATGGCGAAGTTGACGTGCTGGTGGCCCTCCTCGACCAGGAGGGCCCCTATGCGAGCGGAGACCTCGGCCTCGGTGTGCCCCACCAGTCCGATCTCCCCGCCCTGCAACATCCCCGCCACCCGGTCGGCGGCGGCGCCGGCGGCGCGCAGGGCCTCCAGCTCGGCGGCATCCTTCACCGCCCGGATCGGAGATGTCACCTCGGACGCCTCCAGCCAGCTGGTGTCGGGGAGCTGGCGCTGGAGGGCCAGCACGGTGGTGGCCCAGGCCCGATCGGAAACGGCCAGCGTTCGTGACCCACTCCCTTCCGCGAAGTCGCCCAGCAGCCAAGCCACCAGTTCGATCGGGTCCTGGTCGTCGTTCCAGGGGGCGATACCGAAGAGGTCGCCGGCCAGGGCCACCCGGGGAGCTTCCAGGGCCGGGACAACCAGGACCGGCTCTCCTCGGGTGCGCAGGACCAGCATGGTCAGGCGCTCGAGGGGCATGGCCCGGTACCCGGTCAGCCACGGAAGATCGGCCCCATGGGACAAGAGCAGTGCGTCCACCTCCAGCTCCTCCATGCGACCACGGACCCGGGCCATCCGGTCGTGGCGTGAAGACCGGGCCCGCTCCGAGAGCGGCGTCACTGCGCCGCCACTCTGCCGTCGGTGCGGGTCCGGAGAGCAGGCTCCGGCTTGGTCGGCAACCCGGTCGAGGCCTCGACCGCCTGGCGGGCGTGGTAGCTGGAGCGCGTCAGGGGCGAGGCCTGTACGTGGGCGAAGCCCATGGCCTTGCCGCAGCGGCGCACATCCTCGAACTCCTCGGGCTTCCACCAGCGTGCCACCGGCAGGTGGTGGCTGCTGGGACGCAGATACTGCCCGAGGGTGACGATTTCGACACCGACCGCCCGGAGATCGGCCATCGTGGCCACCACCTCGGAGAACTCCTCTCCCATGCCCACGATGATCCCCGACTTGGTGGTCAGCGCGGCAGCCTTGGCCCTGGCCAGCACGGACAGGCTGCGGGCGTAGCCGGCGGACGGCCGCACGGCTCGTTGCAGCCTGGCCACCGTTTCGATGTTGTGGTTGAGCACATCAGGGCGGGCGTCGAACACCGTCTGGAGGGACGCTTCGTCACCCTTGCAGTCCGAGATCAGCACTTCGACCGTGGTTTGGGGAGATCGGCTTCGGACAGCGGCGATAGTGGTGGCGAATCCGGACGCACCTCCATCGGTTAGATCGTCACGGGCCACGCAGGTGATGACAGCGTGAGCCAGACCCATGCGCTCGACCGCTGCGGCTACCCGTTCGGGCTCGCCGGCGTCGAGGGGGAGGGGGTGCCGGGTGTCGACCTGGCAGAACCCGCACGCACGCGTGCACCGAGAACCGTTGATCATGAAGGTGGCCGTGCCGTCCGACCAGCACTCGTAGATGTTCGGACAACCCGCTTCCTCGCAAACCGTGACCAGTCCCAAGTCGCGGACGTCGGCCTTGAGCCCCAGATAGGCAGGGCCCATGGTCTGTTTGACCCGCAACCATGGTGGCTTGCGCTCGTTCAGCGCCAAGCCGGCCGGCGGGTCGATGCCTGATCTCCGCAACCTCCGGTCGAGCGGACTCTCCCCGACGGGGGCTCGACCGAGCGCGACCGGGACCGGCGCCGGCTGCCGCGGCCGCGGCTGAACCTCCGTGGTCACACCCCGGGCGTCGGTGGTGTCGGGAGCGGCGGTGACCCGGACAGAGTCGGCAGTGGCGCCGTCGGTGACCCGGACAGAGTCGGCAGTGGCGCCGTCGGTGACCCTCTGGATGTCCTCGGCGATCCCCCACCGGTTGGCGGCCACACCGATCACCGCATCGACCACCTCCGCCATGGTGACCGGGCACCCCTCGGCCCACAGCGAGGTCACCGGTCGGTCGGGGATGCCGCACGGCACGATGTGACCGAACATCGAGAGATCGGTCCCAACATTGAGCGCGAAACCGTGGGTGGTCCGGCCCTTCGACGTCCGCACGCCGACGGCTGCGATCTTACGGGGACCCCCCAGGCCCGATCCGGTGGGACCGACAGTGCGGTCATCGCCGAGTCCGACCCACACTCCGGGGAAGCCGTCGAGGCGGCCCACCTGCTCCGACGGCACGCCCAGTGCCACCAGGGTGTCGATGACCAGTTGCTCTACGTCATGGACGTGCTCCGGGCCCCGGTGTGGACCCTGACCCACGGTGACCAGCGGGTAGCCGATCAACTGTCCTGGACCGTGGTATGTGACATCACCACCACGGTCGACCTGGATCATTTCGGCACCGACGGTAGCCGGGTCGACCAGGACGTTTTCAAGATCGGCGTTCCGGCCCAGCGTGTAAACCCGAGGATGCTCAAGGAGCAGCAGGTAGTCATCCGTCGAGTTCTTGCTGATGGAGCGCTGCACGGCCCAGGCCTCCCGGTACGGGACGCGGCCGAGCCACCTGACCCTCATCGGGCGGTCCTTGCCAGGAGGAAGGAGGTCACCTGGCCGCTAGAGTTCGCCGACCCAGTCGCGGTCGTTCAGGATCTCGGCCATCCGGGCCAGGAACCGGGCCACGTAGGCCCCGTCCACGGCCCGGTGATCGAAGGTCAATGCTGCAAGACCCACCGAGTGGATGGCAATCGACTCGGTTCCGTCGGGCAGCTGCACCACCACCGGTCGGCGGGCCACTCCGTCGGTCGAGAGGATGGCCACCTGCGGCTGGTTGATGATGGCCCCGGTGATCAGCGTGCCAAACGGTCCGGCGTTGGTGATGGAGAAGGTGCCGCCACTGATGTCGTCGAGGGTGAGGCCCTTGCTGCGGGCCCGGTCGGCCACATCACGGATACGACGGGCCATGCCCCGGAGGTTGAGTTCCTCGGCATTGTGCACCACGGGAACGATGAGGCCCTCGTTGTCGAGGTCGACGGCGATACCCAGATTGATGTCGTGATGGACGATGAGGGAGTCGTCGCCGACGGAGGCGTTGAGATGCGGGTAGTCCGCCAGTGCTTCCACCGCGGCCAGCGCGGCGAACGGCAGATAGGTGAGGCTGAATCCCTCCTCAACCTTGAATCGGTCCCCGTGCGCCCGGCGGACCTGTTCCACCCGCTCGTAGTCCACCTCCTTGACCATCAGCGTATGGGCCGAGGTGGCCTTGGAGCGGACCATGTGCTCCGCGGTACGGCGGCGGATGTTGGTAAAGGGGATCACCTCGTCGCGCGCCGCCACCGGAGGGACAGTGGACCGGGCAGTCACTGGTGAGGCGGCAACCGGAGGGGTCGGGGTGGCCGGGGTGGCCGGGGTGGCCGGGGTGGCCGGGGTGGCCGTCTGTCCGGTGACGGTCCCGCTCTGGGCTGCAGACGCAGCCGTGGCGGTGGGCCCGGGTCGGTCGGCGATGCTCGGGACCTGGGCCGGGGCACCAGAACCCCCGTCGGCGATCAACGCCTCGACATCGCTGCGGGTAATCCGACCACCGAGCCCGGTCCCCTTGACCGACGAGGGATCGATACCGTGCTCGGCCAAGAGCCTGCGCACGACCGGCGAGAGGACGGGTGCCCCGTACGGCCGGTCACCATTCTCGTCCACGGTGCGGGTGAGGTCGGCAGCACTGGGAGCTGCCGGAGCCTGGTCCGCTGGAGCGGGGAAAGGTGCCGGGGCCGGCATGGGTGCCGGGGTAGGGGCCGCCGCGGTGGACCCGGACGCCGACGTCGACGCGGACGTAGGTGGGGTGACCTCGGGCGGCGCCGGGGCGGACGCCTCTGCCCCATTGGAGACAGCTGCACCGGCTGTCGGTGCCGCACTGTCTCCGATCACGGCCAGGGTTACCCCCACGTCGACGGTGTCGCCTTCTTCGACCAGGATGGCGGTCAGCACACCCTCGGCCGGCGAAGGAACCTCGGAGTCGACCTTGTCCGTGGACACCTCGAAGAGCGGCTCGTCCCGGGCCACGGAGTCGCCGACCGCCTTGTACCACTTGGTGATGGTGCCCTCCGTCACCGTCTCGCCCAACTGCGGCATGGTCACATCAGGCAACGTGCAGTCCCCTTCCGGTCAAGGCCAGTACCGTTTCGCCAAAGGTCTCCGACAGTGACGGATGCGGCTGGATGAACTGAGCCACCTCGTCGGCGGTAGCCTCCCAGTTGACGGCCAGGTATCCGGCCCCCAGCTGTTCGGTTACCCATGGGCCGACCATGTGCACCCCGAGCAGCCTGCCCGTGGTCCCGTCCGGCCGGCGCTCGGCCACGATCTTCACGAGGCCCTCGGTGTCCCCGATGATGCGGGCCCGGCTGTTGCCCCCGAAGGGGTCCTTTTTGACCACCACGTCGTAACCGGCCTGGCGGGCGGCGTCCTCGGTCAGTCCGGCGAAGGCCACCTCGGGATGGCAGTAGATGGCCCAGGGGACCCGGTCGTAGTCGACGGGCACCACCGGCTCACCCAGGATGCTCTTGATCACCACGATCCCCTCGGCGAACCCCACATGGGCCAGCTGAGGGGCGGCGGCCACCACGTCCCCGACCGCCCACACCCCATCGGCGTCGGTCCGCATGGTCCGATCGGTCACCACGAAGCCGCGCTCGTTGACCACCACCCCGGTCCCGGGGGCCAACAGGCCCTCGGTCCTCGGGCGCCGCCCCACCGAGACGATCACCGCATCGACGGCTAGCTTCTCGCCGTCGTTGTAAGCCACTACCGTCCCCTGCCCCGACGGATCGGGGGTGTGCCCCTGGAGCAGCGCCCCGACCTTCACCTCGATACCCCGCTTGCGGAACGATCTGGCCACCGTCCTCACCACGTCCTCGTCGCAACCGCTCAGGATGGCCGGGAGGGCCTCGAAGATGGTCACCTCGGTCCCGAGGTCGCTCAACATGGAGGCAAACTCACACCCGATGGCGCCACCGCCGATCACCGCCACCGAGGAGGGCAGTTCCTCGAGGGCCAGCACCTCGTCCGAGGTCAGCACCAACTCACCGTCGATATCGAAGCCGGGAATGGTCCGGGGGACCGAGCCGGCGGCCAGTACCACGTCGGTGCCGTGGATTTCGGTGGTCGAGCCGTCATTGCCGGCGATCCGGACCCGATGGTCGGGGAAAAGGGTCCCGCTCCCGCTGAACACCGTCACACCACGGCCCTTGAGCAGACCGGCCAATCCCCTGTACAGCTGGTCGACCACCTGTTGCTTGCGGGTCTGACTGATCGAGAAGTCGACGGTTGGAGGGGTAGCCGGCTCGGCCAGCCCGATGCCGAACTGGCCCGATCCGGCGACAGTGCGGTACACCGACGCGGTCTCCAAGAACTCCTTGGCCGGCACACAGCCCCGGTGCAGGCAGGTTCCCCCGACCTTGTCCAACTCGACGATGGCAACGGTCAGCCCGGCCGCGGCGCCGTAGAGGGCGGTCGCGTACCCGCCCGGACCTCCCCCGATGATGACGATGTCGAACCGGTCTGGCGACATCGAAGCTGATCCGTCCCCCGCTACTCCGTCCCCCGCTACTCCGTCCCCCGCTACTCCGTCATCGCTGTGTTCAGCTGACACCTCGGGACCCGTCGGAACCACCTCCATCGTCTTCCCGCGCCTCGGCGCGACGCGGCCAGCCTACCGGTCCCCGCAGGAATGCCACCTCCCGGCCGGAGTGGCCAGCCACCCTCGGGCCGGCGGCCCCGGGTCGAGATCATCGGCGCCGTGGGCTGTCCGGTCGCCAACTCGATCGGGGCCGGCTCAGGACAGCACCCGCCTCCGGAAGTTCCGGAGTCCGATCCCGAGAAACAGCACCAAAAAGCCGGTGAGCACCGGATAGATCACATAGAGGTGCATGTGCGGGGCATTGGTCAGCGCCGCCCGCATCCCCTCGTTCACGTAGATGAGCGGATTGACGAGGACCACAATCTGAAGCCAGTGGAAACCACCCGCCTCGATGGGGGCCAGCCGGGTCCACTCGTAGTACGTACCACCGAGGAAGGTCACCGGGAGAATGATGAAGCCGAACATGAGGCCGATGTTGCGGGGCTCGAAGCTGGTCCCGAGCAGCAGACCCAGTGAGGCCATGGTCACGCAGGCCAGCGGGACCAGGGTCACGATGATCCACCAGTGGAGGGACAAGTGGGCCTCCACCCCTTTGGCGTGGACCACCGAGGCGATGGGAAGGACGATGATCGCCGAAATGAGGCCCTGGACCGCCCCGGACAGGACCTTGGCCATGGCCACCAGCCAGATCGGGCAGGGGGCCTGTACCCGGTCCTCGATCTCACGGGTGAATCCGAACTCCTGCGACATGATGAGGGCCACCGATTGCACCCCCTGGAACAGGATGGAGATACCCACCACCCCAGGAACCAGGAGCGTGGCGAAGGCCGACTCCGCCACCGGGCCGCCGCCACCGCCGATGCCCTGTCCGATTTTGGGGAACACGTAGAGGAAGACAAAGCACAGGAGGAACGGCTGGACCAGCACCCGGATCACGAACTCGATGAGGTGCTTGCGCAGTACGACCAGGTCCCGGAGGATCAGCGCCCCCAGGGCCACCCGCCCGGCCTCGAAGGCGGACCGGGTCGGCGTGCGCCTGCACCGGGGTGACCGGGATGTCCGTGTCGAGAGCGCTCATCAGTCCCTGAGCTCCTTGCCGGTGAGATTGATGAAGACCGTCTCGAGCGTCGGCTCGGTGACCGACAGGTCGAGTACCGGAAATCCGGCCTCCTCGGCCGCGGCCACCACCCGGGGTAGCAGGCGGTCCTTGCCGTTCACGTGCAGCTCGACGCCCCCGTCGATCAGCCGGGTGCGGGTGACCCCCTCCACGCCGTCATCGAGGACCCGGGCCAGCTCCTCGGCATCGCCGGTGGCGGTGACCGTCACGATGGTGTCGGCGTCGATCTGCTGCTTGAGGTTGGCCGGAGTGTCGAGGGCCAGAATCCTGCCCCGGTCCATGATGGCCACCCGACCGCAGAGCTGGTCGGCCTCTTCCATGTAGTGGGTGGTGAGCAGGATGGTCTGGCCGTCGGCGTTGAGCCGGCGCAAGGTGTCCCACAGGGCCAGGCGGCTCTGCGGGTCGAGGCCTGCGGTGGGTTCGTCGAGAAAGAGGACCGCCGGTCGGTGGAAGATGGCCCTGGCCACCATCAGCCGCTGGGCCATGCCTCCGGACAGGGCGTAGACCGAGGCATCGGCCCACTTCTCCAGCTGGAACTGGTCCAAGAGCGCAGTGGCCGTGGCCCGCGACTCCCGGGCTGAGATCCCGAACAGCCGGCCGTGGAAGTAGAGGTTCTCCCACACCGTCAGCTGCCGGTCCAGGGTGTTCTGCTGGCTCACGATGCCGAGGATCTGCTTGGCCAGGGCGGGGTGGGCGACCACGTCGATACCGCCGACGAAGGCGTGGCCGGACGTGGGGATGACCCGGGTGGTCAGCATGCCGGCGGTGGTCGTCTTACCGGCGCCGTTGGGCCCGAGCAGACCGAAGATCTCTCCCGGGGCGACCACCAGGTCCAGCCCGTCGACGGCCCGGAGGTCCGACCCGGCATAGATCTTGGTCAGTCCGACGGTCCGGATGATGGAATCGACCGGAGCGGGATCCTCGGCACGGGGTGTCGACAACGTGGATGCCATGACTGGCGCCGAGACTACCCCTGCCCCGGCCGAGCCCGGGCGGCCCTACTTGGGTGGCATCCGGATGCCGCCGTCGAGCCGGATGACCTCGGCGTTGAGGTAGCTGTTGGTGGCGATGTGGCTCACCAGATGGCCGAACTCGACCGGATTGCCCAGGCGCTTGGGGAAGTTCACCGACTGGGCGAGCACGTCCCGGGCCTCGTCGGGCAGCATGGCCAGCAGCGGGGTGTCGAACAACCCGGGTGCGATGGCCAGGACCCGGATGCCCACCACGGCCAGGTCGCGGGCGGCCGGCAGGGTCATTCCGACGATGGCCCCCTTGGAAGCCGAGTAGGCCAGCTGACCGATCTGGCCGTCGAAGGCGGCCACCGAGGCGGTGTTCACGATGACCCCGCGCTCGCCGTTGGCCTGGGGCTCGACGGTGGCGATGGCCGACGCCGCCTTGGTCATGACATTGAAGGTCCCGATCACGTTGAGATTCTGGATGAACTGGAAAGGCTGGAGATCGTGGGGTGAGCCGTCGCGGTTGATCACCCGCCCCACCCAGCCGGTGCCGGCGCAGTTGACGGCGATTCGGAGGTTGCCCCCCTCGGCGGCCTGGTCGATCGCCTTCTGGCAATCGTCGGGATCGGTGACGTCCCCACCGACGAAGTTGGCGGCGCTGCCGATCTCGGCCACCACCTCCTTGCCCCGCTCCTCGTTCCGGTCGAAGACGGTGACCCGCACGCCCTCGGCGGCCAGCTTGCGGGCGGTGGCCTCGCCGAGACCGGATGCGCCCCCGGTGATGATTGCTGAGCTTCCGTTGATGTCCATGCCCGCAGGTTACGGGAGGAGATGTGCCGGATCCAAATGGACATCACCCGACACAGGTGCGCGCTACTGCCAGTGCGGCAGCCTCGGTGGCCAGCAGATCCACCAGATCGTTCATCCGGTCCCCGGAGTGGCCCTTGACCCAGGCGAAGGTCACCGTCCGCTCGGGATCGAGGGCCAGAGCCGAGCAGCTGCTGCCAGAGATCCTGGTTGGCCACGGGCTTGCCCTGTGCTTCCGCCAACCACGACGCTTCCAGCCGACCCACCACCGGTTGCGGAAGCAGTTGACCACGTAGGTCGAGTCGCTGACCACCTGGACCGGACCGGAGAGCGTCTCCAGGGCGCGGATCACCGCGGTCACCTCCATCCGCTGGTTGGTGGTGTGGGGCTCGCCCCCGCTGTCGGAGGGACCGCCGTCCACCGCCCAGGCCCATCCGCCCGGGCCCGGGATTGCCCCGGCAGGCGCCGTCGGTGTACACGACGGTGGCCGTCGTCGGCGCGCCCGCTCCACTCGTAAAGTCCAATTGCACAGGACCAGCATGCCCGACGACGCGGGGAGCGAGGGGACCGGACTGATGACTTCCCATTGTCCGGCCGAGCGGTGGAAGCATGGGCAACGTGCTCTTCGACGGCGTCAGCCACCAGCTTCCCGACGCCGATCCGGTGGAGACGTCGGAGTGGCTCGACGCCTTCGACGACATCGTCGACAGCCACGGTCGGACCCGGGCCCGCTACCTGCTGATGCGGATTCTGGAGCGGGCCGGCCAGAAGCACGTCGACTTTCCGGCCACCGTGTCGACCCCGTACGTCAACACCATCCCTACCGACGAGGAGCCCGACTTCCCCGGCGACGAGTACCTCGAGCGACGGATCCGGGCCTTCATCCGGTGGAACGCCGCAGTGATGGTGGTCCGGGCCAACGTCCGCTCCGAGGCCATCGGCGGGCACCTCTCCACCTACGCCAGTTCGGCGTCGCTCTACGAGGTCGGCTTCAACCACTTCTTCCGGGGGAAGGACGGCGGCCGGCCCGGGCGACCAGGTCTACTTCCAGGGTCACGCCTCACCGGGCATCTACGCCCGGGCCTTCGTCGAGGGGAGGCTGTCCGAGCGACAGCTCGACAACTTCCGCTTCGAGGTGGGCGACGCGACGGGCTGTCCTCCTATCCCCACCCCCGGCTGATGCCGGACTTCTGGGAGTACCCGACCGTTCGATGGGACTCGGACCCCTCAACGCCATCGCCCAGGCCCACGTCAGCCGATACCTCGACGCCCGAGGTATCGCCGACACCTCGAACAGCCGGGTCTGGTGCTTCGTGGGCGACGGCGAGTTCGACGAGCCCGAGACCATCGGCGCCCTCGGCATGGCCGGCCGGGAGCACCTCGACAACCTGGTCTTCGTGGTCAACTGCAACCTCCAGCGGCTCGACGGCCCGGTCCGGGGCAACGGCAAGGTGATCCAGGAGTTCGAGGCGCTGTTCCGTGGGGCGGGCTGGAACGTGATCAAGGTGATCTGGGGCCGCACCTGGGACGACCTGCTGGCCAAGGACGTCGAGGGGGTCCTCCTCAACAAGATGAACTCGACGGTCGACGGTGAGTTCCAGAAGTACGCCACCGAATCGGGGGCCTACATCACGCGAGCACTTCTTCGGGCCCGATCCCCGCCTGCAGGAGCTGGTCGCCCACCTCTCCGACGAGGACCTCCAGTCACTGCCCCGGGGAGGCCACGACTACCGGAAGCTCTACGCCGCCTACAAGGCGGCCACCGAGCACATCGGTGCTCCGACGGCCATCCTGGCCAAGACCATCAAGGGTTGGACCCTCGGCCCGGAGATCGAGGCCCGCAACGCCACCCACCAGATCAAGAAGATGACCAAGGCCCAGCTCCTGACCCTACGGACCGCTTGTTCCTCCACGAGGAGATCCCCGAGCACGCCCTGGACGAGGACCTGCCCCCCTACTACCGTCCGAGCCCCGATGAGAAGGCGGCCGTCTATCTGGCCGAGCGGCGGCGCTCACTGGGCGGCCCTCTGCCCAGTCGGATCGTCCGGTCGGTGCCCCTCCCCCCGCCGGAACCGGCGGCCTTCGCCGATCTTCTGGCCGGTTCGGGGCGCCAGGCGGTGTCCACCACCATGGCCTTCGCCCGGCTCCTCCGGTCGCTGGTCCGAGATCCCTCCCTTGGAGCCCGGATCGTCCCCATCGTGTCCGACGAGGCCCGCACCTTCGGCCTCGAGTCGCTGATCAGCGAGGTGCAGATCTACGCCCCCGAGGGCCAGCGCTACACGCCGGTCGACGCCGGCCTGGCCCTCCACTATGCCGAGAGCGCCTCCGGCCAGGTCCTCGAAGAGGGCATCACCGAAGCAGGGGCGGTAGCCGCCTTCACCGCGGCGGCCACCTCGTACGCCACCTGGGGCCAGCCGACCATCCCCTTCTATCTCTTCTATTCGATGTTCGGATTCCAGCGGGTGGGCGACCTGCTGTGGGCGCTCGGGGACGCACGGGGCCGGGGGTTCCTACTGGGCTGCACGGCCGGCCGCACCACGCTCAACGGCGAGGGGCTCCAACACCAGGACGGTCACTCGCTCCTTTTGGCTTCGACCGTGCCCAACGTCGCCGCCTACGACCCGGCCTTCTCTTATGAGGTGGCGACCATTGTGGAGGATGGGATCAGACGGATGACCGGTCCGGAACCCGAGGACCGCGTCTGGTACCTGACCCTCTACAACGAGAACTACCCGATGCCCAGCCTGCCCGACGGCCCGGGTGAGGCCGACCGGGTGAGGCTCGGGACCATCAAGGGAATGTACCGGTTTCATCCCTCGACCGGTGCCGGAGCCGATGCCGATGCCGATGGCGGGCCCGCCGACCCGGACCGGTCCAACGTCACGTTGCTGTTCTCCGGTTCGGCGCATCTGGCCGCCGTCGAGGCCGGCCAGATGTTGGACACCGACTGGGGGGTGGGGGCCGACCTCTGGTCGGTGACCTCGTACAAGTCGCTTCGGGAGGATGCCATCTCCACCGATCGGTGGAACCGCCTCCATCCCGATCAGCGGCAACGGGCGCCCTACGTGACCGAGTCCCTGGCCGAGTCGCGGGGCCCCATCGTCGCCGTGACCGACTTCATGCGGACGGTACCCGACCAGGTCGCACGGTGGATGCCGAGGCGATTCACCTCACTCGGGACGGACGGCTTCGGCCGCTCGGACACCCGAGAGGTGTTGCGCCGCTACTTCGAAGTCGATGCGGCCCACATCGTGGTGGCCGCGCTGTCCAGCCTGGTCGCCGAGGGTGCCTTGGCCGCCGAGACGGTAGCCGAGGCCATCACCCGGTACGGCATCGACGCAGGCGCACCCGACCCCTGGTCCTCTTGAGCCCTGGTGCCCTTGGGGGCTGGTCCTCTCGCGGGGTCCTGGCCGGTCGGAGCCCTTAGGTCCGCGCCCCCGAGCCGGAATGCCCAGGGCTAGCGGAGCTACGCACTCCTACACTGAGACCATGACCTTGTACCTCAGCGGTGAACCAGACGCCGACGCCCTCCTCACCAAGGATCCGCTGGCGTTGCTGATTGGGATGGTCCTCGATCAGCAGATCCCCCTCGAGCGGGCGTTCAAGTCCCCCTACGACCTCCGTGAGCGCCTGGGTGGCACCCTGGACGCCGGCCAGCTGGCATCGATGGACCCGGACAAGTTGGCTGCGGTGTTCGCCGAGAGGCCGGCCCTCCACCGGTTCCCAAAGTCCATGGCCAGAAGGGTGCAGGAGGTGTCCACGGTCATCGTCAACGACTACGGCGGCGATGCCGCGGCTATCTGGACCTCGGCGGCCGACGGCAAGGAGCTGCTGGCCAACCTCCGGGCGCTTCCCGGATTCGGCGAGCAGAAGGCGCGCATCTTCCTGGCGCTGCTCGGCAAGCAGCTCGGCATCCAGCCTCCGGGCTGGAAAAAGGCAGCCGCGGCCTTCGGCGAGGCGGGAACGTTCCGTTCGGTGGCCGATATCGACTCGCCCGAGGCCCTGGCCAAAGTCCGCCGGTACAAGCAGAAGATGAAGGCGAAGGCCAAAGCCTCAGCGGCCGGCTGACTCCCGGTGGACCCGACCGACCCGTGGGGGATGGCTCAGCGACGCCTCTACCTGTGTACACCGGACCGGCCGGATCTCGAGACATTCGTGGCCTCCTGCATCGATGGTGGGGTCGACGTCGTCCAACTGCGGGAGAAGCATCTGGGCGACACCGAGTTGGTGGCTCGGGCGTTGCGAATCCAGCGGGTCTGCGCCGACCACGGGGTCCCGTTCGTGCTCAACGACCGACCCGACCTGGCCGCGTCGATGGGTGCCGATGGTGTCCACATCGGACAGGACGACCTGTCGGTCCATCGGACCCGGGCACTGGTAGGGGACGAGACGATGGTGGGACTTTCCACCCATACTCAAGCTCAACTGGAAGCGGCCGTCGGTTCCGCCCCGGTCGACTACCTCTCGGCTGGGCCGGTCACTGCCACACCCACCAAACCGGGCAGGCCGGGGACCGGACTCGGCTACATCAGGTTGGCCGTCGAGCGGTCGCCACGGCCGGTGTGGATTACCGGCGGGGTGACGCCGTCCACGGTGGCGGCCATGGTCGATGTGGGGGCTCGGCACTTCGTGGTAGTCCGATGGCTCACCCAGGCCACCGATCCCCGAAACAGCGCCCGGTCTCTGCGCCAAGCCATCGATCGTCGCATCGGCGACGCCACGTGTGCGGGCAGCCAACCAGGTTGACCGCTGGGGATAGCAGGAACCGGTGGGCTACCCGGCAGTGCCGGAGGTGGCGCTGACCAACTTGGCGCCCGACGGCAAGGCCACCGGAGGAGAGGTGCCCACCTGGGAGATCAACAGCTGGAGCGATGCCGACGGCGCCTCAACGTCGAGGGTGACCTCCGACACGTACTTTCCGGTCACCGTGAAGACGAACCTCTGCTTCCCTCCATCTTCCGCGAGGCTGAACGAGTAGGTGGTTCCCGACTGCTGAATGTTCTTGCCCTGGCCGGCAAAGGGCAGGTAGCCATGGGCCGGATCGAAGTCGGCAGCTACCTGGCTCGGATGGTCGTAGAACACCAGATGATCGGGGGGCGTTCCCGGCGACACCGTGAGGCTCTGATACTCGGTGCCGTCGATGACATAGATGTAAAAACGCTTGTCACCGGCTTGGATGTAGCCCCCCAGGCGGTCGGGCGACTCGAAGGTCAGGTAGTCGGTCTGGCTTCCCTTCTGGGTGGTCTCGGTCAGGACCTCCGAGTAGTTCGTAGCGGACAAGGTGTTGTTGACCGCCTGCTCCAGGGGTACCGACTTCGGCGCCTGCACGACACCCAGAGCCGCCGCCCCACCACCGACCACGGCCAGCAGCACCAGCAGCAGCCAGCCGATCATCATTCGTGGCGCACGCATGCCCGAGACGCTACGCCAGTGGGGGTGGGGGTCGGTTCATCCGGTGGTTCAGATGCCGATGCGCTGAGCCAGGAGCTCCCGGTGGTAGGAGGGGTCACCCAGCATCAGCTCCGAGGACTTGGCCCGCTTGAAGTAGAGGTGGGCGGGATGCTCCCAGGTGAAGCCGATCCCGCCGTGGATCTGGATGGTCTCCGCCGCGGCATGGAAGTAGGCCTCCGAGCAGTAGGACTTGGCCAGGCTGGCCACCACCGGTAGCTCATCGGAGTCCTCGGCCGCGGCCCACCCGGCGTAGTAGGCGGCCGACTTGGCCGACTCCACCTCAAGCAGCATGTCGGCACACTTGTGCTTGATGGCTTGGAAGCTACCGATCGGACGACCGAACTGGATGCGGGTTTTGGCATACTCCACGGAGCTGTCGAGGCAGCGCTGGGCTCCACCGACCTGCTCGGCAGCCAGGGCCACGGCGGCCAGGTCCAGGGTCTTGGTCAATCCGGGCTCGGCTCCACCGTCGGTTCCGATCAACCAGGCCGACACATCGGCAAACTCCAACCGGGCCTGCTTACGGGTCTGGTCCATTGTGGCCAACGGAGTTCGGGTCAATCCCTCGGCGTCACCCTTCACACCGAACAGCGAGAGGCCGGCGGCCGTGCGTCCAACCACCAGGACCAACCCGGCAGTGTGACCATCGATCACGAACGACTTGTGGCCGTTGAGAGCCCAGCCGTCACCTGATGGGGTGGCGACCAGAGTAATCCCCTCGGCGTCCCACCTCCCGGAGTCTTCGGTGATGGCGAGGGTGCCGATGGTCTCGCCGGCGGCGATACCTGGGAGCAGGTACTCGGCGGCGCTCTGGTCCCCTGAGGTGAGTATCGCATTGGCGGCCAGAGCGACCGTCGAGAAGAACGGCGCACACAAAAGGGCGGCACCCATCTCCTCCAGCACGACGATGAGCTCGACGTAGGTGAACCCGGAACCGCCAAACTCCTCGGGGATGGTCAGCGACTGGAGACCCAGCTGCTCGGCCATCTGCGTCCACACGGCGGGGTCGTAGCCCTCGGTGGTCTCCATCAGCCGGCGTACCTCTGTCTCGGGTGACTTGTCCTCGAGAAAACGGCGGACTGATTTGCGGAGCTCGTCCTGCTCCTCGCTGAATGCGAAGTTCATCCTGTTCTCCATCCCCTGGCTCGTCCCATGACGATGTCCGTGTGCCCCGAATGTCTACCAGGTCTGTCTACCAGAGCCGGGCGTCGGCTGACCACCAGGTGAGGCCACCTTTACCAGCCGACCGGAGTGTCCCACTACGCTGCGGCAGACCCCACCACCGAGGCGGGTGGAACTCGGGGAAGCCAGTCATGTGTCCCTGAGCCCCAGTCCCTGAGGAGGCTGCCATGTCTGACACCATCATCGACTACCAGGACACGCTGGTCGAAGTCCACCGGGTCGTCGTCGGTCCGATGGACAACAACGTGTACATCGTCCGATGCCGGTCGACCGGTGAGTCGGTGCTCATCGACGCGGCCAATGAGCACGACCGGCTCCTCGATTTGTGTCGCGCCCTTTCGGTCAAGCAGGTAGTCGAAACGCACGGGCATTGGGATCACATCCAAGCCGTCGAAGCCGTCCGCGACGCCGGTATCGACGTTGCCGTGACCGGGGCCGATGCCTCCATGCTTCCGTCCTATGACCAGATCCTCGAGGATCGGTCGGTCCTCGAGGTCGGTGGGCTCCGCATCGGTACCATCGCCACCCCCGGGCACACGCCAGGCTCCATGTGTTTCACCGTGGAGGGGACCCCGCTCCTGTTCACCGGCGACACGCTGTTTCCGGGAGGCCCGGGGAATACCTCGTTCGAACACTCAAGCTTCGCGGCCATCATCGAGTCCATCGAGGACCGGCTGTTCTCTTCCTTCGACGCCGACACGCTGGTGTTACCCGGTCACGGGTCCGGCACCACCATCGGGTCCGAATCCCCGCACCTGCAGGAGTGGGTCGACCGGGGCTGGTGACCCCGTCGAACCACTTACCGGTCAGACTGCAGTCGACGGTCGGCGGGGCTCCCTGATCAGCTCGATCTCCGGCGGGAGTCCTGTCACGGTCACCCCTCCAGCCACCTCCGACCCGACCTCGATGGTCACACGCGATCCAGCCAGAGGAATGCCCTCCACCTTCAGATAGCCGATCTCCTCGGGCAGGTTGGGGGAGAGCCAGGTCTTGCCGTAGGGGATCCACGGGTCCAGGCGGAGCAGGGTCCGCAGACACAACAGCGGCGACGCCGCCGCCCAGGCCTGCGGTGAGCAGGACGTCGGATAGCCCACCGGCACGGTCAGCTCGTTCCTGTCGAGACCGCTGAACAGTTCGGGAAGCCGGCCCCCCTGGGCCTGGGCCGCGTCGAAGAGGCCGAAGATCAGCTTCTGGGCCGCGCCGTCATAGCCGTACCGGGCCAGGCCGGCGGCCACGATGGCAGTGTCATGGGGCCAGACCGAGCCACAGTGGTAGCTGATCGGGTTGTACCCGCCACTGTCCTTGGACAGGGTCCGCACCCCCCACCCGCTGAACATGGCCGGGGACACCAGGCGTTCGACCACCCGGTGAGCCTTGTCCTCATCGACGATCCCGGTCCACAGACAGTGGCCGATGTTGGAGGTCAGTGAGTCGATTGGCCGCTTGTCGGCGTCCAGACCGACCGCGAACCACCCCTTCTCCTCCAGCCAGAAGTCTCGGTTGAACGCCGCCTTCAGCTGGGTGGCCTTGGCCCGGAACCGGTCGTAAGTGGCCGAGTCCCCCACTTCGAAGGCGAAGTGAGCGGTAGCCAGATAGGCGCCGTAGGTGTACGCCTGCACCTCGCACAGGGCGATCGGTGCCTCGGCCACCCGACCGTCCCCATAGCGGATGCCATCCCAGCTGTCCTTCCAACCCTGGTTGGCCAGACCCCGGTCGGTGGCCCGGTGGTACTCCACGTACCCGTCGCCGTCGGCGTCACCGAACTTCTCGATCCACTCGATCGCCCTGGCCGCATTGGGAAGCAGTTCATCGACCATCTCACGGGCTACCCCCCAACGACGCATCTCGCCCAGCAGCATCACGAACAGGGGGGTGGCATCGGCGGTGCCGTAGTAGATACTTCCGCCACCGAGGGACAGCGATGCTGCATCGCCGAAGCGCATCTCGTGAAGGATGCGACCGGGCTCCTCCTCGTGGCGGGGGTCGACGTCGGTCCCCTGGAACCGGGCCAGGGTCTGGAGCACCCCCCGGGCCAGGTCGGGGTCGACCAACAGCGCCATCCAGGCGGTGAGGAGGGAGTCCCTTCCGAACACGGTCATGAACCAGGGAGCCCCGGCCGCCACCACCACCCGCTCGGGAAAGTCGGGGTCGAAGATCCGAAGGGCTCCGAGGTCCTCGGCGCTGCGGGCGATGACCTCCTTCAGGCCCGGATGGCTGGTCTCCACCTGAGGGACCTGGCGTCTCCATTGGGCCAGGCGCTCGGTTGGGGTGGCCCGGTCGATGGGTTCACCGCACCGGTACCGGGGGTCGACGGCGACCCCTTCGAACACCGGCCCGATCTCGATGCACGTGGACCACTCCCCCCGCGCCGGTACCACCACCTCGAAGGTGGCAGAGGCCCCGTCGAGCGTGCTCGGAGCGTTGAACCGGATCTCCACGCCACGCTCGACCCCACTCCTGGTGTACGAGTAGGCGACGGTGGCGACCTGGCTTGCTTCGGGCACCGTCACCGACGTCGTGACGCCGCCATTGTGCTCGAGACTGACCCGCCCTTCTTTGACTGCGAACAGGTCGGCAAAGTCGGATCCGACCATCACCTCCACGGTGCACCTGGCCGGCTCTCCGGCGAAATTCCTGATCACAATGTCCTCGCGCATCCCCTGGCCGACGTAACGGGACCGGAACACCATCAACGTCGAGTCGGCTCGGCCGGCAGCGGGCAGGCACCGGGATACGAAGGTGGCCGTGAAAGGATCCTCGGTCACCGCGGTGAGAGGTTCGGTCTGAGTCCCGTCGACCAGGACCTCGAACTGAGAGATAATGCGGGTGTCCCGGACGAAGAGCCCCTGGGCAGCCCCGGGCGAGATGTCGCCAGCATTGCCACTGATGGCAAAGGTCGACTCGTCAACCAGGGTCACCACACCGGAGTAGGCGTCGAGTTGGGTGACCGGGCCGGCGAAATTCCACGGGTCGGCCATGGGGTTACCGTACTGGCTGACCTGGGCTCACAAGTAATCCGCCGCGGCCGATCCGCCGTCCCGGGGATTGTCCCTATTCCCGTAGGGGAAAGTGCGGATTACGACTAGGCTGGGCGCTGTGCCCGGCCGGTCAGACGAAGCCCCGGAGCAGTCCATCCCGCTGCTCCAGATCGAGGATCTCCACGTTTCCGTGGACGGTGTACCCATCCTTCGGGGGGTGGACCTCGCCGTCGAATCGGGCCGCGTGCACGCCCTGATGGGCCCCAATGGTGCGGGCAAGTCCACCGTGGCTCACGTCCTCCTCGGTGACCCGGCCTACCAAGTCACCTCGGGAACCATCCGGTTCCGGGGGGAGGACATCACCGCGTGGCCGACCGACGTCCGTGGCAAGTCGGGGATCTTCATGGCCTTCCAGGAGCCCGAGTCCATCGCCGGCGTGCCGGTCATCCAGTTCCTACGCCAGGCGCTCTCGGCCCGGCGGGGCATCGACATGTCGGTGCTCGAGGTCCGCCTGATCATGATGGAGTGGATGGAGAAACTGGGCATGGACCCAGCCTTCGGTGAGCGGCACCTCAACGACGGATTCTCCGGAGGTGAGCGCAAGCGCAACGAGATCTTGCAGATGGCCATCCTCGAGCCCGAACTGGCCGTGCTGGACGAGACCGATTCGGGCTTGGATGTCGACGCGCTCCGCACCGTCGCCCGGGGCGTCCGTACGGTGCGGGAGTCCCACCCGGCCATGGGCGTGTTGGTCATCTCCCATTACCAGCGCATGCTGGACGAGTTGGATGCCGACCGGATCCACGTGCTGGTCGACGGAACGGTCGTGGCCGAGGGTGGTCCCGATCTGGCCCAGCAGTTGGAGACCGAGGGGTACGACGCATGGCGAACCTGAACGCAGGCACCGACGAGCTGGATGTGGCCACGCTCCGCAAGGATTTCCCGATCCTGGCCCGCGAGGTCAACGGGCATCCCATCATCTACCTCGACTCGGCAGCATCGGCCCAACGCCCGGTGGCTGTCCTCGATGCCATGCGTCATTACGACGAGACCACCCATGCCAATGTCCACCGCGGTGTGTACGCCATTGCCGAGGAGGCCACCCGGCTGTTCGAAGAAGCCCGGGCCAAGGTGGGGCGCTTCATCGGTGCGCCTGCGCCGGCCAGGGAGGTCCTGTTCGCCAAGAACGCCACCGAGGGACTCAATCTTGTCGCCCATACCTGGGGTCGAGCCAACCTCCGGGCTGGAGACACCGTCGTGCTGACCGAGATGGAGCACCACGCCAACATCGTCCCCTGGCACATGCTGGCCGCCGAACGAGGGGTGGCCATCCGCTGGATCCCCATCGACGACGCCGGCGCGCTCGATCCTCGACGACCTCCCCGATCTGCTCGACGGTGCCAAGCTGGTCGGGGTCACCTGCATGTCCAATGTGCTGGGTACGCTGAATCCAGTCCGGGCCATCGCCGATGCCGCCCATGCGGCAGGAGCAGTGGTCGTGGCCGATGGCGCCCAGTCGGTGCCACATCTCCCGACCGATGTCTCGTCACTGGGCGTCGACTTCCTGGCCTTCAGTGCTCACAAGATGCTGGGGCCGACCGGTATCGGCGTCCTCTGGGGCCGCGAGGAGCTCCTGTCGGACCTGCCGCCGTTCCTGGGGGGTGGTGAGATGATCCTCGACGTCCGTACCGACGGCTTCACCCCCAATGACATCCCCTGGAGATTCGAAGCCGGCACCCCACCCATCACCGAGGCGGTCGGTCTCGGTGCCGCGGTCGACTACCTGACCACCGTGGGCATGGACGCGGTACGCGCCCACGAGCTGTCGCTGACCAGCTATGCCCTGGCCACCCTGGACGAGCGGTTCGGGGATGCCATCCGGATCTTCGGACCGGAGCGGGCCGATGCCCGTGGCGGCGTCCTCTCCTTCTCGTACCGTGACATCCACCCCCACGACATCTCTCAGATCCTCGACCAGTACGGTGTCTGCGTTCGGGCCGGTCACCACTGCGCCAAGCCTCTGATGCGACGACTCGGGGTCAACGCCACGGCCAGGGCCTCCTTCGCCCTCTACAACGACGAATCCGACGTTGACCGGTTGGCCGACGCACTGGCGCAAGCAGGAGCGTTCTTCGGATGAAGGAGGAACGGTACGCTGAGGACGTGGACCGATCCCGCGGGATGACTGATCCTGTTGACCGGCTGAGGGCGCTGGCACGGACATCCGGACTGCGGTCCATACAGGACCCCCGATTCGAACACACCGGAGAGTGACCATGTGATGCCGGCCATCGAAGACCTCTACCGCGAGATCATCCTCGACCACTACCGTTCGCCTCGGAACCGCGGCGAACTGGAGTCTCCTCCGGCCCAGCGAGTCGAGGGATTCAATCCGCTGTGCGGTGACGAGATCATCGTGACACTGGTCGTGGACGATGGCATCGTGGCCGACATCAAGATCGCCGGGACCGGATGTTCGATCAGCCAGTCCTCGGCCTCGCTCATGTCGGCTGCGGTGAAAGGAAAGTCAGTTCCCGAGGTACGCGAGTTGATCCGCACGTTCAAAGGGATGATGTCCATCCACGAGTCGACTCTCCCATCGGGTAACGGCACCGTCGCTTCGGACGGATCGGATGTCGCCAGGCTCGAACCCCAGGCAATCGATGTCGATGCCCTGGGCGAACTCGCCGCGCTCCAAGGGGTGGTCAAGTTCCCGGTGCGGATCAAGTGCGCCACGCTCAGCTGGAACACGCTGGCCCAGGGGTTGGACGAGAGCGAGTCGGTGGGCTGAAGGTCGTCAATGCCGATCCCCTCGCTCGGGTCCCCGAGGCTGGGTCGGAGAGCATCGCCTTGGGCGAGCCGGCGCCGTTACGGAGAGGCTTGGGCGGGCGAACAGGGTGTCGGGTCGAAGTCCGTCTCGATGGTGGTCGTGGTGCTCGTCGAGGTCGACGTACTGGGTGTCGTGCCGCCCTGACTATAGGTAGGTGTGGCCGGTATCGTCGTCGTGGTGGTGGGAACGACGCCATCGGGTCCGGGGGGCGGGGTGCTCGCCGTTTCGGGGGGACCGCCGAGGAACTGGGTGATCACCTGTTGGGCCTCGGGCTGCTGGACGTAGAGCACATCACCGAGGTCGCCGAACTCCGACGAGGACGCCGAATACGTCGGCAGGGTGGCCGTGGCCAACGATTGGGAAGAGAACGTGTGGAACTCTCGGGCCAATGAGATCAGGTCGCTCACCGTGAAGGTGGAATCTACGGTGATCCCCTGCACGACCGAGCCGATGAAGGCATTGAGGGTCAGCGGGTTGTACTTGGTCTCCGCCTGGTTGATCACCGCCTTGAGAAATGCGTTCTGACGCTGGATGCGACCGAAGTCGCTGGTTCCGTCGTACTGCCAGTACCCGTCCTTCAAGTACTCGTAGTGTCGGCTTCGGGCCAGGGCGAGGGCGTAGCCGCCCTCGACCAACTGGCATCCCGTCTGAGGGATATTGAGGCCGGTGTAGGCGTCTTTGGCTGGATAGGGAAAATTGAGATAGATCCCACCAATGGCATACACCGCGTTGGTGAGTCCCTCGAAGTTCACCTGGACCACATGCTCGATGGGGATGCCGAAGTCGGCCTCGATGGTCTGCACCAGCTGATCGGGACCGGTGTTATAGGTGGCGTTGATGCGATTGTACTTACCCGTGTCGGTGGTGTCCCCGGCTACGGTCACCACGGTGTCCCGCGGAATGGACAGCACACTGGCTTGGCCGGTGGCAGGGACGATGTGCACGATCTTCACCACATCACTCCGCTGTCCCGCGGTGTCTTCCTCTGAGCCGAAATGCTGAGCGGCAGCGGCGCTCTCGCCGGCTCGAGAGTCCGATCCGATGAGAAGGACGTTGAACGGCTGCCCGACCGGTGCCACCCGGAGATGCCTGACCGTCACCTTGGTGACCTGATGGAAGCGATACTGGAGATAGGCGAATCCCGAACCCATGACGACCAGGGCCAGAGCCACCACCACCACCCCGGCCAGGAGCAGCCGGTCGAGCCAGGAGTGCTTGCCCTTCTTCATGGCCTTGGTGGACTGCTTGGCCGGCTTCCCACCGGGACGAGTCGCTCCAGCAGAAGTGGAACTGCGTGTTTTCCGCCGTTCCTTCCGGGTCATCGCCACCGTCACGCCGGAGGCGGCGCCGGCCGCTGCCGGAGCCAGGAGCTCCGCCGCGCTCGAGCGGACCGGCTGCCACCCCGGTCCGTTCCTCGGTCGGGCTGCCGGCCGCTGTGGCGCTGGTCGGGACTTCAGCGGCGGGCCCACCAGTGACCTCGGGAACCGTAAACCAGCCTGTGACATCGATGGGATCCGAAGCGGCGGGCACCGGGTCGGCGGATTCGGGGACGGCAGGATCAGATGGGTTGGCAGGGACAGACGGGTCGGCGGATTCGGGGACGGCAGGCATGACAACGGCAGCGTTCGGATCCGGAGGGAGTACCCCTCCGGCCTGAGATTCGGGTTCGAGTCCGGATTCGGCAGAGTCGGGTACCGGCGTAGGTGCGGCCAGGCTCGGGTCGGAAGGCAGGGGTCCGGACGGAGACGGGTGCTCCGGAACCGGCTGGGCCGAACCTCGGGGCGAGTCTCCCGACGCTTGCTCCGCCGGAGGGGGTTGGGGTGCGTTACCGCCATTCCGGGGCGCGCTGTGGGCACCACCTCGTCGGCGATCTCGGCGGGCCATGCGCAGACGCTAGCAACCGCTGAATGAGTACTGGTGGCGGCCCGGTACCGCCGAGCGTTGGGACGAACCCCGGCCGGCGGGCCCGGGTGCCGGCTCAGCTGTAGGCGGCGTAGCCGGTCCGGTCGACGGTCTCAGCCAGTTCGCGACCGCCGGTTGTCGCCACACGACCGTCGACCAGCACGTGGACGACGTCCGGAGTCAGGACATCGAGCAGGCGACGGAAGTGGGTGATGGCCAGGATCCCGAGACCCCATTCCGTCGTGGCCTCCTGCATCCGTCGTCCGACGTCGCCGAGAGCATCGACGTCCAGGCCCGAGTCGATCTCGTCGAGCACCGCGAACCGGGGACGGAGGACGCCCAGCTGGAGCGTCTCGTTACGCTTCCGCTCGCCGCCGGAGAGGTCGACATTGAGGGGTCGGTCGAGAAAACGCTGATCGAAACCGATCCGTAGAGCCTCGGCCCGGAGACGATGCTCGATGGCTCCAGAGCCGGCGTCGGGCCGGTCAGCGGAATCCAAAGGGCGAGCGGCGGTCAGGGCCTTGAGCAACGACACCCCCGGCACCTCGATCGGGATGCTGCATGGCCAGAAACAATCCGGCGCGGGCCCGCTGCCAGGTAGGCAGGGCCAGCAGGTCGATGCCGTCGAGGGTGACCGACCCGCCCAGCACCTCGTAGCCGGGCCGGCCCATCAGGACGTGAGCCAGCGTGCTCTTGCCTGAACCGTTGGGCCCCATAACCGCGTGGACCTCGCCGCTTCGTACGGTCAGGGACACCCCCGGAGGATCTCCCGGCCCGGAATGCCCGCTCGCAGGTCCTCGATGACGCAGCTCGCCCGTGATCACGGGATCACCACGTACACATCGTCGTCGTCGACCACCAGCTGATAGACAGGCACCGGCCGGGTGGCCGGCAACGAGCACGGCTCACCGGTTCGTAGGTCGAAGGTCGACCCGTGCTTGGCGCACTCGATCTCGCACTCCGCCGGTCCACACCTCACCGTCGGCCAGCGAGAAGTCCTCGTGGCTGCACCGGTCACCGATGGCGTAGTAGTCGTCCCCGATGCGAACCAGGGCCACCCGCAGACCGGCCACGTCGAACCGCCGTGCCTCGCCGGATGCCAGATCGCCAGGGGCACAGAGGCGTTCGGTGCGCTGGGAGCCGGTCTCGAGCGCGGTCGGCTCAGGCACCGTGAGCTCCCGCTCGATCAGCAAGGGCACGGCCGATCATGGGTCGGGCCCCGGCGATGGGCACCTGACTGGCGATGTCCTCGAAGAAGCCGCCTATGATCAGCCGCTCGGCCATATCGGGCTCCACCCCCCTGGACTCGAGGTAGTACCGCTGGTCCTCGTCCACCGGCCCCACGGTCGAGCCGTGGCTGCACTTGACGTCGTTCTCCTCGATGTCGAGATTAGGCACCGAGTCGGCATGAGCGCCTTCGTCGAGGACCAGGTTGTGGTTGGTCTGCATGGCGTCGGACCGGACTGCCCCCCGACGCACCCGGATAAGGCCGCTGTAGACCGAGTGCGAGTGGTCGGCCACCGCTCCCATGAACAGGAGGTCGCTGGCGGTGCGGGGAGCCAGATGGTCCTGAAGGGTGCGGAAGTCGAGCATCTGGTCGTCACGTCCGATGAACGCCGCCCGCAGGACACTGGTGCCCCACTCTCCCTCCAGGGCCGAGTCGGTCCGCAGCCGGGCATAGTTACCGCCAAGGGCCATGGCGAAACTCCGCAGCGTGGCACCACGCCCGATAGTGCTTCCATGATGGGCGAGCTGCCAGGTACGGTCACCGAGGCATTGCACGCTCACGAACGAGAGGGTGGCCCCGTCGGCAACGTCTAGCTCGGTCACCGGCACCACCAGGCATTCCGGGCCTCCGTGATCTTGTCCAACCGAGGTGCTCGAAGCGGCGACCGCAGCGGGCAACGAGGGAAGTTCGGCCAGCAGCCCGGCGTCGACCTCCACCACGATCTCCACGACATTGGCCACCGAAGCGGCTCCCACTCTCACGACGGTCCGCGGAAAGACCGCTTCGCCTCCGGCACCGCTGATCACGTGCACCACCACCACCGGGTTCTCGAGTTCGACCCCGGGTGCGACGTCCACAACCAGGGGGTCGACCGCGAATGCGTCGTTGAGGAGGAGGAAGTCCCGCCGGTCGGATACTACCGAGCCGAGCAGTTCAGGGCCGTCGGACCGTTCGGTGAGCCGACCGATGGCAAGAACGTCGTCCGCCACCGATGACGCCACGGTGGCCAGCACGCCGTTGATGGTCACGATCAGACCAGAGTGGGATCCGAGGCTGCCGACCAGGGAGTGGATCCGCTCGGATAGCGACAGGTCCGGATCGTTGGACGTGGCCGCGAGCACGGTGCCGGTGGGACGGAACCGATCCAGATCCAGCTGGTCGATCCGGCTGTACCGCCAGACTTCGTCCTTCTCGGCAGGGAGGGGAGACAGGAGAAAGGATTCCAACGCGGCCGGCGCGGCGCTCCTGCAACCAGGGCGGACCGGGCAGAGCGGCGGCGGATTCGGGTGTGAACGTTGACAGGGCAGATGCCTCTCGCGCAAGGAGGCCCGGTAACGAGCCTCTGGCTCCCATCCTACCTGGCCGGTCGCCCGGGTCCGGCTAGTCGGGCAGGATCCCAAGGCCCGAGTCTGGGCCGGCCGAAACAGACCGTTGCCGGTTGTGGGCCTACGCTCTGGGCCATGACCTCACCTCCCACCTCCACCATCTCTGACTTCACCTCGGAGGTTCTCTCGATCGAAATCGAGGACCGGGTGGCCACGTTGTGGCTGGACCGCGCCGAAAAGCGGAATGCTCTGGGACCGGCGTTCTGGTCGGACCTGCCGAGGGCCATGGCCGCCATCGGGTCCGATCCCGAGACAAGGGCCGTCGTGGTGGCGGCCCGAGGGCCGCACTTCTCGGTGGGCCTCGACCTGGTGGCGATGGCCGGCCTGACCGGCACGGCCACGTCCGGAAACGGGACACAGCCCTCCCCGGCGGCACGGGCCCGGGCGGCCCGGGCCGAGATCCTCCGTCTCCAGGACTCGGTGACCTCGGTAGCCGACTGTCCTCTCCCGGTCATCGCCGCCATCCACGGCTACTGCATCGGCGGCGGCGTGGATCTGGCTGCGGCGTGCGACATCCGCCTGGCCAGTGCTGATGCCGTCTTCTCGGTGCGGGAGACCAAAGTCGCCATCGTGGCCGACCTGGGAAGTCTTCAACGCCTTCCCCGAATCCTCGGAAAAGGCCATGTGGCCGAGCTGGCCTACACAGGCAAGGACATCACGGCCCAGCGAGCCGAGTCCATCGGACTGGTCAACCGGATCAGCACCGACCACGATGCACTTCTGGCCGACGCCCGACAGCTGGCGCTCGAGATCGCCGCCAATTCACCGCTGGCCGTCCAGGGGACCAAGGCCGTACTCACCGCCAGTGAAGGACGATCCGTGGCCGAGGGTTTGGAGTTCGTCGCCGTGTGGAATGCCGGCTTCTTGGCGTCGGACGATCTCAACGAGGCAATGACCGCTTTCATGGAGAAGCGGCCCGGGGTGTTCACCGGTCGCTGACGGTGGTGCGCACGACGGGCCAAGAGGTCGTCGGCGCGGTCAGCGCCTCCGGCGCCACCACCGGTTCTCCCGACGCTCGTCCCGCTCGTCCTCCTTGCGGACTTCGGCCAGGACCTCGGGGCCGATGGCGTTGACGATGTCCTCGGCCTGGTCGAGAATCTTGGCTGCTTCGTCGCCGGGGACATCGGGCATCGGCTCGAGCTTGGGCTCTACCAACGACCCGTGCGACCAGCCCACATCGGCCAATCGGGGGGCATAGGACGGGCAGTTTTCCGGGCACTTCCAGGGCGCCTCCGGTGCCAGGTCGAGGACACAGAACCTGGCCACCTCACCCGAGTCGTACGTGCGACTCTGGAAGTGCTTGCACTCTTCCCTCATCGGCATGGATTCATTCTGCCTTCCTCATCACTCGTCCGCGGCTCGGCGTACCGGTCGGAGGCGCGACCGGTTGTTTCCGACCGAACCCGTCAGCCGACGGAACCCTCCATCTGCAGTTCGATCAAGCGGCTCCACTCCACCGCGTATTCCATGGGCAGGGTCCGCGTAATCGGCTCGATGAATCCGTTCACAATCATGCCCATGGCCTGGGTCTCCGATAGACCACGGCTCATGAGGTAGAACAACTGGTCGTCACCGACCTTGGACACGGTGGCCTCATGCCCGATACGGGCATCTCGCTCCTCCACCTCCATGTAGGGCTTCGTTTCCGAGACGGCGGTCTCGTCGAGGAGGAGTGCGTCGCAGCGGACGAAGCTCCTGGCGTGCTTGGCTCCCTCGTCCACATGGACCAGGCCCCGGTAGGTGGTGATCCCGGCATCCTTGGAGATCGACTTGGAGACGATGGTCGAGGTGGTCTCCGGTGCGGCGTGGATCATCTTGGCTCCGGCATCCTGGTGCTGGCCGGCACCGGCATAGGCCACCGACAGCACCTCACCTGAAGCCTTCGGACCCATCAGATAGACCGACGGGTACTTCATGGTCAGGCGGGAGCCGATGTTCCCGTCGATCCATTCGACGTGGGCCTCGGCCTCGGCCCGGGCCCGCTTGGTTACCAGGTTGTAGACGTTGTTCGACCAGTTCTGGATGGTGGTGTATGTGATCCGTGCACCCTCCAGGGCCACCAGCTCGACCACGGCCGAATGGAGGGAGTCGCTGGTGTAGACCGGCGCCGAGCATCCCTCGATGTAGTGCACCTGGGACCCGACGTCGGCGATGATCAAGGTCCGCTCGAACTGGCCCATGTTCTCGGCGTTGATCCGGAAATAGGCCTGCAGGGGTTGATCGACCACCACGTTTGGCGGGACGTAGATGAAGGATCCCCCCGACCAGACGGCCGAGTTGAGCGCGGCGAACTTGTTGTCGTTGGGAGGAATGATGGTCCCGAAGTACTTGCGGACCAGATCGGGGTACTCCCGGACCGCGGTGTCCATGTCGCAAAAGATGATGCCCAGTGCCTCGAGATCTGCCCGATTGCGGTGGAACACCACCTCGGACTCGTACTGGGCGGTGACCCCGGCGAGGTACTTCCGTTCCGCCTCGGGGATCCCCAACTTCTCGTAGGTGTTCTTGATGGCATCGGGAAGATCGTTCCAGTCCTCGACCTGTCCGGACGTCGGCTTGATGTAGTAGTAGATGTCATCGAAGTCCAGGTCGGGCATGTTGACAGCGAACCACTCGGCCATGGGGCGCTTCTCGAAGCGCTGGAGGGCCCGCAGCCGGAAGTCCCGCATCCAGTCAGGTTCCTTCTTCATGGCCGACATCTCGCGGACGATTGACTCATTCAGGCCCTTCTTGGGCTTGAACACGTAATCCTCTTCGTCGGACCACCCCAGCTTGTATTTTCCGAGATCGAGATCGGTGGTGGTCATGTGGGCTCCCGAGATGCCATCCGGTCGGACAGCTAATTTCTCCTATACAGATAGTAACAACCCCGAACCGGAGGCAGCGCGGCCCGGGGTTCTAGGCACCGGAAAGACGTGGGATCCTGGTCAGATGGCCGACCCCCCGACCCCACGGACGCCCGACGCGACCCCGGTCCCCCCCGCTCCCGAACGCCGGCCGGTGGCTCTGGAAGCCCACGGGGACGTCAGGGTCGACGACTGGCTCTGGCTCCGCGACAAGGACGACCCGGCGGTCATCGAGCACCTCGAGGCGGAGAACACCTACACGGAGGCGGCGATGGCCGGCACCGCCCGACTCCAGTCCGAACTCTTCGCCGAGATGGTGGCCCGCATCGAGGAGACCGATCTGTCCGTGCCGGTCCGCAAGGGACCCTGGATCTACTACACCCGCACCCGCGAAGGCAGCAGCT
The DNA here is from genome assembly GCA_963824355.1 of uncultured Acidimicrobiaceae bacterium. Taxonomy (GTDB): domain Bacteria; phylum Actinomycetota; class Acidimicrobiia; order Acidimicrobiales; family RAAP-2; genus Bog-756. Next base: position 656,368 of record CAWGOY010000017.1, on the reverse strand, counting down.
ACGGCATCCACTGTCGGGCACCGGACGTCGTCGCCGGGGCAGCCGCCTCGTTGCCGGCCGGGTCCGGAGACGGTGACAGCCGACCGGAGGGTGAGATGGTCATCCTCGATGAGAACCGGCTGGCCGAGGGACAGGAGTACTTCGCCGTCGGAAACCTCGAGGTCAGCCCCGACCACCGGTGGCTCGTGTATTCGACCGACACCACGGGCGGAGAGCGATACACCATGCGATTCCTCGATCTGTCGACGAGCCAGGAATCGCCCGAGTGGCTGGAGGACACGACCTACGGGGTGGCCTGGGCCAACGACAACGCCACCGTGTTCTACGTCCGGGTCGACACCGCCATGCGGCCCTACCAGCTCTGGCGGCACCGCGTCGGCACGGATCCGGCCGACGACGTCCTGGTCTACGAGGAGGCCGACGAGCGGTTCTACCTCGGGGTGGGACGAACCAGGGACGACCGGTACATCCTGGTAGGCCTGGATTCCAAGGTGACCTCTGAGGTTCTGGCGCTGGCCGCCGACGAACCCCTGGGCGAGCTGTCGCTCATCGAGGGGCGTCGCCAAGGCATCGAGTACCACGTGGACCACGACCGGGGCGACCCGGTGTCGGGACGGCCCAGCCGATTCCTCATCGTGACCAACGATGGGGCCGACGACTTCCGCCTGATGGAGGCACTCGATGAAACACCGGGCCGTGACCACTGGACCGAACTGATCCCGGCCCGGCCCGGGGTTCGAATCGACAACGTCGATCCGTTCGCCGACCACCTGGTGGTCTACGAACGGGAGGGCGGCGAGACCCGCATCCGGGTCATCGACGCGGGCACCGGTACCTCCACTCCGGTGCAACAGCCCGAATCCCCTTCGACGGTGTGGGGCGGAGCCAACCCCGAGTATGGCTCGACCACCCTCCGCTACGACTACACGTCCCTCGTCACACCGCGCTCGGTCTATGACCTCGACCTGCGCACCAATGAGGCGGTGCTCCTCAAGAGGCAGCCGGTGCTCGGCGACTTCGACCCCCGTCGCTATCGCACCGAACGGCGCTGGGCCACTGCCGACGACGGTACCAAGGTCCCCATCTCACTCGTCTACCGGCCCGACCTCGTGCACCGTTCCGGGACTGACTCCATCCCCCTGCCCGCCGATGGGGCTGGGGATGGAACGGGATCGGCTGTCGGCGGGGGTGCGCCCTGCCTCCTGTACGGCTACGGGTCCTACGAGATGTCGATCGATCCAACCTTCTCGTCGTTGCGGCTGAGCCTGCTTGATCGGGGATTCGTCTTCGCCATCGCCCACGTCCGGGGCGGCGGCGAGATGGGCCGGCACTGGTACGAGGATGGCAAGTTCGCCGCCAAACCCAACACCTTCACCGATTTCATCTCGTGCGCCCACACCCTCATCGACGAGGGGTGGACCTCGCCGGACAAGCTGGTGGGTCGGGGCGGGAGTGCTGGCGGTCTGCTGATCGGGGCGGTGGCCAATCTGGCGCCCGAACTGTTCACGGCTCTGGTGGCCGAGGTGCCCTTCGTGGACTGTCTGACCACCATCCTGGACGAGAGCCTGCCCCTCACCGTTCTGGAATGGGAGGAGTGGGGGAACCCCGTCGAGGACCCAGAAATCTACGCAGTCATGAAGGCCTACTCCCCGTACGACAACGTCCGCTCGGTCGACGATCAGGGCCGGACGGTTCGCTACCCGGACATCCTGGCCACAGGTGGGCTGTCCGACCCCCGGGTGGGCTTCTGGGAGCCGGCCAAGTGGGTGGCCAAGCTGCGGGCAGCCAATCCGCAGAACAGGGTGCTGTTGAAGACCGAACTCGGGGCCGGGCACGGGGGGCCCTCCGGTCGGTATGACGCCTGGCGCGACGAGGCCTTCGTGTACGCCTTCATCCTGGATGCGCTCGGACTGACCGGACACGACTCGGACGGCTAGTGCTGTCTCTGCTCAGGGAACAGCTGCTGTCTCTGGTCAGGGAACAGCCGTGGTCGAGGACGCGGCCACGGTTGTCGTCGGCGCAGCCGACGACGAGGCGGCGGCCGCCGGGCTGGTCGAGGGGATCGGGGTGGTCGTGGTCACCGAACCGGCCGAGGAGGTGCCGCCCGGTGACTGGAAGGTGGCCACGAACGGGGACAGCACCGGCTTGGGCAAGACAACCGGAACCTTGTTGATCGCCAGGGTGGCGGCCGGGGTGCCCAGCTGCACCGAGGTGGTGCCGCTGGCCTCGATCACCTGGACCATCCCGGCCTGGAGGGTTCCTGCCCAGAGCGTGGACCCCGACGACTCGGTGGTCGCCGCCACCCAACACGGGCCGGTAGCTGTCACGGTGATGCGGTACGAACTGCTGATGACCGGGTAGGTGGCCGAGTACGACGTCGACGACGAGGCCGCGATCTTGGTCGGAACCGGTGCGACCGTGGTTCGGGTCGAGGTCCGACGGCCGCTCCCTGGCGTCCCGCGGTCCCGCCGGATGGCGTCCGGCCCCGCCGAGGTCGGCGTCGAGGTGCGGGCGGAGGCGGCAGCGGAGGACGTAGACGAGGTCCTCGGCGCGGTCGGGGTGGATCGCTTGCTCCCGACGTAGGCCAGCACCCCGAACAACACCAGGACGGCCACAACGATCATGACGGTCATCGATCGCCTGGGCCGGTGGTTCATCGAGTCGAGGGCGTGACGTTGGGCGCGGTCGGTGCGGGCCAACGGAGCCGTCCCGCCGGGAGCCGGGGCGAGATACCGGTCCTTTGGTTGCGCATCATCGAAGACCAGCGGCGTCTCCGGATCGGGGAACTCGTCGTTCCCCCGGACCGGGACGGGGGGGACCAGGGGTGGGCGGGCGGTGGTCCTCGGTCCGGTCGCCGCGTCGCGGCTGCTCGGAGCGGTCGGGTCAGGACCCGAGAAGCCGGAGCGGGCCGTGGACCGCCGATAGGTCCTGGCTACCAGTGTCGGGTCCGGGGAAGCCTCCGGAGCTGCCTCGGGTTCCACCGTCGAACGGCCCGTCCTCTCGGAGAGGTGCTCGAGGGTGCCGAGCGCCGAGTGATAGCTCCGCACCGAGTTGAGGTCGTCGCCCCGGGGCCGGCGGAGCAGGGTGACCGCCGCGGCCGCCACTGCGATCAGGGCCACGACGGCCAGGGCGATCCACATCCCGACTATTCAACCCGAAGGAGCGGGCGGCCGGGAAGCGAGCCACCCGGATCAGGCCTGGGCGCTCGCCGGCCCGGTCCCCGCCGGTGGTTAAGCGGTCACCATGCGGGGCGATACCACCGTGACCAGGGCCGTCATACCGCGGTGACCGAGGTCAGGCCTCCGTCGATGGTCAGGTGGGTGCCGGTAACGAACGACGATTCATCGGAGAGAAGGAATCGGATGGGCCGGGCGATCTCATCGGGAGTGGAGACCCGCTGTAGCGGGGTCCGCTCCTCCAGCTGCTGACGGTAGCCGGGGAGATCGAACGCGGGCGCCAGCATCGGGGTATCCACCGCCCCGGGACACACCGCGTTCACCCGGAACCCCTCGGTTGCGAAGCGCTGGGCGATTGATCGCATCACACCGAGCAGGCCTCCTTTCGAGGCGCAGTAGGCCGGCAGGAAGACGTTGCCGAAAAGGCCTTCGATCGAAGACACGAATACCACCCCCGAGCCAGGCCCCGCCCTGCCGAACGGCTCGAGCAGCGACCGGCAAATCATCACCCCAGCCCGGAGATTCACATTGAGCGTGGTGTCCCACACCAGTTCGTCGAGGTGATCCACCGGTACGGCACCGGCCACACCGGCGGCGTGGACGAAACCGCCGAGGGATCCAAGTTCCGTTTCGACCGCCGGCAGGGCAGTCTCGACCGCTCCGGTGTCGCTGACGTCGACAGCCGACCAGGCGGCCACTCCGCCGTGGCGTTCGCGACAGAGGCGTACGGTCTCCTCGGCGCCATCGGCGTCGATATCCCAGATGTAGACCGGCCGACCCACCTCAGCCAGAGCCAGTGCGGTCTGTCGACCGATACCCGAGCTCCCGCCCGTGATCAGCACCCCGGTCGCCGGCGTGCCCAGACGGTCGACCCGGCCCGAGGGGGCCGGCGCCGGTTCGCCCGGGACCACAGCCGCCACCTCGTTGCTCGTGGTTCCTGAAGTCATCGGCGCAGTCTGCCAGAACCGAGACCGGGATCTGCGCTGTAGGGTTCCGCCGCGTTCAGGTCCTGAGCACAGCCCTCGGCTGCACCCGGGGGTGGATCTCCGATCGCCGCGGATTGGACTGGTCCCGCGACGAGAGCACCGGGTCGGTGAGGCCCCAGTCGGCCCCGATGGCCGGATCGTCCCATGCCACACCGTGTTCATCATCGGGGTTGTAGTAGCCGTCGACCAGATACCACAGGGTGACATCGGTCAGCGAGGCGAACCCGTGGGCCACCCCCGGGGGGATGAACACCCCCCGGTCGTGGGCTCCGTCGAGTTCGAGAGTCAGCGTGGCGCCATCGGTCGGGGACCCCTGGCGCAGGTCGTGAAGGACCACTCTGGCCGTACCCCTCAGGACATACCAGTAGTCCGCCTGATGCAGGTGATAGTGGAGGCCGACGATGGCCCCGGCCTGCTTCTCCGACCGATTGGCCTGGGTCATCTCGCGGCCGAGGGGGAACCAACTTCGCCGATAGGTCTCGATGAACCGACCCCGCTCGTCTCCGTGGGTGTCCGGCTCCACCACCACCACGTCGGCGATCACATCCGATTGGTTGATCTCAGGCACGCTCTACTCCCCCTCCGGCTCGCCGGCTCGGGCGCCCACGCTTGCGAACCCCCTGCGGAAGAACAGCAGTGGCGATCCCTCCCCGGAGTCCAGATCGAGGACCCTCCCGATGATCAGCTCATGGTCGCCGGCATCGTGCACCAACTCGACCCGGCAGTCGACCCAGCCCAGGCACCCTTCGATGATCGGGGCTCCGGTGGCGGGTGCCGGATGCCAGTCCACGCCCTGGAACTTGTCGCCCCCGGACACGGAAAATCCTCGGCAGAGATCCTCTTGGTGGTCGGCCATGATGTTCACGCAGAACGTGCCCGCCTCGGCGATCCTGGGCCAACTCGTCGATGTGCGGGCCGGTGCCACGGCGATGAACGGGGGGTCGATGGACAACGAGATGAAGCTCTGACAGGTGAACCCGACTGGATGACCGTCCTCGATGCCGGCCACGATGGTCACGCCGGTGGCGAACCGGCTCATGACCTCCTTGAAGGTGGCGGAGTCAAAGCTCACGGTCAGACCGGCTTCAGATCGACCGTCATGCCTTCGAACGCCGCGACCACCTCGGGTGTGCCCAGGGCCCCCGCTCTGCGTCGTGCCTGGTCGAACATGCTGTCGAGATCGTGGTCGGTGTGGGCCGGGTCGTGATGAAAGAGATGGAGCCGCTTGACCCCAGCCGCGGTGCCCACCTGCACTGCATAGGAAGGGGTCGAGTGCCCCCAGTGGGGAAGGTTGGCGAACTCCTCGTCCGTGTACTGCGCATCGTGGATGAGCAGGTCGGCGCCGTCGCACAGTTCGAGGACATTGTCGTCGACCGACCGCTGATCCAGTGGGGCCTGATGGTCGGAGATGTAGACCACCGACACACCGTCGGCCTCGAACCGGAAGCCAAGGGTGCGTCCGATGTGCGGAATCGCCCGCACCCGCACCTTGACCGCGCCAATGGCGAACTCCGAGGTCTCATCCAGCTCGTGGAAGCGCATGTCCCCCCCGAAGTCGGACATGTTGACCGGAAAGAACGGGGGTTTCACCATCCCGGCCAGCGCCGCACCGAGTGACGAACCGGTCTGGGCCGGACCCCAGACATCAACCCGGGCCCGCGGGTCTCGCATCGGTGCGAAAAATGGCAGCCCGAGGACATGGTCATAGTGGAGGTGGGTGAGGAGCACGTTGGCCTGCAGCGCTTCACCTTGGGCCACGAGGGGAGCGTTGAGATGCTCGCCGAGCGCCCGGAATCCGGTCCCCATGTCGAGGATGAGAGGAGGCTCGCCGTCCACCTCCACCAGCACACAGGAGGTGTTACCCCCGTAACGACGCTGTTGGTCGGACGAGCACGGGCACGAGCCCCGGACACCGAAATAACTGATCCTCACCGAAGGTGCAGGCTAGTCGGACATCGACCCGGGGCCCCCGGTTACTGTCCGGAGCATGGACACATACACGGTGACTGCCCACGGGATCGAGTTCGCCTACCTCAGCCAGGGACCCGAGGACGGACCCCTCGCTCTCTGCCTGCACGGCTTCCCGGACACCGCCCACACCTGGCGGTTCCTCCTCCCCCGCCTGGCCGAGGCCGGATTCCACGCGGTGGCCCCGTTCCAGCGAGGGTACGCCCCCACCCCGGTGCCGGCTGAAGCCCGCTACGACACCGGCACCCTGATCCTCGATGCCTGTGGCCTGCACGACGCCCTTGGCGGCCGGGACGACGCAGTACTCATCGGACACGACTGGGGCGCCTTCGCCGTCTATGGGGCCGGAGCGTTCGAACCGGAACGGTGGCATCGACTGGTTGCCGCCTCAGTGGCCCCACCGGCCTCCATGGCCGAGGGATTCCTCTCCTATCAGCAACTGCGCCGGAGTTGGTACATCTTCTTCTTCCAGACCGTGCTGGCCGAGTTCGCCGTGGCCAGGGACGACTTCGCCTTCATCGACCACCTATGGGCGGACTGGTCGCCAGGCTTCGACGGTTCATGGGATGCCGCCCAGGTCAAAAGGGCACTGGCCGCACCCGACCACCTCGCCGCCGCCATCGGCTACTACCGGGCCACCTTCGCCGGACCGCCTGAGGATGCGCGGGCAGCGGCGGCCCAGGTTGCAGGGACCACTGTGCCGCCCCAGCCCCTGCTCTACCTCCACGGCGCCGACGACGGGTGCATCGGCGTCGATACCATCGGCCCGGTCACCGACCACCTGGCCCCCGGGTCCGAACTGGCGGTGATCGGGGGGGCCGGGCACTTTCTGCACCTCGAACGCCCCGACGAGGTCAACGACCGGATCATCGGGTTCCTCACCTCCGGGTGACCGATCGACTCCCTGCCGGGAATCCTCCGACGGCCGGTTGACCCGGTTCGGTTACGAGTCGACCTTCTTGAGCCAGGGCACCACCGTCTTCAGAAAAGCGTTCTGTGACGAGGCGGCGAGCAGCGGGTCGAGGTGGCTGTACGTGGCAGTGCGGCTGATCACGGTGACGCTGGGGATCTTCGACAGGTGCTGGTAGTAGCGGGCCCCGTCGGCCACCTCGTTGTCCGTTCCCCCGAGTGACGTCTGGAAGGCGTAGAGAGGCACGTCGACCCGGCTGGTGTCGAACAGTCGGAGTCCGAGGTAGCTGGCCACCGGTGTCTGTACGAGGGGAGCCGCAACCCCGGCATCGATCGAGAGGCGCTCGGGGTAGTACCAATCGGCCGCGGCCAGAGGGGCCTGAGCGAACACGTCGGCGATGTTCTGGGCCGGGGTGATGCCGTCGTTCACCCAACCGGCGGGATCCCCCGTCGTGGCCACGTGGCCAGAGTGAACGTGGAGCAGGGCCAACGCGGCCGGCGACGTCGAGGCATCGAAGGCGTAGCCCAGCAGGGCCAGGTTGGTGACCGGCTTGCTCGGCTTGAACTCCTGGGGCAGGAGCGGGAACGTCTGAAAGGTCGCCACGGCGTCGGGATCCTTCACCGCGGCGAGGGCACCGAGCTGGCTGAAGGCGCCGGTGGTCCAGGCGAAGGAGGGACCCAGTCCGAGGAGGTCGAGCCAAGGTCCCTGTGTGCTCATGGTGGCGATCTCCTGTCCGACGGAGGCCAACGTCGGCGGTCCCCCCTGGGAGACTCCGGTCCCGGCGCACCCGTCGATGCAGATGATCCCGTTTATGTCCTTGAAGCCTGGGTCACCGTTGAAGTCCCAGGCCCCGTAGACGGCCGCCTCGGTGCCGCCCAGCGAGTGGCCTCCCAGGGTCACCGTGCGCTTACCGCCGTCGCGGGCCTTTTCGATCACCGCATGGAGATCGTTCATGGCCACCGCCATGCCCCACTGCTGGACGAACGAGTAGTCAGCGGCGGTGAGTGGTTGGTAGTGGTGGGTGATCGAAGGATCGCTGATCCAGCCGAAGTAGTAGTCGAAGGCCTGTTGGAAGGTCGTCTTGCCGGCCAGGGTGGACTGGATGACCGAATCGTCCTGGAGGGCGCCCTCCCGCCGCATCTCGGCCCATACCTGCAGATTGGGCACATGGGTGACCAGGTAGGGGGCAACCAGGTCGAAATCCCCTGCCCCCCCATTGGTCCCGGGAACCAGTACCAGCACATGGCTGGCGTCAGCCGACCCGAACCGTCGCACCTGCACCTTGTCGTACTTAGGGGGTGTTCCCGGAGCGGTCGGCGTGGACACGGTGAACACCGCTTCGGGTACGTCGGCCGGGGCACCGACGCGGTCGGGTCCGACCCCGACGACGTCCCGGCCGAGGCACCCGCCGGCGATCCACTACCGATTCCGGCCACCAGGAGTGCACCGACGGTCGCCACCAAGCCCACCGTCAACTTCGCCGAGCGCCGTCTCATCGATCTCCCCCTGATCACTGGCTCCCCCTGGTCCCTGTCCGCCCTGGTCCCTGTCCGCCCTGGTCCCTGTCCGCCCTGGTCACTGTCCGCCCTCCCGTCGTTGCATCGTATGCGTGGCAGGACCGGGTGGCCATGCGCGGAATCGAGCTCACGGCAGTCGGAGTGAGCCGGCCGCGTCGCGAAGGACGAGGCCGTCCCGGACCAATCCGTCCACCACCCGTGCCACCCCGACCGGGTCGTCGGGCCATCCGGCCGCGCCAGCCAACTCGTTCGGCCCGACCGGTCCACTGCGCAGCGCGTCGACCAGTCGGCCCCGGGCCTGGCGCACCGACCCGGCGAACCGGCTCTGCGGGACGGAGGAGCCGGCCGATCCCCGGACGGGATCAGGTGGAGTCCAGCCGCTCGCCGCCCAGCGACAGCGGCGCCTCACCGGACACCCAGTGCAGCTCGGAGTACCGGTGGTACACACGGTGGCCCCCAGATCGAGAAGTGCCTGGCCGAATGACCATCCCCGACCGGCAGGAACCATGGAGTCGACCAGGTTCTGGGCTTCGGCAGGCCGGATCGGCCGACCGGCCACCGCGCGGGCCAGCACACGTGCGGCATTGGTGTCGACGACTCCGACGTCGGCCTCGAAGGCGAAGGCCATGACGGCCCGGGCCGTGTAGCCGCCCACCCCCGGCAGGCTCAGGAGGGTTTCCAGGTCGCCAGGCACCCTGCCTCCGTGGTCGGCCACGATCACCGCAGCCGACCGGTGAAGGCTGGCGGCCCGCCGGTTGTAGCCGAGTCCCTGCCACGCTCTCAACACCTCGCCCAGGGGCGCCGAGGCACAACGACGGGCGGTCGGAAACCGGTTGAGGAATCGCCGGTAGGCCGGCACGACCCGCGACAGCTGGGTCTGCTGGGCCATGACCTCGCTGACCAGGACGGCCCACGGATCACGGGTCGATCGCCACGGCAGGTCGGGACGTCGCGACCCGGCCCCGCCCGAGGCCCCCCAGCGGTCGATCTGTTGCCCCATGGCCCGCACCTGAGGGCGAGGTCGGATGAGGTCCGCCGAACGGTGTGCGACCGCTGAGGCTGTCAACTCCAGACGTCGTCCCCGTAGGGGCGTTGGCGGGGCGGGGCGCCGGCCCGCTTCCAGACCATCACCTTGCGACGGAAGAAGCAGACTTCTTCACCCCGCTGGTTGAAGCCCTTGGACTCGACGGTGACCACACCCCGATCGTCCCGGGACTTGGACTCGACCTTGTCAATGACCTTGGTCTCGGCGTAGAGGGTGTCACCGTGGAAGGTGGGTGCCCGGTGGACCAGCGACTCGACCTCGAGGTTGGCGATCGCCGCCCCGCTGACATCGGGAACACTCATTCCGAGGACCAGCGAGTAGACCAGGTTCCCTACCACCACGTTCCTGCCCTGCACTGTCTCGTGCTCGGCGTACCAGGCGTTGGTGTGCAGAGGATGGTGGTTCATGGTGATCATGCAGAAGAGATGATCATCGGCTTCGGTGATGGTCTTGCCCGGCCAGTGACGGTAGATGTCCCCGGGCTCGAAGTCCTCGAAGTAGCGACCGAACGGGCGGTCGTAGGTGGTCACAGTGGCCAGCCGTTCACTCGCGGACCAACGTCGGCCGGGTGGTGAAGCCGAGCACCCAGTCGGTCTGGGACTCGCCATCAATCGCCATCCGCCACGTGTAGCGGGTCCCCGGCGTGAGCGGGAGCGGCCCGAGGTTGACAGCCAGGGCCACGTCGATCGGCGATCCTTCGGGAATACCCGGAGGCCGCCCCACCGTGAACTCGCCCCGGACCTCAACCGGGTGTTCGCCCTCGGGAGTGTCCACCAACACCGGACGACCGTCGGCGTCCTCCAAGAACAGCTCCCAGTGGTGAGATTCTTCGGCCTCGTGCCAGCCCACGTCGATCTTGAGCGCGATGGCCGATGGCACCGGGTCCGGTCCCGTCATGCTCCATCCACCACCCAATACGTACAACTTCCCGTCGGAGACTTGGGCGGCATCGCACAACATCATGGTCACTCGCACGGAACGTGAGGATACCGGCTCCGCCAGAGGTGAGTACGAACACCAGAGTACGAACACAGGTCGGCGCGGGCCTACCGACCCGACGGGTGCCTTCTGCCCGGCCGCCCGGTCGACCACCCCGGTAACCTGAGGTCATGGAGTTCCGAGGACTGCGGGACGACGTCTATCGCCGGCCCCTGGCTACTGCGCTGGAGCGGCTGGGCATCGGACCTGGCTGGACGTGCGTCGATGTCGGGGCCGGCGGTGGCGATGTGTCCGTGGCACTGGCCGAGATCGTCGGTCGCGACGGACGGGTCTACGCGGTGGACAGCGATCCCCTGGCCCGGGACGAGGTGGCCGAGGCTGCCGCGGCCCACAGCCAGGTCCTGGCCGTCACCCAGTCCGGCGAGGACCTGCAGCTTCCCGAGCCGGTCGATCTCGCCTTCTGCCGGTTCCTGCTCCTCCATGTGGCAGACCCGGCCCGGGTGCTGGCCCGGATGGCCGGTGCGGTGCGACCGGGAGGTTGGGTGGTGGCCCAGGAGCCGATCACCTCGGCAGGGCGGGTCGACGGTATGCCCTTCTCGATGCCCCTGGCCCGGCACCCGGACGTCGGTGCCCTTCTCCCCTCCCTGGCCCGCGACGCCGGGCTGGTCAGCGTCGACGCCTGGGCCGAGGCCCCGGCCGGTGCCGGGCCCGGACCGGTGGCCGACTACCTGAAGCTACTGACCGAGGTGGACCCGGGGGACGACCCGGTGGTGCTGCCCCCGCTGGTGACGGTGGTGGCCCAGGCCCCCGGCCGCTGAACGCCCGGCACCGACGTTCCCCGACCACATTCCGCGCCGGCAAGCCGGCATCCCACGCGATTGGTGAGACGACACCTGGTCCCGTCTGGTGCCGACTGGTCCCCACGACCGGTCCAAAGCTCGGAGTCCCAGGTGAGATGCCGATTTTGCCGGGCAATAACACATTCGTGCGGCGGTGGCCTAGAGTCGGCACGCCAAAAGGTCAGGGGCAGGACCGTCCACCGGGGACGACCGACCCACACGAACCAGGGAGAACCGTGGAATTTCGATCAGGCAAGTCCCGTCTGCTGACGACGGTGGTGGCCGTGGCACTCGCCGCCGCATCGCTGACCTGGGGCGTGGTGGAGGGCGGCACCGCCGGGGCGTCGACCATCCCGTCCAGCGCCTTCAAGAACCACACGGGCGTGACCAAGACCGAGATCAAGGTGGCCAATGTGTCCACCGAGACAGAAGGGCTGTTCACCGGGGCCACCGTCGGGATCCAGGCCTACGCCGACTACGTGAACTCCAAGGGCGGCATCAACGGCCGGAAGATCGTGGTCAACGTCTACAACGACGACTTCACCGGCGCCGGCAACAAGCAGGCCACCCAGAACGCCATCGACAACGACTTCGCCATGGTCGGGGACTTCTCGCTGGAGGACAGCTTCGGCGGAACGCTCCTCAAGGCCAACCCCGACATGCCCGACATATCGCAGGTCCTCGATCCCGCCACCGGCAAGCTCCCCAACGTCGTCAGCGCGGTTCCCCTGGCCGGTGGATGGCAACAGGGCCCCATCGAGTACCTGAAGAAGACCTTCCCCAACGACCTCCGCGCCGCCGGTGCCCTGGTCGGTGGGCTCCCCTCGGCCGAGACCGACTGGGTCGGTGAGAAGAACGTGCTCCAAAAGGTCGGCTTCCACGTCATCTACGACCCCACCTACGGGGTGTACACCACCGACTTCACCCCGAACGTCATCGCCATGAAGAACATGGGGGTCAAGATCCTCTTCGTGGACTCGATGGCCGAGAGCTACGCCTCGGCACTGTTCAAGGCCATGGCCCAGCAGAATTACCACCCGCAGGTGGTCCTCGGCGCTGCCACCTACACCAACACCTTGGCCGCGGACTCGGGCGGTGCCGCCAACATCAACGGCGACTATCTGGAGCAGAACCTGGCCCTGTACCTGGGTGGGGACGAGTCAGCCATTCCCGCGGTCGGGACCTTCCTCCACTGGGTCCACGTGGCCAATCCCTCCTTCCACCCTGACCTCTACACCCTGTACTCCTGGATCTCGGGCGAGCTGTTCGGTCAGGCCCTGAAGAACGCCGGTTCCGACCCGAGCCGGGGATCCGAGCTGCAGGCCCTTTCCAAGATCACCAGCTTCAACGCCAACAATCTCATCGCCAGCAACGACCCGGCCACCAAGGCCCTCGGGAACTGCTACATCATCGGCAAGGTGGTCAACGGCACCTTCCAGAGGGTCGGCGACCCGCCGGTGACCGGCAGCACCCACGGCTACCGCTGCGATTACTCCTACATCTACCCCCCGTCCTGACCGGTCGGACTGCGGTCCGGACTCGCATCGGTGTCGACGTGGGTCTGGACCGGGTTGGGACCCCTCCCATCGACACCGGTAGCCTGGTGGGGTGACTAGCGACTCCGCCTCCGCCACCGATCCCGGTGCCCCTGACCTGGCCGCGGCGGCCGCCGCGGTGGCACTGGCACACTCCGTCGTCGACTCCGGTGTCGCCGCTCTGATCGAGGCCGGTGGTCCGGACATCGCCCAGGTACTGGCCTACGACGTCTCCCACGCGGCAGCGGCTGTCCGGACGGCCGAGGCCGCCCTTACCTACGGGGCTCACGGCGACACCGAGGCCAGGATCGCCTGCGCCTTCGCCGCCGACGCCGTCGCCGATCTGGCCGGACGAATGGTTGGCCGGTCCAGGGAATGGGGCGTGCCCACCGATTGGGTCGTCCCGGCGGAGGAGTTCGTGACCACCTTCCGCGACCCGGTGTTCCTGGCCGGGCTAGCCGAGGTCGAGGGTGACCGGCATCTCGACTCCGACTTCGAGCTGGTTCGAGAGACGTTCCACCGCTTCGCCGATGAGCAGATCCGTCCCCGGGCCGAGCACATCCACCGGGCCAATACCGACATCCCCGAGGAGATCATCTCGGGGATGGCCGAGATGGGTGGGTTCGGGATGTCCGTGCCCGAGGAGTACGGGGGCTTCGCCACCGGGGGCGAGGCCGATTACATGGGCATGGTGGTGGCCACCGAGGAATTGTCTCTGGGCTTCCCTCGGTGCCGGCGGGTCCCTGATCACCCGTCCGGAGATCCTCACCCGGGCCATCGTCTTCGGCGGCACCGAAGAGCAGAAGCAGGAGTGGCTGCCCAAACTGGCCACGGCCGAGGTGATGGGGGCGGTGGCGGTGACCGAGCCCGACTACGGCTCGGACGTGGCCGGCGTGGTCACCTCTGCCGTGCCGGTGGCCGGTGGCTGGCTGATCAACGGAGTGAAGACGTGGTGCACGTTCGCGGCCCGGGCTGACGTGCTCCTCCTGCTGGCCCGAACCGACCCCGACCGTGGGAAGGCCCACCGGGGGCTCTCTCTCTTTCTGGTGCCGAAGCCGGAAGCCGAGGGACACGGGTTCCTGTTCACCCAGGCGGCAGGCGCCGACGGCCACCCGGCCGACTCGTCGGGTCGGATGGAGGGGCGGGCCATCGACACGCTCGGCTACCGGGGCATGCACTCCTACGAAGTGGCCTTCGAGAATTGGTTCGTGCCCGATGCCAACCTGGTCGGCGGCCAGAGCGGGCTGGGCCGGGGCTTCTACCTGCAGATGCAGGGCTTCGAGAACGGACGCCTGCAGACCGTGGCCCGGGCCATCGGGGTGATGCAGGCCAGCTACGAGGCAGCACTCGAGTACGCCAGCAACCGATCGGTGTTCGGCGAGCCCATTCTCGACTACCAGCTGACCCGGGCCAAGCTGGCCCGTATGGCCGTGCTCATCCAGGCCACACGCCAGTTCGCCTACGAGGTGGCCCTGCTGATGTCCAAGGGCGAGGGGACCCTCGAGGCCTCCATGGTCAAGGCCTACGTCTGCCGGGCCGCCGAGTGGGTCACTCGCGAGGCGCTGCAGATCCACGGCGGCATGGGCTACGCCGAGGAGTTTCCGGTCAGCCGGTACTTCGTCGACGCCCGGGTGCTGTCAATCTTCGAGGGAGCCGACGAGACGTTGTGCCTGAAGGTGATCGCCCGCCGACTGGTGGGCGACGCCAGAGCCAAGGCCTGAGCCCGCCCGCCGACTGGTGGGCGACGCCAGAGCCAAGGCCTGAGCCCGCCCGAGCCCCGCCTTAGCAGTGGATCGGAATCAGCCGGGCAGGGACGACCCGGCCCCGGGGGAACTCAGGTCTGCGACCGGGTCAAGCCGGCCCGTTCACCCCGGGTGACGAACTTGGTGGCCATCTTGCGGGACGCCTCGTCGATCATCTCGTCCCCGAACATGACCGCACCGGTCCGGTCGTCCTCGGTCGCCTTCCGGTAGGCGTCGAGGATGTCCCATGCCTTGTCGAACTGCTCCTGGGTCGGCGAGTAGACCTCGTTGAGCACTCCCACCTGGTCGGGGGTCAGCGCCCACTTGCCGTCGTAGCCGAGCACTCGGGTGCGCTGCGAGAACTCGCGGAGGCTGTCCAACTCGCGGATCTTGAGGAACGGACCGTCGATGACTTGAAGCCCGTTGGCCCGGCCGGCCATCAGGATCTTCGAGAAGACGTAGTTGAAGTGGTCCCCCGGGTACTCGGGGATGGACACGCCCCCGGTGAGCACCGGCATCTCCATCGACGCAGCGAAATCGGCGGGGCCGAAAATGATCGTCTCCAAGCGAGGAGAGGCGGCACAGATCTCCTCCACGTTGATCAGGCCACGAGTGGTCTCGATCTGCGCCTCGATGCCGACGTGACCGACCGGTAGACCGCACTTCTTCTCCACCTGGGTGAGGAGCAGGTCGAGGGCGACCACCTCGGCGGCGGTCTGCACCTTGGGCAGCATGAGCTCGTCGAGACGTTCGCCAGCGTTGGAGACGACCTCGATCACATCGCCGTAGGTCCACTCGGTGTCCCAAGCGTTGATCCTGACGCACAGCACCCGGTCGTCCCAGGGAAGGTTCTTGATGGCGTCGGACACTTTCGCCCTGGCCGCCTCCTTCTCCAGAGGGGCCACCGAGTCCTCGAGGTCGAGGAAGCTCATGTCGGCCGGCACGGTCGGTGCCTTGGCCAGAAATCGCTCGTTGGAGCCCGGCGAGGACATGCAGGAGCGGCGGGGCAGATTGCGGGATCGTTCAGACACGTCCTGCATCGTACCGAATGGGAGCGAGGCCCAACGAGCCGGCCGGGCCCCCGACCGCCCGCTCCACCCTTCCGTGCCTCCGTGCCTCCGTGCCACCGTGCCACCGTGCCACCGTGCCACCGTGCCACCGTGCCACCGTGCCACCGTGCCACCGTGCCGCCGTGCCTCGTGTCAGCCCGGCTGGGTGACCGCCGGGACGATCAGGCGGAGTGGCCCTCGGTGACCACCCCGTAGCGCTCTGTGTACTCGGCGAACTCCTCGGCCAAGCCGGGATAGGTCCACCCGAAATCAGCCGGGTCATACCGGTGGGCACCGAAGGCGTCCTTGGGCCGCTGTTCCAGGAAGACCCGCATCCGGCGTTCGTGGAGGTCGGAGACCTCGTCCCCGAACCTGGCATACAGGGCACGTACGGTGCCGATGGGATCGGTGACCAGGGCGTCATAGTGGAGGTGCTGGCACCAACCCTCCCCAGTGGTCCCGTCGTAGGCCATGGCCGACGCCAGGGCGAAGGCGCACTTCCTCTTCCACTCCTCGGCAGCCGGTCGGGGATCCGACCGCCAGGTGAGTGGACGCTGACCGGCGTTGGCCAGGCTGGCCAACGAGGTGACCACCGGACCCGGGTCGCGATGGGTCCAGATCACCCGGGCATCGGGGTAGGCGGCGAGCAGTGCCTCGAGATGCCAGAGGTGGTTCGGCGTCTTGAGGATCCACCGCTCGGTGGGCTGGCGGGACTGGAGGGCCTGGAGAGCCAGTCGGTGCTGGGCATAGGCCGGGGCCATGTCGGCCTGCTCCAACCAGCGGGCGTAGGTGGGGACGTGGGCCTGGGTCTCGAGGGCCAGGGTCCGCACGTCGTACATGAACAGCGAGACACACTCCTGGGCCAGGGTGGCCCCGAAGGGGTGCATGGCCCGAAGCGGTGGGTTGAGCCGCATCAGCCCATCCAGTTCCTTGGTGGTGCGGGCGATCCGGGGGTCGGCGTCGGCCTCCTCCAGCGACGGCGGCGGGATCAGATGGGCCGCCTCCCACTGGCGCAGCGGACGAGCCACCGGGTCGAGGCCCAACAGCATGGACAAGACGCTCGTTCCGGTCCGGGGCAACCCGACGATCACCCAGGGGCTGTCGATCCGCTCGTCCTTGACGGTGGGATGGTCGAGCGCCCACCGGTGGAGTTCGATCCGATTCACCAATGCCGCCGACAGCATCTTCTTGATGAGGATCCGGCCGAAGGTGGTCAGGTCGGCCTCGGTCCGGCAGGAGGCGAGAAACACATCGAGAGGCTCGCGGTAGGAGTCGCTACCCAGGTCGGCCGAACCGGCCTCCTTGACCGCCGCAGCCACCACCGTGTCCACCGACCAGCGCCGGCGATCGAAACCGAGGCGGGAAAGGCGCGCCCACCCCATTGAGGGCCCGCAGGGGAGGGCTCTTCAGCTCCGAGTCACGCCAGGTGAACTCGACCTGGTGCATCAACCGGGCCCGGACCGGCTGCCACCTCGACGACGGTCCGGCCCCGGGTGCGCCTGGCCTCGTGGTCGTCCAAGGCCGCGCCGGCCTCGGCCATTCGCACCCTGCGCCCGACCACCGGACGGATCTTGCCCGCGGCGGCCAGCTCAGCAGGTCGCCGTGGACCTGGTCGGCCTCGTCCCGTCCGAAGGGATTGAACCCGAAGCGGCGCATACCAGGGTCAACCGAGTCCGACCCAGGCGAGCATCACTCCTACGATGTCGATGTTTCCGATGCAGGCCATCCGCAGGGGCCGACCGGTCATCCCGTTCTCGTCGTCGTCGGCGAACCCAACGGCCAGGTACCGGCCGCCCCGGGCGGTGCACCGCCACGACCGCTCGACTACCTCACCCCCGGACAGGTCGTAGACGACGTCGGCGCCCACATCTTCGGTGGCGACCAGAACGGCCTCGACGAAGTCCTCGGCCGTGTGGTCGATGACCACGTCGGCTCCGAGCGACCGGCACAGATCGACCTTGTCCTCCCCGCCGGCCACGGCGATGACCCGGGCACCGGCCGCCTTGCCCAGCTGGATGCCGGCCGTGCCCAACCGCTGGCGCCGGCATGAACGACCACCGTCTCACCCGCGGCCAACCGGCCCCGAGTGAACAGGGCCAGATAGGAGCAATGGAAGGTAAGCAGGAAGGCAGTGGCCTCGGCATCGTCGAACTGTGGCGGGGCATCGAAAACAGAGACGGCCGGAGCGATGGCGTACTCGGCAATCCCGCCGAGGGCATTGTCGGTGATGGCCACCACCCGCTTGCCCAGCCAGCCTTCGGCGCCGTGACCGGCCGCATCGACCACGCCGCAGACGTCCATGCCCAATGTGAACGGGGGTGGGGTGGGGACCGAGACGAGCCTTCCGCGGCAGCGGTCGATGTCGTTGAAGTTGAGGGAGGCAGCACCTACCTTCACCCGCACCTCGCCGGGCCCGGGCTCGGGACGCTCGAGTTCCCGCACAGCGAGGACCTCCCCGGTGAGCCGTGGCTGGTCACCTGAACGGCCCGCATCACGGTCATTGGCGATCCCCCTTGCTCCCCGCTCTGGCCGCCGCGGTGTTCGGGCGAGTCCTGTCGCTGTGCTCACCCGAGGAGGTGAGGCGCGGTCACCATACTGTCTCAGTCGAGGGGAGCGTGGGCTGGGGCTGGGTTGGGGGGGTGGGTTTGGGGGGTGGGTTGGGGGGTGGGTTGGGGGGCGCTGCGATGTGCGGGCCAAAGAGCTACTCCCGGGCGATGTCCATGACTGGCCCGGCCCACTCCGAGATGGGGGCAGCGCCGCCACACGGGGTCCAAGACGTGCTTCCCACGGGACTCACCTGATCATCGGCCGACCGAAACCGCCCCAGCTCACTGTCCAGGGAACGGCGCCGACCCCTGCGGTTCGCGAAGTGCGTCCGCCCGGATCTGTTCCTGCAGTCGAGCCGGGGTCAGCTGTTCCGACAGCAGCCGATCGAAACGACCCGGGTCACCGGCCACAAAGGACCGGCACAGCGGAAGACCCTCGACGTAGCAGGTCAGGTAGGCCCGCCAGGTCGGGTGGACGAGGAACTCGACCGCCTTTCGGCCGCGGTCGAAGGGAAGCAGGCCCCAGTAGGCCACTTCTGCGGTGACCGTCTCGGGATCGGCACCGTCCTCGTGCAGCCGGAAAGCGGCGTTCTGGCGTACTCCACCCAGTGCCTCGCCGGCCTCGGCCACCGCTGCCACCACATCGGCGTCGTAACGGATACCGAGCGGTCGGAGGTGGTCGGCAACCACCGCTTCGGGTCGGCGCCCCATCACCACCTCCAGACCCAGATCAGCGAGGCCCTCGGCCAGCAAGCACTGCGGGGTGCCGACCAGAAAGATGGACTCCTCCCACCACTGGCGGCGGCGGACCAGGCCAACCTCCTTGCGGGTGTGCTCGGTGTGATGTCCGGGGTAGGACTCGTGGGCTACCAGGTGGGCCAGGCCGGTGGACAGGACCGGGAGGTCGGTATTGACCGCCACCCTGCTGTGCAGGTCGCCGAGGTAGTAGTTGAATCCCGACCACGGCTGGTCCGAGACCAACTCGAATTCGACTCGCTCCCGTCGGGGAGCCCGAACAGGGTGCGGGTGCGGTCGCGCAGATCCTCGGCCAGTGAGTTGATGGCCGGCCGCAATTTGTCGACAGGCACCGCGTGGGCCTCCCGCCAGTTCACCAAACGCTCGGCCAGCGGACCAGCACCAGGAAGGGCCTCGTCGAGTTGACGGTGGGCTGCTGCAGCAGGTCGTCTGTCCACCCGAACCGGCCGCACGCCGTAGCAGGCTTCCACCTCGTCGGCATAGCCGATCTGCTCGCCGGCCAGCCTCCGAGGAGGTGGTCAACAGTCCGACCACCTGGGCCCGCAACCAGTCGCGACGGCTAGGAGCGGCGCTGTCCTCCCCCGATGCGTCGATCGAAGCGGCAACTCCACTTCCAGCGGCAAGCTGGCATCGATGGCGGCAAGCAGGGACCTGGCCTCGGTGACCAGCTGGTTCGGGGGATACACCGGTTCTGAAGCGACCGCGGCGGAGCACTCGGGCGGACCGTAGTAGGCATCCACCATGCCGTCGATATGTCGGCCGAGACGCAGCCCCAACGTCAGGTAGCGCTCTACCAGGCCGGGGTCAGCCATCGGGCCTATCAGTGGTCCGTGACAGGCACGACTTGAACGAGGGAACGTCGGTCTTTTCGGCCCGGATGGGCATCCTGACGTCGGCGGAAGTCATTGCTCCCCGTCGAGCAAAGTCTCCCGAAAGAAGGCGACCGTCCGATTCCACAGCAGTTCAGCGCTCTCGCGGTTGTAGGCCTCGGGGCGGTCCTCGTTGAAAAAGGCGTGGCCTGCGCCGGGGTAGATGTGGAACTCGACGTCCTTGCCGAGCCCTTGGAGCTGAGCCTCGAGTTCCCGAGCCGCTTCAGGCGTGAAGTAGTCGTCGTCCCCGGCCGCGTGCCCGAGCACAGCTGCTTCCAGCCTTGTGTAGTCCGGTTGGGCGTCGGGCCAAGGGATCAGTCCGTAGGCGGGTACAACCGCCTTGACCGCATCAGGACGCTGGGTGGCGAGGACGAGAGCCAGCCCCCCACCCATGCAGAATCCGACGACGCCCACCGACGGTCGGCCAGTCCGGCGGAGCAACTCGTCGACGGCGCCGCTCAGCTGATGGGCGGCCGTCACCATTTCGATGGCCATCATCTGCTTGCCGGCCTCATCGGGTTCGGTGAGGGGCACGGTGGTCCCGTTGTAGAGGTCGGGCGCCAGCGCCGTGAAGCCGGCCTCGGCCAACCGGTCACAGGTGCGCTTGATCTGTTCGACCAGGCCCCACCACTCCTGAAGGACGATGATGCCGGCGGAGGCGTGCGGTCCGTCGGCCGGCACGGAAATGTAGCCCCGGCCGCTGGTTCCATTGCTTGGAAACTCGATCAAATCTCCCATGGTGCATGACCCTACCGTGTGCCTGTTCGGCTCTTCTCCCCGGAGGGCGGCGTGGTCGACCGGTGGCTCTGCCGGTCCCGCGATCAACGGACCCCGGGTCGGCATCATCTGCTGGAACATCCAGGTAGAGGGCACTTTTACCGGGGGGGTTCTTGTGATGGGTGAGCGATTGGAGTAGACAGGAGGGTGATATGACTCACGCCGAGCAGTACTCGACGTCTGAGCCAAGTGCGCCTCCTGCCCCTCGTCGTACGCCCCGCAAGCAGGTGCCAACGACACGCAAACGGGTGTTTACGACACTCGCACTGGCCGCCTCAATAGGTACCGCCTCGGCGGTGATTTCCCTGGCGCGGCCAGCGTCAGCAGACCAGCTCTCCGACGCCAAGGCACAAGCGGCGGCCATCACGGCCAAGATCCAGGCCGATCAGGCCCAGATCTCCGCACTCTCCGGCCAGGTGCAGGCGGCGGACTATCACTTGTCGCAGCTGAACAGTGAGATCGCCGCCAACCAGGCCGAGGTGACCAAGGACCAGGCGGAGGTGACCAAAGACCACGGCCAGCTCCGCACTCAGGCCATCGCCGACTACACGGACAGCGGCACCAGCAACCAAGTGACCCAGATGTTCTCGTCGAATATCAACACATCGGACATCCGCTCCGAGTACTCCGCCATCGCCACTGGCAACGTCACCACCACCATCGACAACCTCCACACGGCGCAGGCCAAGCTCCAGGCCACCCAGAGCGCACTGGACCAACAGCAGTCACAGGCAACGACCACCCGGGACACCCTCCAGTCGTCGGAAAACCAAGCCACTTCGCTGGCCAACCAGGATCAGGCCACCCTTAACAGCGTCGACTCGACCATCCAGAACCTGATAGCCCAACAGCAGGCCGCGGCGGCCGCCGCGGCCAAGGCGGCGGCCACAGCGGCATTCAACGCCAAGCTGGCTGCATCCCAGCAAGCACAAGCCGCGGCGCAGAACGCTTCCACCATGCGGGGGCTCAGGCACAGCATCGGGTACCACCGTCTCGTTCACCCCGCCACCTCCGGTGCCGGCCGGGGTCAGCGGGGCCATCCAGGCGGCAGAGAGCCAGGAAGGCGTACCCTACGTGTGGGGTGGCGAGACTCCCCGAGGGCCGGGACGTCTGGAGGCTTCGACTGCTCAGGCCTGGTCCAGTGGTCGTTCGCCCAGGCCGGGATCAGCCTCCCCCGCACCTCAGGTGCCCAGTACGCAGCCACCACCCATATCCCGCTGGCCGACATCGAGCCCGGTGACCTGCTGTTCTACGGCGCCGACGGGTCGGAACACGTGGCCCTCTACATCGGCGGTGGCTCTATGATCGAGGCGCCCTTCACCGGTGCTGTGGTGTGGGTGACAGCGGTACGTACCGGGGACGGATTCGCCGGCGTCGGCCGGGTCGGCTGAGCCCACCTCCTTCCTGCTCAGCCCACTCCACGCTCGGTTGCTACGGCCCGCTCGGTTGCTATGGCCCGCTCGGTTGCTATAGCACCCTCCAACAGAACGGCGGAACCTTCACGTGGCCCACCCCCCCTCGGGGTGGGAAGATTTCGGTGACCCGCGGCAAGCCGAGGTCGCGGTCCGTTCAAACCTGATCGTGGGCCGCGAATTCGCCGGGGGGCATCTGGCCCACCTTGCCACCGGCACGAGGACCCGGAGGGCGGGCGAAGCGATAGGCCAATGCCTCGCGCCCGGCCTGGATGACCATCGCCTGACCCGACTCATCGCCGGACAGGCAATCGATCACTGATTGGGCGACGGCGGCGGGTTCGATAAGGGGAAAGCCACTCTGCTCCAACAATTGACGGCTTTCCCCGATCAGAGGAGTATCAACGATGCTCGGACAGACAGCATTGATAGTGATGTGATGCTCGGCCAGTTGAGGGACGAGGGAGCGCACGAGGCCCACCACTGCGTGTTTGGTCAGGCAGTACAGGGGATCGGGTGAGAAGCCGATCAGCCCGGCTAGCGACGCGGTGACAACCATGGCTCCGCCACCACGGGCGCTGAGGGCCGGTACCAATGCCCGGACACCAAAGACCACCCCGTCCACGTTGGCCCCCAACACTCTCCGGTAGGTCTGGTCATCAAGGAGGGTGATGTCGGCTTGTCCGGTCATCACGCCGGCATTCAGGTGAGCCAGGTCGATTCCCCCGAGCCGCTGGGTCACGGCATCGATGATTCCCGGCCACTGGTCGGAGCAACTCACATCCGCCTGGATGCCGAAACCGCCAAGCTCGGAGGCAACCTTCTCGGCTGCCTTGCCATCCAGGTCCACGACAACAACCGTCACTCCGACACCGGCAAGTCTGGTGGTCGTGGCCAGACCGATGCCGGAGGCTCCCCCGGTGACAAGAGCGATCTTTCCTTCGAGGACTCCCATTGGCTCTCCTGCATCTCGTAGCGCCGTCATTTCCGGGCCCTCCCGGGCCCGGTCGGACCCTGTCCGACCCGCTGTCTGACCTCTGTCCGACCCGCTGTCCGTCCTAGGCTCCCTTGACCGGCGGCCCCGTCAGGCCCGAGGCCTTGGCTGACCATTGGGCTTCAGCCCCTTTGGCGATCGGGCTGGCCGTATCAGTCCGGTTCACGAACATCTCGGGTCGTCCCGCTGTCACCCTACTGGGCTACTGGGGCATACTGGGAGGGCGTCGATGACGGCCCCAATCAGGCGCTTCTTCCCTATGAGGCCACCTACTCCATGAGACCCATTCCCGTCGCGTTCCACATCTGGTTCCTCGAGGTCCACACCTACGGAATCGGATTGGCCCTCACCTTCTGGTTCGGGCTGCGTTACACGGAGCGGAGACTGCGCAATGCCGGGCACCCCTGGCAGTGGGTGACCGGGATGTTCGTCTGGGTGATCATCGCCGCCATCGTCGGTGCCCGCGCCCTCCATGTGGTCTCCAATCTCTCCTACTACTCGCACGCTCCGGGGCAGGTCTTCGCCATCTGGCAGGGCGGGCTGTCCTCGTTTGGTGGACTCCTGTTCGCCGTTCCCGTCGCCATCGTGAGCTCACGGCGGCGCTGCCCACAGCTTCAGTCCCTCCGCTTCGCCGACCTCATGGCCCCGGTGCTCATGGCCTGCTGGGGCATCGGCCGACTGCTCGGCCCACAGCTGATGGTGGCTGGAGGGGGGCATCAAACCAACCAGTGGTTCGGCATGTACTACGCCGGCCAAGTGGGCAAGCGGCTACCGGTGCCGATCTTCCAGTCCATCGAGGACTTCACCATCTTCGGCATCCTGTTGCTGGTCGAACGCTGGTTGCGCAACTCGGGTCCGGTGGCCGTCCTCGGCGACGGATCGGCGCCGGTCACCGTACTCCTACCGCCAGCCGGCATCGTGCTCGGAGTGGGCATGGTCCTGTGGGGTATCGAACGCTTCCTTGACGAGCACCTGTGGCTGGGCGAAGACGGGCACCTGGGGTCCCTACTGGTTCAGGGAGCGGGTATCGCCTTGGCTGTGGCCGGCATCATCTTGTTGGCCTTCCGCATCCAGCCGTTGCAGCGGTGGCGCCGAGGTGAAGGTGGTGATCCTGCACCTCTCGGAGTCGAGACCCCGGGTTCCGACGAGAGTCCTCAGGAATCGGACAGCTCACCGACGACAGTCGATGTACCGAGTCAACCCGCCATCGTCACGTCCAACGCGGCAAGATCGGGCTCCACCGTCGAATCTGACTGACAACGGCGCCTCGGCGCCGGGCGACAGGGATCCGGGCGGTTTCAGTGGCCGGGCATCTCGGCGTCGCGGTGATAGAACTCGGGACTGCGCTTCGAACAGCGCGACGTCGCGGCCCGGCGCGGTTGTCGTGAGGCTGCGGCTTGACGCGCAGTCCGAGCCAGGCATCGGTGAGCTCGTCCGGAGCTGCCGAGATCCTCCGGACATGAGGAATCGGCCCATGGCGGTGGCCACCAGCACGATCCCCACCACTATTGCAGCGGCAGCGCTCCGCAGGGCGCCGCCCATCACTCCGACGATCGCCAACTCGACGACAATGACGACGCGATCGGCTGCGGGGCCGACCGCCATGAACCGGCGGTGGAAGGCTCGCAGATCAGAGGGCGTCTTGAGCCGTCCGGCGAGAAATACAGCCAGACCCCGAAAAAGGCCAAAGCCAGCACCCAGGAAGAGGGCGGCCAACGGTTTTCCGGTCAGTGCTCCCAACACGATCATCAGGTACACCGCGGCAGTGGTGATATAGGTGGTCAGACCGGCCCCGATCTGCCACCCGAAGCCGACGCCGTAGACCCAGGGGCGGTACTGGTCGAGCCAGCGCTCGTTGACCTGCCGGCGATGTAACGGCAGCTTGAGACGGGCAACGCCGGCATCGGAGATCGATGCCACCAGTGCAGCGGCCAGCGCCACAAGTCCGGCCTCGACCGAAGACAAATGGAGAGAGCCGACAACGAGGGCCAACATGGCCATGGCCAGTCCCAACGTCGCGCCTCCGGCCATCGCCCCAACCACAAACCAGGTGGCGGTCGCCCGGAACGAGCTGCCCCGGGCCTGTTCAGCTGAAGGGGGTGATAGTCGAGAGCATCGAGAGTCCGCACGGTGACCAGGTCGAGCGGGCCGCCGCAATCACCGCCGTCACCAGCGCCAGTACAAACAGCAGAAGGGTCATGCCGCTGAACCGAGGAAGGGCACGTTGAAGCTGAAGATGCCCCCGTCCCGGGCCGCCAACCAGTAGCCCTGGGTTGCTGGGGGCGAAGCCATGCCTACGATGGGCTGGTTGAGAGGGGTCCCGCCCATCGAGCCGTAGAAGACGGCGTCCCCTCCGGTGAAGATGCCGCCGTCGGAGGCCACCAGCCAGTAGCCGTTGCCCGACGGCGTGGCCGCCATGTCCACGATGGGCTGGTTCAGGTGCTGTCCGCCCATCGAGCCGTGGAACACGGCGTCGCCGAAGGTGAAGATCCCGCCGTCGGAGGCCACCAGCCAGTAGCCGTTACCTGACGGTGTGGCCGCCATGCCCACGATGGGCTGGTTCAGGTGCTGCCCGCCCATCGAGCCGTAGAAGCCGGCGTCGCCGAAAGTGAAGATCCCGCCGTCGGAGGCCACCAGCCAGTAGCCGTTACCCGACGGTGTGGCCGCCATGCCCACGATGGGCTGGTTCAGGTGCTGCCCGCCCATCGAGCCGTAGAAGCCGGCGTCGCCGAAGGTGAAGATCCCACCGTCGGAGGCCACCAGCCAGTAGCCGCCCTGGACGCATTCGGCCATCCCGACCATGGGTTTGGCCAGTTGGACGGCCGACTCGTCCCCGTCATCAGTGAAGGTCCCGAAGGTGAGCGAGCTTGCCGAACGCGGTGACCAGGGCGTACCCGAGACCGTCGGCGCTCGGAGCCATCCCGACGGTCAGGCAATAGTCAGGAACGAGCTGCAAGCCGGAAGCGGCGGGGGAGACGGGAACGCCGGCGTCCAACAGGCGGCGTTCTGCTCGGCGGTACTGTCGTCCTCGGCGTTGGTGGTGGTGCAGGTGGGATCGATCTCCCAGGGCGGGACGCAGGCAACAACACGGCAGACGATCCGACCGATGCAATCGATCTGCTGGTTGCACTGCCCGTATCGAAACTGGAAGCACCCGGTAACAAAGGAGTCGCACCCATCGGGACCGCATCCACAATTGGTGCTGTCGCAACCCGGCTCGCAGAACCCCCATCCACCACCGCATCCGCTGTCGCACTGGCAGGTGGCGTGGCAATCCATGTAATAACGGGGCCCACCACAGTAGGAGGAGTTGTCAGCTTTCCACCAGCCACCCATGACCGTATTGGTAGGGCAGTAGTTGTAGCCGCCATTGATCGAACAGCAGAATTCGCTGAACCCCGAACAGCAGGTCGAGCCACACCCACAATTACCGTTGCCGCAGGTACACACCAGTCCGTAAGCCGTGCCCGGTCGGAGGATGAGGTCCAGTCCCGATCCGATGGCCACAGCGCTTCCGGCATAAGCGGACCGATTAATGAAACTGCGTCTCGACAGTCTCGACTCGAGAAACCCCGACGCCCGTTCGATGACGGTGGGACTCACCATCCCGCCCTTGGATGGTCGCTCGGATCCTGCCCGGTGTTGGTTACCGAGGTGCGGTCGATTCTGTCGGTGCGGCCGGTGCGGTCGGGGGCGGCACGAGTGGAGGAATCAAGCTTGGGCGAAACCTTCATGCGCGACGCTCGAATGTGACGGCGGTCATTCGGCGAGCGGCCACGAGCGAGGCCGAGCCGGAAACGACCAAGTAAACCAACCAGGCGCCGATGGCACTGACCAACAGAAGTGGCCATCCGTGCATGGGCTGCCTCACGAGAACCGATGGCATCCATCCTGAAGGTGCGTCCCAGGCGATGGTGACGGCGGATAAGCAGAGCAGCAGGTTCACAGCGACGTGTACGGCGGTGGCCGGGGTGTCCGGCCTTCCGAAACAGCCGCAGCTGGCGATTGATCGTCCGCGGTACAAGGCGTAGGTCACAAAAACGGCGAAGGCGGCATAGGACACCGCGACCAGGGTGGCCGGCACCGATCGAGGCAGAACGAGGCCGATGGCCCCCAGAGCGGCTTCGGCAACCGAACCCACTCCGACCACGACGGTCATCGTCTTCAGGCCGACCGGGAAGACTGCCACCAACGCCCGGGCAGTATCTGCGGGGCGGAACGCCTTGGCGACACCGGCTGCCACGAGGAGCCCGCAGGCGATCAGATAGGGGCCGATCAATTCCACCCGACACCGCCCGAGGGAGCGAGTGATGACGACAGCGGGGCCTCAACCGCTGCGGAGCTAGGAATCGAAGGCGTCGCCAACGCAGTGGCATCCGCTGGCGCCAGGATGACCGAGCCGATCAGGGCATTGACACGCGGAACCAGACGAGCGCGCTGCGCATGGCTCCCGAGGACCACGTAGAGGGTGAACGGTCTGCTTGCTTCGGTAAAAAACCACTGGGTGCCCGACTGACCACTCAGTCCACGGCGGAGGACGTAGGGGCGAAAGTCCGCTGCTTTGAGTGAGCGAGGCATGCCCTGTCTGGCGAACAACGCCTTGCCCAAGCTCTCAGGTCCGTATTCGAACAAGGTGAGGAAGATGTCCGAGGTTCCCATCAGGCTTACCGCCCCGCTTCCGAAGTCGCCGATATCGGAGGGAAGAGGAAACGTGGAAAAGTTTGCCACCGGGTAGGGAACTTCGCGACCGACTGCGGGACGGATGGTGATGCGTCCTTCGAATCCGCCGGGTAGCTGAACTGCGATGCCATGTGCACGGATCGTCGCCACGATCAGCCAGCTTTGGCGACTGGTGCCGCCTGGTCCCCTGTCGGTGAGTCGTCCGCACGCCGACGGCGCTTGCCGGTGGCGTTCCTCCCGTGGAGGTCATCGAGAGATGAGGGGTACAGGCTCGGATCGCCCGGCAGAATGCCGGCCGAAATCAACTCGCGATCATTGGCACGTTCCCGCTCCGGCCCATCCAGCCCCTCGGCGAACGCTCGGCTTCGACTACCGCCGGTGGATGCCCGTGCGTCGATGTCGGCCCGCCGGACCAGGTCGGCCACCTGAGCCATTTGATTGGCCACTCCTTCACCGATGCGCCGACCGGAGGTCCCGTCAACCAGGACGAAGAACGGCGAACCGGGAACTTCGTAATCGCTCCAGGCCTCGGTGGACATCACAACGACGACGCCGGCAGGAGCCCGGGATCGGACCTCAGCCGGGATCTCCAACTCTGGGCCCTTAGTGACCACGACCAGCCGGGTGCGAGCGGGGAGACCGAGCTGATCGGGCGACTGGAAGGCATGCCAGAACCCGGCGCACGTTGAACAGCCCGAGGAGAGGAAGGCCAGAAGGGTCAGATGATCCCCACCCCCGACACTTATAGCCACAGCATCACCTGTCGGAGTGGCGCCGGCTAGCGAAGGGGCGGAGTCCGAGCTGCGCTCTCCGGGAAGGGGGGCGCCCATGGTGAGGGGGATCCGCACTGGATCGTTGCCGCCGGAGCGCGCCCCATCCTGGCGGACGTGACCCCTATCGACTGACCCGGCTGGGTCCCCCACCCCGACACCGAGTTCATGGAGCGCCTTAAGAATGTCGGCGTGACTGCGAAGAAGTCCGGCGACCAGTACCGCCATAAGCAGGACAACGACGGCCAAGACGATCACCAGGGCAACCACGCACTACCTCCACAAGCTCACCAGATCTCTCGAACAGGCAGGCAACGCCTTCCTCCAAAAGCTCATGTTACGGATTCGTGCGAACAAATCGGTGTATCTGCCATGACCTCGGCCTCCGGCTCCACCTTGGCCTCCGGCCTCGGCCTGGCTGAGCGCGGCCAGCAGTTCTCGATCGGGGTGCGCCGGTCAGCGGTCGGCGGTCGGCGACGGTCCGGTCGGGGGTTCACGGCGCGGGCACCCGGCCCGCCTGCTCACTCCTGGGTGGTGAACAGGGGTGGGTCGGCGTGGTGCTTCGGGTTTGGTTCGGCGTCGCTTGGCTTGCCCGGTTGGGGTCCGGGTGCTGTTCTTGGCCAGCTTTCTCTTCTGTCGGGGGGTGATCTTGGGCTCGTTCGGGGCCACCCAGCGCCAGGTTCCCGGTCCACCCTCGAGTTTGAACCCGTTGTAGGTCTTCAACTGGTGGTGGTGCTTGCACAAGCGAGCAGCGTTGTGGAGCGAGAGGGGCCCGTCGTCGGCGAAGTCGATCTCCCAGTGGTCGGTCTCCAATCCGAGCCTTGAGTCACAACCGGGGACCACACAGCACTGGTCCCGTTCGAACACCGCGGTGCGCAGGGCGGCGGGCATGGTGCGGCCCGGATGGCAGATGGTGGTCACGTCCACCCCGTCGGTGATGATGATCCGCAACAGGGCATCGCCCATCATCTCTTTGGCTGTCGCAAGCGAGACCGGTCCCACCCCGGGGATCTCACAGACCTCGCCGTTTTGGACCGATCCCCGGCGCAGGGCGGCCAGATCCACCCGCAGGTTGACCTGAGCCTCGGAGCGGGAAGGGGCGTGGTCGCTCTCGTCACTGTCGGCTCTGTCGGCTCTGTCGGCTCTGTCGGCCGAATCAGCCCTCTTGGTGGCCTTCGTGGCAGAACCGGTGGTGGCCCCGGTGAGCAGGGCGACCAGGGCGTCGGCCCGGTAGGCGTCGGTCGACTCACTTCGGCCTTGCGCTCGGGCTTTCTGGAAGATGCGGTCGGTCTTTTTGTCCAAGACCGAGAGCAGCTTGGCCCCAACCACCGGGTGGAGGAGCGCTTCCAAGTGGAAAGCACCGTCCCGGTCGACATAGGTCCGACACCGGCGGGCCTTATGGAGGGCCTCGTCGTGGCGGGCCGCTTCTTCTGCGGTCCTTCCCTGGGCCTTTACCCGCAGACAGTCGTCTTTGACCTGTCGGTGGGTGGCTGCTCCCTTGGCCCCTTTGACCAGTTCGTCTTCTCTGCCGGGATTGACCCGGGCGGCATCGGAGATGAGCTGGGTCCGAGACGCCGACAGTTCGCCGTTTCGGAAGGCTTCGTCCACGCTGGGCTGGGAGACGAGGTTCTCCCCCAAGGACAGGAGCTTTCCTGCTTCTGCCACCGACTCACCGGTGGCCGAAGCCAGCCACTCGGCCGGGGTGCGGTGACCGGAGCGCAGATGGGCGTTGGATTGGGCCACCCGGCGGGCACAGTGGGCCTCACCAGCCGTTCCCAGGCGCTTCACCTTGGTGAAGGCCGAGAGCAGGGTGGTGGCGTCAGCGACCGAATAGCGCTCGGGCTCGAAGGCAGTAACGAAGGCGGCCACCACCTCGACGGCGGCCAGAAGATCCTGGGCGTCGGGCACCACCGGATCGGGTTTGGTTGCTCGGTTGGGGGATGACACCACCATGGAGCCATCATGACAGGGGGGTGTATCAGAGGGTATGGGGAGGTGTGTCAGGGAAGACTGCCAGATCGATTGGAGCGAGAAGAGGAAGAAGGGAGGAGAGACGAGACGAGACGAGAGAGAGAACAGAGAGCAGGCGGAGGGGCGCGCCACTCCATTGGTGGGAAGGAGTGGCGTGACGCACCAGGCTCGAAACGGGGCGGCGGACTCCTCGTTCCAGTCTCTGGCTTCCGTAAACATAGCACTAGTCCAAACGTTCGTTTGGGCGCCGGCTTTGGAGAAAAAAGAAGGGCCAAGTCCGGAGTTGGGTGGCGGGACCCAACTCGACGGACTTGACTCCTTGCGGACAGTTTGGTCGAGGAGATTTCCGACCACTAGGGCCAAAGGTCCCAATCTCAGGACCGATGGTCTCCCGGAGCGCTTCAGCCCTCGGACTTGATGGGGGGACGACCGGGTCCGGGAGGCCCGGCGAAGGCCTGGGCCAGTGACATCCATTCCGAGGCCACCACGCCGTCGACGACGAGCCCGGCATCAGCCAGATTACGCCGCTGCGTCACCACCAGGCAGAAGTCGAGAGCGGGGCCCTCCACCCGGCTCGCCGGAACGCTGCGATCGGCGTCGCCAATCTCCCAGTGCCACGCCGTCCCGGTCGGACCGACGAGGTCCACGTCGATCCGGCCCACCGGCACCGGACGGCCCCTCACAGCGTACGAGAACGGTCGGGACCGCACTCCAAGATGAGCCACATGACGGAGCCGGTCGGTGGGCAGGCGCTCGACCGACAACGCATCGGCCACGTCCTGGCCGTGGGCCCAGGTCTCCATCAGCCGGGCCGAAACGAAGGACATCACCCCCATGGGTGGTCCGTACCAGGGGACCCTCGAGGCCGGATCGGCCGTGGCGAAGACCTCGGCCATCCCCCGGTGGGCCCCCTCCCACCAGGCCAGCAACCCGGTCCCATCCATGGCCCGTCCCCTGACCAAGTGGCCCTCCATCGGGTCTCCCGGCCGGGCCATCGCCTCCTCGGCGGTTTTGGCGAAGGTCTCAGGATCGACCATGGCCATCCGACCGGCGTCGTCGAAGAAGGCAAGATGGCTGATCTGGTCACGGACCGCCCACCCCTCGGCCGGCGTGGGCCGATCCCACTCGGGCGCATCGGCTGCCAGGAGCCCGACCAGCCGATGGAGATCGTCGTACTCGTCATCGAGGTCACCGAGAAGATCGACATAGGCGCTCACCAGACCGAGGGTACGGCACCGAGCTCTGGGCCGGTGGCACCGAGGTCCGGGCCGGTGGCACCGGGATGGTCAGGTGCCCGTTTCCAGCCACGCCCGCGCCTCGGCCAGCACCTCGACCTCCGGATGTGACCAAACGAACCGCTCCACTGCGTCGAGCACCCTGGTCACCTGGCCGGGAGAGCCCGAGACGGCGGCGAACCCGAGCTCTGTGCGTTGCCACTGCTGTTGGTAGCCGACCTCGGCAGCGGCCACGCCGAACCGCGACCTGGCCGACTCGACCACGTGTTTCACGACGGTCCGTTTGGCCTTCAGCGAACCGCTGTCGGGGATGTGGAGATCAAGTGTCAGAGCACAGACATGGAGCATGGCCCCAGCATCGCCGAGCCGGAGAGCACGGGCCACCAGGGGACCCGGAGCTCCGACGCGCCACGTCCCGACCTGCGATGGGGGCACGGGCCGGGACGTGGAGTGGGCGGACATCCCCGGCGGGGGGCAGCAGGGATGTCCGTTGGTGGAACTACGAGGAACTCGAGCTGGCTCCCCACTGCGGTGGCGTGCCTCCGGAACCTCCGGATCCCCGGGGTCCAGTGCCGCCAAATCCGCCGGGTCCACCAAATCCACCGGGTCGTCCGCCGGTCGGGTTGCCGATGGCCACGCTGGTGGCGGTGACCACGTCGGAGGTCTCGGTGCCGAACACGGCCACGTGCTGGCCCACGGTCACGTTGGCCAGGGTGGGCGAGGTCACCCCGGGATCGCGTAGGTGGTGGACGAACCCACGTTGACGGTCACCACGGTGCCGTCCTGGGCGGTGAGGGTGAAGGTGCCGTCACCCACCGACTTCACCGTGCCCATGGCCGCCGGAGGGGATCCGCCCCGGCCCCCCATTCCCCACGCTCCGCCCGGTCCACCGCCGGTCGGGTTGCCGATGGCCACGCTGGTGGCGGTGACCACGTCGGAGGTCTCGGTGCCGAACACGGCCACGTGCTGGCCCACGGTCACGTTGGCCAGGGTGGGCGAGGTCACCCCGGGATCGCGGTAGGTGGTGGACGAACCCACGTTGACGGTCACCACGGTGCCGTCCTGGGCGGTGAGGGTGAAGGTACCGTCACCCACCGACTTCACCGTGCCCATGGCCGCCGGAGGGGATCCGCTCATCGGTGGACGGCCGCCCGCCGGGGATGAGCTCGAAGCGCCGGCCGAGTTGGCCGAAGGAGCGGTGGTGGCGCCGGCTACCGCTCCTCCGCTCAGAGCCAGCCCGAGAGCCAGGGCGGCGGCCGAGGTAACCCGGACCCCCCGTCGCCGTTTACGGCTGAACTCGGGGAACGGGTCCTTGTCCATCCCGGTGATCAGTGCGTCTGCATCGGTATCAGGCATCTGCTGCTCCTTTACTGGTGGTTCGATGTCCCCACCATGCGGAGTGGGTCTGTGGCCGACCTGTGCCCCGCTGCAGCGTCTGCTGGCAATGGCCGGCCCACCTCACAGGAGAGGGAGGGCCCTCCGGAGTACATGGACTGTGACCAGGGACTGGTGCCGCGGCTGCCCCGGGGTCTGCCGGCGGCGGACCGCGCCCCTCAAGTGACCGGCCCGGGACGTCGACAACAAGAGGAGCACGCACTACGCCGCCGAGGTGGTGGAAGGCGGACCGGCCGCAACTCCTGCGCGGCGGATGACCGGTCCCTTCGAGCGAAGCAAGGCGGATCACGTGGACCGAACGAACAGAGCGACTGACCGTCGGCCGGATTCGGTGAGGGCCCACCGGGGTATTTGGGCTTCCATCGCCGTGGTGGTGGCCGCCATCGTGACGGTCGGATCGATCCTGAGTGCTGTGACCGTGGCCCGCCAGGACAGCCAGCGATCGCAGAACTCCCTGACCGAGTCGGCGACCGACATCGCCAACAACCTCGACGTGTCGATCCAGAATGACGAGGACCTGGTGGTGGCGGCAGTGGCCTTCTTCTCCACCAACCCGGTCGCCACCCAGGCCCAGTTCCTCCAGTGGATGAACAGTGTCTCCGCCTTCAAGCGCTATCCCGAGCTGGTGGGCATGGCCGAGATCGCCGTAGTCACCCCGGCCGGTCTGCCGACCTACGCCGCCCAGAACGCAGGCTCACCGGCTGCGGCGGCCACAATGACCGTCACGCCACCAGGCAACCGGGCGTTCTACTGCCTCCGCGGTGACTATGACGCGCGCAGCGGAACACCCATCCCGGCCGGCCTCGACCTCTGCAAAACATCAGAGGGTCAATATCTTCTGGCCATCCGCGATTCGGGTACCGCCACGCGACCTCCCCTACGGCTCGGGGAAGGGCGAGGGATTGGGGCTGGCCAGCCCGGTGTATCTCGGGGGTATCGTGCCGACCACCGTCGGCGGCCGCCGAGCCGCCAACGTCGGATGGGTCGGCGAGGAGATCGACCCTCACACCCTCCTGCGCAGAGCCCGACAAGGCCACGCCCAAACCGCGGTGGCCATCCAGTACGGGAGCGGCGCCACCGCGGTGCGCTTCACCTCCGGCGTGGTTCCCACCGGCGCCAGCACGGTCGCCCTCCGGCTCCATGACGGCTGGACGGTACGGGTGTCGGCTCGGGTGGTCGGAGCCGGCCTGTGGGGAAACAGTGCGGCGCTGTACCGGCTGGTGGCCGGCATCCTGGTCGGGTTGCTGTTGGGCGCGCTCATCTATGTGCTGGGAACCAGCCGTTCGCGCGCCATCACCCTGGTGGAGGAACGAACCGAGCAGCTCCGCCAGCTGGCCCTGCACGACCCACTGACCGGTCTCCCCAACCGAACGCTCATCCTCGACCGGCTCGACCAGATGATGGCCCGGTCCCGGAGGGAGGGCACGCAAGTGGCCGCCCTCTTCCTCGACCTCGACAACTTCAAGGACATCAACGACTCCTTCGGGCACCAGGGTGGGGACGAGCTGCTGAAGGAGGTGGCCTCCCGGCTGGTCGACGCGGTCCGCGACGGCGACTCGGTAGGCCGGATCGGCGGAGACGAGTTCGTGGTGGTGGCCGACGGCGCGTCGATGGCCGGCGACGTGAGCACCGTGGCCAACCGCATCCTTCACGCGCTGTCCTCCCCGTTCGTCATCGAGGGAAGCGACTATGCCGCGCCGGTGACCGTGAGCATCGGCATGGCCGAGGGCATTCGGTCCGAGCCCGAGCAGCTGCTCCTCGACGCCGATGTCGCCCTCTACCAGGCCAAGGCCGGGGGCAAGCACCAGGCTGTGCTGTTCTCGCCATCGATGCAGGCGGCTCTGGAGGACCGACGCCACCTCGAGCGGGACCTGCACCAGGCCCTCTCCGCCGGTGAGTTTGTGGTGGAGTTCGTGCCGACCCTGGGACTTTCGGATGATGCGCCGACCGGCGTCGAGGCCCGCCTGGGCTGGAACCATCCGGTCCTCGGTCGGGTCGATCCCGACCAGTTCAGCCCGCTGCTCGAATCGAGCGAACTGATCGTGCCGGTGGGACGGTGGCTGCTGGAGCAGGCCTGCCGGTACGGCGCCGGGCTGGCCGCCGACGATCCCAGCACCGTGTCGGTTGCGATGTCCGCTGTCCAGTTCCGACAGGAGCACGTTGTCGACCAGGTACGCGACATCCTGGCCGGCTCGGGGTGCGATGCCAGCCGGTTGATCGTGGTGCTGGCCGAACTGGCCCTGAGACGGGATGACGGGAAGTCGATGGCCCGGTTGCGGGAGCTGAAGGCACTGGGAGTGCGCATCGGCATCGGGGAGTTCGCCACCGGGTACTCGACGTTCTCCTACCTGAGGGACTTCCCCATCGACGTCCTCCAGATCGACCGGAATCTGGCCAACGACAGCTCCGACCCGGTCGAGGTGGCGGCGGTCATCGAGACCCTGGGCCACATCGGCAAGGCGTTCGGAGTGGCCATCGTGGCCGAGCGGCCGGCCGAGGCGGCCGAGGCGGCCGAGGCGGCCGAGGCAGCCGCATCCCATCCCGGACAAGTGGTGGCCGGCAGCCGCTGAGCCGTTTGCCGGAACTCAGGCCCCCGGTGCCTCGACCATGCCGAGCACATCGGGCCAGCCGAACCCCACCGTCTCTGCCACCACCCTCCGGCTGACCGGGTCGACGGCCACGAAGAACGGATAGCCGGTGACCCGGTAATCGACCCAGGCCTGGTCACTCATCACCACCGGGACACCGACCCCGGAGGAAACCGCGCCGACCTCGTGGCGGTCGACAGCGTCCGGCCCCCTGGTCACGATGACCGCCGACACCGTGGACGGGAGTCCGGACAGCGCGGGGTCGGCGAATCCGGCCCAGAACCCGTCACATCCGTCACAGCCGAGAGCGAGGAAAGCCACGAGGACCATTCCTTCGAACTGGTCGAGTCGGACAGCCACCGGGTCGCCGGACGGGGTCACACCGACCAGGTCGGTAGCCGGCCACGGCGCCGGTTGGTCACCGGTGGTCGAGGGGATGGACCGCAGCCCGGCCACGAATCCCGGGTCGGCGAGGGGGGAGTCGCTCTTCGCTACCCCGCTTCGGGGGCTGGGTCCTCGATGATCTCGATTGCGTTGCCATTGCCACACCACCGGCACGACACCTCCTCCACCGTGTGGTCGAGCACCTCGACATCCTCGATGGTGAGTTCACCACCCACCGAGTAGTGGTGGAAGGCCTTGGTCCGCCGGCTGGTCACCACGTTGAACCGGGTGAGGTTCCCGCAGGCGGCGCAGCGATAGCGGGTCACCGTTGCGTCCGAGGCAGCGGTGGACGTCGATTCGGTGGTCACGGGAACCACGGTAGTCCTCCCGCTCCGGTGTGCCCATTCGTTGCCTTGGCCAATGCAGACTCGGCCGGTGACCCAGCGCCTGTCAGGCCAGGCGGCCGAGCACCTCTTCGGTCTGGCTCCGGTAGCCGCCCCCGAACAGCACGGTGTGCACCAGCAGCGGGATGAGTTGGAACAGGTCGACACGCTCCCGCCATCCGTCGGCGAGGGTGCGCACCTCGCCGTAGGCGGCCAGGGTCCGCTCGGGCACCGGGCCGAACAGCCCGAGCATGGCCAGGTCCTCTTCGGGGTGACCTCCGTGGACCGACGGGTCAATGAGCCACGGTCGGCCGTCGCTCCCCCACAGCACGTTGCCCCACCACAGGTCGCCGTGGAGGAGGGCTGGACCACCCGGAGGGAGCAATGAGCCGAGCCGGTCGACCAACCGCTCGACCGGGTCGGTGAGACCGCACCGCTCGGCAAGAGCGAGAAGTCGGTTGCCGTAGAAGGTGGCGGCGTCGGGCACCACCGCCGGGTCGACCGGACACGTCCCGATGGACGACGACCCGCCACCCCACTCGGGCCAGGAGGCGGCGTGGAGAGTGGCCAGCCTCCGACCCAGTTCCTCCTCGTGGGACTCGGTGCGGGCACGGTGGTCGACGTACTCGGTGACCAGCAGATCGGCCTCGACCATCAGGACCTCGGGCACCGGCGGGGCACCGGCCGCCTCGTCCAGGGACCGCAGCCCCATGGCCTCATCGAGGGCGCCGCCGCCCACCTTCACCACCACTGACCGGCCACCGGTCCGCACCTTCCAGATGCTCCGGCCCAGCACCTCGGGGGTACCAGTGGGCCCGAAGGCACCGGCCACCCGAGTCACCCACGGGCGCAAACCCGACGAGGTCGAGACCGAGTCGTTCACAGCACAAGTATCGCCCGACTGGCTCTCGGGGTGGTAGCACGACGGCTGATCGACCAGGTGACCACCTTGGTCGAGGCCGGGTGGTGGAGGACAATGGGACGGGTGAGCGGCGCGGCAGGTCGGATGGGGCGAACCGTGGGTGGGCCGCTGGACCCTCGGTGTCCACGTTGGCCAGTCCATCCCCTTCGGGCTCTATACCCCAAGGCAGGAGAACGAGCCGGGCTTCGGTACCGCGGCAGTCAAGCCGCACCGTCGGCTGAACGCCACCCTGGTCGGTCTGGTGCAGATGCCGCCACGGTCGCCTGGCAGGCCACGGTGTCCTCGGTGATTGGGATCGTCATCGGGATACCGGTGGGGATCGCCCTCGGGCGGGCCCTGTGGACCCTGTTCGCCCAGGAGATCCAGGCCGTGCCCCAACCCACCGTCCCGGTCTCGTGGGTGATCCTGGTCGGCGTGGGAACGGTGGTATTGGCCAACCTGGTGGCCGCACTCCCCGGTCGCCTGGCTGCCCGTACCCCGACCGCCCTGCTGCTCCGATCGGAGTGACCGGAGCAGCCACCGCCCACACAACCCCGTAAGCGAACAGGTGTTCGCTAGAGTGGGAGGATGGGGATCGCCCTCCAGTCCTCCTTCGACGACCTGGACACCCCGCTCAGCCAGGTCACCTTCGTGGTGGTCGACGTGGAGACCACCGGCGGGTCGCCGGCCACCTGCTCGCTCACCGAAGTAGCCGCCGCCCGCTACCGGGGTGGTGAGCTGCTCGGCACCTACCAGACCCTGGTCCGGCCGGACGAGCGGATCCCACCGTTCATCACCGCCTTGACCGGCATCTCGCGACGCCATGGTGGTGGACGCCCCCCGGGTCGGCGAGATGCTGCCGTCGTTTCTGGAGTTCGTGGGCGGCGCGGTGCTGGTCGGCCACAACCTGCGCTTCGACCTCTCCTTCCTCGACCACGCACTGGTGGCCACCGGCCGGGACCGCCTGGCCAACGCCACCGTCGACACCCTGGCCCTGGCCCGCCGGCTGGTGCGCGACATGGTCACCGACTGCAAGCTCGGAACCCTGTCAGCCACCCTGCGCCTGCCCCACCAGCCGTCCCACCGGGCGCTCACCGACGTGCTGGCCACCGGCGACCTGCTCCACGCCCTGTTGGAGCGGGCCGGGTCCTTCGGCATCGTGGGGCTGGAGGAGTTGCTGGCCCTCCCCCGCCTGGTCGGCCATCCCCAGGCGGCCAAGCTCCGCCTGACGGTGCGGCTCCCCCACCGGCCCGGTGTCTACTGGTTCACCGACGCGGCCGGCAACGTGCTCTACGTGGGCAAGGCCACCGACCTGCACACCCGGGTCCGGTCCTACTTCACCGGCGACGGACGACGGAAGATCGGCCGGCTGCTTCGCCAGATGCACGCCATCCACCACCGGGTCACCCCGGGCCCGCTGACCGCGGCGGTGACCGAGGGACGGCTCATCCGGGCAGTGGTCGCCCCCCTTCAACCAGCAGGGGAAGGTTCGACGACGGGCGACACCGGCAGCGCCGATCCGTCGCCGGACCCGGCGGCGGCCGGCGTGGACGGCCGAGGAGCTGGCCGGTGATCCGACCGTCCTGCTGCAGCCGTTGGCCGACCGGCTGGCCGAGCTGTCCGGCCAGCAGCGGTACGAGGAGGCAGCCGTGGTCCGAGACGAGGCCGAGCGACTGCGGACCGCTCTCGTCAGCCAGCGGTGGGTCCGGGCGGTGCAGTCGGCCGGGCGGGTGGTGGTCGAGGTGGCCGGCGAGGGCACCCTCATCCTGGACGGCGGAGTGCTGGACGGGGGCTTGGTGTCACCGGCGGGCCGGGACCAGACAGTGCTGCCGGGAACCGAAGCGAACCACCGGTGGGGGGAGGAAGAG
Source organism: uncultured Acidimicrobiaceae bacterium (assembly GCA_963824355.1). Taxonomy (GTDB): domain Bacteria; phylum Actinomycetota; class Acidimicrobiia; order Acidimicrobiales; family RAAP-2; genus Bog-756. The sequence goes on along the minus strand of CAWGOY010000017.1, from coordinate 617,133 downwards.
CGACAGCGGGAGCGGGCCCTGGTGGCCGGCTGGCTGGCCGCCCACAGCGACCGGGTGCGGATCGTGGAGGTGGCATCGCCCCTCGGCCTCGTCCTGCCGGCCGACCGCATCCCCCGGCTCACCGAACTGTGCCGGGGACGGCCCGGCACGGCACCGGATGACGGTCAGCCGGTGGCCTCATCGGCCGCCGCGGCCTGGGACACCCGGATCAGCGATTCGAGCACCGCCTCGGCCCCGCCGTCGTCGACCACCGCACAGGCCAGGTCCACACCGGCAGCCAGGTCCTCGGCCTGACCGACCACCACCAGGGCGGCCGCGGCGTTGAGCACGGCGATGTCCCGGTGGGGCGACGGCTGACCGGCGATCACCTCGCGGATGGCGTCGGCGTTGACCGAGGCGTCGCCGCCCCGCAGGTCGTCGAGCGTGGCCCGGGCCAAGCCCAGGTCGGCCGGATCGATCCGGTAGACCGGTCGACTCGTCGTCGTCGGCCGCTCGGCGCCGTCCGGCGGATCAGCTCGTGGACGGTGGAGGGTCCGGTGGTGCTCAGCTCGTCGAGGCCGTCGTCGCCGTGGACGACCATGGCCCGACGGGTCCCGTTGGCGGCCAGCACGCCGAGCATCTTGTCGGCCATGGCCGGATCGCTCACCCCGACCACCTGGTAGCGGGCCCGCGCCGGGTTGGCCAGGGGGCCGAGGAAGTTGAACACGGTGGGGATGCCCGAGCTCCCTGCGGACCGGGCCGGCGAAGCGCATGGCCGGGTGGAACCGGGGGGCGAAGCAGAAGCCCATCCCCACCTCGTCGATGCAGCGGGCCACCCCGGCCGGGCCGAGGTCGGCCACCACGCCCAGGGCCTCCAGCACGTCGGCCGCCCCGACCGCCGAGGACGAGGCCCGGCCCCCGTGCTTGCACACCTTGGCCCCGGTGGCCGCCACCACCAACGCGGCGATGGTCGAGACGTTGATGCTCCGCAGGCGGTCGCCCCCGGTGCCGCAGGTGTCGACCAGTTCGATGCCGGGCGGCAGCCCGAGGGGCACGGCGTGGGCGACCATGGCCCGCACGAAGCCGGTCATCTCGCGCGACCGACTCGCCCTTGGCCCGCAGGGCGACGGCCAGGGCGGCGATCTGGGCCGGGGTGGCCTCGCCCGGACAGCACCTGGCCGAGCACCACCTCGGCCTGCGTCGGCGGTGAGCGAGGTCGCCGGCCAGCAGGCCGGTCAGCACGCCCGGCCACCCGCCGAGGGACTCGAAGGTGGCCGGATCGGCGGCGCCATCGGACCCGGTCGAGGGTGGCGCCATGGTCAGTCCCACCACAGGTCGTGGTCGAGCACACCCCGGGCGATGAGCCCCAGCTGCACCTGGGACGTGCCCTCCACGATGGTCAGCTGCCGGGCGTCGCGGTACCAGAGCTCGGTCGGGTGGTCCTCCATGTAGCCGGCCGCCCCGAGCAGCTGCACGGCCAGCCCCGAGGCCCGGACCGCCAGCTCGGTGGCGTAGTACTTGGCCATGGACAGGTAGGGCACGTACTCCTTGGTGAACTTGCCCTGGTCGGCCAGCCACGCCGAGCGGTAGGTGAGCAGGCGGGCGGCCTCGATGTCGACGGCCACCTTGGCGATCTCCCACTGGATGCCCTGGAAGTCGGCGATGGTCTGGCCGAAGGCCTGGCGCTGCTTCACGTACTCGGTGGCGTACATGAGGGCGCCCTCGGCCAGGCCGATGCCCCGGGCGGCCACGATGGGGCGCATGGCGTTGAGGCCGAGCATGGCCAGGCGGAAGCCGCCGACCTCGCCGATCACGTTCTCGGCCGGCACGTGCACGCCGTCGAGGACCAGCTCGCCGGTGTCGACGCCCTTGCACCCCCATCTTGTGGTCGGTGCGGCCGACCGACACGCCGTCCCAGTCGCGCTCGACGATGAAGGCGGTGATCGAGTCGTGGGCCCGGGACGCCGGGTCGCCGGTCTTGGCGAACACGGTGTACCAGTCGGCCTGCGACCACGCCGGACATCCAGCACTTGGTGCCGGTGAGCACCCAGCCGCCCTCGTGGCCCGGTCGCGGTGTCGGGCACGGCCCGGGTGCGCATGCCGGCCACGTCGCTGCCGGCCTGCGGCCTCGGACAGCCCGAAGCCGGCCCGCAGCTCGCCGGTGGCGATGCCCGGGCAGGTAGCGCTGCTTCTGGTCGTCGTTGCCGGCGATCAGCACCGGCCCGGTCGGCAGCCGGGTGAGCAGCAGCATCGAGGGCGGCGGTGTTGGAGTACTTGGCCACCTCCTCGATGGCGATGGTGAGCCCGAGGATGCCGGCCCCCGACCCGCCGAGCTCGGTGGGCAGGCACAGCCCGAGCAGGTCGGCGTCCCGGAAGGCCTCGAAGAGGTCCGGTCGGGTACTCGCCGGTGGCGTCGATCTCGCGGGCCCGGGGCTTGACCTTGTCCTGGGCCAGCCGGCGCACGCTCTCCTGCAGGTCGGCGAGTTCGGGCGAGAGGTCGAAGTCCACGGTCGATGAGGCTACCCGAGGCACCCCTCCTTCGGACACGCTGCCCCTGCTCCGAGGGGGCCCGTTGCGGCTCCTGTACCAGAAGCTCGACGACCGCCGAGGTTCCAGTTGGGCGGTCTCAGTGCTGGTGGACGCGGAGTGCAATCAGCGCTTCGGACGGCAGCTCAGCTCAGGATCGGATCGATCGCCCCGCTGCCCTCGGTACCGGGCGGAGCGGCCGGTGCCCGCAGCGAGTTGCCGCTGCCGGTGGGTCCGGAGTTGGCGCAACTGGCGGTGGAGCCCGAGTTGGAGTTGCCGGAGTTCCCGGAGGCGCACGGACTGGAGCCGTTGAGGAGGAAGTAGGCGGTCACCGCGGCAATGACCACCACCGCGGCCGTGATGAGAAGAACCTTCGTACTCCGGAACACTCGCCTCTTGCCAGGCTGAGGCGTACCTGCCGGGTCCGGGGGTTCTCCGTCGCCTGTGCTGCCGAACCGTCCGTTGCTCGCCACTGCTCCGCGAATGCTAGTGGGCTCCGGGGGTAGCTACTGGCTCATCTGCTCCATCGATAGGCTTGCGGAAAATCACCCACCGCGAAGCAAGCAGTAGGTGACGGACACGACGCGGAGGCAAAACCTCCTCCCACGCTTGATGCCCACGATCGGTCAGTTGACCACGAACCATTCGAGTAGATGTACGGAACACTGTTGGTGGTGACCATGCAGAAGGAACTCGATGCACACGACACGGCGGAGAACCCGCCCGTGGCAGAGGACACTTGCTGACCGCTCGACCAAGATCCGTTAGAAAATACGTAGACGTTGCCACCATTCGCGGCTTCGACCTCACCGCTGACTGCGACGCAGAATGAGATCGACGGACACGGCGCACCGCCGGTATCAGTCCGAACAAGCCGAAGAAGAACGTGACGACAATGGTCGGGACATAGCTGGGTTGCCCTTTACTGGCAGCGTCAGCGGTTTCGGGCCGACCTGCTCGATTGCTTGAACCTGGATCAACCGGTTGACCACAGGACCCGCAGAACCCAGTGGATTCAGAGGAGAGAGGGGCGCCACAGGCAGTGCAGTACATAGGCATCCGATCAGTCAGTGAGCCTGCGCACGACATGGGCGTTTCCGTGATGGGGAAGGATCACCACAACCAGGTGGGTCGACAGTGCCTCCCGAGAGGGAGCCACAGGGGTCCGAAGGGAGTTCCCCGAGTTCACACAGGTCCCGGAGCTGCCGCTGTTGCCGGTGTTACCCGAGACGGTGCAGTTGTGCGAGGTCAACCCGATGATGATCCCCGAAATGATGGCGATGGCCACCACGGCCAAGGTGACTGCCAAGACGATCGGGTTTTTGTACCAACGCCTTTTGGGCGGAGGTGGCGGCGGTCCTTCACCGGGTGGGGGCGGAGGCAGCAATGGAGGGGGCGGCGGGGGCGCTCCGACTGATGCGGTTGGGTCGTGGGGCGGGGGCGCCGGGGGTACTCCGACCGATGGGTTCGGGTCGATGAACGGCGGGGGTGGCCCTGGCACCGTGGGCTGAGGGTCAGGACCTCCCGGTCGGGGTGGGTCGGTGGCCAATTTCAGTGACTTCGCCCTCCTGAGGGCGAGCACCAGGCTGTCGAGGTCCGCTTGCCACCATCGATCGGACAGCTCGATGGCGTGGCGCTCGGTCAAGCCGGTCAGCGTGTCGGGGAGTTCGTCTCGGGCGGGCATGACGGCCCCGCCCACCAGCACCGGGATGACCCCGACCGATCCATCCAGCGCATGAGCCACCTCCATGCGCACGAAATCATCTTCGAGTTCGAGTCTGCGCCGGCCATTGGCGTCTTTCACACCGAGCCACGATCGGCCGATGATCACCAGCAGCGCATCACAGTCCGACAGCGTGCGCCTGATGGCGTCAGCGAATTTCGCGCCGGGGTCCAACGAGATGATGTCGATGAAGACATTCTCCGGACCCAACCGCTGGACGAGATCGGCATGGATCCTTCCGGCATAGCCAGCGGCATCCTGATGGCGGTAGCTGATGAAGACGCGGGGCAACGGATCCGGTGCGGAGGCTCCCTCGCCCGATTTGCCGCCTAGTCGCCCATGCCTGACCACCGGAGGACGATGCTACCGGTCACGACCTTTGCTTGCCCAGTCCGAACGCCGAACCGTCGGTCGGCCGGCTGGACGGAACCGTTGAGCCCACGTCGATAGGCTCCCCTTCCATGGCACCCCCCGGGCTTCGCCCTCCCCCACCGGTCGGAACGACGGCATTGGCACCGGGCACCTATGACGGGCAGGTGGTCATCGTCACCGGCGGAGGGACCGGGCTGGGCAAGTCCATCGCCACCGAGTTCGCCCGTCTGGGCGCGTCGGTGGGCATCCTCAGCCGCGACGAGGGACACCGGGCTGCCGGCGTGGAGGCGGTCGAGCAGGCCGGAGGACGGGCCTTTGCCGCCGCCTGTGACATCCGCGACGCCGACTCGGTGGCCGCCGCCTTCGACGCGGTGGAGGCAGAACTGGGCCCGATCGACGCACTGATCAACAACGCGGCGGGCAACTTTCCGGTGCCGGCCGAGGACATGAGTCCCAACGCCTGGCGCACGGTGGTGGACATCGTGCTCAACGGCACGTTCCTGTGCTGCCGTGATCTGGCCCGGCGGCTCATCCCGGCCGGACGGGACGGGGCCATCGTCAACGTGGGCGCCTCCTACGCCTGGACGGGCGGTCCGGGGTTCGCCCACTCGGCGGCGGCCAAGGCCGGGGTCAAGAACCTGACCGAGACACTGGCCGTCGAGTGGGCCCCCTACGGGATACGGGTCAACGGCCTGGTCCCCGGGCTCATCCCCCATGAGGACGAGGTGGCGGCCATCGCCGCGGTGCCGGGCAAGTACGAGGGCCAGGACTCACGGGTGCCGGCCGGGCGGGTCGGCTTCCCCCGCGAGTTGGCCTGGGCGGCCACCTACCTGTGCTCCCCCTACGCCACCTACATCAGCGGCCATTCGCTGGTGGTGGACGGAGCCAACTGGCAACGACGGCACACCGTCCAGCCCCCCTTCACCCCCATCCGGGAGCAGCTCGGCCGCCCACCGTTCGGCCAGGAGGCCGAGAAGAAGAAAGGACCCCGCGCATGAGCGAGCTCTCCGCGGAAGAGCGGGACACGGTCACCCTGGAGGTGGACGGGCCCATCGCGGTGATCACCAACAACCGGCCCGACAAGCACAACGCCATGAGCGACGAGATGGACCGGCGGCTGTTCGAAGTGCTGGCCGAGCTGCACGGGATGCCCGAGGTGCGGGCCATCATCTGGCGGGGTGCGGGGAAGTCCTTCTCGTCGGGACGGGACACGACGCAGTTGGGCGTGCGCACCGAGGACATCTCCGACCTCGAGTTCATCGAGCAGGGCCATCGGCCGTCGCAGATGTTCTTCACCATGCCCGCCCCGGTCATCTGCGCGCTGAAGGGTTGGGTCATCGGCGGTGCGTTCGAGCGGTCGTTGCTGTGCGACATCCGGGTGGCTGCGGTGGGTACCCGGATGGTCCTGCCCGAGGTGGTCCACGGGGTCATCCCCGACACCGGGGGGATGGCCAGGCTGTTCCAGATGGTCGGCCACGGCCTGGCCGCCGACCTGGCCCTCACCGGGCGGGTGCTCACGGCCGAGGAGGCCCTCACCCACGGGATCATCAGCCGGCTGGTGGCCGACGAGGAGGAGCTCGACGCGGTGACGAAGGAGATGGCCGAGACCATCGCCAAGGCCCCGGCCTTCACTGTCAAGATGGCCCGCCGCACGCTCTACGGCCTCGGCGTGCACGAAGTCCAACGGTCGATCGCCGAGGAGGCGGTGGCCCAGTCCATGGTCTTCGCCTCGCGGGACTACGCCGAGATGAAGGCAGCCCGGTCCGAAGGCCGGCCTCCGGTCTACAAGCGGCGGTAGGGGTAGGCCAGGGTTCGTCAGCCGGCCTTGAACAGCGCGATGCCAGCCGACCAGTACTGACTGGCCGAATAACTGCCCGTAAGGCTCTGAGCGGCCGTGGACGTCAGGTCTCGGTAGCCACTCTTGACGGTCACCAGGTCCGGGCTGGTGGTGTTCTGCTGGGCGAGGCTGGTGAAGCCCGGCGAGGTGATCGAGATGGCCTCGGAGCTGCCGTGACCGGCGATGTAGCCCACCGCCAGATCGTTGGACGCGGTGGGGGTCACCGATCCCGAGGAAGCCGAGCTGCTGTCGCCTGCCGAACCGTTAGATCCGTCGAGCGGGCTCGAGGTAGCGACGCCGGAGTACTCCTGGAGACTGAGTGCGTCGGCGCTGGCTTTGGTCGTAATGGTCACGCTACTAACTGAGGCGGCGTCGGCTGCGTACCAGATCTCACCATCGGAGTCCTGGCCCGACACTGCCGTTGCACGAACCTTGGTCCAGGTGTTCTTGCCGTCGCTGACCGCGGTGATCGGCTCGCTGGTGCCGGTCCATAGTCCGGCATTCAACACGAGGAGGTCGCCGGCCTTACTGGGTGCTGGGAGTGTCACCGTCTTGGTCGAGGAACCAGCACTCTGGACGAGCTGAGGCGCCGCCGCACCCGGTGTTGTGATCCGCCCGATCGAGTCCGTCAACGATGGTCAGCGGTAGACATCGTTCCGGTGATCAATGTGGACGATATCGAGTCGTTCGAGCTCCACGTCGACGGCATAGATGATGCGGTAGCTACCTCGGCGAGCACTCCGGAGACCGGCCAGTTGGCCGCTCAAGGGACTTCCCACCGACAGCGGCTGTTCGGCCAACGCGCCGAAGATGAACTCCAGGCACGCAGCTCCAATTTTCTCGGGAAGGCGAAGCAGATCACGTTCGGCGCGAGCCGAGATGCGGACGGCGAAGGCCGAGGTCACCGAGGGGCAATGCGAGCACGGAGCGCGTCGTTGTCGGCGATCCGCCCAGCAGCGAGATCGTCCAGCCCCTCAGCAATGGCTTCTCGAGCGCCAGGAGTGGTCAGGATGTCCACTGTCTCTTCAAGCGCCGCAAGGTCCTCAGGTGCAATCAACACAGCGGCCGGGTGCCCGTGCCGGGTGATGAGGACCCGGTCATGGGTTCGCTCGACATCGGTCACGTACTCCGAGAGATGATTCTTGGCTTCACCCAGGGGCACGGACGTCACGCCGCAATTATAGCCAGAAGTCTGGCTAATTAGCGCACCGCGTCCCGACTTTTCGGAACCTGTTTGTTCGCATCCCCCTACTGACATACATAGACAATCCGATATACTGATTGCATGGATCCAGCGACGCTCATCAAGGCGGTACGGCGCCGGCAGGGACTCACGCAGGCCCAGCTGGCACGGCGGGCCGGCACAACGCAGCCGGTCGTGTCGGCCTACGAGCACGGGCGCCGTGATCCGAGCTGGACGACGCTGCGCCGGTTGGTGGAGGCGGGGGGCGAGCGGCTGGTGCTGGCCGCACAGCTGCCCACCTCGGACCTGCCACCGCCGGCCGACGTCGAGGAGCACGCCCGCCGCCTGCTCGATGTCCTCTCACTGGCCGACGCCATCCCCGTGCGGCGACGATCGCCGGTGCTCGAGGCACCGCGGATCGTGTCGCGATGAGCAGACCGACGCTGGCCCGGCGGGTCGAGGCCATCGATGCGGCCCTCTCGCAGTTCCCGCACGCCTTCGGAGGTGCACTGGCCCTCGCCTACTACGCCGAGCCCCGTTCGACCGTCGACATCGACGTCAACGTGTTCATCCCGGCGGAGCGGTTCCCTGAGGTGGCCGGGCCGTTGGTCCGAGCTCGGTGCCGCAGCCGACGACCCCGCGGTCATCGAGACCGTCCACCGAGACGGACAGGTGCGGGTCCTGTGGGACGACACGCCGATCGACCTGTTCTTCTCCTACGACCCCTTCCACGACGCAGCCGCTCGGGACGTCCGGAACGTACCCTTCGGCGACACCACCATCCCGGTGCTGGGTCCTGAACACCTCGTGGTGTGCAAGGTGGTCTTCGACCGTCCGAAGGACTGGGTCGACATCGAGGCCATGTTGGACGCCGGGACCAGCCTCAATGCCGCTGAGGTCCTGCGCTGGGTGGGACGGATCGCCGGCGACGACGACGCCCGCTACGACCGGGTCGCGGCTCTCCTCAGCCGCTGAGCCGGCCCAGCAAGTGATGCCGGTGGTTCACCTGAACGCGTGACCGGGTAGAACGGTCCCCATGCCCCGGAGTACCGACGGGGCCACTCCAGCTCCCCCCAGGAGGGACCGATGACCACCACCGACCAGTCCACCAAGCCCGTCCATCACTCGGGCACCTTCACCCTGGGGAAGAAGGAAGTCCACCGTCTCGGCTTCGGGGCCATGCAGATCACCGGCCCGGGCGTGTGGGGTGAGCCGGCCGACCGGGCCGAGTGCATCGCCGTGCTCCGCCGGGCGGTCGAGCTGGGCGTCGACCTGATCGACACCGCCGACTCCTACGGTCCCGAGGTCTCCGAACAGCTGATCTTCGAGGCCCTCCACCCCTACCCCGACGACCTGCTCATCGCCACCAAGGCCGGACTCACCCGGCAGGGACCCGGCCGGTGGGCTCCGGTGGGAAGGCCCGAGTACCTGCGCCAACAGTGCGAGCTGAGCCTGCGCCGCCTGGGAGTGGAGCGGATCGACCTGTTCCAGCTGCACCGGATCGACGCCAAGGTGCCGGCCGAGGAGCAGTTCGGGCTCCTGTCCCAGCTGATCGAGGAGGGCAAGGTGGCGTCGGTCGGACTGTCTCAGGTGAGCGTGGAAGAGGTGAAGGCGGCCCGCTCGGTGGTGCCGATCGTCAGCGTCCAGAACCAGTACAACCTGACCGACCGCTCGTCGGAAGCTGTGCTCGACTACTGCAGCCGGGAGAACGTCGGATTCATCCCCTGGCACCCTGTCGCCTCCGGCGCCCTGGCCAAACCGGGTGGTCCGGTGGACGCCATCGTGAGGGAGACCGGTACCACCCCGTCGCAGGTGGCCTTGGCCTGGCTGCTCCACCACTCACCGGTCGTGCTGCCCATCCCCGGCACCAAATCGGTGGGCCACGTCGAGGAGAACTGCCGGGCGGCCACGGTGGCGCTCACCGACGAGCAGCTGGCCTCGCTGGACACCGCCAACCCGGCCTGAGTCGGCGGCACCGGGACAACCGGTGCCAGGCGTCCTCAGCCCTCTTGTGGAGGTGCGGGGGCGTCGGGGGGCGTCGGAGGAGAGTCGAACGTGGCCTCCGGCTTGACCAGGCGGGACAGGAACGACTTCCGGCCCGCTGGGGACGCAGGGTCGGGCGCACCGACCGGGGCGGGGGCTGGTCGGGCGGGAGGGGGAGGGAGCGGAGCTGCGCCGGATGGAGGGGCTGGTGCGGCCGGTGGTGGTGGTGCCGCGTCAGGCCCGGCAGCGGCTGCGGGCCTTGGCTCCTGCATCCCCGTCTGCGGATTCACCCGAAGGGTCGTCGGAGCCGAGGGTGTGCTGGCCAGGAACGGTGCCGGCCTCCGCTCAAGCTTTCCGGTCACCGCATTGGCCACCAGTATGGTCCGGGCGAGGTGGGGGCCCAGATCCTCGGATTCGGCCTGGTGCTGTTCGGGAGGCCAGGCTGCGGGTGCGGGGCGCGGGGCGCCCGACTTGTACAGCCCGGGCGCTTCCACCTTCGGCTGCCCGGACACCGGTGGCGTGGAGCCCGGTTGTGGCGCCGACGTTGCCTCCTTTATCGGCGGCGGCGGCAGTGGTGCTCCCGTCGGTGGTGAGAGAGGCGGCGGAGGTGGTGGTGGCACGGGCGTCGTGACCGGTGCAACCGGAGACGGAGCCGGAGTCGTGACCGATGCATCCGGAGCCGGAGCCGGAGTCGTGACCGGTGTAGCCGGAGACGGAGCCGGAGATGTCTCAGGCGGCCGAATGGCCGACTTGACCAGAACACTGGGTGCGGGTGGCTCGGCGACGGTGGTCGGCGGCAACGGTTGCTCCTCGAAGGAAGCCTCGGGCTTGGCCAGGCGGGACCAGAACTTCTTTTTTCCCGGGGTGCTCGGTGTCGGCGACTCGACCCCGGTGGGGCCGATGGCCGCGGCACCCACTGGAGGCGGCGGAGGAGGGGCCGGTGCGGTGGTGGGATTCGGTACTGGAGCAGCTGCCGCTGCTGCCACTGCCGGGGCGGTCGCCGGCGGAGGAGGGGCCGGTGCGGTGGTGGGATTCGGTACTGGAGCAGCTGCCGCTGTGGCCGCTGCCGGGGCGGTCGCCGGAGGAGGAGGGGCCGGTGCGGTCGTAGGATTCGGTACTGGAGCAGCTGCCGCTGTGGCCGCTGCCGGGGCGGTCGCCGGCGGAGGAGGGGCCGGAGCGGTGGTGGGATTCGGTGCTGGAGCAGCTGCCGCTGTGGCCACTGCCGGGGCGGTCGCCGGCTTGGGCGGAGGTGGCGCGTCGGACTTCTGAGCGGTTGGCTCCGTCGTGGGCCGATGGGGTGGCGGAGGTGGCAGCACAGCTCCCCGGGTCGCCGGCATGGCGGCCGGCGTGGGAGGCGCCCGTCGTGCAGAAGCCTCGGACTTCGGAATGGCCGACGACACTGGGGGCAGGGGTGGCAGGGGTGGCAGGGGCACTGCTGCCACTGCCGACGGAGGCGGAGGCAAGGGAGGTGATGCGGAGGGTGGGGATCCCGCAGGGGCGACAGCGGGAGGCGCGGTTGTCTCGAACGAAGCCTCGGGCTTGGCCAGGCGGGACCAGAATCTTCCGCGCCCTGGCGTCGTCGACGACGTTTCCGGTTGAGTCGACGGCGTTGCCGGTTGAGGGGCTGCCGGTGTGGCAGCTTCGACGTTGACCGATGGGGGCTCCGGTGTTGCAGCCGTTGCCGCTGCGGCCGCCGCCGGCTTGGGCGGAGGCGGCGGTGCCGTTTCGGACTTCGGTATGGCCAACACCGGGGGCGGCTGGACCGGAGGTGGAGGAAGCTTGCTCTGCTCAACTACCGGAACTACAGGCGGTGGCGGAGCGGGAGCCGCTTCGGACTTCGGAATGGCCGACGCCGGGGGTGGCTTGACCGGAGGTGGCGGCGCAGGGGCTGAGATCTTCGCCGCGACCTCCTCGGCCGGAGCCCTGGGCGGCAACGGTGGAGGCAAAGGTGGTGCCGCTTCGGACTTCGGAATGGCCGACGCCGGGGACGGCTTGACCGGAGGTGGCGGCGCAGGGGCCGAGATCTTCGCCGCGACCTCCTCGGCCGGAGCCCTGGGCGGCAGCGGTGGAGGCAAAGGTGGTGCCGCTTCGGACTTCGGAATGGCCGACGCCGGGGGTGGCTTGACCGGAGGTGGCGGCGCAGGGGCCGAGATCTTCGCCGCGACCTCCTCGGCCGGAGCCCTGGGCGGCAGCGGTGGAGGCAGCTTCGGATCGACGATTCCCGGGGCGGCCGCGGCGGTGGCGGTCGGCGTCTCGAACGAGGCCTCGGGCTTGGCCAGCCGGGACCAGAACCGCTTGCGGGCCGGTTCCGTCGCCGGTGGTTCGACGGCTGTCGAACCGGAGGTGCCATGACCAGCCGGGGCAGGGGGAGGAGCGCCCTGCTCCTGCGCAGCGATCGCAGCAGGGGACGGTGTTGGTTGGGGCGGTGGCGGTGGGGGCGCAGTTGCCCCAACGTTGGGGGTGGCGACCGTCGTAGGCAGTGGAGGTGCCGCTGCGGCCGGGCTGACTGGTGGCCGAACGGACAGCGCTTCGGCCACCTTGGGTCGCATCGGGGGTTGCGGGTTGGCCGGAGCCTTGGGCATGGTCCCGAACCTGCTCACACGGCTCCTGTAGCGACCGATCTCCTCGTAGGTTCCCGTCGCTGCACTTGTTCCCGAAATGCTGCCTGGCGCCGTGCTCGAGCCCTGGGCGGCGACCCCGGCGGTGGCGACGTCACTGCTCGACCCGGGACCGGCAGTCGCCACCTCGGGTGCCCCGGTCGCCGCCGGTGCCGTGACAGTACCAACTGGCGGTGACGTGCCGGCGACCGGGCTGGAGGGCGGAGCTGCGCTCGAGACCGGGGGCGGAGCTGCGCTCGAGACCGAGGGCGGAGGTGCGGTCGAGACCGGCGGCTGAGGTGTAGTCGAGACCGGGGGCGGAGGTGTAGTCGAGACCGGGGGCGGAGCTGCGCTCGGGACCGGCGGCCGAGGTGTAGTCGAGACCGGCGGCCGAGGTGTAGTCGAGACGGGCGGTGGAGGTGCAGTCGACACCGGCGGCCGAGGTGTAGTCGAGACCGGCGGCCGAGGTGTAGTCGAGACGGGCGGTGGAGGTGCAGTCGACACCGGCGGCGGAGCTGCGCTCGATACGGGCGGTGGAGGTGTAGTCGAGACCGGCGGCCGAGGTGTAGTCGAGACCGGGGGCGGAGGTGCGCTCGAGACCGGCGGCGGAGGGGGCACCGGAGCGACAGCGGGGGTGGCAACTCCCCCACCGGCCGACGGACCGACCTGGGCTCCCTGCCCTTGGACCGCAGGTGGGGGCGGTGTCACCGGCTGGCTCGGCGCCAGGAGGTCGGCGGCTGACAGTGGCAGCGACGGTGTCCGCTGCCTGTTGGCCTTTGCCCTTTCCTTGGACTTCTTCTTGTCCTTCTTGTCCTGCGCCACAGATCCAGACATTACGACCGGCGCCGACTGGGCGGAAGAAGGTCCGCCGGATCCACCGGTCTGGTTCGGATCGGAGGTGCCGGAGGCCCGCGCCCCGAACGATTGCTCGGTATCCCTCATCAGGATCCACTCCGCCGTCGACTGGAGGCCATCGCCCGGCCCGAAGGGCCGGCGCCCGGCACTCGACTGCCGGTGCTGACCGGGCCCAGCCCTCGGACCCCCGACCGGTGCCGGCCCGCAGAGCTCACTCCCAGACCTTGGCCGGACGGCTGGGTGGACCAAATGCTGCGTGCCATGACCTCTTCACCTATACCGCGATCGGCCACGGCTGGCCAAGTACGCGAGACAGTGCACGCTGATTCTCCTGCAGGCCTTCGTCGGCCGCAGCCGCGGCGCGCACCTGCTCGGAAGCGTCACCGATCGATACGACGTCGCTCTCTTCGCCTCCGGCATACCGGTAGGCACGGGACACACCGCTGATGTACTGCTCGATCCCGTGCTGGGCCCGGAGGGCCTGCGCCCCCTGATCGACCCGCCGGCGGTTGGTGTTGGCCTCCAACACCGAGCCGATGCCGTTGGCCAGGCCCACCGCCGTCGGGGGAACCAACACGCAGTCCTGCTCGCCGAGCACCTGGGTGTGACTGAGGATGTCGGTGGCCACAATGGGTCGACCCGAGCGCAGATAGGAGAAGATCTTGAGCGGGGTGGTCTTGCCCTGCTCGCGGGGTGAGACGAGGACATCGGCGGCCATGAGGCACGCCGACACCAGTGTCGTCGGCACCGGTCCGACCAGGCGCACGTTGTCGTTGATACCGAGTGAGGTGGCCAACTTGTCCAGCTCCTCGATCTGGTCGCCTCGGCCACCGAGGACAGTCAGGACGGCGCTCGGGTGCTCGTGGGCCACCCGGACCATCGCCTCCAACAGGAGCGGCACGCCCTGGTACGACTCGAGCGTCCCGGTGTAGAGCACGATCTTCGCCCCGTCCGCCGTCCACGCACTCCGTACGGTGTCGACCAGGACCGGGTCGGGTTCGGGATCGAGGGAGCTGTTGAACACGGTGACCACCGGTGTGTCGGACACCGACTCCACCCGGTGGGCGATGAGCGGCACGTGGGCGATGACCACGTCGGACCGACGGATCACCGCGTTCTCGGTGGCGGCGGCCAACCGGGTGAGCGGGTTGTACACACCCAAGCCGTAGTTGTGAAGCATGTCGGCCCAGTCGTTGCCCATGTCGTAGATGTGAGCGGCGTTGGCCATCCGGGCCAAGGTGGGACCGACCAGTCCAGCTTCCCCGTGCGTGTGCACCACGTCGTAGGTGGCCCGGCCCCGGGTGGCCTGGCGGAGCGAGCGCAGGGTCAGCGATCCGTTGAGGATCACCTTCCGGAACGAGGGTCCCGCTGGCACAGATCGGACCCCGGGGGCGGCGGCCCGGAGGTAACGGAGACCTTCCACGTACCGGTCGTCACCCACCGGGTAGGTCACCAGGTCCACCTCGTGGCCCAGCGCGCAGAGCGCCAGGCACCGGTTGAAGACGCTGATCGGCATACCCCGGGACGAATACACCGGATGGGGCGAGACCATGAGTACCCGCATCAGACCACCACCAAGACCCGACCCGGCAGTCGATCAGCAGCCGAAGGGCAGCCACCAAGTCGGGAGGTCGGGCAGGTCGGAGTGCGACCATTGGTCGCAACCCGGACCACGGCGGCCACGTCCCGATCACCCATATGCGAGTCCGACTCCCCACGTGCACGGCGAGCACGTCACCGGCCGACGTTCGGCCACTGTTCTGCCGGCAATGACGTGCTGCATCCCGGCCGATAACGATCATGTCGCTACCGTCTCGAGCAGCGGTCAGATGGTGACGGAGCGTGTCCGTTTTACCCTCTGTTCGCGGCACACCTTGATGTACACGAGCACTGATGGCAGGCGCTCAACTAACTGCGTTGTCTAGGAGCATGGAGCATCACGCCGGGAGTTGCAAGATGAATCGATCCCGCGTCGATGAATGCCATGTAAACGGTTGACCTGGGATAATGACCGGACCCGGCCGGCGGGGACGTCCGAGACCGATGACGCCTTGTATCCTTATGGTGGACAGATGCATCGTCTATTATTTCTCAATCGACGCCATCTTCCTCACTTATTTCATTCCAAGAAGTGATTTACATTTTCCTCGATACGGGAGGAGGACAGCGGTCTATAGATACCGATGATCTCGGCAACCTCTCAATATCTGGCGCCATGAGCTCGTGATCTCCGCATCGGTACCGTCGTGAACAGCAGCGCCGGGTGGCGATCGGCCAAGCGCGCGGAGCTCCCAGGCGATCGGGCCAGGTATAGGGAAACTGCCTGTTCAGCGGGGATGTGGCGGAGCCAGATGGCCACCGACCCCGGCCGCCACCAGTCGATTCCGTTGTGCGTGCCGGTCACCGGGCACCGGCGTGGGAGCCCTAGGGGGCGCTGGTCAACTCCGACACGACCGCTATGGCGGCACGCTGAGCACCCCGAGGCGCACGTGGGCCAGTGGCACCAGGGTGCGAAAACAGGGCACAGCCGACTGGCGCTTGGATCCCCTAACGACCCGGACCCGACACCACGGTGACGGTGGTGTGCCGGGCGGAAATTCAACGATGGATGGAAAACCAGCGGAGGCCGCCGGCCGCACCGATCGGACGATTCGGGTGCGCCGATGGCCAGTGCGGCCTGGTCACCGTGCGTTGCCCTATCCCTGCGATGCGTGGTCACCATCCCGAGCCGGGGTCGATCGCCGTCCGGTCGATCGGTGGAAGCGCCGCAATCCGGGAGCCGGTCGACCGATTCTGCACACACTACGGTGCGCGCGCAACCGACCGAATCGGACGGACGATTTCCCCCTGGACGCGAACAAGTTGTGGATGAACCGAGCCAGTGTGGGCTCGATGGTCCAACTCCCCCACCCAGCGTGCGCGATCGCTCTCGCCCCGTGTGCCGGCGATCGGATCCGACACCGAGCGGCGACCCCGAGGCCACCGAGCGCGCGCACTGGTCCGGCGGAACTCCAGCCCGTACAGTGGGATCCATGGCAGCCCGACGCGTCGCCATCGTCCCCCACACCCACTGGGACCGCGAGTGGTACCAGCCCTACCAGGCGTTCCGTCTGAACCTGGTCGACACTGCTCGACGCCCTCCTGCTCCTGCTCGAGTCCGACCCCAGCTATCGCCCACTTCATGCTGGACGGGCAGATGGCCGTGGTGGACGACTACCTCGAGGTCCGGCCCGAGGCCGAGGACCGGCTGCGGGCCCTGGCCGCCGCCGGGCGCATCAGCATGGGGCCCTGGTACATCCTGATGGACGAGTTCCTGGCCTCGGGCGAGACCATCATCCGCAACCTGCAGATGGGCCTCGCCCGCGGCGCCGCCTTCGGGGGCGCCATGGCGGTCGGCTACCTGCCCGACATGTTCGGCCACATCGCCCAGATGCCCCAGATCCTGACGCCAGGCCGGCTTCGACCGACGCCGTGGTGTGGCGGGGCGTGCCCTCGGCCATCACCAGGACCGGCTTCGGCTGGGAGGCACCCGACGGCTCGACGGTGCGGGCCGAGTACCTTCCGGACGGCTACGGCAACGGGGCCGCCCTCCCCGACGACGCCAAGGCGCTGGTGCGAGCGCACCGCCGACCACGTCGAGAGATCGGGGAGTTCGCTCCTCGGCGACCTGCTGTGCATGAACGGCTCCGACCACCTCATGCCGCAGGCCGTTCCTGGGCCGGGTGGTGGCCGAGGCCAACGCCCTGCAGGACGACTTCGCCTTCGAGGTCACCTCCCTGCCCGAGTATCTGGCCGACGCGCACCGACCGAGGGCCTGGAGCAGTGGACGGGGCGAGCTCCGGTCGGGCTTCCGGGCCAACATGCTGATGGGCGTCACCTCCAACCGGGTCGACGTGAAGCGCCTGGGCGAGCTGGCCGAGCGGCCAGCTGGAGCGCCGGGCCGAGCCCCTGGCCGCCCTGTTCCAGCCGCCGTCGGCCTGGCCCCAGCGCCAGCTCGACCTGGCCTGGAAGGAGATGGTGCGCAACTCGGCCCACGACTCCATCTGCGCCTGCTCGGTCGACGACGTGGTCGACGCCGTCCTGCACCGCTACGCCGAGGCCCGCACCATCGCCACCGGGCTGGCCGACCGGGCCGTCAAGTCGCTGGCCCGGTCGCTGGCCGAACCGGGCACCTACGTGCTCAACCCGGCCCACCGCCCCCGTGCCGGGGTGGTCGAGCTGGTGGTCGGTGCGGACGAGCCGGCCCGAGCCCGATGTGCAGGTGCTCTCGGAGGATGCCAAGCCCCCGGCTCCGTGGTGCTCGATGCGCGACACCGTGCGCACCATCCTCGGGCATGCTCCAGGGCCCCCAGATCGAGCACGACGCCTGGCTCCAGGACATCGACGGTCGAGGAGGACGACGACGGGCATCAGCATCCTGTTCGTCGGTCGGGCCCGAGGAGCGGCCCAACGTCCCCATCGCCCAGGCCAAGCGGGACATCTACGCCCGCATGGACGCCCGGCCCGACGCCATGGTCCGCTTCGGCCTCGACCAGCCGCCCCGATCCGCCGCATCGTGGCCCGGGTGGCCAGGTGCCGGGCTACGGCTGGCAGCCGTTCGAACCGGCGCCGCCGGCCCACCCGGTCGACGGCCAGCGACCGAGGTGACCGGTCACGCTGTCCAACGGCCTGGTCACGGTCGAGTCGACCAGGCGACCGGCACCTTCTCGCTCAACGGCGTGCCCGGCTACGGCCGGCTGGTCGACGGCGGGGACCTGGGCGACTCCTACAACTACTCCCCTCCGACAGAGGACAGCTTCGTCGACACGCCCGACGCGGTGAGCGTCGCGGTCCTCGAGTCCGGGCCCGGTGCGGGCCACGGTGGCCATCACCGCCACCTACCAGTGGCCCGACCACGTCGACAGGCGCTCGCAGGCCCGGGTGGGGACACAGCCCACCGAGATCGAGACGACCCTCGAGCTCCGGGCCGACGAGCCGGCGGTGCGGGTCACCACCTCCTTCGTCAACCCGAGCCGGGACCACCGCCTGCGGGTCCATCTCCCCCTGCCCGACCCGGCCGAAACGCTCGCAGGCCGAGTGCGCCTTCACCGTGGTCGAGCGGGGCCTCACCGCCGAGGGCCGTCCCGACGAGTTCGGGCCTGCCCACCGCGCCGGCCCGGCGCTTCGTCTCGGCCGGGGGCCTGACCGTGGTCCACGACGGGGTGTGCGAGTACGAGCTGATCGACATCGACCGCCGGCGCCGACGGGTGCCGCGCCACGGCGCTGGCCCTCACCGTGCTGCGCTCGACCGGCATGCTGTCCCGGGCCGGCATGGCCTACCGGCCCTTTCCGGCCGGCCCGCACGACCCCGGTCGAGGGACTCCAGATGGCCGGCCGGCGGATCACCCTCGCTACGCCCTGGCGGTCGACGTCGACGACCCCTACGCCCTGGCCGACGACATCCTCCTCCCCCTCGAGGTGGTGAACAGCCCCGGGGGCGGCACCCGTCCGGCCCGAGGGCAGCGAGTTGTCCGTGACCGGTGCCGAGGTCAGCGCCGTGCGCCGGGACGGCGGCCTGCTCGAAGTCCGGGTCTTCAACCCCGGCCGAAGCCGACCACGGTGGACGATCGCCGGGCGGACCGGCTGGCTGGTCGATCTACGGGGCTACCCGCAGAGCCCGTTCGAGGGCTCCTTCGAGCTACGGCCCTTCGGGGTGGCCACGGCCAGGCTGGAGGAGGCCGGCACGCCCGAGTGAGCAGCGGACCGACCCATCGGGAGACCAGCGAACGGCCAGCCGACTGACTAAGTTGGCGGGCGCCGGCCGAGGCCGGTGGAGAGTGGGGGGGGAAGCGGTGAAGGTAGACGACTGTCCGGCCGGCGCAACCCGTCGGCCACCACGGGACTCGTGAAGGCCAGGATGCACGGGGTGCGGCCAGCTCGACCGGCCAGGAAGTGCGGTCCCGCCCGGATCCGGACCCTCACTGCGCTCGGAGCAGCCCTCGTTCTGGCCGGCACCGTGCTCGCCACGGCGCCGGCCGCCGGCGCAGTGTCGTCGGTGAGCTCGGCCAGCACCTCGAGCCGGGGGGTGACCACGCACGGCATCACCGTGGTCTTTCCCGTGGTGGCCCTCAACTCGCTGGCCGGCAAGGAGGGCTTCGCCGAGGATGCCGAGTACGGGGAGCAGACCAAGGCCATCAAGCTCTTCGTCAACCAGATCAACGACGCCGGGGGCATCAACGGCCGGAAGATCGATCCGCTCATCGTCAACTACGACCCGACCAACGAGACCCAGATGCGGTCGCTGTGCAAGACGTGGACCGAGGGGTCCCCAGCCGTCTTCGCCGTCCTCGACGGCCTAGGGGCGTGGACCGGGGACAACGAGCTGTGCATCACCCAGGAGGGCCACACCCCAATGATCGGGGCGTGGACGACGGTGACCAACTGGACCAACGAGGGCTCGCCGTATCTGTGGTGGACCGGACCCGACCAGGCGGCCATCCTCCAGGCGGTGGTCAACTGGGGCCTGAGCTCCCATCTCATCGGCGGCACCACCAAGGTGGGGGTCATCGCCGGCAACCGGGCCTCGGACCAGGACGCCCTCAACACTACCTGCTACCCGATCTGCGCAACGCCGGGGTCGACCCGATCGTGAAGACCATCGACGCCAACCCCGACGACACCGCGACCACCAACACGCAGTCCCCCCTGATCATCCAGCAGCTCCGCAGTGCCGGGGTGACCTCGGTCATCCCGCTCATCCCCTTCAACGACTACTTCCCGGTGCTGCAGGCCGAGACCGAGCAGCAGTACTTCCCCAAGCTCCTGCTGAGCGACTACGAGTCAGAGCATCCTCTCTTCGCTCGGGCTCATCCCCGTCCCCTACGCCAAGGCCCTCAACGGCCAGGAAGGCGTGACCACCGAGACACTGGGCGGCATCGACGACCCCCGACCGGAGAGCCAGGGCGGCTACAACACCGGGGTGCGTGCCTGCTGGACGGTGTGGCACAAGGCCTACCCGCAGACGCCACCGGGGAACATCAACGACTACATCGAAGAGCAGGGGCCCATCGTCGGATGGTGCCAGGCCATCCACCTGTTCGAGACGGCGGCCAAGGCGGCCGGGAACAACCTCAACCGGCGCACCTTCGTCACCGCCATGTCCAAGATCAAGAACTTCCCCGGCACCTGGTCACCGGTGCTCAGCTACGGGCCCAACAAGCGCTACGGGCCGACCGAGTACCAGGTGGTCAAGCTGCACATCAACTCGCCGCCGTCGACGTTGTGCAAGCAGGGACCGGGCCAGCCACCGGCGTTCACCTGTTGGATCAGCGTCCAGCCCTGGGAGCCGCTGCCGGCCGGCTGAGCAGTCGACAACAAGCACACCGACTCGGACCAGGACCCAATCACTCGGGCACAACCTGAACGCAGTGCTCCGTGACGACCGCGCCTCGGCGAATACACCGCGGCGGACTGACGGCTGTGGACGTTACCGAAAGAGAATCAGAGTCCGAGGGTCAGTTGTTCCACGAAGACGTTCGGAACGACAACGGGATCCCCTTCCCGATTTCGCTCCATCCGGCCTCCTTCGAGCCGTGCCGTCGGAGCCGATCCTTCGTCCGAGATCACTTTGGCCAAAGCGGTCAGGTCCAGTGACCACACTTCGCTGCACTGGCCCGTGGGTCTCAAGAGATCCGACGCTGTCGGATACTCCTGATTCTCTGTCCAGTGCCCCCTGGGCGACCTACGATGCCGCAGGTGTGGGATGTGTTCCGCCGATCCGCCTGTTTCGCGCATTCGCGATTCAGTGATGGCCATACCGAAAGGGTATTCCTCCCAAACCACGATGTACACGCAACCGCTGTCGACGCCGACGACGGATCGAACAGAGTCAGCGAACAGACATCAGCCTGATTAACTCCCAGGTTGCGGTGAACTCGCCGTCGACAGTGGGACCGGCCGAATCCCGAGAGCAAAACGGTTCGGTTCGAGACCGACCGCAAGACGCGCCACCGATCGAGCGTGATCGAGCGAAACGCTCAGGCAGCAGTGAACACCAGAGGGGCGGAACGCACACCGGCGATGACCGGCGAGGCGGTGCGCACCACAGGGCCGACCGACTCGAGTGAGCCGAACCGGTTGAGCAGCTCCTCAAGGAGGATACGGCCCTCCACTCGGGCCAGCACGGCCCCGATGCAGAAGTGGGCACCGAACCCGAAGGCAACGTGGGGATTGGGGTCACGGGCTGCATCGAAGACCGAGGCGGTGGGTCCGAAAACCGTCTCGTCACGGTTGGCCGAGGCGTAGAGCATGAGGACCGGCTCGTTGGCTCCGAGCTGCCGACCGGCCAGTTCGGTCGGGCGAGTGGTAGTGCGCATGAAAGAGACCACCGGGGTGGTCCAACGCAGCATCTCCTCGATGGCGAGGGGGAGGGCCCGGTTGGCTGACATCAGATAGCGGACACGCAAGGCCTCCCACTCCCCCGGCTCTCCGGCGAAGCCGAGCAGGCCACCGGACATCATGTTCCGGGTGGTCTCGTTGCCGGCCACCAGCAGCTGGACGAGAAACATGCCCAGCTCGGCGTCGGTCAGGCGATCGCCGTCGACCTCAGCAGCGCCCAGCTCGGAGATGATGTCGTCCCGCGGATTGGCTCGGCGATCGGCCGCCGCCGCCAACAGGTAGGTGACCATCTCCCCGCTGAGGGCGGCACGCTCCTCTTCCGGCCAGTCGGTGGCCCCGGGGATGACTGCCTCGGACCAGCGGAAGAAGCGGGGCCACTCGTCTTCGGGGACCCCGAGGAGGTCGCTGATGACCTGGAGGGGAAGGGGCACGGCCAGCTCGGAGACGATGTCGACCGGCACGCCGGCTTCGATGCGGTCGACCAGAGCCACGGCGCGGGCCCGGATGCTGGGCTCGAGGGCCCGCATGAAGGTGGGCCGGAAGCCGGGCTGGACCAAGCTCCGGTAGCGGGCATGGTCGGGCGGGTCGGTGTGCATCATGGTCGGAGGCGTCGGATACTCGGCCCCGATCTCCATGACCATGATCCCCTTACCGGAGCAGAAGGTGTCGGTGTCGCGAGAGATGGCGGTCACCTCGGCGTGGGTGCTAGCGATCCACAACCCGAGGGTGTCGTTACGGGCCAGCGGGGCTTCGTCCCGAAGTCGGGCGTAGAGAGGGTAGGGATCTCCGGCGTAGAAGGAGGGGTCGAGGAGAGGTGCGGTGAGGTCGGTCTCGTCGAGGTTGGTGGCTGACGTCATCATGGGCAGCCAAGTTGGCGAGAAGGGGCAGAATCCAGTCTTCCGGACGGGGTAGGAATGTGAAAGCTGCCGTGCATCCGGTCGGTCTCAGTCCTCATCGACGAGCAGGCCCCGATCCAGCAGATCAGACAGGAATAACTTGGCATCGGTCCGGGCCTGTTCGTGAGGGATCTGGTATTTCTCCTTCAGCAGTGTGACGAGATCGTCCTCGGAAGCACCATCGGACAGGCCCAGCCACAGCTCCCTCGCCGTTCCGTTGAGCGACAGATAATTGGTCGTGGACAACTCGAAGATGACCAGTTCGTCATCGACCGACCGCCACACCACATCATCGAACCTGATCTTCAGCATTTCGAGATGATGCTACCCCGCTGTCGTGGAAGCTTCCGGGTCAAACATACGCTCCGCCAGGTGCCACTAGCCGACAAAGGCCGCTTTGACTTCGGTGGCGTTGAAGCTCATCCCGTCGGCTTCGACCCAGGCATGGCAGGTATTCCCCTCGCCGACCAGCCCCAACCGAAGCACCGGTTGGCGACTTCGAAGGAACCAACCGGTGACCAAGGCCTCGCGGAGGCAGGTCGCCGGAAAGATCCATCGATCGAGCACCCACCGGATGGCCAACTGAGTCGTCTGTTCGCCAGAGGACAGCCCGCTGAGCTCGTCGGGGCGGTCCTCGGGAACATCAGCCGTTTCCGAGGCCAGAGGAACCTTCATCAAGCCGGCCAGACGCTGGATGTCGATGGTGCGGAGTCCAATCTCGGTTGCGATGACCACTCCGGTCACCCGCACCACCAACCAGCGCACCGAGGGTGACATAGCCCACCAGCTCCGAGTGCAGGCCAGAAGTCCGCTCAACGTTGGCGTTCGTGCCCTGCTCGACCGGGATGCTCGAAGTCCGGTCAGAGTATTGGCAACTGATGCAACATCGGAACGTGCTCGGTCGAGAGGGATGTCGAACTGACGTGCCAACGCTTCCGCTGCTGAGGAAACAGTCGCACGCTCGCGGAGCAGATCGACAATCGCCGCAGCAGTCGGGTCCAGCTTCAGGTAGGTGCCGCTGGGCACGTGAAGGACAATGCGGTTTCCCGACGGAGCGCTTGCCTCAACAGTTTCGTGGACCGCCGCCGAAATGGCGCGACCGTCGCTAGCCATGGTGGCCCCAGGCCACCGTAGCGCTCAGACCGAGTTTTTCGTGAGCGTCAGCGTGCCGTTTTCGGAGACGGAGGGAGAGATCACATCAGGAACGCTGCCCGTCTTCGACCACGTGCCCGAACCCAAAGTCAGGTCCTGCAGGGAGCCGAGTTCCGTGATCGTAGGTGCCTCATAGCCAGCCATCGAGTCTCCTCAGTACCTCATGCCCCTCATTGTTCGCACTACGCTAACCCAGTCCAACCTGGTGGGCAAGGCTCCTTTGCCCTGTTCACGTGCCGTTCACGGGCAACTCGGGCGCCAATGACTCCGGATCCCTGATCAACTCTAGGCTCAACCCCATGACCAGGATCGAAGCATCTCGGGGAGCCTACGGCCTGAGCTTCGGCGAGGAGATCGATCAGAACTTCCTGGTGGACGTCGATCCGAGCTGGCCGAGATGGCATGTGCGTTGGTCCAGAGCCGGCAGTGACACCCAGAAGATGGACCTGCCGGTACGTGAACAGTGGTCCCCTGACCAGGCCCTTCTCGCCATCCCACCAGAGGGATTCATGGAGATTGATCGAGCCGGGGCTTCCACCACGCTCCACTTGAGGGAACGACCCCCAGTCGAGGCCCTGATTCATCCCCTGTTGAGCTCAACCGGGATCGTCGCCGGCCACTGGCTGGGCCGGACCCCTTTCCACGGCGGGGCGTTCCTGGTGAATGGTCGAGCATGGGGGGTGCTGGGTGACCGGGATGCAGGAAAGAGCTCAGTGCTCATGGGGCTCCACAGGGTCGGGGTCCCGATCCTTACCGACGATCTCCTCCTCGTCGATGCAACAGGTGCTTATGCCGGACCCAGGTGCATCGATCTGCGGAAGAGTGCCGCAGCGCACTTCCAGTCCGGTGGGTACCTAGGGACGGTTGGCGCACGTGAACGCTGGCGGGTGGAGCTTCCAGCCGTTCCGGCCCGGGTTCCGTTTGGCGGATGGATCCGCCTCGACTGGTCTGACGAGGTTCAGATCACCGCCGTTCCGCTCCGAGACCGACTGGCCACATTAGCCGTCAACCGGGGGCTGAGGGCGGCCGACGCCGACATGAGCAGGCTTCTCGACTTGCTCGATGCGCCCATGGTGGCGTTCAGCCGCGCACAGGACTGGAGCCGTGCTGATGAGGCGATCGGAACGCTGCTCGAACACATCGAACGCTCGGTCAGCTAGCGATCGGTGCAGTCGCTGTGGTCGTGGATCCATGCCGCCTGAAGGAGCGTGGTGGAGGCCACCGTCCACTCCCCCGCCAACCACATTCCTCGGAGGACGTCACGGTCGACGAACTGCGAGTCGATGCCTTCCCCCGACCACGTCTGAGCAAAATCGCGGGATGTGGAAGTCCACAACGGGGTGCCAAACGTCGCTTTGCCGCCCCGTTTGATCACATTGGCCGGGAGTACGTCACCGAATAGATAGTCGAGCAGCTCTGACCGAGTCCCGAATCCGCGGAAACCTCCGGTGCTCGCCAGCGTGTCGAGCACTCGGGGACTCACGAACGGGTGAACCACATGGGCGCCCTCGTCGGTCGCAAGGAGATTCAGACTCATTTCAGGGACCTTGAAGTAGCGATGGCGCCAGAACGGACCCCGGATCTTCGACTCCCAACCCAAGGGAATCGATCCCTGCCATGACCCTTGTGCGCGCAGGAACGCTTCGGCTGCATCCTGAGTTAGCCACGGATAGTCGCCCAGGTCCTCGCGGAATCGGCGTCGGTGGACCAACGTCCTCATCGGTCGGGGTGCGACTGCCAATCCAACGACGAGGGCGTCACTCGCTCGAGGTGGACGTAACGACGTCAGGCGTCGCTCCGCCGCGCAGATCGCTGAACAGGCGCCAACTTCATCCCCACCGAATCCGGTGACGACGGTTCCGCCTCGAGCGCGTTCGAAAATGGGAACGTGAAAGTGCACGTTGTACGGCCAGAGCAGACCGTGTCGGCGCATGGCTGCACCGGCCACCGGCCCTACGGCGTCCAACTCATCCTGCACTTCGATGCGTATCCAGTCGGAAAGACCAAGCCGGCGGAGCAGACTCTCCTGCCACTCGTCCTCTGAGGTATCGGCCGCTCCCGGAAACACGAGCGTAGCCGGCACCGGAAGTGGGAGTCCCTCCCGTTGGGCGACTCGCGTGGCCACCGCCAACAAGGCTGACGAGTCCCTTCCCCCGGAGAAGCTCACGAGGCATGGTGGGTTGAGCAGGGCCTCCCGAAGTACTGCCTCGATAGCGTCAATGGGCGTGGAGATCGGTGTTCGCCGGGCCAGCGCCGGGATCGGATCAGATCCCAGAGGCGCCCCTGTGGCTATCTCGATGGGACCGAGTGTGGGAGCTCTGGCCCGACTCGTTCTGGACTCGTTCACCCCACCGAGGTCATGCCCACGACCGGCTGATTAAGCACCGTGCCACCCTCCGAGCCGAAGAACCGAGCGTCGCCGAAGTCGAAGATTCCTCCGTCGGATGCCACCAATCGATAGCCCAGCCCATCAGCGGTGGACGCCATCCCAACCACAGGCCGGGTCAATCGGACCTCACCCATTGAGCCCAGGAAGGGAGCACCCCCGAAGGAGAAGATCCCTCCGTCAGCAGCCACCAGCCAGTAGCCGCCGTTCGGGTCACTGGCCATTCCAACAATTGGTTGGTTGAGATGCGTACCGCCCTCGGAGCCGAAGAACTTCGCATCTCCGAATGAGAAGACGCCGCCGTCACGTGCGACGAGCCAATAGCCGAGCCCGTCGGGCGTCGATGCTCCCCCAACGATCGGCTGGTTCAGATGAGCACCGCCCTCCGAGCCGTAGAACTGCGCGTTGCCGAAGGTGAACACGCCCCCGTCGGAGGCCACCAGCCAGTAGCCAGCACCAGCGGAAAGTGGGATCATGCCGACAATGGGGGCGTTGAGATGCATCGACCCCGTGGACCCGTAGAACCGGGCGTCGCCGAAGGTGAAGATGCCACCATCGGATGCCACCATCCAGTAGCCCTGACCGTCGAGCGTCGCGCTCCCGCCCACGACGGGTTGGTTCAGATGCGAGCCACCCTCGGAGCCGTAGAACTGCGCACCACCAAACGTGAACGCTCCACCGTCACTGGCAAACAACCAGTAGCTGGGCGGTAGTCCCCCCGAGCCTGACAGCGAAGATGGCGCGACCGGTGAGGTCACGGGAGGGGCGAAAATCGGCTGACCACTTCGTCGCCAGTCCGGAAGTGCCTTTCCGAACCCTTGGGATCCGGTCGGATCCTGCGCGAACGGAACGGTGTCGTAGATGGAGTACGCAAACCACTGAAACGTAGTCACCCCGGGAAGGCAGGCTGATGGAACCACCGCCTGGTAACCGGAGGTTGAACTGAAGCTCAAGGCGACGTTGCAGCTGACCGTGGTGTTGGTGGCGGTATCGGTCAGTGTCCCATCGTCCGAACCGTCGGGGTTGAGGTGGAAGTAGACGGTGTAGGTCGGTGTCCCACCCAAAGTCGGATCGATGGCCCAGGCGATATAGCTGTCATTCACCCAGTTGGGATCAGCATTCGGCGCACCAGGGAAGGGCTCAGTCATGCCCACCGTCCCAGCTGAGAAGGTGAGGTTCGTCCCATCAGTTGCGGCTGTGGCGCTGATGAGGTCAGCCGCATCGTATGACGACCCCGCAGGCGGAGCCAGCGGCACCCCATCTGACGGAAGCTCGGCGTAGAAAACGTTTCCAGGGGAGTCGGTGACCGTCTGGCTCGAGGCGGCGGCCACATTGCCCTTTGACACATGACCACCCGCTTTGGCAGAGAGCACAAACCACGGCAGCCTGGGACTGAACGTTGCCGGGCTTGCCGCGGTCGTGGGCCTTGCTGGAACAACCGCTCCCGCCAGGGAAGATCCGCCTGCGACAAATAGCAGGACCGCAACAACGCTCAATCCGGAGCGTGCCACCATCCGGGTGAAACTCACATCAACCGCCTCTCGCTAACCCCTCGGAGCCAAAGGGTAACCGAATCACCACGTTGCGGGTACCGTGACTCCCAACGGACTCTCTATCACTGGGCGTTGGTGGCCACTCACATGCGGAATAGGTCGACCGAGGGAAGTAAGACGACTGCCACCGACGTGCAGCCGCCTGTAGATCAGCTCTTCGGCCCCCGAGAGGTAACTCCTTCATACCGCCGATTCCCTGACACCTTCGGTCGGGCCATCCGGATCAGCTGGGCGGCGGCACCAAAACAGCTCGTTGCAATCACGATGTTGCAGGTTCTGTCCGGAGTGGGCTTGGCGGCTCAGGTTCTCATCGCCAAACGACTACTTTCCGTGATGCTGGGAGAACAGAGTGCGGTCACGTTCCGGTCGACCCTTCCGGACATCCTCACATTTGCCGTGGTCACCGCCTTGTTGCAGTTCGCCTCAACCGCGATTACGGAACTGTCACGAGTGCTATCGGGACTGGTCGAGCAGCATGCCATTGGACAGGTGGTCGAAGCTGCAACAGCCGTTGATCTCCTCGAGTACGAGCGTCCTGCGTTCCATGATGCTCTTGAACGAGCCAAGGTCTCCGCAAGTTTGCGACCAGCCCAGATGGTCAACGGCATGACGGGCATGATCGGCGCCCTCACCGGGATTCTGGGAATCGCCGCGGCCCTCGTCATCATCCAACCAATCATTGTCCTGCTCTTGGCACTGGGCTTCGTGCCTGTCTGGCTGGCCTCCCGCAGGGCGAGCAGGGCACTCAGGCAGTTCTCCATCAAGCAGACGGAACGCGACCGACAAAGGAGCTACTTCCTCCAAGTTCTCACTCATCGTCAGATGGCAGCAGAGGTTCGGGCATTTTCGCTCATGGCGTTTTTTCGGAATCGGCTCGATACGCTCTATCAGCTCCGGATTGCCGACCTCCGAACTCTGGCTCGACGACGAATCACTATCGGAGTCGTCGGCACGGCCATCAACGCAATCCTCGCAGCGGCAACCTTGTCGTTACTCGTTTGGCTCGTTACCTCAAAGCACATTCAGTTAGCCGCAGCCGGAGCAGCAGCTGGGGCCATTGTTCTCCTCACCCAACGCATGCACGGACTTGGGGGAAGTTCAGGCCAAATGTACGAGAACACCTTGTACATGCAGGATTACACCTCGTTTGTAGATCGATTGCCTGAATGGCAAAGGCAGAAACCGACCGGAGCGGCGCCGTCTGGATTCCAATCCATTCGAGCTAACAACCTCACCTTTACGTATCCGAGTAGAGATACCCCCTCGCTGGATGGAGTCACATTGACCATCGCTCACAACGAGGTCGTCGCACTCGTGGGCGAAAATGGATCGGGGAAAACGACGCTTGCCAAGGTTCTGGCAGGCCTCTACCCCCCTGATAGGGGGACGGTCCATTGGGACACCACGGACATCTCGACAACTGATCCGGAGGAGATAAGGAAGCGTGTCGCCCTCATCTTTCAGGAGTTCGGTCAGTACTTCATGACCGCAGGTGAGAACATAGGGCTCGGCGATGTGTCACGCATGAACGACTCTTCTGCAATCGTCGAGGCCGGGCGCCTCGCTCAGGCGAACGATTTCATCAGCAATTTGCCCAAGGGTTATGACAGTCTTCTCAGCTCTGAGTTCTTTGGAGGGGCCAATCTCTCACTCGGACAATGGCAACGGATTGCACTTGCTCGGGCATTCTTCCGCGATGCACCATTCGTGATCTTGGACGAGCCCACCGCTTCGCTTGACCCCCGTGCTGAAGCTGCTTTATTCGAGAACGTTCGGAGTCTCTACGAGGATCGAGCTGTGCTACTCATCTCCCATCGGTTCTCGACCGTACGATCGGCCGACCGGATCTATGTAATGGACTCAGGGCTTATCGTCGAGAATGGCAGCCACGAGGAGTTGATGTCTGCTCATGGCCTCTATGCGGAGCTATTCGAACTCCAAGCGTCGGCCTATAAGTCGTGACTACTGTCACCACACATGATGTCTCGCGGGTACAGGCGGAGGCTTTTTGCAAAGTTGGTCACGGACGCTCGGTAACCAGAATCAAACAAACTGGACAACGACATTGGTCAACCTGATGTCGAGAACTCCGTCAGGCCCGCTTCATGCGCTAGGACAAGCCGCTCGGTGGTGCCTTGCAGCTGGGATTGTAGGCGGATTGGAATCACCTCCCTCTCCTGCAAATATCTCCGATGAAGCAGACCTCATTGTCGCGGAAGGACTTTCCTCCGTCGCACTTCGAGCCTTTGAATCCGTGATCGACACAGAAGGCTCTTGGATGAGGAGATTCCATCACGCCTCTATGACCTCAGAAATGCTGGCCATGGCAGCCGAAGTCTCGGGTTCGAAGGTTCTCGTCAATCTGTGCCGACGCAACCTTGCGGTCGCTGTGATCAAAGGGCCTGCGATGGCACGTTTGCATCCAGAAGGATGGCCAAGGCCGTACGCCGACATTGACGTTCTCGTTCCACCGTCGTCTTTTCGACTAGCAATCGCAGAGGCTAAAAACTCACATTTCTCCTACTCGTTGCGAGCTGTACCGCAATGGCGGTGGTTTGATTACGTCTGCCGGGAGGGAGTTAATCTTCACTCGCCCAGCGGCGGCAATCTCGATTTCCACCATCACCTTGCCCCTTGGGTTTTTAGTTCCAACCTGCCAGTCGAGGACATCATCGCCCGAGCAACCCCTCATCAAATGGCAGCTTCTCAGGTGCCATTTGCGGCACCTGAAGATTTAGTCATCGCTAGTGCGCTTCATATCTTAAATGACCTCTGGAAGGGCAAGCTGGGCCTCACTTCATGGAGGGACTTCCTTGTGCTCCACCAAAAGCTGGGCTCAAGGCAAACAAGGGCTGCGTTTGCGAGGGCTGAGCTCGGCTGGTTCTTCGATCTGCTGGTCAACGAACTCTCGCTGGTCATACCGGAGGCAGGCCTTGAGCCCAACCCAGCTCCCGAGACGCCTCTGTCAATGCAGTTACGCCTCGCTGCATTAGGTTGGTCAAGAGTCTCGTCTCCAACGCGCCACCGACTCGCTTGGGCCGCTCGATTGCCTGCGCCAAACGGCATCGCCTTTCTCATCGGCACCGCTTTCCCTTCACCGCGATACATTCGTGACCGCCACGGAACATACCGAGATTACTGGCGCCGAAGCTGGAGCGAGACCCTCTCTACGATTCACGGATCCGACTTCCGAATGACAACGGTCGAGGACTATAAAGCTCGGAATCCCAATCACTAGCATCCGCACTACTCACACGGTTCCTCAGCACGCCACGCGTCAACCTGTCCCACAATATTACCGAGAGCAGCACATCCGATCCCAGCCAAGAGCACGCCAAACCGAACAACCGCATACGAGTCACCAGCAATCAGCTCAACCAAAACCGATTGCGCTGAGCGCCTCACTGATGAAATGACGAACTTCCGATCTGCCGACATATTCGCCGCTGAACCGAGATTTCGAAACGCCCGAACCTTTCCTCTGTTCACGGTGAAACAGCGTCGCCAGAAGTATGACCACTTGACTCGCTCAGCCACGACATTATGGCGGACAATCGCCCTTGGCTCGAGCATTATCCTTTTGTCTGCAAACCGATCGGCCAGCCGCAGACACAAGTCCATGTCGTCGTGATTGTCGGAGTGGAAGCCTCCAACTGCTTCAAGAGCCCCTCTCCGCACGGACATCGCCGCTCCGATCATCCTTGGTACAGGAGCTAGTTCGACCGGAAGGCCATCGTAGTAACAACCAAATATCCAGTCCAGTTGTGGCGGAAACCATCTGGGTCTACGAGTTTCAAATATGGGAAGCGGCGCACCACCAACTGCTACCACATCCGAGTCAAGGTACGGATACATTAAGATCTCTAGCCAGGTTGTTTCTGCCCAAGCATCATCATCCAGGAACGCCACTATGTCGCCGTTAATATACTTAAGTGCAGTCGTTCTAGCATCGCCTAACCGACCAACAAATTCGTTCGCGACCAGTTCGATTCTAAGCTCGGAATTCTCGGTCCAATCTTTAAGACTGCTTCTGCATCGTTCTAAGAGACCCGGGTTGTGGTCGATGCAGATCACTAACTCATGCGCAGTGACAGTTTGCCTCTTAACTGACTCGATGGCCTCATTGAGCATTGTCCAACGACGCTCTGAATATGCACAGATAACTACGGATACCGTCAATGGTACGGTAAGCTCTTGTCGGTTTAGTGACGACATCTTATCAGTTATTCCTTGCTGATATTGGGCTGTTTGTTACTTCTGGACTTGGGTGCCGCAGGTTCTGATATTATTGACTGGACCAATTGCCATTCTCTTTCCTCCCCAATCGCACAAGGTGCTTATAAGTTCCAGTCAGCCAGTTGGGCGAAACGAGCCACCTGTTCAACGGTCGACGACAGAGCGTCGTTAGTCTCGCGCCGTGGACATGTAGCTGTAGAATTCGCGCACGCTGAAATTTCGATCCTGAGAGTTGATCGTCCATGCCAGATTCACCTTCAGTTCACGACCGCACATGGGTCGGGACGGCACTGATGCACAACGGCGCTCTCAACATCCGTGGGGCATCTAGGCCCTGGGATGGCACTCATGATCGCGCTCAACTCCTTCTCCTCGACGAACGTGGACCTCTTCGCTGGCTCTGCTTGAGTCCACATGAATTCACTGAGGAATACATCCTCTCAACATTCGAGGAAGCCTCATCGATTGGCTTCACTCGCCCGATCTACTCGCCACCGGCCAACACCACAGTGTCGGTGGCAGTCTGCACCCGCGATCGGCCGGACGACTTAGTGAAATGTCTCGAACGAATTCGGATCGCCACCAAAGACACGGTTGAGGTACTTGTCGTTGACAACGCTCCTCGGTCCGATGCGACCCAGTTCATAATACAGCGACTCTTTTCCGACGGAATGAATGTCCGCTCGGTTGTCGAACCCCGCGCCGGCCTCGCGCGTGCCCGTAATCGAGCACTCCGCGAGGCAAGATCTACTTACGTCGCTTTTGTCGACGATGACGCAAGACCTGAACCAAACTGGCTCGACGCGATTCATCGCGGCTTTGGTGCCAATCCAGAGGTTGCCGTTGTGACTGGTCTTGTTCCTCCTGCCGAACTCGAGTCACGTGCGCAAGTGCTGTTTGAGCAGAAGGTCAAGTGGAGCAACAACTTGGTACCCGAGATTTTTTCTCTTTCGCAAAGGGAAACATACCCCTGGCCCTTTCCCTATTCTGCTGGCCATTTCGGAACCGGCGCCAATTTTGCTATCCATCGACGCACTGCATTGGAGGTGGGCGGATTTGACGAAGCACTCGGTGCGGGCGCACGGACGACAGGCGGAGAAGACATGGAAATGTTTGTGCGAATTGTGCTCAACGGATATCAACTCGCTTATCAACCTTCCGCGATTGTCTGGCACATTCACCGAAGGACTGAAGCTGCACTTCGCAAGGTGATCTTCGGCTACGGAGCGGGACTTTCCGCGACTGCACTTAGCGAGTTTCTGCGTCCCGGAAAACTCGCTATGGTTCGCAGCACGT
Organism: uncultured Acidimicrobiaceae bacterium; assembly: GCA_963824355.1. Taxonomy (GTDB): domain Bacteria; phylum Actinomycetota; class Acidimicrobiia; order Acidimicrobiales; family RAAP-2; genus Bog-756. The sequence continues at coordinate 584,183 of CAWGOY010000017.1, read as the reverse complement.
TGCGAGGAGCAAGGAACCTCGCCAATGATCGAAAAGTTGAACTCGAGTACGGCATGGACTGGGAGCACTTGGTAATAGAGGTGCTCGGGATTCTCTACGGACCACTGGCGTACTTCCTCGAACGATCGCTCGGACCTAGAGGCTCTTGACTCATTCAGTAATCGTTGGGTCTGGACCCGCCGCAGTTGGAGTGGCTCTGGCCCTTGTCAACGACTCCTCTCAACGCATCACGGTGGTCGACATCGGCCAGCAACTCGAGTCGGAGAGGACCGAAGCCCTACATCGACTTGGAGATCAGTCTCCATCCGAGTGGGATCCCTCAGATGCTGCACTCATTCGGTCGCAGCCGGTCGTAACGCGAGCTCGAGGACTTCCTCAGAAGCGCACCTATGGTTCCGATTATCCATTTCGAAATTTCGGCCAGCTTGAAGATGTGCAAGCAATCGGACCTGCAAACGATGCAGTCGTTTCAGGTGCTTATGGGGGGCTCAGCAACGTATGGGGCGCACAAGTCATGGTTTTTACAAGATCGACCTTCGATGAATGGCCAGTCAGCTTTGACGAAATGGTTCCCCATTATGACTCGATCCTTTCGGAGATACCCTATGCAGCCGAACATGACGCGTTAGCCGATCCTTTCCCTCTCATCGGTGATCCCAATCCATTGCCTCCATTAGCCCCAAGGTCGATTTCTGTACTGGAGCGATCGCACCGATATGGGCACACTTTGGAAGAAACGGGTGTGAAAGTAGGCAGAGCCCGACTCGCGTTCCATGCTCCTGATTGCGTGCGTTGTGGGCTTTGCATGACTGGTTGTCCATATTCACTCATATATTCCGCAGCTCACACATTCGATCGCCTCCGGAGAGAGGGAAGGATCGACTACATGGCCGGTCTGTTGGCGCTTGGGCTCGATGAATTAGCCGGCTGCGCCAATCTCGCTGTTCAGAGTTTGCGGGATGGCAGTCATCACCAGATCACAGCAGACAGGATCTATGTTGCATGTGGAGCGGTCGGCTCTACTCGCTTGGTTCTCAATTCCTGCAATATCTTCGACGAAGACGTTCAACTCAGCGAGTCCGCCCAGTTCATACTCCCAATGCTTTCTAGGTACTCCACTCCTGACCCGAGGCGGACATCCGAGTTCACTCTGAATCAGTTCAACATGGCCATTACGCTCGACGACCGGTGGCGAGAGGTTTCACAGATTCACTTTTACCCTCACAACGCCGCCTTACTTGATGCTCTGCCTACTCTTCTTCAGACTCGATCAGGCGAGCCTTTGGCGAATCAGCTTCTACGTCGGCTCACTGTCGGTTTAGGTTATCTTCCGTCATGGGAGTCGCCAAAGATGCGGATGAGGATCACTCATTCGTCCCAATCGAGCGCGATTCCGGGGATCATCATTTCCGGAGACGAACAGCACCTTGCGAGCAACTGGATGTTTCGACGAATAGCCAAAAGAATACTAACCATCGCACCCAAACTCGACCTATGGCCTGTCCTTCCACTTGCAGCCCTTTCAGCACCCGGAAAGAGCTATCACTTTGGGGGCAGCTTGCCTCACCGACACTCGTCAGTGGATGGTGTATTAACTACGGACCGGTTGGGCCGTATAAGAAGATGGGACAAGATCCACGTCGTCGATGCGTCCGTTTTTCCAAGCGTGCCCGCCACCACTTTTACGCTCACCATCATGGCCAATGCACACCGGATCGCAACCGAGACGTTGGAGCTTGTTCGTTGAAGAGTGCGGGCGATTCGATCGTTGCGATTACCGGTGCGACGGGCTATTTAGGCGGTGTCATCCAAAGGCATTTCGATAGCATGGGTTGGTCCACCATTCCACTAGTGCGCCATCCGACTAACGATCAATCCCGAAGTTACGCGATCGAGGGCCCGAACTCCCCGGATCTCCTCAGCAATGTAGATGTGCTGGTTCATTGCGCATATGACATGGACCTGAACAGACCGAGCGACATCTGGCGAGTCAACGTTCAGGGCACAAAACGGCTAATTGAGCTGGCGTTCCAGACCGGGGTTCATCGGACAATCGTGCTCTCGTCAATGTCGGCCTACGCAGGTACCAATCAGCTCTATGGTCGGGCAAAGCTAGAGATTGAGGCATATGCCACGGAATACGGGGCCATCGCTGTTCGCCCTGGGCTCGTTTATGGTCCGACGTCAGGTGGAATGGCGGGAGCGCTAGTTCGGCTCGCCAATCTGCCAATTGTACCCATCGTTGCAGCACGTGCCCATCAGTACACGGTTCACGAGGACGACTTTGCGGACGCAATCTTTGCCCTGGCGATAGGCGAGCAAATGCCCACTGAACCTATCGGTATCGCAAATCCCATTCCCGTCTCGTTCAGAGAGTTGCTGCTGGGCTTGCGAGTGGACGCCAACACCCCGGTGCACTTCTTTCCAGTCAACTGGCGTCTGCTTTTCGCCACTATTCGGTTTTGTGAATCACTGGGACTCCAACCACCCTTCCGATCTGATTCCCTACTTGGCTTGGTTAAGGGCGCGCCCTGCGTACCCAATCTCAGTGTGGTCGGATCAATGGGGATAGTGCTGCGCCGTTTCGACGAACCAGTTCCAGCACGGTAACTCTTCGCCACAAACGTAACTGGCCACGCCCAGACCCGTGGTGTAACGACGACCACCACATCGATCTTTGGTTGTTGTTCTAACTGACGTCGGCGAGTTCTGCCAGGCCAACCTCCTCGCTGGTTCCTTCCATCATCCTGAGCCGGGCTTTGGCCAAGGACTCGATGCCCATGTAGCGACGGGCGACAGCCCACTCGTCGTGCTGTTCGGCGAGCACGGCGCCGACCAGCCGGATCACCGCTGACCGGTTGGGGAAGATCCCGACGACATCGGTGCGCCGGCGGATCTCCTTGTTGAGTCGCTCCTGGGGGTTGTTGGACCAGGTCTGGCGCCAGTGCTCCTTCGGGAAGGAGGCGAAGGCCAAGATGTCGGCGTCGGCCTCCACCAGCATGGTGGCGGCGTCGGGGAAGCGTTCGGCGAGTTGTTCGACCACCCGGGCGTGCTGGGCATGGACCTGCTCGGCGTCGGGCTGCTCGAAGATCGACCGGATGAGTGCTCCCACCATCGACTGGGCCGACTTTGGCACCTTGGTGTGGACGTTGCGCACGAAGTGGACCCGGCACCGCTGCCAGGTAGCTCCGGGCAGCACCGAGGCGATGGCGTCGACCAGGCCCTGGTGGGCATCGGAGACGACCATTGCCACCCCGGACAGCCCCCGGGCCACCAGCCCCCGGAGGAAGGCGGTCCAGCCGGCCCCGTCCTCGGTGGTGATGAGGTCGACCCCCAGGATCTCCCGGTGCCCGTCGGCGTTCACCCCGGTGGCCACGATGACGGCCACGTTCACGATGCGGCCGCCTTCTCTGACCTTCTGGGTCAGGGCGTCCACCCAGACGTAGGTGTAGGGACCGGCGTCGAGGGGACGGTTGCGGAAGGCGGCCACCGTCTCGTCCAGGGACTTGGCCAGCTCGGAGACCTGGGACTTGGAGATGCCGTCGATCCCCATCGACTTCACCACATCGTCGACCCGCCGGGTGGACACCCCTTCGACGTAGCACTGGGCAACCACGGCCACGAGGGCCCGTTCGGCCCGCCGCCGGGGCTCGATCAGCCAGTCCGGGAAGTAGCTGCCGCTTCGCAGCTTCGGGATGGCCAGGTCGATCGTGCCCGCCCGGGTGTCCCAGCGCCGGGATCGGTAGCCGTTCCTCGAGTTCACCCGATCCGGGGTGACCTCGCCGTACTCGGCGTTGCAGAGCCCCGACGCCTCGGCCGCCATCAGGGCCTCGGCGAAGCTCTGGACCATCGATCGCAGCAGGTCAGGGTCGGCCTCGGCCAGATACTTGCGCAGCAACTCGGCCGCGCCCATCGTGTTGGTGACTTCCACCGCATCTTCTCCTTCGTGTTCTTGGTCGAACTTGAAGATTGATGCGGTGGTCGTCGCGTCGGGGGGATGGTTAGCTCAGACTGAGCTCACCCGGGCCCAAGGCGTACACCACGTGTGTGGACGTGAACTCGAGCAATGCATTTCGCGCCATCTTTCCGTACCATCGGTGAGTGTTTAGTTGATTTTTACTGATAGTTATTGGAGCTGGATTCAGAGTTAAACGCATTCAATCCCTGCGCTCACCTAAAGTTCGACCTGAAACCTGCCGACAAGCGAGCGTGGAGCGAAGGCTGAGGAGCTCAAATCACTGGCGCGAGTTAGTAGCTGCGTCCTGCCTGCTGGCTGCCGTATCGGTCACGGTAGGGATGACAACAGCGGCCAACGTCGATCCTATTTCGGCTCTGAATAGGCCAGCGACTTCCGCATTCGGCAGTTTTGGTGGTGCTATTCCTAAATCAACCGGAGCAAGTGCCGAATTGACGAGCACCCTAAATAAGCCAATCGTCGGAGCCGCCGGATTGAAGTCAGGTGGCGGCTACTGGCTTGTGGCATCAGACGGCGGCGTGTTCACCTTCGGCGATGCTCACTTCTACGGTTCGACTGGAAGTATCCATCTGAATCGGCCCATTGTCGGTATGGCTGCAACCCCTGACGGTGGCGGCTACTGGCTTGTGGCATCAGACGGCGGCGTGTTCACCTTCGGCGATGCTCACTTCTACGGTTCGACTGGAGGTATCCATCTGAATCGGCCCATTGTCGGTATGGCTGCAACCCCTGACGGTGGCGGCTACTGGCTTGTGGCATCAGACGGCGGCGTGTTCACCTTCGGCGATGCTCACTTCTACGGTTCGACTGGAGGTATCCATCTGAATCGGCCCATTGTCGGTATGGCTGCAACCCCTGACGGTGGCGGCTACTGGCTTGTGGCATCAGACGGCGGCGTGTTCACCTTCGGCGATGCTCACTTCTACGGTTCGACTGGAGGTATCACTTTGAGCGGCAGTGCGATTGCACTCGTTGCAAGCACCGACGGTAGGGGATACTCAATCGTCACAAGTGACGGACATATATTCTGTTTCGGCAATGCGGCGATTAACGGCTCGGGAGCCGGGAGCAGCATTGCTGCAGCAACCCAGGACAATCGCGGTGGCATAGTAGTTGCCAATAGTGAAGGGACGGTCAGCGATCTTTCTGGCACACCAACGCCATCTCCCGCGAGTAGCCAATCGACAACCACATCGCCTCTCCCGACATCTACAACTTATCCACAATCTGCGACATTTGATTCAACCTGGCAATTGATTGCTGAAGACGCCTTCACTAGTGGATCCACGGATCCGAACTGGGGCATTTATTCAACCGACGTCAATCCCGACAACGACTTCTCGGCTGCGAATATTAGCTTTTCTCCGGGACAAGCCAACGTCTCGACTGCTGGGCCACTAAGTGGCGGCATGTGTTGGTGCCATAATGACCCCCAAACACTCTATGGGAGATGGGAGGTCCGAGCTCAGTTCGCCCCCGGTCTAGATCAAACGCCCATATTCCTCATGTGGCCCGTGAGCAACGTTTGGCCAGACGGTGGTGAAATCGACTGGATCCAGTCCTTTGCAAACGACCGATCAACGCTGCTCTACTCTCTCCACTTTGGATCCGACAACTCTCAGGTACACGAATCAGCCACTGGAGACTTCTCTACTTGGCACACATACACCCTTCAATGGGAGCCAAATAACATTACAGTCTGGATCGACGGGACACAGGTATTCAGCACCAGTGATTCCTCAGAGATCCCACACGACCCAATGTTCTTGGCCATTCAAACTTCACCGGAAGATCCGAACGTTGCACCGAACACACCAAGTACGATTCACATCGCCTGGGTCAAAGTCTTTGCTCCCTGAAAAGAGCGGCGGCTACTGCCTTGGTATCATCGGAGAACGACAAACCGAGCGAGCACCAAAGTCACAAAGAGTACTGTTAAGGCCACGACGCACACAGACAACACCCTCTTAAGTCGAATGAGTCTCTCCGTTTCCGTTAGCGCCACCAGGGCTTGTTGCATGACAAGGACGACGATCAGCGGAACCACCACTAGATATGCAACAGCCGACTGGCGAACGAGAGACTCCATCAGTCCACGTGTCTGACATCGTGCAGTAGTAGACACACGTTGGACGCGCCAGCCACAGCCAGAACCACAACGACTGTTTCAACAGGATGCCAGACTCCAACTTCAACTTCGCATAGACCCACCAACATCATCAGCGACACACCAGCCGCCAAGGTAAGCGTGGCCAAATACGCCCAATCATGCAGCCGAATCCAGCCAACGATCGCCCAACCACATCCCATACTTATGGCCAAAAGCGTCATGGTGGGTCTCAGCACTGAAGTCGACTGCACAGCGATGAGCACGAGTGCGATTTCACCCACGATGACCACTGCAAGATCAACGCATATCCGGATGTGCCTCTCAACCATTCTCGTCGGCACTAGCCACTCCCCCCGCAACTTTTAGCACCACCGAAGTAGCGTTCCGATAGACAACAGACACAAGCCCAGTATCCATAACCTCCTCAATCAGCTTCTCGCTCCACGTCGGCGACAATCCTTCGAAAATCGTTCCATACTCTTTTTGACTTCTGTCGATATATATCCAGAAGGTCGAAGGCCCTTCTTGCAAGGCGCTGCGAAGTTTGACTACCGACACTGAAGCCCCATCGCTGAGCTGATCCACTTGATACTTTGCAACATATTCAGCCATCGGACTGTCCGCGTTTGCAACCAACACAACAGAACCAGCAGGAACGTGTTGGCTGATCCAAGCCGCTCCGGAGACATCAGATGGTGCCATGGCTTCGAACCCTTCGTTCCCGTAGCGCACAAGTGGGAAGGCTCCTAGTAATACCACTGCAATCGCGACGAATACCCCCAGAGAGATTCGACTAGCTACGCGGCTGTCTGTCAGTCCCGCAATCAAAATAGCGCCCGGCGCGAGACTGAATAGCAATATGCGAAGCGCGACCTCTCCGCCATAGCTATTCGCAAGCGCCACGAGTGCCGGAGTGGCCATTAGGACGAACAATGTCCACTGTGAGACGCCTCGGCGCCAATGCCACCAGAATGAGAACAGTGCGCCCGCCCATATGACAATAGAGACGGCAATTCTTGAATGTTGAACCAGCAATCGATCTGGTGAGGCCGAGGCCAATCGTGTATTTACCGAAGAGGATATTACGGTGTTTACCTGTCCGACTCCACCAAAAATCTGGGAAAGGTGACCCGCCCAATATTTGTAACCAAGCCAAGAAAGCCAGGCGAATATAAACACAGCTACAATGAGCCACAGCGTCTTGAGATAGATACGACCCACTGCGGCGAGTGCAACCAAGACAACACACAAGGCCAGGGGTGTAAATTGGTGGGAGGTTACGATCGCTGCGCACACCAGAAGAATCAGGGCAAAGAGAGCGAACGAGGTTGTACTCTCCAGTGCAACACCAAGCTCCTCCACAGGAGCTGCTCGATTTGGCATTCTCGCAAACACACGAAACCTGTGTGTTACCCTTTCAAATTCAGGCTGGCCGATTACGCGCCGAACGAATGCCGGTTGAGACCTCCTGGTGGAGAATGTCTTAACTAGAATCGCGATTACAGCTAGATAGAGAAACAGGTCTACACCCTGGGGAGAGAAATAATCCTGGTCAATCCAATTGCCCGCTAGGAATATTGACAATGCCAACCACTGGGCACGTGGCTCTCGCAAAGTAGCGTTCGCAATAACTTTTAGCGGTAGCAGGTAAACTAGATTAAGGACGAGCGGTGCCCAGCGCAGAAACCAGATCGGCTGAATGCCCATTGCTCTTGCAGCCATGCCTGCGCCCGCAAACAGTGATGGCCATGACATGCGTGCATCAACGAGCGGAAGCGTGATGCCGGTCCTGGCCAACTGATTCGTGAACCCTGCGATCGAATACGCCGCGTCGAACCTCGGTGCCGTTTCGACAGCTGGCAACGTACCGTGAAGGATGACCGCCAGGCTTACTGTTCCAAGAAATAACGTCGCCGATCTGGGTCTTTGACGCACAGCCTCCGTCGCGATTGCAGCTACCACCATCAATAAACCGAGCCACCAGGCTGCGGGCAATTCATTGGAGATTCCCAGCGCGGTACCTGAATAGGGATGAATCCCCTTCAAGCTCTCGTACCAAAGGGCCAGTCCGCCCACACATGCGACCGGAGCTGCAACACGCAGCCACAGGCGCTCACGGACTGGAACCGGCCCATTGCCCCGTCGACTTGATGAGCTGATCTCGTGCTTTGGAGTCCTCGACTCCGTTGCCGCGATCACAACAAGTGTCCCATGCATCGACGACTGGCTAGCATCAGATGCTCCAGGCTTCGGGACGAGTTACGTTGCTCACTAACTTGCGGACGATCCAGGCAAACCAGATTGCACACGCAACTGACAGCACCACTCGAGTTGTGAGCCACGGCCCGCTAAGAGGCATGAACCATGTCAAGAACGAGATCGCCATCGCCACGGCAACCTTTCCCCATATACACCAGTCCGCCATCTGCACTCGGGCTAAGTAGTGGCTGCTGGTCGCCATTACGACACCAAGAATCACGTAACTAAGCAGTGTCGCGAGTGCCGAGCCGTTGATCCCCATGCGGGGCACTAGCGCGAGGTTCAGCACAATATTTGCGAATGCTGCCGCCAACGTTCCCAGTGCCACCACACCGGATCTGCCAACCGGGAGAAGAGCCCGCTCAGCAGCCAGGGCTGCACACACCGGGAAGGTTGAAGCAATGACCAGCAACGACACAAGGGTTAAGCCCGATGTCTCAAAACTCGCTGGCGCCCACACTTTCAGCACGACCGGACCACCTACCGACAATCCTAGCGTGACGGGAATTAGCAACATATACAGTGAATCTCGGCTGTGTCGGAGTACAGCAGTACGCGCTATAACATCGTGCAGCGAAAAGATCCGAGGTAACCATGCTCCATTCAGGAATGCGAGCAAGTTAATTGCTAACGCACCCAGACTGTATGCCACTTGATATCTCCCGGTTGGACCAGGTCCAAGATCTCGCTGAATCACAAACCTGTCAGCCGCCGCTATTACGAAGCCACCTACCTGTTGAGGTACTAGGGGCAAGGAGAACCTAAGCGCACGGTCACCCAACCTCCAGTCAAGGGATCCTCTCCATTTAGGTGGAATCGCTAACAACGCCCAACACGCACAAACTGCCTGAACAGAAGTTGCTCCCCACAGCACATCCGTTACTGTGCGAGAGATCTGGAGTGCCAGGATCGTACCCAATGCCAATCCGCCAACGGATTGCAATAGGCTCAGGCTGGCGTAGGTGAACAATCTGTTTTGGGATCGGATGAGTGCCAGGCAAACTAGCGTCACCGCCGCCAGGCCAGACCAAACCACCGTTAACCGCTCAGCGGGGCCGAAGTGGCCAAATCCCAATAGCGGGCTCCAAAGACTACCTGTTGACAATACGGCAGACGTGGCGAGGATGATCAGCACCACTGAAATAGCCAGCAACCGGCGGCTCGTTTCTTCCCCATTCTGGCTCGCGTATACACGTTGTAACCCCGTGTTAAGACCAAGGCTAACTGAATATAGTAGTACGTAATATAGAGCAATCTCCGCAGCGAATCGACCGAATTGGGAAGGGGTGAGCACTCGAGACAAAATGGGAGTGATGAATAGACCTGAAAGCAGCTGCAAGGCCGACGCCACCATGAACAGACCGTCGCGGCCAAACATTCCGCTCACCTGTTTGGCCACGCTGGCCTCATGAGTGGTCCGCGAGATGAGAGTTGCTTGGTCGACGTCGCTGCCGCCAGAACACTCAACTTTTAAATTGTTGCGACCCCGATATCGACACGCCTTGCTCACTCGTTCAGCTACCGTTCCATCCGCTGATTTCGTCATTCAATCGGTCGAATAAATACTTTCTCGATGTCGTGTTCGAGGGTTCACGACATTCCTCCGCCAATTTCACACCCAATTCCACTCCCACTTGAAAATTGCTAACAAACGGAGGCAAGGCCTCGGAAGGGAACCAGGTACTGAGAGTCCGACTGATCTTGTTGTAGGCATCGTGGACCGCGACTGTCGGCTTTCCCTGTAGCATCGCAAAGATATTTGCGTGAAGCCGATCTGAAACAATGACCCTTCCAGCTGACAGCTTCTTGGCTCCATGCAACACTCGACGAAGCGCGTGTAGTTGGTAGATTCGTGCGGCGGTACTCGAGCGGGGTGAGATATTAAATGGTGGAGAGAGTAATGAAGCACCACATTGAACGAGCACCCGATCCAACACATGATTGTCCAGCCAATCCGTGGACTTGTAGCGTTCGCTTGGATTCTTGGAACCTACAGGTCGCTCAATGTCGCTTCTCTGCAAGATGACCAGTGGATCATTCCTGCTTGAAGCCGTTTGAGGTATCTGACCCAAATAGAACGCCATATCTGGGCATAGTCGGATGTCGACATCGTAGCCAGAGAGCCGATCAGCGCTCTCGGTGTCACGCACCAGGATATGAGAATCGCCGTGGTCCGCAAAGATTTTCATGGTTCTGGCTAGGTAGGCCTTACTCTCTGCATCGGAACGATGGAGAGCGAGTGACTGTGGAAACACAACAACAGTTCGACCTCGCGCCCACTTGACCACACGACATCGCAGCTCGTCGTGACGGGGCCACAAATCTCCGAGGTTGCCACCACCGTGTAAAAAAATGGTGGCCTTACTTTTTGTGGACGCATTCCGAAATGCGGGGGCCGAGAGAGTTCCAAACGAGACTGCGGGACCATTTTCCGCTAGCCACTTGAGTTCACCCAGCAGAAGTAGCGAATCTCCAACGTTCGGATGTTCGGTGAAGTCCCAGAAGATAGTCCTCAGGCCGGGCGTTACGAAAGCAGACAGTACTCTTGAGATCTCCTGCTGGAGGTTCGACAGGAGATCAGTGCGATGTTGGATGACTGAATCCAGCTTCGATTCGTTAATGGCGTTATGTTCGGCTCGCACGAACGTCACCTCGAGGCCCGCAGGCTCCCATCAAACATACGTCTAGATATTAGAGGCCTTCTGCAAATCAATGCGGCCATTCTTGCGTCATATATGCAGTGGGGGTCGAGTGCGTATATTAGATCAAAATCAGCGAATACCCTGGAGAGCCAAAAGGCACGGGCAATCCCAATGATTCGCGACGAAACGGTCCTATCCGGTCGTCTCCAAGGCAACGTTATTGTCTGCCAGGAGTCGGGTAGTTCGTGGGTGGGCTCGGATGGCTCCAAAGCAGGTAGAACCAGAATCCCATGATGAGCAAGAGCTTTGAGCGACTGATCTGATGGCGCTCTACCGAAGTACGAGACCGCTACGATTTTCACATCAGCGGCAGGCGCGAGTGGGAGAAATCCTGCATTTTGGCGAAACGAAATTAGCTGGCCTCTTCACTCAGGGTTGACAAGAGGGACCACTGGGCTCCCTCACTGCGTTCAGAGTTGGCCGAGGCTGCCGCAGACCGTCTTGTCCCTCGTTTCCTTTCGGCGTGGATCGTCCGCAGCACGCGAATCCCGTCAGAAAATGCGTTGAGATTACTTGCGCCAAAATTCCGGCTCCGTTCAAAGCTAGGGACCTCCGCTACGCGGAGACCGGCCTTCGCAATTCGAACGTTGATAAGAGTCTCAACCTCAAACCCGTCTCCCCACCTCATCTCAACTCCAGAACTATGAATATTATGTCCGGCGTCGAGGTCGATTACCAGTAAGCATTCTCGGCGGAATGCATTAAACCCGTAGCACAGGTCTGTGTATCTAGTTCCATAAACAGCATTCACAATTTTGTTCAGCCAAAAGTTCCCGCATTGCCTCAACCGACTGATGTCACTACTGCCGGCGCCAGGCATAAACCGTGATCCCTTAGCGAAATCCGCACCCTCCTTCAATGCCTTAATGAACTTTGGAATCTCAATAGGGTCAGTGGAACCGTCTGCATCAAGCATCACGATAAAGTCGCCCTTGGCCACACCAAATCCGCAGGCGAGGGCGTTGCCCTTGCCTTTTCGTGTCTGGCCAATAACTCGGACATCCGGCCTGAGACGTCGGGTCACGTCGACTGTGTCGTCAGTCGAGTCCCCATCTACAAGTATGAGGTCGTATTCACCATGCGGCAACCCAGCAAACAGTTGCGGAAGATTGCGGGCTTCGTTTTTCGCGGGAATCACCACACTCACCGTCGGTTCAAGTGGCATTGCTTCGAGTTTTCGTTTGGAGCACTGAGCTAGATCACCGAGAGTCATCAAAAATCCTTCACGCGATGTAGTAGTGAGCGCGGCCTTCCAGCCACAACGAAATGCATCACCTCACTCCTTGGGCGTCGCCTTCGATCCACCATCCACCCCCTTGAGCCACAGCTACGATCGGCCGACAATGGGTGACCAACGGTACGGTGGGCAGGCAGCCCGATCAAGGGCCAATCTGTGTTTGTTGCCCGTCCCAGCGGTCGCCCCACCGTAGCGCGCCAAGGTTGCTCTACCGTGTCCCCTTTGCGAACGCCGTGTAAACCCTCGACAAAATTATTGTGGGAGCCACAAGTTTGGCAGCCGTCACAGGCCAGAAACGAAATCCACAGGGTCTAAAATGGGTTGGATTTCAGCTGAAGCTTCGACTGCATGTTGCTCGCCGCAGAGTCAAGCACCTGGGACGCTGTATCCACCGGCACCGGTGGGACTTCTAGTGGCGGAGCCAGCACATCGGCAACAGCGCATCGAGCTTGGTTTGATGGGTTAACGGATGATGTCGTCGATAACTGTCACCGCTGGAAGGCCGTCAAACCACGAAGCGACTTCTGCAAGCCTTGTTTCCATCCCTTTCGCGCCTCTCCAAGAGCTTCCGCTCTTTCCTCCGAGATGGCGGAGCAAGTGACGGTGCTTTTTCACCGCTTGGACGGTGCGGCCTTGCCTCAGAGCCGAGGCTTGCAGCCTCGTCACGGACCACCACCATTGGTAGTTCTCATCGAGGCCGCCGCTTTTATCCCAGACATCCCGGTCAACGAGCAAACAATAGCCATCGGCCCGCGTGATGGGTGCCCCCTTCACGGATCCCAGCGAGGTTATCCCCGGTAGGTGGATCCACATCATCTTGCTCAGCCATTTGCGGTTCACAATGACGATATCGGGATTGAGCAGGAGCAAGTGCGTCGCCTCTTCAGTGGCCAGAGACGCGGCTCGGTTGCAACCCTCGGCAAATAGGGTGTTTCGATCAAGCAGCACGAGGCGGTCGATTCGGCCCAGCAATGATGCAATCATCAATACCAACCGGGTGGGCGCTCGGGACCGGTTGTCAACCACGTTTACCGTGAAGTCCACATCTTGGGTCTCTCGCAGCTGCCTCAACAGCCGCCAGCAGCAGCGTGGGGCATTGAATGTGACAATCAAAATCGCCACCTTCCCACCAGACATAGGGGCACCCTAGCCAATGGGTTTTGCTGAATCAAAGTCGGTCGAACAAGAGATTTGATTCCTTGGAGGAACCGAGAATTTCAAGCAAGAGCCCGATTTTTCTGCGCGGCAAGCGAGGCAGCTACATCAAGTCCCGACATCACGACACCAGCCATGACTTCGTTCCGCATCCCATTAGGGGACTCACATTGCACCCAAGTGTGAATACGCCTGATGGTTAGGGGAAATGGGTTGAATCCGAAAAAGTGCTGCGTGGGCTTATCGAGGTCAAGGAGCGCTGCCCCGGCCATTGCCCCGACCGTCGCCGTACGAGCCTCTCGCTCGACGGACCCTGCAGCGATAGCCATCACGGCGAGCCCTAGCACACCGTCCCGCTTGGCATACCGCAGGAATAGCTCGTCAGCCTCCGGTGAGGACAGACCGTCCGGTCCCTTGTGTGAGCCCCAGTGAGGCACCATGTCCAACACCAGGTGGGAGGCAACGCCGACGGCGAAGGCCGCCAACGGCCGACGTTTCAGCGCCCGGCCGATGAGGACTCCCGAAAGCACGTGGTTGGTGACGAACACCGGACCACTCTCTCAGAACGAGCGCGGTTAGCGTAGTCAGCTATCCGTTCTCGTCTATCGCCACCCAGGGTGACCGTGGCGGATTAGGCGAGTCGCCGCAGCATTACCGCTGACATGGACATTTAGCATCTGAGTCCCTACGCGCCCACTCCGCTGAGCACGAAGCGTGAAGTAGCGATAGAACAAGAAGGTGACGGATTCAGGTTCTCGGCATCGGGGCCGATACAAGGAGTATGGGACCGAAGCACGGCACTTGGGCGTCACGACCATGAGCCCCGAGGACGGCAGCAGCCACCTCTACAAGCAGCGCTATGGCGTCTGCCACTGCTGCGGGTGGAAGGGTCCGGTCTCCAAGGTGGGCCGGCACGACCGCAAGCGCCTCAATATCGATCGGGCGTACGGCCGACTGTGCAGCGATTGTGCGGCCGACCTGCTCCTCCATCGGTCAGGAGCGTCGACAGCTGGTGGGGATCGCACGCTGAAGGCGGTCAACGACCGCGACGTCGCCTGACCTGCCCACTCCCCCGCCCCTGAGCTACGTGTACGGCCCGATCCGCTGGTCGGGATTGGTATCGATCAGGTGGTGGCCGTCGGTGGACACCTGTGAAGTCCATTCCTCACCATCCCACCACCGGTAGTGGAACCTTCCGCTGGGATCGGGATGCCAGGCCGGCGGCGAGTTTGCCCAACTGGCCTGGGTGACCTCGGGTTCTGTCTGCTGGCTCGGCAGTGGACCGGGTTCGGGTTCGACGACTTCTTCCTGCTCGATCGGCCGCGAGTTGGCCGGGGCCGGGTAGGCGGGGAACTGTTCGGCAGCGGTAGGAGCCCGTGGCGGAGGCGCGGCCATGGTCACCGGTGCGGGGCGGCCAGGACCCGGTGTGCCCAGCCCCTGGGGGTTCTGCTGGGCCTGTCTGACACCGATCGAGTGGGCGATGAGGTAGAGCACCAGGCCCAGGATCAGCGAGAGGAACCAGAGGAACGCCCACAGCCCCGAGGGCAGGCCCCACGGGGTCCGACCCAGGGTCTTGCGGTCGTTTTCCGACAGCCGGTACCCGAAAAAGGCCCAGAGCAGCGACAGCGCTCCGTAGATGACCCACTGGGCCCCGCTCAGATTCAACACTGCATCAAGCCTAATGGGGATCGACCGCCTTGGTCCGAATGGGATCGACCACCTTTGTCCTTGAGGGAGTGAGGCTAGTCACCGAGCCGCCGATAGGTGAGCACTGATTTAGCCAGGGCGTTGAGAGCCCTAAGCGTAGAGCGTGCCCCTTTCGGTCGGTGAGGTCTCCTCGGATGGCTGGTGGGATGTCGTGCCTCGAGCACTGATCTAGGAAGCTGCTGGAGTCCTCGGGCTTATGTTGTGACCGTCGATGGAGAGGAGCGAGGTTGATGATCTTTATCGGAGTGGACTGGGCGGAAGCCCACCACGATGTGTTCGTCCAGGATGAGGACGGGAAACGCCTCGCTGGTGGCCGGCTGCCCGAAGGGGTGGAGGGCATCGCCAGGTTCCACGAAATGGTAGGTGCCCTCGCCGAGGAGCCCGAAGACGTGATCATCGGGATCGAGACCGACGGGGGCCTGTTCGTCGGGGCCCTGGTGGCCGCTGGCTACCAGGTCTTCGCCGTCAACCCGATGTCGACCTCCCGCTATCGGGACCGCCACTCGACCTCGGGGGCCAAGTCCGACCCCGGGGACGCCAAGGTGCTAGCCGACATGGTCCGCACCGACCGGCACAACCACCGGCCGGTGGCCGGGGACAGCGAGCTGGCCGGGGCCATCAAGGTTCTGGCCCGGGCCCACCAGACCATGATCTGGTCGCGGACCCGCCAGACCAACTTCTTGCGCTCCACCCTGCGGGAGTTCTACCCGGCGGCCCTGGTCGCCTTCGACGACCTGACCAGCGGTGATGCCCTGGAGGTGCTGGAGGTGGCCCCCACGCCGACGCTCGGTGAAGGACTCTCCCGCTCCAAGATCGCCGCCGCTTTGCGGCGAGGTGGTCGCCAGCGCCGGGTTGACCGACGGGCCGAGGAGATCCAAGCAGCCCTGCGGACACCACAACTCCAAGGGTCGGCCCTGGTGGCCACAGCCATGGGGTCGTCGGTCTCGGCGACCGTGGCGGTGATCGCCACCATGAACACCCAGGTCGCCGAGCTGGCCCAGGAGCTCGAAGCCCATTTTGAGCAGCACCCCGACGCCGAGGTGGTCCGATCCCTGCCAGGACTTGGGACCATCCTCAGCGCCCGGGTGCTCGGCGAATTCGGCGATGAGCCGAACCGGTATGCCACCGCCAAGTCTCGCAAAAACTACGCCGGCACGTCGCCCATCACCCGAGCGTCCGGCACGAAACGGGTGGTCCTCGCCCGTCACGTCCGCAACAAGCGACTCGCCGATGCCCTCTACTTCTGGGCCTTCGCCTCGCTGAGCGCCTCACCAGGGGCCCGCGCCTTCTATGACTACCGACGAGGCGCAGGAGACACTCACCATGCCGCCCTCCGTCACCTGGGCAATCGGCTGGTAGGCATCCTGCACGGCTGCCTCTCTAGCCACGCGGCCTATGACGAGGAGACGGCATGGGGTCACCGGGCAGAGCTGGAACGCGCACACGCAGCTTGACAAGTTAGGGACGTGGGATGTCTACGCCCGTTGGCCGTGAATTGCGGCCAGCCAGGACCGATGGGCTCGATTCGGTCGACTCAGAGGCCGAACATTCCGCTTCGGGCGCTCTTGCGCCGGTAGGCGGCCTGCAGGTCGGCCACCGAGTACTGACCCGGCGACTGTTCGGTCACCGCATACCAGTACAGGGCGGCGTTGAAGGCGGCCGACGCCACCGTCAGGACCAACAGGATGACCACCAGACCGATCACGCCGACAGCGATGCCCAGGGGGGCGAATACCGCACCGAGCAGGACCGCAACGGCCAGGTCGGCCAGGATGGCCACGAAGCCGATCAACCCCAGGGCGCCGTTGCCGATGATGTTCTCGCCCCACCGGCTCT
Source organism: uncultured Acidimicrobiaceae bacterium (assembly GCA_963824355.1). Classification (GTDB taxonomy): domain Bacteria; phylum Actinomycetota; class Acidimicrobiia; order Acidimicrobiales; family RAAP-2; genus Bog-756. The sequence continues at coordinate 567,201 of CAWGOY010000017.1, read as the reverse complement.
TGCACAGCTCGACCGAGCGCTTGATGGAGGCGAAGGCCCCCTTGTTCTCGAACAGGATCACCGGCACCACAAAGAAGCTGGCCAGCATCCACCCGGCCCGCAGCAAGGCACCCACGATGGCCCCGAGGATGCCCCGGTTGCCGATCTGGCGCAGGATGGTGATGACCACGTAGTTGATGAAAGCCCAGGCAAACAGCTGTGGGCTCTTGGTCAGGGCGGCCCGGGCCGCCTGGGTGTTGGTCACCGACTGACCGTGGAACCGGGCCATCACCCTGGCGATGATGGTGGCGTGGGAGACCACTGACACGAACACGGTGAGCACGCCGGCTACCACGATGACCACCCAGTTCTCCGCCGACAGGTGGGCCGACTGCCCGGCCTGCGAGCTGGCATGCAGGGTGGGATAGATGGCCAGGGTGGCCACCCCGATGATCAGCAGCTGGACGATGAAGGCCACCACCGGTACCAGCATGAGTCCGGGCTCGTCGCGGGCCATGGTGAAACCCACGCCGACCAGGCGGATCCCGCGGCTGAACCGGCCACCCGACGGCGCCGACACGATGGGCTGCCAACCCTGCGGGTAGGTGGGGTGTTGCGGGCTGGAGGACGGCTGCTGGTAGCCGCCGGTGTCTCCGAAAGTGGGAAGCGAGCCGGGATAGGCGGCCGCCGGTGGGGCGTCCATGGTCGGAGCCACCGTCGGGGCCCAGCTGGCCAGGGCGTCAGCCGGTTGGGTGGCGCCGAACGTCGGAAGATTGGGGGGCGGGGTGACGTCGGGGTGGGTCTCCGGCGGGTACCAACGCCCGTCCGAGGCCAACCACCATCCCGGCCCTGGTGATCCGTCACTCATGCTTCCCCTCCTTTGACCAACGATTGTATGGTCCGAACACGTAATAGGGCAACGACCTCGGGTTTTGGACCCAATGTGTCCCTATCGGCAAAAACCGCCGAGGAGGAAAGGGGTGGGCCTCGAAAAACGCCCAGAGCGTCGCTCAGTAGGTGATGTTGGCGGAGGAGACGGCCTTCACGTCTCCGAGTCCGCCGGTGGCGCCGGTGAATCCGATCAGCGCGCTGGCCGGCAGGGTGACAGCGACGTCGATGACTTGGGTGCCGTCCACCGAAACAGTGAGGGTTCCGGCACTGATCGCTACGGAGATCTGATTGGTGCCTTGTAGGTCGGGTATGTCGGTGGCGGTGGCCATCCATACCGGCCCGTTGGAGTTCTCCGAGGAAGTGACGCCCACGAAGTTGCCGCTGGGGTCGTTGCTGTTCTGGTAGGTGTCCAACGCCACGGCCACGCCGCCCAGGCCTCCCCATCCGTACGCGCTGGAGCCGGATCCGAGCGCAGTGGCGCCGTCGGTTGATGGCACGATCACGAAAGCCAAACCGCCGCTCCCCCCGGTCACCGGGCTGACGGTGGCGGTAAAGCTGGCGCTGAGATTGGCGGGATTGACCGGTACCGGCCAGAACGCCGACCCGGCCACGTGGCTGGTGGCCGGAGTCAGCTGCAGTGAGGAACCCGACAGGACGGAGGTGCCATTGAGCTTCCATCCACCTTGGCTGGGGTCGGTGGCCCCCGAAGAGACGTTCACGTTGGACACGATGTGCTCGTCGGTCGAGCCGCCGGTTCCGGCGGTGAAGTCCACCTCGGCGATCGGTGGCAGGTTCGGGTCGCTGTACTGCAGCACCTGGGTACCGTCCATGGTGACGGTGACCACGGTCCCGACAATCGACACCACAATATTGTGGGTGGCATTCCTGAGCTTTGGCACGGTGATGTTGGTGGCCAGGTAGTTGGGAGACCCCGCGTTGTCACCGTCGGCGATACCCACGAAGTTGTTGGACGGGTCGCTCGGACCTTTGTAGGTGCGGAACACCACCGCGGTTCCCGTCGGCCCGCCTATGTAGCCGAGGCCACCGCCGTCATGTCCGAGGAACGAGGAGGAGGACGGACTGGCCAAAGTCATGGTCATCCCGTCGGCGCCGGTTCCCCCGGTGATTTGCTCGGTGAAGCTCACCTGCAGCCCGTTGGTGGTGAGGGGCTGCGGGTCGAGCGCAGCCCCGGCTTGAAGGGTGGTGGCCGGCGTCAGTGTTATCTGGCCAGCCGATTGGGTTGCCGATCCGAGCAGATTCCAGTTGACGGGGGGTGACAAGCCGGCCGCGGTAGCGGTCACCGGGATGCTCACGCCGCCGTCGTCGGTAGCGAGGGTGACCGCGGCCGACTGGTATCCGAAGGTAGCCGTCGTCGGGCTGAAGGTGACCGTCGCCGGGATGGTCGTGCCGGGCGGGATGACCGTGTCCGGAGCAGGGAGGCCGGAGATGGCGAAGGGGCCTGAGGGCAGGGTGGCTGCGCCGAGGACGACCGGAGACAGGCCGCTGTTGGTGATGTTCACCGGAGCGCTGCCTGTCGTTCCCTGCACAACGTTGCCGACGCTCACCGTGGCCGGTGTGGCGGTCAGCCGAGAAGTGTGGGAGATCACCACATTGGAGATCGCCTGCAGGTCGTCTTGGCCTCCGGTGCTGCCGGTGAAGTCCAAGTAGGCCCGGGATGGCAGGTTCGGGTCGCTGTATTGGAGGACCTGGGTGCCGTCCAAGGTGACGGTGAGTTGGGTGCCGGCGACGGTGACGACGACATTGTGGGTGGTATTGCGCAATGGTGGAATGGCGGTGTTGGTCTGCAGGTAGTTGGCGTAGGTGGGATTCGTCGCATTGGGCCCGTCGGCAATGCCCACGAAGTTGTTCGATGGCTCACCGGTCCCCTTGAACGTTCGCAGCACCACCGCGGTCCCGGTGATGCCGACGTAGCCCACACCGCCGCCCGAGCCCCCCATAAAGGCGTGGTTGGTGCCGCTGGCCAAGGTGAGAGTGACCCCGTCCCCACCGGTACCCCCACCCAGACTGGTGGTGAATGCCACCGACAGTCCGTCGGTGGCCACTTCCTCAGGTGCCACGGCCGCGCCCAACTGGAAGGGGGTGGGCTGGGTCAGATCGACCGCTCCGCCAGGACCGTTGAGGGCGTTCCCGAGCAGGAGCCAACCGCCGGCCGAGGGAGGGCCCACGGGGGTCGGGGCGATTCCGGTCCCGTCGAAATCCTCGTTGACCAGGGAAGAGTTCCCGGTGGCGTTGAGGATCCACACGTCGCTGAAGGTCTGCAGCGAGGTCGGTGTGAAGGCCACGGTTTCTTTGAGCACTTCACCGGGGGTGATGACCGTGCCTTCCAGCAAGGACGTCTCTGCGGTGAAGGCGCTAGCCACCGGCGGCTTGGACTTGGTGATCTCGATTGCCGTCTGGCCCACATTGGCGACGTGAAAGGTGAACGTGACGGTGTCGCCGACCGGTACCAGCCCAAAACTGATCGGGTCAGGGGTGACCTGCAGCACGCCGGGGGCTGCCGAGTTGCCGGACATGGGGACATCGACGGTCCCGCCATCATCCGATCCGACGGTCAGATTGTCGGTGGACAGCTCACTGACCGTCGGGGCGAACGTCACGAGGACCGAAACGCTCTGATTGGTGTCCAAGACGGTGCCCAGAGCAGGCAGCCCCGACACCGAGAACGGCGCTGAGGGAGGAGTGATCGAGTTGATGGTCAGCGGCTCGGCACCCTCGTTGGTGAAGGTCACCGTCTGGGTGGTGGCCTGTCCGGTGGCCACCCCCCCGAAGCTGATGGACTGCGGGTTGGCGGCGAGGAGTCCCGTGCTGGCCAAACCGAAGCCGTTCTCGCCGATCTGATAGGTCCCACCGGTGGTGGTGAACGTCAACGTGCCTCCGGCGCCACCGTAGGACGTCGGGGCGAACGTGACCGGCACCGTCAGGGTCTGCCCGGCCTGCAACGCGGCGGGCAAGGCGGGAGTCACCGAACCCACGGTGAACTCGCCGGTGGTGGTCGACACGCTGTTCACCGTGGTCGCCTCGGTGGCGGTGAACGTGGCGTCGACCGTGGACTGTTCTCCCACCGTCACGTTCCCGAATGCCACCGGCGATCCGGACAACGGCTCGGTCACCGGTGAACCAAAACCATAGAGATCACCTGATGCGCTCGGGATGTAGACCATGTTGGTCGGGCTGGGCCCATCGTCGGTGTCGTAGATCCCTGGGGGCGTCCACTTGTTGACCGCCCCGATGGGCCCCTCCCACAGCAACTGGAGCGTTCCGGCTACCGGGATCGGGTTGTAGGCGCGGAGTTCCCCCGGCTCCTGGCCGTTGCCGGTCCACGCAGTCCACAGGATCGAACTCCCCGACGTCGTTCCCGACGAGGTCACGATGGGCTGACCAGAGCCGTAGGTGAACGGATCTGCGGCCGCCCCCACCTCGCTGAACGTGGGCATCCCGCTACCGGTGACCCCGTACTTCAGGGCGACGAGTTGCCCAGTGGCCGTGACATCGGTGCTCGAGGCCGTCGTGAAATAGATGTATCCACCGTCGCCCCCCCACACCGTCGGCTTGCCCCACAACCCACCGATCGGACCGATCCTCGACAGCACGTCATCTGACCCGTTCGGCCCCTGTTGGAATCCGCCCAGATTGTCGGCGTTCAGGACATAGAGGTACCCGGCTTTGCCTATCTCAATGGCCAAATTGGGGTAGGTCGGCGTACCGAATTCCGCTGGCGGGAGCAACACCGGAGCTCCCGAACCCACGTCCCCGTCTATCTGATTCAGATAGTTGGAATCGTACGGCTCGAAGAAGTCACTGGGCGCCAGCGTGCCGTTGGGCTGGACCTGCAACCGGACCACCGCCTCGCCCAGCCGGTTGGGCGGCTGATCCCCCGGCGCGGGAGTGGAGTAGTCACCGCCATTGCCGGTAGCGAAAAGGATCTGACCAGGGCCATCGGAGATCAAGGCACCCCCGGCCTGCCAGATTCCGCCGACCCGGGGTTGCGGTCCGCCCACCTCGGTCGTCCACATCGCCTGAAGGGTCCCGGTTTCGGTGACCCCGACCACCCAGCCCTCGGTCGGGGGAAGATCGCAGTGCGACCCGAAAGCGGCGTAGACCACCCCGTTCATCAACAACAGCCCGGGACGCTGGAGTTGGTAGGGGGAATCGAACGTCGCGGTGGGGTCGTTCTGCGCGGTCCCGGTGATCGGGACGGGGAACCCCGGCTGTTCGGCTCCCGTCAGTACGTTCACCGCGTGCATCGACCACAACGACGGCCCCGACGTGCCTGAGACATAGGTGTTGGCGGTGAAGTACTCCGTGTCGGAGTTCTGATCGACCACCGGTGTACCGATGATCCCCTGCCCGCCCCCGATGTCGGCACACCCGATCGATGCAGCGCTCACCGGGTTGCCCAGCTTACGAGACCACAAGATCGCCCCGGACTGCGGATTCATACCGTAGATCCAGTTCTGAGAGGTCTCGACCAACAGCACCCCGTCAGCCACCAGCGGCTGAGCGAACGTCTGACCGTCAACCGGCGTCTTGAACAGCTGCCCGAAGGACCCCCCGCTCACCAACTGGGGTGTCAGGCCGGTCTGGTCCGAATACCAGCTGGTCCCCTCCTGATCGTGCCCGTACTCGACCGAAGGCAGGCTCCCCGTCGTGGCGGCCGCCTTGATCGGCGCCGAGCTCGACTGGGTCGGGGCGGAGTTGGCCGCCACCGTGGTGATGGTGGCGACGGCCGCCACCGTGATCATGGTCACCGTCACGATCGTTGCCATCCGGCGCTTTACCAGCGAGCGCCTCAGCCGGTCGGTGACGTCCCTACCCTGCCGAAGGTTCATGGTCCCCTACCCCGCCGAAGGTTCGTGTGCCGCCCCCACGATTGGCCATTTAAGTATGGCCACCAGGGCGCCGTCCAACCCGACAAACGGGATGCTCGCCTATCTCGCAGAGGGAGGTCGCGGTGGCTCGCGGAGTGGTGGTCGGCTTTGGCTACTGGGATTGCTTGGCGTCCCGCAGTGACTTGGCAAACAGGTCGGCCACCACACCCACATTCGGTTGGGTGACCATCGACGTGTGGTCCCCAGGTACGTAGTTGACCTCGAGCGGTCCCGCGTGAATGGCTGTCCAACCCCGGGTCGGATCGCGGAGTTCGCGCTCGTCGATCTGCCTGGGGACGAACAGCGTCAAGGGGGCGGCATTCCCTCGGCACCGGTACCTGCTCACGATGACGAAGGCCCCCTGCCAGTCGAAGATGTGCGGCGGTGCCAGATGAAGCGCAATTCGGAGCCGCTCCGACCGCTCCCTCAGAACCTCACGCCCCATCACCGCGTTGGCCCGCGGTCCTCGCCTGACTTGGTGGGCGAGGCGAACCGGCCACGATCCGACACCGGCTTCGCTGACCGCGACCGCCGGCGTCAAGGTGTCCAGCAGGCCGAGCCAGCCGATGGTCTCCCCCGCGTCGATCAGCCTCCCGGCGATCTCGTAGGCGACGAGACCGCCGAAGGAGTAGCCGGCTATGAAGTAGGGACCTTCCGGCTGGGCCTCTCGGATCGCCTCGAGTAAGGGGAGGGCAAGGTCCTCGATCGAACGGGACCGGTCGAACTTCCACCCCACCCGCTCGGGTAGCAGTCCGATGACTTCCTGGGTCGGACCCAACGACCCTTTGAAATGCCGCACGGTCAGCATGGTCCGCTCGTCGGAATGGACGAAGAACAGCGGACTCGACTCGGCGTCGCGCCGGGAGCTCGATACCGGGGAGCTGGGCTGCCCATCGTCCGCGATGAGTGTGGCCATCCCCCGGACCGTGCGGCCTCCCTCGAGCATGTAGGAGAGGGGCACCTGGACCTTCAGTCTCCTCTCGATCGCCGACAGGAGACGAACAGCCAGCAATGAGTGTCCCCCGGCTTCGAAGAAGTCGTCATCCACGCCGAGCGATGAGGACCGCAGGGTGCGGGTCCATATCTCGAGCAGCTGCGCCTCGAGTTCCCCGTTGGGCTTCGACGGCTCGATACCGGTCGGCGGGGCCACGACCTCGGGCAGGGCCGAGCGGTCCACCTTCCCCGTGGTGGTCTGAGGCAGTGCGTCGAGGGCGCCAAAGAGATCCGGCACCATGTAGGACGGGAGGTGGGCCCGCAGAAGGCTCCGGAGGTCGCCGGGCACCAGCGGTTGATTGTCGGCTGGTACCACGTAGGCGACCAGCCGGGTATCTCCGGGACCGTACTCCCGGGCCACCACTACCGCGGCAGCAACCGCCGGGTGGGTCAGCAACAGCGACTCGATCTCACCGGGTTCGATCCGCAGACCCCTGATCTTGAGTTGCTCGTCCCGCCGACCGACAAGAGCGATCTGGCCATCGGGGAGGAACTTGGCCAAATCCCCCGATCGATAGAGGGACCCCGACCCCCGGAAGCTGTTGTCGACGAATCGGTCGATGGTCAGGTCCTTGTTGTTGAGGTATCCACCGGCCACCCCGGCACCGCCGATCAGCAACTCACCGGTCACTCCTATCGGGACCGGACCCATCCCTTCGTCGACGATGTACACCTCGGTGTTGGCCACCGGCCTCCCGATGGTGACCGGGGTCTTCCGCTCGACGCGGACCAGGCTGGAGTACACCGTCGTCTCGGTTGGACCGTAGCCATTCCACACCGCTCCACACCGGTCGAGGAGTGCCTCGGCCAGGCTCTCCAACAGGGGCTCGCCACCACTCAGTGCCTTCAACCCCGGTGAACCTGTCCAACCGGCTTCGACCAACAGCGACCAGGTGGTGGGCGTCGCCTGGAGAAACGTCGTATCGGAGCGCTCCAGAAGCTCGACCAGGAGCCGGGGATCAGCCGAGGCCGTCCCCTGGGCGATGAAGGTCCGGGCCCCGATGACCAACGGAAGCCACAGCTCGATGACGGCAATGTCGAAGCTGGTGGTGGTGATGGCCAGGAACCTGTCGGAGGAGTCCACCCCCAGCTCGGATGCCATGAACTCCAACAGGTTGACCACAGCCCCGTGATGGATTCCGACACCCTTCGGTCGTCCTGAGGTGCCCGAGGTGTAGAGGATGTAGAGGAGGGACTGGTTGTCGGCGCCTGACTCCGGCTTGACATCCGGATAGCCCGAAGCTTCCTCATCGGAGAGCATGGTCACGACAGAAGGACCCTGGTCCGACTCGGTCCAGCGCCCATCGACCAGCAGGTGCTCCGCCCCCGAGTCGGCCATCATGAAGGCCGACCGCTCCCGCGGCAGTGAAGGATCCAACGGCAGGTAGACACCGCCCGCCTTCATGACGGCCAACAGCCCTACGACCATATCGACCGAACGCTCGAGGCGGACGGCAACCACGGTACCGGGCGTGATCCCGTTGGCCACCAGGTGCTGGGCCAGCTGATTGGCTCGGCGATCGAGATCCAGGTAGGTCAGGCTCCGGGCGCCGTCGGCCACCGCGATGGCACCCGGATTGCGGTGGCGCTGCTCAGCCACCAGGTCGTGCACCAGGGCCGAGGAGTACTCCCTCTTGGTCGCATTCCACTCGAGCAACTGGCGGCGCAGGTCGGCATCGGACAGCAGGGACAGCTCGCTCAACTTCTGATCAGGATGGCGGGCGACCTGGTCGAGCAGACGGACCCAGTGCTCGCACATCCGGGCGGCTGTGGCCGGCTCGAAGATGCTCACATTGACCGCCAAGCGCCCGGCCAGATGGCCTTCGGGGCGCTCGTCGAGTTCCAGATCGAGATCGAACTTGGTCGCCCCGACCGCGTTGGCTATCCGGTTCTCCATCTGGTGAAGGCTCCACTCGGCACTGGGCAGGGTGGCCGGGGGCTCGAGCACCAACAGAGCTTGGAAGATGGGGTTTGTTCCGGCGGTGCGTGTGGGGTGCGTCTCGCGGATGACCCTCTCGAACGGCACCATGTTGTCCAAGGCGTCGATCAACTGGTTGCGGACGCTCTGGGTGACCTCTACGAAGGTCTCCACCCCGGTCAGGTCACATCGGATGACCAGAGGCGTCAGGCAGTAGCCGACGACGTCGGTCAGTTCGGGGCGCTGGCGGAGGTCGCATACGGTACCGAAGACGACCTCGTCCTGACCGCAGTACTTCTGCAGGAACACGGCGAAGGACGCGGCGATGACCTGGAACAGGGTCGCACCCTGTTCCCGGCCCAGTGAGCGAAGCGCGCTGACTGTGGCTTTGGGGATCTCGACACTTTGCACGGCCCCGCGGTTGGTTGTCGCCGATGGACGGGGGTGGTCGAGGGGCAGTTCGAGGGCGGGGACTCCGGCCAGCTGTTCCTTCCAATAGTCGATCCTTCGCCGGATCGGGGGTGACTCCATCCACTCCCTCTCCCACAGGGCGTAATCGCGGTAGCGGATGACAGGATCAGGCAGCGGGGACGACTTGCCGTCGACGAAAGCGTCGTACAGGGTGACCAGCTCGGGGAGCACGATTCGGTAGAGCGACACTCCATCGAAGATCAGGTGATGGATACCGAGGTAGAGGCGATGGTGCACCGGAGAGAAGCGCACCAGCCGGGCCCGCAGCAGCGGGCCGTGCTCGAGCCGGTAGGGCCGACGGACCATTTCGGCGGCCAGCTCCTCGGCCCGCCTCTCGGCCTCGGACTCGTCCAACTCCGAGAGATCGAGGACCGGTAGCGAAAGGACCAGTTCGTCGTGGACGATCTGGACCGGAGCGTCGTCGACCAGGGAGAACGTGGTCCGCCAGGCCTCGTGTCGTCGGAGGATCTCATTGAAGGCCGCCCGGAAGGCGTCGAGATCGAGGGGACCGTCCTTGCGGATGGTCACCGCCTCGTTGTAGGTGGGCGACTCGGGAGAGACACGGCTGATGAACCACAGCTGCTCCTGGGCCAGTGCGAGGGGCGAGGGACCCTCGAGCACGCGTCGGGTGACGGGAATCGACTTGCGACGGGGCCGCGGACCACCGCCAGCCCCTCCCCCAGCGGGAGCCGACTGCTCCGATGCCGTGGTCACGACAGGTGGACGATCAGATGGCTCAAGCCCCGGAGCCCCAGATTCGGACGCCACTCGAGGGGACGATCGTCCAAGCGGAGTACGGGCAGTCTCTGCAGCAGGGTCTCGAACGCCACCTGGCCCTCGATCCGGGCCAGGGGTGCGCCGAAGCAGAAGTGGCTGGCCCAGCCGAAGGCGAGGTGCTGGTTGTCCTTCCGCGTCAGGTCGAGACGATCAGGATCGGAGAACCGCTCCGGGTCGCGGTTGGCCGCTCCCATCACCGCGATCACCGCCTGACCCTTCTTGATGCTCTTTCCGCCCAGCTCGACATCTCCGGGTGCCAGGCGGGCCGTGTGTTGACTCGGACTCTCGAATCGAAGCAGCTCCTCCACCGCAGACGGGACCAGATCGAGATCCTCTCTCAGGATCTGGAGCTGATCGGGGTTGCGGAGGAGGGACAAGAGGCCGTTCCCGATCAGGTTGGTCGTGGTCTCCTGCCCTCCGACCATGGTCACGATGACATTGGCCACCACCTCCTCCTCGGTCAGAGAATCACCGTCCACGACCGCGGTGGCCAGGGCATTGATCAGACCGTTGGTGGGCTGGTCAGCCTCACTCCGAACGGCATCTTGGAAGTAGACGAGCATCTCCTCCAAGCTGCGGAGCACCGCACCGCTCCGTCCCGGATTGTGTTGGAAGTTGCCCAGCATTTCGGCGAACGTCTCCGACCACTTCTTCAGCTTGAGATGGTCGCTGGCCGGGACGCCGAGCATCTCTGTGGTCACGATACCGGGCAGCACATTGGCCAAGTCGTCGATGACATCGAACGATTCCTTGCCGTCGATCTCATCGAGTAGGGACCCGGCAATCTCTTCGATGTGCACTCGCATCTGCTCGACCCGTCGTGGCGTGAAGGCCACCGACGCCAGCCTCCGGATGCGTCCGTGGGCCGGAGGATCCAAGAACAGCATCTGCTTGACCATCACCCGAGCGATGGGAGTGAACTCACCCATGCCGAGCTCGGACAGCCTGTCGGGCGGCGGTGTCCGGTCGGCCGCGAAACGCCTCAGGACCTCGGCTACATCCTCATAGCGGGTGACCACCCAGGCATGCAGGTACGGGTCCCACTGAACGGGATCGTCCGACCGCAATCGGGCATAGAGCGGGTAGGGATCAGCAAGAACTTCCGGATCCAGAAGCTGATACAAGCTCGGTGAATCAGAAAAGGCCATGCTCCTTCTCCTTGCCCACTCGCCGTACAGGGTCGGAATTGCGGAGGAATCTGCCGCAGAGGTCCGAGCCGTTACGGAGCTGCAGGTTCATAGGCCATGAGACGATCGATCTCCACCGCCAGCTGCTCGATGGTGGGCTTGTCGAACAGCGTCCGCAACGACAGTTCGACACCGAACTCGTCCTCGAGCCGAACGATGAGTTGAGCGCCCAAAAGGGAGTGCCCTCCGATCAGGAAGAAGTTCTCGTCAACGCTCACCGCGGCAAGTCCGAGCAGGTCAGCCACGATGCCTTCCGCCACTGATTCGATCTCCGTGCGGGGAGCAGTGATCGGTGGTCGCTCCAGGAGTTCGGCACCTTGGCTGGCGGTCAGCGCGGCCCGATCGATCTTGCCGTGCTCGGTCAAGGGGAGCTCCTCCAGCCAGACGAAGGACACCGGGAGCATGTAGTCAGGGAGGTGTTGGCCAAGGTAGCTGCGCAGCTCCACCGACGTCGGCTCCTCGTCCCCTGATGCGACCAGGAAGGCCACAATGGCCTTGTCGTCGTCTCCCAGGGGGACCACCGACGCCACGCTGGACCGGACGGACGGGTGATGGTTCAACACGGCGGAGATCTCGCCCAGCTCGACCCGGAACCCTCGTATCTTGACCTGGTCGTCGGCACGGCCGGCAAACGAGATGCTTCCGTCCGCCTGGCGCCGGACCAGATCGCCGGTGCGGTACACACGGGCCGAGGAATCGTCGGAGAACGGATCGGGAAGAAACCGCTCGGCGGTGAGCTCTGGCCGATTCAGGTAGCCGCGGGCCACCGAGATCCCCCCGATCAGCAGCTCTCCGGGTTCACCGTCGGCGACGGGCGACAGGTCCTCGTCGACGACATAGAGATCGACGTTGCGTATCGGCCGGCCCACCGGCGGTAGATCGGAAAACAGGTCCCCCGGGGAGACCAGACCCGAGGTCGAGACCACCGCCGCCTCGGTGACCCCGTAGTTGTTGACGAGGGCGAATGGCAGTCCGGCCGGGGGCCAGCGGCGCAAGACGTCACCGCCGGTCAACAGGTACCTCAACGGGGCCGCCGCCGGCCACTCCAGCACCAGGGCCTCTTCGGCCAGGGGTGTCGGGAGGAAGCTGACGGTGATCTCCTGGTCGAGGAGCCATGCCTGCAGTAGTACGGCAGAGGCCCGCACCTCGTCACTGGGAATGCAGATACACGCTCCCGATGCCAGATAGGGCCAGATCTCCCATACGGCGGCGTCGAATCCCGGGCTGGCGATCTGACTGGCCCGGTCAGTGGCCTCGATGTGGAATTCGTCGATATGCCACTGCACAAGGTTCCCCAAGCTGGCGTGCTCGACCGCAACCCCCTTCGGTTGGCCGGTCGAGCCGGAGGTATAGATGGCGTAGGCCAGATCGGTCGGTCCAGGAGCGGTGAGCGCACATTCCGGCGAGGCTCCTCCCACCGGAAGCCTTCCCCCGCTCGACAGCCTGAGGATGTCGACATCGCCCCCGACCGGCAGTGCCAGGTCATCGCCCACGACGACGACACTGGCACCGGAGTCGGCGATGATCGCCTCAATCCGTCGTTCCGGGTAGGCCGGATCCACCGGCAGATATCCGGCGCCGGAGCGTTGGGCGGCCAGAGCGGCGACGATGAAGGATGCCGACCGGGGAAGCCGCAGGGCGACCAGGTCGCCGCGCCCCACCCCTCGCCCTCGCAACGCCTCGGCCAGAAGGCCTGACCGCTCCATCAGATCGGCATAGGTCACTTCGCCGTCGTGATCGACGACGGCGAGCGAACCCGGGTTGTTGACAGCCGCTGCGGTCACCCAGTCAACAACGGTTGGCCCTTCAGACACGACCTACCCCTCCGCCTGATCCATTCATTAGCGATTCCGCCAAGCTCCGATTACCGTCACAGGTAGAAACTACCAGCGTAGAGCCCAAAACGGTAACCGGCCCCGGACGATTCTGGATCGAGAAATCTCCTGCTCGGACGGTCATGCCGGCACGATGGTGACATCCGAGCATTGGCCTGAGGCCAATGCAACCATGTGCCGGGACCGGACCGGGACCTTTCGGACCACCCCCACCGCTCCTTTTTGTCGGTCCGACACCTCCGCCCACCGACCTCCCGGGTGTCGGGGCACCTCGACCGAATCCGATCCGATCAAGCCGTTGCCCTTCAGCTTCCCCACCGCCTCCTTCGCCGTCCACATCCACACGGAATCCGGTCCCGACGCCGTCTCGAGCCACCGGCGCTCACGTTCGGAGAAGACGAGTGCACTCTTTGGCACGGTCACGTCCGGCTCCTCCAGATCGATTCCGACCGGATGGTCGGCGACGGCTACAGCGACAAGGGTCGCTCTACGGGTGAGGCTGGCGTACAGACCCCGCCCCAGGGCCGGGGGACCGTGCGCCCCAGATCCACACGCTGGGCAACGCCTAGGGATCTTGTCCGGCAGGCTCTGACCGAACTCCGACGCCACCCGACGAAGAAGCGCCCGGCTGGCCATCAAGCTGAGCCTCGCATCCGGATCGCGCACACCTTCTGCCTCAGCGGTGTCCGCTTCGCTGAGCAGGTGGTCGTATCGGCAAGCGCCAGCAACTTCAGGAACGTCGAACCAAACGGTGATGGTCATCGGCGGTTACCACCAGCCGGTGACAGGCGGCTCCTCCCGAACCAGAGGAGGTCTTCCAATGTGGCGGCGGGAGATCCGGTCCGTCCCCCATCGACGACCCGGGAGTCCTGCGTGGAGGACCTCAGGCGGCTCCTCCCGAACCAGAGGAAGATGCCACTGACCACACACGCCGAAAGAGTACCCAGGAGCCAGGCCATGCCTACCCAGGTGATGCCCCGGTCGACCCAGGCAAAGGCCAATCCGATGATGACGACGGCGTAGGTCAGATTGGCCAGAACCAGCCCTAGGGTCTGCTTGGTGATTCTGAGGAGCGCGGTATTGATCCCCAGAGCGACCACCAGTGGCGCAGCGATGGCGAAGAAGATCAACGCCCCCCGGGCGTGAACGCTGTACGACGCTCCGAACACTCCCAGGATCAGCTTGGAACCGAAGGCAACGATGGCCGCCGCAGGAATGACCGTCACCGCCGCCAGCGTTCCGATCCTGCGGACCAAGGCCGAAAGCGCCTGGTCCCCATACGATCCCTCGGCGTTGAGGGACTGGGACACCGCATACCCGACGGCAAACAGCAGATTGGCTATCTGAAAGGCGATGAAGTAGTAGCCGGCGCTGGCGGTCCCGATCCGATCGACGATGAGCAGCGGGAGCACCAGCACGGGAAGTAGGTCGAAGACATTGGCCAGGTAGTTGGCAGCCGAGAACGCCATGACCTTCCGGACAGCCGACACCCGAATCTGAATCGACGGTCGGTAGCTGAGATATCGCACCATGAGGATCAGGCTCAGGATCACCCCGGCAAAGGCAGCAACTCCGTAGGAGAGGAATATCCCGAACGCTCCCACCCCGACGACCAGAGCCGGGACGATCAACTTGGTGCCCCCCACCAGGAGGCCGTCCACGACGAAATTGTATTTGGCGGAACGGAGGGCGATGAACACCGCGTCGGTCACCAGATTGACGGCAGCAAAGGCATTCAGAATTGCGAAGGCGACGAAATAGATGACCGACGAGCTCACGAAGTCCAGCCGGGGAGCCACGACAGGAAGGAGAGCCACGTAGATACAGGCCAGGGCCGTGGCCATGACGAAGACGATCAGCACGCCGCTGTTGACCTCTGCGCTTCGGTCCTTGGACGTGGGCAGGAAGCGGACGAAGGAATTGTTGAAGCCCAGCAGGGAGAAGAAGGAGATCATGTAGGTCGCCGTTATCAGGGTGGTGCCGATCCCGATTTCGCTGGTCGAGTACAGATGCGCGCACAGAATCCAGAAGATGAAGCCCAGAGCCCCCTGGGTGAAGGTCGTGATCACGATCCAGAGCGCATTCCCAACCAGATGGTCGACGCGCCGGGGGGTCGCTCCGGTCCCGACCGGAGCGGACGGGTGGTGATCGTCACCCCCGGTGTGGGCTCGTCCGACCCACTTCCTCATGGCGGCAAGCGTCACTGGTCGGCCTTGGGATTACCTACTCGGTCCAACAGTTGCAGGCAGAAGAACGAGATCGCCGAGATGACGAAACAGGTTGCCCCGAAGGTATCTTCGTGGGGCCACGGCAACAGGTGCGACAACGGCAACTTGAGGGTGGCCGGGTGAAAGATGGCGTTCATGGCGATGTAGGCCCAACCGGCGAACGAGTACAGGCTGAGGGTTTTCAAGGTGACCCGCAACAAGGCGCGCCTACCACTCTCTCGCCCGGACACGGTGTCCTGCTCCCTCCTTCCGAGCATCATTTGTAGATCTGAACCCCGTTGCTGCTGTAGACAAGGTTCTTCTCCTTGCCCAACAGGCCGAGCGGATACTTGTAGGTGAGGATGTCGCCGCTGTAGGTGATCGTCGCCACTCCCCGCTTCAGCGTGGGTGTGGGCACCAGCACGTAGGCGTCCTTGCGCAGGAGTGTCGGGTAGAACTCACTGGTGAGCCCCAGCGGCGGGGCATAGACCTGCAGCCGGAGAAAGGCCAACAGATCGGTTTGGAACACCGGTCCGTGACTAGGTGTCGCTCGTGTGTCGGCCGCCAACCACCGGACGGCTTCGATCTCTTGAGGTTGGGTGTAGTAGACGTCGTAGTAGAGACCGGCGTTGTTCAGATTGAGCTGGGGGGCGTAGCCGCCGGTCAACTGGGGCATGAGGCCGGTCAAGGAGACGAAGAAGGCGATGGCCAGGGCCGCCCCGACCCGGGATGCCCATCGTGCCCCGAGAGGCGACAGCAAGGTCAGGCTCCCGATGACCACCAACGGTGCCAGGAGAATGAGCACCAGCTGGAACTCCCGCAACACGCCGTAGTCGACCGAGATGCTCGGCACCACCACCGATACCAGTAAGAGGGTCAGGGCGCCGCAGGCCAGGAGGATCCATTCACTATCCACGGACACCAGCCATCGCCTTCTGCCGAAGACGACCGCCACCAGCCCGACCAGGATGAAGATCTGCAGGATCTTGGCCGACCCTTGCCGGAACGTATTGTTGAACGTCGAGGGAGGTACCCCCAGTTTGGCGATGAATCGGCCCAGGGCGGTATCGGGAAGATTGGGCTCGGGCTGGTAGGTGACCGGGCTCTTGCCCACGGTCGACAGTGGGTAGAGCTGGCTGGCGCCCGGATTCGTCTCTCGCTGCTTGAGCTGGATCTGCGCGTATTGGTCCAAAAGCTGCTGCGGCGTCCGAGCCTTCGAGCCGAAGAGGCTGTACCCGGTCTCTTGGGCCGGACCGGAGCCTTCCGAGGACTGGGTAATGGCGTCCACCGCGGTCTTTCCGGCGTTGAGGATCCCGGTGTTGGTGTGGGTGAACACTCCGTTCCACAGCAGCGAACTGCCGACGAGGAGGAGGATCAGCGGCAGCCCGATGACCGGCCGACGGATGGCTGGAAGTACCGCCACCAGCCGACGGCCGACACGACGCATCATCGCTCCAAGGGAATGTACGGGCGCCGTTGACCCGGCATCATCCAGCGAGAGCCTGACCTCATTTCGTGCGCCCCGCGACCGCCAGCGTTGAATCCCGTTCACTGCGTAGCGGCCGGCAAGGGCCAGAGCGAGGACGATGCCGATCACGTACGTCGTGGAGTAGTGCGAAAGTACGATCCCGACGATCAAGAGTCCGATCCAGACTCTGCGCTTGTTGACCGATAGGTACTCGTTCCCGAGCATCAAGAAGAGCGGCCCGACGAAGAGAAACGCTATCTCCTGGCGATTGAGGTAGGGCATGTCGGTGAAGAAGGTCGGAAAGGCGACGAAGTAGATCACCGACAACAGGGCCAGTCCGCTGTTGACGTACCGGCGTGCGAATCGGTACACACAGACCGGCGCCATGGCGAAGAGGACCTGAAAGAAGAATTTGAAGATGTAGGCGTCGGCGACCCGAGTCACCTGCCACAGCATGGTGGGCAGGATGTTGAGGCTGAGGCACGCGTTGTAGGCGTCCGGCTCTCGGGCGATGCTCCAGTTTCCTGCGTTCTTGGTGAGTTCGAAGACGTTGAACTCATGTTGAATATCGTGTCCGGTCGTGTACCAACCTCGGAGCGAGGTCATCAACAGCAACGCCAAGGAGATGAAATAGATACAGGCTGTGGTCGTCCCGGGATGGAGTCGTTGGCGCCAGGCCAGAAGGGCCACGAAGGTCAATGCCACCATTGCCAGCATGAAGAGCGTGATCTGATCGCCGGCCCCGTTGTTGATCCGTACCGCTCCTGCCGCGGCGGCTGGAGCGGCCAGCACCGAAACGGCCAGGACGCTCCCGTCACGCCAGGTGAGGGCCAGTTGTCGCAATCGGGGCCGACGGAGACGAGGTATGTCCCTGCGCCAGGCAATGAGACAGAGACAGATTCCATTGCTGACGATCAGCACCGGAAGCTCACCCAGCGCTTCCTTCACGCCGAGGCCCACCAGTACACCGTTCATCGAAACCCCGAGGACCATATCGGCCAACAAGGTCAGAGCCAGGCTGTAGACCAGGCGCTCACTCAGATAGGGGCTGCCCCACCGGACTTTGGCCGCCAGTAGCACGGTCGGAATCCCGATCAGGAGCCCGAAACCGGCAATGGGTCGCAGCCAGAGGACCGGCGGCCCGGTGAGGATCAGGAGGTCGCAGAGACCGACGGCCAAAAGCAAGAGTAGGAATCCGTGCCTGGCATCCAGTTGTATACGGCCAGGTCGGGCAACCTGTTCCGATGGGATGGCACGGTCCTCAGCGACAGGCAGCGCCAGCAACGCCGCGGCCGACATCGGGAGCCGATTCTGCTCAGGCGAACTAGACGGAGGCAGCAGCGCCATACACTTGTTCCAGCTGTTCGGCGAGATTGTCCCAGCGGTAGTCCCGAGCACATCGACTGCTGCGCTCGGCCAGTTCGATACGAAGCGTCGGGTCGGCGGCCAGGCGGTCAATGGCCTCGGCCAGGTCCTTCGGCTCCGTCCCCACCAGCAAACCGGTGTCACCCAGTAGTTCCCGCGATCCCATCACATCGGTGGCAATGATTGGTAGAGCCGCGGCCATCGCCTCCAGCAGTACCAGCGGCATACCCTCGCGATCGGACGGGAGCACGAAGGCGTCCGCCCATCGGTACCACTTACTCAGCTCCGCACCGTGCCGAGCACCCACCAGACGGACATTCCGGAGGTCATGACGGCCAACGGCCTCTTCGATCATCCCGCGTTGCTCTCCGTCGCCGACGATCACCAGCTCGACAGGCACCGTGACCGCAGCCATCGCATCGATCAACCTCAGAACGTTCTTCTGCGCGGTCAGGCGTCCGACAGAGAGGAGCTTGAGAGGTGACGAATCGATCTCACGGTTCGGTTCAGCGAACAGATCGGCGGAGACCCCGTTGGGAAGTACCCGTATCCGGGATCGCTCGACTCCGTAGGTCTTGTTCAGAAAGTCGGCCTGACCGGTCGAGAGGCAGATGACCGCCTCAGCAGCCCGGAGTACACGCCCGAGGACCAGCCTCTTGTAGATCAGGAACACCGCGCCAAGGGGGCCGGAGGCATCGACGTCGAGGTGGAAGTGGGCGACAAACCTACGGCGTCTGATCGCCGAGCTGAGCCAGACGAACTCGGGAACCAACGCCTGGGTGACGTGAACGTGGACCAATACCTGCCGGGGAAGGGAAACCAGGCGGGCGAGCAAGCCGACCGACACAGGAGTGTGGGCGAACTCGATACTCCGATACCGACGGACTTGGAGGCCCCCCATCTCCTCGTGTCGGGGTGCCTGGCCCGCCCCACACGTGGTGGTCAGCACGGTGCACCGGTGGCGCTCGGCGTAGGCCTTGGCCATCGCCTCGGCAACGTTCTCCATCCCACCCAGATGCGGCGGGTAGTACGAGGTCACGAACACGACCCGCTCATGAGGCGCCATCACCGAGCGGGGCCATCGCTTGTCGGCACCAGCGGAGCCCGTCCCGCTGCCACCTCCGAGAACAACGCATCGATGGAACGTGCGGTCGAACTCCAGTCGACCGCCAGCCCGCTTTCGATCGCCACCCGGCGGGGGTCCCACTCGATGTCATCCCCCAGCGCCATCTCGATCTTCTCCGCCAGCTCTTGCTCCTCCGGATCGGTGAGAAATCCGTTCTCCCCTTCGATGATGAGTGTGCGAGCAGCGTTGTTGCGGTGGCGGGTGGTGATGACCGGCAGGCCACAAGCGTTGGCCTCGACCACGACGAGGCCGAAGCCCTCGCGGACCGACGGGAGCACGAACACCTTCGAGGACTTCATCAATCCATAGAGATCGGCGACGAAGTCGAGGAACGTCACATTGCTCTCCAGATCGAGGTCCCTCACCAGGGCTACCAGAGCCTCACGTTCCGGCCCCTCACCCACGATCAGGCATCGGATATCGGGGAGGTGCTCACGCACCGACGAGATTGAGCGGATGAGAATGTCGACGTTCTTGTTGGCCAGCAGGCGCCCGGCAAAGAGGACGTCACTGGAGGGTCCAGAGGGCACGGAACGCTCGAGAAGCTCGAGATCCACCCCATTCAAGAGGACCGAATTCGGGTCGCGATGAGCCCGACACCCGGAGCCGCTCCCTGGTGTGCTCCGAAACCGACACGATGTGATCGGGCGCCGAGATGGCCAAGCGCTCGGCAAAGCTCCCGATGAACCCGGCACTGCCGAGATACTCGTCCCAATATTCCCGGCCCCAGACCTCATGCCAGGTGGTGACCAGCTTTCTACGACGCAGGGTACAGACCACCCGGGCGCTGAAGAGGGGAAAGTAGGGGATGCAGTCCACTTCGAGAATGTCGAAGGGCTCGACCAGGAGCTTCAGTACGGTGAACCCGAACAGGAGCGCCTGGAACAGGGAGCGCCGGCCTCCGGCGTACAGAGGGTGGAGTGCCGAAATGGCATGGAGGGTGACTCCGTCACGCTCGATCACTTTCGGTCCATCCCACCACTTCATGGTGTAGATATGGACATCCCGGCCGTAGTCGGACAACCGTTGGGAGACCTCGAAGAGTCGCTTCTCCTTGCCACCCTTGTTGAAGGGCCAGATGGCATCGCTCACGAAGGCGATCCGATGCGGCGGCTCCTCGGGATTGCGCTGACCCAGATCTCTGCCTCTGAGGCGATTCCCTGTTGTCATTGAGCGCTCCCGGCGCTGAAGTAGATCGTCGCATGTTGGGTCGGAAGGGCAACGACCACCTTGCAGGGTTGACAGGGTTGCACCGGAGTCACCGTGACGGTTGTTTCAGCGGTCCCTTGACTGGGAACAGCGACCCGGCCAACCGCGGTGTTGCGGGCGCTGCGAGAGGTGAGAGTGACCTCGTACCGGAATGAGCGTCGGTCGACGTCGTGATTGGCCACCGTGAAGGACACCGGATAGCTCTTGTCGGTGGGAAGGTCGGACGGCAACGTTGCCGGCGACGTGAAGTACAACGACGCGTACGGCGCCGGCTGTCTCTTGAGCGAAATATCGACCTGGTGGCGCAAAGCGCTGGAGAATAGCGCGGCCAGACTTCCGGCCACGACGACCAGGATCCCGACGGCTAGATATCCCCAGGTCCGTCCCGGCCTCGGTCGATCAGTGTCCCCCGCAGGTGGTGTATCGGTAGCTACGGGGTCCACGGCATGCCGTCCCGAGGGATCGCCGAATGCCACGGAACCGGCCTGGTTGGATGAGCCTTGCGCTCAGCGAAATTGACGCCATTGACCGACAAAGCCTGCCACGCCCCTGCAATCGATCTGGGTCCCGTCTGATCCGGGGTTGGCCCAGGTATGTCCACCATTATGGATCAGCACTATCGTTCAAACCACATCCGATCTGATCTTAGAACTCGTTCGCTCAGAATGGCATCGGTCCGAGAGGCTGTTACCACTCTCCGAGAGGTTTACCACTCTCTTCGAGAGGTTTTTTGCCACCGCCAACCCTACTGCCGCGCCATTGCCCGGTTGTTGCGAGAATGTGAACGCTCAGCGAACCGGGCGGCCCTCCGGTGGTCGACCAGTCCGATCCTCGGCTTAGCTCCACCCTTTATCTCACGACTACCCTCCGTAGCACGATGTCTGTGCCTTCCAGCGATGCCGCGCAACAAGGCACGCCTTCGCGACGGTATGTGGCAGCCATTGTGACTCCGTACTTCGCACCGAAGATCGGGGGCCTGGAGACCTACGCCCTCCACATCGCCCAGGCCTGCCAGGCGAGCGACGACATGGACGTGGTCGTCATCACCTCCAAGGAACAGGGCGCACGGCGCAGTGTCGAACGCTACGACGGCTTGACCGTGGTCCGACTTCCGCGATGGTTCCGTCTCTCCAACAGCCCGGTGAGCCTTTGGTGGCTGTGGAGCGTCCGGCGGCTTTTTCGGCAGTATGGGGTGGACATCGTCAACACCCATTCGCCAGTCCCCTTCATGGCCGATGTTGCCGTGTTGGTGGCGGGGAGCCGTCCCGTGGTCATGACGTACCACGCTGGATCCATGCGCAAGGGAGCCAACGCGATCGACGCGGTGATCGGGCTCTACGAGCGGCGCGTCCTGCCCATGCTGTTCGGGCGTGCTGCCGCCATCGTCTCGGTCTCCCCCGGACTACTCACCGGAATCCTCGCTCCTTGGACAGAGAAGGTCGAGCTCCATCACCCCAGGGGTCGACATTGACCAGTTTCGGCCCCAGGCCACCACCGGTGATCCCGCCGTTCCGGATGCGCCGATCATCACCTACGTCGGGCGGCTCGACCGTAGCTCCGAATGGAAGGGAATTCCGGTTCTGCTCGAGGCGCTTCGAGACCTGGTGGCTCGAGGAGATTGGCCCGGACTTCGTCTGCGACTGGTCGGAGGAGGGGATGGCGTTGATTACTACCAACAGATCGCCACCGGCCTGGGCGTCCAGGAGCGGGTGGACTTTTCCGGCACCCTCCGGGGCCGGGACCTCGTCGAGGCCTACCAGCAGTCGACACTGATCGTCCTGCCATCAACGACGGAGGCCGAAAGCTTCGGAATCTCCCTCATCGAAGGAATGGCCTGTGGGAAGCCGGTGATCGGATCGCGGATCGGGGGTATCCCCTATGTCATCAGTGACGGTGAGGACGGCCTTCTGGTGGCCCCGAGCGATGCTCGATCACTGGCTGCGGCCTGTGCCGCGATCCTCTCCGACCCAGAATTAGGAGTCAGGCTCGGCGCCGCCGGACGCAGCAAGGTCGAAGAGAACTTCGCTTCCGCTGGGCTGGCCGCGCGCCACGTCGACCTGCTTCGGAATGTGCTGCTCGATCCTGGTCGACCCGTCGATTGATTCAACGAGCCCGGTATCGGGCGTCGACGTCCGGACGGCCAAGTAGATCATCCGCTTCACCTCCCGCTGTCCCCGCCGGATACTGGAGAGAGCAACGCCAAGCAGGGCAAATACGATGGCCAGGCCGATCAAGCAGGCGACCATCCCCGAGAGGACCGACCACGGATGGATGCTGATCCGTCCGAGTAGCACGCAGACGGCTGCCGCCAGGGCCGAGGCGAGCGCCAGGGTCCCGTAGAACTTCATCGGTTTGTAGGAGTGGAACAGGCCGAGAAGGCAGCCGAGGATCTTGAAGCCGTCCTTGAGGGTCCGAAGCTTGCTGTTGGAGTCCTGGGCCCGCTGTCGGTAGTCGGTCGCCACCTCCGCGACGGGAAGTCGAAGGTCCATGGCGTGAAGGGTCAGCTCGGTTTCCACGTCGAAGCCGGTCGACATGCACGGGAACGACTTGGCGAAACGACGCGAGAAGACCCGGTAGCCGGTCAGCATGTCGGCAGGACGGTCGCCGAACAGCATGTGAACCGACGTATTGAAGAGCGAATTGCCGAAGCGATGGCCCCTCGGGTAGGCGCCTGCTTGATCCGGTACCACCACGCGGCTGCCAACGACCATGTCGAGGGACCGCGACGTGAGGAGTTCGACCAGTTCGGGGGATCGGGAGGCGTCGTAGGTGTCGTCTCCGTCCGCCACCACGTAGACATCTGCCTCCACCTCGGCGAACATTCTGCGGATGACGTTGCCCTTGCCGGGCTCCGGTACGAACCTGACCAATGCTCCGGCCCGGGCCGCCTCGTCAGCAGTGCCATCGGTCGAGGCGTTGTCGTAGACATAGACACTGGCGCTCGGGAGCGCTGTCTGGAAGTCCCTGACCACCTTGGTGATCGTCTGCACCTCGTCCTTGCAGGGCAGCAGGACAGCGACCGAAACCTCACGAGATTGCCGCTTGGCGAACGACGAAAGATCGACGACCGACGCGGTGTAGCCATGATTGGCGTGTCCGGTCATCGCCTCGGAGCCCCGAGAGCTCCTGTGATTGACGGTGGCGACGGAAGCTTCCTGTCCGGACAGCAACGCCTCATTGGCGAGACCCCGACCGGAGCCGTTGCTCAAACCCGTCGTGGTGGCCACCGGTCGCTCCTTTGTGGGCTCGGGTACTGCGTGGGATCTCGGGTATTGCGATGACATGATTCGGTGCCGCCAGACCTTCCACGACACCGTCAACGAGATCTGCTTAGCCGTAAATCTCCGCCAACTGACTGGTGATACGAAGCTCAGTCATTTATGGTCTCTGCGCGATCCTGCATCCGAAAATTGCAGTTCCTCGGCACTCGAAACGCGAATACCGACAACGGGGTTCAAGCACCGTCTTTTCCGTTCGCCAGAAGTGTCTCCGCTCTCAGAGTAGAAGCGGACCTTGCAATCGTCAAGCCACAAGCTCGGTGTTCATTTGCCGTTCATTTGCCGCAACAATTCGGTCCATTTGTCAGGCACAAGCTCACGTAGAGTAGTGTTATACGCACTGCCCGCGACAGCAGAGGGCCACGTTACCGAGAACTCACTTTCCGTGTTAACTGACGGTTAATTGACGAGCCGGCTTCATCGGAGTCTGATGTGGTCATCCGCTCGGACCACGAGATTTCGTCGGCTGCCCGATGGATCGGGGCGCAGCGGCCATCCGATCTGATGCCAGTGCCCGATGGGGCAGGGTCGCCAACCTCCAGCAGGTCGACTCCGGCATCGAGGCAACGTCCGCCGCCGACAACCTGTTGTCGCCAATGGGAAAACCGATGAGCCCACCCTGTCGGTTGCCGGAGCAGAACGGACTGAGGTCAGCGAGAGTGAGCTCTCCGTTCGGTCTCGCCGGACGGAGCGAGGACCCCGCTGTGGATGCGCTCAATCCGGCATTCGACGTCACCGATACGACCCTCAATGTCCGCCAGCCATTACCGGAGACTCAGCTCGGGTAATTGCCAGATAGTGACTGTCACTATTAGTGATAGCTAGTCACGGTCACGATTAGTGATAGCTACCGTACATATAGTGTCCGCGGGACACTAAATAGTCGGGCGGGCGGAAGAATGCGATTCCCGAGTGGACGGCGTCCGTGGGGCCATACTTAAATGGCCAAGCAATCGGCCATGTAAGGGGCGTAGCAATGGACCATCGCAGAGGCGGGACTGTCACCGACCATCGCAAAGCCTCGTCGGTACGACGAGCAACCCGGGTGGCGTTGGCCCTGATCATCATCGTAGCGGTGGCAACGGTCGGAACATCCATCGCCGCCTCCCTGGCCAAGACCAAGGCAAAAACGGTCCCCGCCGTAACCGGAACCCTGGCGTCGGTCGAGTACGGGCACGACCAGGAGGGGACCAGCTGGTACCCCGACCAGACGCAGCTGACCCCGCAGCTGGTGACGGGCGGGTCGTTCGGGCAGCTCTTCAAGACCACCATCAACGGCCAGACGTTCGCCCAGCCCCTGGTGGCCGACGGCGTCCTCCTCGTGGAGACCTCGCAGGACTGGATCTACGGGATGAACCCCCAGACAGGTGCCATCGAGTGGTCCCGCAACGTCGGCAATCCGGTCAGTGCGGCAGCCATCGGATGTGCCGATATCGGTGGCGGCCAGGGGATCATCGGTACGCCGGTGGTGGACCAGAACACCGACACCGAGTACTTCACGGCCAACTCGTACGTGTCGGGAACCTCCGGACCCTCCACCTGGTCGATGCACGCGGTCAATGTCCTGACCGGTGCCGAACAGCCCGGCTTTCCGGTGGTGATCCAGGGCAACGCGTCCAACGACCCTACGGCCACCTTCAACGCCGTCTACCAGCTCCAGCGCCCGGGTCTCCTGTTGCTGAACGGAACGGTCTACGCCGCCTTCGGGTCGCACTGTGATCTTCCCCCCACCGAAGGCTGGGTGGTGGGTGTCACCGAGACGGGGACCCTCCAGACCATGTGGACCGATGAGGTCGGCGGATCGCAGCCGCGGGTCGGAGGCATCTGGCAGTCCGGGGGGGCGCTGATTTCCGACGGGCCCGGCCAGATCATCTTCGCCAGTGGTAACGGCAACGACACCACGACTCCCACACCCGGCGACACCCCCCCCAACCAGTTGGCCCAGACGGTCACCCGCCTCCAGGTCGAGCCCAACGGGTCGCTGCAGCCCACCGATTTCTTCCAGCCGTATGACTCGAACTATCTCAACCAGATCGACGGCGACCTGGGGTCCGGCGCCCCGGTACTGCTTCCGCCGGCCGAGTTCGGAACGGCCCAATATCCCGATCTGGCCATCGAGATCGGCAAAGAGGGGTACCTCTATGTCCTCAATGCCAAGAACCTGGGCGGGTTCCAGCAGGGACCCAACGGCTCGGATGACGTGCTGGCCCGAATCGGTCCGATCGGCGGGGTGTGGGGCAAGGCCGCGGTTTGGGGCGGAGACGGCGGCTACCTGTACTTCTTCACGTCCTCGAGCACCGACGTCACCGCTACCGGCAGCCTGGTGGCCCTCAAGTACGGGGTGACCGGTACCGGACTACCCACTTTCAGCGAGGTGGGCACGGCGGCGGACCCCTTCGCCTACGGCTCCGGCCAGCCGATCGTCACCTCGTCGGGCACCACCTCGGGTAGCTCCATCCTGTGGGAGGCCTGGACGGCCAACAGCACCCAACCGGGCGGCGAGCTGAGGGCCTACAACCCCGTTCCGGTCAATGGCACCTTGCAGCTGCTGTGGGAGGCACCTATCGGCTACGTGGACAAATGGACCCCGCCGGGCATCTACGACGTCGGCGATGGACCCAACCCGACCCCCATGGTGTACATCCCGACCACCACGGGAGCCATCTACGGGTTCGGCGCGCCCGTCGCCCAACCGTTGACCGGATCCCCGGTCGCCTTCGGCGATGTGACCATCGGTCAGACCAAGACGCTCAACGCCACCTTCACCGCGACCGAGCCACTGACGGTAAGCAGTGTGGCCACCACCACGGGTGAGTTCACCCTCGGCACACCGACCCCGGCGCTGCCCGCCACCCTCACCGCCGGACAGACACTGACGGTTCCGGTGACCTTCACACCGACCACCGCGGCAACCGATTGCGCGCCCACCGAGAACTGTACCCCCGGAGGGTTGGCGGGAGCTGGGGGCACGCTTACCGTCACCACCAGCGCCGGTATCTACAATGTCGGGGAAAACGGGTACGGAATCGTACCGGGAGCGTTGCTGACCTCCAGCCCCCAGGCGGTCAGCTTCGGTGGAATAGCCGAGGGACAGGTGACCACCCAGCCGGTCACCTTCACCAACGAGGGCAGCCTTCCGTGCACGATCACCTCGATCACTTCGCCTTCAGCCCCCTTCTCGGTCAGCGGTCTCCCCCCCTGGGAACCGTTCTCGACACGGGTCAGAGTGTCGCGGTGACGGTGACCTACTCGCCGACGGCGCCCGTACTGTCAACCGATAACTTGGTTGTCAACACCGACGTCGGAGGGTCGGTCGACGTTCCCCTGTCGGGCAACTCGGCGGCCCCCGGCGTGTTGAGCGTCACCCCCGATCCGATCAGCTTCGGGAACGTGCCGGTCGGAGACACCGTCTATGCCCAGGTCAACGTGTCCAATATTGGCGCTACCGGGCTCGAGATCACCAAGTCCAAGCCCCCAGTGGCCAGTGCCTTCCACGCCATCACCTCGTTGGTCGAAGGATCAGGGATCGCCGCCGGGGCCACTGACAAGGAGTACGTGGCGTTCACCCCAACCTCGGTGGGAACCTTCAACGACGTGTGGGTCCTCAACGGCTCGGGCAACTCGGTACTGACCGACGAGCAGTTCACCGGTACCGGCGTGGCACCGGTTGCAACCACACCGCCATCGGCAGGTGGTTGGAACTTGGGAGGAAGTGCCCAGCTGGTCAATGGCGCAGTGCAGCTGACACAGCCGACGCAGTGGCAGCTCGGCACCGCACGGTCCCCCCATGAGGTGCCCACCGATGGGCTCTCGGTTGCCTTCACGGCCAACCTGGGTGGAGGTACGGGAGGAGGAGACGGCGTCACACTCACCCTGGCCAGCCCGACCTCGCCCACCTTCAGCGGTGGTTCGGGAGGTGGCCTGGGCTATGTCGGCATCACCGGGACGGCCGTCGCGCTCAGAACGTTCCAGGGGACCGGCGAGCCGTCGAACAACTTCATGGGTATCGCCGACGGCCCCAACGCCACCAACCCGACGTACGCCAATTACCTGCAAACCAACACCACGGTGCCCCCACTGAGAAACACCCCGGACAACGTGGTGGTCACCATCAAGGGAACCCAGCTGACCGTGACGCTGAACGGAACCCAGGTGCTCCAAGACAGCGACCCGAACCTTCCGCCTCGGGCGTACCTGGAGTTTACCGGGACGACCGCGCTCCAAGACGACCTTCAGACCATCTCCAACGTGTCCATATCCAACACCAGCCGGTTTGCCGCCTCGCCCACCAGCGTGAACGCGGGCAGCGTGGCCGTCGGGTCGACGGGAACCACGCCGGTGACCATCACCAACAGCGGCGACTCGCCTGTCGTGTTCGAGGGTGCGACCGTGCCTGCCGGGCCGTTCAGCATCACCGGTCTCCCCGCCGCTGACACCATCATTCCCGCCGGAACCTCGCTGCCGGCGACCGTGTCGTTCACTCCGAACTCAGCCGGCCCGTCGTCAAGCACCGCTTCGATCGCCACCGATGACGGTGGGATCACCATTCCTCTCACCGGAACCGGGACCGGAGGGATCAATTGGAGTCTGTTCGGCTCCGCCGTACATACGAACGGTCAGCTGGTCCTCACGCCAGCCACCACCTATCAAGCTGGTTCGGCGCTGGATCCACAAGTGGTGCCGACCAACGGACTCAAGGTCAGCTTCACCGAGCAGATCACCGGGGGGACCGGTGCGGACGGCATGACCATGACACTGGCCAGCCCAACCTCCACAAGCTTCTTGGGGGCAAACGGAGGGGGCCTCGGCTACGTCGCCGGTCCCAAGGGGACAGCTGTCGTATTTCGCACCTACCAAGGTCCGGTAGACCCGTCCAATAATTTCGTGGCCATCGCCGACGGAGCCAATCAATACTGGCCGAACTATCTCGAAACCAACACGACGGTCTCAGCTCTGAGGAATACGACCAATCAGATCGTCGTGACCGTTTCCGGCACCGTGGTCACCGTAACCATGAACGGGATAGAGGTCCTGCAAGAGAGCGACCCCAACCTGCCGCCCAACGCCGAAGTGCTCTTTACCGCAGGGACGGGCGGACTCACCGATCAGCACATCGTGTCGAACGTGGCGGTGACCCCGGGGATTCCGGATCCGAGTTTGGGCGGCTGGAAACTCAACGGCACGGCAACCCTGTCAGGAACCACCCTCCAACTCAACCCGGCGGTCGACCACGACACCGGTACGGCGTTCTGGCCCACCGCCATCACTCCGACCACGCTGAACGCAACCTATACCTCGACCATCGGCCCGGGTACCGGAGCCGACGGTATGGCTTTCGTGATCGTGCCCTCCACCGACGGAGCCACCGCCCTCGGATCCGGCTCGAGCGCCTATGGCTGGGGACATCTGGGAGGTGTGGCGATCGCCGAGGACACCTACAAGAACGCCAACGACCCCAGTGCGAACTTCATCGGAGTGACCGACTCGGAGAACTCCAATGGACCGGTGTGGCTGGCGACCTCAACCGCTGTTCCCAACCTGGACGGATCGCACACCATCCACGTGTCCGAGACCAACGGCACCATCACCGTGTCGGTGGACGGGACCCAGTACCTCAGTGTGCCAGGCGTTCCCATACCGGCGAGTGCTCTCATCGGGTTTACCGGAGCCACCGGTGGTTTCGCCGACGTCCACTCGGTTTCCAACACCAACATCACCTACGACCCCCAGGTCGGCTGAGGTTCGAGGGGAAAGCGCACTAGGGCTTCTCGCTAGTGCAGGCAGTCGCGCTCAGCTGGCGATGGCGGCCTGAAGCGCCGACCAGGCCGGCTTGGGCGTCCCGTCACTGTTGAGCAGGCCGAAGAAGTTCTCGTGTGTGGACGTATCGGTTGAGAGGTCTTCGTACGAGTACCAAAAGAGAGCTCCGATATTCGGATCGGCGCGGACCAGTTGCACCGATTGTGTGGCCATGAGCGCCTGGAGCGACTCCGACACATGGTCCGGATTCTCCGCGAAGTTGTAATTCGAAGGCGTCGCCTCGGCGCCGGGCCCATTGGTCGGTGCCCCGTACTCGGTGATCCAGATCTTCTTGCTTGCCGCCCCACAGCCGTTCAGGATCGACCGAAAGCTTGGCGTCGTACCGTCAATCTGGGACCAGGCGTTCCAGATCTGGAAGTCGCTCGGCAGGACCGGATAGGAGTAGGCGTGGTACCCGATCGCGTCAACGTACGAGGGGCCTCCGTCGGCACAGAAGGTGGCCAGGTACGAGAGTTGGGCGATGTTTCCGTTGGATGTGGCTTCGGGTGCCAGGCCCCCGGAGACGACGAAGGCTTGGGGATCGGCGGACCGGATGGCGCTCGTCGCCGCTTGCAGGAGAGTGACATAGGCGGCCACATTGGGCTGCGGCTGCCAGAACTGGGTGTTGTTGGGCTCGTTCCATATCTCCCAGTCATGCACGCCCATGGGGGCGTACCGTGCCGCGGCCGCACCGGCAAAGGTCCCAAATGCTGAGGGGTCGGCCGGAGCGCAGAACTCGGTGACGCAGCCTGCCGGCCTGGCCCACGATGGTGTGTAGTCAATGATCGGAAAGAGCGAGATGCCATCGGCCTCGGCCGCAGCCACAATGCCGTCGAACGGGCCCCACGAATAGGAGGAGGCCGAGGTGGGCTGGATGTTGCTCCAATCGAGATCCAGCCGGATCCAGGTCACTCCCAGCGAGCGAATCTGCGACAGCTCGGCGGCTATCGCGCTCGGGGTCTCCGTCATCAGGGTGTCCCCCAGTGAGAGTCCGATCTTCGGATTGGTACCCGCTGAGGCGGGCGGCACGGTCGTGGTGGAGGCAGGCACGGTGGTGGTGGCGACGGGTGTGGTGCCGGTGGAGACAGGTACGGTCTTTGTCGATACCGGCACCGGCGTCGATGACGCACGGCGGAGGACCTTGGAGCTCGCCGACTCACTGGCTGGAGAGCCGAGGAGCGACAGTGTTTTGGCGGCACTCTGACCAGCGACCGTCGTGCTCGCCCCACCAACGACGTGCTCCGACTCATTGCCCAGTTCGCGGCCACCACCCCGAGCGACGGTGGTCGGTGAGGCAGCGCGGCCCATCCCGGTGCTGGCATGACTCTGGGCGTGTGACGCCGACGCCGCCATGGCGGTGAGCTCGATCACTAAGCAAATTACCGCCATCAAGACAATGGCTCGGGCTTTCATCCGCTTTGTCGCCGCTCCGTTCGATACTGGCTCAATCAAATTGATCGGCGCGTCGACCACAGAACTGAAGCTCGAGGTCACCTGTCCGAGGTGGCAAGGCACCAGCACAGACGGAGGGGAAGGGCTGCTAGCGGAGGTGCGGCCTCGGACCACCGATGGTGCCGCGCCCAATAGGGCAATGACCTCGGGTTTTGGACCCGAGCTGTCCTATCGGCAGAATCCGCTCAGGAGGAAAGGGGATGGGCGGTGAAGAAGGCCCACATGGTGTTGTCGGCACTGATGGCGGTGGACTGGGGGCCGAGGGTAGAGGTGTACGCGCGGGGCAGATGCGGTCCGCCGGGCCACTCGTGGCCCTCGCCGGCGATGGTGTAGAGCTCGACCTCGGCCCCGCCCGAGCAGGGGGTGTAGGCGGTAAGGGTGACCGTGCTGGCCGGCTGGGAGGTGGTCGGGGTGGCCGGGCAGCCGTCCTGGGCCGCCCACCGTTGGGCGGCCGTCGGCACGCTGTAGGTCCAGTAGGCCTCGCCGTTTCCGTTGTAGGGGTCGACCGGGTCGGCGGTGCCGTGGAAGGAGATCACCGGCACCGGCCGGGCAGTCGGACACGGGGTGGGCAGCC
This sequence comes from uncultured Acidimicrobiaceae bacterium, assembly GCA_963824355.1. Taxonomy (GTDB): domain Bacteria; phylum Actinomycetota; class Acidimicrobiia; order Acidimicrobiales; family RAAP-2; genus Bog-756. The sequence continues at coordinate 535,786 of CAWGOY010000017.1, read as the reverse complement.
GGAGTCCACTCACGGGGGCCACCGCGGCGAAAATGGTGGAGGCATCGCAGCCCAGCTGGCTGGCCATGCGGGCCCCGCCGGAGAAGCCGGTGGCGAACACCCGGTTGGTGTCGATGCAGTACTTGGACTCGAGCAGGGTGACCAGCTGCTCGATGAAGGTCACGTCGTCGGGTGAGCCGGCCGGCACCGCTGCTCCGCCGACCAGGGGCTCGTTGGGGACGTTCCACTCGTAGCCGGACCCGGCCGGAATGTCGCCCTGGGGATAGGTGACGATGAAGTCGTCAGCATCGGATGTGGCGTCCATACCGGTGAAGCCCTCCTGGGCCAGGGCGGTCGACTGGCTGCCGTGCATATTGATCACCAGGGGCACCGGCGTTGCCGACTGGTAGCCGGTGGGCACATGGACGATGGCCAGGCGCTGCTTGCCGGCCATCGTCGGGGTGAGGGTCACCGTGCCCGGAGACGCCGCCGTCCCGCACCCACTGCTCGGGTGGGCCTCGATGGCCGACGCGGTGGAGGTGGTCGGGGTGGTCGAGGCGGTGGTGGTGGTCGAGCTCGACGAACCCCCGCAGGCGGCGAGGGTGACGCCGGCCACGGCCAGCGCCACCAGCCATCCGAAGGCGTACGGGTGTTTGCTGCTCCGTCCCACGTCAACCACCTCTTCCCGGTTTCGAAACTCGTTCTCGTCCTTGTCTGTAAACGATTACAGTAAACTGACCGGGTGACCCCGTCAACCATGCCGTCTCGGCCTGCCGGCCAGCTGCCCCGATGAGCCGTCCGGACATCCGTCAGGTGGCGGCCGAGGCCGGGGTGAGCACGGCCACGGTGTCCCGGGTACTCAGCGGACGGGGTCCGGCCAGTGCCGCGGCCATCGCCAAGGTGCAGGCGGCAGCCGACCGGCTGGGCTACTCCCCCAGTGCCTCGGCGAGAAGCCTCCGCACCGAGCGGTCGAGGATCATCGGGGTGTTGGTCCCCAACCTGGCCAACCCGGTGTTCCTCCCCTTCCTTCGGGCGGTGGACCATCTGGCCGGCCAGCACGGCTTTGCGGTGATCGTTGCCGACACCCAGCGCACGCCGGCCATCGAGCGCCGTCAGCTGGACCGGTTGTCCTCACAGCGGGTGGACGCCCTCATCGTGGCCGGACGGCCCAGCGACGCCGATCACCTGCGGCAGCTGGCCGACGACGGGCTGCTGGTGGCCGACGCCGAGGAGTTCGCCGCCGAGGCCGGCCTGCTGGCCGCCTCGCTGGGCGAGGCCATCGATGGCGCCTGTGCCCATCTGGCTCAACTGGGCCACCACCGCATCGCCCTGGTCGCCCGGGGTCGCGCCCTCCGCGAAACCGGTGACGCCCGCTGGCACCTCATCGAGGCCGGGTGCTTCGCCCACGGCCTCGAGCCCACCCGGGTCATGCTCGGTTCCCTTCTCGATGGTGCCCTGCTCGACGGCGAGCAGCTGGCCGACGTGGTCGACGGGCTGGTCCGGACCCACGGCGGGGTCACCGCCCTGTGGTCGGCCTCCCACGCCCTCGCTCCCCACCTGCTCGAGGGTCTGGCCCGGGCCGACCTCGACATCCCCGGCGACTGTTCGTTCCTCACCTTCGGCGACTCCCCCTGGACCCTGGCCTACCGGCCGTCGATCAGTGTGGTCACCGGTGACCTGGCCGCCATCGCCACCACCATGACCCGCTGGGTGCTCGAGCAGCTGGGGGTGACCGGACTGCCCGAGGGCTCCGTCGAACCCGACGTCTATCTGGCCCGTGACAGTGTCGGGCCGTCTCCGATTATTCGGTGAACGTGGTCCCGTAGCTTGAGTCAATTACGGCTCAGGCCAATCGATCAGTGCGGCTGAGCCATGGGTAGATAGTGTGGACATTTGCGCGAGGTCGATCGCGCACTTAGCATTTTTGAGTATCCCAAGCAGGCGGTTGAGCAGATGGGAGCTATGTGGCGCCGCGATCGAACCGAGATGAGTGGCTCGACAAGGTTCATCCGGCCTATTTCCTCTTCGGCGGCCTTTTGGCCGGCATCGTCGGTCAAATCCTGAAGATCACAAATGACGGTCGTGATGCACTCTGTACAAGTGGTTTGGGTGCCGTCGGTCAGTCCGTATCAAGCGCGGTCCAGAGCCAGTGCGATCGAGCATCTATTGGCGCCGCGACCGGACAGTGGCTATTCATTATTGGGATTCTTGCCGTAATCGTCGGCATATTGGCTTGGGTTAATAAATCAACTCACTCAAGGTCACCATCCGATGCATACAAAGCGAATACCTCGCGGATACAAAACCGGCCCATACCAGTGTTCCCGTTCGGTTCTGCATCAATTTGGAAGGAACTCCACTCCGCCCTTGGCGGGCAACCGCTCTCCCAGCGTGAGTCGTTGGAGCCAGCGGTTTCCATGCTCTCCCAACGATACCCTCAGCTTCGCGCTTGGTCGTTTGCGACTGGAAGCGGAGGCGCGAACGTTTTGATTTTGCTGTATGACGATCAGGTGATTAGGGCAATATGTAAGAAAAATGATTTCCCATCGGTTCGCTACTTTTACGCCAATTCAGGTGTCCGGTTAGTTGTGAGAACGAACGGCGAAGTGAAGGGAATTGGACTTGGCCGCCGGAATCCAACTCATGGGGAAACAGACGAATGGTTTACCAATCCGAATCCGATACAAGCCGTTTTGCATCTGATCCACGTGGCTGCTCCCGCCACGTGGATCGACCTGGCCAGTGATCGGGCACCCGGTGATGGATCAGTACATATTGAGGTAATTCAACGAGGGACGGGCACCGCGGACGGATCGAGCAAGACTTCGGAGGCCGAATTTAGAGGCGCCAGTTCCGCGGAGAGTGTCGAAATTGCAGACCGAATTGTCGATTCGACTGACCCGCGTCGGCAGCTTCAGTTGCTCAAGTCTCTGCGCGAGGATAGACGATCGAGAGTATGCCGCCCGTAAATCAGACATATTGGACAGGCTTACGACTGATGATTGAGGGAGCATCCTCCAGGCCTACAGGCTGCTGACCGAGCGGACCACCGGCGTCCGGACGGTCGCAAGGTCGACTAACCGCGCTGGAAGGCGATAGTGGCCCGCACGTCGCGGTGGTCACTGCCCGGGCCGGGGCCGGTGGCGATCCGGGTGACCGCCACGCCCGGTCCGGTGAGCACGTGGTCGATGCGCACCAACGGGGGCAGGGGGTGCTCGAGCTGGGACCAGGTCATCCCGAGGGCGTCGCCGCGGGCGGCGGCCCCGTCGACCATGCCGGTGGCCAGGATCTTGTTGAACCCCTTGTTGCCCCAGTCGGCGTTGAAATCCCCCACCACCAACAGGTCGGTGGTGCCGCGGGTCCGGATCAGGTGGTTGATGTCGGCCATCTGACCCTGCCACTGCGAGAACGACACCGGCAACGGAGCGATGGTGTGGAGGACCCACAGTGGCTGGGGCCCCGACGACAGCTGCACGTCCATCTGCACCACCAGGGGTCGGCCGTAAAGGTAGGCCACCTTCACATTGGTCAACGGATACTTGGAGGCGACGAGGAAGGCGAAGGGGTCAGACCGCTTGATCTGGACTCTGTAGGGCAGGCCGGCCAGGGCCCCCGAGTCCTGCAGTTGGGTCACGTCGGACGGGATGGCCTCCTCCATGGTCAGCAATTGCGGCTTGAGCTCGTTGATCTGGCTGATGTAGCCGGCCATGGAGGGGTTCTCGTTGTAGACGTTGGCATCGAACAGCCGGATGGTCGGGGCGTGGGCGGTCCACGACGGTGCCGGCTGGGCCGCGGTGAACTCGGGCAGGACGAATCCGACCTGGGCGACACAGATGAGGATGGCCGCACCGGCCAGGTACCAGCGCCGCCCGATGACAGCGACCACAGCCACCACCCAGGCCGGCAGGTAGACGAACAGGCTGATGGTGTTGACCACCGCGAAGAACTCGAACCGGTCCCAGGCGAATATGCGCATGAGGGCGGCCACGGCCAGCGGGGCGAGCACCACCCAGAGCACGATGGCGATCCAGCTGGGCAGCCGGCGGACGCGTCGGGCATGGCGATGACCGGTTCGGGCCGCCGGGGGCGGGGCGATGGGCGCCTCGACCGTCATCGACGCAGGTTACGACGGACAGGGCTCGAAGCGGCTTCACCTCTCCCCTGCTCTTGCCCTGTCCTGCGAAGCCGGTGGCGTCAGCCGGCCAGTCCGAGAAACACCACCATCGCCCGGTCCAGTCGGGTCTGATCCTGAGCGGAAAGTGGCGATCAAACAGGACCTGAGAGCAGTGACGACTCGCCCGCTACGGATGAGGGAACACTGCCTCGATCCGAGGGCCAGCCGAGGACCAGAAGACTTTGTACGGTGGTGTCCTGGAACGGCCAGACGGAACCGGATCCCCTCGTTGGTAGAGATGGTCGTTGCCATGTTGTGGGCTTGCTCCGGAGCACTGAAGATGAAATGGCGTGCGCCTGTCCAGGCGGGGTGAAGGGTCCCTTCTGGGCAGGGAGCCCTCACTTCTAACCTTTTTTCGGATTTATAGGGGATTTCCTATAATTGCCGAAAAGTCCTAGACTTCCTGCATCGACCCGGTCCGCAATCCATTCAGCCCCGGGGCCGGCACCCGGCCACCGGCTCTGGTTGGTCGCGAACGGGAGATCGAGGCCATGGACATCGCCCTCCGGCGGTTGCTCCTGGGTCGGGACGGTCGCAGCGAGATGCTCACCGGGCTACGGGGCGTGGGCAAGACCGTGCTGCTCAACGAGTTCGAACTGCTGGCCGACGCCCGGGGCTACTTCCACGAGCACATCGAGGTCTCCGAAGACGGGGACTTGCCGGCCCGGCTGGCCGCCGCATTCCGCCGCATCCTTCTGTCCATGGACGCCAAACGTCGTATCGGCGACCGGGCCCGCCGGGCCCTCGGCATCCTGAAGGCGTTCAGCATCCGGTTGCCCAACGGGCCCGAGCTGGCCATCGACGTCGACGCCGTCCACGGACCGGCCGACTCCGGCGACCTCGCTTCGGACCTGGCCGGCCTGTTCGTCGAACTCGGTGAGGTGGCCCGTGACCATTCCACTGGAGTCCTCGTCACAATCGACGAGCTGCACTACGTGGGGGTCGAGAGCCTCGAGGCACTGGTCATGGGCCTCCACCGGGCCACGCAACTCGGACTGCCTATCACCGTGGCCGGGGCCGGGCTGCCCTCCCTAGCCACCCTCACCGGTGAGGCCAAATCCTACTCCGAGCGCATCTTCACCTTTCCGGTCATCGACTCGCTGACCGGCGACCAGGCCCACGAGGCCCTGGTGGTACCGGCGGCCGACGAGGGTGTGACCTGGGATCCCGACGCCCTCGACAGGCTCGTCGAGGTCACTAGCGGCTACCCCTACTTCCTCCAGGAGTTCGGCAAGCAGGCCTGGGACGTGGCCGAGGGACCCGATCGGATCACCCTGGACGACGTGGAGCAGAGCCTTCCGGTGGCGACTGCCGAGCTTGACGACGGGTTCTTCCGTGTGCGGACCGGACGGACCAACGATGCCGAGCGGGCCTATCTGCGGGCCATGGCCGAACTCGCACCTGGACCGGTTCGGTCGGTGGAGGTCGCCGTGCTGCTGGGCACGAAGGCCACCGCCCTGGGGCCGACCCGTGACGGCCTGTTGAAGAAGTCACTCTGTTACTCCCCTCGGTGGGGCGAGATCGACTTCACCGTGCCCATGTTCGACACCTTCATGAAACGGTGGATCCCCGACATCGGAACGGTGGCTCCGGTCGGCGGGTGAGGGTGGTCGTCCCTCTCGAGATGAAGGTTGGGCAGCGAAGTAGAGGTCAACGGTTCACCCGAGGTGGTTATGTAGCACGTCGTGCTACGCTGGGGCATGGTCACCGAAATCACGCAGCGCCAGCTAAGGAACGACAGCGGGGAGATCATGCGGGGGCTCGACCAGGGGCAGTCCTACGTGGTCACGCGGAACGGCGTCCCGGTCGGCGAACTTGCCCCACTCCGCCGCCACCACTTCGTGTCCGCTGTGGAGGCCATCGAGGCGTTCAGGAACGCCCCGGCCGTCGAGTACACCCAGCTACGCGCCGACCTCGATCGAGTGGCATCCCAGGATCCCGAACCCCGTGCCTGATCAGCACCCCCGTATCCGAGGCGTCATCGATACGTCGGTGGTCATCGACCTCGAGCAACTTGACGCCACGCACCTCCCCGCCGAGGTGGTCGTGACGTCCATCACTATGGCCGAACTGGCAGCAGGGCCCCACGCCGCCACCAACCCCGTCGAGCGGGCCCGACGTCAGGACCGCCTTCAGCGGGCCGAGGCGACTTTCGGCGTACTCGCATTCGACAACGAAGCGGCACGGGCCTACGGACGCGTCTTTGCCGCGGTGGTAGCTACCGGACGGAAGGCACGGGGACCTCGGGCTCTCGATCTCCTCATCGCTTCGACTGCCTGCGCCGCCGGTCTGCCGCTCTACACGCGCAACCCTCAGGACTTTCGCGACCTGGCAGGTCTCGTGGACGTGGTTCCCGTCTGAGCAACCGCCGCCTCTCAGCGTTCGTCACCGCCAGCGACCTTGTCGCTTTCGTCGTCATCGCTTTCGCTGTGGTGGACGTAGTTACCCAACAGCACCACAAGCATCCCCACCATCAGGAGCGCCAGGCCCGATCCCACCACTTCGTCCCGCTCGGCGGCTCGGCCGGCGACACCCAAACCGATCAGCACTGCGCCTGCCGCCACCACTGACCACCCGATGACAAGTACCGCGGTACCGATGACCCGCCCGGTTCCGATGCTCACCACCCCCGAAGGCGGGCCGAAGACATCTGCACCCGACCCGGTCCGCTCACCGAAGCCATGGGATGGTGCCTCACTGCATGGCGGCGATGGGCTGCTTGGGCGGGTACTTGCCGAAGGTGATGAAGTGGTCACGGATTCCGCTGGTGAAGCTGTCGATATAGGCCAGCTTGCGGATCATGTAGCTGTGGCTCTCCTTCGGGTCGAGGTACAGGTTGTAAAGCCGGCCGTGGGAGTACTTCTGGGTGACCCCGGTGAAGCCACCCAGGTTGAAGCAGTCGCGGTCGTCGTCGGAGGTGGAGGCGACCATGAACTTCCACTCCCCCACCCGCAGGGCCGAAAACACGTTGGTCAGCCAGTAGTAGAGGTACTTGCGGTTGGACCGGCCGTCGGCGTCGAGCAGGAAGGAGGTCTGGTCGACGCTGTCGATGAACCGGTCGGTGGGCACCGCCTCCGGCGTCCCGGCCAGGGCCAGAAAGGTGCAGAACAGGTCCATCTGGGAGAACAGCCCGTCGGTCATCACGTCGGCCTCGATCATCCCCGGCCAGGTGATGATGCCGGGCACCCGCTGGCCACCCTCCCAGGTCGAGCCCTTGGCACTGCGGAACGGCGAATAGGCGGCGTCGGGCCAGGTCTCCATCTCCGGGCCGTTGTCCGAGGAGACGAAGATGACCGTGTCCTCCATCTGGCCGGAGGCCTCCAGCTCGGCCACCAGCCGGCCCACGATGTCGTCGAGCTCGATGATGGTGTCCTTATAGGGGTGCTTGGCCGGTGACGACCCGAGGAACCGCTCGTGGGGGTAGTTGTCGAAGTGGGCGCCCCGGGTGCAGTGGTAGAGGAACCAGGGCCGGCGGTCCTCTTTTGGCAGCTCGGCCATCTGCCGGATGAACTCCGCGGAGTAGGTGGCCCACTTGTCGTCGAGCAGCGAGAGGACGGGCACGGTGACTTCCTCCACGTTCTCGGTCTCCCCGCCGCGGGTGGCGTGGACGAAGCACTTGTTGAAGGGCAGGTTCTCCACCCAACGGGTCCGCTCCTCGCTGTAGACGATCTCGGGGAAGAAGTGGGGGTCCCGCCACTCGGTGTACATGTCCGACACCGACAAGAACCCGTAGAAGTCGTCGAAGCCCACGTTCTGCGGTTGGGACTCGACGTTCTCCCCGATGTGCCACTTGCCGACCGCCTGGGTCACATAGCCGGCCGCCGACAACAGCTCGGCCAGGGTCGCCTCGCCGTCGAGACCACCGGGCTGTCCGTACATGGGTGGCCGTAACAGGCCGTGGCGCATGGGCAGGCGCCCGGTCATGATCGAGGCCCGCGACGGCGTGCAGGACGGCTCCGAGTAGCAGGAGGTGAGCAGCTTGCCCCGCCGGGCCAGCTTGTCGATGTTGGGGGTGGGCGCCCCCACGGCCACTCCCCCGCCGTAGCAACCGAAGTCACCCCAGCCCACGTCGTCGAAGAGGATCATGAGCAGGTTGGGCTGGCGTCCACTCGCGCCCCGGTAGTTGGCCAACGCCTCTTCGGCCCTGCGGTCCTGGTCGACCAGGACGAAGTGGGGCTCGAGGCTGTCCCGTTCGCGGACCGTCTCCGCTACTACCGGGTCATGGGCCATGGTGGTGCTCTCCTTGGTCGGGTCGAGGCGATGCTACTCACGGCGGCCGGCCGGCCAGGGGGGCGCACAGCGCCGTCCCGGCTCACCATCGCAGGTGGCGCCGGCGTCCTGGCTCAGATTGCGCCTCGGTTCCACCAAGCCGGGTTGCTCACAGCCTCCTGCCTCAGCCACGAGAAATGGTGCTGGGCCGACCGCCTCAATAAGGGCGCAGTGGCCAGCCCGACCAAGGCCCAGCGCCGGGCTCCAGGGCGAACCTCGCACATGATGGAAAGGGCAGAGGCTGCTCCCCAGACATGCAGGAGCGCGCTGTAAGCAGGAAGACTCGAGGAGTTGAGGCCCTCCGCCTCGGTAAGGAATGGTATCCCGAGCCGGTTGAGCCGCCAGGGCCAAAGGTTGAAATGCACCAACACGCCGGCCAAGGACGCGCCAGACCAAGCCGCCAGCAGGGGGTCCCACCTCGTGTCATCTCCTTTGGCGGCGAGACGAATCCACGCCGGGATACCAGTGCCCCACAGAGCAGTAGCCAAGCCGAGTCCGAGTTCAGGCTGCAGAACGAGTCCAACCCCACTCGACAGCTCGAAGCCATGATGAGCCGCTGTCAGGATTGCTGTCGCCGTGGTCCATGGTCGCCCTACCCTCATGTTCGCCATATCTGTCATTTGACACGTCCGTGAATCGCGTGTCGAGGCGGATGTCGTCCCGATCTCGCGGATCACCCCGGCGGCGCCCTCGATGATCCGTTGCCGTGTCGCTGCGCCCTTGGCAGTGAGGCCGGTCATCGAGCGGCGACGAAGACCGAGGACCGCCGCCCTGAAATCAGATGGGGACGACGTCGAGGTCTTGAGTCTGACCAGTAGTATGACCATATGACCAGAATAGTGACCGCTACCGAGGCCAAGGCCAAGATCCTGGCCCTCCTCGACGAGGTGGCCGCCGGCGACGAGGTGGCCATCACCAAGCACGGCCGGGTGGTGGCCCGCCTGGTGCCGGCCCGGGGTCCCCACGCGTTGAAAGGGATGCTGTCCGACGTGGCCTTCGCCGCCGATGCGGACGACGACCTGCTTTCGACCGGAGTCGAGTGGAACCTCCCATGACAACGGTCCTCCTCGACACCCACGTCCTCCACTGGTGGTCGACCGAACCAGCGCGTCTGAGCGCCGCCGCAGCCAGGAGCCTCGACGAGGCCGACGACCTGGCGGTTTCGGCCATCACCTGGTTCGAACTGGCCTGGCTGGCCCGTCACGAGAGGATCCTCCTCACCATCCCCATCGGATCCTGGCTCGAGCAATTGGCGGGTCAAGTGGAGACCGTGCCCATCACGCCGGCCATCGCCGACTCGGCAGTCGGTCTGCCCACCGGCTTCCCTGGCGATCCGGCGGACCGGCTGATCTACGCCACCGCCATCGAGCGCGGCATCCGGTTGGTCACCAAGGACCGGGCTCTGCGCCGGCACCGCTACCCCCGCCCGGTCACCCTCTGGTAGCAGCCGATACCGGCTACCCAATCAGGCTTCTAGGGCGCGGGTCACCACTGTCACGTCCTCGTGGCCCAGGCGGCCATGGGGCAATGGGGCCCCCATACCGCCAGATGCTTCGCTGGGCCACGTCCAGCGGCAATCAGGCCTCGTTATCGCTGCAGTACATCATCTAATGTATACTAATGTCGTGCACAGGACCCAGATCTACCTGGACGAACAAGAGGTAGCCGCGCTCGACGCAGCCGTCGTTCGCACCGGAGCCAGCCGCTCGGAGCTCATCCGCCGTGCCATCCGAGCCCAGTACGGAGAGCGGACCGCAGCGTCACGCCTCGAAGCGCTCCGCTCCTCCGCGGGAACGTGGAAGGACCGGGACTACACGGGCTCGCAATTCGTCGACTCCCTGCGGAATGACGTCAACGACCGGCTGGCCCGGCTCCGCTCAATGTGAAGCTCCTCGACACGACGATCGCCATCGACCACCTGCGAGGCGACGACCGAGCCGCTCAACTCCTCGAGCACCTGGCCGATCAAGGCGAGCCACTTCTGGCCAGCGAGTTGAGCCGATTCGAGCTTCTTGCCGGCATGCGGCCGGACGAGATCGACACCACCGAGCTGTTCATGGATGCGCTGACCTGGGTGCCGGTGAACGAAGCGATCGCCAGGCTGGCCGGGTCCATGGCCGTTGAGTACCGAAGTTCGCATAGCGGCATCGACGCCATCGACTATCTGATCGCCGCCACCGCTACCTTGGTTGGTGCCGACCTACTCACCACGAACGTGCGCCATTTCCCGATGATCTCGGGGCTCCAGCCCCCCTACGCCACCTGACCCGAGGGGGACCCCGAGGCGCAGTCCAAGGAGCCCGACGACACGGCCCAAGAGTCCGGGTCCGAGTCCGGGTCCGGATGATTGCACTAGATTTTCGTCCCGGCCGATCTGCGGATGGCGGCCACCAGATCTGACGGGAGGTACGAGGTGGCCGTAACAGACCCGTGGTCGACGCGGGGCACCGAGACGGGACGAGGCCTTGCTCGAAGCGACGACCGATGCACCGCCATCGCCGTCGTGGCATCCGTCCTCGCTATCCTGAGTGCTCTCGTACTTGCCCTCTCACATGTGTTCTGGCAGCTCAGGACGGTCGTCGACCAGATTCTCCCGAGCCTGCCGGTTGACCTGATCGTTCTGAGCCTGATCCTGGTGGCGGGGGCGGTCATCACCCTCGTCCCGTCCTCTCGGGCAACCGGTCTGGGAGTTCTCCTGGCCGTCGGGGGCCTCCTGGCCTTCGAGTGGACCGATCTGTCGCTCAACTACTACGCGTCGACATTCAGCACCGGCTACTACGGAATTCACCTCGACAACGATGAGGTCGCCATCGCCCTGGTCTGCTTGGCCCTGTCGGTCGCCTTCTGCACCGTCTCCGCCATCGGCGTGGTGCGACTGGCTCGGATCAATGCCCGACCGGGCCGAACTGCTTCGCCCGCCCGCATCTTCTTCATCCTCGCTGCTGCATCCGCGTTGGTGACGGTCATCCTGCTTGATTTCTATCCGATGCAGTACGCCTTCCGGGCCTTCAGCCCGTTGGGCAACGTCCTCGACCTGCTCGGTATCGTCGCCGTCGTCGTACCCTTCATCATCCTGGCAATTGCCCCGGGGACGCGGCCTTCCGCGGTCGGCGCCACGGTGGGCTGGTTCGGGGTCTTCACATTCCTCACTGTCTCGGAATTCACCGGGGGCTTCGTCTCCAATCCATTGTCCGATTTGAGCTACACCTGGAAGCCCTTCGCTTACTACCCGGCCATCCCCCTCGCCGCAGTCTTCGCCATCATCGGTATCACCAAGCTGGCCTCAGCTCCGATTCGGACCAGGAGCCTTGCCGGTGGCGGAACGTCGGCCGGTTGCGCTAACGGGCACCCGATGGCCATGGGTGCACAGTTCTGTCCGTTCTGCGGGGCAGCACGGCAATCAGCCCCGGCCGCGGGTCCAACGAGGTGCCCCAACGGACACATCGTGCCTCACGGCGACTCGTTCTGCAGCCAATGTGGAATGGTCGTTCAAACCATTCCTCCACCCCCGGCCACAGGCGTGGGCGTGGGCGTCGGCCAGCAGATTCCCTACACCGGCGTTGCCCAGTTCAACTTCGTTCCGTCCTCGAACAACGGGTTCGCCATCGCTGCGCTCATCTGCGGCATCCTCGGTGTGTCTGTCCTGGCGATCGTGTTCGGATTCATCGCACGCTCGCAGATTCGCCAATCGATGGGCCGCCAGCGAGGCAACGGGATGGCACTGGCCGGAATCATCCTCGGTTTCGTCTGGATCGCCCTGTCGGTAGTCATCACCGTGGTATTTGTGGCGGTCGCCCATCGGAACAACTATCCGTATAACTGAGACGCACCTCGATGGCCGGAGCGGTGCGGACACGGGGCGGTGCGTCGCCCCACGATCATCAGATGAGGACGATGGCAAGGCGGTGATCCAGGTGCCGTAGGTCGTCCGGATCGGACGTGGGCACGCTCGCTCCCCGATCGCCCGCGGCATCCGCTTGGTCGCCAAGGACCGGGCGCTGCGCCAGCACCGCTACCCCCGCCCGGTCACCCTCTGGTAGCAGCCGATACCAGGCCTACCCAATCACGCTTCGAGGGCGCGGGTCACCACCGTCACGTCCTCGTTGCCCAAGCCCTGCTCAACGGCCTTGCCCCACTCGGCGGCCACCGAGGCGAGGGCGGCGAAGCGCTCCGGGTCGGCCTGCTCGAGGGCCAGGCGGACATCCTTCAGAGCCAGGGCGAGAGGGAACTCCGGCGAGAAGTCGCCGTCCTCGATCCGGGCCAGCTTGCCGGCCATCCATCCCGACACCAGCGGACCTCCCTCGAAGGCGTCCCGCACTTGATGGACATCCAGTCCGAGCCGGTGGGCCAGGGCCAGCGCGTTGGCCACCCCCTCGGCGCTGAAGGCCAGCAGCGTGTTGTTGACCAGCTTCATCCGCGAGCCCGTCCCCACCGGGCCGAGCCACACGGTGCGTTGCCCGACCGCGGCGAAGACCGGTTCGACCATAGGCCGTGCCTCCTCGGACCCCGACGCGAACACGGTCAGCGTCCCTTGCTCGGCCGGGACCTTGCTCCCTGATACCGGTGCATCCAGGAAGTGGACATCGGGACGTTGGCGCTCGACCTCCGATGCCAGCATCGCTGTCCCCTCGACGCCGATGGTGCTCATCTGGGCCCACACGGCACCGGCCGGAAGCGCCTCGAGCATGCCTTGGTCGACGGCGATCGCTTTCGCCGCGGCGGTGTCGGTGACCATGGTGATGACAACGTCCACCTCCCTCACCGCATCGGCCACCGAAGGGGCGACCTCCGCCCCCTGTTGAGCCAGGCTGTCGGCTACTCCGGGTCTCCGGTTCCACACCACGGTCGGGATGCCCTCCCGGAGGGCCGAGGCGGCCATGGCCCGGCCCATCGTTCCCAGCCCGAGGACCGCCAACCTGGGTCCGCCTTCGCGGATGACGACCTCCCTCTCCTCGTGAGCTTGCTCGAGTATGGAGCAACCTGGCTACAGGCCGACCGCTCCATCGACCAGCTCGCGGATGAGGTCGGCGTGGCCGTTGTGGCGGGCGTACTCCTCGATCATGTGGTTGTAGATCCACCGTAGGGAGCAGGGCCGTCCGTCGTCCATCCCGGTATCGTCCAGCTGCCGGGACGCAGCGGCCTGACGTGACACCCGACAGGCCTCCTGCCACGCCGCCAGGTCGGCCTCCAGTCGGCGTCGTCCAACGGGACCATCTCGCTGTCTTCCACCTCGGGGACCGTACCAGCGGAACGGCGTCGGCCGTGATCCCCGACCAGGACCTTTTGGAACCAACCCTGCTCCACCTCGGCCATGTGACGGACCAGGCCGTGCAGCGACAGGAGCGACGTGGGGACCGGGCGCAGCTTGCGCTGGGCGTCGTCGAGGCCCTCGCATTTGAGCAGCAAGGTGGTCCGGTGGATACTCCAGCCATCCCTCGAGCATGTCCCGCTCGCCGAGGACATAGGCGGGCTCGTGGCGGCGGCTGTCAACGATCTCATCGACCACCTGGTCTCCTCTCGTCGGACCCTCACCGGGCGACGGTCGGTTGGGCACCGAACGCCAGAGCCTGCCACGCCAGAGGGACGCGGTCTACGCCCGATCTCCACGATGTACCCCGATGGTTGGCCCTCGGCTCGTTACGACAGGGGAACGGTCAGCACCTGGGCCGTCCCGTCGGTGCCCACGGCGACACAGGACGAGGACGTCGGGCAGGACACCCCGGCCAGCTGGAACTTGGCGGCCGGCACGGTTTCGGGTTGACCGGGAACTCCGTTGGTGATGGTTACGAACACGCCGCGACCGGCACTCAACCCATTGGTGATCAGGCCGTTGGTACCCACGCCGACGCAGTGGTTGGGCCCTCCGCACGACACCGCCTCGAAATGGGTGGTGGGAGTGCCGGTCAGGCCGGTCAACTTGCCGGGAACACCGTTGACCGTGCTTACCACCACCCCCCGGGGGATGTTCCGGCCATCGACCAGATGGACCCCGTTCCCCACCGCCAGACAGGTCACCGTGCTCGGACAGGCAATCCCGGCGAAGGTCGACGTACCGGGCGGAACCACCCGGATGGTCCCAGGTATGCCCGAGGCGATTGTGGCCACCACGTCGTTGATGCTGCCGTTGGATGTCGAGGCCACCACCTCGCACACCGTATTGCTGGCGCAGTCGATGCCGTTCACCGACGTGGTCCCTACAAGTGGAGTCACCGGAAGGGCATCGGTGGGGCTGGTCAGTGTCAACACGACCCCCTGTGTGGCCGATCGACCAGTCGCTTCACAGATCGGTCCGATCGGGCACGAGATGCCGCTGAGAGCGGTCGTCCCGGCCACCGGTAAGGGCTTGCCCAGCGAGCCATTGCTCAGGGCCACGGTGATCCCGTCACCGGCACCGGCTCCGACCGCCTCGCAGAAGGTCACCGTGGGGCAGGAGACGGCATCGAGGCCTTTGCTACCGGTGACGGGAAGGACGCTCCCCGGTTTGCCGTTGGTGATGGGGACCACCACCCCGGTGCCGTCGATGGAGGTCGCTCCCACGGCCACGCACCTGGTGGCCGTGGGGCAGGACACGGCCGAGAGGACGGCGACGTCATGAACAGGGTGGGCACCGGCCACACCGACCACGGTGGAAGTCGACGACGAAGACGAGGACGTCGAGCAGCTCGCCAATAGGACGGCGCAACCGAGAGCGGCTGCCAGTCTCATGTAGCGCACGGGAACACCCTCCGCGGTTGGTTCGTTTTGGACGGCGGGAGGTTAGCCCGGATCGTGCGGGCCCAGGTGACCGCGGTAGAGGCGAGACCGGTAAACCCGTCAGTTGTGGACCTTGACGCTGATTCCTGGACTGTAGGCGGTGTTGCCGGCGTCATCGGTGGCCAGGCTCTGCAGCGTGTAGGTGGCGTTCGGAACGGTGGTGGTGTTCCAGCTCAGGCCCCAGCCGTAGATGGTGGCGGTGGCCGTGCCGATCACTGTCTGGTTGTACGAACCTCCGGTGATCACGTACTGCACCTTGCTGACCGAAATGTTGTCGGTGGCGCTGGCGTCCAGGGTGACCGTGCCCTTTTCGGTGGTACCGGTGACCGGCACCACGACCGCCGTGGTCGGCGGCGTGTTGTCGACCACGATCGGCGTGCCGACACTGCTTCCCGTGTTGCCCAGTGTGTCGGTCACCACGCTCTGCAGGGTGTAGCTGCCGTCGGGAACGGTGGTGGTGTTCCAACTCAGGCCCCAGCCGTAGATGGTGGCCGACGCCGTACCGATCACCGACTTGTTGTAGGTGCCTCCGGTGATCTCGTACTGCACCTTGCTGATCCCGTTGCTCGCCGTGGCGCTGGCGTCGAGGGTGACCGTCCCCCGTTCGGCCGCTCCGCTGACCGGCACAGCGATGGCCGTGGTCGGGGCGGGTGCCACCGTCAACGTGAAGGACTGGGTCGAAGTGTCGGAGTGGGCATCGGTAGCCGTCAGGGTCAGGGCATAGGTCCCGGCCGACGTAGCCGACGGTGTTCCCGACAGGGTGCCGCTACTGGCCAGGGTCACGCCCGAGGGCAGCGCCCCCGATTCGGTGAAGGTGATCGGCGTATCGCCGTTTGCGGTCACGGTGAACGTTCCGGCATTCGATGCGGTGAAGCTGGTCGAGGCGGACGACGTGAACACCGGAGCGCCGGCGGTCACCGTGAGCGTGAACGCCTGGGTCGTCGTGCGGCTGTTGGTGTCCTTGGCCGTCAGGGTGATCGGGTAGCTGCCGGCAGTCCGATAGGCCGGTGTGCCCGACAGGATGCCATTGGCGGCCAGGGTCACTCCCGAGGGCAGTGCCCCCGACTCGGTGAAGGTGATCGGTGCGTCGCCGGTGGCAGTCACCGAGAAGGTACCGGTGCTGTTCTCGGTGAAGCTGGTCGAGGCGCCCGACGTGAAGGTCGGGGCCGACGCACCGACGGTCAGGGTGAAGGACTGGGTCGTGGTGTGGCTGTTGGTGTCCTTGGCCGTGAGGGTGATCGGGTAGCTGCCCGCCGTCCCGAAGGCCGGGGTGCCCGACAGGGTGCCATTGGCGGCCAGGGTCACCCCCGAGGGCAGTGCCCCCGACTCGGTGAAGGTGATCGGTGCGTCGCCGGTGGCGGTCACCGAGAAGGTGCCGGCGTGGTTCTCACTGAAGCTGGTCGAGGTACCCGAGGTGAAGGTCGGAGCGGTGGCGGTCACCGTCAAGGTGAAGGCCTGGGTCGAGGTGTTGGCGTTGGCGTCCTTGGCCGTGAGGGTGATCGGGTAGCTGCCCGCCGTCCCGAAGGCCGGGGTGCCCGACAGGGTGCCATTGGCGGCCAGGGTCACCCCCGAGGGCAGTGCCCCCGACTCGGTGAAGGTGATCGGTGCGTCGCCGGTGGCGGTCACCGAGAAGGTGCCGGCGTGATTCTCACTGAAGCTGGTCGAGGCGCCCGAGGTGAACACCGGGGCGGTGGCGGTCACCGTCAAGGTGAAGGCCTGGGTCGAGGTATTGGAGTTGGCGTCCTTGGCCGTGAGGGTGATCGGGTAGCTGCCCGCCGTCCCGAAGGCCGGGGTGCCCGACAGGGTGCCATTGGCGGCCAGGGTCACTCCCGAGGGCAGTGCCCCCGACTCGGTGAAGGTGATCGGTGCGTCGCCGGTGGCGGTCACCGAGAAGGTGCCGGCGTGGTTCTCACTGAAGCTGGTCGAGGTACCCGAGGTGAAGGTCGGAGCGGTGGCGGTCACCGTCAAGGTGAAGGCCTGGGTCGAGGTGTTGGCGTTGGCGTCCTTGGCCGTGAGGGTGATCGGGTAACTGCCCGCCGTCCCGAAGGCCGGGGTGCCGGACAGGGTCCCGTTGGCGGCCAGGGTCACTCCCGAGGGCAGTGCCCCCGACTCGGTGAAGGTGATCGGTGTGTCGCCGGTGGCGGTCACCGAGAAGGTGCCGGCGTGATTCTCACTGAAGCTGGTCGAGGCGCCCGACGTGAAGGTCGGAGCGGTGGCGGTCACCGTCAAGGTGAAGGCCTGGGTCGACGTATTGGAGTTGGCGTCGGTAGCGGTGATGGTGACCGGGTAGGAGCCGGCCGTCCCGAAGGCCGGGGTACCCGAGAGGGTGCCATTGGTGGCCAGGGTCACGCCGGAAGGCAGTGCCCCGCTCTCGGTGAAGGTGATCGGCGTGTCGCCGGTGGCGGTGACCGAGAAGGTACCGGCACTGTTTTCGGCGAAGGATGTCGAGGCGCCCGAAGTGAACACCGGTCCCCCGGCGGTGACCGTGAGGGTGAAGGCCTGGGTCGACGTATTGGAGTTGGCGTCGGTGGCGGTGATGGTGATCGGGTAGCTGCCGGCCGTGCCGAAGGCCGGGGTGCCGGACAGGGTCCCGTTGGCCGCCAGGGTCACTCCCGAGGGCAGTGCCCCCGACTCGGTGAAGGTGATCGGCGTGTCGCCGGTAGCGGTCACCGAGAAGGTGCCGGCGCTGTTCTCGGTGAAGCTGGTCGAGGTGCCCGAGGTGAACACCGGGGCGGTGGCGGTCACCGTCAAGGTGAAGGCCTGGGTGGAGGTGTTGGAGTTGGTATCGGTGGCGGTCAGGGTGACCGGGTAGGAGCCGGCCGTCCCGAAGGCCGGGGTACCCGAGAGGGTGCCATTGGTGGCCAGGGTCACGCCGGAAGGCAGTGCCCCGCTCTCGGTGAAGGTGATCGGTGTGTCGCCGGTGGCGGTCACCGAGAAGGTTCCGGCACTGTTTTCGGCGAAGGATGTCGAGGCGCCCGAGGTGAACACCGGGGCGGTGGCGGTCACGGTCAGACTGAACGCCTGGGTCGAGGTATTGGAGTTGGCATCGGTGGCGGTCAGGGTGACCGGGTAGGAACCGGCCGTCCCGAAGGCCGGGGTGCCGGACAGGGTGCCGTTGGTGGCCAGGGTCACCCCCGAGGGCAGAGCCCCGGACTCGGTGAAGGTGATCGGCGTGTCGCCGGTAGCGGTGACCGAGAAGGTACCGGCACTGTTTTCGGCGAAGGACGTCGAGGCGCCCGAGGTGAACACCGGGGCGGTCGCGGTCACGGTCAGGGTGAACGCCTGGGTCAACGTATTCGTGTTGGCATCGGTGGCAGTGATGGTGATCGGGTAGGAGCCGGCGGTCCCGAAGGCCGGGGTGCCGGACAGGCTCCCGTTGGCCGCCAGGGTCACGCCGGAGGGAAGTGCCCCCGACTCGGTGAAGGTGATCGGTGTGTCGCCGGTGGCGGTCACCGAGAAGGTGCCGGCACTGTTTTCGGCGAAGGTGGTCGAGGTGCCTGAGGTGAACACCAGGACTCCGGTGTTGACGGTGAGAGCGAAGGCCTGGGTGGCGGTGTTGGAGTTGGTGTCGGTGGCGGTGATGGTGATCGGGTAGGAGCCGGCCGTCCCGAAGGCCGGGGTGCCGGACAGGGTGCCATTGGTGGCCAGGGTCACGCCGGAGGGAAGTGCCCCCGACTCGGTGAAGGTGATCGGCGTGTCGCCGGTGGCGGTCACGGCAAAGGTGCCGGCATCGTTCTCACTGAACGACGTCGAGGCGCCCGAGGTGAACACCGGTCCCACGGCGGTCACCGTGAGGGTGAAGGCCTGGGTCGACGTGTTGGAGTTGGTGTCGGTGGCGGTGATGGTGATCGGGAAGCTGCCGGCGGTGCCGAAGGCCGGGGTGCCCGACAGGGTGCCATTGGTGGCCAGGGTCACGCCGGAAGGCAGTGCCCCGCTCTCGGTGAAGGTGATCGGTGTGTCGCCGGTGGCGGTCACCGAGAAGGTGCCGGCACTGTTTTCGGCGAAGGATGTCGAGGCGCCCGAGGTGAACACCGGTCCCCCGGCGGTCACCGTGAGGGTGAAGGCCTGGGTCGAGGTATTGGAGTTGGCATCGGTGGCGGTCAGGGTGATCGGGAAGCTGCCCGCCGTCCCGAAGGCCGGGGTGCCGGACAGGGTCCCGTTGGCCGCCAGGGTCACCCCCGAGGGCAGCGCTCCGCTCTCGGTGAAGGTGATCGGTGCGTCGCCGGTGGCGGTCACCGAGAAGGTGCCGGCACTGTTCTCGGCGAAGGTGGTCGAGGTGCCCGAGGTGAACACCGGTCCCCCGGCGGTGACCGTGAGGGTGAACGCCTGGGTCGACGGTGTTGGAGTTGGTGTCGGTGGCGGTGATGGTGATCGGGAAGCTGCCGGCGGTGCCGAAGGCCGGGGTGCCGGACAGGGTCCCGTTGGCCGCCAGGGTCACCCCCGAGGGCAGCGCCCCCGACTCGGTGAAGGTGATCGGCGTGTCGCCGGTGGCGGTCACCGAGAAGGTGCCGGCACTGTTCTCGGCGAAGGATGTCGAGGTGCCCGAGGTGAACACCGGTCCCCCGGCGGTGACCGTGAGGGTGAAGGCCTGGGTCGAGGTGTTGGAGTTGGCATCGGTGGCGGTCAGGGTGATCGGGAAGCTGCCGGCGGTGCCGAAGGCCGGGGTGCCCGACAGGGTGCCATTGGTGGCCAGGGTCACGCCCGAGGGCAGCGCCCCCGACTCGGTGAAGGTGATCGGTGTGTCGCCGGTGGCGGTCACCGAGAAGGTGCCGGCACTGTTCTCGGTGAAGGTCGTCGAGGTGCCCGAGGTGAACACCGGTCCCCCGGCGGTGACCGTGAGGGTGAAGGCCTGGGTCGACGTGTTGGAGTTGGTGTCGGTGGCGGTCAGGGTGACCGGGTAGCTGCCCGCCGTCCCGAAGGCCGGGGTGCCCGACAGCGTGCCGTTGGCCGCCAGGGTCACCCCCGAGGGCAGGGCTCCGCTCTCGGTGAAGGTGATCGGCGTGTCGCCGGTGGCGGTCACCGAGAAGGTGCCGGCACTGTTCTCGGCGAAGGTCGTCGAGGTGCCCGAGGTGAACACCGGTCCCCCGGCGGTGACCGTGAGGGTGAAGGCCTGGGTCGACGTGTTGGAGTTGGTGTCGGTGGCGGTCAGGGTGACCGGGTAGGAACCGGCGGTGCCGAAGGCCGGGGTGCCCGACAGCGTGCCGTTGGCCGCCAGACTCACGCCCGAGGGCAGAGCTCCGCTCTCGGTGAAGGTGATCGGCGTGTCACCGGTGGCGGTCACCGAGAAGGTGCCGGCACTGTTTTCGGCGAAGGACGTCGAGGTGCCCGAGGTGAACACCGGGGCGGTGGCCCCGACGGTGAGGGTGAACGACTGGGTGGTGGTGTCCGACTTGGCGTCGGTGGCGGTGATGGTGATCGGGTAGCTGCCGGCGGTGCCCGATGCGGGGGTGCCCGACAGGGTGCCGTTGCTGGCCAGGGTGACGCCCGAGGGCAGCGCCCCCGATTCGGTGTAGGTGATCGGACCGTCGCCGGTGGCCGCGACTGGGAAGGTGCCCGGGGTCGTCTCGCTGAAAGTGGTCGAGCCAGCCGACGTGAAGACCGGCGGGCCGACGGTGATCTGGGTCACTGACTCGGCGGTTCCCAGGTTGGTGCCCCGCGCCGTCTGGTAGGCGTCGTTGGGACCGTTGCCGGGCAGTGGCGTGGTGTTGGTCTCGTCGATGTAGACGTTGTAGGTGCCGGCGGCGAGTCCGGAGGGAATCTGGAAGCTACCGGTGGGCTGTCCTGGCGTCATGGTGCAGGGATTGGGCCCGACGGTGGTGCTCTCGGCACCCGTGCAGACGTACTGGTTGGCCGGGATGGTCACCGTGGAGTTGACCACGGGCACCGCGGTGCCGCGGGTGGTACCGATGTACACGCTCGGCGCGCTGACCTGGTACATCTCCCCGGTCTGGAAGTCACCGTAGGGTCCGGTGTTGGGCGCGCCCCCCGAACTGCCCCACCAGTTGGTGCCACCGGTCACGTTCACCGTGGCTCCGGAGTCGGCTCCGGCCGTCGACAGCGTGGCCGTCGACTGCTGGGGAACCGGCTGGCCGTTGAAGAACAGATCCATGGTCGAGTAGTTGGCCTGGCCGTTCTCGTCGTTGCCGGACGAGACGGTGATGCTGCAGCTGACGTAGCCCTCGTTGACGTCGGCCTGCGAGGGTGGGCAGGTGGCGTTGGTGGTGTCGGTGTTACCACCGGCCGAGTTGGAGCCGACGCCGCCGTAGGAGCAGTCGCCACCGTTGACCCAGGGACTGGGCACCGTCAGCTTGTAGCTCGATCCCATGCTGGTATACGAGTACGAGGAGAGGATGTTGATCGATCCGTAACAACCACTGTTGAGCTCGAGGTTGGACGAGGCCAGTTCGTTCTGGGACGCCCCGCCGTTGGTGTCCGTCGGTGACGGCAGCGGGTTGGCCGTGTTGACCGTGAATGCGTCGCCCAGCCCGCCGGAAGCGGCCACCATCACGTCGCCGGTGCAGGTCGGGTAGTTGGACGTGGTGCCCACGGTCTCGCCGTTGGTGATGGGCTGGCCGAAGGCCGACTGCGACCCGGCCTGCTCGAGATCCTGGTCGGGGTCGAACATGCTCACCGTGCCCGAGCTGGCCGTCCAGGTGCACTCGTTCTGGGAGCCGATGGGGATGCTGTCGGTGGCGCTTCCCCCGCCGTTGGTAGCCACCGGGGCCAGGGCCGGCGGCGTGCCCGAGGTAGCCGGGGTATTGGTGTCGGTGCCGCACACCTGGGCGGTGCCGGCGGTCAGGTTGACGTTCTGCACCGAGTAGTTGGTGATCCCCGACGGTGTCGTCCCGGCGGTGATGCTGGTCAGGGGCAGGGCGGCGGCGTTGGACACGGCCACGTCCACGCAGAAGGGCACGTTCTTGATGGCGCTGGTGTACTGGCCACTGACCCAGGTGGGCGCGGCCTGGGCCACTTTCAAGGTGAGGGTTCCCGAGGTGATGGTCGGCCCACCGGCTCCAGTGGCATGGAAGGTGAGCGGGTAGGTCCCCTCGTCGGCCGAGGTCGGGGTCTCGGAGATCTTGCAGGTGAGGATGAACTCCTCGGTAGCCCCCGAACCCGAGGTGGACTGAGTACACCCCTGGCCGACCGTGGTCGGGAAGCTGGCATCGGCGGGCAGGGAGCCACTGGCGATGGTGATCGAAGGCGGATAGGACGCACCGGTCGTGCCGTAACAGGCCACCGAGTACGTAGACGCCGTCCCCACGGTGAACGTGGTGGAGGTGCCCCCCGACGCCGGCGCCGAACAGGCAGTGGCCGCGGCATTGGTCACGTTGAGCGTCAAGGCGCCCGTGGTCTGTGAGGCCACGCCGGCCGACCCGTTGACCGTGAAGGTCAGCGGACCGTAGGTGCCCACGTCGCCCACTGTCGGCGTCTCGGCGATGTTGCAGTTGAGGATGTACTCCTCGGAGGTGCCCGATCCCGACGTGGCGGTGGTGCAGGCCGGGGAGCTCGAGGTCGAGGTGGCCTCGGTGGCGTCGGCCGGAAGGGTGCCCCCGGCCAGGGTGATCGAGGACGGGTAGGCCGCGGTGCCCGACACGCCGGTCTTCTCGTAACAGGAAACTGCGTAGGTGTTGGCCACCCCCACGTCGAAGGTGGTCGAGCTGCCGCCGGAGGCCGGCGCGGTGCAGGTCAGCGTGGCGGGGGCCACGGTGATGGTCAATGTGCCGGAGGTCGCGGCTGACCCCCCGTCGGTCCCCGGATTGGCGGTGAAGGTGAGTGGGTAAGATCCCGCCGTCGCAGGACTGGGCGTGTCGGCGACGGCGCAGGTGAGGAGATACTTCTCGGTGGCACCCGAGCCCGAGGTACTGGTGGTGCAGGCCGGCGAACTCGAGGTCGAGGTGGCCTCGGTGGCACCGGCCGGCAGCGTGCCGGTGGCCAGGGTGATCGATCCCGGGTAGGCGGTGGTGCCGCTGACCCCGCTCGTGCCGTAACAGGAGACCGAATAGGAGTTGGCCACACCCTCGATGAAGGTGGTGGCGGTGCCGCCCGATGCCGGTGCGGTGCAGGTGTAGGTCCCGGCGGCGAAGGCCGGCGAAGCGTCGACGATGGCCAGTGACACCGAACCGCCGAACAGACTCAGGAACAGCAAGAGCGCCAGGCCGAGTCGTCCCACCCGTCGCCGTTCGCGCTTGGCCCTCGGCACTGAGTCTCCACCGAAGGTTGAGCCCGATTCGTCGAGACTTGGCATACATCCCCCATCCCACGTCGACCGAGTAGGACCGCCCGCGCGCACCCACCTCGCACCCGCGCATAGACGCCAAAGCGGCGTCGCCTCCCCACGCGGGCAGTGGCACCTTACGAAATCGAGTTGGGAGAAACAACCCCAAATCGGATGAAATTCAAACGTTCGATTGGACGCGCACTACTTATTGCGACCGACTTATTGCGACCGACACAATTTTGTTGCCGCGCCGTCGTTTTTCGAGGGGGTCGCCCCGAGGATGTCAACACCCGATCACCGTTCGCGGTCACCGCGGCAACGCACGAGGTGCACACGACCACGAAGCGCGGGTCAGCAGCGCCATCTGCTGGGCTCGGCGCTAGGACTGCGACCGCGGCCAGTGGCGGATCTGCAGCCAGCCGTCGGAGATCAGATGTCCGAGATCGACGGAACCGGTTGCGGTGCCTTGCCCACAACCCCAGACGTCGACGGCTGCGTTCGCCTGGCTTCCCATCGACCACCGCCCACCGACGCGACCGTTCCCCGACGGCGCTTGAGGTAGGCCAGCGTCGCGCTGATGAGAGCTACGTCGTCGTTGAACCGGCCGTGACTCCGGAGAACCGCCTCGATCTCGGCCAGGTGGAGTGGACCGGGCGCCTCGTCGAGAACGCGCTGGACGGCCCGTACCCGGGACAACTGGGCCCAGCCCGCCGGCTTGACCATCGAGGCCAACCCGTCTGATGGCTCGACGCTGCTCCGATGGGCCATGGCCTCGAGGGCGCACTTTTCGCGGTTGAGATCGACCAGCAGGCGGGTAACCGTCTCCACCTGCTGGTTGAGTGCACTCAGCCACGCCTCGGCGCTGACGATCTCGGCGTCGTGGCGTCTGATCAGATCGAGGATGGGTTCGACCTGATGCGAGGTCTGTTCGAGGAGGTCCGCCACGGAGCCCCACGGTAGCCAATTTTCCAAACCTTCCCAAGTGGCAATCTCCGCATAGTTTTTCCAAAGTACCGCTCGCGCCTCGGCTGCCCGTCGCGCGCCGCCGCGGTCGCCTCGCCACCGACCTCGTCGAGGATCCCCCGGACGCCGTCGGCGAGGTGCCGGGTCGTCGAGCCCACGCGGACCCGACTCGCCCGCGAGTGCCCCCTTGGCGGCCTCGAGCGTCCCGGGGCCGAGCCCCGACGTCGCTGGAGCGCCCAGCACCCGCGGCCACTCACCGGTCACCAGCCCTCGCGGCGGCGTCGGCGTCGACGTAGTGCCGAGCAGGTCCCATCGCGCGATCAGGCCGAGCACGTCGTCGTAGGGATGCAGGTTCCCCCGCGACGCGCTCTCGCGGTGCCCGACGACGACCTCGGGGGTGTAGACGACCCGCCAGCCACCCGCGCACAGCCGGAGCGCGAAGTCCACGTCGTTGTAGCCGACGGCCAGTGCCTCGTCGAGCCCGTCGAGCTCGTGCCAGGCGGCCATCCTCACGATCTGGCAGGCACCCGTCACCGCCGCGGCGTTGCGCGTGGAGGTGAGCCATCGGTCGATCGTCGGGTAGTTCGCGTCCCTCGAGATGTGCACCGGCATGGGGATGATGCCCCACCCTCGTGCTGGAGCCGTCCGTCGGGGTTGGAGCTTGACCCCGACGGAGCCGACCCTGTCGAGCGAGCACAGCCCGACCATGCGCTCGAGCCAGTCCGGGTCGCGATCGTCGTGTCGTTGTTGAGCGTGACGACGTAGTCCGCGTCGGTCATGGACACGCCCCGGTTCACGATGCGCGCGTAGTTGAACGACCCGGGCACGCCACGATCTTCAGCCCGCTGTCCTTCATCCAGCGCAGCGTCGCCTCCTCCTTGGAGTCGTTGTCGCAGATCACGATCGAGTAGTTGGAGTACGTGGTGCGCGCCGTCACCGAGTCCACGCACGCCTTCAGCAGGTCGAGGCGGTCCCTCGTCGGGATCACGATCGCGACGCTCGGCTGGGGCGTCGGCGGTGCCACGTGGTAGCGGACCGAGACGGGCACCTCGCCGGGCTCCACGCTGGCCGTCCTCCCGATGCGCTCGAAGGCCCGGCGCACGACGCCGACGGTCGCCGCGGTCGCATCGGCGGGGTCGGGCAGCGTGGACGCGGGTCGCGTGAGCAGCACGCCCGCGACGTGCACGATGCGCTCGGTCCTCTCTGCCAGGCGCAGCGAGAGGTCGTGGCTGATGACGGGGACGGCCGAGGGGTCGAACCCCCCGAGTGAGCGCACGAGCGCGGTGCGCACGAGCAGCGGCGCGCCGACGACGTCGTAGGAGTAGAGCGTCTCGCGCCCGAACACCGCGGGCTTGAGGTGCCCGCCGGTGTGCCGCCCGCGGCCGTCGAGCACGTCCTCGTCGCCGTAGGCGGCGTCCGCACCGTCCTGGACGCCCACGACCAGGTCGAACACGCAGTGGGGCTCGGGCAGGTCCCCCGCGCGCAGGCACACGACGTACTCGCCGGTCGCCTCGGCGATCGCGGCGTTCAGCCGCTCGGCCTCGCCGCCCTTGGCGACGAGGACCTTGGCGGTGACCGTCGGCAGCTCGCGTCGCGAGGCGACGAGCACCTCGATGCGGTCGTAGAGCTGGTCGTCCAGGCACCGCAGCGTCGCTGCGAGGTCCCCGCCCTCCTCCAGGACCACGACGCTGACGGTGAGGTGGGACTCAGCGAACCCAGTGCCGCGGCGCGGCGAGTGGCGCTCCGTGGGCCTTGCCGCCTCGCGCGTGCCCGTGCAGCTCGTCACCCGCAGCCTCGCTCGCCTCGCTCCCGCCACCTCCCCCCAGCAGCACAGCCTCGCCCACGCTCCCCCCGCACCCCCGCACCCCCGCAGCTTCCCGCTCCCCCCCCAACCACCACACTCCCACACCCCAACTCACACACCCCCCATATTCTACCCCAACTCCCACACCCTCAGCTCTCAATCTCTCACCCACACCCCCCACCCTCACACCCACACTACACACCCCCTCCCCTTCTCCACACACTACTCCACTCCACCCCCCCCCCCCCAACCTCACCCTCACACTCCCAACACACCACCAACCTCTCCTCCACTCCTCCATCCTCACCCCACACCTCACCACCCTCACCACTCTCCACTCTCCTCCCTCCTCCCCCCCTCCTCCCTCATTGCCAAAGTGTTTTGCCCATGTCAGTGGGGTCGTTCCGTTGATCCGCGCTCCGTTGGCACTGAAGTGCTGGTCCGGAACGGCCATGCGTACCCGGCTCGCCGGCCCGAGGTGGGCGGCGTCCTCGGGGCGCCGAAGACCTCTTTCCTGTGCACCCCTGTGCCTCCTAGTGCGGGGCGGTACCCGTTGCGGGCTCTGGCACATCCTCCTAGTGTCGGCGGCCGAGTCTCCCGGCCCTGAGCAGCCGACCGAGAAGGCGGAGCTATGACCTCGACTCCCCGAAGGCTGATCTGTCTCCCCGCAGAGAATGACGCCGACCCACGTTTGGCAGCGGGTGGTACTGCCGAGCTCGAAAGCGACCTGCCCCGTCCGGCCATGCTCCGCATCCTGATGGCCCTGCCGGGGCTCGGACGGGCTGCGGTCGTGGTGGCGGTACTCCTCGGTTGCCTGATGGCCCTGGCCGTGTCGCTGGTGGTGCTGGGCCCAGCCACCGCCGGCGCAGCCACCGTGGCGCCACCGCAGTGCCCGCCGGAGTGCGGGTTCGTGGCTGCCGGGGACCCACTGCTCATTCCCTATCTCACCGTCAATCCGGGACCGGGCTGGCTGGCCCTTCCGGCCAGCGATGTCCAGTCCTACGTCGATTCCCTGCACCACAATCTGGCCCGCCTCGACGACCAGGGGGTCGAGGTCAACGTGGCCGCCGCCCGCTGGCTGTGGATCAACCATGGATACGGCCTCTTGATGGTGGTGGTGTCGTCGCCTTCCCTGACCCGGCTCAACCTGTCCGACCCATCCCGCAACGCCGGAGATCTCTGCGCGGCATCGAAGGGGGCGCCCCGGAGCCAGTTGGCGGCGGTGCCCGGAGTCCCCCGTTCGGTAGCCGGGCTGTGCGCCTTCCCGGCCCACGCCGCCTGGCAGGGGGCCACGGTAGTGGCCTTCAATCGGGGCGACGTCGCCGTCCTGATGGAGATCACCTCCCGGTCGGGCTCCCCGATCGACCCGCGGACCACCGCGTTGGCCGCGCAACAGCAGTACCTCTCCGTTCCCAGTGGCGGCGTGTTGGTCTCGGAAGGATCCGACGTGGAGCTGGTGGTGGTCTGGCTCCTCTTAGCCGGACTCCTCGTATTCGGCCTGGTGAGTAGCGCTCGGCGCCGGGGGAGCTGGCGCGGACCCCTCGATGCCGTCGCCGAGGCCTTCCGTCGGAGACGCGTCGCCCTGGCCGTCTCGTTGGTGGCCATCGTCGGTGCCATGGCCTTTTCCATGGTCGACTCGTCATTCCTCCACGGCAACGGCCAGTGGTACGAGTCCGGGTTCAACGACTTCTGGCGCAACTGGACCGACGGGGCCTTCGTGACCTACTCGGGCGGACTCGGACACCTCTATATCCTCGACAAGACACTCGAGACGGCTCCGGCCTGGCAGGTGCTCATCGCACCCGTGGCTCGGCTGGGATCACATCTCTCCTATCCCGATCCGAGCACGGTCCTCTACCCGAGGGCCTTCTGGCTGGCCGGACCACTCTTCCTAGGGGCGATGGCCCTGCCTCTGTGCGCCGGCGACCACTGGCTGGACGTCATGGGTGTGACCGGCCTCGGGCGGCGATTGGTGGTGCTCGGGACGTTGGCGGTGGTCCTGCCGCCCATCGCTCTGTTCGGCCACGCCGAAGACCTCCTGGCGCTGGGGGCGATGCTCTACGGGCTGGCCGCGGCCTTGGCCGGCCGGCCCCGAGCCGCTGGCTGGTGGCTCGGGTTCGGCCTGGCCTTCCAGTTCTTTGCATTCCTGGCCGTGCCCCTCGCCTGCATCTTCCTCGGCCGGCGCCGCTGGTGGGCGGCGATCGTCCCCATGGTCGCCGTGTCCCTGGGCTTTTTGGCCGTGCCTCTGGCCACCGAACCGGGAGCGACCGTGGGCCAACTCCTGCACCAGAAGGTCTTCGACGACCTGGGCTACATCAGTCCGACCTGGAACCTCGATCCCGGTGTGGCCAGCTTCATCAGGGTGCTCATCGCCGCCGCAGCCATCCCCGCCGCCCTGATCCTGGTCCGGCGGCTGCCTCGGGCCGATGAGCCGAGGGCCAACCTCATCGTCTGGGTTCTCGCCGCGCTCTTCACCCTTCGGGTGGCCGAGCCCGAGTTGGTGCCGTACTTTCTGGCTCCGGCCCTGGCCCTGTTCGCGATCAGCGCAGCACGTCGTCCCTGGTGGCGGCTGCTGGCCACGGTTGGCCTGTCGGTCTGGCTCAACTGGTGGCTCCACGTGGCGGTGAACGCCCGCTGGTCGTTGTGGTTGCTGCTCATCGGCCAGCTGGTCGTGCTGGGGTGGTTGGCCTGGCCCGAGGGCCCGCTTCAGCCCGAAGCTGGCCGACCGAATACCGGCACCGACCGGGCCTCCCGCTCCGGCCAGCGCCACCTGGCCACCACCAAATCGTGATCGACGCTGGTCAGCCCAGGTGAGCTGACCAGCGGCCCGTCGACGGCGTCGGTTACACCCGGTCCCTGTTGGCCCGCATGAACGTGCCCATGATCTCCGTCTTCTGGCTCTGGTCCAGGCTCTTGTAGCGCTCGAGGGCCTCGTCGGGCGTCTGCACATCGGCCATCGCCGCAAGGGGCGTGTTGGAACGGGCCAGCATCTCGCGGTCGGTGGGGTTGAGGTTCTGCAGGAAGGCCAGGGCCTCGGGAAGCGTATTGATGGGCGGGTTCCGGGCCAGCAGGTCGTCGACCGAAGGGTTGGCCGGGCCGAGCGGCGCCGGGATGGGAAAGGCCGCGACCAGGGCCACGATCTCGTTGATGCGGGTGCCCATCTCCTCGGGCGAGCGGAACGTCCCCCGGCTCACGCAGACCAGCCGGTAGCGCTCGGCCAGAAAGACCCAGTCGTCGTGGGCCATGAAACGCTGTTGTACCTCGGGGAGCATCATCGGCTGGGGAGGTCCGGGGGCCACGGCCACGGCGAAGCGCTCATCGAAGGCCGGGTTGCCAGTGGGGACCGCCGGCAAGGTGGACACCGGCGGGAGCTGCCGGGGCTGCACACAGCGGATGGAGAGCCGCGACGCCAGTTCGGCCACGCACACCGCCACCCCCATCGGAGCCGAGGCATCCGACCCGTTCTCCCCTCCGAGGCCCGTCCACGAGTTCGCCACCACCACGGTGCGACCGTTGACCACGCCGCAGAAGGCATCCCCGAACGCGGTCCCGCCCGCCCGGGCGGCCACCGCCGGATGCGGTTGCGGGGCCCCATACAGAGAGCGGGTGACGGTCATCACCTGGTCCTCGAGGTGCCCGCTGAACAGGGCCACGTCGACCGTTTCCCACTCCTGGGCGGCCATGGCTTCGGCCAGGCCGGGAATCGGCGCGGGCACGACCGGACGGATGATTGCTTGCTGCTTGCTGCCGAGCATTGAGGCTGCCTCCTCTCTGTCGGCCCGACGGTCCGACAGTCCTTATGCACGGGACTGTACGGCTTCCCGGCTACGACAGCAAAGGCCTTTCTCCCCCGATCGCACGCCGTCGCCGATTTTCACGCCTGCGGGTCCGGGTCCAGGTAGGCGACGATCAGGTCGCAGAGCAGGGCTCGCTCGCGGCTGAAGGCCAGGTGCTCACCGGTAACCATCTCGGCCAGCACCAGTCCCCGCAGGGTGGCCCACAACACGTCGCCGATCAGTCGGCCCAGGGCCCGCTGGCCGGGCTGGTCGCCGACGATGCGCTCGCCCAGCTGGTGCATGGTCCTGGCCATGGCGGCCAGCTCGGTGTTCTGGGTCTGCGCCCGGGTGGTCCGGGTGGCCACGGTGATCTCCAGGCTGGCCCGGGACACCGGGCGCGAGAAGGCCGACCAGGCGGCGTCGACGATGGCTGCCACCCGCTCCTTCGTGGTGCCCTCGGGGATGTCCAGGGCCTCGATCGACTGCCGGAAGGACTCGTAGCCGGAGGCCACCACCGCCCCCAGCAGGCCGCTCCGGTCGCCGAAGTGGTACTGGATGACCCCCCAGGTGACCCCGGCCCGCTCGGCGATGTGCTTGGCGCTGGCCGAGGCGAATCCCTCGTCGAGGACGCAGCGAATGGTCTCCTCGATGATGGCCGTCCGGGTCCGGTCACCCCGTTCCTGGGCCCGGCCCTCCTCCGGTCGGGTCGGCGGGACGCGGCCCTGGATGGAGGGCTGGGGCGGGGTGGGACGGGCCTCGGTCATCGGAGCAGGTGGCGGACCTGGGCCACCGGCAGGTCGGGCAGCGAGACGAGGCCCGGGCGCGGCGTCACACACCACTTCGATGGCATTGACCGCCTTGGCCGCCGTGGCCATCACCCCGGCCACATTGTGGTCGGTTTCGCCCAGGCCGAGGTGGGTGTTGATCTCGACGCCGGGTCGACCGCTCACCACCACCCGGTGCACGCCGGGTCGACCCTCGGGCGGGATCGGCCACTCGGGGGCGGCGGCCGCGGTCAGCCGGTTGACGTGCTCCATCACGATGGCCGGCCGACCGCCCACCATGCCCTCGACGGAGAACCGCACCGCGGCCACCCGGCCCGGCTCGACCCGCATCATCGTACAGTCGATGGGCTCTCGTGGCCACCCAGGTCTCGATGGTGCTCACGCAGCTCGTCGACCTCGACACCCGAGTTGTCGGCCAGGAGCTTGACCGGGCCGCCCCAGATGGAGGCCAGCACCCCGGGCAGGAACAGCACCGGCTGGTGATCGGGCAGAGCCCCGAACCCGAAGCTCGCTCCGGTGAATTCGGCGTCGTCGTAGGAGCCGTAGTCGCAGATCTCCTGGACGTGGATGGTGTCGGCCTGCTGGGTGAGGCTGAGGGCGGCCAGGGGAAGGAGGTCGCCGGAGAACCCGGGGTCGACGCCGTTGACATACAGGGTGGTCCCGCCGGTCCCGGCAGGCCTCGGCCAGGGGATCGCGGATCCAGGCGTCGGCGTGTGGCGGGTAGACCAGCCACACGAGGGAGGTGGCCGACCACGTTGGTGCCGGCCCGGAGGAAGGCGCACAGCTCCTCGATGGCCTCGGCCGGCCGGGTCTCGGCCTGGGAGGTGTAGACCACGCAGTCGGCCCCCAGGGCGACCAGGGCGGTCGAGGTCGTCCGGTGGCCGTGCACCCCGGTCGGCGTGTCCAACCCGCACAGCTCGGCGGCGTCCCGGCCCATCTTGTCGGGACCCGAGGCGTGCACGCCGACCAGCTCGAGATCGGGACGCTCGATGACCTGGCGCAGGGCGTGGAAGCCCACGTTGCCCGTCGAGAACTGGATCACCCGCAGTGCCATGGGACTCCTTCGCCGAGGTCGGTCGGGCCGGGGGCCGGCCGCGTGCGGGCCGGTGCCCGACCGGTTGCATCTAATCATAAACGTGTTTATGTTTTGCTCTGACTGCTCGCTGTCTCCTGTCCTGCGGTGCTGCCCGGTTGGTCGACCGTGGATCGGTGGGGGCTCACGGTTGGGGGAGGCATGGGGAAGCTCGAAGGCAAGGTGGCCGTGGTGACCGGCACCAGCCGGGGCGTCGGCGTGGGCATCGCCCACCAGCTCCTGCCGAGGGGGCGACGGTCATCGGCTGCTCCCGCAAGCCGCTGGCCGCCGCTGCCCGGCGCGGCCGACGTGCCCGGGGGCGCCGAACGTTCCGCCCAGTGGGTGTGCGACCAGGGCGACCACGAGGCCATCGACCAGTTCGTGCAGCGGGTGGTGCGACACCTACGGCCGCATCGACATCCTGGTGAACAACGCCGGCGGCACCGTGCCCGACCCCCCATGTGGAGGACGTCCCCGAGCTGGTCCAGAAGATCCAGGGCGCACCCCGGAGCGACGACGACTACGAGCGCACCGTCCTGTTCCACGCCTTCGCCATCCAGATGAACCTGATCAGCCCCCTGTGGTTCGCCATCCGGGTCTTCCGCCAGATGAAGACCCAGGACGGGACCGGCTCGATCATCAACATCTCGAGCGGAGCCGGCCATCCGGCCGGCTCCCCCACCCTCGTCTCCTACGGCGCGGCCAAGTCGGGCCTCAACCACCTGACCCGGTCGCTGGCCGAGGAGTGGGGACCGACGGCCCGGGTCAACTGCCTGGCCCTCGGTCCGACCATGACCGACAACTTCCGGTCCTTCGTACTGCCCGCCGACGACCCCGACGGGCGAGCGCGTACTTCGACCGACGTGCCGCTGGGCCGGGCCGGCGAGCCCGACGAGGTGGGGCGGGCCTGCGTGTTCCTGTGCTCGGGCCAGGCCGACTTCATCAACG
The DNA here is from genome assembly GCA_963824355.1 of uncultured Acidimicrobiaceae bacterium. Taxonomy (GTDB): domain Bacteria; phylum Actinomycetota; class Acidimicrobiia; order Acidimicrobiales; family RAAP-2; genus Bog-756. The sequence continues at coordinate 503,045 of CAWGOY010000017.1, read as the reverse complement.
GGACCACCATCGAGATCGACGGCGGGCATGCTCCCCGGCGTTCTCTACGAGGCCGGGCTGAAGACCATCGAGGACCTGCTGTGACTGCATCGGCTGTGACTGCATCGGCAACCCGAGGGCGGAACCGGCACGCCATCCGAGAGAGGAGCCAGCACCCATGACGACCAGGATCCCGCTCCGGGTGGCCCAGGCCGGTACCGGCAACGTCGGCACCGAAATGGTGCGGCGGCTGCAGCACCATCCCGACCTCGAGTTGGTCGGCTCTACTGCTACAGCCCCGACAAGGTGGGCAAGGACGCCGGTGTCCTCGTCGGCATCGACCCGGTGGGGGTGGTCGGCACCGACCAGGTGGACGAGATCATTGCCGCCGAGCCCGACTGTCTGAATTTCAACGGTGTCTGGCCGGACATGGACCTGTTCGTCACACTGCTGGAGCACGGCATCAACGTGGTGTCAACGGCCGACTGGGTCACCGGCCACCACCGCAACCAGAACTTCCCCGATCCTTCGGGAAGGCTCCCCACCGAAATCCTCGAGGAAGCCTGTCAGCAGGGCGGTTCCACCTTCTACGGCACCGGCATGAACCCGGGGCTGGCCCAGATCCTGTCCGTGGTGAGTACCGCGGGCATGGGCCGGGTCGACCACCTCACCGTGCTCGAGTCGGTGGACGTGTCCTGCCACCACTCGGTGGACACCTGGAAGAACTGCGGCTACGGACGCCAAGTCGACGACCCGGCCGTGCCCGGCCTGTTGGAGAAGGGGTGCACGGTGTTCGCCGACGCCATCCACCTGATGGCCGACTGCCTCGATGTGGTGGTCGACGAGGTGGTGTTCGAGTGCGAGCTCGGAGCCTGCACCCGAGACGTCGACCTGGGCTGGTGGAGCCTCGACAAAGGATCGGTCGGGGGCAGCATGGTCAAGTTCAAGGGCATGATCGGCGGGGAGTCGAAGATCGAGGTCCACCTGGCCTGGCAGATGACCCCGGACACCGAGCCTCACTGGAAGATCGAGGGCTGCTACATCACCACCATCATCGGCGACCCGACGATCGTCAACCGACACATGATCTTTCCCGCTCCGGGGGCCAACCTCCACGACCCCGAATACTTCGCCTCGATCGGGATGACCATCACCGGCCTGCCCGCCCTCAATGCCATCGCCTCGGTGTGCGAGGCACCACCGGGGTTGGTCACCAGTGCCGACCTCCCCCTGCGGGCCTTCGCCGGACGGTTCGGAGCCCCGGCATGAGCGCCGTCCAGACCGACGGGGCCGAGACGGCCGGCGGGTCGGCCGCCGGGCTCGGGCCGGTGCGCCTCCATCATGTGGTCTTCTGCGTCCGACCGGAGAACCAGGACCGGGCCGCCGGTCTGTGGGAGGCCCTGGGCCTCACCTTCGCCGAGGTCGACCTCGACGACCTCGGACTCCGGGTGCTCATCGACTGGAACGCCGGGATCGAAGTGGTCTCCCCGGTCGGTGACGGCGAACAGTCGGCCAGCTTCACCACCTTCCTGGCCGAGCGGGGCGAAGGCCTCTACTCGGTGGTGATGGGGGTGGACGAGGTGGCCGGGCCGACGGCAGTGGCCGCCCGTTACGGAGCGGCCATCGAGTACGAACAGCACCGAAGTCACGGGACCCTGACCATCGACGAGGTGTCCCTCGCCCCCTTCTGTGGCATGGCCGTCACCTTCCTCGCCACGGACCCGCCGCTGTGACCGGTTCCGTGGGACACCGTCGGGCCGGGCGCGGCGTGGTGGCAGCGGTCACCCTGGTGGTACTGGCCACCACCCTGGCCGCCTGCTCGTCCACCTCGTCGAGCACGGCCACCACCGCAGCGTCCGACTCATCCGGGTCGTCGGGCTCCTCGGCCTCGTCGGGTCGGTCGGCCATCCCGGCCTCGGCCTTCAGCGACCACACCGGCATCACCGCCACCTCGGTGTCCATCGCCAACATCTCCACCGAGTCGGCCGGCCTGTTCACCGGGGCGGTGGTGGGGACCAAGGCCTACGCCGACTACATCGACTCGCTGGGCGGGATCAACGGGCGCAAGTTGGTGGTCGACGCCAGCGACGACCAGTTCGAAGGGGCCCTCAACAAGCAGCTGACCGAAGAGGCGGTCCAGAACGACGTGGGCCTGGTCGGCGGCTTCTCCTTGGAGGACAGCTTCGGCGGTACCGTGCTGGCCGCCAACCCGGCGGTTCCCGACATCTCCCAAATCCTGGACACCACCACCGAGGCCCTGCCCAACGCCTTCAGTTGGAACCCGTCGGCCGGCGGGTGGCAGCTCGGGCCGCTGGCCTACTTCAAGCAGCGGTTCCCCGCCGACGTCACCCACACTGGCGCCATGATCGCCGGCGAGGCGTCGGCCGAAACCACCTGGGCCGGCGAGAAGGCGACCATGATCCACAGTGGCTACCGGGTGGTCTACGACCCCACCTACCCGGTGAGCCAGACCGACTTCACCGCCAACGCGGTGGCCATGAAGAACGTCGGCGTCAAGATCCTCTTCCTCGAGCAGATGCCGGAGAACTACGCGGCAGCCATGGTCAAAGCGCTCGACCAGCAGAACTTCCACCCGGTGGTGGTCTTCGGCGGGGCCGCCTACAGCGAGGCACTGGTGCCCGACGCCGGTGGGGCCGCGGCCATCGACGGGGCCTACTTGGACCAGGGCACCTCGCTCTACCTCGGGGAGGACGCCAACGTGATCCCGGCGGTCAAGACCTTCCTCACCTGGGTCCAGAAGACCGACCCGGGGTATAAGGCCGACTACTACGCCATGTCGGGGTGGGTCTCGGCCGAGCTGTTCGCCGACGCCCTCCAGGCCGCCGGCAAGGATCCCAGCAGGGGCTCGATCCTCGAGGCCCTGCGCAAGACCACCGCCTTCAACGCCCAGTACCTGGTGGGAACGGCCAACCCCGCAGACCGACAGCCCAACAAGTGTTACGTGATCGCCCAGATCGTCAACGGGAAGTTCCAGCGGCTCGACGATCCGCCGACCAACGGTCCGACCCACGGCTACCGCTGCGACCTCCCCTACTACTACCCGCCGTCCTGACAGCGATCGACCAGGCGACACCCTCCGCTGGCTTCAAGGTCACCGATCCATACGCGCTGAACAACCGAGCCGGCCCTTCGATCCGATAGGTACCCGAGTACGGCCCGACAACCGGCTGGGTGCCCCCGTGCGCCGGCACGACGACCACCAACCAGCAAGGAAGGGACACTGCGACCTACCCTTGTCGGTTATGGCGGTGGCCTGCTCTTGCTGCTCGATATCAGTGGATTGGTGGGTCAGATTGCGCACGCACCCCGACTTGCCGATCTGCCACGACTGCCTCGCCGGGCTCAATGGACAGCGAGACGGCCAACTGCAAGTGATGACGGGAAAATGGTTGGTCACGGGTTACGAGCCGATTTTCAAGGTCGCCGATGTGGCTCGCTCGGTCGCCTGGTTCGAGCGTGCGGGCTTCGAGACGTCCGTCCACGACGAAACCTATGCCTTCGCTCACCGGGATCGGGACCTGACCATCCATCTTTCCCAAGCTGAGGGAGACGAGCCCCCGGGTAGCGGCGTTCTCTATCTTCATTGTCAGGACGCCGATCGGGCAGCTGAGGACTGGAGACGCGCTGGGATCGAAGTGGACGGCCCGCGCCACGAGGACTATGGCAAGCGGGAAGGCTCCGTAACCGACCCGGACGGAAACGTGATTCGCTTCGGTAGCCCCATTCGCTGAAGAACTGCTTGATGCCGGCGTCGATCAGTCCAACCGCGATTCAGAGGAAACGATAGCCGTAATGGTTTTTCGACCCAGACCCGAAACGTCGGAGAGTTGACGGACCGACGCTCCAGCACGATGAGCCACACGAATCGTGTCGTCGCAGAGCCCCGACTCCTTTGCTGCCCTATCCGCACTGAGGCCCACCACGACAAGCGCCGCCCCGACCTCGGCCTTTTGGTCGCCCCTGTACTTGTCCATAGCGGAAGTCGCCGCTGACACCTCGGCATCGCTGTAGCTCACAGTTCCTCCCTCAGATCCAGAGCGAGTCTGTCCTGGACCTGGACAACGGGCTTGTCGAACAACAGAAACTCCTCCTCGTCGGGAGGCTGAATCATCGTTGCCCACTTCTCAAAGTGAGCCCGTGTCATTGGGGAGGCTGTCCACTCGCCCGACGTCGTGCGACGATCAGCTCGCTCGAGCAACTCCCCTAGGGGCGCATCGAGGTAGTGCAGTTCGACTGCCACCCCCAATGCTCGCGCCCCCAGTCGCTTCTCGTCTCGTTCAACTCGCGCCCAGTGGCCCCACTCCAGAATCACGCTCTGCCCTTGGGCGAGAAGTTCCTGAGTGAGAGCCCACAACTGGCGTTCGATGCGGACTCGAAACTCGTCGTCCCACACGTCGGCGCCTAGTTGAGTCACCCACCCGTCCTTATCCAACCGGATCGCAGGGATCTGGGGAGCGAGCTGACGAGCGAGTGTCGACTTTCCCGACGCTGGGAGTCCGCAGATCAGCACGAGTCGAGTCCGGGATCCATCGACAAGATCGGCAGTCCGGTTCGAGGTCACGGAGAAAAGGCTACGGGACTCTGAGCCATCTGCCTCCCTACGTGGGCTCGGAAGCATCGTCGATTGGGGTGCACTGGCTAAGGAAACCCGTTGTCTGTCCGAAGCGCAGCTACGTGGGTTGCCACCTTGTGGCAGGTGAGGCGAGCCATTGCAAGACTTGACGTCGGGTCGTCGGTCCGTGAGGGGTCCACGCTGACGGCAGTACCCCGTCGCTTCGAAGCTGCGCGGACTCGCTGATCTTCGCGGACAGTGGATCTGTCGTCAGCGTGCACCGTGTCGCCGTGGGATCGACTCCGAACAGAGTGGCGGCGTTGAGGCCAAAGATGTTCGATTTCACTTCATCGGACAAGGCAGGGTAGTTGAAAAGATCCTGAAACTCAGGAGTGATCTGAAAGGCTCGCATCGCCATGATCTGTGGCTCGGGGCTCCCGTACCAGATGGCATCAGTACCCCACATCACCCTTTCCTGGCCGACTCGGCTGAGCAGCTTCCCGAGAGCGTGAGCTGCCTGGTCAGGTTGGGTGAGCAGTTGGCGCCAGACCGTTGCCAGGTCCACCCACACGTTGTCATTGGGCGGAACATCGTGGCGATCGAGTGCAGTGAGCAGCGTGTCGATCCCAATTGTTGCTGTGGCATCGTAGGGTCCTTCGATATGCGAAGGGTCCCAGGCTGCGTGATAGATGACGAAATTCATGTCCGGGAACTGGCGTGAGATTGCCACCATGTCCTCGGGGTGGTTGAACGTTGGGTCGAAATTCACGAGCGGAAGCCCTTTATGGGCGACGAAGACCTTGACTCCGAGGTCGTGGGCGTGTTGGACCGTGGGGAGACCGACGGACGGGTCTTCCAAGGAGAATCCTTGGCCCGTGGGGCTCCAAGCCGTGTAGACCTTGAAGGCTGCCGGAGGACCTGATTGCACGGCGCTCGACATCTCGTCGAGCGTGGCGCTCAGAGCTCCGACGTTGGGGGCAATTATGTTCTCCACCAACACCCGACTCGCGCCACCGTGCACGAGACCGTCAGTAATTTGCTGGGTGCTCAGCGCATCTGTGAACGGAAGCGGCGCGTTCGATGGACCGGAGTTGGGGAGATCCGTCAAAACGGCAACGGTAGTTTCGCTGGCCAGAAATAGATCGTGTAGATAGGTGGCGCGATCAACGCAGTCGAGTTGTGGGTTGTCGGTGCACCCTGCCGGGAGCATGCTTAGGGCGAGGCCGACGGTTTCCGGGGCGTCTTGGACCCAAGGACCGCTCGGGATGACATGGTGGGTATGGACGTCGAATATGAACTCACCACCGCCTACCAGAGCCTGCTGACATGCCTCAGTGTCCTCCGGTGGGGGTGCCGCGAACGTGCCCCCCTGACCGACTTTGTGAGGAGAAGCTCCATGTGACGTCGCCGTATTGCTACAGGCTGCGAGCTCAAATGCGGCCAGCGACGCCGCAACGGCGCCAGCGCCTTGGAGGAATCGTCGACGATCCAGTCCAAGCCGAGCTGCCGAGTCATCGATTGATGATCGAATCAGTTGGTTGACCGCCCGGTCACGGGCTGTTTCGCCGGCGGGTACGAACTCCCCGTTGGATACCGGTCCCGCACGAAGTGGAAGAGGTTCATCACTGCCCTCTTGATCCCGTTGTCTACGAGAGAACCGGCCAACCGCGGTCACGGCGATCGAGGATACCCCTGCTAAGGAGACACGAGGGCTCAGCCCCCTGCCCCCTATCACGCCAGGACGTTGACCCGTTCTCGCACCTCCGGACGTGTGGGTGCAAAGCTTGCTCCATGGCCTCACACAGCCCGTTGGCTTGGCATGACTTCTTTTTGGGCACGATCGGCGCGGCGGCGGCACTGACCGGACTGCTATTCGTCGCGATCTCGATCAACCTTCAACAGATTCTCAAATACCCGCACCTCCCAGGTAGAGCAGCCGGAACCCTCGGAATCTTGGTGAGTGCTTTGGTCGTTTCTGGGTTCGCCCTGGCACCGGGGCAAGGCATGCGCGTCCTTGGTATCGAAATCTCTGCAGCAGGAGTCATCGTGGCGGTACAGGCCGTTTGGGTGACTCTCGGAAAGGGCATGCCCGGTGACCCTGAGTCTTGGCTGGTTCAACACCTGGCCTCCTTGCTACTCCCGAGCATCGCCTTCATCGTCGGAGGTGTGAGCCTGGCCGCCGGTGTGGGAGGCGGGTTCTACTGGGTACTTTCTGCGGTACTGCTGGTGTTCGTTTCGGCGTCGGTCAACGTGTGGGTACTGCTGGTCGAGATCATGCGGTAGGGGTCGCCGTCGGGTACCCCCTGCCGGCTGCGAGGCGTTATCGAGGAACGTGTGCTTGCCACCCGCCCGTGAACTGCACCTAACTCCTTTGGTTCGGCCATCCACGACTGCCAGGGCAGGCGGCAGATTTCTGGGTGATCTAGCATCTCGCGACAAAAAGGCGACCAGGCGACAAGAGAAAATAGGCGATCACAGATGGAACCCCGATCTGATCGGGTTCTCGAGTGCGCTACATCTTTCATTTTGTCAAGCCTGGAGAGAGTTGCACGGGAGGACACCTGTGGTTGATCAGCAAAACGAACAAAAGTGGGACGGGAGCCTTCGCGAGGGCGAGCTGGTAACGCTTGACACCACAGTCGTCACTCGAAGCTTTAATAAGGCGCCCATCTCGATAACGACAACAAACCTAAGACTTCGTTTTGGTCAGGCTGTCTTCGACCTCGACCAACTCACCTCATGTTCTTCTCGTCAATGGGTTTCAAAGGACGATTTCTACACCGTGAAGATCACCCACGGAACGAGATTTATTTTCTCGGTTACCGGTAACGGCAAGCTGGTCGAGATCGAGTTCTCGGCCGACCTCGACGACAATGTCGCCGTCTGGTCCCACTTGGCCAAGATCGCCAAGCAGATCATCGAGCCCAAGCTGGTCGAAGATACGCTGAAGCGTTTGCGCTCCGGTAACAGTTACTCTCTAAAGGCGGGTGACGGCCGCATACTCCTTGGGCTCTCTAAGGAAAGTTTTGTCGCCCTCGAGAAAACGTCGGCGTTGAAGCGTCGGGCTACCGACAAGGAGATAACAGTCCCGTGGTCTGAATACGCCGGAGTTAGCTACGGGGATGAGACTGGTGTTCTCACTATCACACGTCCGGGCCTGAACCCCATTAAGAGTCCGCGGATCAAATGCGACAGTTGGCACGCGCAGTTGATGGATGCCTGCGCCCAGGAATTCCGCTGATCCTGGGTCCTGCGGTGTTATTGGCGGGACATGGATCGCCGGCTCTGCCGTGTTGCTGGCGTTACTGGCGGTGCTATTGAAGCGCGAGCGTCTCCGACTGAAATGCTGCCGCCAGCTGCGACGCCAGCAGCTTCTTGCCCCTAAAGGCGTCTTGTCGTGCGTACCACCAGAAGTAGCCCCCGACGTAGTAAGGAAGTCCCGGATTAAGGCCGTAGGCCCACGACATCACCCGTTCGGCGGAAGCGAGCGTTCGTTTGGCGACAGGGTGAGGCAGTCCGGTCTCCCCGAAGCCGAGGAGGGCATTGGGGTACAGGGCATGAAGCTGCTGCATCTCGGTCGCCACCTGGGCGTTGGTGGGGTAAGTGTTCTGACACTGCGTCGGGTAGTAGCTCTCGAAGACATAGGCGAGGCCATCACGCACCGAGGCGGAGACGTACTGCTCGGAATACTGGACAGGAGTGAGCTCGGAAACTCCATCGCCACAGTTGTCTGGGGCAAACTCGTTGGCGTACAAGGTAAGTGCCGCGGTCGCGCTTTGGGCGGCGACATCGGCATACGCCTCGGTGAGCTTTGCCGACCCATCACTGTACGGACCTGTCCAGTTCCCGTTGACTTCGTTGCCAACCTCCCAGATATTGACGGCTGAGCCGAGAGTCGACAAGTAGGACTCGACGCGCGTCTGGAACGCGCTGGTCGTGATGTGAGTGGCGTCACTGGAGTCAAGCAGTTCGCCCATCACGTTGCTCACCGAGTCCAGGTCGGTAACCGCACCTCGGTAGTAGCTCGCTGGCTCCGAGACGTTGAAGTACACACGCGTCGTTGGCCGGTCGGGAAGATTGCTCTCTGCCGACACGATGGTGTTGATCTGTCCGATGTTGTCGAGAGTGACGCCGTAGAGAGGATCGGCCGATGTTTGGGCCGACGCCACGATGGGCGGAGGGGTTAGGACCAGCAACATGGTGAGGGCAGCCAGGACGATCAGGCACGGGCCGGTCGTGAACCTACGCATTGGTCGTCACGCTACCGGCTGCATCTGGCTCTCGCACTCTTGATCGGGGGCCTCAGGCCATTTCAGCCCCCGTAGTCTCAGCCTCCTCCTCGGGACCGCTGGAACTTGTGGCAACTCGGATTCTGGCCACCCGTACGATGACGCGCTGCACCGGACAGGTTCTCGGGTGTCCCACAACAGTGACAGGAAACAGAATGGCTGGATGACCAAAAGCACATCGTTAAGCGTGAACCGAGATGGACTGACAATTGTGGGAGAGCATTGGCCGGGAGATGGCCCCGTCGCCGTATTTCTTTATGCCGGGGTCACTGACCACCGATGTTGGGACCAGGTCGTTCCACTGCTGACGCGGTCCCTGTCGCCAGTGACCTACGACAGACGAGGCTTTGGACAGACACCCGTATCACCCACACCGTTCTCGCACGTCGACGACCTGTGCGCTCTGCTTGCCACCGTTTCGGACAAACCGGCGTGGTTAGTGGGCAGCTCCACGGGTGGCGGACTGGCGCTCGATGCAGCGCTTATGGCTCATGAGCTGGTGGCAAGCCTCGTACTGATCGCTCCGGCAGTCAGTGGCGCCCCTGAATTCGAGCTGGATCCCGACACCTCCCGGATTGATCAGCTGCTCGACGAGGCAATCGAGCGAGGGAGCCTCGACGAGATCAACCGCCTGGAGACCTGCCTGTGGTTGGACGGACCGGCGCAGCCTGAGGGCCGTGTTCGAGACCCCGTCCGGTCTCTCGCCCTCGAGATGAACGAGATCGCCCTTCGCAACGATGTGCCCGAGGATGCTGAGACCAGCGACTCGGGCGCCTGGGATCGGATCGATGATGTTCGGATACCAGTCACCGTGGCATGTGGGTTCTCGACGTGCCCTTCCTCGTAAAGAGAAGTCGAGAACTTGCGGGGCGCCTTCTATTCGGCCGGTTCGTTGAGCTGAAGGGTGTCGCACACCTCCCTCAGATGGACGTCCCGACGAGGTCATCAATCTGGTCTTGGCGACATGCGCGTAAGAGGGTGCCCCTGACAGATGTCCAACACGGCACTAGGCGAATCCCATGATGTAGCTTCTGCTAACTCGACGGTGCGGATCAATGGCGGGGAGGATTCTGATGAGTCAAGCGGGTGGCGTCTCCCGAGTTCTGATAGCGATTGTCTGCGCCGGCCTCCTACTTGCCGCCTGTTCGTCCAGCCATAGCGATGCAAGCACGACTGGCTCGAACTCGGCTTCAAATGGCTCCGGTACGAATGGAGCTGACGGGGCACAATCCGGCCTTCCCACCACCATCGGGTCCTTCAACTGGCTCTCGTGTCCCACCAGCAGCAACTGCGTGGCTGCGGGAGTTGGGACGAACGCATCGCCTTCTGGGACCGTGATCTACACTGCCGACGGTGGAACTTCATGGACAATCTCAAGCGGGCTGAGCAAACTCGATGACCCTAAATTCAGAGGCGTGGATTGTGCAACTGCACAACGTTGTGTTGCCGTCGGAAAAGAAGGAGACCTCGCCTACACTGTCAACGGCGGCCAAACTTGGGCCCCTAGCACTGGAGATCCGGGCTCTACTGTTCAAAGCGTCTCCTGTGTGTCCGCATCGTACTGCGTCGCCGTTGGAACCCTGGGCAGCGATGCGAATGTAGTCTCCGGCTACTCACGAGATGGCGGTATCAGCTGGTCTCCTGGCGGGCAGACCGATGGCAACTCGGATCTTTCCGGCGTGTCTTGTCCCACCACTACAACGTGCGTAGCCATCGGTGTGGACAACTCCCAAGAGAGCGGATACGGCGTGGACGCCTATGTATCGAACGACGGTGGGATCACCTGGAATGAGGTCGTGATCCCGGGTGCCCTGGCCAATGTCGAAACCGTCAGCTGCTCCTCAGCGGATAACTGCGTCATTGGTGGAGTAGGGGGTTCTGGCATCGTCTTCTCCACGGACGGCGGAATGACATGGTCACCAGGGGCGGGACCTTCGAGCATAAGGGCGATCGCGGCTGCATCATGTCCGACTCCGACGGACTGCATTGGTGTTGAAGGAGGCCAGATCTTCTATTCAATAGATAGCGGCGCCACATGGAATGAGGCCTCTGGGCCAGCCCAACGTCCCAACCAGAGCTGGGTGGATGTGTCATGCCCAACAGCAAAGTTCTGCCTGGCCCTTAGCGACAACGAGCTGGCAAGCTTGCCTCCCACAGAGATTGTCTCAACTAACGGTGGCCAATCATGGGCGGACGGCTGATGCCCCACCGACCCTGAACGTTCACGAGAAAGCGGAGATTTTTCGTGAGGCAATGAACCCGCTTGCGCCTGTTAGCACCTGCTACCCAAGAGGCGGGATAACGCGACCCACGGCCGGAGGATCGGGACAGTGCAGCCTTAACCTGTCCCGATCCTCCGGCACTCGACACTAAGTGCCAACCAGTGCATTCACTTTGGGCGGTGAGTCGATGTATCACGGGGGCAGCGGCTGAGGGTTGAGACAAACCTTGCAGTGGACGGGCACCGTAATGGCGTGAACGATCACTGGTGTTGACGCCCCGGCGGTACTAGCAGCCACGCCGACGCCGATGACGCTGAACCCCGCAACGAGGGCACCTCCGAGGCCCACACGGACGGCCCGAGTGAAACCATGCGTGATGCTTTCCTCTTTCATGACGTTCTCCTTCGGTTCGGTGCTCTTTGGCACTTGCTTCCGGGCTCCCGAGCGGAGGCCCGAATGACTACATCCCCATCGTGCGCCCCCGTTGGCGCAATGTCTGTCAGCGGGGCGACACAGGGAGCGTCAACCGGACGACACAGGGAGCGTCAACCCGACGACCCCCAGCCAACATCCACCAACTACGCCGGTGCCACCCCCGCCATCGTTGGGCGGACGCCTGACGCCCCTGCCCCACTCGAGGGGGGTGGCACAGGCAATGTTCGAACCGCTCTTCGCTCGCTTACCTGGGGAAATGCGGCCAGAAACGCCGACCGAGGGCGGGATCCGGAACCTGACGGCTCGCCCCAATGTTGGCGCCGAGGGAGGTGGGACCATGTTGGAACGCTCCCAGAACATTCACACTTCTCTTGAGGGTCCACCGCTGTCCGGCTGGTCCTCAATAGCTTCGGGAGCACTGGAGCGTTCGGTCTGACTCGTTGTCATGAGGCGCTCTCGGGCGTCGTCGACCGGGCCCTTCCAGTCAGCACATTGAAAACGGCACGCCCCGTCTCCGAGGTGGGTGATTGGTCAGGACTGCGCCAACAGTCCCGACCGCCCGTCGCTCCGATCCGAGACGGCCGTGCCACCCCTCAACCGCTTAAGGAAGGAAGGGATGGCCATGACCATCGTAGAAGCTCCCGTCGGTATTACGGGTGGTGTCGACACCCACCTCGACACCCACGTCGCTGCAGCCTTGGACCCACTGGGTCGCCTCGTCGGCACCGAGTCATTCGACGCCGATGCCGCCGGCTACAAGGCGCTGCTGTCCTGGCTCGAGACCTTCGGCCAGGTCGACAAGATCGGTGTCGAAGGCACCGGCTCCTATGGCGTCGGGCTGGCCCGGTTCCTCCGTCGAAAGGGCATCGAGGTCGTCGAAGTCAACCGGCCCAACCGCCAGGCCCGACGCAACCACGGCAAGTCCGACCCGCTCGATGCCGTCGAAGCGGCCCGGGCCGTCGTCAGTGGACGAGCGCTCGGGACCGGCAAGACGAAGGACGGTCCCGTCGAGGCAATCCGGGTCCTGGTGGTGGCCAAGCGTTCAGCCCGACAGGCCCGGGTGAAGGCCATCGTCCAGATGCGCCATCTGGTCATTACCGCCCCCGACCAGCTCCATTCCCGCCTGAAGGGCTTGACGGTGACCGCACTCGTGGCTGAGTCCGCCAAGCTGCGAGCCACTCGTGCAACCGATCCGGTGACGGCGGCCACCAAGGCATCACTGTGCTCCCTGGCCCACCGGGTCCAGGGACTCGAGGCCGAGCTCGAGGAGCTCAACGTACAGATCGAGGCGCTGCTGCTTGCCACCGCACCTGAGCTCATGGCCCGGTTCGGGGTCGGGCCCGACACGGCAGCGTCCCTTTTGGTGGCGGCCGGGGACAACCCCGAACGTCTCCACTCCGAAGCCGCGTGGGCGCACCTCTGTGGGGTGTCCCCAGTGCCAGCTGACTCCGGGAAGAACGCCGGTCACCTGCGCCGGCACTGTGGTGGTGACCGCCAGGCGAACAGCGCGCTCTGGCGCATCGCCATGGTGCGCATCGCTCATGATCCCGAGACACGGATGTACTTCGACCGACGCGTGAAGGAGGGCCGGACCAAGCGAGACATCATCCGGATCCTGCAGCGCTACATCGCCCGCGAGGTCTATCGCTACTTGCCTCGCGGCTGAATCCCCGCATCGTGGGTCTGGCTCATCCCATAACTGTCGCCCTCCGGGGCTGACTTACCGGCGACCCGCCGACCCACGATCCGGGACCTCTTCCACCAAGACGCGTGACTTCATAAGAGCATGCCCTCGCTCCGGCGATTGGCTCATGAATGTTTTGTCCGCTGTCTTCACCCCGGAGCCCCTCGGAAGGGGCTTGACATTGATAGGAGCGTCGCCGTCCCCCCGGATCGACCCCGTCCCGACGAATCGTCTCGCATTGTCGGGCTATCGTGGTTTTGGCGCGGTGCGACGGCGCGATCCCGTCGCCACCAGCTTGATAAGGGGGCGCTTTGCGTGCACCATCTGACACGCAGTCACCTGACCGACGGATTCCGACGTGCGATGGTAGCTTCGGCCATCGCACGGGCTACCGGGGCCCCCATTGACGAAGCGTCTGAACTGGCGCTCGAACCCCAGGACCGAGCCCCCGTCGACCGCCGGACGTTGCTGAAGGGCGCAGTCGCGGCCACGGGGGCAGCCGTCTTTACTCAGCCACGGCGTGGCGTGCGCCGCCGGGGAAAGGATGCACCCCGTATCGTCATCGTCGGCGGCGGTCTGGCCGGGTTGCGGTGTGCGCACGTGCTGTGGACCAACCGCTCCCTGCAGAGCACCGTCTACGAGTGGGACGACCCACCCGGCGGCCGTATCGCCACCTACCGCAATGTCTTCGCCAATGGACAGATCATCGAGGAGCACGGCGAGTTCATCTCCTCCGAGCACAAGCGCATGCTCGCCTTGGTGAGCCACTTCGGGCTCTCGCTCGACAACACCAACCGCTACCCGGCCGGCACCACAGACACCTATTGGATGCATGGACGTCGCTACACCCAAACGATGCTTGACGCCGACTGGCACGAATTCGGGTGGTCGCTGTTTCACAAGACCGTGCTGACAGCCAAGTACCCGACCACCTACCGGCACCACAGCGCGGCGGCCAAAGCGCTCGACGAGACCTCGGTAGCCGACTGGATCGAGGCCAACGTCCCCGGAGGCCTGGCCTCCAACTTCGGGGCGATGTGCTACCTCGACGTCGAGAGTGAGTATGGCGGGCCCCCGGAACAGCAGTCGGCCCTCAACCTGATCTACCTGCTCGCCTACGACGACAGCGCGCCCGGTTCCGGGTACCAGCCCAAGGAAGTGCCGGTGCTGGCAGGGACTAACGAGAAGTGGCACGTGCACGGCGGCAATGACCAGATCATCACCGGGATCCTCGGGGAACTCCCCCAGGGATCGGTTCTCACCGGCCACCAGTTCGTGGCCCTGCGTGAGAACTCCGACGGGACCTACACCTGCACCTTCGATTCGGGCGCGTCGACGTCGGACGTCGTCGCTGACCACGTGGTGCTGGCCATTCCCTTCAACAAGCTCGCCGAGGTCGACTTGACCGGGACCTCGTTCTCACCGCTCAAGATGACCGCCATCAACACCCTCAAGTTGGGCAACAACGCCAAGATCGGGATTCAGGTGGCCGCCAACCCCTGGAACGCGGACGGCTACACCGGGAACCTCTTCACCGACGACGGGGCCAATGGGGGGTGGGACATCACCAACTACCAGCCTGCTGCGACGTCGATCTACCTGGACTTCCCGGGCGGCCTCGCGGGGCGGAACCTGGCGTCGACGTACGGACTCGTCGACGACAACGGCATTGCGCCACCGAAAATGGTGACCGACTATCTCGCCTACCTCGAGCCGATCTTCCCGGGCATGACCGCCGCGTGGAACGCCGGCCCCAAAATCGCGTGGTACGCCGACGGCAACATCGACATTCACATCGGTGGGGCTTGGTCGCAGTATCAGGTGGGTCAGTACACGGGCTTCAGCGGCATTGAGCGTGTCCGCGAAGGCAACGTGCACTTTGCCGGTGAGCAGACTTCGCTGGAGTACCAGGGATACATGGAGGGTGCCGCCCAGAGTGGGTCTCGGGTGGCCTGGGAGATCTGACCCGTCTAGCTCGGTCCGCCTCCTCGTCGGGAATCGAGGCAGGCCGATGGAACGGCGGCCACCAGGTCCGCGTTGGTGTTCGAACACCGGACATCGACCTCTCCTGGATCTTCCAGGGATCCCACTTTCATGGCTTCTGACCAAGCCTTTCAGTGGAGGTTCGGGGAACGGTCAGCCGATGGGGCCGCGTACCTCAGTGAGAATCCGGCCGAGGTCGGTGGGGACGGAGGGAGTCGAACCCTCACTGGAGGCGGTTTAAGCGCCCTGCCTCTGCCGATTGGGCTACGTCCCCGTGGATGGCCAGTGCGTCCGATCTGCCACTGCCCATGGGAAAGGCTGACAGAACCTTAGGCGCGGCCCAGCCCGGTCACTGGGGCAGATGGAGTATCCCGGCACCCGGGGGGCTGAGTCAGCAGCGGGTACAAGGAGGCGCGGCTCCTCGACGGCCCGGTGTTCTGTCCGCAGTACGTTGGCCGCATGGACAAGCGGGTCGCGATCGTCACCCAGGCTGGAGATTACGTGGGCCCCGAACTGGCCTGGCGACTGTCGGCCGGGCACGATCTCGTGCTCCACGCGCCGAGGGACGACCTGGTCGAGGGGTTGGTGGCCGCTGGGTGCCGGGTCGAGGTGATCCCAGGCACCGAGGCCGACCTGCGCACCGCCGAGGGCAACCAACTGCTGGTGGACCGCGCCCTCGACCGCTTCGGCCAGGTCGATGCCGCCTGCTTCGTCACCGGGATCGGCATCATCACCGGTCGTTTCCTCACCATCACCCCCGAGCAGTGGTCCAAGACCAAGGCCGAAAACCTGGACATGGCCTTCTTCGCCCTCCAAGCGGTCATCCCCCCGATGGTGGCCCGGGGATCGGGCGACGTGGTGCTGTTCACCAGTGCCACCGGGGCCCGACCCGAACCGCGTGTTTCGACCTATTCGGCCACCCGGGCCGGGGCCAACGCCCTGGTGCGGGCGGTGGGCCAGGAGCACGCGGCTGACGGTCTGTGCATCAATGCCATCGGCACCAATTTCATGGACTTCCCCGGGTTCCTTCGGGCCAGTGGGGCCGACCGCGATCCCGACCGCCGCGCCGCCATCGAGTCCCAGACCCCGGCCCGTCGCCTGGGGACCATGACCGAACTGGCCGAGTTCACGTCGGTCCTCCTCGAAGGACGGACCCGCTTCCAGACCGGACAGTTCTTCAGCTATAGCGGTGGGTGGAGCTCCTAGGGTCTCGTCGACGCATCAACCCCGTCCACCGCAACACGACGTGTGCCGGCAACGAAGTGGCGTGGAACATTGCCACAGGCTCGCAGGTGAGCCAACTGCCGCTCGGGAATGGAAGCACCATCAACGGCATTGCCTCAGCCCTAGAGGATGGACTCGGTCCGGACCGCCGACGCTCCGGTTGGCGTCCGCACCGCGGCCACCGCTACCAGCTCCTCGTCACGGGGCCGGTCGACTTGATGTTCGAGGCCTTGGCTGGCTGGCCAGGGCCCGAGCACCCGGGTGGGGCGGAGGTCGGGATCCCACGACGCCCATCCACCCGGCGATCCGGTGCGGGCGAAGGAGACCCAGGCCCGCCGCATGGCCGCCGACAGCGACAGGGCATCCTCACCCCCGCCGGTGAACCCCTGGATGCCCGGATTCTTGACGGTGCCGAACACGAAGGGGATCTCCAGGGCGTGGCACGAACCCAGGTAGCCACCGAAGATGGGTGACTCCCAGGTGAACAAGTAGGCGTAGGTGCCCACCCCGGGGTCGGCCGCCGCCGCATGGGCGTCGGCCAGCTGCACACTCGGTAGCCGGAAGACCGATTCGGTGGCCACTGCCACCCACAGGTCCCGGGGCGTCACCGGCTCCCCTCTGGCCTCCCGCACCTCGGTGACCGTGGCGATCAGAGAGTCGACGGCCGCCGGATCGGGACTGACGCGAGCCAGCAGGCGCCGGAGGCCGTCCGCCTCCAGGGTGGCCATGGCCGGGACCCCCACCGTGAAAAAGGCCATCTCGTCACGGGTGGTCCCGATGAGCAGGGGGACATCGGCTACCGAGCCGGCCGCCACCGCGTCGGCAGCCGGTTCGTCCAGCAGCCCTCCGTCGATCACCGGCTGCAGGAGCAGTCCCGAGTCGTCCGGGGTGTCGTGGAGCTGGCCGACCTCGACCACCGCCCGCACCAACTCGTCGACCGGCACCGCCTCGAGCGCCTGCCGTGTGAGTGGTATTCCGAGGTGGGCGACCAGCTGCTCGGTGCGCTGGGCGGCCTGTTCCGTCGTGTGGGCGTAAGGCGGACCGCTCTCGACGATGGCCCGGTGGAACAGGCCCCTGGCCACCGGGACGGCCAGCAGCGACGAAACACTCATCCCACCGGCTGATTCGCCGAACAGGGTCACATTGCCC
Organism: uncultured Acidimicrobiaceae bacterium; assembly: GCA_963824355.1. Lineage (GTDB taxonomy): Bacteria > Actinomycetota > Acidimicrobiia > Acidimicrobiales > RAAP-2 > Bog-756. The sequence continues at coordinate 485,507 of CAWGOY010000017.1, read as the reverse complement.
GGGTCACCGCCGAAGTCGGCGATGTGGGTCTTCACCCACTCGAGGGCGGCCACCTGGTCGGCCAGGCCCCAGTTTCCGAAGCCCGACCACGGCTGGCTGTCCAGCCACAGCTGTTCGGGATCGGCCAGTACCGGATGAGCGAGGAATCCCAGCATGCCGAGGCGGTAGTTGATGGTGACCACCACAACGTCACCCTCACCGGCCAGGAGGCCGCCCCGGTAGAAGCCCATGGAGCCCGATCCGGAGGTGAAGGCTCCGCCGTGGATCCACACCATCACCGGCCGGCGGGCGCCGTCGAGCCCTGGCGTCCAGACGTTGAGGCTGAGACAGTCCTCGTCCTGGTCCTCGACGTTGCCGCCGAGGGCCCGCTGGGCCATTCCCGGAGCCTGGGGGGCGACCGGACCGAAGTGGTCGCACTCCCGGACCCCGGTCCACGGGTTGGGCGGGGCCGGTGGCCGCCAACGGCGCGAACCGGCAGGTGAAGCAGCGTATGGGATGCCGGAAAAAGACCACACGTCGTGGCGGCGGGCCCCACGGATCCGGCCACCACGGACCTCCACCACGCCGTCCTGCATCGAAACCTCCAGTTCGCCGGCACAGGTGCCGATACAAACAGGCAACTTATCGACTCGGCCCCCGAACTGAGGTTCGCCTGGGCGGGCAGGGTGGTCAGCAGTCGGTCAGATCGTGTCAACGAAAGTGGCAAGCATGGGGCAGAAGCAGTACCAAAAGCGAGGGGCCAGCGGCATGTCCGGAGGGCTCGCTGGGGCCCGAATTTCCCACTTTTGGCCAGCCCGCCGGGCCAGTAGGGTCTCCCGGGTGCCCAGCGCAGTCATGCGGCCTTCAACCGCTCGATCGCCAAGGCGCGGCCGCTCCCTGTGGCTGGATCCCACCGTAACCCGGCGACCGCGCTTCGCACTGACCCTGCTGGCACTCGGTGCGGTGGCCTTCCTCGGGCTCGGACCGGGCGTGGCCGGGGCCGCCACCTCCTCGTCGGCGTCCTCCTCGTCCACCTCTTCCTCCTCGTCCACCTCTACCTCCACCTCGTCCACCGTTCCCGGCGGCTCGGGGACGACCAGCCAGATCAGTGCCACCGAGGCCGAGGTCTCCACCCTCGAGACCCAGATCTCCCAGCAACAGGCCGTCCTGGACCAGACCGACGAGCAGTACAACCAGGCCGAGGTGGATCTGGCCGGCACCAAGCAGTCCCTCGCCACCACCTCCGCTTCCCTGGCCTCGGCCCGGGCCCACCTGGCCGCCGAGAAGGCCCAGCTGCAGGCCGACGCGGTCGGCGCCTACGTGAACGACACCTCGACCAGCGCCGTGGCCAGCATCTTCGCCGCACCGACCAGCGAGGCCCAGACCGCCAACCTCTACCAGCAGATCGGGACGGGCAACGTGGTCGCCGACGTGGCCCGGGTCAACGCCGGACAGCGCCAGCTCTCCACCACCCAGGCCAAACTGCTGGCCGAGCAGCAGGCCGAGACCACCCAGCTGAACGAGGCCGACCAGGCCCAGCAGTCGGCCGCCGCCGCCAACGCCCAGTCCGAGGCGACCCTGGCTCAAGTCAAGGGGACACTGGCTACCGAGATCGTCCAGCAGGCCGCCACCCAGGCCGCGGCGGCCGCCCAAGCCGCAGCGTCGGCCACCAGCCCGGCGGCGGCCCAGGCCGCTGCCACTCAGGCCAACCAGGCAGCGCAGGTGGCCAGCACCCTGGGCGGGGGAAGCGCGGCTGCCGTCGACGCCACCACCGCGGCCAACCAGGCCACCGGTTCGGCCGGCACCGCGTCGTCGTCCTCCAGCGGCTCCCCCGCACCCGCCCCCACGGTGACCGTAGCCAGCGGGAGCGATCCCCAGGCCGCCGGCCTGGCCGCGGTGCACGGGGCCATGAAGTACCTCGGGGTCCCCTACCTGTGGGGCGGGGCCAGCATGGCCGGGGTGGACTGCTCGGGTCTGACCATGCTGGCCTGGGCCCAGGCCGGGGTGACCATGGACCACTCGGCCGCCGACCAGTACACCGCGTTCCCCCACGTGAGCCTCACCGATCTCGAACCCGGGGACCTGCTCTTCTACGACTTCGACGGCACCGGCATCGACCACGTGGTCATGTACGTCGGGCCCTACCTCGACGGCCAGCCCACCGCCTACGGCAGCGGCACCATCATCCAGGCCGCCCACACCGGCACCTTCGTGACCTTCGATCCCCTCTGGACTCAGGGACTGGTCGGGGCGGCCCGGCCGTGAAGACCCGAATGGTGAGTCGATCAGAGTGGGGGCTCGAAGCCCGGTCGGTGAGCACCATCCTCGCTCGCCATCCGGTAAGGAACGGCCACCAGCTCCACGGTGACCGTTGGACCGACACACCCCGGCACTAGCGTCCAACGAGGAGCCATGGCCCTCGAACTCACCATCCTCGTCCCCGCCTACAACGAGGCCGACCGGCTGGCCGACGGCATGGCCCGGTTCGACGCGGCCGTGACCGAGGGGGCCGTCGACGTCAAGAAGACCGAGGTGGTGGTGGTCGACGACGGCAGCACCGACCGCACCGCGGGCGCTGGCCGCCGATCTGCTGGCCCAGCTCCCCCACCACCGGGTGCTCACCCTCCCGGCCAACCGCGGCAAGGGGGCGGCCGTGCGGGCCGGCTTGGCCGTGGCCCGGGGAACCCACACCGCCTACATGGACGCCGACATGGCCATCGACCCGAGGGCCGTCCCCCAGCTGCTCGACGCCCTGGTGGTCAGTGACATCGCCATCGGCTCGCGGACCCTGCCCGACTCCATGGTCGACGGCACCTATGCCTTGCGGTCGGTGATGGGTCTGGCTCTTCAACCAGCTGGTCACCACCGGCACCGGGCTCGCTCTGCAGGACACCCAGTGCGGGTTCAAGGCCTTCCGGACTCCGGTGGCCCGGCTCCTCTTCCATCTGGTCCGCATCGACCGCTTCGCCTTCGATGTCGAGGTGCTGGCCCGGGCCCGCCGCCTCGGCCTCCGGATCACCGAGGTCCCCGTCCGTGGAAGCACGTCCCGGGGAGCACCATCCACCCACTGCACGACTCGGTGGGCATGCTGGCCGACGTCTACCGGTCACGGCTCGGACTGCTGGCCACCCCGTCGGTCCCGACAGTGGTGGTCGAGGACGACCCGGCGTCGGGTACCGCTGGTCCTCTGGTCGACCGGGTCGACCCGCTGACCGACCGGGTGGGCCGAGTGGTGGCCGACACCCTCGGCCCGCTGCCGGTTCCGGTGATGGTCGACGGATCCTCGGTGGTGGTGATCCTGGCCCTGGTCGAGCCGGTCGACGCGGCCACCGTCTACGCCGCGCTGACCGCTGAGTTCGGCCGGTCGCGGGTGCAACGGCGGGCCCTCTCCCTCAGCAGCCTCACCGCCCTCGGCCCACTCCACGACCGGCTCGATCCCCCACCCGAGGCCTCCGACACCGACCAGGACTGAGCGACGGTCGACGGCCGGCCAGCACCGCAGCCGCCGGCTGTACCATGCACGAGGTGAGCGCGGACCCGTCGGACACCTCCCAGGACGCACCGCCGCCCGACCAGACGGCTGAGCCGGTGCCGGCGGAGACCTTGACTCCGGCGGTCAAGCCGATGGCCCGAGCGTCGGCCAGGCCGTCCGCCCGTGCGACCCGGGCACCGGCCACCGGACCGGGCGCCCGACACGGACCCATCGAGGCCACCGCAGCGGACACCCCGTCGGCGCCAGTGGAGGGGGCCCCGGTCGACGACGCCATCGGGGCCACACCCCACGCCTCGTTGTCCATTCTGCCCATCCCCCGAACGCCCGACGACGACGAGGGACCTCCCGACCCCCGGCGCTCCGACGTCGACGAGTGGGGACGTTCCGAGCACATGCGCTCGATCGTCCGCCGCCTCTACGACCCGATCTACCGCTACTGGTTCCGGGTCGAGTGGGAGGGACTGGAGAAGATCCCCCACCACGGCGGGGCCCTGCTCATCGCCAACCACGCCGGGGCCATCCCTTCCGACGCCCCGGCCATCATGCACGGCATCGAGGAGGAGCTGGGCCGTCCGGTCTACGGCCTGGCCGACTACTTCTTCCGCACCATCCCGGTGGTCGGCACCATGTGGTCCCGGACCGGCGGGGTGCCCGCCCACCCCGACAACGCCTACCGGCTGCTCCACGACCAGCAGCAGCTGGCCCTGGTGTTCCCCGAGGGGACCAAGGCCACCTCCAAGACCTACACCGACCGCTACCGGCTCCGCCGGTTCGGCCGGGGCGGGTTCGTGGAGATCGCCATGCGGGCCGGCGTGCCGGTCATCCCCATCGCCGTGGTCGGCGCCGAGGAGTCGATGCCCATCCTCTTCCGCATCCCCGGCGTGGCCAAGGCGCTCAACCTGCCCTACTTTCCGGTGACGGCCAACGCCCTGCTGATGGGGCCGCTCGGCTACGTGACCTACTTCCCGGCCAAGTTCAAGTTCCGGGTCCTCGACCCGGTCACCTTCGACGTGGAGCCGGGCCAGGAGCGCTACTCGAGGAGCCGGGTCATGGACGAGGCCGAGAACATCCGGGCCACCCTGCAGGACGCGCTCCACGACATGCTGCGGGAGCGCCGCAGCGTCTGGTTCGGCTGACCGGATGGGACGGCGGGTCCTGATCACCGGGCTCGACACCTTCTGGGGCGGCCGGATGGCCCAGGCCCTGGAGAACGAGCCCGACGTGGAGATGATCCTGGGCCTCGGGGCCAACGAGCCCCGGGTCCCCCTGGAGCGCACCGAGTTCGTCCGGTCCGACCAGAAGTACTCGATCCTCAACCGGATCGTGCGGGCCACCCAGGTCGACACCATCGTGCACACCTTCCTCGAGACCAACTCGGTCAACGTCCCCGCCCGGGCCCTCCACGAGATCAACGTCATCGGCACCCTCAACCTGCTGGCCGCGGCCGGCACCGCCGGCTCCTCGGTGCGCCAGGTGGTGGTCAAGTCCTCCACCCACGTCTACGGCGCGGCCGAGACCGACCCGGCCTGGTTCCGGGAGGAGACCCGCCGCACCGGTCCGGTGCGCACCCGGCTCGAGCGCTCGCTCATCGAGGTGGAGGCGCTGGTCCGGGACTTCACCGAGGACAACCCCCACCTGGTGGTGTCGGTCCTGCGGTTCGCCAACGTGCTCGGCACCGACATCATCACCCCGATCAGCTACAACCTGCGTCGCCGGCTGCTGCCCTGCATCGCCGGGTTCGACCCCCTGGTCCAGTTCGTCGAGGAGGACGACGTGGTCCGGGCCCTCGAGTACGTCACCGGAAACCGGATCCCCGGGGTGTTCAACGTGGCCGGGGCGGGCAAGCTGCCCTGGAGCGAGGTGGCCTCCATCTGCGGGGCCTTCGTCCTGCCCCTCTCGCCGTTCAGACCGCGGGCCTTCGTGGCCCCGCTGCGCCAGCTCGGCGTGGTGCAGTTCCCCCCCGAGTTGGAAGGCCTCATCCGCTACGGGCGAGGGGTTGACACCACCCGCTTGGTGGCCACCGGCTTCCAGTACCGCTACACCAGTGCCGGAGCCGTCGAGAGCTTCGCCCGGGCCAACAACCTGCGCCGGGCCACCGGATCGGGGGACCCGGCCTACCGCTACGAGCAGGACGTGGAGCAGTTCTTCCGGCACTCCCCGGCGGTGGTCCGGTCCGTCGACAGCTGAGCGCCTCCCCGAGGCGACCCTGGTTGCCGCCATCGTCCCGGTTCGCCATCGTCCCGGCTCGCCCTCATCCCGGCTAAGAGCCCGGATACCCGCACAGGGCCAAAAGGACCGCCGAATCCGGCGTCGCCGACGGGCTGACCGGCGTCGGCGTCGGCGTGGACCTGCGGCCGGGGCCGACCTGGCCATGCGGCCGGGCCGACCGCCCATCCTTCAGTCTCGGACTGAATCGGCCGACGACTACATAGAGCAGTTCGTCGATCGTCCCGAGGGAAGCAAGGATCCTGCATGCGTGCCCTATGGTCCCATCGCCTGATCACCAAACTGACCCTGCTGATTGCCCTCCTGCTGGTCACGGCCCCTCTCGCGGTGGTCTCGGTCGACGCCCAGCCGGCCCCGTCCCGCTCGATACCCGCATCCTCGTCACCCGAAGGGATGTACGCCTACTACTACCTCTGGTGGGACACCCAGCACTGGCAGACCAACCTCGGCCCGAACTACCCGTACGGCCAGTCGCCGCTCCCCCTACCGGCCACACTCGACGCCAGCGGGTGCAACCCGACCAGCGTCTACCCGGGGAACATCGAGACCGACGCCCCGACCACGCTCTTCACCCAGGATGACCCGTCACAGATCACCTACGACGTGCAGAGTGCCATCGCCGCTGGACTGAGCGGGTTCGCGGTGGACTGGTACGGCACCGGCTCGGCCACCCAGACCCCGAGCTCCAACAACGAGGACCAGCGTCTCGACCTGTTGGTGCAGGCGGTCGACCAGGCGCAGGCCGAGGGACACGACTTTCATCTGTGGCTCTCCTACGAAGCCTCGTCCACCAGCCTGACCCAGGCCGCCATCGCCGGCGACCTCTCGTATCTGACCAGTCAGTACGCCAGCAATCCGGCCTTCGACCGGAGCAATGGTGGCAAGCCCACCTTCATCTGGGTCGGCTCGTACAAGTACTCCCTGTCGGTGGTGGCCGCCATCAGCAACCAGTTCCGGTCCTCGTGGTACTTCGTCGGGGGTTACCAGTGGGACCAATGGAACACGACGGTGGCTCCGTACTTCGACGCCGACAGCCCCTACTGGTCGAGTCAGGATCCCTGGAACAACAGCCAGAGCTTCCAGCAGCTCGACGGACTGGCCGCCACCCTTCACGCCGAAGGGAAGAAGTACTTCGCCCCGCTGTCGCCCGGGTTCGACCGGCAGCTCGACGGTTCGGCCACCTGCATCCCCCGTGACAACGGGGCCACCCTCCAGGCGCTCTACGACGGCAACGCCACCGCCGACCCCGACGGCTGGCTCCTCATCTCGTGGAACGAGATCACCGAGGGGACCTACGTCACGCCCGAGCTCCAGCGTTACGGGGCAACCTACGGCGGTCCGAGCGGCTTCATCCACGACCTGGTCACCGGGGCAGGTTACGGTTCGGGCGGCTCGGGGTCGGCGTGCGGGTCGGCGGTCAACCAGACCCTGCCCGGAACCTACGTGGCCGTCGCCGCCACGTCAGGACCACAGGGATGTCCGGGCTACTGGCTGGTCGATGGGTCCGGCCAGGTGCGCTCCTTCGGTGGAGCCCCCGACCTCGGATCCGTCACCTCCGCGCTCAACGCCCCCATCGTGGGGATCACCTCCACCCCCGATCACCAGGGGTACTGGCTTCTCGGGGCCGACGGCGGGGTGTTCAGCTTCGGTGATGCCCAGTTCTTCGGCTCGACCGGGTCCATGCACCTCAACGCCCCGGTGGTGGCCATGACCAGTACCGGCGATGGCGGCGGCTACTACCTGGTGGCCCGAGACGGTGGGGTGTTCACCTTCGGCGATGCGGTGTTCCGGGGCTCGACCGGGTCCATGCACCTCAATGCCCCGGTGGTGGGGATGGCGGCTACCCCCGACGGCCGCGGCTACTGGCTGGTGGCTACCGACGGCGGCGTCTTCTCGTTCGGCGCCCCGTTCCTCGGCAGCATGGGGGGCACCCACCTCAACCGGCCGGTGGTGGGCATCACCGCCGATCCTGCCGGACGGGGCTATCGATTGGTGGCGGCCGACGGTGGCATCTTCTCCTTCGGTGCCCCGTTCTACGGCTCGTTGGGTGGGACGTCCATTTCTGCTCCGATCACCACCATGGCGCCCTCTCTGGACGGTGACGGGTACTACCTCATGGGGAGTGACGGTGCGCTCTATGCCTTCGGCGACGCGCCGTATCTGGGACGGGCGGTGCCCTGACCCCGGGCCGATTCAAGGCGAGCCCTTGGCGAGCCGATGGAAGGACCAGGGATGAACGGCGGTGACCACCACTGCCGTGACCCCCGGGAACGAGGCGGCGTTCGATGGACAACCCGGTCATGGCCACAACCCACGACTTCTCTGGGCTCCCTCGGAGCTCCCGCTCGTCGAACCGACGGTGGCGTACCCGACTGGTCGTCACTCTGGCCGTGGTGTTGGGCAGCACGGTAGTCATCGGCCTCGGTGCCGGCCCGTTGGGCGGGCTTCCGGCCTCGGCCACCACCACCCACCATCGATCCTCCGGCCATGCTTCGACGTCATCCGCCGGTTCTTCGTCGATCGGCGGGTCGGACCTGTTCGTCGTGGACGGGACCTCGGGATCGGCCACCCAATCCGGATCGAACAGCTGGCGCCTCGCCCTCACCAGCGCCACCGTGCTGTGGTTCAAGGACCGCCCATTCCGGGGTAGCGGAAGCGTGTCGGCCCAGTCGCTGGTGTCGACCTGGGCCACCAAGTTCGCCGGGTCGCCCCCCTACGGGGCGGTGCTGGCTCCGGCCGGTCCCTCCGGCCACCATCCGACGGCGATCAAGTTGACCAGCCCGGCCTTCGACTCCTCCTCGGGGGTGTTGAGCTTCACCGTGACCCCCGACGCCGGCGAGAGCACCGCCGACGCCTCCTGGCTGTCCAGGCTCACGGCCGCCTCGGCAAAGAAGAACGGCCGGGTGGTGCTGTTCATCGACAACTCGTCCTCGACCGGGCCGACCGAGGTGGCGAACTCCCCAGAGGACGAAGACATCATCGAGTACTTCAACGAGATCGAGTTCTCCGACGAGATCACCATCAACGTCGCCGACCTTGGGACGTACTTCGCACTGACCATCAGCTGCCCCCCTCCCGAAAGTCCGAGCATCCCCGGTCCCGATTTCGACCTGACCATGTACAACTCCGATGACAGTGCATCGACCACCTGCAACAACCAGATACCTCTCATCTTCTACAAGACACAGCTGGTGGCCAAGCAGTACGGGAGCTGCCCCGATGGCTCCATCTGCAGCTTCCTGATCGTCCTGTCCAACGCCTCGACCGACACCATCTACTGCCAGACCATCTTCCAGCTCATCATGACCTCCGGCAACCAGACGATCATCCCGGACCTGGAACCGGCCACCCTGCCGATCGTCAACAACAATCTTCATCAATGTCTGTTGACCGATACCTGCACGCTGTCCACCACCAAGACCGGCTCGATCAACCTCGGGACCGAGTCGCCCAACTCGTGACCGTGCTGGTTCAGCGGTAGCCCGAAGTCAGCCCCGAAGCGACGAGTGACCGACCGGGCTGTCTACCGCCAAGCTCAGCTGCCGGCCACCGCCCGGAGTGCGGCCATCGAGTCCCCCATCACCTCGGTCAGGTCACGGTCGTCCACTCCACTGGCCCACCGTTCGAGGGCCACTCGCAACACGGTCATGCCGGCCTCGGCGGCCAGACTGGCTTGGGGTTCGTCCACGCCCCGCTGGTGCAGCACCTGGGCCACCGCCGCGGCGTAGTCGGCCAGCTTGGCCAGCTCGCGCTCGCGCAGCTCGGGGTTGGCGGCGATGACCGCATACCGCTGGTAGGACAGGTCCCGCCGGAACTCGCCCAGCATGGCCGCAGCTGCAGCCAGCCCGTGGGCTACCGCATCGAGGGGACCGTCCTTCGCCGGTGCCCCGGTCACCCCGGCCAGGATCCGCTCCCCCAGGAGAGCCGATCCGGCGAACAGCACCTCCCGCTTGTCGGCGAAGTGGCGGAAGAAGGTGCGCTCGGTCAACCCGGCCCGGGCGGCGATCTGGGCCGCGGTGGTCTGGTCGAATCCCCGCTCCGAGTAGAGGGCGAGGGCGGCTTCCTGCAATCGCCCCCGGCTGTCCGGCTGCCAACGTCCCATACCCACATGGTAGGCGTTGACAGTGACTGACATAAAGCCTAGAGTGACAGCAGTCACTGACATCAATAGCCCTGGAGGTACCACCATGAAGATCTTCGTCACCGGCGCATCGGGTTGGATCGGTTCGGCCGTCGTGCCCGAGCTGTTGGAGGCCGGTCACCAGGTGGTAGGCCTGGCCCGCTCCGACGATTCGGCCAAGAAGCTGGAAGCGGCCGGCGCCCAGGTCCATAGGGGCGACCTCGATGACCCCGACGGCCTGGTCAAGGCGGCCAACGACGCCGACGGGGTGATCCATCTGGCCTTCCAGCACGAGGTGGCCTTCGGCGGCAACTTCCCCGCCGCGGCAGCCGCCGACCGGAGGGCCGTCGAGGCCATGGGTGCGGCCCTGGCCGGATCCGACCGACCCTTCGTGCTCGCCTCCGGCCTGCTCGGGCTGAACATCGGGCACCTGGCCACCGAAAACGACGGCCTCGTGCCCAGCGACGAGATCCGGGCCAACCCGGCCGGGGTTCGGGCGGCCACTGGCCTGCTCACACTGTCAATGCGGGGCATCGGCGTCCGCTCGTCGGTACTGCGCCTCCCCCCGACGGTCCACGGCGACGGCGACAACGGTTTCATCGCCACCTTCGTCGGCATCGCCGGCCAGAAGGGCGTGTCCGGCTACGTGGGTGACGGGGCCAACCGGTGGCCGGCGGTGCACCGCTCCGATGCCGCCCGGCTGGCTCGGCTGGCCGTCGAGGCCGCCCCGGCCGGTTCGGTCCTGCACGCGGTGGGCGACGAGGGTGTCCCCTTCCGCGACATCGCCCAGGCCATCGGCGACCACCTGGGTGTCCCCGCCTCGTCAGTCGACCCCGCCGACGCCCTCGACCACTTCAGCTTCCTCGGCGGCTTCGCTGCCATGGACAGCCCGGCCACCGCCACCCTCACTCGGGAGCTGCTCGGATGGGAGCCGACCGGACCCACGCTTCTCGAGGACCTGGCCCAGGAGCACTACTACCGATAGGAGTAGCCGGGCTGGAGACACGCCGAGCCTGCGGGAATGATGGTGATGACGGAGGACGGTGGAACGTCCATTGGGTTGAGCGGCGACGGCTGGAAGCGGCAGAGAGCGTCGCCAACCGAGCTTCGGAGATGTCGGTCTGAATCGGATGGCAAGGCACATCGAGCCACCGGGATCAGGTTAATTCCCAAGGAGTATCCGCTTCGCAGCCATATATTCGTCCTCGGACAGAAGACCCTGCTCCATCAGTTCTGAAAGCTTGGTGATCTGGCCAGCCAAATCGCCTGTCGCATCAACCCTGACCCTACGTGGGTCCTCGACGGTCGCCGTCCCTCGTGACTGCGCCCAGCTGGAGGCTTGAACGGCCACGCGATACAGCTGATAGAAGTGTTTCGCGTCGTTAACCATCGCTGCGACCGTCTGGAATTGGTTGCCATCCGCGGTCACGAAGAGCGCTTTACCAATTCCCATACGTTTGTATTGGATCGGATAGTCATACGACCAGAAGTCGTCGATCCGCGATGGTGCCGTTTGGATCCAGCGCAGCCAATGCGTGGTCGCCATGAGATACCCGAATCGGGGTGGGCCATGGAGGCATCGAATCGCCGAGAGAAGCTTCTCCTCAGGATCTGGAGAAACGCTCCGAAAGGCGGTTAGCGAGCCTCCGGAGGCACGACCAAATGCTGGGAGATCGAATAACCGCTGGAGCCATGGATTCTCGGTTTCGAATGGCTCGAGTCGATCGATTCCGTTCCCATCCCCCGATTCAGCGCCTTGCCGCGGGAGCGCTCCAGCGTACGACTTGACCATCTGGTAACCACAAGTGGGACAGGTATTGCCTGTCCCTGGCTTGACGGCTCTGGCACCACAGGCATCGTTGGTGCAGCGGTAGGGACGCGGGCGTGTGTCCTTAGGCCTTGCCCGAACGGGTTTTTCCGCTCGCACCTGGACTCTCGGTCGTACCAGGTCACTTGCTCGTACCTGGTCTCGCATTCGTATCTGATCCGCGGGCACCCCATTGCTTTCGATCTTGTGCACTTGATAGCCGCAGCCGGGGCAGGTGCTGCCCGTCGCCGGACGATCCCAGATTGTGGCGCACTCGGTGTTGCTACAGCGATAAAGCTTGTCCGATTGCTTCCTAGCCACGGGTTACCTTCCGGAATCTCAGGGCGCAGACTTCGCCCGCCGAATTGCACGGTGCCAGCCCAATTCTAGAAGATCAGACTCCTACAGGCCTCGAAATATGCCCGGGAGGCAAGGGCGATGCAAACCGGTGGGGCGCCAGCCGCAAGACGGTCTCGAAGGTGACGCGAGACAGGAGCCGACGTAGTCGTTCAACGGCCGCCTTCCTCGTGACGCTCGGCCTCGAACATCGAGACGAGCTCGAGTCCGGTGAGCGATCCACGCAGCGTGGCGCTCGCTCGCACGGTCTTCATCAGGAACCCATCGTTCTGGAGGGTGAATTTCGATCGCGTCGCCCGGAACGATACCTAGCTGATCACGGATCGCCTTGGGGATGACCACCTGGTCCTTGTCCTACCCGATACGTCATGCCGACAAGTATGACGGTTCGGCCGCGGTAGCCGAGGTGCTCCGCGACCTGAGAGATCGGGCGACGGGGCGAGAGTCGGTACTCGGGAGCCTCCCGGGGTGACTGCTGGTAAAGTGCCCGAGTCACAGTTCGTCGGACCACTCATGCTGGCAAGTGTTGCACCGCCCCGATAGCTGCTCCCGGGCTGTGGCGCCGGTGACACCGGGCGCCTTGTAGGCCACCTGGACGTTCCAGGTACCACAACTGGGGCAGATCGGGCTTTCGGAGATGGCCATGTCGGGTACCTCGAACGGAAACGTCCGGGGAACCCTCGTTGCAGAGCTCCGAACAAGGCCATCCTATGGCGGCGACCGCCATCAGCGATCGATGGCCAGGGCACTGGATCGTGGCTCGGTCTGTCGGTAGTCGTGGACCGGACCACTCGGGGAGACCAAGCCTCATACGCCCTGATAGGCCATGGTCACATTGACCAGCTGCGTCGAGCCCGGCCTGGCTACGAACGTGACCGGCGCACCGGTGAAGTTCTTGGCATTGCCGTCGACCCAGTAGTACGCGGCAACACTCCACCGGCCGCCTGGGAGGTCGATCAGATAGGGCGTGCCCGGCCCGACGTCCTCGTAGGCCTCATCGCCACCCCGACATCCGACACTGAAGTCGACCGTAGCCGGACAGCTCTGCACACCCATGTAGGCGAGGGAGTCGAAGTTCTTCGGTGCACCGGTCAACCGGACCGTCCCGTCCACCGCCGGCACCACGTAGGCCATGGCGATGTTGTGTCGGATCGTTGCCCCCGGTCGCCCGGCCAGCACCACTCCTCGGTTGAGGATGATCTGACCGTTGATCGTGTAGTAGTACATCCCGATCTTCCAGGGTTTGGCCGGGAGGGTCACCGAGAAGGCACCGGTGCTCTGATCGGGACTACCGCTCCGCTGACCGGAGCACTCCATGGAGAAGCGCTGACCGGCCGGACAGATCTGGAGATAGAAGTCGCTCGGAGACCACCCGGGTGGCGCCTCGGTGACGGTGGCGGTACCGACCACCCTCTCGGTGGCTGAGCTCCGGGACGGCGACGCGGAGGCGGTCAGTGGCGCCGCCCATGCCACGGCCACGGCCAACCCGACAAGGGAGACGACAACCCGCCGCGCCCGGCGAAGCCGTGCTGATCGAATGGTGGTGACCATCAGTTCCGCCCTCCCGCCACCCTCTCAGCCGAGGCCCTACCGGTTCATCCCTCTCGCACCGCTCGGATGCGATCGATGTGGCTGATCCTCGACTGGGCGACCAACCATTCACCGGAACGGCTCACCTGTCGCTCGGCTGGGAGGTGATGGCTGCCCTGGGGACCGTCGGTCTGGGATCCGCACCGACGGCACACGGACATCCTCCCGTTGGTCTCGGGCGCATGGTGGACGTCAAGCTGCTTGCCGGCGTCAACTGCGGCTGCTGTGGACACGCGTCTCCAATCGGCCACCCGGCGGCGTGCGGCCCGGCGGCGATCAGCAAGGAATCCCATCGACACCCGGCGGGAGCCACATGGTCCTTCGGTGCAGCCTACGCCTCGGGACGGGTGCAGCGCCTCGGGCCGGTTCGGAGGAGGTCAGTTCCTCTTGAGCCAGACGGACCGTAGCTCGGGCCCCCGGACCGTCCACTCCTCGGCGGTCATGGCGTAACGGACGTGGTCCTCCCACTCACCGTTGATCTCGAGAAAGCCCAGGGCGACTCCCTCGTTGCGCAGGCCGAGCTTCTCGACCACCCGGCGGCTGGCCCGGTTGCGGGGGATGATGGCCACTTCGATGCGGTGGAGCCGCAAGGTCTCGAAGGCGAACTGGAGCATCACCACCACCGACTCGGGTATCAGGCCCGACCCGGCCATCTCCTCGTCGATCCAGTAGCCGATGGCCCCGTTCTGGAACGGACCCCGCTGGATGGAGGAGAGGGTGATCTCCCCCACGAATCGTCCCTCCACGAAGATCCCGAACCCGAACCCGCTGCCCAGCTGGCGCTCCCGCTCGCGCATCCCGCACCGGGCCGAAAAGCTGGCCGGGTCCTCGGGAGCCAGCGGCGCTCCCTTGGACCTGGGCTCCCAGGGGACCAGCCACGATCGACACCGGGTGCGGACAGCCAACCACGCCTCGTAGTCCCCATCGACCAGTGTGGCCAACCGGACTCGCCATCCCGGCAGCTCGAGGGATCGGACGACCGGGGCCCGCAGACTGGGGCTCATCATGCCGCTACCAGCGTCTGCACCGCCGTGCGCCGAGCCTCGTCTGTCTCATCGTTGCCACCACGGACGACCACCAACTCATGGTAGGTCAAGAGGGTGCTTCGGCGAAAAGGCGGATCACCGGCAGCAGGCCGATCCGGTCGGCCCCATCGAGTCCCACCGAGTCCCCGACCTCCGCTCCATCGGGGATCCCGGACGACCCGGTGGGTCGGGCCGGTACCCTGGCCACTGCCGGCGGATGCCCTCCGGGCTTGGTCGGAACTCCGGTGTCCGGGCCTTCGGTCCCACCGGGTTCGGCCGGTTGTGGGCTATCCTCTCCCCATCGTTATCACCCTTGCTGACCTGGACCTTGGCCCTCCTGCCCGGGGTTCTGGTCCGACGAGGTCTGGCTGAAAGCGAGCGACCGATTCTCAAGCGTGCCGCCAAGAAGACCATGCGACCGTTCACCTCTCGCTTGTTCGCGTGGACCGACCAGCGGGATGCCGAGAGGCTGGCCGCTCATGCAGCCGGGATCGAAGCCCGTTTGGCCGCCCAGGACGCCCACATCGCCCGCTTCGACGGTGACCTGGCCGCCTTCAGCCGCTACCTACCCACCGTGATCAACACCATCGCATCACAGAACGCCTCGGCTCGGGACTACGAACGTCGCTTCCACCAGGACCACGAGGATCTCCAGTCGCTCAAGGCCACCATTCACACACTGAGCGACGGCCTCGTCTACCTGGAGCGCCGCAACGAGTTCATTCGTCAAGAGGTGCTGTTCGAGCAACGTTACGGCTCCCGTCCATCGGGCCAGCAGGAGACTGTCCACACCGAGGTCCTCGACAAAGAGAAGCTGGAGGAGATGAAGGACGAGATCCGGCTCAATATCGGTGCCGGTCACATCCCCATGGAGGGCTACCTCAACGTCGACTTCCGGCCGCTGCCCGACATCGACATCGTGGCTGACATCAAGGACCTTCCCTTCGATCCGGAAGAGGTCACCGAGATCTTCTCTTCCCACGTGCTGGAGCACTTCCCTGTCGAGGAACTACGCCGTTCGGTTCTACCCACCTGGGTCTCGCTCCTGAAAGATGGGGGCACCTTTGTGGCCGTCGTCCCCGACATCGCCTCGATGGTGAAGGAAGTGGCGGCCGATCGGATGCCCTTCGAGCAATTCATCGGGGTCGTCTACGGAGGTCAGGAGTATGAGGGCGACTTCCATTTCGCCGGTTATTCACAGGAGTCGCTCGTTCAGCTGTTGGAGGAGGCCGGGCTCAGCGAGGTGAAGGTGCGCGAGTTCGGCCGACCCAACGGGGACTGTCTCGAGATGGAAGTGGAAGGCACCCGCCGCCTCGACTCCTTCGATTGATCCACGCCCACGTGCCCACCTCCACACTCGCTGATCACCATCCCGACGCCGTCCTCAAGGTTGCCGTCTACACCGGGGTCGCCTTTGAGCGCGATGCGGTCTCCAACAGTTTCGTCGAGAAGCTGCGGATCCTCACCCATCTCGGCGAGCAAGGATTTCCCGTCGAGGTAACCGGCTTCGCTCTGGCCAGCGACTGTGGTCACCCCGCCGTCCGGGTGGTTTCCGGACTCAGCGAGTTGATGTGCCGACCCGAATTCGCTGCGGCCGACCTGCACATCTTCGAGTTCGGCATGTGGTACGAGCTGATCAACGCCCTTTTCCTCGTTCACGGTCCATCGTTGGTCATCGATCACAACACCACGCCGCCCGAACTCATCGACGACCCCACGGTGAAACTGGCCTGCGAGCGTTCGTGGCTGGAGCGTCACAATCTCTCGCTGGCCAGCCACATCGCCACCGATGGCGAGTTCACCCGCGACGAGCTGGTCAGGATGGGGTTCGACCCCGGACTGATCTCGGTCCTCCACCTCCCGCCGGCCAATGCCGCTCCACAGAGACGACGCGGACATTCAGCCTGGGTTCGCCACGGCGCCCCGGTGCGACTCCTCTATGTCGGACGCTTCGTCCGAGCCAAGGGCATCGTTGACCTCCTGCGAGCAGCAGAGCGCCTCTGGGACAACGGGATGGACGGTTTCACCCTGACGATGGCCGGCAGTATCCGGTTCGCTGATGATGCCACCATGGCTGCCGTCGACGAAGGATTGGCGACCCACGGGGCGTCAGGGAGGTTCACCGTCAACTTCGACGCCTCTGACGAAGGGGTAGCCGCGCTCTTCGGCGAGGCGGACGCGCTGATCATGCCATCACACCACGAGGGGTACTGCGTCCCCGTCATCGAGGCCATGACCTCCGACTGCTACGTGGTCGGATCGGATGCCGGCAACATCCCCAACGTCATGGGTGGGCTGGGCACGTCGTTCGAATCCGGCAACATCGAAAGCCTGACTCGAGCGATGAGCAGGTTCGTTACTGCGGTTGAGAAGGCCCGGTCCGGATCGGGCGATCTTGTCCTGCCCACCGACTCGGGTGGCCTCAAGCTGGCGCAGTGGCAACAGAGGGTCAGCGCCCACCTCGGCGAGTACTCACACTCCCATTACCGCCAGTCATTCCTCCAAATCCTGGCCAGGGTGCTCTCGACCACCCCAGCCGGATCCCCGGACTGGCTGGCCGGACTGGCCCGCGAGGTCGCTCCGGTTTCCGCCCGGGCCTCATGACCAACCGAAGCGTCTCCATCATCATCAACACCTACAACCGGGTGGAGAGTCTGGCCCTTACCCTCGCTTCGCTCCAGTGGCTGGACTACGACCACTTCGAGGTCATCGTGGTGAACGGCCCTTCCACCGACGGCACGGATGAGTTGCTGGCCACCTACGAGGGTCGGATCAAGGTCGCCCGCTGCGAACGGCGCAATCTCTCCGAGTCCCGCAACATCGGCATCAAGTTGGCGTCCGGGGAGATCGTCGCCTTCATCGACGACGACGCCTACCCCGATCCCGGTTGGCTCCACCCGCTGGTGGCCGCGTTTGACTGGGAGGAGGTGGCAGCGGCCGGTGGCCCTGTCTTCAACCACACCGGCTACTACTTCCAGGTCTTCCATTCGAGGGCTGACCGCTTCGGCAATGCCTGGGTCGACGAGCCACCCTGCGCCAACCCCACCCAGTTGCTGGCCTTCCCCGGATCTATGCAGTTCGTCTACACCATCGGGACGAACAGCGCCTTCCGTCGAGACCGCGTAGTCGACATCGGTGGCTTCGACGAGGAATTCGAGTACTACCTCGACGAGGGGGACCTGTGCCTCCGCCTCACCGATCGTGGTTGGGTCATCGCCGCCCTCGACACCGGGTTCATGTACCACAAGTTCCTACCCAGCGACATACGCAAGGAAGGCAAGGCGGTCCGCGACTGGTATCAGATCATGAAGAGCCGCTTCTACTTCGGACTCAAGCACGGGCTCCGGGCAACTTCCTTTGCCGAAGTCAGTGTCCAGAACACCAAATTCATCGATGAGACACGAGCCGACGTCGAGAAGCACCTGACCAGTGGGGTCCACGAGCCGGCTGTTCTCGACAAGTTCGAGGTCGATCTCAAAGAAGCGTCCAACCACGCTCTCGAGCACTACCGCGGTGCGGGGAGTCGCCAACGGGCTCCCGCTTGGTTCCAGAACGACCAGCCATTCCTCCCCTACCCCACACGCCGACCCCAGGGCGGAAAGCTCCACCTCTGCTTCCTGTGCCAGGAGTACCCACCTCAGCCGGTGAACGGCATCGGCCGAGTGGTTCACGCACTGGCCGAGGGTCTGGCCGCCGAGGGCCACGTGGTTCGGGTACTGACAAGGGGCGAGGACCACCACAGGGTCGACCTGGAGCACGGAGTGTGGGTCCATCGCATCGTCCCCCAGCCCCACCCGTTGCCCGACGCACCCGACGTCCCCGCCCACATCTGGAACTACTCCGCCTCCCTGCTCGATGAGCTGGTACGGATCGATGGAATCCGTGCGATCGACCTGGTGCAGGCACCCAACTGGGACTCCGAAGGGATCGCCGCGGTCCTCGACCGCCGGTTCCCGGTGGTTGTCGGGCTCTACACCCCGCTCAACACCGTGCTGTCGATGGACCCGGCCATGAGCAACGCCGTCGAGTCCGGCGACACCGTTCTTCCCGCACTGGTGGCCCTGGAAGACTTCAGCTATCGGAACGCAGCCGGCTTCCTGGCCTGCGGACCGGCCGTGGTCGGAGAGATCGAGGCCCACTATCAGCTCGACCTGCCCCGGGACCGCCTTGGCCTGGTGGCTCACGGCTTGCCCGATCTGGCCGAGGGCACGGACGACAGGTCGGATCTCCCCCCCGGTGGTGTGGTGCACATCCTGTTCGTCGGCCGGCTCGAGGGCCGCAAGGGGATCGACACCCTGCTCGATGCCGTGCCCCGCCTGGTCGACGCCGGTATCGACTTCCAACTGACCGTGGCCGGTGACGATACCCTCCCCGGCCCCGGCGGGGTCACCTATCGCCAAGCCTTCGAGGCGGCGTGGCCGGATCTGGTCGGGCGGGTCCGGTTCGTGGGCCGCATCGACGATGACGAGCTCCGCCGGCAGTACGCAGCCACCGACATCTTCGTGGCCCCGTCCCGGTTCGAGTCGTTCGGCCTGATGCTGATCGAGGCGATGATGTTCGCCAAGCCGGTGGTGTGCTCAGCCATCGGGGGCATGGGCGAGATCGTGGAGGATGGGGTAACCGGCATCACCGTTCCCCCCGATGACTCGGCTGCCCTGGCCACCGCCCTTACCCGGTTGGCCCTGTCGCCCACGCTGAGGGACGAGATGGGCAGCCGCGGACGCAAGCTCTACGACGAGCGGTTCTCGGTTGCTTCGATGGTGGAGGGCGCCGAGTCGTACTACCGCACCATCCTCACCGCTTCGGCCACCGGCTGACGCCGGGGGCGTCCGACCGGGCGCTCAGCCGGGTTTGCGCACTGCGATATGGACTCCCGATGCCACCGGCTTCAGGTCATCGTGGTCCATCAGCTGATCGAACGACTCGAAGTCCGTTCGGATCCGCTCCAACTGTTCCGGCGCGATGCGGGTGGTCAGGTTGGCTGCCGACAGCAACCACATCACCGTCTCCGACAGCGGTCCGAACCAGTCCGACGCCAAGATCTGACAGGACTTGAACAGCTCCTCGACACCCCACAACGTCATGTTGAAGAAGTGGAAGGGCACCGCGTGGAGGGGCTGGAGGAAGGCGACCTCGGTGATGATCAGGCCCCCCGGCTCGGTCACCCGGATGAGCTCCTTGGCCGCCGCCTGGGGGTCGGCCAGATGTTCGAACACCGCCTGGCTGTGGACGATGGCGAATGCGTCGTCCTCGAACGGAAGTGTATGGATGTCCCCATAGACATCAGCCAGCTCGAACTTGAGGTACTCGAAGTTGAGATGGTTCGGTAAGCAGCGGCGGCGGTCACCACCCCCCATCTCCAGGACGAGCTGGTCCGGCCGGGCATGGTCGACGTAGCTCTCGATGAACCGGCTGTAGGGATTGCCGAAATTCAGTGGGTGGGGTGGTCCGAATCCGTCCAGATCGGGGGGACCGTAGAGCACCACCTCGCCCATGACGACCTCGGTTCCCGCCGATGCCGGGTCGCCGACACCCCGGGCGGCGACTACCAACTTGTGGATTCCCGGTTCCAGGTTGGCCGCGGCCACCACCGGCTCGGTGAAACTCCCCTCGGGCGTGAACAGGTCCACCGATGCGGTCAGCCGGTCATCGACGAAGAGGTCGACGATCCCGGCCCGAGGATGGTGGAGCAGGCGGAGGAGGGCATCGGTGAACTCGCCCTGGTAGGTACAGGAGTCTCCGGTACGACCTTCGCAGTGCATGAAGTGCGGTGGACTTGGATTCCACCGGGAGGAGAAGGACAACTCTTCCGAGTTGGACGGGATGCGTCGCTCGGAGAGGACCGGCACCACCTTGGGCTCTGTCCCGAGGGGCGTGAGCGGCTCCACCCCCTCGGTGTGGAAGTCATACTTGAACTCCTGCACCGTCGCCACCACTCGCGCACAGCGTTCACAGATGAGCTGCCCGTCCTTGAGGCGACCGAAGGCGTCTTCGACCAACCGGATCTGTCGGAGGCCGGCGTGGCAGAAGGGGCAGCAGAGCACATCGACCCACTGACGGGCCCTCGCCTGCTCTGGGTTGAATGCGAGCGCATCCCGAGCCGGTAGCGCGACGCGACTGGACAACTGCACAAGCCGAGTGTAGTTGCGGGCCTCCACCGGTCGGGTGGATCAGGGCCGGCCAGGAGGGGCCAGCCGACGATCTGCTCCTCCCATCGCGTCCTGTCCAAACACCAGAACGGAGCCTGAATGCACTAGCCTCCACGACGTGTCCGACCTGCTTCCCGCGCTTCCGGAGGCATTCACCGGACTGCACGGCGCGCTCCACCAGGCCCGCAGCTTCGCCCTGGCCGACATGCCATCGAACGCTCCCACCATTCTGAGCGTCGGCCCCAACGGCCTGTGGTATTTCGACTGGTTCGCCGAGACCTACGGCGACGTCCCCCGCCACATCGGGGTGGAGGCCTACACGGACAGGCCCCCGGTGCTGCCGCCCAATGTCGAGTGGATCGAAGCCGACGTCGCCGGTCCTGAGGGTGTGAGGACCCTGTCCTCGGGTGGAGTTGATCTGGTCTTCTCGGGCCAGAACATCGAACACCTCTGGCCCGACCAGATCGAGGCCTTCCTCATCGAGTCCAACCGGGTGCTACGAGATGGAGGTTGGTTGATCCTCGACAGCCCCAACCGCGAGATCACCGCGGCCTACCAGTGGAGCATGAGCGAACACACGGTCGAACTCACTCCGGCCGAGGCCAGATCACTGCTGACCCTGGCCGGGTTCGAGGTCGAAACCATGAAGGGGTTGTGGCTCTGCCGGCATCACGGGGAGCTACTGCCCTTGGACCCGGACGGATCCGAGCGGATGATCGAGCGGGTCCTCGAACGGATGATGCTGGCATCGCAGCGCCCGGCCGACTCCTTTATCTGGTGGGCCGAGGCTCGCAAGGTGGCAGAGCCCGATCGTCGTGCCCTTTCCAGCGCGATCCGGGCCATCTTCGCGGCAAACTGGGTCGAGCGCGTCAGTCGGATCGGCGCTGTGGACGGCGTCCCGGTTCGCCTGGCGGACGGTCGGCCTGGAGTCCGCATGGAGAAAGGTCAGTGGGGGTGCTCCATGATGGGCCCCTCCATGGCCTTGCGCCCGGGGGCGTACACCCTGGACATGGAGGTGGCTTGGTCGGACTGCGAAGATCTGGACGAGATCGTCGCCCAGATGGACGTCCTGGCCGATGACCAGATATTGGACCAGGTCGACCTGTACGCCAGGACGGTCGACGGCCAGGGAGTGCTGACCTGCTCGGTGGTGCTCGATCAACTCCGGTTCGCTGTCCACGCCCGGCTGTTCAGTACCGGTCGGGCCCGCGTCGACGCTCCACCCTCGCTGACCATCTCGCCGGATCCGTACGGTCTGTCGGCCGACCACTGAACCCTGACCGGGGCCCTGGAGTGAATGAGCGTCCCGCGCTCTCGTGATCGTCCTGCCTACACTGGGGCGATCGCCACCCGGGAAAGGGTGTAGGCCCGGCGGGCTCTCAGGCAACTATGACCAGGGGGACCCGGAGGAGGGTTGAATCATCGTGGCAGTTTCGACCGGAGGCGGACCCGTCCTTTCGCCACCGATCTCCGACCTCCCTCGCCCGATGTCACGCCCGGCAGCGCGGGCCAGGTCACACAGGGTCACAAGCAGGGATCGACCCTCGGTCACTGAGTCCATCGTCTTTCTCTACGCACCGTTCCTTTTGGCGCTGACCCTGGCGTTCGCCAGCGTGACCGATGATCCCTTCATCACCCTCCGGTACGCAGCCAACCTGGTCCACGGCTACGGTCTCGCCTTCAACCCGGGGCAGCACGTGCAGGGCTTCACCAGCCCTCTCCATCTCCTGTTGGCCACGGGGATGTACCTGGTACCCGGAGGCCATGACCTTCTCAAGCTGAAGCTGCTGTCCGTCCTTTTCGCAGCCCTGGCGCTCAGGGAAGCCTCCCGGCTCGTGTACGGGATCGACCTTCCCCTTTGGGCCAAGCGGTTGGCCTGCGTGGCCTGCGGTGCCAACTGGGTGATCGGATTTGCTGCTGGCAACGCGCTCGAGACCACCCTCGAGGTCTGGCTGCTCATGGCCCTGGCCCGGAGGCTCGTCCTCACCGGACCCGAACGCTCCACCTCGATGCTGGCCCTCCTTGCCTTCGGTGCGGTCCTCACCCGCCTCGATGCCATGATTCCCTTGACCCTCATGGCCGGCGTGGGATTGCTCGTCCACCGGCCCTCGGCACTCTGGCGGCGGATCCGATGGTTCAGCGGGGCACTCGCCGGTCTCGTGCTCGTCACGCTCGGCGAGCTCCTGTTCTTCGGGACAGTCCTGCCCAACACCTTCTACGCCAAGCAGGTCTCCGCCGGTCGCGGCCTGTCGCTCGGCTGGACCTACCTCTACGATCCACTCATCACGGAGGGTCTGGGCACCCCCACGACCCACAACCTCTACGTGGCCGCATTCATCATTCAGTGCACCTTGGGTGCCGTCGGCGTCGTGGCCATCCTCACCAAGTACCCGAGGTGCGGATACCTGGTGGCCATTGTTTTAGGACAGACCCTCTTCATCCTGCACACCGGCGGCGACTGGATGTACGGGGGTCGCTTCATGGCGGTGATCGAGCTCCCGCTCGTCATTGTCGATGTGCTCGGCATCGTCACCGTGGTCGGCGCAATCCGTAAGCGTATGAGCTGGTGGGCGCTCTGGACGGTGGCGAGCGTTGGGGGCGCCGCCATCCTGGCCGCTTCGGTGCTGCCCTTCATCCCCACGCACGCTCCAGCCTGGAAGATCCAAGGCCTCAGCGACCGGGCCCTCCTCGACTCCGGTGGCTACGAAGGTTTCAGTCAATTCTGGTCGGGCTTTCCCGCCGAACTGGACTGCCTAAAACCAGGCCAACTCATCGCCACCACCGAGGTCGGCTTCATTGGCTTCTCCCACCAGGATGTCCGCATTCTCGACATACGGGGCCTGACCGACCCCTCGATCGCCAGGCACGCGCCTACGCCCGTGCGGTTTCCGTGGGGTGTGGATGATCCCCAGTGGTTCGATGCCAGTTCCGTAGTCGGTCAGGTCATCCTCAAACAGAGTCCTGTACTCATCGCCGACTTCGACACGCATCCTCCGAAGAACGACGTCCTGGGTGGGCACTATCGCCTGTTCAGGCTGGCGAAATTTGGAAGTCTGACAGTTGCTCTGTACAGCCACGCCGCGTCGCGCTCCGCGTGCCCCTCGTAACCACTCGTGCTCAGCGTCAAGCCACCAGCCCGGCCACCATCCCGTCGAGGATGTCGGCTTCGGACACCAAGCACTCGTCGAAGCCGAACCGAGTCATGACCGCGGCCAGAATCAGCGCCCCACCCACGATCACGTCCTCCCGACCGGGCACCATGCCGGCCCGGTCGAGCCGGGCCTGACGCACCTCGGTGGCCAGGGCCCGGTACCAATCGAAGGCCTGCCCGACGGTCAGCACCGCGTGGTGGACCCGGTTGCGGTCGTAGACGGCCAGTCCCAGCTGGAGGGAGGCGAGGGTGGTGATGGTCCCGGCCAGACCGACCAGTCGGTGGGTGGCCAGCAGCCGCGGGTGGTCGGTGATGGCCTGGTCGAGCAGCTCGTCCACCATCGTCTCGGCTCCGGCCAGCTCGGTCGGGGTGGGGGGATCGCCGACGAGGAAGCGCTCGGTGATCCGCACGCACCCCACCTGAAGCGACACCGCGGTCAAGCCGGGGTCGTCGGCCGCCCATCCACTCACCAGCTCGGTCGAACCCCCGCCGATGTCGAGGACCAGGAACGGCCCCTTCTCATCACCCAGGTCGGAGACGGCGCCGGCCAGGGACAGCCGGCCCTCCTCGGACCCCTCAAGCAGCTCGGGATGGATGCCGGTGGCCTCGCCGGCCGCCTTCAGGAAGTCGTTCCCGTTGGAGGCGTCCCGGGCCGCCGAGGTGGCCACCAGCCGACCCCGGGCAACGTCGAAGCCGTCCATGATCTCCCGGTACTCCCGCAGCACCGACAGGCAGCGCTCGATGGCCTCGGCGGCCAGCTGGCCGGTGGCGTCGACCCCCTCACCCAGCCGGGTGATGCGCATCCGGCGCTCGAGCGGTTGCCCGTGGCCGTCGGCCACGAGCAGCCGGGTGGAGTTGGTGCCGCAGTCGATGGCGGCCACCGGCCGCCCGGGACGTCCATGGTTCCTTGCTATACCGCACGGACGACCCGGCGTAACCACCACCAATCGGGGGCGGTTCCGATACACCGGCGCTCAGGTCGGATGGAGCCCGATTCGTTCCGCCGTCCAGCCACCCGACCGGATCGTCGGCCCCGGTCAGCCACCAGGCCAGATGGGCGTGCAGGCACTTGACCCCCTGGCGGGTCCCTCCCACGCCACCCGAGGGTCTCGGGCCTTGGTCGGGCGGGATCGATCAGGGCGTCACGCTCGGCGGCATACCGAGCGTGCGCTTCGGCCACCTGCTCCGGAGGGACGGCCGCCTCGGCCTGGCGGACCCCACCGGTCGACTCCAACCGGCTCACCGCGTCGCGCAGATCGGGATCGACCAGCCAGTAGCGGGTGGGCATCGGCGTGCCGTCATCGAGGAAGGGGGCGTTGGCGATGACCGCCGGTGCGCCGTCCCCGGATCGGACCACCACCTCGAACTCCCCGGCCGGGTCCCGGCCCAACCGCTCGGATACTGCGGCCCGGTCGGACTCCTCGGAGCGCTGTTCCCCCGTCCCGGCCGTCCGGCCGTCGGTCACTTCCAGAATTCGAGGGTGGCGGTAACCCGTCCCCAGAAGGTCGACGGTGTGCTCCCCGTCCCCGAGGCGTGAACCGAAGTCTGCCCGACCGGCACCGACTTACCGGCGGCGGCCGGCACTGCCACCGGCGTCGGAGACGACAGGTCGGGCTGCGGCGATAGGTCGGGAGCGTTGGCCGGTGCCACCAGCGCTTGGTTGCCCGGATCACCCGACAATGCCAGGCCGGCGCTGGCCGCGGCGGCGGCCCGGCGGTTGGCCGGCAGCACGTCGTAAAGGGTCTGGCCTGGCGACACCAGCTGGTACTCCTCCCGGGCCAGGCGATCGATGGCCGCCTTCGAGGTCAGTTGGTGCTGCCGCTCGGTGAGTGCTCGGTTGGAGGCGTCCACCTGGCGGAGCTCGGCGCTGGCCCCCGCCAGCTGTTGGTGCTGGGAGAGCAGGGCGGTGAACGGGAAGCTGGTGGCCAAGAGCACCACGGCGAACAGACCGGCCATAGCCACCGGGATCCGCCGGCGCCGGGTCACCGCGCTGGTCGGCGGCTTCTTGGTCGGGGCTTCTGAGGCCTTGGAGTCGCCCTTCGACCGGTTCCCGACGAAGGGCATCCACGACACCAGCGCCCGGGGTGTCCGCCCCCTGCCGGCCGCCTTGGTGGCGGATGTCGCGGTCGTCGTCGACCGGGCTTTGGTGGTCGCCTTGGATTTGGTGGACCCGGTGGTGGTAACCCTGCCTCTCGACAACCGGGCCTTGGGCGACCAGAACTTGGTCCCTTCGGAGCTGGCCGAACGTTTTCGAGGCTTCCTGCCCAGGTGCGGCATCGACACGTGGGGGATCGACACCGAGGGAAGGGACACCGACGGCAGTGACCGCTTGCCCGAAGGCTTGGCCGAGCCCGTCGTGGGTCGCGCTGGTTCCACCGGTCGCCGGGTCCGGACACGGGTCCCGACGGCCGCTGCCCTGGCCTTCCATCGGCCTTCGGCCTCCAACCCCATGGAGGCCCGGACCGGCGCGGCCGGCCGGCGGCCGGCGCGGACGGCTTGTCGGTCGACGGTAGAACCCCGGCAGCTGCAGTTGGCTTCGCCGTGTTGGTGGTACTGGCTACCCCGGACGGCCGCTCCCGCCGGGCTGGCGTCGGGGACGGCGTCGGGGACGGCGTTGGGGCCGGCGTTGGGGCCGATACCACTGGCAGATCAGTGGTCGACCGACCGACCAACGGTTGTTGAAAGGGCTTCGGGGCTCTGGGTGGCTTGGCCACCCGTGGTCTCGCTGGCTTCGTCGCCACCGACCCGGCCGGCTCGGCCACCCTGGCCGTGATCACTGTCCCGCCGGTGAGTCCCTTCGCCGCGGTGAAGGTCCTCGGCGCCTTCTGGCTCTTCGAGCGGGCGTGGAGCCGGGAGCTCACCGAGCCGGGCTCCAGGCTGCCAGTGCGTCGCCGCCTCGGAAGGTGGCCGACTCGCCGAGCAGCTCCTCGATCCGCAGCAGCTGGTTGTACTTGGCCACCCGGTCGGACCGGGCCGGTGCACCGGTCTTGATCTGGCCGCAGTTGGTGGCCACCGCCAGGTCGGCGATGGTGGTGTCCTCGGTCTCCCCCGAGCGGTGGGACATCACGCAGGCGTAGGACGACCGGGTGGCCAGGGCCATGGTCCCCAGCGTCTCGGTGAGGGTCCCGATCTGGTTGACCTTGATCAGGATGGCGTTGGCCGTGCCGGCGTCGATGCCCCGGCGCAGCCGCTCCTCGTTGGTCACGAACAGGTCGTCGCCCACCAGCTGGATCCGCTCGCCCCAGCGCCCCGGTCAGCGCGGCCCACCCGTCCCAGTCGTCCTCGGCCATCCCGTCCTCGATGGACACGATCGGGTACTGCGTCGACCAGGTCGACCCAGTACTCGACCATCTCGGCGGACGAGAGGCTCCGGCCCTCGCCGGCCAGGACGTACTCGCCGTCCCGGTAGAACTCGCTTGAGGCCGGGTCCATGGCGATGGCGATCTCCTCACCGGGCACCCGGCCGGCGGCCTCGATGGCCTCGACCAGGATGCGCACCGCCTCCTCGTTGGACTCGAGGTTGGGGGCGAACCCACCCTCGTCCCCCACCGTGGTCGACAGCCCCCGCTCTTTCAGCACCCCGGCCAGGGCGTGGTAGGTCTCCACGCCCCAGCGCAGGCCCTCGGAGAACGACGCCGCTCCCGACCGGCATGATCATGAACTCCTGGAGGTCGATGGAGTTGTCGGCATGCACCCCACCGTTGACCACATTCATCATGGGCACGGGCAGCACGTGGGCGTCGGACCCCCCGACGTAGCGGAACAGGGGAAGGCCGAGCTCGTCGGCTGCTGCCTTGGCCGTGGCCAGCGACACCCCGAGGATGGCGTTTGCCCCGAGCCGCGACTTGTTGGGTGTCCCGTCGGCGTCGATGAGGGCGAAGTCGATCCCCCGCTGGTCGAGGGCGTCGGCTCCGTCCAGGATGTCGGCGATCTCTCCGTTGACGTTGGCCACCGCGTCGGCCACACCCTTGCCCCGGTAGCGGTCGCCCCCGTCCCGGAGTTCCACCGCCTCGAAGGTGCCGGTCGACGCACCCGACGGCACGATGGCCCGTCCGACGGCCCCCGAGTCCAGCACCACCTCGACCTCGACGGTGGGGTTGCCGCGGGAATCCAGGACCTCTCGGCCGATGACCTGTTCGATGAAGCTCACTGTGCGCAGTCACTCCTGTTGCTGGTGGGAAAAAAGTTACCACCCGCGACCACCGGTTACCAGGGCATTCGCGCTCAATGACCCCATCGCGCGCTGACCTGGACAAGTGCGCGCGACTCCGTTCCTCAGCCCCGCTCCTCGACCGTCTCGCGGAACCCCGCCGCCCGGACGCGCAGCGCCGTCTCGGGGTCCACGCCGAGCATCCGGGCCAAGTTGACCAGAGAGAACAACAGCTCGCCCACCACCTCGGCCTGTTCCGGCCGGCCACCGGCTCCGTCGGTAATCGAAGGCGCCCCGGCTGTCGAGTCGAGGGCGGCCAGGCCGGCCACGCCGTCGGCCACCCGTGCCGCCTCGTCGGCCACCCCGGGCAGCACCATGCCCACGGCCACGGCCTTGCGCTGCAGCTTGGCCGCCAGAGCCAGTGCCGGCAGAGCCTTCGGGATCCCCTCGGTGACACTGGAGCGGCCCTTCTCGGCCCTCTTCAGCTCCTCCCAGTTGGAGGCCACCTGCTCGGGGGTGTCGGCCTCGACGTTGCCGAAGACGTGGGGGTGGCGGCCGACCAGCTTGTCGTGGATGCCGCGGGCCACGTCGGCCAGGGTGAAACGGCCGGCCTCGGCGGCCAGGGTGGCGTGGAAGTACACCTGGAAGAGCAGGTCGCCAAGCTCCTCTTCGAGGTGGGCTACCGCCTCCTCCTCGCCCGCTGCCAAGGCGGGCTCCGGGATGGTCGGGCCCCCCCGGGTGGCGCCCGTGGCGATGGCGGGCAGGGCGTCGATGGCGGCCAGGGCGTCGATGGCCTCCAGTACCTCGTAGCTCTCCTCTTCGAGGTGGCGGGCCAGGGAGCCGTGGGTCTGACGGCGGTCCCAGGGGCACCGCTCCCGGAGGATATGGACCAGTTCGTCCAACCGAACCAGCTCGCCGGCCACCGGAGCGGCCAGTTCGGGGATCCAAAGCGAGGTCAGATGGTCCGGCTCGATCGAACGGTCGAGATCCTCCCAGGCCACCTCCTCCACCCGCTCGTCGGCCAGGCCCAGATGGTGGAGGAAGGTCACCCCGGCAATCGGAGCCGTCTCCACCGAAAGCTTGATCCCTGACAGGACAACGGAGCTCCAGCACTGGGCCACCAGCAGCGGCCCCCGCTCCCCGGCGGCGTCGATGGCGAACGTCTCCCCGTCCACGATGCGCACACCGGCCGTCACCGGGTCGACGCCCAGCCGGTCGAAAGCCAGGTCGAGGAAGGACACCCCGGGATGGACCACCAGCTCGATCGCCCCACTCACGACGTCGGGATGACCGCGCAGCAGACCGACGGTGCGCTCGGCCACCGTCGGGGACCCGGGCACCGCGTAGACCACCGTGCCGTGGTCCCGGGCCACCTGAACCAGGTCGGCGGCGATGGCCGCGTAGACCTCGTCGAAGGTGTCGGCCGCCTCGTAGTGGTGATCGAAGTCCTGGGCCGAGGTGAAGGCCTCGGCTGTGGGATGGCGCCGGGTCCGGAGGAACACCACTGGCGCCTCGTCCAACAGTTGCCGGGTACCGGCGGTGACGAACTCAGGCCCGGCCGGGCCCAGCCCGACCACCTCGATGCGGGCGGGCGTCGGCCGAAGACGCGTCACGCCCGGTGACCCTGGGTCAGCTTCCGATGGCCGTGCGCGCCGTGGACGGCTTCCCGCCCTTCAACGTCGGCGTCGATCCACTGTACGAGCCGGCCAGCAGGTACTGCGGTGGTGGTCCCACCGGGGCGACGATGGTCAGGTGGCTCCAGCTCCCGTACTGGGGGTTGACCGAGACGTCGGAGCCGTGGGCGAAGGCCACGATCTCCTTGCTCACCCGGTTGACGTTGGCCGCCGACTGCAGGAGCTCCTGGAGGGCCACCGGGGCCGCGGCCGACAGGGGCTCGACGGTGGCGCTGGTCACCTCGTACACGATCCAGTCCCCGCTACTCGAATCCTGGACCGGAGCCACGGGAGCACCGACCGTCACGTCGGTGGTGCCCAGTGCCTGCTCCACCCCGGACAAGGTGTAGTTGCAGCCCAACGATCCGCCGTCGGTGGCGGTCTGGGTGTCGATCGAACTGGCCTCGGCCACCGAGGCGAAGGAGGCGCCCCCGGTGATCTGGGTGACCGCCTGGTTGGCCTCGGCCTGGGTGGCGACGACAATGCGTCCCACACAGGCCTGGGTGAACAGGCTCTTGTTGGCCAGGTAGTACGTGGCCACATCGGCCGCGGTGATGTCGGCCCCATGGGCCAACAGCGTGTCGTCGACTGCCTGGTTGCGGATCTGGGCATCCCGGATCGACGCCGGGAGGGCACCGAGCAGGACCTGGCCGGTGATGGCGGTGCCGGTGGCCCCCTCGCAGTAGGAGAAGATCCCTTCCTCCTGCGACTGCTGAACGGCCGACTGGATCTCTCCGTCCAGGGTGGATTCGAAGTCCGACTTGGCTTTGGTCAGGTCGGCACTCGTGATGGTGAGCCCCTTCGACGCCACGTACTGGTCGGCCAGGAGGTCGCCGACCTGGGTGTCGAGGATGGCGTTGGCGTACTCCATCGAGTAGGTGCCCGGGCCACCGGCCCCTTGTCCCGCGGTGGAGCTGAACGAGGGGTCCTCCAGCTGGAGGAGGCAACTGCCCGCCGTGGTGGTCTGGAGGGTTCGGAGCTGGTCATTGAGCGAGGCAACCGTGATGGTCGCACCGTTGGCGATGGCCGCCGGCGGCGTGACGTCACAGGCCGACACCAGGGAGGCGGCGGCCAGGATGGCGACGGCGGCGACAGTTCCGCTGAGTAGGCGCTTCACGGACGGCGATGCTATCGGCTGGCCGGAGGGGAAAGCCCATCCGCCCAGGACAGGCCGCCGACCGAGCCCAGGAGCGCCGTCGGGTGCTAGCACGACCGGGCGCCCTGCGGCTAGCTCCCTTGAGCAGCCGGCCGGCGTGCCTCAGAATCCAGGAGTGCGGCACAGTAAGGCACAACCAGACGCGGGAGCCGGACCGGCACGATGCGGGTCCTGGGTGGATCGCCGCCCCGGCCCGTGACCGAAAGGACGCTCGGCCTCGTCGCCTACCGGTTCCGCACCACCCTGCACCGCCGGTGGGGCGCCTACCTGACCGTGGTCGTCCTGGTCGGCCTCATCGGCGGCCTGGCCATGGCCTCCGTGGCCGGCGGTCGGCGGACCGGCTCGTCGTACGACACCTACCTGGCCAACACCAACCCGTCCGACCTCCAGCTGTTCACCGGCTACGACTCGCCCTCGGTCGGCTCCGACAACGGCTACGACCCAGCTGTGATCCGAAAAGTCGACCACCTGCCCATGGTCAAGGGGGCGGCCACCCTGGTCGGCTTCGACGGGAACCTCGAACAGCTCACCGGTGTTCACCGCCACCAGACCGCCGGCGAGTCGCCGGCCGCCCTTGTGGGCAGCCCCGACGGCCTCTTCGCCACCGAGGACCGGGTCCAGGTGCTCGAGGGTCGCCTGGCCGATCGCTCGGGCGTCAACGAGGCGGTGGTCAACCGGCAGGCGGCCGACGAACTCGGGGTGCACGTTGGCTCGGTGATCCATCTGGGGTTGGCCACCGACGCAGAGGAGAACACCAACACCACTATCGCTCCCGCCGAGCTGCGCCGGGTCACGGTGACCATCGTGGGAGTCGTCCAGTTCAACGACGAGGTCATCGAGGACCAGGTCGACACCCTCGGGGGCGGGTTCGTGGTGCTGACCCCGACCCTCACCCGTCAGCTCGACACCGAGTACGCCACCTACTCGAGTACCTTCCTTCAACTCACCGGAGGGGGGAAGGACGACGCCGCGGTGGTAGCCGAGGCGGCCCACCTACTTCCCAGCCGGCCTCGAGGCCGGGGTGGCCCCCACCGAGTACGCCCTCATCGTCGGCAAGGCCGACCGCACCCTGCGGCCCGAGGCCATCGCCCTCGAGGTATTCGGCCTGCTGGCCGGACTGGCTGCGTTGCTGATCGGGGCCCAGGCCTTGCTCCGCCAGTTACGGCTGGGAACCGGCGATCGCGCCGTCCTCCGCTCGTTGGGGGCCGGGCCGGCCATGACCCTCGGCGACAGCCTCTCGGGAGCGCTGGTCTCCATCGTGGCCGGGACGGTGGTGGCGGTGGGTGTGGCCGTCGCCCTCAGCCCGCTCAGCCCGGTCCAACGCCGGACTGTCGGTGCCGGCGGTGACCGGTCTCCGCTTCGCTCTCGAGCCGGGAACCGGCCGCTCAGCCGTCCCGGTCCGTTCGGCCATCGTCGGCACCGTCCTCGCCGGTCTCATCCTCACCGCCACCTTCACCTTCGGGTCGAGCTTGACCACCCTGGTCTCCCACCCCGCCCTCTACGGATGGAACTGGAACTACGTGGTCCTGTCCGGCTACGCCGGGGCCGAGGACCTGCCGGCCCAGCAGACGGCCACCTTCCTCGACCGCGACCGCGAGGTGTCGGCCTGGACCGGGGTCAACTTCGTCACCACCGACATCGACGGCCAGTCCACCCCGGCTGTTGCCACCGCGCCGAATCCCACCGTCGCCCCGCCCATCCTCTCCGGTCACGGCCTCGAAGCCGCCAACCAGGTCTCTGCCACCGACTCCTCGCCGGCGTGGATGAGCTGAGCCACTCGCTGGTGCGAGAGCCCCATGATTTCCCCGGCATCACGGACAGTGAGCCCGTCTTCTTGCACCAGCAAACGAGCCGCCAGTTGCTGTCGTCGAGCCACCTCAGCCAGAGTTCGCGTCACGGCGAATGATTCTTCGCAACGACCGCGAACCTGATCGCAGCCGCTCGGGGACACTCAGGCTCCAGATGCCGGGGCCTCAGGATTCGCCGATCGCACACCTCGAAGTACCGCTATAAGACAGAGACAGCCTGCCAATATGAGGACTACACCCAGGTACCCATAGTGATGGAACCAGAGGTCCGATGCTTCCACCGCCGACCGGTGACGCACCAACAGGATCGTCCCCCACAGAGGACCGTCGACCAGATGGAAGTCGTAGGCGTTGTTCTGGGCGGCCGCAGATCGGAGTCCTTGAATACTGAACTGGGCACGCTCCGCTGGAATGGCCAGAACTCCCAACCATTGCCCCACTGGAGTCCGCACCGAAAGAAGAGTGATCGCTGCGCTGAGCATGGCCAGCACCGCGGCCACCACTCGAACGACCATGCCGGACAACTTCCGACGATCGGTTTCCCTCAGCACTTCGACAGCAGCCAGCATCAGCAGCGGCAGGATCGGAAGGAGGAAGCGCGGTCCCCAACACCAGCCGCCATCCCAAACCGACCATTTTGAAAAGAACAAGATCCGGGTGACGATCAAGAGCAGAAAGAGGACGGCCAGAGGTCTGTTGCGCCGCCACAGGAGAGCCAGACCGACCAGACCGAGCAGGGCCAGGGGGTTGAACACGAAAAGGCCCTTTCCCCAGCTCCACAACAGTCCATGCAACCCGAGGGCGATTGGATTGTGGAGGCCCTGACCCTGTCCGTAGGACTCGACGAAGAAACGGTGGTACCGAATCTGGTTGTAGAAGGCCAGACCCACGGCACTGACCGCAATCGGGACGAGAAGACGTACCAGGGAACCGACACGACGGATCTCCGTCCAGGGCACGAACAGAGGAATGGCCACCAATCCAATCCAAACAGTGAGCACGGAGTCGCTCCGGAACTGCACTGCAGCACCCGCGGCCAGCCCGATCCACAGGGGAGCGGCGGGGTTCCCCTGTCCCCACTTGATGATGCCCAACACCAACACGATCACGCAGAGACTCACACCCGGCTCACTGAAGCCTTCGGTCGAGTACCACAACGCCATGGTGAACAGTCCATAGGCAATGGCCGCGAGCAGGCCGTGCATGGCACTCCATCGGAGGGCCCGAGCGACCCGGAAGACGACTACAACGGCGAGGGCGGTGAGGACCGGGTTGACCAGCGACACCAACACACCGACGTGACCGGTGGCCTTTGACAATGCGTACAGCGGGACTTCGAGCAGGCTCATGGCGATGCCGTACGGCGAATACGGGGTGCTCTGGTGGAAGCTATCGACGAAACCGGTGCCGATCGTCTGGAGTGACCCGTGGTTGACGAGATTCTCGGTGACGGCCAGCATCGACTGCGAGTCATAGACGTCCACCTGCCCATGAAGAACGGCCAAGTAGATGAGGAGGACACCGGAGAACAACGTTGCGCTCATGCGCCGGTCGGTCCAGAAAAGCCGACCGCTAGCTACGGGCTCAACCTCAGACGGCGACGTGGCCTCTGCGTAGGTAAGCGCTCCGTCTGGCACCCTTGTCAGCTCCGAACGAGAATGGCCGACCATGCGCCGGCAACCCCCGCCCAGGTGAAAGCCGAACACCGTAACTGCTTTGGCAGACCCTACCAGTGCCAACCAGTGAGCTGGCTGGATTGTCGGAGGAGTTTCCCGCTGAGCAAGAGCCCCCTCGATGAGCAACAGGCCCCTCCAGTGGCATCGCTCGATTCACCAGAAGCGACCTCACCCGAACCTTGCCGGACATGCAGTCAAGGCCGGCCACAATCGCCCCCACATACCGGCCCCTCAGCCGGCCGGTACCAGCTCCCCCAACAGGTCGACCAGACCCGGGGCGTAGCCCGACCCACCACTGGGCACGGCCACCGGCATCAACAAGCGGTGCTGGTCGGCCTGATAGGTGGCCCCCGGAGCCAGCCTCCGCAGCCGTACCTCCGCTGACGCCGGCAGGGTGATGGGCGAGAGCTTGACGGTGGCCCGGTCACCGCTCCGCCCCATCCCGGTGCGGGGGGCGGCCACCGCCAGGTCGGTAACCCCGAGCCGCAGACACTCCACCCGCAGCCGGGCCACGTCGAGCAAAGCGGCGGCCGGGGCGGGCAGCGGGCCGAACCGGTCCTCCCACTCGGCCCGCACGTCCTCGATCTGTTCGACCGTCCGCACCGCGGTGAGCCGCCGGTAGGCCTCGAGGCGCACGTCCTCGGCCTCCACGTAGGTGGCCGGCAGGTGGGCGGCATCGGGCAGGTCGAGGGACAGCTCCACCGGCTGGGGCCGGGGCTCGCCCTTCAGCTCGGAGACCGCCTCGGACACCATCTGCACATAGAGGTCGTAGCCCACCGCGGCGATGTGACCGGACTGGTCCCGACCCAGCAGGTTGCCCGCCCCCCTGATCTGGAGGTCGCGCAGGGCGATCTTGAAGCCGGAGCCGAGTTCGGTGTGGTCACCGATGGTGCGCAACCGCTCGTAGGCCTGCTCGGTGAGCACCCGGTCCACCGGGTGGAACAGGTAGGCGTAGGCCCGCTGGCCGGCCCGGCCCACCCGGCCCCGCAGCTGATGGAGCTGGCCCAGTCCCAACAGGTCGGCCCGGTCCACCACCAGGGTGTTGACCGTGGGCATATCGATACCCGACTCGATGATGGTGGTGCACACCAACACGTCATAGGCCCCCTCCCAGAAGTCGAGCACCACCTTCTCCAGGGTCCCCTCGTCCATCTGCCCGTGGGCCACCGCCACCCGGGCCTCGGGAGCCATCGCCTCCACCCGGCGGGCCACCGCGTCGATGTCCTGGACCCGGTTGTGCACGTAGAACACCTGGCCCTCACGCAACAGCTCGCGGCGGATGGCCTCGGACGCCGCCCCCTCCTCGAACTCCCCCACGTGGGTGAGGATGGGCCGGCGGGCCGCCGGCGGTGTATTGACCATGGACAGGTCGCGGATGCCGGTCAGGGCCATCTCCAGGGTGCGGGGGATGGGGCTGGCCGTCAGGGTGAGCACGTCGATCCCGTCGGTCAGGGCCTTGATCGCCTCTTTGTGGCTCACCCCGAAGCGCTGCTCCTCGTCCACCACCAACAGGCCGAGCTTCTTGAAGGCCACGTCGCCGCCCAGCAGGCGGTGGGTCCCGATGACCACGTCCACCGACCCGTCAGCCAGGCCGGCCAGCACCTCTTTGGCCTGGGCGTTGGTGAGGAATCGGCTCAGCAGTTCGACCCGGACCGGAAAGGGTGCGAACCGGTCGGCGAAGGTCTGGGCGTGCTGGCTGGCCAGCAGCGTGGTGGGCACCAGGACCGCAGCCTGGAACCCGTCCTGTACCGCCTTGAACACCGCCCGGATGGCCACCTCGGTCTTGCCGAACCCGACGTCCCCGCACACCAGCCGGTCCATCGGCTGGGGCCGTTCCATGTCGGCCTTCACCTCCTCGATGGCCCGCAACTGGTCCGAGGTCTCGATGAACGGGAAGGACGACTCCAGCTCGGCCTGCCAGGGGGTGTCGGGACCGAAGGCGTGCCCGGTCACCGAGAGCCGGCGCCGGTACAGTGCGACCAGCTCCTCGGCGATCTCGTGCACCGCCGCCCTGGCCCGCGACCGGGCCCGCTGCCACTCGGAACCACCCAGCCGGCTGACCGACGGCGAGTCGCCGCCGGTATAGGGGGTGAGCAACTCGATCTGGTCGGTGGGCAGGTAGAGCCGGTCCCCGCCCCGGTACTCGAGCAGGAGGTAGTCGCGGGTGGCGCCCCCCATGGTCCGGGTGACCATGCCGCCGTAAGTGGCCACCCCGTGCTGGCGGTGGACCACATAGCTCCCCGGGGCCAGGTCGTCGAAGAACCCGTCCACCGGGCGGGCCCGGGTCCGGGCCTGGCGGTGCGGCCGGCGGCGCCCGGTGATGTCCGACTCGGTGAGGACGGCCACCTTGGCGCCGGGCAGGACGAAGCCGCGGTCCACCGCGACAATCACGATGCGGGCCCCGGGGGTGGTCAGGTCGAGCGCATCGCTTCCCCCCGCTCCCCCAGCGGCCGGATCGATCACCGGGACGGTGATCCCCTCTTCGGCCAGGATGCCCGACAGCCGTTCGGCACCTCCGGCCGTCGACGAGCACAGGACCACCGAGTAGCCGGTGCCGACCAGGCCGGCCAACTGGGAGGCCATCCTGCCCCCGTCGCCGAGGATGGGCTCCCAGCCCCGCGACTCGACCAGCGGGATCTCCGGGCCCTCGGCCGTCGGGACGAGGGAGACCACCCCGGCCGAGGTCTCGGCCAGCAGGCGGTCGAAGCCGGCGTGCAGCCGGGGCGTCCCCACCCCGCCCTCGAGACCCCACGTCGAAGCCAGGGCGTCGGCCAGAGCTGACTCCTCCTCTGCGAGCTCACCGGCCCGGTCACGCACCCGGCGGGGCTCGACCAGCACCACCAGGGCATCGTCTCCCAGCAGATCGCTGACCAGCTCGTCGGTGTCGACCAGCCAGGGGAGCCACGACTCCATCCCGTCGAACTGCTCACCGTCGGCCAGCCGACTCCACTGGTGACGGCCCCACGGCGCCGAGCCCACCAGTTCGGCGGCCCGCTTGCGCATGGTCTCGTCGCACACCAGCTCGCGGCAGCCGAACAGCTCGACCGGGCCTACGTCGTCGATGGAGCGCTGGTCGGCCACGTCGAACCGGGTCAGCCGGTCGACCTCGTCGCCCCACAGGTCGATCCGCACCGGTTGGTCGGCCGTGGAAGGGAACACGTCGACGATCCCGCCCCGGACAGCCAACTCACCGCGGTGCTCGACGATCGACTCTCGCCGGTAACCCATGGCCACCAGCCGGCCGACCAGCTCGTCGACGTCGATGCGGTCGCCCTTGGCCACCGTCACCGGCCGGGCCGCCGTCCGGAACGGCCCGAGCCGCTGGAGCACCGCCTTGATCGGGGCCACCACGATTTCGGCCCCGCTCGGTTCGCCGTCCGCCGCCCCGCTGAGATCCCAGAGGATCCGCAGCCGGCGCCCCATGGTCGAGACGTCAGGGCTCACCCGCTCGAACGGGAGGGTCTCCCATGCCGGGAACACCTCGACCGTGGACCGGCCCGAGCCAGGCTGGTCGGTCCCCTCCCCTTCCCCCTCGCTGGACCCCGGGCCGGCCCCCGAGCCGGCCACGAAGGCAGCCAGGTCGTGGGCCAGCTGGTCGGCTGCCGCCGCCGTCGGGGTGACCACCAGGACCGGGCGGCGTGAGCTGAGACGGACCAGGCCGGCCAGGACGAAAGCCTGGGCCGGCGTGGCCACCGCCAGGGTGGCGTTGGACACACCGACCACCCGGGTCATGGCCGGCTCGTTTCGGAGCAGTGGGGGAAGCGAGCGGAGGCTCACCGCTTCAGGGTACCGGGGCCCCGTTGGTGAGTCGTCAACTCAGCGACGCTTGGACTCCCACCGGAACCGCCGGGCGGTGAAGGCCAGGCCGGCCGCCGCCCAGACCAGCATCACCACCAGATTCCCCCCCGACAGCCCCGAACCCGGACCCGATTCGAAGGCACTCACCAGTCCCAAGATGAGGTGCCGCACCGGAAAGTACCCGGCGATCTGCGACAGCACCGAACCGTTGGACAGCGGATAGAAGACGCCGGAGATGAACACGATGGGGAAGTAGATCCCGTTGATCACCGCCGGTGCGGCGTCGGCGTTGGGCACGATGACGGTCACGGCCAGGCCGAGCGAGCAGAAGGTCACGATGCCGACCAGCATGGTGATCACCGCGGCCAGCGGATGGTACGGGAAGTGCAGGTGGTAGAAGGTCATGCCGATCCCCACCACCACCACGGTCAACACGGCCACGTTGATGAGCACACTGCCGATGATCCCGGCCATGTACGAGCCGATGGAGATGGGCGTGCCCCGCATGCGCTTGAGCACCCCCGAGTCCCGGCGGAGGCAGATGGTCATGCCCAGGTTGGTGTAACAGGCGGCGATCAGCCCGAACACCAGCATGGCCACCACGACGTACTGGTCGTAGCGGAGGGAGGTGCCCGGCACCCGGAAGGTACCCCCGGACACGCCCACCACCACCAAGAAGACCACGGGAAACAGCAGGGTGAACACCGCGGCCATCGGGTTGCGCCAGTAGGCCTTCTGCTCATAGCGGACCTGCTCTTTGGCCACCAGGAGATCGTTCATGCTGATGTTCCCCCGTCGGCACCGCCGGGCACTTCCCCCGACTCGACGTCCCCGATCAGCGCCAGGTAGACGTCCTCCAGCGAGGGGCGGCTGACCGCCAGACCCTCCAGCACCTCGCCCCGTCCCACCGCCCATCCGGTCAGGTCGTGGAGGAAGGCCGTGGGTTCGGCCATGGTGAACTCCACGAAGCCACCCCGCTGTCGTGGGGTCACCCCGACCGGGAGCGGCAGATCGGCGACTGTGGTTCCGGCCGGCACCATGAAGCGTACGACGGTCTCTCCGTGGTCACGGCCCCCGAGGGTGTCGGGCGAGCCCGACGCCACCACCCGGCCGGCGGCCAGCACCACCACCGAGTCGGCCAGGGCCTGGGCCTCGTCCATGTAGTGGGTGGTGAGTACCACCGTCCGGCCCTCGGCGCACAGCCCCCGGACCACGTCCCACGCCTCACGCCGGGCCGACGGGTCGAACCCGGTGGTCGGTTCGTCGAGGAAGATCAGCTCGGGATTGCCGACCAGGGCCAGGCCCAGATCGAGGCGCCGCTGCTGGCCCCCCGAGAGGGTCTTGACCCGCGATCGGGCCTTGGCCGAAAGGCCCACCAGTTCGAGCACCTCCCCCACTGGACGGGGTCGCGGGTAGAGACCGGCCCGCTGGGTGAGGGCTTCGGTCACCGTCAGATAGGGCTCGACCGCGCACTCCTGGAGGACGATGCCCACCTTGGTCCGCAGGCCGCGGTCACGTCGTTCCGGATCCACGCCGAGGACCGACACCTGGCCGCCGTCGCGCTTGCGGTATCCCTCCAGGATCTCGACCGAGGTGGTCTTTCCGGCACCGTTGGGTCCGAGCAGGGCCAGCACCTCGCCGGTCCGAACCTCGAAGTCGACCCCCCGGACGGCGGAGAAGCTCCCGTACGACTTGGTCAGGCCCCGCACCGAGATGGCCACTTCACCGTCCACCGCAGCCCCCGCGACCACGGGTTTGGGGTCGGCCGTCACGACCGGGACTGTATCCACTCGGAGGTCGGTTCGGTTCCGGACGGCGTTTGGCGCCACCGTGCCGGTCGCTCCGGTTCAATCGGATCCGTTGAACCGGTTCATCGACGCTTCGACCCCCTGGGTGACGATGGTCTCGACCGCGTCGGCCGCTTCCTCCACCGCCACATCCAGCACGGCCCGCTCGGCGGCCCCCGGGCGCTTGAGCACGTAGTCCGCGCCCGCCTGGCGACCGGGGGGCTTGCCGATACCTACCCTGACCCGCAGGTATCCGTTGGTGTGCAGGTGGCTCTCGATGGACTTGAGCCCGTTGTTCCCGGCGTTACCGCCTCCTGACTTCACTTTCACTCGGCCCGACGGCAGGTCGAGCTCGTCGTGCACAATGACCAGTCGGGACAACGGCACGGCGTCGCCCGGTGCGGGCCCGGACCCATCCCCGGCCGACTGGTCGATTCCCGCCCGGCGCACCAGGGAAGCGACCGCCCGCCCCGACTCGTTCATGAAGGTCGTAGGCACGGCGAGCAGGACCCGGCGCCCGCCGATGGTGACGGTTGTGGCCAGCGAGTGCAGACCCTTCTCGGCCTTGAGCCGGCCCTGGTGGCGTTCGGCCAGTGCTTCGACCACCTCGGCTCCGGCGTTGTGTCGGGTACCGACGAAATCGATGCCCGGGTTGCCCAGACCGACCACCAGTAGGTCGGCGGGGGTGCCCTTTCGGTCGCCCTTCCCCGCTGCGGTGGTTGCTCCCCGTTTGCGGAGCAGGACCTAGCCCTCCGAGGGTTCGGCGTCGCCGGCTGCCTCCGAGGTGGTGTCGGCGACCACCTCGCCGGCGGCTTCGGCAGCGGCTTCGGCCTCTTCTTCGGCGGTGATCTGCACCCGCGGGGGCTGCCCGGCCACGACGGTGGCCTCGGGGTCGGTCTCCAGCTCGACACCGGAGGGGATGGCGATGTCCGAGACGTGCAGTGCCGCGCCGATGGTCAGCTCCGAGATGTCGATGTCCACCGACGGGGGGATGTCGGCAGGCTTGGCCTTGATGTGCAGCGTGAAAAGCTGCTGGTCCACGATGCCGTCACCGTGTTGGATCTCGATGGGCTCACCCACCAGGTTGATCGGGATCTCCGCCGAGATGACCTCGTCCCGCCGGACGATCTGGAAGTCCACGTGGGTGACAACGTTGCGGAACGGATGGTGCTGGATATCCCGAGCCAGGGTCAGGAAGTTCTTGTCGCCGACCTCGAGGGAGAGCAGCGTATTGAGACCGGCCTCACCGGAGAGGGCGATCTGGAACTCGCGGGCACCGACGGCCACCGGCATCGGCTCGGAGCCGTGTCCGTAGACGACCCCGGGGATCTTGCCCTCGGCTCGGAGGCGGCGGGTCGAGCTGGATCCTGTCTCTCGGCCGGCTTCGGCGGTCAGGGTGACTTCGGGCATGCGAGAACTCCTCGGGGGATGCGAACAAAAGGGCAGCGCAGCCTCGGGGGCGCTTACCGATGCGCGATGACCGGCATCCGCTGCTGACGGCTGATCATGTTAGACGAGTCAGCAGGCAGGCGGTTACAGGGCGCCGGTGTCGTTTCATGGTGGTCCGCACCGCCTGCGGGGAGAGAGGGCCGGGTCTGGGGCGGGATCAAACTTGCAGTTGGGGGGGCGCAGGTTCCCTGCTCCACAGACCCGGCATGGATCATTCGGCAGGAGTCGGAGAGAACTTGAGCGATTTCTCAGAATTCTTTTCGGGGTGCTCCACCGGTCGTGTTTTGCCTCGGACACCAGCCAT
Source organism: uncultured Acidimicrobiaceae bacterium (assembly GCA_963824355.1). Classification (GTDB taxonomy): domain Bacteria; phylum Actinomycetota; class Acidimicrobiia; order Acidimicrobiales; family RAAP-2; genus Bog-756. The sequence continues at coordinate 443,809 of CAWGOY010000017.1, read as the reverse complement.
TCGGCCCCTGCTCCGCCTTGCCCCTTGTCCCTCAGTTGTCCCAGACCCTCTGCTCCTTCACCCCATCCTGCACCTCCCCATACCCTCTGATACACCCCCCTGTCATGATGGCTCCATGGTGGTTTCCGCCCCCAACCGAGCAACCAAACCCGATCCGATGGTGCCCGACGCCCAGGATCTTCTGGCCGCCGTCGAGGTGGTGGCCGCCTTCGTTACTGCCTTCGAGCCCGAGCGCTATTCGGTCGCTGACGCCACCACCCTGCTTTCGGCCTTCACCAAGGTGAAGCGCCTGGGAACGGCTGGTGAGGCCCACTGTGCCCGCCGGGTGGCCCAATCCAACGCCCATCTGGGCTCCGGTCACCGCACCCCGGCCGAGTGGCTGGCTTCGGCCACCGGTGAGTCGGTGGCCGAAGCAGGAAAGCTCCTGTCCTTGGGGGAGAACCTCATCTCCCAGCCCAGCGTGGACGAAGCCTTCCGAAACGGCGAACTGTCGGCGTCTCGGACCCAGCTCATCTCCGATGCCGCCCGGGTCAATCCCGGCAGAGAAGACGAACTGGTCAAAGGGGCCAAGGGAGCAGCCACCCACCGACAGGTCAAAGACGACTGTCTGCGGGTAAAGGCCCAGGGAAGGACCGCAGAAGAAGCGGCCCGCCACGACGAGGCCCTCCATAAGGCCCGCCGGTGTCGGACCTATGTCGACCGGGACGGTGCTTTCCACTTGGAAGCGCTCCTCCACCCGGTGGTTGGGGCCAAGCTGCTCTCGGTCTTGGACAAAAAGACCGACCGCATCTTCCAGAAAGCCCGAGCGCAAGGCCGAAGTGAGTCGACCGACGCCTACCGGGCCGACGCCCTGGTCGCCCTGCTCACCGGGGGCACCACCGGTTCTGCCACGAAGGCCACCAAGAGGGCTGATTCGGCCGACAGAGCCGACAGAGCCGACAGAGCCGACAGAGCCGACAGTGACGAGAGCGACCACGCCCCTTCCCGCTCCGAGGCTCAGGTCAACCTGCGGGTGGATCTGGCCGCTCTGCGCCGGGGATCGGTCCAAAACGGCGAGGTCTGTGAGATCCCCGGGGTGGGACCGGTCTCGCTTGCGACAGCCAAAGAGATGATGGGCGACGCCCTGTTGCGGATCATCATCACCGACGGGGTGGACGTGACCACCATCTGCCATCCGGGCCGGACCATGCCCGCCGCCCTGCGCACCGCGGTGTTCGAACGGGACCAGTGCTGTGTGGTCCCCGGTTGTGACTCAAGGCTCGGATTGGAGACCGACCACTGGGTGTCAGACTTCTCCGACGACGGGCCCCTCTCGCTCCAGAACGCTGCTCGCTTGTGCAAGCACCACCACCAGTTGAAGACCTACAACGGGTTCAAACTCGAGGGTGGACCGGGAACCTGGCGCTGGGTGGCCCCGAACGAGCCCAAGATCACCCCCCGACAGAAGAGAAAGCTGGCCAAGAACAGCACCCGGACCCCAACCGGGCAAGCCAAGCGACGCCGAACCAAACCCGAAGCACCACCCGATCCACCCCTGTTCACCACCGAGGAGTGAGCAGGAGGGCCGGGTGCCCGCGCCGTGAACCCCCGACCGGACCGCCGCCGACCGTCGCCGACCGCCGACCGGCGCACCCCGATCGTGAACTGCTGACCGCGCTCAGCCAGGCCGAGGCCGGAGGCCAGGGTGGAGCCGGAGGCCGAGGCCGCATCTCGTCTGCATTCCACCAGCGGCCGACAGTACGTTGCGCGTAGGCAACCCGGCGCCTGAGCAAACCCCTCAGTCCGGTACCTTCGGCGGGCGCCCACCGGGGGTGAGGAGGATCACTCCGTCGGGAGACCCCGACGCCGACGACCCGGTTCCCAGCACCAACGCATCGCCGACCGTGGCGATCCCCGACCAGCAGTCGTTGGGTAGGGCGGCCTGATCGAGGAGCTTCCCGTTGGCCGCCAGCCGGACCTGCACGACGGGGCCGAAGGCGGGGCAGTTGAACGTCATCGGTCCGGCCACCGTGGTGGCGCCGAAGGAGGCCGCATTCGATGCCTGCCAGGCGATGGAGCCGTTGGCGGCGTTGAACGCATGCACTGAAGGCTCCTGTTCGGCGGTGTCCCTCGGATTTCCCGGATCGCAGTGGACCTCGCCATTGCCTTCGAAGCGCCCATAGTCACCGATGGCGGTGGATCCGAAGACCCGGTGCCCGTCGTAGGCGGCGGTGGCGATGAAACCGCCAGAGAAGCCCCCGAACACCACGTTGGTGGACCAACGCAGTGCACCGTTCTTCGGGTTGATCGAGTAGTAGGTGCCGTCCTTCGAGCCCACACCGAGGAAGGTGGCGGCGCCGTCGGCGTCAAGACCGGCATTGACCGAACCTCCGAAGTCCAGATCGCACTCGTTCTCGGCCCGCAGGGGTCGATAGCGCCACACCAGCGCACCGTCGGAGATACGAAGGGCGAAGACCGATTCCGACGTGGGTGGCGGATCGGAGAAGTCACAGTCGGCGCTGTCGAACACGACCAGACCGGCCGCAGGAAGCACGGTGCCCGAGGACCAGACGTTGCCGCACCCGTCGTTCAGGATCTTCCCCTGCGAGTTGACATCGTCCTGATACTCCCACCGAGGATCGCCGGTGGTCAGCGAAGCGCTGACCACGTATCCCCTCGAGTTCTGCTCACCGTCGGTGTCCACCCCGAACAAGATGGAGTTCCCCACCACTACCGGAGACGAGAAAATCCGGGTGTCGTCGTTGTTGGGATCGGGCGGTAGCCAGGGACGGCCGGTGTAGTCGTGCTCCCAGTAGAGCTGCCCGGTCTGGGCATTGAGGGCATAGAGCGTGTAACCCCCGCCGAAAATCACCAGATTGGGCCGAGCCTTTCCTCCTGACGAACGGCCCACGGCGGTGCCCGGCTCGTACCAGGCCGACGAGGTGACCAGACCGCCGTCGGAGCTGTCGTCCCGGACCGGTTCCCCCGGATAGGGGGTGACCGCGTGCTGGGCGTTCAGCTGGTACTTCCAGCGCAGGGCCCCGGTGGTGAAGTCGATGGCGTAGAACCAACCGTCCCACGATCCCACGTACACCGTCCCGTCGACCACGGTCGGCGTGGCCGTGACCGCGTCACCCGTCGGGAACTCCCAGGCCGGGGCCAGGTTCTTTACCGAGCTCGTCGTGAGCAACGTCTGTCCGTGGCCGGTGTGCTGGGCATCGTGGGCGTAGGTCGGCCACTCCCACGCCGGGACGGCTGAAGGTGATGTCAGCGTCGAACCCTGCGCCGTGCCGGCCGAGGCATCAGGGGACGTTCCACAGCCGGTCAACGACATTGCCAGGGTCGCGGTAAGCACACCGATTACCGTCCAACCGGCCGACCCTGATCGCACTACCCCTCGCCGACCTGTCCACCGCTCTCGGCGCCGAGGCCCCCGACGCGCCTCCCCGGCCAGCTGTCCTGTCCTCCGGCTGCTGCCGGTCAATGACCGAATCCGGCCTTGGCCGGAGCCGTGGTGTAGGGGCCCTGACCGTGCTCGGGGTTCTCCGACGGACCCGACGAGTACTTCACGATCTTCCCCTGCGGGTAGGGGCAGTTCTGGTGGGCCGGCACGCAGACCGTGACGCTGGTCGGGAAGTCGAATCCGCCGGCCACCGTGCTCGGAGTACTGGGCTGCCCGTTGGTGAAGGTCACCCTCATCACCCGACCCTCATAGCTGGTCGGCCCGCAGTTCGAAAGCTGGTTGTCCTGGCAGGTGATGTGGATGTCGACGAAGTACAGCGTGCCATCGGGGGCGAAGGCCATCCCGAACGGGTTGTAGCCGTTCGGGTCCTGTCCCAGTTGGGCGAGGGTCTCTCCGGGAATGGTGGGGTGTCCGGCCACCGGGGTCCCGTCCTGGCTTACCCAGAGGATGGATGGGTTGCCGAAGAAGCTACTGATGGCGAAGCAGTCACAGGTGGGGTCCTTGGCGATGCCAGCCGGGAACGGCAGAGTGGTCCCGTTACCCTGGAAGAACACCGACGTCTTCAGACTCCTCTGCGGATAGACGCCCCCGGGGCACTGTGAGGCGCTGGTGGGAAGGGTGGTGTGGTCGACGCGCAGCACACTCTGGGAGCCGGCCTCGGGCAGGAGGACGTCCCCGTTGTCGGCAAGGGCCAGCATCCCCGGTTGGCTGAGGCCCCCGGTCCCGTCGACATGGTGGGGGCCGACGCCACCAGCGGTTGGCCCCGTGACGATGCAGTACTGCTTGTAGGAGGGGGCGAACCACTCCACCAGCCTTCCGTCGTCCGGTGGCGGGAACGATCCCTGGGCAGTACCGATGTCGGTGGCCAGCAGGTTGCCGTTTTGAGCGAACACGCAACCGGTGTAGGTACTGGTGGAGTTGAACGTTCCGTCTTTGGCTCGGGGCGAGTCCCCACCGATAGTCTCGCCGGCGAACTTGAACGGTCCGGGTACGTAGAGGGTCTGACCACTGAATGCGCCGTTGGGCTCATCGAGCTCCTCACCGATGGGCGGCTGCTTGTACGGGAGCAGGCTGCCGACGTCGTTCTGACTGGGAACGGTCGGGTCGTAGCCGCCGACGAACCGGCCACTGCCATCGGGTAGCACGCAGAGCTGGCCGTTCAGATCCCACGGCGGCAGGAGGATGCCGGTTCGGCCCGAGGGCATGGAGAGGAAGTCGACCTCTTCGTTCTGATCCCAGTAGACCAGGTAGGAGGGACGTTGCGCCACCGGCAAGCCAGCCGTACCCAGCAGCTTGGCCGACGCCGCAGTTGTCGTGGACGAGGACGACGGGGAACCCGAGGAGCAGGCGGCGAGCAGGAAGGCGGCAGGGATCACCAACGCCACCAACCAGCGAAGCCGCCGTCCCATGGTCAATGCTCCCCCCATTCCCGACTCAGAAACGTCAGAGCGCCGCCATTATCACCACAGATAGGGGCCCCGTCAATCGGCCCGCCGACCACGCGACATGAGCCAATAGGGGCGGAGCGGATCGACTGGCGAGGTATCCCACCTATCCGGCAGCGATAGGAGACACCCGGCTGGGACAGGGAAGCGTTTTGGACACTCTGAGGGTCCGGTGGTCTAAGAGTCAGCCCGCCGGTTTGAACACGGCGATGCCAGCAGCCCAGTACATGGCTGTGCCGAAGGTGCCGGCGATGCTCTGGGCCCCGGGAGCGCCGAGGACCTGGTAACCGGTGACCACCGTGGTGATGTTGCTGGTGATGGTGTTCTGTTGGGCCTGCGCGGTGAAGCCGGTGGAAGTGATGGTGATGGCCTGACTGCTTCCGTGCCCGGCGATGAACCCGACAGCCAGCTCCCCGGCCACGGTGGAGGTCACCGATCCCGAGTTGGCCGCCGTCGAGGTGTTGGAGGTCCCAGTGGACACGTCGAGGGGACCCGAGGTGGCCACGCCGGTGAAGTCGTCGACCTCGAAGGACTCCGAGAGGGTGGAGGCGTTGTGTACGGTCACCGTGGTCACCGGGGACGCGTCGGCGGTGTACCACAGCTCCCCGTTGGAGTCGTGGCCGGAGATGTCATAGGCGCCGATGGGCGTCCAGGTGTTGCCGGCCGAATCGGTCACCGAGGTGATGTGGTTGGTGGCCCCGTTGTCCTCGCTGGCCGCCAGGACCAGCAGGTCACCGGCGGTCGTGGTGGTGGGGAAGGTGGCGGTGAGGGACGAGGCCGAAGTGGTCTCGGTGCCACCGGCCGTCTGGACCAAATGGGGTGTGGTGCCCGCCGGTGTCTGCACGGTCAAGGTGAAGGTGGTGGTGTGCACCGGCGTGCCACCGGGTCCGGTCCCGGTGATGGTGATCGGGTACTGGCCCGCCGGGGTGGTGCTCGACGTGTTGAAGGTGACGCCGGTGCTGGTTCCGGCGGTGATCGACTGGGAGGTGAACCCGGCTGTCGTCCCGCTGGGTAGCCCGCTGGCCGTCAGAGCCACGGCGACGGCTGAGCCACTGGTCACCGTGGTCGAAACGGTGGGCGAGGTCGAGCCACCGGCGGTGACAGTGGCCGAGTTGGGCGCCACGCCGATGGAGAAGTTACTGGCCGGCGGGTTGATGGTCAGTCCGAAGCTCTGTGTGGCCACAGTCCCCACCCCATTGTTGGCGGTGATGTTGATCGTGTAGAAGCCGGTCGGCGAGGCCGCGGTGCTGGCCAGGGTGGCGGTGCCGTTCCCGTTGTCGACGAGCGTCACCCCGGTGGGCAGCGAGGTGGAGGTGGAGATGGCCGGGACCGGGCTGCCACTGGCGGTCACTTCGAACGAGCCGGCGGTGCCCTGGTTGAAGGTGGCCGAGGCGGCGGAGGTGATGGCCGGTGGTGTCTGCACGGTCAAGGTGAAGGTGGTGTTCTGTACCGGGGTGCCTCCAGGGCCGGTCCCGGTGATGGTGATCGGGTACTGACCCGCCGGTGTGGAGGGTGAGGTGGCGATGTCGACCCCGGTGCTGGTCCCGGCGGTGATCGACTGGGAGGTGAACCCAGCCGTCGTCCCGCTGGGAAGGCCGCTGGCCGACAGAGCCACGGTGACGGCCGAGCCGCTGGTCACGGCGGTCGAGACGGTGGGCGTTGTCGACCCACCGGCGGTGACGGTGGCCGAGGTGGGCGAGACCCCGATGGAGAAGTTATTGGCCGGTGGCGGCGGTGCACCCGACTTGAACAGGGCGATGCCCGAGGCCCAGTACATGGCCGTGCCGAACGACCCGGCGAAGCTCTGGGCGCCGGCACCGGCGAGGTCCTGGTATCCGCTCTCCACCGACACCGTGCTCGGGCTGGTGGTGTTCTGCTGGGGCTCGACGGTGTAACCAGGCGAGGTCACGGTGATGGCCTGGGCACTGCTGTGCCCGGCGATGAAGCCCACGGCCAGGTCGAAGTCTGCGGTGGCCGTGGCCGTCCCCGAGGACGCGGCGGTGCTGGTGGCCGCCTTGCCGGCGGAGACGTCGAGCGGACTGGCGGTGGCCACACCGCTGAACTCCTGCACGTTCAGGGCGACCGCGGTGGCTCCGGTGGTCACCGTGATACTGCTCACCGATGCGGCATTGGGGACGTACCACATCTCACCGTCGGAGTTCTCGCCGGAGACGGCGTAGGCCCCGACCTTGATCCAGGTGTTCTTGCCGTCGCTGACCGCGGTGATGGGATGGCTGGCCCCGGTGTAGAGACCGGCCGACAGGACCAACAGGTCACCGGCCGTGGTCGGTTTGGGCAGGGTGACCGTAGTGGTGGACGACGAAGCGCTCTGGACCAGGACCGGCCCGACCGGCGCCGCCGGAGTGGTGACCGGTGCCGGCGGCGTGCTCAACGCCGAGCTGTTTCCGGCGCCATCTGTCGCTTGTACCTGGTAGGTGTAGGGGGTAGAGGGCGCGACGGTGCTGTCGGCGTAGGTGGTGGCGGTCCCCGAGGCGGTGCCGATCTGCACCCCGTTGCGGTAGATGTTGTACCCGGTCACGCCGGTGTTGTCCGACGATCCGGTCCAGATCAGGTTGACCAGGGAGGACGACGCGGCGGTGGCCTGGACGTTGGTGGGGGTGGTCGGCGGCGTGGTGTCCACCGTCCAGCTGGCGGTGGCCGGAGCGGTCGACACACCACCGGCGGTCCCGATCACCGAGAAGGTGTGGGACCCGTTGGCCAGGCTGTTGTAGGTCACCGGGCTGGTACAGGCTGTGGGTGTGGCACTGTCGAGGCTGCAGGTGAAGGTGGAGCCGGATGCGGTGGAGTTGAAGGAGAAGCTGGCACTGGTCGAGTCGGTGAGCGCATTCGGCTCACTGGTGATGGTGGTGGCGGCGGGTACCGAGACGTCGGCCGTGTAGGTCTGCTGGTCGAAGACCTGGCCGGCGGCGTTGGTGGGCGAGACGGTCACCTTGTTGCCGGAAACGGTCACCTTCAGGAAGTTGAAGACCTGGGCCGCCGACGTCGGCGTCGGGGCCGATCCGCAGGCCGACCCGACGTCCGAACTCGGGCTCCATCCGATGGCGTACACGCTGGCGTTGGCGGCCACGAGATTCTTACACTGGGTGGTGGTCGGACCCTCGACCGGCTCCAGCACCCCCCCGCCGCCACCGGTTACGTAGTTGACGATCCGACCCGGCTGGCCGGGGTCGAACCGCTGGTAGGTATGGGCGTGGCCGTTGAAGGCCACCACCACCCCGTACTTGGACAGCATTGCCTCCAGACTGGTCGAGGCGTCCGGATTGGCCGAGCTGTTCTGGGCGTAGAGGTCCGAGGGCTGGCTGTCGTTGTCGGACTGCAAGGGAAAGTGAAAGACGGCCAACTTGACCATGTTGGCGTAGGCGGGATTGGAGAGATCAGACTGCAGCCACTGGTACTCGGCTGAGTCGGTCTGCCAGTGCTCGAGATTGTCGGCCTGGTAGGGCTGGCACGCCTCGGCGGCTGACGAGCCCGCCGCCCCGCACAGGGATCCGGTGGTGTCGCCGAGCTTGCCGCTGGTCGCACTCTCACCCCAGGCGGCGTCAATGACGTAGATCCGCGCGTTGCCGGTGGAATAGGCATACCAGTCGGCCGGAGCGGTGGTGTCAATCCCATCGATGTCGGTCGCCGAGTCGAAAGCGTAGGAACCACCGGAGTCGGCGGCATTGGTTGGCGTCGGGAATACCTTGAGGGCGGTGTTGTTCTGGTTGTGGTCGCCCGAGGCCAGGTAGTACGGGATACCGCCAGTTAGCGGGTAGTAGGACGGTCCGAAGAAGTTGCTGACATCGGTCGTCGTCCCGGTCTGTTCCAGGTCGCCAAGGTTGGTCTGGCTCCCGTTGTTGTAGCCAGTGTCTCCGGCGTCCAGCAGGAACTGGGCACCGGACTGCCCGATCTGGTCGTAGAGGGAGGCCTCGTCGGGGTTGACCGGCGGGCCCGACGAGTTGAAGGGCACATCGGTCGAGCAGTTGGTGGCCGTGGTGCAGGCGTAGTTCTCACCGGTGTCGTCGAGCACATCGAAGGTGACCGGTGCGGTGGACGACGAACTCGGAGCCAACAGGGTGGTGAAGGACTGGACGTGTTGCGAGTCGAGCGACGACACCGTAGACGGAGGTAGGAGATCGACGGCCTTGCTCGTGTCGGTGGAGAACACCGCATAGCAGTAGGACGTGCCAGCGGTGAGATTCTTTGCCAATACTGACGCCTGGTACTCGCTGATTGACGTGCCGGCCCCGTTCTCCACGGTGAACGACCACGAGGTGGTGGTGGAGGACGATCCGGATGCCTGGTAGGGGATCTGGGTGGTGACGGGGAGGGCCGAACTCGACCAGGTGGTCACAGAGGCCGGGCAGGTGCCACCACTCATCGGCGCGATCTGTAGCGACCCAACGGTCTCGGAGTTGGTGGCCCAGTTGACGTAAGCGGAGGTCTGCGTCAGATCGGTGACGTAGGGGGCTCGGGTCAGAGTGGTGTTGGTTACGTCGTAGGGAGTGACCGGCAAGGGGCTAACGGTGGTTGCGGTTGCCGGCATGACGACCAACAGGGCGACGCCGATCAGCGTTACGGCACACACCGCTATCGCGTTGCGCAAACCCACCCGCCGGTGGTCGCGTTGCTCCATTACAATCGACCCCTCACCGTTCGACCCTCTGCCTTCCTGTCCACGGGGACGTAGGACAGCGCCTCCTGCCGCGATGATCGCAGAGATGGATGGCGCCGAACAGGCGGGGTCAGGCGGTTTCTTACGGAAGGCGCTTTTCTGTGACCTACTGCCCACCAAGCGTGGGAATCACCCGGGTGCTCCCCTTTCGACGGCGATGGCTTGCTTGCCCACCTACCGAGTCAGAACGTCAGCGATGGCGGCATCCTACCCATCGGACCAACGGCCGCTCTTCGCCGCTGCCCTGACAATCTGGGGCGGGTGCCCCGCATGTACGTGCCTGGTCGGGGGCACCCTCCCGCCCGGCTACTGGCTCCCCGATTCTCGGTCCCTCGACTATCTCAGATGAGCCAGTTGGGAAGCCCAGGTCAGCTCGTAAGTCTCTCGCCTGTTCGGTGTGGAGCCGTGCGACATGGCGCCAGAGCCAGGCACCTCGAAGGGGTAGTAGTACGAAGCGAGCGTGTGGGGACAACCACCTCGACTAATCCGGTCGGACGCTGGAGGATAGCTAGATCAGAGAACTGTCGATCCACAGCGGGAGAGGATCAACGTGAGTCAGGCTCTCCGGGTCGCTGGCTACCATTTTCGCAAGACCTTCACCCGACGGTGGGGTGGCTACCTGAGTGTGGTGCTGCTGGTCGGGTTGATCGGCGGGATTGCCATGACCTCGATCGCTGCGGCACGGCGAACCCAATCCTCGTACCCGACGTTTCTGGCCAGCACCAACCCGTCGGACATGAACCTGTCGGTGTACAACGCGGTCTCTGGAGGCCCGACCAGCTCGTTGACGGCCAAGATCGCCCATCTTTCCAACGTGAAACGGGTGAGGACCCTGGACTCACCGACCTTCGTGCCGCTCGCCAGCGACGGCGCTCCCCGTCTTGACACTCTGGGCAACGTCTCAATCGGCGGAAGCGTGGACGGCCTGCTGCTCTATCAGGACCGGACCACCGTGGTGCAGGGCCGGGAGGCGGACCCGAATCGGTCCGACGAGATGACCATGGACGCGACAGCCGCTCACATTCTCGGCGTACACGTCGGTCAGATCGTTCCTATGGGCTTCTACACCAACGCGGAGACCAACTTGCCCGGTTTCGGCACTCCGAGCGTCACTCCCCGGTTCAGGATCGACATCAAGCTGGTTGGGATATTCGTAGCCAACAATGCCGTGGTCGAAGACGATGTCGATCGGGCCTACGGGACCGTCTTGCTGTCACCCGCTCTGATCCGACGAGCCATCTCCGTGTCACCAATGTCCGTCTCTCCGGTGGTTTACGGTCTCCAGCTTGAACACGGTGGGCGCGACGTCACGTCAGTCGAAAAGGACCTCGTCCATCTGGCCCCACGAGGTCTGACCTACCAGTTCCACATTACTTCGCGTGTCGTGACCGAGGTGGAGCTCGCCGTCAAACCGGAGTCAGTGGCTCTGGGTGGGTTCGGTGCCATCGCCGCCGCCATCTGCCTGGTTCTGGGGATTCAGGCCATATCGCGCCAGCTCAGCTGGGGGGACGAGGATCGCCGAACGATGCGCTCACTCGGAGCCGGTCCGGCGGCCACGGTTGCAGACGGGCTGATCGGCATCCTCGGTTCCGTGGTCCTCGGCTCACTCCTGGCGGTCGGCGTGACGGTGGGACTGTCGCCGCTCTCCCCCCTGGGTCCGGTCCGCCCCGTCTACCCCGACCGGGGGATCGCTTTCGACTGGACGGTGCTCGGCATCGGACTGAGTGTGCTGGTCAGCGTACTGGGAGCCGCGGCGGTCGTGTTGGCCTACAGGACGGCACCTCATCGCGTGGGCCGGAACTATCGGGTGGCACCTCATGGTTCGAGCGTTGTGCATGGGGTGGAATCGGCGGGGATGCCGATCGCCGGCGTGGTCGGCATGCGTCTCGCACTCGAACCTGAGCGGGGGCGCAGCGCGGTGCCGATGCGCTCAGCGTTGTTGGGCACCATCCTCGCCGTCGCTTTGGTGATGGCCACCCTCACTTTTGCCAGCAGTTTGGCTACGTTGGTGTCGCATCCGGCGCTCTATGGGTGGAACTGGAGTTACGCGCTCGACGCGAGCAACGATGTCCCACCGCAAGCCCTGAAACTCCTCGCACACGATTCCGATGTCTCGGCATGGACCGGCGTCAACTACAACACAGCGGACATCGACGGTGAGTCTGTCCCGTTCATCTTCTCGAACCCCGGTGCCGAAGTGACCCCACCGATCCTGTCCGGACACGGCCTAACCGCAAACGATCAGATCATCCTGGGCTCTGCCACCCTGGCCGAGTTGCACAAACATGTTGGCGACACGGTGTTCGTCAGCTACGGGTCCTCAGAGGATGCTCCCTTTTACATCCCATCAACACGTGAGGCCATCGTGGGGACGGCCACGTTCCCGGCGGTCGGGTACTCCAGCTTTGTGGCAGACCACACCTCGATGGGCATCGGGGCCCTGGTGTCGGAGGGTATCCTTCCGGCCGCGTTCCAACGGGCCAATACCTATCCCGACCCCAACCTCAACGGCCCGGAGTTGGTCTTCGTGAGGCTTCGTGGCGGAGTCAGCTTGGAAGCGGGCCATGCCGACATGGACCGTATCGTCAACGTAGCGGATCGCGTCTTCGCTGCTGATCCCAACGCAGGTAGCGACAACAACGTCTTCGTCCTCGGTGTGCAGCGTCCAGCTCAGATCGTGAACTATCGCAGCATTGGATCGACCCCGGTAATTCTGGCGGTTGGGCTCGCCGCCGGAGCCGTCGTGGCACTCGCACTCACCCTGGCCGCCTCTGTCCGGCGGCGTCGGCGAGATCTGGCCCTGCTCAAGGCCCTCGGTTGTACCCCTCGACAGTTGGCCGTCATGGTCGCCTGGCAGGCGACGGTGTCCGCAGTCCTTGGTATCGCCGTGGGGATTCCGCTCGGTATCGTCTTAGGACGTGAGCTTTGGACGCTCTTCGCCCGCAATCTCGATGCGGTGCCCGACCCCACTGTGCCGCTCCTGTCTGTGGTGCTTGTAGCCGCAGGGGCTCTCGTCTTGGCCAACCTCGCCGCGGCAATCCCAGGGCACAGCGCGGCACGCACCCCAACGGCGCTCATCCTGAGGTCCGATTGACTCGGAGTTCATCCGAAGGAACGGTCAGCTGGTACTTGTCGCGTTCGACATCGCCCTGTTTCTGAGGACCCGGTGACCCACCCCGGATTGGCATCGACAACGGAGGAAAGATCTCCAGGTGCGCCTCTCGACCCCGACGGGAAGCGGACAGGACGATAGCTCTTTGCAAGGTGGCTGCACAGGTGCCGGGCAAGCTGGGGGGCCGCAGGATAGGCCGGACAGATGCGCACCACCCTCGACCCCGGAGAGCCACGATGCCCGAATCCACAGCCCCCCGCACGGCCCACTGACATCCGGTGCCATCTCCCCTGCAGCAACCGGTCGAACCAGATCTTCAGCGATGGACCGTTCCGATATGCCGACCCTGCGCATCGTCGCCTGGCTCGATCCCATCGCCGACCCCCACGGGGTGCGTCCGTGCTCCCGCTACGTCGAGCTGTATTGGTTGCCCGTCATCGGTCCGCCGATAACAGCCAGCCAGTCGAAGGTCAGCCGACGGCGGCAGGCCCACTCCGGCCCTTCGCTTGCCGCCGGCTCCTCGCCCCGCCCGGCGATCAGGCCAGGTTCTCGCCGCCGAAGATCTCTGACACCGAGGTGTCCTCGAACACCGCGTCGATGGCGTCGGAGATCAACTTGGCTACCGACAGCACCTCCAGCTTGTCGAACCGACGGTCCTGGGGAATGGGCAAGGTGTTGGTCACCACCACCTTGGTGAGGGCCGAGTTCTTGAGCCGGTCGACCGCCGGGTCGGACAGCACCGCGTGGGTGGCCATGCACCAGACCTCGGCCGCGCCCCGGTCGGCCAGCAGGTCGGCGGCGGCCACGATGGTGCCGGCGGTGTCGATCATGTCGTCGATGAGCACGCACTGGCGACCTTCGACATCACCCACCACGTGGAGGGCCTCGACGTGGTTGTCCTCACTCAGCAACCGACGCTTGTGCACCACGGCCAGGTCGGCGTTGAGGTTCTGGCTGAACCGCTCGGCCACCTTCACCCGACCGGCATCGGGGGCCACCACCACCAGGTCGTCGCTCCGCTGAGTGCGCAGATAGTCGACCAGAACCGGCGCAGCCGTCAGGTGGTCGAAGGGGACGTTGAAAAATCCCTGGATCTGGCCGGAGTGGAGGTCGACGCTGACCACCCGGTCGGCGCCGGCCACCGACAGCATGTCGGCCACCAACTTGGCGGTGATCGGCTCGCGGCCGCTGGCCTTGCGGTCCTGACGGGAGTAGCCGTAGTAGGGGCAGACCGCGGTGATCCGCTTGGCCGACGCTCGCTTGGCCGCGTCGATCATGATCAGGTGCTCCATCAAGGAGTCGTTGACCGGTCCGCAGTGGGTCTGGATGATGAAGACGTCGCTCCCCCGGATCGACGTTGCGAACCGGCAGTGGATCTCCCCGTTGGCGAACTCGCGGAGGTTGGCCTCGCCGAGCTCCACGCCCAGCTGTTTGGCGACGTCCTGGGCCAGCTCGGGGTGGGACCGTCCGGACACCAGTTCGAGACGGCGGCGAGGCGTGAATTCCATAGCCATGACGCTACCGCGCCCCGTCGCCCGTGTTTCCGACTGCAGGACCGCCGCCCGGACCGCCGCCCGCAGTGCCACCCGGACCACCCGCTGCCCCACCCGGACCACCCGGACCACCGCCGGGTGAACCCAACGGACCATCAGGAGCGCCGGTCGACCACCGACCAACGACGGCTCCGTCCGGGACCTCGGTGCCCTCCTCCAGGACGGCAAAGGGCCCGACGCGGGCGTCCGCTCCGATCACCGACCGGCGACTCACGCTGGAGGCCACCACCGCGCCCTCTCCGACCACCGTGTCGACCAGGTGAACCTCGGGTCCGATCTCGGCGTGCGAACCGATCCGGCAGGCACCCTGCAGGATGACCCCAGGAAGCAGTACCACGTCGGGCTCGAGCACCACGTCGACGTCGATGTAGGTCCGCTCGGGATCCCACATGGTGACACCCCGGCGCATCCACCGCTCGTTGATCCGGTCCCTCAGCTCGGCCTCGGCCACGGCCAGCTGGGCCCGGTCGTTGACGCCGGCCACTTCCATGATGTCCTCCACCACCACCGAATCCACCTTGTGTCCGGCTTCGTAGAGCACACCGATGACATCGGTGAGGTAGTACTCGCCCTGGGCATTGGCCGGACTCAGCCGGCGCAGCGATGGCGCCAGGACACTGCGACGGAAGCAGTAGATCGAGGTGTTCACCTCGCGCACCTCGAGCTCCTCGTCGGTGGCGTCGGCGTGCTCCACCACGCGCGCCACCAGACTGTCCCGACCCCGCACGACCCGGCCGTAGCCGGTGGGATCGGTCAGCTCGGCGCTGAGCAAGGTTGCGGCGGCGTCGGTGGTCCGGTGCCGGTTGACCAGCATGGCCAGTGTGGCCGGCCGGAGCAGCGGTGTATCACCGGGCAGCACCACCACGTCCCCGTCCTCGTCGTCCTCCTCATCGGGTAGTCCGGTCAGGGCCACGGCCATGGCGTCCCCGGTCCCCCGCTGCTCGAGCTGTTCGACGAACTCGATGGCCATCCCCGGGGGGGCGTGCTCGATCAGCGTCTTGGTCACCCACTCGGCCCGGTGACCGACCACCACCACCACCCGGGTGACCGACACTCCGGCCAATGCGTCGAGAACATGGAGCACCATCGGTCTTCCGCACAACCGGTGCAACGGCTTGGGTCGAGCCGAACGCATCCGGGTCCCCTCCCCGGCGGCCAGCACCACCGCCGAGAGCTGACGTCCGGGTGTGGCCCGGGACCGGGAGGCCGACGGCCTGGTGGCGGCGTCGTCCCCACCGTCTACTGCGGGGTCATCGTCACGATCGGGCCCTGCCGGCGGCCCCTCGGTGGACAGCTGGGGATAGGTGCGGATCACCATGGGCGACCCCGGAGCCCCGACCGGCCGAGAGTGGGATGCCCGCATCATGCGGTGGCAAGGTCATGGGCCTATTCTTCCCACGTCGGCACCGGCAATGCGACCTGACGACCAAAGACGACCAAAGCCGCAGACCAGCGGTGATCTCGCTCCTGCCAGCCGCACCGGATTGCCAGCTGCCCCGACAGCCACACTGCCCAGACCATGCCCGTCCTCGCCACCACCATCGACCCGAACTCGGACACCTTCCGGGCCAACCAGCGCGCCCTGGCCGAGGCCCTGGAGATGGTCAACGGCCAACTGGCCGCAGCCCGTTCCGGGGGAGGCGACCGCTACGTGCGGCGTCACCGCCAGCGGGGCAAGCTGCTGGCCCGCGAGCGCATCGAACTGCTGGTCGACCGCGACTCGCCCTTCCTCGAGCTCGCCCCCCTGGCCGGATGGGGCAGCGAGTACCAGGTGGGTGCATCGATGATCCTGGGCATCGGCGTGGTCGAAGGGGTGGAGTGCCTGGTGTCGGCCCACGATCCCACCGTTCGGGGCGGCGCCATGAACCCGTACTCCTTCCGCAAGGGCGCCCGGGGCTCGGACATCGCCCTCCAGAACCGGCTGCCGGTGATCAACCTGGTGGAGTCGGGCGGTGCCGACCTGCCGGCCCAGGCCGAGCTGTTCATCCCCGGCGGGCGGGCCTTCCGCGACCTGACCCGCAGCTCGGCCGCCGCCCTGCCCACCATTGCTCTGGTCTTCGGGAACTCCACCGCCGGGGGGGCCTACGTACCGGGCATGAGCGACTACATCGTGATGATCGAGCAACGCTCCAAGGTTTTTTTGGGTGGTCCTCCGTTGGTCAAGATGGCCACGGGCGAGGAGTCGACCGACGAGGAGCTCGGTGGAGCGACTATGCACGCCCGGGTCTCGGGACTGGCCGACTATCTGGCCAACGACGAGCACGACGCCATCCGTCTGGGCCGTCAGATCGTGAGCCGGCTCAACTGGCGAAAGTACGGTCCTGGTCCCAGCCAGCCGGCTGATGACCCGGTCTTTGACCCCGATGAGCTGTTGGGCATCGCCTCGGCCGACCCCAAGGTGCCCTTCGACCCACGCGAGGTGCTGGCCCGGGTGGTCGACGGTTCGAGATTCGACGAGTTCAAGCCGCTGTACGGGACCAGTCTGGTCACCGGGTGGGCCTCCATCCACGGCTACCCGATCGGGGTGCTGGCCAACCACCGGGGGGTGCTGTTCTCCGAGGAGTCGCACAAGGCCACCCAGTTCATCCAGTTGGCCAACCAGATCGACGTGCCGCTGCTCTTCCTCCAGAACACCACCGGGTACATGGTGGGTAAGGAGTACGAGCAGCGGGGCATCATCAAGCACGGGGCCATGATGATCAACGCCGTCTCCAACTCCTCGGTCCCCCACCTCACCGTCAACATCGGCGCCTCCTACGGGGCCGGCAACTACGGCATGTGCGGGCGGGCCTACGACCCCCGGTTCCTGTTCGCTTGGCCCAACGCCCGCTCGGCGGTGATGGGCCCGGCCCAGCTGGCCGGGGTCCTGTCCATCGTCGGCCGGCAGTCGGCCGAGGCCAAGGGGGTGCCCTTCGACGAGGAGGCCGACGCCACCATGCGCCAGATGGTGGAAAGCCAAATCGAATCGGAATCGTTACCCCTGTTCCTGTCGGGGAAGTTGTACGACGACGGCATCATCGATCCCCGGGACACCCGCACCGTCCTCGGCATCTGCCTGTCGGTCATCGACAGCCAGCCCACGAAAGGCACACGCGGCTACGGCGTGTTCCGGATGTGATGACCGAGCCCATGACCTCCGAGCCCAGCCCATGACCGCAGAGCCCAGCCCATGACTGCCGAGCCCAGCCCATGACCGCAGACAGCGGCACCATTACCCCCATCCGCACCCTTCTGGTGGCCAACCGGGGCGAGATCGCCCGGCGCATCATGCGGACCGCCCGCGAGATGGGTATCACCACCGTGGCGGTGTTCTCCGACGCCGACAAGGCAAGCCCCCACGTCACCGAGGCCGACCTGGCCGTGCGGCTCCCCGGTGCCAGCGCCACTGACACCTACCTGCGTTCGGCCCTCATCCTCGACGCTGCCTCCCGCTCGGGAGCCGACGCCATCCATCCCGGCTACGGATTCCTGTCGGAATCGGGTGACTTCGCCCGGGTGGTCACCGGGGCCGGTTTCGTGTGGGTCGGACCCCCAGCGGCGGCCATCGATGCCATGGGATCGAAGATCGGTGCCAAGGAGCTGATGCGGTCGGCCGGAGTCCCCACCCTGGCCTCCCTCACCATCGACAGCGACGAGTTGCCCGATGACGCCGAGGTGGACGCCCTGGGTTGGCCACTTCTGGTCAAGGCATCGGCCGGTGGAGGTGGACGGGGCATGCGCACGGTGGGGGGCCTGGTCAGCCTGCGGGAGGCGGTGGCCAGTGCCCGTCGCGAAGCGGCCGCCGCCTTCGGCGACGACACCGTGTTCCTGGAGCGGCTGGTCGATCGACCGCGTCACATCGAGGTGCAGGTTCTCGCCGACGCCTACGGCGACACCGTCGCCCTGTTCGAACGCGAGTGCAGCATCCAGCGCCGGCACCAGAAGATCATCGAGGAGGCGCCGTCGCCGTTCGTGACCCCCGACCTCCGGACCCGCCTGCTCGACGCCGCGGTGGCCGCGGCCCGGGCCGTCGGCTACGTCAACGCCGGCACCGTCGAGTTCGTGGTCGACCCCGAGGGCAATCCGTACTTCCTCGAGATGAACACCCGTCTCCAGGTCGAGCACCCGGTCACCGAGGCGGTCACCGACCTCGATCTCGTCCGGCTCCAGCTGCTGGTGGCAGGAGGGTCCCCCCTGCCCGTAGAGGTTCACGAGGCGGTGGCCGATGGCCCCTACGGCCATGCCATCGAGGCCCGCCTGTACGCCGAGGACCCGAGCGAGGACTGGCTGCCCTCGACCGGCACCCTGCACCGGTTCGAGATGGGCATCCCCGATGCCCCTGATGTCGCCAGCCCGACCCGGGCCACCGTTCGGGTTGACAGCGGGGTCGAGTCGGGCAGTGCGGTGAGTCCTCACTACGACCCGATGTTGGCCAAGGTGATCGTCCATGCCCCCACTCGCAGCGAGGCCGCAGCCACCCTGGCCTCCACGTTGGCCCGGGGCCGCATCCACGGCGTCACCACCAACCGCGACCTGCTGGTCCGCACATTGCGCCACCCGTCCTTCTTGGCCGGTGACACCGACACCGGGTTCCTCGACCGCATAGGGCTCAAGCAACTGGCCGCCCCCCTGGCCGATGAGGACGCAGTGCGGCGCCATGCCATCGCGGCCGCCCTGGCCGGCCAGGCCGCCCGTCGCCAGCAGGCCCGGGTGCTGGCCACCATTCCCAGCGGATTTCGCAACAACGCAGCCGGCCCCCAGCACACCACCTACCGGATCGGTGAGCGGACGGTCACCGTCGACTACCGGTTCGGCCGGTCGGGGCGAGTCCTGGCCGAACTCGAGGTGGACGGCTCTACCGTCGAAGTCGACGAGATCGAGGCCCACCCCAACCTGGTGCGCCTGTCCCTCGGCGGGGTGACCCGTTGCTACCAAGTCGACCGGGCCGGACCTGCTGCCTACGTCGACGGGCCCGACGGCAGCTCGAGCTTCGAGGAGGAGGACCGCTTCCCTACCGTCTCCGACCAGGTATCCGAGGGCTCGGCCCGTGCTCCCATGCCCGGAGGGGTGGTCCGGGTGACGGTGGGAGTGGGAGACCGGGTGAAGGCCGGTCACCTCCTCGTGGTACTCGAAGCCATGAAGATGGAGCACGCCGTCCATGCCCACTCGAGTGGAACGGTGACCGAGGTGACGGTGGCCCAAGGCGACCAGGTCGAGACCGGTCGGGTGCTGGTGGTGGTCGAGCCGGACAGCGCCGACGTGCCTGACGACGCCGCCAAGCCGGGCGATGCCGACACCACGTCCACACCGCCGGGTGTCCCCACAGCCGACGACCGAGGGAAGCAGGACGGGTGACCGATCCCGGTCGTCCCCTCCGCATCGCCAACTGCTCCGGCTTCTACGGTGACCGCCTCTCGGCCGCCCGGGAGATGGTCGAAGACGGGCCCATCGACGTGCTGACCGGGGACTGGCTGGCCGAGCTGACCATGCTCATCCTGTGGAAGGGCTACCAACGGGACCGGTCCAAGGGATGGGCCCATACCTTCCTCACCCAGATGGAGGAGGTACTGGGCACCTGTATCGACCGCGGCATCAAGGTGGTCACCAATGCCGGTGGGCTCAATCCAGCCGGGCTGGCCGACCAGGTCCGGGCGCTGGCTGACCGGTTGGGCCTGGCCGTGGCGGTCGCCCATGTCGAGGGTGACGACCTGCTCCCCCGCCTCGACAAGCTCCAACGGGACGGTCACTCGCTCGCCCATCTCGATACCGGTCGGCCGCTGGCCGAGGCCACGGGCGAGGTGGTGTCGGCCAATGCCTATCTGGGTGCCTGGCCCATCGTGGAGGCACTCAATGGCCACGCCGACGTGATCATCTGCCCCCGCATCACTGATGCTTCGCTGGTGGTGGGACCGGCTGCCTGGCATCACGGTTGGACCCCTACCGACTGGGATGCGCTGGCCGGCGCGGTGGTGGCCGGGCACGTCATCGAATGCGGTCCCCAGACCACCGGAGGCAATTACGCCTTCTTCACCGAGGTGGCCGGGGTCGACTACCCCGGGTTCCCCATCGCCGAGGTGGCTGCCGACGGGTCGTCGGTGATCACCAAGCACGAGGGAACCGGCGGGGAGGTGTCGGTGGGAACGGTGACCGCCCAACTGCTCTACGAGATCGCCGGTCACGAGTACCCCAACACCGACGTGGTGGCCAGGTTCGACACCATCGCCCTCCGACAGGTCGGTCCCGACCGGGTGGAGATCGCCGGCGTCCGGGGCCTGCCCGCCCCCGACGACGTCAAGGTGTGCCTCAACCTGTTGGGCGGGTGGCGCAACTCGATGACCTTCGTCCTCACCGGCCTCGACATCGAAGAGAAGGCGGCTATCACCCTGCGTTCGCTCGAGAAAACGCTGGCCGGTGCGACCGGCCGCGGAAGCGAGCGGCGGACCGACGACGGGGCGTTCGCCAGCTTCGACGAGTTCGACGCCCGCCTCATCCGTTCGGACAAGGCCGACTCCCCGGTCAACGTCGAGGCCACCGCCCAGCTGCGGATCACCGTCAAGGACGCCGACCCCGACAAGGTCGGTCGCCGGTTCTCGGGGGCGGCCACCGAGCTGGCCCTGGCCGGCTATCCCGGCCTCCACCTCACCGCCCCGCCATCGGCGGGAACCGTCTACGGGGTCTACTGGCCGGCCCTGATCCCAGCCGACCTGGTCATCCCCACGGTGGTCCTTCCCGACGACCGGCGGGTCGAGGTGCCCCACACCGCCCACCTGACCGGGCGGTACACCGCGGTGGTGGACGGATCGCCGGATCTTGCCCTTGCGCCCGATGCCACTCCGGTCAGCGAGGTCAGCCTGGCCAGCCACCCCACACCGGGACCCACCGACCCCACCGACCCCACCAACCCCAGCGACGCCACCGACGCCACCGACCCCACCGACGCCAGCGACCCCACCGAGCTCGTTCCCCTGGGAATGCTGATTGGAGCCCGCTCCGGCGACAAGGGCGGCAACGCCAATGTCGGGCTGTGGGCCCGCAGCGATGAGGCGTGGCGGTGGCTCGACTCCTACCTCTCCCTCGCCCGGTTCCGGGCCCTGCTGCCCGAGGCCGACGGCCTCGAGATCCGTCGGTTCACCTTCCCCGCGCTGTGGGCGGTCAACTTCGTGGTGATCGGGCTGCTGGGCGAGGGGGTGGCCAGTTCCACCCGGCCCGATCCGCAGGCCAAGGGGCTGGGCGAGTACCTGCGCAGCCGGCTGGTCGAGATCCCCACCGGGCTCCTCTCCCCACCCCGCTCTCCCCACCCCGCTGACTGAACGATTGGCCGGACCTCCGGTGTCGGTGCAGAGTGTGGGTACGGGACGGGCACCGAGGCGCGCCTATAACCCGACGTCGCATCATCCAGAGGAGTAGGGCCATGGACTTCATCGAATCCGACGAACTTCAGATGCTGCGGGAGGCGGTCAGTGCCATCGCCTCCAAGTTCGGGCATGAGTACTACGTGCAAAAGGCTCATGCCGACCAGCGCACCGACGAGCTCTGGCAGGCGGTCGCCGAGGCCGGCTTCCTCGGGGTCAACGTGCCCGAGGAGTACGGGGGTGGGGGTGGCGGGATCACCGAACTGGCCGCGGTGCAAGAAGAGCTGGCGGCAGCCGGGTGTCCCCTACTGGTCATCGTGGTGTCACCAGCCATCTGCGCCACCATCATCGCCAGGTTCGGCACCGAGGCCCAAAAGCAGCGCTGGCTTCCCGGCTTCGCCACCGGCGAGCTCAAGATGGCCTTTGCCATCACCGAGCCCGACGCCGGGTCCAACTCCCACAATCTCTCGCTGACCGCCACCAAGGACGGCGACATCTACCGGCTCAACGGGTCCAAGTACTA
The DNA here is from genome assembly GCA_963824355.1 of uncultured Acidimicrobiaceae bacterium. Classification (GTDB taxonomy): domain Bacteria; phylum Actinomycetota; class Acidimicrobiia; order Acidimicrobiales; family RAAP-2; genus Bog-756. The sequence goes on along the minus strand of CAWGOY010000017.1, from coordinate 421,728 downwards.
CATCTCCGGGGTCGACGAGTGCTCGGCCATCCTCGTTGTGACCCGGTCGGGCATCGACCAGGACACCGGACGGGGCCAGCTGTCGCTCTTCGTGGTGGACACCGACACCCCCGGTCTCGACAAGCAGGTCCTGCCGGTCGAGATCACCGCACCGGAGAAGCAGTACACCCTGTTCTTCGACAACGTCCAGGTCGGGGCGGACCGGCTGATCGGTGCGGAGGGCGAGGGACTGCGCCAGGTATTCGTCGGGCTCAACCCCGAGCGGATCCTGTCGGCCGCCACCGCCAACGGCATCGCCCGCTACGCGCTGGGCAAGGCGGCCGAGTACGCCCGGAGCCGCGAGGTGTGGGGCACCCCGATCGGCCGGCACCAGGGCATCGCCCATCCGCTGGCCAAGGCCAAGATCGAAGTCGAGCTGGCCCGACTGATGACCGACAAGGCGGCGTGGCTGTGTGACTTCGCCGGGGACACCCCCGAAGCCGGCGAGGCGGCCAACATGGCCAAGTACGCGGCCGGTGAGGCCACTCTCGGTGCGCTGGATCAGGCCATCCAGACCCACGGAGGGAACGGCATGTCCACCGAGTACGGCCTGGCCGATCTGTGGGGCATGGCCCGTCTGCTCCGGATCGCCCCGGTCAGCCGCGAGATGATCCTCAATTTCGTGGCCCAGCACTCGTTGGGACTGCCCAAGTCGTACTAACCCGAGTCCTACGAGAGCCCGGGCACTACGAGAGTCCGAGCCCTACGAGAGAGCGTTCCCCAAACGGTTTCTTTGCCAGACTCCCGACCGGGTAAGGGTCGGGATGTCCGTGGCGCAACAAACCCGATGACCACCGGGCCGCGGCGTGTGGCGTTCCCGGACTCATTCAAGTCCCGAGCCCCCAATGCCGATGCTGTTGAGGCGGGCACCTGGATCTTCGGGGTGCCGATCAACGGCGAGTCCGTGTCACAGACGGACGGATCGGGACGTGACAGAGGTGATGAGGGACCACGCAGTCGGGCCAATCGGCCCGCACCGGCGCGCCACTCTCGCGCCCGACGACTCCGGCCAAGGGATCATCGAGGTCATCGTGGCGCTGACCGTGCTGTCGCTGACCCTGGTGGCGTCGGGTGGGTGCTGGTGAGCAGCCTCTCCGCCTCCAACCAGGCCAAGCAGCGGGCGACCGCCGGCAGCCTCATCGAACAGGTCGATGCCCTCTTCCAGATCAACGTCCTGTCGATGACCTGCGTGAACGCCGCCACCTACGTGGCCGGGTCAGGATCGGGAACTGCCACCCGGAACGGAAGCGTGGGGGTGGCCGCCAACAACAACATCAAGAGCACGACCTAAAGCGTGACGTCGACGACATCGGCGGCCTCGGGCGGACTGCTCCCCATCACCATCACCGTCAGCTGGAAGCCGGCCGCGTCCGGGCCGTCCACCGAGACGGTATCCAACCAACTGGACGTACAGTGCTGACTGTCCGGCGCGCCCTCCCACACCGATTCCAGCCGGCTGGCGAGGACGGCTACAGCACGTTCCTCTACACACCCGGGACGTTCTCGGCCAGCGTCACCCCTTCCATCAACGGACAGATACTGGCCGGCAGCGCCGCGTCGGGCAGTGTCTCGATCACCAACTCCTTCGCCCTCACCTTCTCCAACGCAGCCGCTCAGACCATTCCCGGGACCACCACCCAGTCCGGATCGACCACCACCACACCCACTGTCACCGGAGTCCGCCGGTACGTGTCGAAGTAGCCGGCCCGGTCAGCCACGAGATGGTCCTCAATTTCGTGGTTCAGCACTCGTTCGGACTGTCCAAGTCGCAGTAGGCCCGCCCGACGGGGCCCCAACGCCCACCCCAGGCTGCCACTCTGCGTGACCTGGATCGGAGAGCAATCCGATCAGCCCCATGCGCCGGATCGCTCCGTTTACGCTGGTCCAGGTGGAATTACGTCTATGAACGCTCGGGGACGGGAAATATCCTGCCACTCAGCGTTATGTTTCCTCCCTCCTCTTCCTCCTCTCCCCCCACCGACCCCGACCGGGACCCCGACCGGAACCCCGACCGGACGCCCCGGCCGCCCTACAAAGACGGCCGGTCAGAGCTCCCACCCCTGGTCGGTGCGCCCTGCTTCCCGGTCGTAACGCCCAATTCCGGTGCCGACACCGACGATTTCGCTATAGGAATCGCCGGAATTGGTCGACAAAAAAGACCTGTGGGCATTCTTCGACGACCGCCGCGCCACTCCACTCCGGTGATGCGATCCCCGCTTCACGGCCGACCCCCCCGGTCAGGCCGCTGGGCGCTGGGTGCCGGTCCGTCGCGCTCCGACCGGGTCAGGGGCGCTCGGGGAACGGCTCGCCAGCTCGACGACCGAGGCGTCACCCTCATCGAGGTGATGGTGGCCTTCGCTGTGTTGATGATCGCCCTCATACCGCTGTCCTATCTGTTCACCACGTCACTGATCACCGCCGGGCAGTCGCAGAACCAGCAGACCGCCCTGTCCATCGCCGAAAAATGGACCGAGGTGCTGTCCAACGTCACCCCGCCGGTCAACCCCTCAACCGGGGCGGTCATCACCGACACCGCATCGGCGCCGGCCGGGCCGGCGCCGTCGTCGTCGGCTGGGACCATCGCCTCGGCCTCCAACAACCACGCCCTCAACAACAGCTCGTACTCGACCATCGTGGTCACCTCGACCGCCACCTTCCAGCCGGCCACCGCAGCCAACCAGACCATCGAGATCAATACGGGCACCGCGTCCAACCCCAACTACGACACCGTGACCTACTCCAGCGTTTCGACCGTGGGGAGCACCGTCACCTTCACCTGCGCCTCCAGCCCCTGCAGCTCGTCGACCGACACCCTGGCCACCAACGACCCGGTCGTCCAGACCACCATCGTGACCCCCACCGAGACAAGGGGGAACGTCGTCTACACCGTCAAGGCCTCCTACTCCTGGGCCACCGCCCAGAACTCGGGGGCCGGCACCAAGCCCAACCTCTGCACCTCGGGTACGCCGGCACTGCTCAAGCTGCGGGTCACCGTGTCGTGGGGAACCAACGCCGATGCCAACAACGTGCAGGACAGCGTGATGATCAACTACCCGCCGGCAGGGGTCCAGACCCTGGGCTTCCTGGCCCTGCAGATGCAGGGTGACCTAGGCGGCGTCGACACCCAGTCGCCTCCGGCCGTCTGGAGCAGCCGGGTCCAGGCCATCCCGGTGACCATCACCGGCCAGGGCACCACGCTCAGCGTCTACCCCGACAGCTACGGCTGCGTCTTCGCCCAGGTCAACCCGGGCGACTACACGGTGTCGGTGGGTCAGCCGGTCAGCGGCTACCCGTCTGGCACCACCTACGGCACTCCGGCTTTCGTGGCCAATGCCGCCGGTACGGTCAACGCCAACCACATCAACGTCCTTCCCACATCAGAGACCAACCCGACTGGTACTGCGGTGGTGAACGTCGGTGCGGTCACCCGGCTGCAGGCCACCCTCAACGGCGACTACCCCAACTTCGACCAGGGGACGATCGTCAACCTGGCCTACCCGTCAACCTCCTCTGTGGAAGACGGCGTGTCGTGTCCGGGAGCCGGCCAGGTCGTCTGCGTGACCACCGGTGAGAACGGCTCGGGGGCCACGGTCACCTGGCTCAACGGGACCAGCTGGAACAACGTGAACATTCCTTCGGCCGCCTCGATCACCCGCATCACCTCGGTGACCTGTGCCGGCACCGTCGCCTGCATCGCCGTCGGCTACGGCAGCAACGGCGCGGTGATCCTCCACTCGACCACCGGATCCCCGGCCACCCTGTCGGTCGACACCCTGCCTGCCGTCACCGGTCTGGCCACCGCCAACGCCGCCCTTACCTCGGTGGTGTGCCCGTCGGCTTCCCAGTGCGTGGCCACCGGCTACACCAGCACCGGCGTGGGCGTGGTCCTGAGCGGCACCATCGCCACCGGCTCGGACACCTGGGTGTCCGATGCGGTGCCGGCCGGGGTGGTCTCGGTATCCAACCCGGTCTGCCCGACCACGGCCACCGGCTGTGTCGCCATCGCCTCCACCTCCACCGCCAACCAGCCGGTGCTCGTCTCGGGACCCTCGGGATCCGGGGCGTGGACCACCGGCACGTTCACCGGCTTCACCGTGTCCTCCCTCTCCCAGGTCACCTGCCCGACCGCCACCAGCTGTCTGGCCATCGGCACCGGCAAGGTGGGCGCCTCCACTACGGCAACGCCCGTCATCCTCAGCGGGACGGCCGGGGGGGCCGGGCTGGCCGGGGTCCTGGCCTGGACGGCTGACACCACCCCGGGCACCACCCTCACTTCGCTCAACCAGGTCATCTGCCCGACCACCACCAAGTGCCTCATCACCGGGTTCGGCACCCAGGGGCAGACCACGGCCGCCCTGGTCCTCTACCCGAGCGCCACCGCCGGCCAGTTCAGCACCCAGTTCCCGACGGTCACCGGCGGCACCCTCTTCGTTATCAACCAGGTGGTCTGCCCGGCGGCCCCGTTGGCCACCACCTGCACGGCCATCGGCACCAGCACCCTCGGGCCGGCCCTGTTCACGGTGGCCATCAACGGGACCACCACAGCGGACAGCTGGGCCAGCGACGCGCTGCCCACGGTGAGCGGATCGATCAACGCCCTGTCCAAGGTGGTCTGCCCGGCCACCACCTCGTGCCTGGCCATGGGCACCGGCACCGCCACCTCGGGGTCGCCGCAGGGCTACCTGCTGGCCACCACCAACGGCACCTCCTGGACGTCCGACAGCCTCCCTTCCGGTGACAGCGTCCTCTACTTCGACGGTATCGACTGCACCCAGGGGGCGTCGGCCACCTGCTCGGCCGTCGGGGCCACGCCTACCGGGGCGGTCATCTTGTCCACCACCGGCGGACCATCGGGGACCTTCAGCGACGTCACTCCGACCAATGCCAGCGCGGCCACTGCCCAGGCCGGCTACGTGACCAGCGGGGTGCCCATCGAGGTCTCCAACAGCGGTCTCCTGCCCACCACCTATGGAACGGCGGTGACCGCGGGAGCGGCCACCAACGTGACCTCGAGCCCGGGTCTGCTGCTCTATCCGTTCACCGGCGGCTACCAGGTGTTCGCGGGTGACTGTCAAGCCGAAGGGACGCTCAGCTACACCTCGGTGCAGGCAGCCACCCAGCCCGGAGGCACCACCAACATCACCGTGCCCATGGGGCTCCTGTCCATCTCGGTGACCCACAGCGGCACCGGACTGCCCTACGCCGGAGCCACCTTGACCCTCACCTCCACCACCACCGGCTGCAACTATGACCAGTACACGCTGCAACCGGCCGGGGCCGACGGCCTCAGTCGCACCGAGGTCCCCTTCGGCACCTACCTCCTGTCCATCAACGGCAGCGCCACCCCCTACGGGACGCTGGTGGTGTCGGGGAGCAACACCGTCCTGAGCGGCACGATGACCGGCGGCACCTTCACGCTGCCCACTCCGGTCCCGGCGAGCGCATGATGATTCGCTCCCCGAACCCGGCGGCGACCGACCGTTCCCGCGTCACATCCACGGCCCACCGCGTTCCTCACGGCCCCACCTCGCCGGTGCGGGTGCCCAACCGCCTCCAACGGGCCATCCTCGACCAGAGGGCCCGGCGGGCCGAAGGCAGTGGTGACGAGGGTCTGACCCTGGTCGAGCTGATGGTGGCCTTCGCCTGTTTGATCATCCTCATCACCCTGGCCGCGTCGGCCCTCACCACCTACCTCACCGCCGGCACCACGGTCATCTCCTCCTACAGCGCTACCGACACGCTCCTGCCCAGTTCGATCACCATCCAGCGCCTCATCCGCAGCGAGGTCGAACCCGGCCCCACTCTGGCGTCCGGCGGCACCTATCCCTGCGGCGGGGTCAACGTGCCCTGCCCGGCCTTTCTGACCGGCAGCGTGGGCACCTACTCGACCACCTTCTATGCCAACATCGGCGACCCCAACGGCCCGGCCAAGATCGTGATGTCCGAGTCGACGCCGACTACGTGTGGGAACTGCAAGTTCTACACCTCGGTGTTCACCGTGATGCAGTACCGCGGCATGCCCGAAACTGACAGTGGCCACTGCTACCTGCGGGATCAACACCGGCTGCCCCTTCGCCCTCAACTCCACCTATACGTGCACGTGGTCGTCGGCCGGCACCGACCTGGTCGACGTGCGCAACGTGGTCAACGGCTCGGTGCCATTGGCCGGGGGTCCGCCCTACACCACACCGCTGCCCCAGGCGTCCACGCCCATCTTCACCTACAACACCATTGATCCCTACTCGGCCAATTACGTAGCCGGTGACGGCGGGACCCCGGCGGCGGGAACCGGGCTGCTTCCCGGCTTCAACTCCTGCGCCGCACCCACCACCGATGCCAACGGCAATCCGACCAGCGCCAACTGCACCCCCGACGACGTCCAGAGCGTGGGGGTCGACCTCGAGGTCCAGGTTCAGGGCGCACCGCTCCAAGAAAACGCCTTCACCGTCTACCGACTTTCGTCCGCCTCGTACTCCTACAGCACGGTAGTGGGGTAACCAGCCATGCGCACCCGAAACGTCAAGCCAGCCAGCACCCGGGCCGCTCCGTCCCCGTCCCGGTCAAGGGCGCGGGGAAGGTTCGGTGACCGGACCAGCGACCTCGGGCAAGCCGCGCTGGTCCTGGTGGTGGCCCTCACCGTGGCCATGACCACGGTAGGCGGCGTCCTCGTCTCCAACATCTCCAACAACGACCCCATCCTCAAGCAGGCGTCGATCCAGCGCTACGCCTACCGGGCCCTGGCTTCGGGCCTCAACGCCTACCAGAGCATCATCAACGCCGACCCCTACCTGGCCGCCTGCAATGCCAACACCAACGTCGGCGGGTCCAACGCTCAGGCCCAGTGCGCCGGGATCAGCTACCAGACCTGGAGCCAGGTGCCGGGCACCGACACCGGCAACGGAGTCATCCCCGAGTACTACAAGTTCGACAATCCCGAGGAGATCATCGATCCCACCACCCAGGCCCTCATCTATCTGGAGGTTCAAGTGGTCGGGGCGGCCGGGCTGGGTGGGGGCAAGGACGTCTACTACTCCACCGTGGCCAAGTTCACCCCGGCCAACGGCTTCCTCGACAACGTGTGGTGGTCCAACTACGAGTCGAGTCCCAGTAACGGCCAGCCGCTGTCCGCCACCAACGCCTGCAGCTACTACTGGGCCACCGGCTACAACAACTCGGGGGACTGCACGCCGGTCTACTTCGCCAACAACAACAAGATCACCGGGCCGGTGTTCTCCAACGACTCCATCTTCGTGGACAGCGGCCCCAACTTCGGAACCGGATATGGCGTGACCACCGCCGACCCCAAGTGCCAGTTCGTCGACCCCCTCGACGGCACCCACGGCCAGGCTCCCACCGGCTCTGGCAACAACAACTGCACGCTGGCTGCCACCCAGGACGTGGGGACCTACAGCGCGGCCCTCAGTTCGTTCGGGGCCGACAACCTCGAACCCATCCCCCACGACAACCAGTCACTCGAGAACTATGCCGAGCAGGGCGGCTGTTTCTACACCGGTCCGACCACCATCACCCTCAGCGCAGCCGGCATGGTGGTCTCCAGCCCCGGGACCACCTCAAACGCCAGCGGCGACAGCAATGGCAGCAGCCACCTCAACGACTTCAGTACCGACACCAGCGTTTGCCCGGTCAACAACACGACCCCGGTGGCGCTCCCCAACAACGGGGTCATCTACGTGGGCCAGGACCCGACCCCGGTAGCCGGGGCCAACCCCTTCGACGGCGTGACCACCCACACGGGCTGTCCCTACGGTTACAGCCAGTGCACCATCGACAACCAGACGTCGGTGTCAGTGGGCAGTTCCGTGGCCGACCCCTCGTGCGGGGGCTGCTACTACGGTCAGACTGGGACGCCTGACTCCGAAGGGGACGCCTTCGTCAGCGGAACCCTGTCCGGCCATCTGACCATCGGTAGCGCCAACGACGTAATCATTGACGGACCGATCACCTATAACGACTGCACGTGGACGGGTACCGCCTCCCAGAGCAACTGCAACTACAACAACGCCTCCACCGGCATCAACGACACCCTGGGCCTGATCGCCTACAACTATGTGGAGATCGACCGGCCCATCTCCAGCCCGAATGGGAGCATCCTCCCCAACTGCGGTACCAGCGGGGCCCAGGCTGCCCCCCTGTGCGACCCGGCCGGCAAGAACAACGGAGGCCTGACGATCGATGCATCCCTGCTGGCGCTCCAGCAGAGTTTCTTCGTCAACAACTATTCCCAGGGCGGTACCGAGGGCAACCTGACCATCTACGGATCGGTCCAACAGGACGCCCGTGGCGCGGTGGGGACCTTCAACGGCAGCCAATCCGTCAGCGGCTACGACAAGGTGTATCTGTGGGACCCCCGTCTGCAGCTGTACTCGCCACCCTTCTACCTGACCCCGGGCACCGCCTCGTGGGCCCTCACCTCGTCGGCCGAGAGCTACAACGGCACCGAGCCGGTCTGCCCGCCGGTACAGGCCACGCCGACCAAAGCCAACGGGACCACCCAGTACCCCTATCCGACCTACCCGCCCACCGTGGCCAACGGATCGACCACGGCCGGCACCGGGACCTGCAGCGCGGCCTCGTAGTCCCCTCAGCCCGGCCCGACCGCCAGTCGGGCTGACGGCCTGATCCGACATCCGACTGATCCGACTGATCCGACTGTCTGGTGCCTGGCCGGCCCCAACCGCGCCGCTCGTGGCAGTATCGGGCCGTGCCCTACGCCTTCGATCCCGAACTGGCCCCGCTGGTCGATCTCATCCCCTTCGGCGACTTCGGTGACGTCGTCGCCGCCCGGGCCGGCATCACCGCGCTCCTGGCTCCGCTCAACGCCGGTGTCGATACCACCGGTGTCGTGATCAGCGACCACCGGGTCACCTGGGCTCAGGGCTCGGTGCCGGTCCGGGTCTATGAGCCTGCCACCGAGCCTGCCTCCGAGCCCGGCACGGCGCCCGGCACGGCCACGGACAGGCCGGCCCTGCTCGACATCCACGGCGGCGGCTTCGCCGTCGGCTCGATCGAGATGGAACACGCCTTCGCCGCCCAGGTCGTCCGCGAACTCGGCGTGGTGGTCGTCACGCCCGAGTACCGGCTGGCCCCCGAACATCCCTTCCCGGCCGGCCTCGACGACTGCTACGCCACCCTCGAATGGATGCACGCGGGAGCGGAGGGGTTGGGTGTCGACCCTGACCGGATCGCCGTCGGAGGCCAGAGCGCCGGCGGTGGCCTGGCCGCGGCAGTGGCGCTGCTGGCCCGGGACCGGGGCGGCCCACAGCTCTGCTTCCAGTTCCTCGGAATCCCCGAGCTCGACCACCGGCTGGAGACCGAGAGCATGCGCTCGTTCGTCGACACGCCCCTGTGGAACCGGCCCAGCGCCGAGGTGAGTTGGCGCTATTACCTGGGCGGTGACTACCTGGGAGGGGACGGTGGTCCGGTCTCCCCCTACGCGTCACCGGCCATCGCCACCGACCTCAGCGGACTGCCACCCGCCTACGTGACCACCATGGAGTTCGATCCCCTGCGCGACGAGGGCATCAGCTACGCCCTGAGGATGCTTCAGGCCGGCATCCAGGTCGAGTTGCACTCGTTCCCCGGCACCTTCCATGGTTCGGGCCTGTTCCCGGATGCCGCCGTCTCCCGCCGGGGCAACCAGGAGCTGATCACCGCCCTGCGGCGGGGACTGGGACTTCCTCAGGCCTGAGGGCCGGGCCCGAGTACCACGGGCCGGGCCCTAGTCTGACCAGCCGGGCCCGAGTCTGACCAGCCGGGCCCGAGTACCGCCAGCCGAGCCCGAGCCAGAGCGACCACGTCGCGCGTACCGCGTCGGAGCGCCACCCGGCGGCAGGTAGCCTCGACAGTTCATGCCCATCCAGACCCGCGACGACATCCGCAACGTGGCCATCGTGGCCCACGTCGACCACGGCAAGACCACCCTGGTCGACGCCATGCTCTGGCAGTCGGGGGCCTTCCGGGCCAATGAGTCGGTCAACGAGCGGGTGATGGACTCGGGTGACCTCGAGAGGGAAAAGGGCATCACCATCCTGGCCAAGAACACCGCGGTCAGGCACAACGGCGTCAAGATCAACATCATCGACACCCCGGGCCACGCCGACTTCGGCGGTGAAGTGGAACGGGGCCTCACCATGGTCGACGGGGTGCTGCTGTTGGTGGATGCATCCGAGGGGCCGCTCCCCCAGACCCGGTTCGTCCTGCGCAAGACCTTGGAGGCTCGCCTGCCGGTGGTACTGGTGGTCAACAAGGTGGACCGAGCCGACGCCCGCATCGACGAGGTCGTCCACGAGGTGGAGGAGCTCTTCTTGGACCTCGACGCCGACGAGCACCAGATCTCCTTCCCCATCCTCTTCGCCAACGCCCGGGCCGGGTGGGCCAGCACCGAACAGGGAGTGGAGGGCAAGGACCTAGAACCGCTGTTCGCGGCCATCCTCGACAGCATCCCCGCCCCCCGCTTCGATCCCGACGCCCCCCTTCAGGCCATCGTGTCCAACCTCGATGCCTCGCCCTACCTGGGTCGCCTGGCCATCTGCCGGGTCCACAACGGCACCCTGCGCAAAGGGGCGGTGGTGGCCTGGTGCAAGGTCGACGGCACCATCGAACGCACCAAGATCACCGAGCTGTATCTGACCGACGCCCTCGACCGGGTCGACGCCACCGAAGCCGGTCCCGGCGAGATCGCCGCGGTGGCCGGCATGGCCGAGATCACCATCGGGGAGACCCTGGCCGACGCCGACGACCCCCGTCCGCTGCCGGTGATCACCGTGGACGAGCCCAGCCTGGCCATGACCATCGGCATCAACACCTCCCCTCTGGCCGGCACCGACGGGAGCAAGGTCACCGCCCGCCAGATCCTCAACCGGCTGGAGGCCGAGCTGGTCGGGAACGTCTCGCTGAGAGTCGAACCCACCGAGCGGCCCGATACCTGGGAGGTCCAGGGCCGCGGCGAGCTCCAGCTGGCCGTGCTGGTCGAGACCATGCGACGGGAGGGGTTCGAACTGACCGTGGGCAAGCCCCAGGTGGTCACCCGGGAGGTCGACGGCAAGCTCCACGAACCGATGGAGCGGGTGGCCATCGACGTACCCGAGGACTACCTCGGTGTGGCCACCCAGTTGATGGCCCTGCGCAAGGGGATACTCATCGAGATGGTCAACCACGGCACCGGCTGGGTGCGGATGGACTTCCGGGTGCCGGCCCGAGGCCTGGTGGGAGTTCGGACCGAGTTCATGACCGAAACCCGCGGCACCGGAATGCTCCACCACGTCTTCGACGGCTGGGAGCCCTGGCACGGCGAGCTCAAGACCAAACGGAACGGATCGATGGTGGCCGATCGCCGGGGTATGACCACCGGGTACACCCTGATGAGCCTGCAGGAGCGGGGCGTGCTGCTGGTGGGGCCGGGCACCGAGGTCTATGAGGGCATGGTGGTCGGCGAGAACGCCCGCGAGGAGGAGATGGACGTCAACCCGACCAAGGAGAAGAAGCAGACCAACATCCGTTCGGCGGCGGCCGACGAGGCCATCCGCCTCACCCCCCCGCTCCTCCTCTCGCTGGAGCAGGCCCTCGAGTTCATCTCCGACGACGAGTGCGTGGAGGTCACCCCGAAGGCCGTGCGGCTGCGCAAGGTGATCCTGGACCAGGCCACCCGGGGCCGACAGCGCAGCCGGGCCCGCAAGGCCGGGGTCTGAGCTCGCTGCGAGGGTCCGACTGATCTAGTTCTTGATCTAGTTCCTGACCTTGACATTGACCGAGGGACTGGTCCCTGCCGAGCCGGTGGAGTCGTAGGCCACGGCCTTCAAGCTGTAGGTCCCATTGGCCACCCCGGCTGAGTCCCATGTGGCCAGCCAGCCGTAGACCGTCGACTCGGCGGTGGCCACCACCGAGTTGTGCAACTTCTTGCCGGTGAGCTCGAAGGTGACCTTCGACACGCCGATGGTGCTCGAGGCGTCGGCCCCCAGGGTGACCAATCCGGTCAGCGTGGCCCCGCTGGCCGGTGCCGCCACGGTGGTCACCGGAGGTGGGGTGAAGGCGTAGACCTGGTCGGTGGACGGGGCCAGCAGAAGCCCGTCCCCCACCGAAGGGGTCGGGAAGTGGTTGGCCTCGCTCTTGACCGAGAAGGTGGCCACCGACGCCCCGGTGGTCGGACTCAACTCGTAGAGGGTGGAGCCGTTGATGGTCCAGATCATCCCGCCGGCGATGATGGGTGGCCCCGCAGAGCCAGTGGCTGTCTGCCACACCCGGGTAAGGGACGGCGGGGACGTGCCGATCCTGACCGCCACCACCCCGCCGCTGCACGGGGCGTAGACGGTGTCACCGGAGAAGGCGTCCCCGCCGTCGACCACTCCGTTGCACAGTGAAGTCAGCGAGGCCTCATCCCCACCGATCCCGCCCAGGGCCGATTGCTTCATCAGGTAGCCGGTGCCCGACTTGCCGGCCTGGAACACCAGGCCGTCGGGGAGCACGGCCGGGGACGACGAGCCCAGGTCGGCGTCGTGCAGGTTGTCGGAGGCCCAACTGGTCGGGGCGAAGTACTGCAGCAGTTTGAGCGAGGAGGACAGCTCCAGCACCGAGTCGCTATCGTCGTAGGGCTCTCCCGACTGGTTGTTGGACCCGTTGCCGGCCGCCACCCAGATGTTTCCCTGGCCGTCGACCACCGGGGCGGCGCCACCCATCCAGACGGCACCCTGACTCTCACCCGCCCCGCTGTCCACCTCGAAGGTGGCGAGCGGGCCACCGGCCTCGGGCACCGCCACCACCCAGCCGTGGTAGTCCGAGCAGTCCCCCGAGTTGCCCCCGTAGCCGAAGACCACCTGGCCGGCGTCGAGGGTGAGGGCCACCCGCTGGAGGATGGCCTTGGGGTCGGAGCCGGGGGGATCCACCACCTGGTCCAACTCCACGGCACCGGTCTCCGTGCTCACTCCGTACAGGTGGTGCTGGATGATGCCGCCGACCAGTTCGTCGGCCACCACGAAGATCTCATTGCGGGAGGCGTCGATGACCGGCGTCGAGGTGATACCCACGGTGGGGGTGATATCGCCGCAGGGCAGGTCGCCGGAGGGAACCGGTGTGGCCAGCGTGGTGGTCCACAGCGTGGCGCCGTCGGTGGCCGACAGGGCGGACACGGTGTCGGCCTCGGTGGCCACGTAGACGTCGCTGCCGTAGACCAAGGGCTCCCCGAACAGGTCGCCGGCCAGCTTGGCCGACACCCAGGCCGGATGGGTCGAGCCGAAGGTGGCGCCGGAGGGATCCACGCCGGTGCCCAGAGGGTCGGCGTGGTACACCAGCCAGTTACAGGATGTCAGGAGGAGCGAGAGCACGAGAAGTGCGGCGCCGGAACCACCGAGGCGGATCACGCCGTGGCCACGCCTACCCTTCGCCCCGGTTGCCCTCACGGGTCGAGCGTAGCTGGGCCTCGGGGCACAGGCCTCAAGACGAATGCCACCGACACGAGTGCGCCCGACGAGTGGTCCCGACGAGTGCTCCGAGGGGAGGGCTCGAACCTCCAACATCTGGCTCCAAAGGCCAGCGTTCTGCCAATTGAACTACCTCGGAATGGGACGTCGGCCACCGGTCGGTCGACCGGTCCAGGCTACTCCCGCCCCCGGTGCGGGCCTGGTCTCCGCTGGACCCGCCACCCCGGGAGGCCCGGCCGCGGAGACAGAGCTGCCACGGCAGTACGGCATCATCCCGATAGGCTCCCGGCCCGATGCGAGTCCTCGTGGTCGATGACGATCCGGCGGTCAGCGGGGCCCTCAACCGGGCACTCCGGCTGGAGGGCTACGACGTCACCCTGGCCGGTGACGGGCCCCAGGCCCTGGAGGAGATCGCCGTCCGTCCGCCCGACGCGGTGATCCTCGACATCGGACTGCCCACCATGGACGGCCTCGATGTGTGCCGGCGGCTGCGGGCGGCCGACAACGACACCCCGGTGCTCATGCTGACCGCCCGGGATGCCATCAACGACCGGGTCCAGGGCCTCGACGCCGGGGCTGACGACTACCTGGTCAAGCCGTTCGCCCTCGCCGAGCTGCTGGCCCGGCTGCGGGCCCTGCTCCGCCGCCGGCCCGAGGACAGCGGTGAGACCCTCACCTTCGCCGACCTCACCCTCGACCAGGTGACTCGCGAGGCCCGTCGCGGTGAGCGGACCTTCACCCTCACCCGCATCGAGTACGACCTCCTCGAGCTGCTGCTGCGCCACCCCCGCCAGGTGCTCACCCGCGAGCTCATCCTCGACCGGGTGTGGGGCTACACCTTCGACTCGGGCACCAACTCCCTCGCCGTCTATGTGGGCTACCTGCGCCGCAAGACCGAGTCGGGGGGCGAGCCGCGCCTCATCCACACCGCCCGGGGCGTCGGCTACGTCCTGCGCGAGCCCTAGACGGTGACCCTCCCGGTGGGCACGCCTCGGGTCGCCAGGTCGGGAGCCCCCACCGGGACCCCGCCTGGACCGAACTCCGACAAGCACCCGCCGCGCCACCAGGCAGCACAGCGATGACCTTCCGCAGCCGACTGGTGCTGGCCGCCACCGCCGCGGTACTGGTGGTGGTGGTCCTGGCCTCGGCGGCCACCTACCTGGTGGCCTACAACGCACTGGTCGGTTCCATCGATGTCACCCTGCACGCCGAAGCCGAGACGGTGTTGTCGACCTTCGCCGCCGGCCAGGTGGCCGAGGTTCTGAACGGCTGCTCCACGGCCGGCTCCTGCCAGCAGGTGGTCTATCCCGGCGGTACGATCAATCCGGCCGACCCCCAGGTTCTCCCGGTGAGTTCGGCGGCCAAGAGCGCGGCAGACAGTCCCGACAAGCAGGCCGACAGCTACTTCTCGACCACGGTCAGCGGCATCGACGAGCGCGAGCTGGTGGTGGCCCTGCCCCCGGGGGCCGTCTACCGGGGAAACAACGGCACGTGGGAACTGAGCGACGGGGGCGCCCTCCAGATCACCGCCCCGTTGACCGGGGTCAACCAGGAGCTCCGGCACCTGGCCCTGGCCCTGTGGCTGATCATCGTGATCGGGGTGGCCGTGGCCATCCTGTTGGGCCTGGCCGTCGGTGCCGCAGTGATCCGCCCGCTCAACAGCCTGACCGGCACCGTCGAGGAACTGGCCGAGACCACCGACATGAAAAAGCGCCTCGACCCGGGAGGGGTCGACGAGCTGGGCCGGCTCCGCCGGGCCTTCAACCGGCTGCTCGAGGCCCTCGACACCTCGCGGGAGAGCCAGCGCCAGCTGGTCCTCGACGCCTCCCACGAGCTGCGCACGCCGCTCACCAGCCTGCGCACCAACATGGAGGTGGCCCGCCGCCTCGAAGAACTGGAACCCGACCGAGCGCCAGGTCCTCATCAACGACGTCCTCACCCAGATGGACGAGCTGGTGGCCCTGGTCGGGGACCTGGCCGAGCTGGCCCGGGGCGAGCAGCCCCACCCGACCACCGAGCCGGTCCGCCTCGACCAGGTGGTGGCCGAGGCGGTGGAGGCGGCCACCACCCACGGGCGCAGCCGGAGCGTGATCTTCGACGCCCGCACCGCCCCCACCTGGGTGCTGGGATCGTCGACCCGCATCGAGCGGGCGGTCAACAACCTGTTGGACAACGCCCTCAAGTGGAGCCCGGACGGCGGGGTGGTGGAGGTGGCCTGCACCAACGGGACGGTCATCGTGCGGGACCACGGGCCCGGAGTGGCCGAGGCCGACGTCCCGTTCATCTTCGACCGCTTCTACCGGGCACCGGGGGCCCGGGGTCGCCCGGGATCGGGGCTGGGTCTGGCCATCGTGGCCCAGGTGGCCCGGGACGAGGGGGGCAGCGTCAACGTCTACCGGGCCGAGGGCGGCGGCGCGGTGTTCCGGTTCAGCCTGCCCGAAGTGCCCACCCCGCCGGCCGGCCACGAGGAGGGGTAACCGGGCCGGGGCACCCGATGGCACGAAATCCCCAGGTCGACTAGGGTGCCGTCCGACATGGGTTCCCTGATCAAGAAGCGTCGCAAGCGGATGCGCAAGAAGAAGCACAAGAAGATGCTGAAGGCCACCCGCTGGCAGCGTCGGGCGGCGGGCAAGTAGTTCCCTAGAGGGGTCCGGTCGACGACCGACCCGGCGAAACGCCACTCATCGACCTCCCCGCTTCACCGGTTTTCGGCGCGTGCCCCTCGGTCCGCGCTCACCGGTCAGACAGCCGGGGTGGTCCTGGCCGCCACCACCAGCGCCGCCTCGTCGCCGAGCACCAAGGTCGAACGGTCGACCAGGCCCAGCCGGTCCGGACCGCCGGCGTAGAACCAGGTCGAACCGCTTCCGGCCAGCCAGGGCCGCCGGCCGCAGAGCGCCGTCAAGTGGTCCCGCCACCGGCCAAGACGCGGCTCCACCCGTGTCGCCGCCTCTTCGAGATCGTTCGCTCCCGGTTGGGACGGTTGACCGGATACATCCGGTCCCACCGGTCCGGTCAGCCCGTCGAAGGCCCGGTAGACGGCGGCGGTGTCGACGCCGAAGGGGAGGAGGACCAGAGTGAAGGCCCGGTCCTCATAGGGCAGTGGCGTCACCTGCTCGCCGATGCCCCGGACCAGGGCCCGACCTCCCGCCAGACAGAAGGGCACGTCCGCCCCCAGGGCGGCGGCCACGGCCGCGTCCCGACAGCCGGCCCACCGGAGCACAGCGGCGGCATCGGCCGAACCGCCCCCGAGCCCGGCTCCCGGGGGGATCCGCTTGACCAGGCGCACCGAGGCGGTCCGTCCCACCGCCTCCAGGGCCCGGTGGACCAGGTTGCCGGTCGAGGGAACGGCGGTGTCCGGTCGGAAGGACGGCTGGCCGTCGGCCGGCGCAACCCCACCGAACTCGAGCGCCACCGTCAGATCCACTCCCGAAGACGCCACCGGACCCAACACCAGCGTGTCGGCCAGGTCGAGGGTGACCATCTCCGACTCGAGCAGGTGGTAGCCGTCCGGTCGGCGGCCGGTGACCCGGAGCCAGACGGTGAGCTTGGCCGGCGCTTGTACCCCGGTGACCGACTCCGACCTTCCGGGCCACCCGCCGGCCGCTCCGGTGGAGGCGGCAGCGGTCACCGAGCGCCGCCGGACAGGCAGCCGGTCCGGTCCTCGGGCCGCCAGGCGGCCAGGCGCTCCCAGTCGACCAGAGGGATCTCCTCGGCTCGGGCGGTGGGACGGACGCCGGTGGCCTCGAAGGCCTCGGGGGCCACCACCTCCTCGAGGGAGCGCCGGAGCATCTTGCGGCGGTGGGCGAACCCGGCCCGCACCACCACGAACAGCCGGTCGTAAGCGGGAGTGCCGGGGCCGTCGCGCCGCGGGACGCCGGTGGCCGGACTCGGGTCCGGGTGGCGGTCCATGCGCACCAGCACCGACTCGACCCGGGGCCTCGGGATGAAGACCGACGCCGACACCCGGCCGACCACCGCCGCGGCGGCCCAGTAGGCCACCTTGACCGACACCGCTCCGTAGGCCTCGTCGCCGGCCGTGGCGGCCAGCCGCTCCCCCACCTCCCGCTGGACCATCACGAACAGCGAGGTGACCTGGGGCGCTTCCTCCAGTACCCGGATGACCACCGGGACGGCCACGTTATAGGGCAGGTTGGCCACCAGCGACCACGGCGGCGGGTCAGCGGGAACAGCGGGGGCGGCCGGGTCGGTCGGTCCCAACAGCTCGGACCAGTCAAGGGTGAGGGCATCGGCCTCGACCACCCGCACGCCCTCCGGTTCGACCTGAGCCCGCAGGACCGAAAGGACGTGGCGGTCGATCTCCACCGCGGTGACCGAGGCCCCCGTCTCGGCCAGGGCCAGGGTCAGAGAGCCGAGACCGGCGCCGATCTCCACTACCCGGCTGTGCTCGTCGACGCCGGCCAGGCGCACGATGCGACGCACGGTGTTGCCGTCAGCCACGAAGTTCTGACCCAGGGCCCGGCTCGGCTTCAGGTCGTTGGCCAGCAGCAACTCGTGGATCTCCGCTCGCCCGTGGGTCACCCGGTCAGTGTCCCACCATCCCGATGGAGCCCCTGCCCCTCGACGTCCACCGAGCCGACTTGTGCAGCACCGAACCGGTGGTCGCCGCTGCGGTGCCGACCCCGCTCACCAGGTCAGTTCGGCGTCGATGACGCCCTGGGAGAGCGGGGCGAGCTCGGCGAAGGTGGCGGTGGCCAGGTCGATCGACCGGTCGGTGTCCGCCTCCCGGTCGTTGACCACACAGGTGACCGAGAGCCCGTTGGCCGGGTTGGTGATCCCGACCACCGTCCCGAAGGGAGGAAGGGGCTGGCACAGGTCCCGGCCGGGTGGTCGTAGAAGGTGACCTGGCCGTAGTGGGCCCCACCGGTCGGGGGCGCCACCGCCAGGGACGGGGTGGTCGTGGTGGTCGGGGGCACGGTCACCGTGGTGGTGGTCTCGAGCGGCACCTCCTGCTGGGTGACCTCCCGCACCGGGCTCACGGCCGGGTCCTGAGGTGGGGAGGTGGTCGTGGTGGTCGAGGACACGACGACGGTGGTGGTCGTGGCGGCCCTGGTCGCCGGAACCCGCTTGTGGGACGTGGCTGAGGTGAGCCGCAACGACTCCGGTCGGGTTATGACTGCAGACCCCACGGCCGAAGAGCGGGCGGGCCCTCCTCGGCCGGTAGGACTGGCCGAAGCGGCCGGGCCGTTCCGGATCAACACCAGCGGCAGGATGAGTAACGCTCCGCAGAGGAGCACAGCGGCCCCGGGCCGGCTCCCACGTTGCATGTTCGTCCTCAGGACTCCACTCTCCTTACGGGACTGTCTGGGCGGTGCCCTCGGGGACCTTCCCTCCGGACACTGATCCACCCCCGGGGGGGATGAACGGGGCCGACTCCTCCAAGCCGACCCACACAATGCGTCCGACACCCGCACTGAGAACCAAAAGCAAAACGACCGCATCAACGAGCGGCCGCAAGGGAGACGCTAGGCGGGTGGGTCGGAAAGAATCAAACCCGGGACGGCCCCCGGCTGTCCCGTGGCCGCTCGGCACCCTTCGGCCGGGCTCTCGATCTCAGGGATCAGACGGCGAAGACGGCCCGGGCGTTGGCGGTCGAGCACTCGGCCACCAGTCGAGTCTCAACCCCTTTGAGCTGGGCAATCGCCGATCCGACCAGGGGAACCCTCGATGGTTCATTGAGGGTTCCGCGGTGGGGTACCGGCGTCAGGAAGGGCGAGTCGGTCTCCACCAGCATCCGGTCCAAGGGGCAGAGGGCGGCCGCCTCCCGGACGTCGTCGGCATTCTTGAAGGTGACCACGCCGGAGAACGAGAGATAGGTCCCGAGATCGAGGCACCGGCGGGCTTCGTCGGGCCCCCCGGTGAAGCAGTGCACGATGGTGCGGTCGGGCACCCCGCCGGCACCCAGGATGGCAAAGGTGTCGTCCCATGCCTCCCGGGTGTGGATGACCAGCGCAAGCCGGTGACGGTGGGCCAGTTCGATCTGGAGGGCGAACGCTTCCCGCTGGGTGGGTCGGGGCGAATGGTCGTAGTGGTAGTCGAGGCCGCACTCGCCGATCCCTACCACCACCGTCCGATCGGGCACCGAAGGATCCAGCTCCCTCGTCAGAAGCCGGTCGAGCGTGTTCACTCCGTCGACTGCATCATGGGGATGGAGGCCCACCGTGGCCCACAACTCGACCCCCTCGGCCGTAGCCACCGAGCCCGGCTTCCGCATGGCGTCGGCCAGGTCCACGGCCTGGGCGGAGGTGGCCGCCCCAGTCCCCACACAGACCATGCGGGTCACCCCGGCCTCGGAGGCCCGGGCCACTGCGGCGGCCAACCGGGTGGCGTGGGGGCCATCCGATCCAACCGGCCCACCGGGCTCGCCGGGTCCTCCGGCCTCCCCGGCACTGTCGGTGCGGCCGAACTCCTCTTGCAGGTGACAGTGGGAGTCAAACCACTCGATGACCGCGTCGCGCGACGAGAATCCCGCTCAGGCCTTGCGCCGGGGGAAGAGCGGAGCGCCCTTCTCCACGGCCAGGCCGCCCGGATAGCCGCCCCAGGCGACAGCGTCCGGCACCGTTCGATCGGCCGGCGACCCGGCGAGGCCGATGCGGCGCCAGATGGTCTGCGCGGTGGTCGGCATGGCCGGGACGATGAGGATGGACACGATCCGCAGCACCTCGAGGGCGCTACCGAGGACCGCATCGACCATGGGACCGGGGTCGGCCTTCCACGGCTCGGCCCGCTCCAACTCGGCGTTGGTCTCGCGGATCAGCCGCCACGTGGCCTCGAGGCCCAGGTTGGGTTGACCGGCTGCCCAGGCCGCGGTGGTCTCGGCCACCACGTCGGCAGCCACGGCGGCAAGGGCGCTGTCCGGCAAGGGCGCCGGGCCGGTCCCCTCGCATTTGGACCCCACCACCGTGGCCACCCGCGACAGCAAGTTGCCCAGATTGTTGGCCAAATCGGTGTTGTAGCGGGCGGCGATGCCCTCGGCCGAGAACTCGCCGTCGCTGCCCAGGGGGATGTCACGCAGGAGGTGGTAGCGGACCGGATCGACGCCGTATTCGTCAATGAGATCGGCCGGCGCGATCTGGTTGACGCTCGAGTTGGACATCTTCTCGCCCCCCAGCAGGAGCCAGCCGTGCACCTGGACGTGGGCCGGCGGGTCGATGCCGGCGGCCATGCACATGGCCGGCCACCACACGCAGTGGAACCGGATGATCTCCTTGCCGATGAGGTGATGGACGGCCGGCCACCACTGGTCGAACCGCTGGTCGTCCTGGCCGTAGCCGATGGCGGTCAGGTAGTTGATCAGCGCGTCGTACCAGACGTAGAAGACGTGGTCCTCGTCCCAGGGGACCCGGACCCCCCAGTCGAGGGAGGTGCGAGTGATCGAGATGTCCCGCAGGCCGCCCTTGATGAAACTGAGGGCCTCGTTGCGCTTGGACTCGGGGACCACCGCGGTGGGGTTGGCCTCGTACCAGTCGATGAGGCGCTGCTCGAAAGCGGACAGACGGAAGAAGTAGTTGTCCTCCTCCAGGTGCTCGACCAGGGTGCCGTGGATAGGGCACAGCCGGTCGTCGACCAGCTCGTCCTCGGTGTAGTACTGCTCGCACGACACGCAGTAGAGGCCGCGGTAGGTGTCCTTGAAGATGAAGCCGTTCTCGTAGATACGGCCGAGGAACTGTTGGACGGCCTGGTGGTGGCGGGGTTCGGTGGTGCGGATGAAGTCGTCGTTGGCGATGTCGAGGCCGGCCCAGGCTTCGGCGAACCGTGGCGCCAGGCGGTCGGTCCAGTCGCTGGGCGACAGGCCTTGGTCCTCGGCGGCCCGGGCCACCTTCTGGCCGTGCTCGTCGGTTCCGGTGAGAAAGAACACCTCGTCACCGACCAGCCGGTGCCACCGGGCCAGGCCGTCGGCGTTGACCGTGGTATAGGCATGGCCCACGTGCGGGGCGTCCTTCACGTAGTAGATGGGGGTGGTGATGTAGTAGCGGGACACTGCCCGGTAGCGTACCGACCGGCACCGACCCCACCGACCGTGTCGGGTCCGTCCCTGTCCCGGGCGGGCGAGGTGCCCACCGGTCCGACCGTAGGATGCCCTTTCATGCGGCATCCAACCGGGTGGAGTGAGTAGGTGGGGGACGGGCCCGGCAGTCCCTTGGGCGACCAACCCCAACGGCAACGAATCGCCGTCTACGGCATCTGTCTGGACGCAGAGCAACGGGTGCTCCTGGTGCGGGCCGCGCCGCACCTGACGGTGGCCGGCCAGTGGTTCCTCCCCGGGGGCGGCATCGACCACGGTGAGGACCCGGTGACCGCCCTCCGCCGCGAGTTCGCCGAAGAGACCGGCTTCACCGTCCAGGTCGGGCCGCTGGCTGGCGTGCTGTCCGACGTGTTCACCCTGCCCGAAGGGGTGAGCCTCCACACCGTCCGGATCATCTACGACATCGACGCCGTCTCCGGCGAGCTGCGTGACGAGGTGGGCGGGTCCTCGGACATCGCCCGTTGGACCCCGCTGACCGAGGCGCTCGAGCTCCCGCTCCGCCCCTACGTGCGCCGGGCCCTCACCGAGCTGCGCCCCACCTAGTCGACCGGCGGGCGGTCCGGGTCGGGACGGGTCGTCCCGTCGGAAGCGCCCGGCACCGGCTCCCCTGCCGGTGCCAGTGCACCGAACTGTTGTACGGCCAGGGCCAGCTGGTAGACCCGCCGGCGGGACACCCCGAAGACTGCGGCGACATCGTCGACCACCCCGCGGGTCCGCTCACCGCTGGCCAGCCGCTCGGCCAGGGCGGAGGCCAGAACCTCGTCACTGACCGTCGCCGACTCGATGGGCTCGGCGCCGGCCACCACCAGCACCACCTCACCCCGCACCGGCCCGGCTTCCGCCCACTCCCGGGCCTCGGCCAGGGAGCCCCTCCAGATCTGCTCATGGAGCTTGGTCAGCTCACGGGTCACGGCCACCGTTCGGTCACCCCCGCACACCCCGACCAGGTCGGAAAGGGTCTTGGCCACCCGCCCCGGCGCCTCGAACAGGACGGTGGTGCGGGGTTCGGCGGCCACCACCTGAAGTCGCTGCCGTCGTTCCTTGCCCGATCGGGGCAGGAAGCCCTCGAAGCAGAACCGGTCGGTGGCCAATCCGCTGATCACCAGGGCGGCCAGGACGGCCGAGGGACCAGGGACCACCGAGACGACCAGTCCGGCCCCGGCCACCGCGGCCACCACCCGGCTTCCCGGATCCGAGATGCCGGGCATCCCGGCATCGGACACCAGCGCCACCGTCTTGCCCTCGTCAACGGCCCTGACCACTTCGGCAATCCGCTCCACCTCGTTGTGACCATGGAGCGACCGGAGCGTCGACCCGGTGATGCCGGCGTGGGTCAACAGCTTTCGGGAGTGACGAGTGTCCTCGCAGTAGACCAGGTCGGACCGGCCCAGGATGTCGACAGCCCGGGGAGCCAGGTCATCGAGGTTGCCGATAGGAGTTCCGACCAGCACCAGGGAGCCCCCGCCCCGATCTCCGGCCCCGGCCCCGGCCCCGGCTGCCTCGTCCGGTCCCTCCGGCTCGTCCGGTCCCTCTGCCTCGTCCCCCTCTGCCTCGTCCGGTGCCTGCGGTCCGGCGTCCGGTCCCTGCGGTCCGGCGGCCGGCGCCGTTGGCTCATCGGCACCGTCGGGCCCCGTCCAGAACTCGAGCTCCTCTGCGATCTCCGGGTCCAGCTCCTCCTCGCCCCCGCCAGCCCCTCCCGCGTCACCACTCATCCGCGTAGCTCCAGCTTGTCCCCGACCCGCAGGCCCCAGCGCTCGAACGCCCCGGCTTCGGCCTCGATGACCGCTCGACCTCGGCGCCTCGGCAGGCTCATCCTCCAGGGGCGCAGCTGGACGACGCCGATGACCACCATCTGGTCGTCGCAGACAGCGACATCGATGGCGAACCGCATCCCGAAGGTGTGGACGGACCGGGTGTGGGGCAACAGCAGCGCCCCCTCGTAGCCGGTCCGACCGAGAAGGCCCTTGGCCCGCTGACCGAAGGTGGAGGCCACCTCGACGGTGGCCAGGACGTCCCCGTCCCGCAGCAGCCAGCTCACCGCTGGTCCCTCGATCGCTGGGACGGGCGGTGAGCGACTACCATTGCCGAACTGTGTCCAAACGAACCAACAAGCGCAAACTCCGGGCCAAGAAGAAGGCCAACCACGGCAAGAAGCCGAACTGCGGTCGCGGCTGAGGTTCGCACTCCTGGTCAGCCGGCCGGATGCCAGGCACATCCGAGGCGGTCCAGCACCCCGACCAACGCCGTCGGTCGGTCGGTGATGATTCCGTCCACCCCCAACCGGCACAGTCGCTCCATCTCGGACTCCTCCTCGACGGTCCAGACGTGTACGGCCAGACCCTGCTCGTGGGCCACCTCGACGAACCGCTGATCGACCAGGGTGAGCTCCCCGTAGCTGGATGGCACCTGCAGGGCCACATGGCGCAGGGCCGCGGGGGTCTGCCCGGCCTGGACGGCCTGGTAGAAGCTGGCCACCGCCACCGTGCCGGCTGAGGTCGGGATGTCCGGAGCGAAGGCGGAGAACGCATCGGTGGCCGTGTCGAGGAACGAGGCCACGATCACGTCATCGGTCCGACCGAAGCGATGGAGCACGTCGGCCAGGGCCTCTTCATAGGGTGGCACCACCGGCGCGGTCTGCTTGATGTCCAGGTTGAGCACCACGCCGGGAAATTCGGCAAGGACCTCCTCCAGCAGTGCGAACCCGAACCGGTGGTCCTTCGGGGCCCGACCCCGGAACGGGTACTCCGAGGGTTCGAGCCCCGGCGTCACGTCGGCCCCCGGAGCCCACCAATGGGCATTGTCGAACTCGGACAGCTGGGCGTAGGTCAGCTCGGCGATCAAGCCGGTTCGGTCGGTGGTTCGGTCGACCGTGGCATCGTGGCACACCACCAGCCGGCCGTCGGCGGTGGCGTGCACATCGAGCTCGATCCCGGTGGCTCCGGCCGCGACCGCGGCGGCGATGGTGTGCAGGGTGGAGGACGGCCCTTCCCAAGCCCCTCCCTGGTGGGCGTAGGCGATGACCCGCCGTTCGAGCCACACCGAAGCGGCTCGCGTGGCGGAGGAGTGGGGCATAGAAGAACGGTAGCCTCTGCTCCGCGATGCTCGACCACGTCTTCACGCAACTCGTCACCGCTCACCGCCACGCCTTCGAGTTGGCGCTGCTGCAGCGCCAGGCGGTCGAGGAGCGCTTCCAGGTCGACGTGTTCCTGGGCGACGTGAGCTTCGAGACCTCCTACAGCCTCCCCGGCGAAGAGCGTCCGGCTCGGATCCGGGTCGACACCAGTCTCGATTGGCCCACCTGGAGCCAGACCTCCTATCGCAGCTGGGCCATCGGCGAGGAGCCCGACGAGCTCCCCGAGGTGCTGGTCGAGATCGCCTTCCGGGTGCAGGGCCTCGACGGGGTCCCCGAGGTCGGCCCCCTCCTCGGCGTCCTGCCCAACCAGCTCAGCGTGTTCGGGGACGAGCCCCTGGTGCGGGGGTCGACCACCCTCGAGCAGCTGATATCGGATACTCAGGATGAGGTCGAATGCGCAGTCGAGGTCTCCTTCGAGGGGTCCTGCCCGCTGGACGAGTCGATCCTCGACGACCCCTCCACCCTGGAGGACGCCCTGGTGCCTTTGGGCCGCGAGGTGGCCTCGGTCCTCGTGCGGATCGGCGACCTGCCGTTCACCTTCCGGCCGGCGCCCAGCTCACCGGCCTGACCGGCCTGACCGGCCTGACCGGCCTGACTGGCCTCACCGGCCTGACCGGCCTGACTGGGCAGCGGGGCGGCACGGCGGCCACCGCGAGGCAACGCTCAGCTGAACAGGCCGGCGTCAGTGGCCAGGGCCCGCAGGTCGGCCAGCGGCCGGGCCCCCACGTGGCTGATCACCTCGGCCGCGCACACGCCGCCCAGCCGGGCCGAGTCCACCGGCGACAGGCCGTTGGTGATCCCGTAGAGGAATCCGGCGGCGAACAGATCACCGGCGCCGGTGGTGTCGACCACCCGGTCGACCGGGGCGGCGGGAACCTCCACCGGACCCGAGGCGGTGACCACCACCGAACCGGCCGCCCCCCGGGTGAGGACGGCCAGTACCCCGGTCTCGCTCACCGCTTCTACCGCGTGGTCGAAGTCGGGTGCCCCGAACAACATGACCACCTCGTCCTCGTTGGCGAACAGCATCTCGAGGTCGCCGGTGAGCAGCTCGAGAAACTCGTCCCGGTGGTGCTGGACGCAGAACGGATCGGACACAGTGAGGGCCACGGCGGCGTCGTTGGCGTGGGCCATCTCGATGGCCTGGCGCATGGCCTCCTTGGCCGACGGCTGCTCCCACAGGTAGCCCTCGAGGTAGACCACCTGGGCCGAGGACAGGTGCCCGCGGTGCAGGTCGCTCGGCCCGAAGTCGGCCGAAACCCCGAGATGGGTGGCCATGGTGCGTTCGGCATCCTCGGTCATCAGCACCAGACAATGGCCGGTGACCGCCACTCCGGGGACGGCCGGGCTCGGATCGGGGTCGAAGGCAACCCCGATCGACCGGATGTCGTGGGTGAAGATCTGACCCCATTGGTCATCGGCCACCCGGGCCAGGTAGGCAGCCCGGCCACCCAGGGCAGCCACGCCGGCCACCGTGTTGGCCGCCGAGCCCCCCGACGCTTCAGTGGTCGGCCCCATGGTGGCGTAGATGGCCTCCGACCGGGCTTGGTCCACGATGACCATGGTTCCCTTGACCAGACCCAGGGCCTCGAGGTCATCGTCGTGGGCGGAGGCCAGCACATCGACCAGCGCGTTGCCCACGGCCACCACGTCGAGCCGGGGAACGTCTGACT
The DNA here is from genome assembly GCA_963824355.1 of uncultured Acidimicrobiaceae bacterium. Lineage (GTDB taxonomy): Bacteria > Actinomycetota > Acidimicrobiia > Acidimicrobiales > RAAP-2 > Bog-756. The sequence goes on along the minus strand of CAWGOY010000017.1, from coordinate 395,406 downwards.
CCGGAGGGGGCGATTCCTCGGGTGAGGCACTCGACGAAGCGCCGGACCCCGAGCCGGGAATGGGTTGGGACGAAGGATCGGACACAGGATCGGTCACCATCGACTGGTCTGGCGGTCACTGGGCACGACGCGACGGTAGCCTGCCCACCATGAGCGCCCCGACTCCCGACACCGCCACCGGCACCGGCACCGCCCCCGCCTCCGTTTCCGGCAGCGATTCCCCTACCGATCCGACACCCGACTACCGGCTCCCCACCTCGGTCCGTCCGTCGGCCTACCGCCTGGTACTGACCCCCGATCTGTCAGCGTCCACCTTCTCCGGCGATGTCGAGATCGATGTCACCGTGGTCGAGCCCACCACCACCATCACGCTGAACGCCGCCGAACTCGAGATCACCTTCGCCGAACTCAACGACGCCGACCCCGACGGCGGCTACGCCCTGGCCCCTTCGTCCATCGACCTCGACCCCGACGAGGAGCGGGCCACCCTGACCTTTCCCGAGCCACTGGTCAGCGGACCGGCCACCCTCCATCTGGGCTTCACCGGAACTCTCAACGACAAGCTGCACGGCTTCTACCGGTCGACGTTCACCGACGATGCCGGCACCGAGCACGTCATCGCCACCACCCAGATGGAGTCGACCGACGCCCGACGGGCCTTTCCGTGTTGGGACGAGCCCGAGCTGAAGGCCACCTTCGAGGTGACCTTGATCGTCGACGAGGCGCTCGCCGCCTTCTCCAACGGTCCGGCGGTTGAGGAGACGCCCGAGCCCGGGGGCCGCCGCCGGGTCCGCTTCGCCCCGACCATGGTCATGTCCACCTATCTGGTGGCCTTCATCGTCGGACCGCTCGAGGCCACCGACCCGACCGACGTGGGCGGTATCCCGTTGCGCATCGTCCACACCCCGGGCAAGGCCGGACTCACCCCGTTCGCCCTGGCGGTCGGAGCCCACGCCCTCAACTTCTTTACCGATTACTTCGGCATTCCCTACCCGGCCGACAAGCTCGACCTGGTGGCCATCCCCGACTTCGCCTTCGGGGCCATGGAGAACCTGGGCTGCGTGACATTCCGAGAGTCGGTACTGCTGGTCGACCCGGCCAGTGCGGCCCGGGTGGAGCTCGAGCGGGTGGCCGACGTGATCTGCCACGAGATCGCCCACATGTGGTTCGGCGACCTGGTCACCATGAAGTGGTGGAACGGCATCTGGCTCAACGAAGCCTTCGCCACCTTCATGGAGGTCCTGGCGGTGGACGCCTTCCGGCCCGAGTGGCAGCGCTGGGTCAGCTTCGGGGTGGAGCGGGAGGCGGCCCTGGCTGTCGACGGCCTGCACGCCACCCGGCCGGTGGAGTTCCACGTGGGCCGGCCCGAGGAGGCCCAGGGCATGTTCGACGTCCTCACCTACCAAAAGGGTGGCAGCGTCCTGCGCATGCTCGAGCAGTTCGTAGGCCCCGACGTCTTCCAAGAGGGCATCCACGACTACCTGATCACCCACAGCCATTCCAACACCGAGACCGCCGACCTGTGGGACGCGCTCGAACGATCGAGTGGCCGGGCGGTGCGGACCATCATGGACACCTGGATCAATCAGGGCGGGTACCCGCTCATCCGGGTGGGCAGCGACGGCTCCCTCACCCAGGCCCCGTTCTCGTATGCCGGTGAGCCCGGGGGGGCCATCGGCAAGGCGTGGCAGGTGCCGGTGCTGACCCGACCGCTCGGAAGTCCCGGCCTTGATCCGTTGCCCATCCTGTTGGACGGGAAGGCCACCGTGCCGGAATCGCAGGGCGATTCCGGCGACGACGTGGTGGTGGTCAACGCGGGCGGCTCGGGGTACTTCCGGGTCTCCTACCCGACTGCCGTCCTCGAGCGTTTGGCCGGCCAGCTGGGCCACCTCACCCCGCTGGAGCGCTACAACCTGGTGTCGGACACCTGGGCCGCCGCTCTCTCCGGGCAGGCTCCCCTGGCCGACGTGCTGGCGGTGGCCCGGGCCCTGGTCGTCTCGGCCGAGGGTGACCCCAGTGTGTGGTCGGTGGTGCTGGGTGCCCTGGGGCTGTTCGACCGGGTGATCCCCGACGCCGACCGCCCGGTGCTGGCCCTGGCCGTCCGCACCCTCCTTGGCCCACTGGCCACCGGACTGGGCTGGGACCCGAGGGACGACGACGACGAACGGACACCGTCACTACGCTCGTCGGTCCTGCGCACCCTCGGGACCATCGGGGACGACCCCGAAATTCGAGCCGAGGCGAAACGCCGGTTCGCTGTGGCGGGGAGCCAGGGCCCGGGGGGCGGATCCGCCCTCCACCCCGACACCGAGTCGGCCATCCTCGACATCGTGGCCTCCGACGGCGGCCAGGTGGAGTTCGAGGCGTTCCTCGCCCGCTACCGGGCTCCGGCCAACCCGCAAGAAGAGAACCGCTACCTCTACGCCCTGGCGTCGTTCACCGACCCGGGACTGGCTGCCCGCACCTTCGATCTGGCCCTGACCGAGGTCCGGACCCAGAACGCGCCGTTCGTCCTCCAGTCGCTGGTGACCAACCGGCAGGTCGGACCGCTGGCCTGGAAGCGCATCACTGAGGAGTGGGACACCCTGGTCGTCAAGTTCCCCTCCAATATCCTGCCCCGGATGCTGGACGGGGTTCGGGCCCTGTGCAGTCCCTCCGAACTGGCTGCCGAGGTCACCGCCTTCGTCGAGGCGCATCCGCTTCCGGCCGGGGGCAAGACGGTCGAGCAGATCCTCGAGCGCCTGGGGGTCAACGTGGCCTTTGCCGAGCGGGAGGGCCCCGGCCTCGCCGCGGTGCTCACCACAATGTTGGACCTACCGGCGGTCTGACCCGCTTCGGTAGCCCGTTTCGGAGGTTCGCTCCAGCACCCCGGTCGGGCGCCGGTCGGGCATCCCCGGTCCGACCCGACGTCCCCCAGTCTCTAACCTGAGGCGGTGCAGCTCGGCATCATCGCCACGGTCTACGTCCTCATCTTCGTGGCCGAACTGCCCGACAAGACGATGATCGCCACCCTGATCATGGGGAGCCGCTACCGGCCGGTACAGGTGTGGCTGGGGGCGACGTTGGCCTTCGCGGTCCACGCCACCATCGCGGTGGCGGTGGGCCAGCTGCTCCAGCTCCTCCCCCACCGCTGGATCGAAGCGGTGACCGCCCTACTGTTCGCGGCCGGCGCCGCCTACCTTCTCTTCGTCCCCGAGAAGGCAGAAGAGGAGGAAGGGGAAGCAGAGGCCGACGCCGCACCCAAGATGGCGAGGACCATCGGTACCGCCTTCGTCGTCATCTTCATCGGCGAGTTCGGCGATCTCACCCAGATCCTGACGGCCAATCTGGCCGCCAAGTACCACGAACCGCTATCGGTGTTCGTGGGGGCGTTCGCTGCCCTGGCCTCAGTGGCTGCGCTCGGCGCCTTCGGCGGCCGGGCACTGCTCCGCTTCCTACCCCTGGCCGTGATCCGCAAGGCCGGCGGCGTGCTGCTGGCCGGATTCGCCATCTACTCGCTGGTCAGCCTGGCCCGGGGCTGACACCGATCACACCGCTCAGCCGATGTGGGTGTGCTCGAACCGGTAGGGAGGGTGGTCGAGGATGACCGTTCCGAGGAGATGGTTGGCCGGCGAAGCCACCACCACCACGGCGTACCGCCCGCTGGCCGACCCCAGGGGCGCTTGCACCGATTGAGCGGTGAAGGTTCCGGTGAACTCCATGGCACAGATCCGCTGCGGGGCAGGACGGGGGATGGTCAGACGGGCGAACAGATGGGGGATGTCGCGGTCCAGGCTGGCCACGCTGAACAGGTGGACGCCGGCCAGTCGGCCTTGTCGTCCCACCGCAGCCGAGGCGGTGGGCAGCGCCAGGTAGCACGAGCTCTGGGCGGTACCCAGGTTGCTGCGGACCACCGAACACCCGGTGAGTAGACCGGCGGCCAGCACGCAGCCCAGCCCCCCGGTGACAACCGCCCGGTACAGGCGTCGGGAGATCGGGGACCGGTCCCTCACGACGGCGCCACCGGGCTCGGATCGGAACGGGGATCGTGGTGCTCGGAGCCGGCGTCGTGGTCGGAGCCGGCGTCGTGGTACTCGGAGCTGGCATCGGGACTCAGGTCGCGTTCGAGGTCGATGTCCTCGACGGGCGAGTTGAGGGCTTGGCGGCTCCACCGGCCCCGCCGCACCTCGAAAGCCAACTGGCCGAAGAGAATCCAGCCGACCGCCAGCACCAGCCAGAAACTGATGAGCCGGTAGAGGAGCACCGCATCCACCGTGGTGGTCTGGGCACCCCCGAATGCCACCAGGGCGATGGTGATGCTGCCCTCGACCACGCCGAGACCACCCGGGGTGATGGGCAGCGAGGTGGCCAGCTGGCCGGCGCCGTAGGCGAGCAACAGTCCCTTCCAGGGGACCGGAGCACCGATGGCCGGGAACATCATGGCGAAGCAGGCGCAGTCGAAGAGCCAGTTGGCCGAGCCCCAGGCCAGCGTGGAGACGGCCCGACCCGGCCCCAGATGGATGGTCGTGATGCGGAACAGGCTGGCTCGGATCCGCGCCTCGGTGTCGGGCGAGGGCCGACCGGTGAGTGTCCGGGCAGCCCGCACCGCCCGGTCCATGGTCCAGAGCAACGGTCGCTGGTAGAGGAACAGCGCGCCGAGCGCGGCGGTGACCACCAGGGCGCCCACGATGGCGGGGATCAGGTCGAGGGAGGCCCCCTGTTCGGTGGCCAGCACCAGTCCCACCGTGGCCACCAGGGCCAACGAGATGACCGAGGACAGCACCACCCCGACGATGGCCCAGGTGGCCAGGGTGTTGCCGGCGCCGAAGCGGCGATACCAGCGGAAGCTGTAGACGGCTGACACCGCAGTGCCGCCCGGGAGCGAGTTGGCCAGGGCCTGGGCCGAGAACGTCGTCTTGAGCAACGGCTCCTTGGGTGCACGGAGGCCGCCCACGCCGAGGAGGCCGTACTGCATGGCCGCGAAGCTCACGAAGGACAGGAACTCGGCGACCATCGCCGCGGGCACCCATGCCCAGTGCAGATGACCGACAACCCCTCCGATGCCGGACAGCTCGTCGGTGTGGGAGGACAGGGCCCACACCGCCAGGGCCAGGACGGCCAGGCCCAGCAGGAACCGAAGGTAGGGCCACCACCTCGGCCATCTCGTACCCACCCGGCGTTCTGGCGTGGTCGGCGCCGTCCCCAGGGCGGTCACGGCCGCGGACCGTATGCCGCGCTCCTCGGTCGACCACCGCACAGGTGCCGGTGGCGCCTGGGCCGCTGTCCGGATCCGCAGATCCCGGCCGGTTCCGTCATCGAGGTGGCGATGACGTCGAGACTACCGGCGCGGCGGTGTCCGATGGCACTCGCCCGAGCGCGCATACCCGGCACCATCCACTAGGTTCGGCACGGCCATGACCGAAGCGGCTTCCGCCCTGCAGCGCTACGCCCCCGCCGCCGACGGGGACCTCCAACGGATGGTGGCGGCGACCTGGCAGGAAGCCGATCTGGCCGATCTGGCCGACCTCATCGAACTCACCGCCCGGGTCTGTGCGGTCCAGCACGGCACGGAGCCACTGGCACCACCCAGCGGTTCTGCCGGCCGGCGTTGGCAGGACGCCGACCCCGTCACCTGGGCGTCCATGGAGGATCTCAGCCAGCGGGACCGCGCCGCCCTCCACTACGCCACCCAGTTCAGTGTGGACGTCTCGGGGGTCACCCACGCCCAACGGTCCCAACTGTTCCGCCAGCTCGAGAAGCTCGGCCGTCAACTTCGCCGCCATGGTCTTCGTGCTCGATTTCCTGCCCAGGACGCGTGCGGCACTAGCCGCCCTGTTCGGCGCCGACACCCCGGGGAAGTCCGACTGGTGGGTCGCACCCGAAATGCTGGCCGAGCCGGCCCCGGGGATCTGGGAGGCTCTCGACTCCTTCACCCGGACGGTGCCCGGCCTGAGCGCGCTCGACCCGGTGACCACCGAACTGGTCCGTCTGCGGGGAGCCCGCCAGCACCGGTGCCGCATCTGTTCGTCACTCCGCAGTCGACCGGCCCTGCTGGCCGGGGCCGACACCGACGACTTCGCGGCCATCGACGACTACGACACGAGTGACCTGCCCGCCGAGCACAAGGCCGCGCTCGCCTTCACCGACGCCATGCTCTGGACGCCGGGCGCCATCGATCCCGAGGTGGCCGGCTCGGTCGGTGTCCTCCTGTCACCCGAACAACAGGTCGAGCTGGTGCTCGATGTGACCCGCAACGCCCTCAACAAAGTGGCCGTGGGCCTGGCCGCCGACGCCCCGCACGTGGAGGAGGGCATCGAGATCTTCGACGTCGCGGCCAGCGGGGACCTCCTCTACGGGCTCAGCCTCGACTGATCGGCGACTCATCGAGGCCGGACCACCCGTTGGGGCCGGACCACCGGTGCAGCACTCGCCCCGGTCGATCAGCGCTTGGCCGCCTGGACGATGGTCGGCAGGATCTGGGGTCCGATCCATCGGGCGAACTGCTGCACCTGGGCAGCCGTGTCCGGCGAAGGTGCCGTATCGTCGAAGGCGTTGAAGAACGGAAAGTGGATCCCGTCGGGGGCCCGCACCACGATGTCGCCGATGGTGCCGGTGTAGTGCCCGTCGGGTGAGACGATGGCGTTGAGGTTGACCACCGACACCGTCCGCGGATTGGTCCGGGCCACCTCGTCGATCTGCCGGTTGTAGATGTCCACCCGCGCCGGATCGTCTTGGGGAAGAGGTTGTCCGTTGGCCTGTTCGCCCGAGCTGAAGTAGGGGGCGGTGAGCAGGACCACCCGGCTCCCTCCCGCCACCGCGATGGTCACGAACCGCTGAATCTGCCCTCTGACGTAGGCGGCGTAGCTGGGGTCGGTGATGTTGGTGAACTTGCCCGCCAGATCTGTCCGGTCGAAGCTCTCCCACCGTCCGGCCAGCAGCACCACCACCTTGGGTTGGTACTGCTCGATCCAGTAGCGCAGCAGGGCCGGCCACTGGGCCGCCTTCGGGGCACCGGGATTGCAGGTCGGTGGAAAGGTGTCGGTCGCCCCGTTCAGCAGGTAGCTGGTGCCCTCGGCCACCCCGCAGCCCTGCGACCCCTTGTCGATGATGGCGATCCCGTCGTGCGACTGTTGGGTCCAGTAGGCCAGGGAAAGGCCCAGGGTGAGGGCGGTCGAGTCGCCGGTGATGATCACCGGGGTCGAGCCGGGGGGAATGGAGACGGGAGGCACGGTGAAGGCAGAGGACGGGTCGGCGGTCGTCCCGACCACCACCACCACCACGGTGACCACCATCAGCACGACGGCCGGTCCGATGGCCTTGACCGACCGCCAGAAGGTCCCGTACATGACCGGCCGCTCCACCAGGTAGAAGCTGGCCGCGGCCAGAGCGAAGGTGGTGACGAAGCGGATGAGCAGCAGGGTGAGGCCGGTGCGCCCGGTGCGGGCGGCGTCCAAGTAGATGAACACCGGGTAGTGCCAGAGATAGGCGCCATAGGAGATGGTGCCGAGCCAGACCAGAAGTCGGAGGGAGAGCACCCGCTGGATGGGTCCGTTCCTGACACAGACCGCCCCGGTGATGATGGCCGCAGCCGAGAGGGCCGACAGGGTGAAGCCGCCCCGGTAGTCGATGGCGTCGGTCCCGACCAGGGTGTAGGTGAGGATGAGGGTGCCACAGAAGCCGGCGATGCCGATGGCCGTGAACAGGATGCGGTTCTTTTGGTTGGTGACGGTGGGGGCCATGCCCTCTTCGCCCCGCTTCATCTGGATCATGGTCATGGCACAGGCCAGGACCGAGCCGATGAGGATGGACTGGGCGTGGGTGTCGGTGCCGAAGTAGAGCCGGGTGATGTTGACCCCCGGGTGGTAGAGGAGGACCATCTCGGTGGCTGAGGCCACTGCCCCGACCGAAGAGACCACCAACAAGGCGACCAGGCCCTTCTTGTAGGTCTTGGCCAGGGTCATGATGGCCAGCACCACCAAGGGCCAGACCAGGTAGAACTGCTCTTCGACAGCCAGGGACCAGGTGTGGGTGAGCGGGGAGACCGGCCCGGTGGCCACGAAATAGTTGCCACTGGCGGCGATCTGCCACCAGTTGGAGAAGTAGAAGAGGGCGGACAGGGCGCTCATCCGGAAGTCGGGGTAGAGGCCCACCGGCTCGGCGAACCGGATCATGAGGGTGACCACCACCAACACGATCAAAAGAGCGGGCAGAAGACGGCGGGCCCGCCGGAGCCAGAAGGCCGAGAGCTTGATCCGCCCCCGCTTCTTGTACTCGCTGAGCAAAAGGCCGGTGATCAGGTAGCCGGACAGGACGTAGAAGATGTCCAGGCTGAAGAAACCCCCCTTCAGCCACCCCACCCCGAAGTGGTAGCCCATGATGATGAGCAGGGCCACCGCCCGCAGCCCGTCGAGGGCGGAGATGCGCTCGGCACCGGTGGCCGAGGGGCGACCGGTGAGTCCGGGGGACGGGTGGTCGGTGGGTCGGTCGGTCACCGTCATCGGGACCTGGCCTCGAGGCCCAGCCGCCCGATGAGCGGGAGCACGTCCGGCTGGAGCCACTCACCGGCCGCCTCGGTGATGTGCACACCGTCGGTCCACCGCACGGTGATGCCGTCCACCACCGCCTGGTACGACCCGCCCGGATCGAGCAGCGCATTGAGCGGGACCAGGGTCACCACCCCTTTTCGCTGGTCGGCCACCCGGGAAAGCAGCCGGTTGAAGGCGGCCATCCGGGCCGGATCGTTCTCCGGAAAGGTCGTCCCATTAGCGGCCTCGGTGGGCGGATCGACGTAGGGCATGGTGAACAGCACCACATTCGCACCGCCGGCCGAAGCGATGGTGACGGCCTGGTTGAGCTCGGCCACCAGGTGGTCGTCCCACGCCGGCTGGCCCACGTGCACCCAGTGGCCGTCGTAGAAGTGGTCGGTCACCTCCCACCGCCCCATCAGCAGACCGACCACGTCGGGCCGGAAGTGGGTGATCCCTTTGGCCCAGGCCTGGCGCCACTCGGTGCAGATGGTGCGGGCCGGTGACGCTACTGCTCCTCCAATTCGTATGGGCACGTCGTCGAGGTCGCAGCCCAGCACGCCGCCGTTGATGACCCGCACCCCGTAGTCGGCCTCCGAGCCGACGGCAAGCCCGACGCCGAGGGTGAGGGCGACCGAATCCCCGAGCATGACGAACTGGATCGGATGGGTGGCAAATGCACCGGCCCGGGCCAGTGCGGCGTGCTCCCCGGTCGAGAGGCCGGCGTCCCCGTGGACCTCTGATGCCGCGCCCGAGGGGGCCACCGTGGCCACCACTACGGCGGTGAGGGTGACCACTACCGCTGCGGCCAGCACCAACGCGCCACGGCCGCCCCGGAACAGCCGGCGGGTCCGGATCGGCTCTTCGATGAGGAAGAAGGACACGGTTGCCACCGCGAAGGTGACCACCAGCCGCACCACCAGCAGACCGGCGCCGGACAGGCCGGTGTGGGCGTGGTCGATCCACAGGAACAGGGGCCAGTGGTACAGGTAGAGCCCGTAGGAGATGCGGCCGACGAAGACCAGGGGGGCCAGGGACAAGAAGCGGGGCAGCATCGAGTCGGGCACGGTGACACAGGTCAGGATCACCGCACCGGCGGCCACCGCCACCACCAAGAACCCGCCCCGGTAGAGGACAGGATCCTGGCCGTAGCAGCGCGTGCCACGCCCAGACCAGGAACACGCCCCCGGCCACTCCGGGCACCATCCACCGGCGGCGTTGGGCCGCCGTCGCCGTCCACCGCTCGGGGAGGATCACGAACCGCCGGCTGGTGTGGGAACCGATGGCCCCGAGAAAGGAACCGACCAGCAGGGCCTGGGCCCGGGTGTCGGTTCCGTAATAAAGCCGGTCGACCGAGAATCCCGCCCCGTACATGGCCACCATGAGCACGGCCGAGGCCACCGCGCCGATTCCGGCGGTTACGGCCAGGACCCGGATCCCCCACCGCCGGACCACCACCAGGGCCACCAGAGGCCAGATCAGGTAGTACTGCTCCTCGACGGCCAGGGACCAGGTGTGCAGGAACGGTGACGGGGCGGCGGCCTGGGCGAAGTAGCCCTGGGACGACAGGATGAAGTGCCAGTTGGCCACGTAGAAGAGGGCGGCGATGGCGTCACCGCGGATCGACGACACGTCGAGCGAGTTCCTGAACATGGCGGCGTAGACGGCTACGCCCAGCAGGACGATGAAGAGCGCCGGAAGCAGCCTACGGGCCCGCTGGGCCCAGAACCGGCCGAGGCGAAGGGCGCCGGTGGCGGCCAGCTCGCGACAGAGGAGGGTGGTGATCAAGAAGCCGGACAGGACGAAGAAGACATCGACGCCGAGTAGGCCGCCGCCCACCCACGAGATGCCGAAGTGGTAGAGGAGCACGGCCATCACCGCGAAGGCCCGGATACCGTCGAGGGCGGCGAACCGCCCCGCCGACCCGGTTTCGGGGATGGCGATGCTCGGTCCGCCGGTCGCCTCCCGGTCGGTCCGACCCGACACCGGAGCCACGCTGGTCACGGTGACCCGGAGGTCATGGACCGGCCGACGACCGGCCCAGCACACAGCCGGTGGCCCGGTCGACCGAGACCACGGTGGCCACTGCCGGCCCCTGGACGCACTGCGACAGCCGGAGGGATGACGGGATGACCGCCGGTCCGGCGTGGTCGACCGCTGTCCACACCCAGGCGTCGGCCTGGTGCACCGGCTGGCTGCCGGTGGCCGCGGTCATCAGCACGGCGATGGAGGTGAGGTCGTGCACCTGTTCGTACAGGGGCAGCGAGGACGTGTCGGGCAGCACGATCATGGTCACGCCCCATCCGTCGAGGGCCTGGCGCACCGCGGTGATCTCTGCGGCCGTGATGACCTGGGGGCCGCTCGACACCGAGATGTTGCCGATGTCGGTCTGGCCGACCACCTCCTTGCCGGCACGGGCGGGAATGGCACCGGGCCCACCCCCGCCGACCATGGCGTACTGCATGGAGTCGACCGCCTGCCAGGTCATGGTGGACTGGATGTATTCGAAGGGCACCGGGAAGGACAGGAGCACCTGGCCGGGCGCGAGATGGGGGGCCACCGTCTTGTACCACTGGGGCAGGACCACCGGCTGGGAGGTGAGGGGAACGCCCGGCGCGTCATAGACGGCGATGGGTACGAGGGCCACCGCGGCCACGGCCAGCCCCGACCAGGCACCGACACTCTGCCAGCCCCGGGGGGCAGGGGTTGGTGCGACCCGGTCGGACGACCGGTTGCGCCAGGGGCCGGTGCCGGCCGCCCGCATGCGGTTCACGTCCCGGTAGGTGTTGTCGATGATCAGCCCCATCAGCACCGCGGCGGCCAGGTAGGTCACGATGAGGAACCGGCTGGGGATCACGTTCTCCATCAGCGGGAATCGCACGAACAGACGCCACGGCGTCCAACGGTGGAAGTGCAGACCGAAGGAGAGCGGCACCGACGACCACGGCAATGGCCCCGAACAGCCACAGGCGACGGTCCCGCCGCCAGAGGATGAGACCGACCACCAGCACCAGGGCCATGCCCAGGCCGAAGTACTGTCCGGACAGTAGCGGCGCCTGGTACCCGCCCAGACCGGTGGGCAGGGCGGTGGTGGCCGGGTCGGCGGGCGGCGGGGAAGAAGTAGTCGGGGAAGTTGGTCCCGCCCTAGGCTGATGTAGCGAACCGGTACCCCAGATGTTCCCGGACAGGTGGGCCGGCCCGGCCAGGGCGAACCCGACGGGATAGGCCAACAGCACCGCGGCGGTGACCGCCGCGCTCGCCATGCCCGTCACCGCGTGACGGGATGCTCCTGCGTACCTCGCCGTGGATCAGGCCGTAGACGATGACCAGCAGCACAAGAGCCCGATGACCACCGCAACGGCGGTGATCACCAGCACCTCGGTCCCGACGAAGAACTGCACGGCGACAAGCAGCCCGAGCCGCACTCCCCATCACCACCGGCCGGCGCCGCTGGCGAACCAGGATCTCGTCGAGGCAGAGCACCACCAACGGCAGGATCGGGGCCATACCCAGCATCAGGTGGCCGTCGGTCAGACTGCTCGACGATGAACGGCGAGAATCCGTAGAGCAGGCCGCCGACGAAGGCGGCCGGCGTCCAGGTGACCCACCGCCGCAACAGGACGAACATGGCCAAGGCCGACAGGCCGGCGCCAGAGTGAGGGCGACGTTGAAGGTGGCCACCGGTCCGAACAGCCAGGTCACCGGGGCCAGCACGACGCCGATCCCCACCTCGGCGGTGTTGGCCAGCAGGTTGACCCCGGTGGGATGGAACAACGCCGTCGAGTACGAGCGGGTTGAGGCCGTGGGCGATGGCATAGGCCGGCCAGGCTCGAGGAACCAGGTGAACAGGGACTGTCCCCGCAGCCGCAGGTGGTGGTCGAGGTCGGATGGTTGGACCACACGTTCCACCACAGGACCAGCGAGCCGAGGAGGTAGAGGCCGGCCGCGCCGAGCAGGGACCGCCAACCCCGGAGCGGACCGTCGGCGGGCGGTGCCGATTCCGGGTCGAACGGCTCGTCCCGGGCCGTGCTGATCGGACCGTCCGGGGAGGTGGCCACGGGACGATCCGTCGTGGTCATGGTCCTCCCGTTCGCATGCCGTCCGAACAGCGACGGACCCCCCTGGGCGAGCCCAGACCCGTTGTTCCGATCACAATGACGCCATCCCCTCGAGTGGCTCGATCACCATGGGCTGCATGTTCGCGCCGAAGGGCATGTTAGGGGGCGAAAAGGCCCAGGTCCATCCACCCCCCGAGCCGGCCCGGAGGCCCGGGGCCGGCCGGAATCAGCCGGCCGCGCCGAGGACACACGCCGGCACGGCCTGCGGTGCGGGTGCCGCAGCCACCGCGCCGGTGGTGCACGCGTTGAAGCGGCTCTCTGACAGGGGGACGGCGGGTCCCCGAATCCGCACCCCCGACCACACCCAGGCCGAGTGGCTGTAGGCGGGCGGGCGGCCCATCGCCGCGGTGAACAGCCCCACCGCATAGGACGGCCCGCGCCCTTGTACGTAGAGCGGCAACCCGGGTTGGTCGGGTACCACGATGGTGGTCACCCCCCACACGGTCAGCGCACTCCTGATGGCGGCCAGGTTGGCTGGGGTCGGAGCAGCCGGCGGGGCCAGTGAGAACGACGCGTCGAACAGCACGGCGAATCCGGCCCGGGCCCGGCCGGCCCGGGTGATCTGTCCCTCGGGGCCTCCCCCGCCGGCCTGGGCCCAGCGCATCTTGTTGACCGCCTGCCAGGCTTCCGATGACTGCAGTCCCGAGAAGGGTGACGGGTAGGCCAGCACCACCCGGCCCGGAGGGAGTTGCGCTCCGACCTCGGCGTACCACTGGGGCAGCACCACCGGCCGTGCGGTCAGAGGGAGGTTGGGGCCGAGGGCAACGAGGGCGGGGACGAGCACCACCACGGCCACCAGCCCGGCCATCACGTCACCGCCCATGCCCAGGACGCGCCGCCGGTGGGCCAGGAGCCAGTGGCGACTGTTGTCGATGGTCACCGCCACCATCACCGCGGCACAAAAGGTGATGACGATGGTGAAGCGGACCTCCACCATGTCGCCCAGCCAAGGGACCTTCTCGATGAGTTCCCAAGGGACCCAGGTGCCGTGGCCCGGCCCGAGCGAGAGCACGGCCGCCACCAGACCGAGTCCCCCGAAGAACAGCAGCCGGCGGTCGTGGCGCCAGATGCACAACCCGGCCACCGCCACCACCACCACGCCGAAACCGAGGTAGCCGAGGCCGGGAAGGTGCGGACCCTGGTAGCCGCCGTAGCGGAGCATCTGGGCGCCGATGGCCCCGAGCCCACCGACCCTCCAGAAGCTGGTCAGGGAGTTGCCGTACTGATCGATGGGACCGTTGGACCAGATGGGCCCGGTCAGGTGGGCGGGGCCGTGGAGCAGGAACCACAGCGGATAGGCCAGCACCACCAGCGCCCCGCCCAGTGCCACCCCCACTCCCCGCAGGGCGTGGCCGACCCGGGCTCTGAGCTCGGCCGGCTTGGCGGACGCCGGCGTACCCGGCCAGCAGCACCACGCTCGACCACCCCGAACAGGAGGGTGATGACCAGTACCTCGGTGCTCACGAAGAACTGGACGACCAACAGGGCGGCCAGTGCGGCCCCCACCGTGTACGGCGACCGGCGCTGTCGGACCAACAGCTCGTCGAGTGGCCATGACCACCAGCGGCGGGACGGCCAGAAAGGCGATGTTCAACTGGTTGAGGGCCAGTTCGGTCACCAGGAAGGGCGAGAACCCGTAGACCAGTCCGCCGACCACGGCGGCCGGCATCCACCGCACCCAACGCCGGAGGAGCCCGTACATGGCCAGAGCCGACAGGGCCGGGGCCAGGGTGAGGGCCACGTTCATGGCCAGCAACCGGCCCGAACAGCCAGGTGACCGGTGTCAGCACCACGCCCAGGGCCAGCACGCTGGTGTCGTTGAGCAGGTTGATGCCGGCCGGGTGGAAGAGGGCACTGCGAGTAGAGAGGCAGTGGCCGTGGGTGAGGGCGAAGGCCGGCCACTCGAAGAACCAGAGGAAGCGGGCCGCGTCCCCACACCCGCACGTGGTGGTGACCGGAGGATGGCTGGACCACACGCTCCACCACAGGACGCACCGACAGCACCAGGTAGACAGACCGGCCGCCCACCGCCAGCGTCGGTCGGCCACCCGGCTCGGGTGGTGGCGGCGGTCGGTCGTCCGGCGCAGTCGGGTGCGGCCTCGGCGCCGACGTCGGCAGTGCTCACCGGCACAGCTGCCGGCGGCCAGCACCGGGTCGGCGCTGAAGGACATGACGGTGAAGCCGAAGGCAGTCACCGATGTTGGAAACCGCCTGGGACACGCTCAACGGCGCGGTGATGGCGTGCGAGGTAGGCGGCGAGCGGCTCACAGCCCAGGGCCCGGCGGGCCGCGGCCACCGACGCCATGCGACGGGTACCCGGCCGGCATCGGCTGGCGCCGGGCACGCCGAACCGGGCCACCATCCACGCCGGACCGATGTACTTCTCGTGGCCGGGACGGGCGTGGTGCACGATGCGGTGTGGCTGCCGATGGGATTGGCCAACGAGTAGTAGTCGAAGATGTAGACGTCGGGACCGGCCAGGTAGCCGATGACCCCGATGGCCGGGAGGTTGACCGCCAGGGTGAAGGGCAAGGTCGACCGGGCCGGGCCGCCGGGCCGCCCGGCTCGATCGGGGCGAAGGGGTTGGTGATGACCAGCAGCTCCTGGTGGTCCGGGGCCACCGTGTGGGCCAGGCGGCGGAGCAGCGCGCCGGCCTGCGCCCGACAGTGCGCGCGCGGTAGTCGGCGGCGGTCACCGGGTGGGCGTTGCCGGTGGCGCTGATCCAGCTGTTGCGCTCGTTGGAGATGAACACGGTCTGCGGGTTGAGGCTGGTGACCTTGGGAGGGACGAACCGCAGCCAGCCGAGGCACACCACCGCCCAGACGGCCGATCACCGACCAGGGGGACGACCAGCCACGCCCGGGCCTGGCGGGCCGGCACGTAGATGGGCAGGCACACGGCGAAGAACCCGGGCAGGAGCAGCCGGGCGTGCATGTAGTCGCCGCCCAGGTGGACCACGTAGACCACGTCGACCAGCACCCGACCACCAGGGGCGCGGTGAGCACGACCACCCCGACCCGGTCCCCCCTCCGCCACCACCCTGACAGACGCAGTGCCACGAAGGGGACCGCACCAGAGCCAGGGGGAGCCACAGGGTGTAGGGGGCCACGAAGTTCCACAGGTAGGTGAAGCCCTGGGACCACCACGCTGAACCGCCGGCCTTGGCCAGCGCCGGTGTTGGGCACGAGCAGGGCGAAGTACGCCATCCGGAACAGCTTGATAGAGCACCGGCAGGGCCAGCGCGCGGCCACGATGGGCAGGCCGTAACGACGGAGCCGGCCGCCGGGGCCGACCACCCGGGGGCGGCCACCACCACCAGCAGACCGGCCAGAAAGACCACCGAGCCCAGGGCCAGCTCGGGTCGGATCAGCGTGCCGAGCCCCATGACCACTGCCGCCGGCCACGCCCGGGTCCTCCTCACCTCGGTTCCCACCAACAGGAAGAACGACGTCCCCAGCCACAGAAAGACCATCGACATCTCGAGTCCCGAGGTGGCGAACTCCCACACGCCGGCCACCACCGAGACCACCACCAACCCGAGGGGCACCACCGACCCTCGTGGCGCGACCGTCCGAGGCGATGGACGGCCCGACCCCCCGGTGAGGAACCCGAAGCCGGTGCAGACCATGCCGAGCGATGACCGACAGCCACTCGAGGGCGATGAACGGGAACACTTCGTGCAGCCCGGTCAGGGTGAACAGCCACAGCGGATCGGAGTCCACCTCGACCCGCTCCCCCACGTTGAAGACCAGACCGTGGCCGGCCAGCAGGTTGTCGATGATCCGGAAATTGATGAAGGCGTCCTCGTCCACCCATCGGTAGACCCACGCGCCGATCAGGACGATGACCACCGGGACCACCACCGGCCAGCCACGCCGGTATCCGCTGCCGGGCCGCCGGTGGGACCGCGGCGCCGCCAGAGCGATCCCCGGTCACCGCGCTGGACTCCCCCTCGGGGGTCCGGTCGGCTCCATCGGAAGGGGTGAGCGTCGTCGTCACTCGGCCTGGGCGGTGACTCGGGCCCGCGGCGTCCGACCGGCCGGTGGGCCATCGACCTGCCCGTCAACCCCGGTCGGCTCGGCGTCGTGTCGTTGCCGAATCGACCAGCGCCGGGGCGCCGCTCGCCACCACCGCCCAGGTGGCCACGATCCACCATCCGGCCAGCGCCGAGTACTCGGTCACCCGGTGCACGGTGGTGGCCAGCCATGGCTCGATGGCACCGGTGCCGGTGATCAGAGCGCCGCTGATGGCCACCAGTCCGGAGACCAGGGCGGCCCAGGCCCACCAGTCGTTGGCCGCCCCCGACGAACGCCGCACCCTCGACAACAGGATGCCCCCGACCACGGCGAGCGGGATGGCCAACTCGAGGACGTGGAGGTAGGGGGCCATACCCCGAAACGTGGCGTGGGCCCGCGACGGCCAGGTCCCGGCGGGCGAGAGCGGTGCAGCGGTCCCCCGGGCGTGGATGAGCCGCATCAGGGCGGGCCACGAACCGACCACGGCCAGTTCGACGGCGGCCACCAGAACTGGACGCCACCAGCGCCGGCGGCGCTCGTCCCTGGCCATGGCCACGACCACCCGGAGGGCGATGAGCACGATGAGGGCACTGGCCACGAACACGCCCTCGTTCTTCGACAGCGCGGCCACCAGGACGAGAATGGCGGCCACCGACTGGTCGGAGGTCCCGATCGGACGCTGCAGCCCGTAGGCCATGGCTCCCACCGCGGCCAGTGACCAGATGGGGTCGGCGTACCCGTTGGTCATGAACGGCTCGGTGGTACCGAAGGCGATCACGACGAGCAGCACCGCACTGACCACACCGACCACCGACGGCACCAGATGGGCCCGGCCGGCCGGCCGGTGGTCCTGGGATCCGCTTCGGTCCGGGTCGGCCGGTGCCAGACGCGTGCCGAAGGCCCGGCCGCACTCCACCAGGGCGAAGGCCGCGGCGGCCAGGGCGCAGGTGTTCAACAGGGCCACCACCACCACACCGAGCCGTAGCGAGTGGTCGCCGGTCACGCTGGCCGCCACCGCGGCGGCCGCACTAACCAGCGGCGGGTACGAACTCTGGATCAGGGCGATGTCGGGGATCCGCATGTTGACGAGGAGTTGGTGATGGGACTGGAGGAACCACCCGGTCCGCAGCAGCCAGACCCCCCGGGCGTCGAATCCCACCGTGGGCGTGGCCAGACCACGCAGGCACCACACCACGCTGACCAGGATGGCCAGCGCCCCGACCGTACCCGTCGTCCGGTAGGCGGAGGTGACGGTCGTCCCCCACCCGAGAGACGGCCTGCGGGCCGGCCACCTCCTCCAGGACCACACCCCAGCAGCGATGCCGACGAGCGCCAGCCCCACGAACCAGACCATGAAGGTACCCCCGGCGGCCAGGAACCCGGTGGTGGCCAGTGCGGCGATCACCGCCCCACCGAGCGGGAGGAGCGGCACCGATACCCAACGCAGGCCGACCAGCGCCACCACCGGGACCAAGCCGGCGGCCGCCAGTACGGCCATGGCCACGATGGCGGCCGGCAGCGTGGTGCTCATAACGGTGGGGCCGGCGGGGGCCCGACACCGGGGACGCTGGCTCCCGAACCGACCTTGTCCACGATCCGGTGATGGGGACGCGGGTACGTGGCCACCGCCACCACTCCCAGACAGGTGCCGGGGCCGGGCACGTTGTCCCGCAACGAGAGGTAGGCGACCACGTGGTTGGGTGGATCGGCAACGGTCACCCAGCTCCCCGACCGCCTTCAACAAGGTGATGAAGTCGGAGAGATCGGGGTCGTTCAGAGTCACCGGCTGTCCGGGGGAGACCAGACTTCGGACCTGCACATCCAGACAGTTGTAGAAGGCGTCGTCGAGCGCAGCGTCGTGAACGGTCAGGGCACTGCGTTGTACTCCGACCGTTCGATTGGCTCCCACCGCTTTGGCGGCCATACCCACCACCGCCACCAGTGACAAGGCGATACCCACAGCGACGACCAGCCCCCGGATGACGCGGCGTGGCGCCCGGTTCGACAGGCCGTCTCCGCTCACGGGTCAGGACGCTACCAGTCGGCCTTGCGTCGTTCCGCCCGCCGGGCAGGGAAACCACCAGGTCAATCGAGGGCACCCGAGGTGGCCCCGGCGGCCGGTTCGCCCACGGCCAGCGGGGTGTCGGTGCCGGGGGATCCGGCGGCCGGTTCCGACGAGGCCACCGCACCGGTCGGCGCGCCGACGACCGCCGACCCGGCTGTGACCGTCGGATCGAGGGCCTTGCGCCGCCAACGGGTGAGCGGTCGCTCCATCAGGTACCAGCTGGCCGCAGCCAAGGGGATGATGATGGCCAAACGGACCGTCTCGGACACCGCGTAGGACCACCGTACGGTGTACGGGCTGATGGCCACGTAGATCGGCCAGTGGATGATGTAGATGGTGTAGGACATGTTCCCGATCAGCACCAGCACCGAGATCCCGATGGCCTTGGTCCCCCACCCCTCGGGCCGGACCACGAAGTAGACGATGATGATGGCCGAGGCCACCTCGCTGACCGGCAGCCACCAGAGGGGCAACGACCGGGCGGCCAGACCGACCGACCAGATGATCCAGCACATCACCGCGGTGGATGCGAGGGCCAGACCGGTCAGGGTCCACTTGGCCCACGGCTTCCACCCGTCGAGGTGGCCCCCGGTGGCGATGAGACCGAGCAGGCATCCGAGGAACAGGGCGTCGGCCCGGGTGTCGAAGGCGTAGTAGGCGCGACCGGCCACGTAGCTGTTCCAGTGGGCCGCCCACAACACGATCCGCACCCGGTTGACCACACTGAACACGATGCCGGCGATCACCACCACGTAGGCCCACCGACGGCTGCCGAACTTGAGCACGGCGAGGAAGAGCGCGGCCCAAATCAGATAGAACTGCTCCTCGACGGCCAGGGACCAGCACTGGGCCATGAACCCGAGGAACGGCTCGTGGCCGAAGGCCGACCGGTAGTCGGAGAAGTAGAACAATGCGGCGGCCGAGTCACCCCAGATGCGGTTCTCGGCATTGAAGACGGGCACGATAGCGGCGTAGACGGCCAGGAGCACGATGGCCAGGATCAGCGGTGGTAGCAGCCGGACGGCCCGCCGTGAGTAGAACTTGCCCAGGCTGATCCGTCCGGTCTTCTGGTGCTCGCTGGCCAGCATGCTGGTGATCAGGAACCCGGACAGGACGAAGAACACCCCGAGGGCCACCCACGACCCGGGCAACGTCTGGAAGTTGGAGTGGAAGATGAGCACCAGGCTGACGCCGATGGCCCGGATTCCGGTCAGGGCCGGCCGGTTGCCGAGCGAGAAGGGCGGCGCCGCCGTGGCGTCGGGAACCGCGGCCCGCTCCGGGTTCGACAGTGGCGGCCCGGTTGCTCCGGCTTGGTCGAGGGACGCCACGGCGGCCGATTCGCCGACCGTCACCTCTTGGTGGTCGCCCTCGTCGTTCATCGCCACCATTGTGTCCCACAACCAGGTCGTTCCGGCACCCAGGGGGGTCGGTCGACGTCGGACGGTCGCCGTTCCGGCCAGCTACTCACGCAGCGTGGCCGACGGCGCCGACGGCCCTGGGCACAGGAGTTCCGTCCGGGGGTCCGGTCCACACCCACACCCCGTCACGGAGGGACGGGGACCTCCCGTAGACCGCGGTGAAGAAGGCAACCACGGCGGCCGGCTGCACCTCCTCGTGGGTGACCACGGTGACTCCCACCTTCCAGCGCAGGATGGCGCTTCGGACACTGGCCACGTCGGCGGCCGACGACGGGAGTGGCGGCGCGGAGAAGCTGCCGGGGTCGACCGACAGCCCGTCGAGCACGCCCACCGCTCCGTCGGGTGGCGTGACGAACACCGACTGGCCGTTGGCACCAGGCACCACGGCGAACCCGCCGGCCAGGGCGAAGTGCAACCCGGTCTGGGCCTGCCAGCCCTCGGCCCGTTGACCTTCGAACGGCACCACCAACACGATGGTGCCGGCGGGCAGTGTGGGTGCAGCGTCGGCGAACCAAGCCGGAAGCGGGGTGGACACCACGGTGAACGGCACCGGTTCGACCAGGGCCACCGGCACCAGGACGCCCAGCCCCACCGCGGTGGCGACGGTGCCCGACAGGACCCGATGGCGCCACGCCGCTGATGGCCCCACTGCCCGCGACAGCGCCCGCGAATGCGCGCCCTTGGTTGCCCGTCGATCGAGAACGCCACCGATCACCGTGCACCACCGGTCGAGCGAGATGGCCAACAGCATGGCCACGCCGAAGGTGACCAACACCGCGAACCGCGTGGGCAGGATGTCCGATACCAGGGGCAGGTGGGCAAACAGACGCCACGGCGCCCACCAGGGATGGTCGAGCTTCGACCCGGTGCTGCCCTCGGTCCCGAGGGTGGTCCCGAACGACAAGAGCCAGGCGGCCACCGTGCCGGCCACCAGGGCCCAGGCCAGTCGCCACCGGTACCAGGTCACCGACGACACCACCAAGAAGGCGATGAGGGGTAGGCCGAAGTAGATGAGGCTGGGCAGATGGAACGGACCCGAGTTGGGACCAACAGCCCCGAAGTACCCGCCTACCGCGTCGAACAGCGACACCGAGTGGACGCCCACGCCAGGGTCGAGGATGGCCGAGGGCGACGTACCCAGCTGTGGGGAGTTCGCCCACGAGAAGCCCACGATGTGGCGGGGCCCGGCCACGATGAACCAGACCGGGTAGGCCAGCACCACTACCACGATGCCGCCGGCCACGGCGCCGGCTTTGGCCATCCGGGCCCGCTGCTCCCAGGCCGCACGAGGGGCGATGCCTGCGGCCACCACCATCGTGACCACCGCCACCACCACCGTCATGGCCAGCAGCTCGGTGCCGGTGAAGAACTCGGCCACCACCAGGACGGCCAGCCACACTCCGTTGCTCGCCGCCGAACGCCGGTGGGTCACCACCAGGTCGTGCAGCACGATGAAGAGCAGGGGCGGGAAGAAGAGCAGGGTGAAGTTGAGGTGGCCGAAGGGGTCGTTCTGGAGGAGGAAGGGCGAGAAGCCGAAGAGCAGTGCTCCGAGGACTTGGGCGGGAACCAGGGTGGTCACCCGACGGGAGGCCACAAAGAAGCACCACCCCGAGATGGCCGGGGCCAGGGTGGCGGCCACGTTGAACGAGGCGATGGGTCCGAACAGCCAGGTGACCGGGGCGAGGACGGTGGCTGGCAGCATCCATGAGGTGTTGACCATCATGTTGGCTCCGCCCTGGCCGGCGAAGATGGCATCGGCGAGGAACGGCGAGTGGCCGTGCACCAGCGCCCAGGGGGTCCAGGTGAGGAACCAGAGCCCCTGGCTGGGATCGCCGCACTGACAGGTGAGGGTGGACGTAGGACTGCCGGTGATCCACACCCGCCACCACAGGGCCACGCCGAGGAGAACGAAACCACCGAACACGGCCAGGTGCAGCCAGACCGTGGCACGGTGCGAGGAACCAGCCGGTGCCCCGTCGCTCTCGGTTGTGCCGGCGACATCGGGGAGGACCGCCGGCTCGGATTCCCCCGGCTGGGCCTCCCCCGGGTCGACTTCCCCCCGGTCCGCTTCCCCGCGGTCCGCTTCCCCCCGGTCCGTCACGGACGTCCCTACCGGCCCGCCGACGCGCCCGTAGAGGGAGTGCTGGGCGTTCGTCATCGGCTCCAGTGTGGCCCAGCCCTGGGCGGACAGCGGGAACAGTCAGCGAGAACAGGGAGGTGATCCGAAAGTTCGTGACCGACGGCACTAAGATCGCCCTGCCTGGAGCGACTGTGGCTCCAACCGTTTCGTCGAGCGACCGACGGCCGAGGCGCCACCGCCATGACACCGCAACTCCGATCCGACAGCCCGGAGGTCGCCCCCGACTCGGCTCCCGTCGATGACTCGGCTCCCGTCGAAGACGACGAGCAGTCACCACCAACCCGCCAGAGTGGGCGGGCCTTGGCCATTGCCGGTGGGCTCTACCTGGTGGCATCACTCATCGTCTGGTGGCATGTGCTTCCCCACCCGTCCACCCTGACCACCTGTGGCTGCGGCGACGCCGCCCTCACCCTGTGGGTCATCAAGTGGCCGGCCTACGCGTTGAGCCACGGGCTCAATCCGTTCTACTCCTCCCGACTGTTCGTGCCGGTGGGGATCAACATGGCACCCAACTCCCTCGGTCTGGGGGTGGCGGCTGCTCCGGTCACCTGGCTGTTCGGACCGGTGGCGTCGCTCAACGTGATCGACATCCTGTCCCCGCCACTGTCGGCACTGGCCATGTACTGGCTGTTGGTCCGTTGGGTGCCCTGGGCGCCGGCCGCCTTCGTCGGCGGTCTGTTCTTCGGCTTCTCCCCGTTCGTCTTGGTGAGCCTGGCCCTGGCCCATCCCAACTTCGGACTACTGGCACCGATTCCCCTCATCATCGGGTGCTTGCGACGACCTGTTCGTCCGCCGTCGCCACCGCGCGGCGACGGTCGGCATCGCCTTGGGCGTGTTGGTCACCGTGCAGTTCTTCATCAGCGTCGAGGTACTGCTCCTCTTGGTCCTCTTCGCCGTGATCGCGGTGGCTGATGATCGGCGCGTGGACGCTGTTCGACCGCCAGCGGCGGTGGAAGGCGGCCCGACGGTCGACCGTCCGGGCCCTCCCCGGCCTGGTGGTGGGGGGCGTGGCGGCGGCCGTCCTGTTGGCCTATCCCCTGTGGTTCTTCTTCCCGGTCCCGGCCCACCTGGTCGGCCGGGCCTGGCCCAACTCGCCAGCCGGTACCGTCAACACCTCGCCGTCCCAGTTCGTCAACGGATTCATCAGCCCACCGCTCACCGGCATCATGCATCTCTTCGGCGGCTATCAAGGACCGACACTCCCCCTGCTGTGCTACCTCGGGTTCGGGGTCATCGTGGTGGTGGTGGCCGGCACGGCTGTCTGGCGTCACGACCGACGGCTGTGGCTGTTCGGGCTCCTCGGACTGATCGCCGCCGTCTTCTCGCTCGGCGTCCGTCCCGACATCTGGACCCCGTGGCGGATCTTCACCCACCTGTCCGTGCTCAACAACGTGGTGCCGGTCAACATCTCGGTCATCATCAACACCTGTGTGGCGGTGATGCTGGCGGTGATCATCGCCCACGTCCAGTCCGGACGGCCGGCCGGACTGGGCCCCACCGGCGCCATGGTGATCGGCGTGGGCACCGCGGCACTGGCCGTCGGTCCCGATCGTAGCCGCCCTGTGGGCCAATCTGCCCGATGACCGTACGGCCGGTCCATGCCCCGCGCTGGTTCACGGTGGTCGCCCCCAAGCTGCCCGCCGGCCGGGTGGTGCTCCCCTACCCGGCCGCCCTCGGCGGCATCCAGTCGTCGATGGCCTGGCAGACGCTGGCCGGACTGTCCTTCTCCATGGTCGGCGGCGGGGGGCCGGGCATCGCTCCGCAGCGGGCCGGACCGGAGGCTCCCGGGTTCGAGGTACTGGCCCGTGCCTCGTTCCCGTTGAGCCCGCCTCCCCTGCCCACCGCTTCCAACCTGGCCGCCATCCGCCAGGCCCTGACCGGCTGGGGGGTGACCACCATCGTGGTGCCCGACCAGCCCGGCTTCCCACCTATGACCGCGGGCGGCAGCGTCTCCTACGCGGTCGGCCTGTTCACCGCGGCACTGGGACGGGCGCCCATCGAGCAGGCCAGCGCCTGGGTCTGGAACGACGTCCGAAATCCGGGTTCGGCGATACCGCTGAGCCCGGCGGCCTTCGTGGCCTGCACCGCGCCAGGCGGGTCGCAGCCGTCGGGAGCGGCCACCGCGGCTTGCGTGCTTCGCCAGTGCATGACGACAGCCCCGACCATGCGGCTGGGGCCCGTCGGTCGCACCCTGGTCGCCGGCCTCTTCTACCTGATGGGATCGCTGGTGCTGTGGTGGCACGTCTGGACGGGCACCCCGTCTGCCGTCATGACCTGTGGCTGCACCGACGCCGGCCGGATGGTCTGGTACTTCCGCTGGTCGGCATTCGCCCTCCAACACGGTCACAACCTGCTCTACTCCACCTGGCTGTTCCATCCCGCCGGCCTCAACCTGCTGGCCGACACCAGCGCCCCGGCTCTGGCCCTGGTCACCGACCCGTTCACTCTGGCGTTCGGACCGGTGGTCGGAGTCAACCTGGCCGCCACCCTCATCCCGGTGGTCACCGCCCTGAGCATGTTCTGGCTGCTGCAGCGGTGGGTGCGTTGGACACCGGCCGCCTTCATCGGTGGCGCCTGTTACGGGTTCTCCGCCTACGTGGTCGTCCAGCTGGCCTTCGGATGGCTCAATCTGGCCTGCGTGGCCCTGCTCCCGCTGCTGGTGGCGTGTCTGGACGAGCTGCTCGTCGGCCAACGGCGTCGGCCGTTGGCGGTGGGCGCCGCCCTCGGTCTGCTGGTGGCCGTCCAGTTCTTCGTGAGCAGCGAGCTCGTGCTCATCGCCGCGGTCGCCGCGGTGATCGCGGTGGTCCTGCTGGTTGCCTACGCCGCCCTGAGGAACCCGGCCGACCTCCGGTCAAGACTGCCCCACGCGGCCAAGGGGCTGGTCGCCGGTGCGGTGGTGGCGGCGGTGCTTCTGGCCTACCCGCTGTGGTTCTTCGTGGCCGGACCGGCCCACCTCGACGGCACGCTCTGGTCCACCGACGTGCCTGGCGCCCTCGGAAACGCGGCCAGCAACTTCTGGAGCCACCTGGCTCTTTGGGGCTCAATCAAAGAGCAGGTACTGGTGGACGAAGCGCCCGTCCTCGGCGGATACCGGGGCCCGGCCACACCGGCTCCCGCCTTCTTGGGCGTGGGGATGCTGGTGGTGCTGGTCGCCGGTGCCTTGTGGTGGCGCAAGGACCGGCGCTTGTGGTTCTTCGGTGGTCTCGGGGTGATCACCGCCTTGATCAGCCTTCGGGTCGGAAGCGGCCAATGGGCACCCTGGGCCCTCGTCTACCACCTGCCCCTGTTCCGCAACGTGGTCCAGTCCCGCTTCGCCGCGGTGGTGGGGCTGTGCGCCGCAGTGATGCTGGCGGTGATCGTCGACAGAACGCGGTGGGGCCTGGAGTCGTGGATGGCCTCGAAGGGGACAGTCTCGAGGGGAACAGTCTCGACGGGGACAACCTCGAAGGGGACAGTCTCGAAGGAATCCGCCCCGGCGGCCGAGGGCGGGCCGGAGTCTCCAGCCATCGGACCGGAGACCCGCCGCCGAAGCGGTTGGCTGGCCCGGCTCGGGGCCGTGGCGGTGGCCGCGGTGGCCCTCGTGCCGGTGGTCGTGGTGCTGGCTCCCAACATCCCCCTCGTCGTCCAGCCGGTGGTGGTACCCCGATGGTTCGAACAGACCTCGGTGCACCTGCCGCCAGGACAAGTCCTCGCCACCTATCCCTTCGCCACCGCCGACTCCCAGGCGTCCATCCCCTGGCAGGCCATCGAGGGGATGCCCTACAAGATGGCCGGTGGTGGCGGACCGGCGGGAACGGTGGCCCGGGCCGGTGATCAGAAGGCGGGCTTCGCCGTGCTGAGGGCCGCGTCGGTGCCCCTCCTCGCCGCGCCCACACTGTCGTCGTCCAATCTGGTCGCTGTGCGGAAGGCGCTGGCCGCCTGGGGCGTGACCACGGTGGTGGTGCCGGACGACGCCGGCCTGCCCGCCTACCAGACGGCCCGGGGAACCGCTTACGGGGTGGCCTTCTTCACTCGGCCGTCCTGGGCTCGGTCCCCCACCGCCAGGACGGCGCCTGGGTGTGGTCGGGCCTCCATGGTCGGCCGCCGCCTCATCCGGTGGCCGCGTCCGCCCTGTCCGCCTGCGTGAGCGACAGCCCTCCGGGGGTCGGAGGGGTGGCCCAAGTTGGGCCCTGTGTGCTCGATGGACCAGGGTGAACGACCCGGGCCGCATCGGAGAGCGCCGGAGGCGGTGCGATAAAGTCCCGCTGATGCAACCGCGGGGTCGGGCAGCTCAAGGTGCAGAACGGTCGCTGGTCCCTGACCGGCGACCCGACAGGTAATCCAACGGTGGACGCTGACGACCGGACCCCGCCGGCCATCGTCACCGCTCCGGCGGAGCCGGCACTGAACACCACACCGGACGGCGGCGGGACGGCAACCGGAGTCGACAGCGCGGGAACGGCCACCACTGCCGAATCAGCCACTGCCGAATCAGCCACTGCCGAATCAGCCAAACCGCCCAAGTTCCGTCTGGGCAACCGGCCTCCCCTCACCGGTATGCGGGCGTTCGCACTGTCCACCGTGCTCATCTACCACTCCAACTTCCACACCTGGCCGGGCTCGTGGATCGCCATCCAGATCTTCTTCGTGCTGAGCGGCTTCCTCATCACCGCCATGCTGGCCGGCGAGGGCGACCGCAACGGGCGGATCAGCCTCAAGGGGTTCTACTCCCGGCGGGCGGCCCGCCTGCTGCCGCCGTTGTTCCTCACCATCGCCCTGCTGGCCATCTACGCCTCGCTTCGTCCACGTGGCCGACGCCTCACAACGGGTGTGGGGTGACAGCGCGGCGGCCATGTTCTACTACGCCGACTACCGCCAGGCCCTCGGCCACGCCCCGTTCTTCGGCTACCTGGCCCAGACCTGGTCGCTCTCGGTCGAGGAGCAGTTCTACATCATCTGGTCGGTACTGATGGTGGCGGCGGTGGCCACCGGCAAGCGCAAGCTGGCCTACGGATTCGCCGTCGCCGGGCTCGCTCCTCAGCACCGGCGACCGCCTGTGGCTGGCCTACGGCGCCCCCCACTTCGACGACGCCGTCTTCACCCGGATCTACTACGCCTTCGACACCCGGGCCGACGCCCTCTTCCTCGGATGCCTCCTCGGCTCTGCTGGCCACCGACGGCTACCTCAACGGATGGCAGCGCTGGCGCCCAGCGTGTCCTGTCGGCGCCGCCATCGTCTCGGTGGCCTTCCTCGTCTGGATCCTGTTCAACGCGCCCCTGTTCCAGCGAGCGTCTGGTGGTCTGGTGGATCCCGGCCACCACCCTGGCCGCCAGCCATCATCATCGTCTACTTCGTGATCTGCCCCACCGGGATCGGCTCCAAGTTCGTCGGCCTGGGGCTCTTCGTCTTCCTCGGCGACCTCACCTACACGCTCTACCTGGTCCACTTCCCCGTGTACCTGGCCCTCGAACCGGGCAAGGACGGCACCGGCTGGGGCTTCTGGCCCACCGAGGTGGTGCGGCTGGCCATCATCTTCGCCATCGCCATCGCCAGCTGGTTCCTCATCGAGAAACCGCTCATGCGCTGGCGACAACGCTCCGCCGCGCGCTGAGCGGCAATGGTCACGGACTCGGCGCTGGCCCTCCAGACTCCCGATGCCCCGGCAGGCCTGTCGGACCAGACGCCGACCGACACGAGGATCCACTGGTCGATCATCGTCCCCGTCGTCGTCTACGCCGGCCTCGGCCTGGTCGCCTACTTCCCGACGTGGCCCGGCGACCCCCACCGGATCCCCCAGTGCATCTGTGGTGATGCCGGGCTGAACACGTGGTTCCTGGCTGCCACCGCCCACGCGCTGGCCCACGGGCAGAACCTCTTCTACACCAACGCCCTCAACTACCCGAACGGCGTCAACCTCACCTACAACACCCAGATGCCGCTGCTCGGCATCGTCACCGCGCCCCTCACGCTGACCGCCGGTCCGATCGCCAGCCTCAACCTGCTCATGTGGCTCGCCTTCCCGTTGTCAGCCACGTCGATGTACCTCGTGCTGCGCCGCTGGACGAGGTGGTCACCGGCCGCGTTCGCCGGTGGGCTGCTCTACGGGTTCTCGCCCTACATGATCGGCCAGTCCACCGCCCATCTCCACCTCATCTTCCTCCCGCTGCCCCCCCTCATCCTGTTGGCCGTCTACGAGTTGTTCGTGCGACGGAGCGGGAGCGCCCGGACGTGGGGCGTGGTGTTGGGCCTCCTGGTCGCCGGCCAATTCCTCATCGCCTCGGAGGTGCTGACCACCACCGGGCTGGCCGTGCTGGCCGGCCTGGTCGTCCTGGCCATCGCCCGACCGGCCGAGATAGCTGCCGGTCTCCGCTTCGCCGCACCGGGACTGGCCTGGGGGGCGGTCGTGGCCGCCCTGCTCCTGGCCTATCCGGTGGGAGTGTTCCTCTTCGGGCCCGAGCACTACCGGTTCGCGTCGGAGTCGGTCGGCGCGTTGGGCCTGCGGTCGGACCTCCTGAGCCCGGTGGTCCCCACCTCCTTCCAACGGTTGGCCCCGGCCTCGTGGGCCGCCTACGGCGACAAGCTCATCGCCTTCTCCGACGACTCGGAGATCGGCAGCTATCTCGGCGTGCCGTTGGTGGCCACCGTCGTCTACCTGGCCGCCCGCACCTGGCGGAACCGTTGGATCCGGTTCAGCGCGCTGATGGCGGTGATCACCTTCGTCCTGGCCCTCGGTTCACCACTGATGGTGGGCGGGCACAACACCCACATTCCGCTGCCCGGCGCCCTCTTCGCCCACCTGCCCCTGGTCGACCAGTTGGTCCCGTCGCGGATCTCGATGCTCACCGCCCTGTTCGTCGGCCTCCTTGTCGCCCTGGCCCTCGACGATCTCCGTGCCGCGGCCCGAAATCGATCCCCGTCGGCATCGGGACTGCCCGATCGGTTCCGGTTGGGACTGGTCGGCCTGGTGGTGGTCGTCGTGGTGGCCTCGCTGCTGCCACGCTGGCCCAACCCCAACGTCCCCACCCACCTCCCGCCCTACTTCACGTCGTCCGAGGTCGACCGCATCCCGCCGGGTACGGTGGCCCTCACCTTCCCCTATGCGGCCCCGGGTCATCCCCAGCCCATGGTGTGGCAGGCCGTGGCCGGTCTCCGCTTCTCGCTCATCGGGGGCTACGCCTGGTACCCGACGCCCAGCACACCAACTCGCTGTTCCCCTCACTCCTCCAACCGCCACCGGTCGAGCAGTTCTTCATCAACCAGGAGGGAGGGGTCCCCTTCTACGCCGGATCGGTGGTCGCGGCCAACGGAGCGCTCATCGCCGAGCTCCGGCAGTTCATCGCCGGCTACCACGTCGGGG
This sequence comes from uncultured Acidimicrobiaceae bacterium, assembly GCA_963824355.1. Classification (GTDB taxonomy): domain Bacteria; phylum Actinomycetota; class Acidimicrobiia; order Acidimicrobiales; family RAAP-2; genus Bog-756. The sequence continues at coordinate 365,808 of CAWGOY010000017.1, read as the reverse complement.
TGGTGCTGGTCGACCGGGCAACGCCGCACTCGGGGGCGGTGGCCCAGGTGCTCAGTCGGGCGCTCGGGCGCCCTCCGGTGGTGTCGGGCGGGATCGATGCCTGGTATGACGCGGACCGCACCCCCACCCCCGGGGCAGCCCGATGAGCGTGACGGCACGACCGGCGGCGGAGGCCGGAGGTTCGGTACCCGGACCGGTGGCGACCATGCCGGCCGGCGATGGCCGGCGTGCCGGGCCCGGCCGGGCCCGGCGGTGGTGGACGGCGATGCGGATCGGCATCGGGCTGGCCCTCGGCCGCATCGTCATCGGGGTCGTCGGGGCCCACCTCGACCTCCTCTGGTTCCCACCCCGGTTGCACACGAGGATGGCCACGCTCAGCAACGGGAGATGGCTGGGCGCGTTCGACCGCTGGGATGCCCACTACTACCTGGCCATCGCCGCCCGCGGCTATCCGGACGGCAGCCCGGACACCCGAGCCTTCTTCCCCGGCTACCCCCTCGTGGTGTGGCTGGCCCATCTGGTCACCGGGGGACTCTTCTCCCTGGCCCAGGTGGGGTCGCTGGTGTCGATGGTGGCCTTCTGTCTGGCCGCTGGACTCATCCACCACCTGGTGGCGAAGCAGCTGGGGCGCACGACCGCCCTGTGGGCCACCGCCCTGTTCTGTTGGTTCCCCACCACCGTCTTCTTCCTGGCCCCCTACTCCGAGGCCCTGTTCGCCCTGGCCATCGTGGCCGTGGCCGTCCTCGTCGACCGCGGCTCGTGGTGGTGGGCCGCGGCGGTGGCCGGCTACGCCTCGGCCACCTCACCGGAGTCGGCCGCCCTCACCCTGGCCCTGGTGGTGGCGGCACTGGTCGCCCGTCGGGGTCTGGCCCGGGCCGTGGGCTACGGCCTGGTCGGCTCGCTCGGGGCCATCGGCTTCGTCACCTACCTGGGGGTCCGGTTCGGGAAGCCGTTCGACTTCGCCGACGTGCTGCCCGACTTCCACCGGGTGACCGTGGTGCCACTGGTCGGCGTCGTCCAGAACGTTCCGGCCATCCACCAGGCCCTCCACGCCGCCACCGTCGAGGCCCACTCGTTGCGGGCCTACAGCGACAACATCGCCTGGATGTGGGTCCTCGACGATGTGACCGCCCTCTTGGCGGTGGTGGCCCTGGTGGCCATGATCGTCAGCGTGGTGCGGGACCACCGGGCCGGCACCGTCGGGCCGGCTGCCACAGCGGCGGACCCGGGCGGGCCGGCTGCCACAGCGGCGGACCCGGGCGGGCCGGCCCTGACCCAGCGGATACCGCTGCTGTGGATCGTGGTGCTGGCTGGCATCACGGTGCTGGCCACCTCGACGGTGATCCGGACCCCGGGTGGGCCGGCCAGCACCGAGGGAACCGCCCGACTGATCAGCGTGGCCTTCCCGCTCTACGCCGGGCTCCTCCTGCCGGTGCGGCGGTGGCCGGCCCTGGTCGTCGTCGGGATCGGTGTGTCGGTGGCTGCGGCCATGGTCACCCAGATCCTCTTCAACCAGGGCTACTGGGTCACCTGACCGACGGGGCCGTCTTGCCGCTGATCAGCGTCACCTGCACGGCGATGTCCCCGACCCGGCCCACGTAGCCGGGCAGCGACGGCGAGGATGGTGTCCAGGTGGTCAGAGTGATCTGGCGCCCCTCGGTCCCGTTGGACCGATAGCCGGGACCGAACTCAGCCCGCCACAGCTGGTTCACCTTGGGGTGGTAGCCGGCCTGGTCGAGCCAGTTGACCAGGCCGATGAACTCCTCCACGTCGAGCAGCTTGGTGATGCCGCTCCCGGCCCCGGCGTCACCGACGAACACCCGTCCGCTGCGGTCAAGGACCGGCTGGGTGAGTGCGGCCAGGCGCTCGACCTCGGGATTGGACACCGAACGGAGGGGGGGCAGGTCGACCACCCGCACACACAGCACGGCCGAGACGGCCACGGCCACGGCACAAGCCGCCCACCGGACGCCCGACAACGACGTCCACGGCGTTCGAGCCTCGTTCCCGCTCCGGAGCGGGAACCGGATCATGCCCGCCCCGATCAGCGTCGAGGTGGGCACGGCGATTCCCCACACCAGCAGGTAGCCGTAGACGGTGCCCACCACGCCGGTAGTGGCCACCACCAGGGCCACCAAGCCGACCAGACCCAGAGCACCGAGTCCGCCCGCCCACCGCGACCGCTGGCGCACGCCCACCACGGTGAGGGCGACCGCCAACAGAACCAGCACGGCGAAGGCCAGCAAGACCAGTGCGGCGTGGTGCGGCGTGCCTCCGAGAAAGGTGCTCATCACCTCGGAGGGACCGACCACAAAGACGCCGTAGACCGCCACCACTGACAGCAGCGCCGCCTTGAGCGACGGGCCCTGGTGGGCCGCGGTGAAGAACCGGGCGATGAGCGTGAAGTTGCCGGGATGGTTGGTGAACTGTTGGATCACGGGCGGCAGCCACAGCAGGACGAACACCACCAGGCCGCCGCCCACCCACACCCCGACCCGCCCCCGGGTGGCCGGCGCCTCGGTCACCCCCACCGCCACGGCTCCGTCGGCTCCTCGTTCCGCCCCTCCGACGTGGGCCGCACGGCGCCGGCGGTCGAGGAGGACGGTGACCAACCACACCGCCACGGTGACGACGAACACGGCCGCCACCACGGGCATGGTCGAGATGTTGGTCTGGACGACAAAGGACCCGACCAGCAGTGCCCCCACCAGTGACACTGTCGACCGGTCGATGGCCGCCGCGCACAGCAGGATGAACAACAACAGCGGGAAGATCACCACCATCGGGTTCCAGGGGCTGACCAGGCCACCCAGCGCGCCCTCCGAGTAGGTCACGCTGCCCGGTCCGACCGTGGCCAGCAACGAGGCCAGCACGCAGACCCAGACCGCTGCCCACAGGGCACGGGCCGGCGTGGCCCGATGCCGCACCACTCCCACACAAGCCAGGGCAGCCGCCGCGTTGATCAGGGTGGCCCCGACGAACAGCGACTTGGCTCCCGACCCGAGGATTCGGTAGACCACCGACAGCAGGTAGAAGTAGGCCGGTCCCGGATGGTTCCAGCCGTTGTGGTCGAACACCCCGAGCTGCTGTTGCCAGGCGACGGCACGCCGGGTGTGCAGGTCGATGAGGGCCAGATCGTCGGGAAGGTACAGGTGGCCACCCGGAGCGGCCAACAGCCTGATGACGGCGATGGCGAAGGGCACCACCACTACCGCGAAGGCCAGCACGGTCATCCACCGGGGGGCCGGGACGAGGGCCGGTGCGCCGGCCGCCACCGGTGGTCCGGCGCCCTCGGTCGCGCTCGGCTGGGAGTCGGGACCCATGGACGGACGATCCTATGGGAGACCGAACCGGGCCGCCCGGGTCACCGTCGAACCCGGATCAGCCGGAGCCCGCGGCTCCGGCCGCCGGACTCAGAAGCTGGGGACGTACCCCCCGCGACCCATCGACTCGCTCTCGAAGGGATCCACCGATTCGTCCACGCCGCCGAGTACCTCGGTCACCCAGGGCAGCCGGTCGTGGAGGATACGCTCCACCCCGCCCTGGAGGGTGGAGGAGCTCACCGCACACGAGCTGCAGGCCCCCTGGAGCTGGACCTCGACCACCCCGGTGGCCACGTCGGCCGACAGCAGGGCCAGATCGCCCCCGTCGGCCTGCACGGCCGGCCGCATGAGCTCGATGAGGCTATTGAGCTGGGCCAGCCGCGCACCGCGCTCCTCGTCGGTCAACTCGACAGCCTGGTCGGTCAACTCGACAGCCACTGTAGGTTCTGCCTCGCCAGCCCCCTCGGGCACTCCTTCGGATCCGGTCGGTGCGGCCTCGGTCTCCACGTTCTGTCCTTCCGCCGGTGCCCGGTGCCGGGTGCCCGATCGCTGAACTGTCCCCCCTAGTCTGCCGTGCCGGCGACCTGGTCGGTACACCGGACCCCAAGACGTCCAGATACCGGCCCGGCAACAGCGTCAGCCAGACATCCGGAGGGACGGCACACCGGCCGACGGTGGCACGCCCTCGGACCGCGGGGGTTACCATGCGTTGTGCCCATGGAGCGACCCACCACTCCCCCGGGGCCGATCGGACTCGTCCTGCCGACCTTCGTCCAGGACACGGTGCCGGCATGGGCCGAGACCTCCCCCCGGTCCGGCGACCCGCTCACCGCTCTCGCCACCCTGTGCGGCCAGGCCGAGGCGCTGGGGGCCGACGCCCTGTGGGCGTGCGACCACCTCTTCTGGCACGGACCGTCCCTCGAGTGCATGGCCGCCCTGACCGTGGCCGCCAGAGCGACCACCCGGGCCTCCCTCGGAACCTGCGTGATCCAGCTCCCCCTCCGCCAGGCGCCGGCCGTGGCCAAGCAGGCCGCCACCCTCCAGATGCTCTCGACCGGACGGCTGGTCCTCGGCGTCGGCGTGGGCAGCCACGCCGGCGAGTACGACCAGGCCGGCGTCGACTACCACGCCCGCGGTCGGCTGCTCGATGCCGGCATCGCCGAGCTCCGACGGTCGTGGGCGTCGGGCCAGGGGGTGGACCGGGGCGACACCGCGTCGGACGGTGGGGCCCGCTACCGGCAGCTTCCGGCCCCGTCCGCCATTCCGGTGTGGGTGGGAGGCTCCTCCGAGGCCGCCCTGCAGCGGGCGGCCGCTCTGGCCGACGGGTGGATGCCCCTCTTCCTCAGTCCCACCGAGTACGGGCAGGCGGTCGAGCGGCTGGGCAAGGAGATCGACCGGGCCGGCCGGGCTCCCGATGCCGTGACCCCGTCCATCGTCCTGTTCTGCAGCGTCGACGACGACCCGGCCCGGGCCCGCCGGCGGGGCACCGACTGGATGGCCTCGCTCTACGGCATCCCGGCCAAGGCCTTCGAACGCCACCTGGTGACCGGCACCGCGGCCGAGGTGGCCGGGGTCATGGCCGCGTTCCGCAGTGTCGGGGCCGAGCACGTGGCCGTCTACGTCACCGACGACCAGCCGCTCGAACAGTTCGAGCGGCTCCTCGCCGCCCTGCCAGCCACCGGCTTTGCCACCGGTGACTGAACCCGCCCCACGGGTGACCAAGCCTTCAGCGCAGTACCGGACCCAGCACGAAACCGAGGACGAGAGGAACTAAGAAGGACACCATGGACAGCACCGCACACATCGTCGGCACCGGCATCACGCCGATGAACCGGCGCGACCGCACGGCGGCGGACATGGCCCACCAGGTGGTGGCCGACGCTCTGGCCGACGCCGACCTCCAGCCAGCGGAAGTCAACCTGGTGGTCTTCGGCAACGCCACCGCCGGACGGCTGCTCGACCAGGGCTGCATCCGGGGCCAGACCTTCCTGAAGGATGCCGGGCTGCGCAACGCCGGCATCGTCAACGTCGACAACTCCTGTGCCGGCGGTGCCTCCGCCCTCCACCTGGCCACCCTGGCCACGCTGGGCGGCTCGGGCACGGTCCTGGCCGTGGGCGTGGAGAAGATGTGGACCGGTGACCGAGCGGAGACCCTGGCCGGCATCGAGGACGGCGTGCCCCTCGACGACCGACGATTTCATGCACGACACGCTCGAGAACCCGTCGGGCTCGGTGCTGATGGCCCTCAACGCCGGGTGGGCCATGACCCTCATCGAGGAACGGGGCGCCACCGTCGAACAGTTCGCCGCGGCCGCGGTCAAAGCCCGCCGGAACGGCGCCCTCAACCCCAACGCCCAGTTCCAACAGCCGGTCACCCTCGACGAGGTCCTGTCCTCGCCGTCCATCGTCCCCCCGCTCACCCGGCTGATGTGCTCGTCGTTCACCGACGGGGCCGCCGCCGTGGTCCTCGCCACCACCCCAACGCCTGGGGCACCGAGGATCCGGACCAGCACCGTCCGATCGGGCAACGGCGACCTCGACTACCACGAGCGTCTGGCCGAGACGGCCTTGGCCGCCTGGGAGACGTCGGGGTCGACCCGGCCGACGTCGACGTGGTCGAGCTGCACGACGCCACCAGCCCCGAGGAGATCTACGCCCTCGAATCGCTGGGCTTCTTCAAGCCGGGGGATGCCGGTCCGGCCACGCAGGCCGGGGACACCACGCTCGGCGGAGGCGGCGTTACCGTCAACACCAGTGGTGGCCTGGTCAGCCGGGGCCATCCGCTGGGGGCGACCGGCATCGCCCAGGTGGTCGAACTGGCCACCCAGCTGCGTGACCAGGCCGGACCGCGGCAGGCGCCGGCGGCCCGATTGGCGGTGGCGGCCAACACCGGTGGCATGATCGGGACCCATGCCGGTCCCACTGACGCCGCCTTCATCGGCATCCACGTCCTCGAGGCGGGCTGAACCATGACGACGGCATCATGACTACGGCACGCGGAGGCATCGTCACCGGATGGGGTATCGCCGTGCCCGACAAGGTGGTCACCAACGACGACCTGTCGGTGACCATGGACACCAGTGACGCCTGGATCCAGGAGCGCACCGGCATCCAGGAGCGCCGCATCGGCGGGACCACCTCCCAGCTGGCCATCGAGGCCGGCCTGGCCGCCCTGGCCAAGGCCGGCCGCCGTCCCGACGAGATCGACGCGGTCATCCTGGCCACCACCACCCCCGACCAGATCGTTCCGGGTACCTCGGCCACTGTGCAGGACGGGATCGGGGTGGCCGGTGGGGCCTTCGATGTCAACGCCGCCTGTTCCGGATTCGTCTACGCCCTGGCCGTGGCCCACGGGATGCTGGCCATCGGCGCCGAACGCCTCCTCGTCATCGGCTCCGAAACACTGAGCCGGATCACCGACTGGGACGACCGATCGGTGGCCGTGCTGGTCGGCGACGGTGCCGGGGCGGTGGTACTGGAGGCGGTGGACGGACCGGGCCAGCTGCTGTCGTGGAACCTGGGGGCCGACGGGTCGCTCCGCCACCTCCTCAAGTGCGACCACGGCGGGTTCCTGTACATGGACGGCAAGGAGATCTTCCGCAAGGCGGTGCGGGTGGTGGTGGAATCGGCCGAACTGGCCATCGCCGAGGCCGGCCTCACCACCGACGACATCGACCTCATCGTGCCCCACCAGGCCAACCTCCGCATCATCAGCGCGGCCTGCCAGCGCCTGGGCATCCCCGACGAGAAGGCGGTGGTGGTCATCGACCGCTACGGCAACACCTCGTCGGCCTCCATCCCCCTGGCCCTGGTCGACGCGCTGGACACCGGTCGGCTCAACAAGGGTGACCATGTGCTGCTCACCGGGTTCGGTGGGGGGATGACCTGGGCCAGTGCCGTCCTGCGCTGGGGAGGGTGACGCCCGGCGTGGCGCCGTCCCTGGTGGTGCTGGCCGCCGGCATGGCCCGCCGTTACGGGGGCTGCAAGCCGCTGGCCCCCATCGGTCCCCACGGCGAGGCGGTCCTCGACCTGCTGGTCAGCGACGCGGTGGCCGCCGGCTTCGGACGGATCGTGCTCGTGCTCCACCCCGAGACCGGGCCGGCCATCCGCTACCACGTAGAACAGTGCTGGCCGGCGTCGGTCGAGGTCGCCTTCGCCGAGCAGCGACTCCCCCTGGGCACCGTGCACGCGGTGCTGGCTGCCCGGGCCGTCCTCCAGCCGGACCGGCCTTTCGCCGTGGCCAACGCCGACGACGTCTACGGCGAGGTGGCCATGGGCCAGCTGGCCGACCAACTGGCCGCCGAATCGACGGTCCACGCCCTCATCGGCTATCCCCTGGCCCGCACGGTGGCCACCGACGACCCGGTCACCCGGGGTATCTGCGAGGTGGACGCCGCGGGAAATCTGGTAGCCCTCACCGAGCGCCGCCAGGTCCACCGGATCGATGGCGGTGCGACGTTCCGGTCCGATGACGGCGCCGAACCGGCCGTCCTCGATCCCCGGGCTCCGACCTCGGTCAACCTGTGGGGGTTCCAGCCGGCCATCTGGCCCGTGCTCACCGCGGCCATGGACGCCTCGGGACTGGACGAGGAGGCGTTGCTCGCCGGGGTGGCCGCCGGGGCTGATCCGCCCAAGGCCGAAGTGTTGCTGCCCGAGGTGGTGGCGGCCATGGTGACCGAAGGTTCGGGACTGCCGGTGCGGGTGGTGAGCACCGAGGCCAAGCTGGTGGGGGTCACCCACGCCGCCGACCTGCCGGTGGTCAGTGCCGAACTGGCCCGCCAGGTGGCCTGGGGGATTCGGCCCAGTTCGCTCTGGGGTGGAGCTGGCTGACCGGCCAGCTCAGGGGGCGACCGGTACCTCGTCGGTGGCCGGTGCACCCGCCGGAGCCGGAACCGGCGCCGCCTCGGGTCCGTCCTCGGGGGGCAGCGGTCCGGGGCCGGGGAGCCTGGCCAGGTGTCGGGTCATCACCTCGACCACCGCATCGGCCCCGATGAACATCATGCCCACCCACACCAGCGAATCGGCCGGCCCGAACCCGGTGGGCCAGCCACCGTTGGGCGGGATCTGCTTGTAGGCCTGATAGGCCACCACGTAGGTTCCGGCCGCGGCAATGGCCACGGCGGCGGCGATACCCAGGGCCAAGCGTGTCTTCGGATAGCGCATGGCCACCCCGGTGGCCACGGCCACCACCAACCCGAGGAGCGGCGAAGCGATCAGGGCGGCGGCCACCCCGGTGACCAATCCGATCCACAGCGCCCACCCGACCGAAGTGGCACCACCCTGCGACCGGTAGGCGGTGACCAGTTCCGGTTCGGGCAACGGCTCGGGCTCTGTGGCCGTCTCCTCCACCAGTGGGGCGGCCGAAACCGACCCATCGCCATCCCGGCGACGGCGGTGGGCCCGCCGGCGGCGGCGGACCGGGACGAACACCAGCACCAGGCAGACCAGGATGGTCAGCGCCGAGATGATCAGAGCCAGGTTGACCTCGCGCTGGGGGGCCCACTTGACCAGCACGGTCAGCTGGCCCCCGTGCACCACCGAGGCCAGCTGGGCCGGTTGCATCTCCCACCCGTTGGCGAACCCGTCGATCAGCACCGGCGCACCCAGGCTTCGACCGTTGACCGTGGCCTTCCACCCGGCGTTGATGCTTTGGCCCATCACCAGTTCGAATGGCGCGGTGGAGGAGGTGATGTCGCTCACCTTCAGCTGCATCGAGGTCGAGTTCTGGTGGACGACCTTGACCGTTGGGACCTTCGTGGTCACCGGGGCCGGCACCTGTCCGCCGGCCGAGATGGGAGCCGGTCCCCCACCGGGCGACGAGGCCAGGGCCAGCTGGTCGAGATCGATCCCCACCGTCTGTCCGGATGTCGAATCCAGGGTGTGCGAGCCGGACCCGAGGACGAGGCCCGAGGCGTCGGGACCGCACAGGGAGACGTCGAGGCCGTCCCGGGCCAGGGCGGTGGCCGACGTGCCGGTGACCGAGATCCACACCGGCGACCCGTCGACGGTCAGCAGATCGCTGCGACACGAGGCGGGCAGGGTGGCCGGCACCGGGCCGGCGCTCACCCCGGGAATGCCCAGCTCGGCGATGCCCAGCGGGAGGAGGGTCGGGGACTGCGTGTAGTAGTTGATGGTGTACTCGGGGTGCACACCGCTGAAGGTGACCCGGATGTCCGATCCGGTCAGCGCCCGGGGAAGCTGGACGGGCACGTCGACCACCGAGCCGGCCACCCGGCCGTCGGCGATGGCCGGCAGCGCCACCGTCTCGCCCGTCCCCGGCGTGTCCCCGTCGGCGCTCACGGTGAGCTGGGTGGGCACCGAGTGTCGCCCGTCGGCCAGGACCTTCAGGTCCAAGGAGGCGAAGGTGACCGACTTGGCCAGCTGGTACTGGAGCCACTGGCCCTTCTGAGCCACCCCGAAGGCCGACTGCCATGCCGTCGCCTGGTCGCCGTCGATGGCGGCGTCGGCGCCGGCCTGCACGTCTCCGGCCATGCGGCTGCTGGTCGAGGCCACCACCGAGCCGCCCCGACCGATCACTGTGTCGATGGTGGCGTCGGAGGCCGATGGTGAGATGCGGGCGGTGCCGGTAAGGCTGAAGGTCCGGGCAGTGGGCAGCCAGAAGTCGCGGGCCAGGGTCAACTCGGTGTCGACCTGGGGCGGGTAGCCCGAACTGCGCTGGCGAGTCATGATCACGGTGAGCGGGTCATCGATGGAAGACGCGCCGGCCGCCCGGAGCAGGTCCTCGGGCATGGACACCGTTTCGTCGGCCTGGACACCAGGGATCCTCACCTCGGCGAATCCGGCGGTGTTCTCGAACCCGGACTTGTAGTGGTTGTGACTCAGCTTTCCGGCGTTGATGGTGATGCGGAGGGCGGTGAAGGTCCGGGTGGGGAAGTAGATGTTCTGCCCGGCGGCGGTGAGCGAGGCCGGCCCGAGCTTGACCGTGTCGGAATGCTGGTTGTCAAAGGTGAGCGTCACCTCGGTGATCCGCTCGCCGACGTGGGCGCTGCCCGAGGTGGCCAGGTTGATGTGGTTGATGGTCTTGGGCTTGTCGAAGCGGACCTGCCACCACTGTCCTACCGGGAACTGGGCGGTGAGCCAAGCGGTGGCCATGCTGCCGTCGAGGGCGGCGGCCGGCCGGTCGTAGGGGAAGTAGAGCGCCGGCGAGCCGTAGCTCGAGGCCACCACCTGGTTGATGCCGTTGAACACGGTGGTGGACTGGGCATCGGCTGGCGCCTTGGGGAACAGGTTGAGGGGCGCGTCGGTGGGGTCGTAGTTGTCCGGGGGTTGGGTCCGGGTCTCGGTATAACCGGCGTTGTCGATGATCCCGTTCCACCGGTAACCCTGCTTGCGGTTGGTGTCGGTCACCACCAGATCGGGCTTGGAGGCGAGGACCTGTCTGGCCAACGGCTTGTCGGTGTCGAGGGTGCCGGCATAGAGCAGCGTGGGGTTTCCGACCAGAAGTCCGACTCCGGCTGCGGCCACCAGACCGTCGGCGTTTCCGTCGACCACCACCGGCGAGGTCAGTGACTCGGCCCGCTCGATGGGTCGGGGATGGGCAACCGTGTAGGACACCAGGGGGGCGGTCCAGGCCTGATTGGCCGGCCGGGACAGGGTCTGCTCGTCGAGGTGACTGACGGTCGACACGTTGGGACGGGGCGTACCGTAGGACACCGGGTCGGAGAGGCCGGGCGGGGTGGGCGTGAGGTCCCGGGCCAGTTGCTGGGGGTTGGGCGAGTCGTACCGCTCGTACTGCTGGTCGTACTGGACGAGGACGTCCCCGGCGCTCATCAACGAGGCCAGCGGGGCGATGGTCACCGGATCGAGGGTGTCGTCCTGGAGCGGCGTGTCCACCGCCTCCAAGAGATCAGCGGTGGGAAGCGACCCCATGGTCTGCTGTTCGTGGGTCACGAACGGCCGGGTGAGCAGAGCCGGGTACACCGTGTCGATGGTGTCGCCCCAGCGGTAGGCGGCGAAGTTGTTGCCGGGCATGGCGTAGACCCGGGTACCGGGGTGGGTGTGGTTGAGGGCGTCGGCTGCCTGGCGCACGTAGGCCGGCGGTGTGGCCGGTTGGGTGAGACCGTCGACCACCCCGCCCGAGGTCCACAGGGGCGCCGAGGCGCCCGACCACCGCCGCGGCGGCCAGACCGCCGATGATCCAGCCGACCCGGTGCATCCGACCGGCCAGGGCGGTGACCCCGCCGCCCAGCAGAACGGCCAGCCCGAGGAGCAACAGGGGCGACGCCCGGTCGGTCGACCGCAGGGCCAGACCGGCGGTCGTCTCGGACATGAAGTCCTTGAGGAAGGTGCTGACCGAGGTCCCGTTGGTGTAGGGGAAGGGGCCGACGGCCAGAACGGTGCCGACCACCACCAGCAAGATGAAGTACGGCGCGCAGTCGCCATCGCAGTAGTGCCGCCGCCGCGAAGGCCAGGGCGGGGACGAGAAAGGTGAGGGCCAGTAACCACAGGTGCTGGGTGTAGGCCACCGCCGATTGGGTCCAGTTGCCCGTCTGGTCGGACGCTCCGTAGAAGAACCAGTAGCCGAGGCCGCGCAGCACCTCGGCCGGCGACGAGGTGGCGCTGGTGGACGTCAGCGTCTCGGTGTACTTGAGGATGTTGACGCCATAGGCCGCCTCGACCTGTAGCCCGATGGCCCACCACACCGAGACCAGAGCCGACAGCAGTCCGATCTTGCAGGCCACCCGCCAGGCCTGTCGACCGGTGGCCTCCCGCAGGACGAACGACCGCGAAGGGCAACCACAGGGCCGGGCCGATCCCCACATAGAGGATGGAGCTGGCGTTGATCCCGCTGACCAGCGCCACCACCAAGGCGAACAGCGCCGGATAGCGCCATCCGCCGCGGCGCAGGGCCAGGATGACGAAGGCAGTCATCCACGGCAGACCCGACCACGGCATCAGGATGACCGAGATCCTCCCGGTGTACTGGAGCAGGTACGGGGTGAACATGAAGGCGAGCGAGGCCACGTACCGGCCCGGCCCACGCAGGCCGATGGTTCGGCACAGGTAGAGCATCCCGGCGCCCGCTGCGAACAGCAGGCATCCCAGCCACAGCCGCTGGGCGATCCACAAGGGGACGTGGAGTTCGGCCAGCAACCAGTAGAACGGCCCCATCGGCAGGAGGTACCCGATGTTCTCGTGGGTGACCGTGCCCAGGGCGACGTTGGGATCCCACAGCGAGGCCGCCTGGCGAACGTAACGACCGGGGTCGAGATAGAGGTAGGTCTTGGTGTCATCGGTGACCGCACCGGGCTCGGCCACCAACAGGGGGATGAAGGCCAGCAACCCGAAGACCACGTAGTCGACGACGCTCCGTCGCCGATCGGTCGAACGGAGTCGCTGGCCGAATCTGCCCAACGGGCCGGTCCGCCTGCCCACAGGCGCGGGGTTAGGGTGAAGAGGTTGGTCCACGAGTGTTGGTCAGTGTAGACAAGGCGCCCCCCACGCCGACGTCGCCGGCACCGGGATGACCAGGGCCTTCGCGCTGCGAACCGGTGGCCTCCGACGTCGGGCATCCCGGCCCCGGCTACACTACAGGGGCACCCCGGAGGTATGTCGGGCTACATTGTCCGGTAGTGGGGGGGAGCATTCGATGAAGCGTGGGGTCGGGGTGAACGACGAGGAACCAGACGTTCCGATGACGCCCTCCCCCGCTCAGCCACGACGATCTCGACCGTCCCGTTCCCGAGCCCGAGCGCCTCCGCCGCTGGGACCGAGTCCTTCTTCGAGACACCGGCCCTGGCCCCGTTCGCCTCGCTGTCCCTGGCCGAGATCGCCGAGCGGGCCGGGCTCCACAAGATCGATGTCGTGGCCTGGCGCGACTTCGACGACGCCGAGGCCGGCGGGTCGGAGCTCCACGCCCACCGGATCATGACCTTGTGGGCCGAGGCCGGGCTCAAGATCAATCTGTGCACGTCCACGGCACCGGGCCAGCCTCCGTTCATCAAGCGCAACGGCTATCGGGTCACCCGGCGGGTGGGGCGCTACTCGATCTTCCCCCGCACCATGATCTCGGGGACGCTGGGCCGGTTCGGCCGGGGCGATGGACTGGTCGAGATCTGGAACGGTATGCCCTTCCTCTCCCCACTGTGGGCCCGCTGTCCCCGGATCGTGTTCCTCCATCATGTGCACGCCGAGATGTGGAAGATGGTATTGCCCAAGGGACTGGCCGAGCTCGGTTACGGGGTGGAGCACACCCTGGCTCCACCGGTCTACCGGCGGAGTCGCATCGTCACGCTCTCCCCCTCGTCCAAAGAGGAGATCGTGAGCCGACTGGGGATGCGCCCCTCCAACGTCAGCGTCTGCCCGCCCGGGGTGGAAGGCCACTTCTCCCCCGGGACCGCCCGTTCCGAGCAGCCGTTGGTGGTGGCGGTGGGAAGGCTGGTACCGGTCAAGCGATTTGAACTGTTGATCGAAGTGCTACTCAAACTCAAGCCGCAGATTCCCGACCTCCATGCGGTGATCGTGGGCGAGGGATACGAACGGGAGATGCTCGAGGACCTGGTGCGCCGGGGCAACGCCGGTTCGTGGATCTCCCTACCGGGGTACATCGATGACAGCGGGCTGGTCGAACTGTACCGGCGTGCGTGGATCCTGGCCTCCACCTCGCTGCGGGAAGGTTGGGGCATGACGGTCACCGAAGCCGGCGCTTGCGGCACTCCGGCGGTCGCCTCACGGATCAGTGGCCATCGCGACGCAGTGGTCGACGGAACCACCGGGCTGCTGTTCGACACCCTCGACGAGATGGCCGACCAGCTGCACAGCGTGTTGACCGACGAAGTGCTCCGCAAGCGGTTGGCCATGGCGGCGCTCGACTACGCGTCGCAATTCAGCTGGGATGCCACGGCTCGAGGAGCGCTGGCCACGCTGGCCGCCGAGGCGATGCGCCGCCGATGAACTCTGTGCATGCGTTCACGAGCCATGATGCGAGCACACATGCTTTCGCGGTCCGCGTCCACAATCTCGCCTGTGTCCACAAACCTGAGTCCACAAAATTGACGGTCTTGCCCCGATTGGCCAATTCTCGGTATCCAACGACCCGGTGATTGAGTAGAGTCGCATCCCATGAAGTGGATCGGTGTCATCGTCCTGGCCATCGTGGGCATACTCGCCGCCATCGCTGCGGTTGAATACCTCACCACCAGCATCTACCATCTCCCCGCCGTTCTCGGCGGCAAGCACATCTACGTACACCATCACCCCTTCCGTGGTCACTACAAAAAGCGTGGCTACGCCGCCCTGGTGGTAGCCGTCGTAGCCCTGGTCGGCGCGGTGTACTGGGCCATCCGCATCCAACGAGCTGACTCCGCCGGTGCCGGGACGGCCCCACGGGTTGCGGCTCCGCAGGCTTCGAGCGGCTCGGTCGACAGCATGCTGGCCGAGCCGGCTCCCGCTCCGGCTCCGGCTCCGGCCCCGGCCCCGGCCCCCGAGGCTCCTTCCGATACCTGACGCCTGACCGAAGGTCGGCCTCAGGCTGTGCCCGGCAGGCTCAGTGACCGGCAGGCTCAGTGACCGGCAGGCTCAGTGACCGGCAGGCTCAGTGACCGGCAGGCTCAGTGACCGGCAGGCTCAGCATCCGGCAGGCTCAGTGACCGACACCTCCGTCGCCCACCAGGGTCCGGCACAGGGCCATGCTCGGGGCCGGCCGGGGCACCTGGGTCACAGTGGCCGCCGCGGTGTCCTGGGTGACCACCGCCGCCGGACCGTTCCCGGGTAGGTAGTGCTCGATCCCGCCTCCCAAGCCGGCCACGGTCAGTGCCTGCAGGTTGGGATCGGTCGTCACCTCGATGGGATAGAGGGTGTGGGGCGTGACCGACAGGCTCGACGAGTCGGCCGGCGGCCACTCCGACGCCGGCGTGCCCGGATGCTCGAGGACAAGGCGCACCCGGTTGGTACCGGTGGGCTCGGCCACCAGCGTGCTCTGTCCGTAGGTCAGTAGCCGGATCGGCGGATCGGACAGGCTGACCGGCCGGTTGAACACCAACTGGATGACGTGGTTGATGCCCGGACCCTGCTCGACCGGAAGCCACGATTCGTGCTGGAGCTGTTGGCCGGGGACGGTGGCGTAGGAGTAGCCGGTGGCCAGATACAGGCCACTGCAGTCAGCCGCCGCGAACAAGGTGCCCTGGGGGGCGAAGTAGGGCAGCCTGTCGCCGCTCTGCACCGTCGGGGTGCCACCCAAGGACCGCTGGGTGGTGACGAACTGCTTGGCCTGGGCACTGGTCCACAGGGCGGTGGGGGTGATGGCGGCACCGATATTGGCCCACACCCCGAACACTCCGAGCACGAGGACCACCACCACCGCGGCCACCCGCGTCCGGTGGCTCCGCCCCTCCATCCGCCGCCACACGTCGACCAGTCCAACCATGGCCGCCAAGGCCACGAACGGAAGGAAATCGGCCAGGTAGCGGTCGGCGATGTAGCCGAAGCACAGGACGGCCACCGTGGCCGCGGCCAACGCCACCAGCAGTGCCCGCACGCCGCCGATCTTCCCCGACGCCCGCGGCCGGAAGGCGGTGATCACTCCCCATGCGGCCAGCAGGAAGGCCAGGGGCATGGAGGCGGGAATGCTGGCTGTCGGATAGACCTCGTCCAGTACCACGTGACCCACCGCTCGGGCCGGGGTCGAGGGCAGCGACAGGAAGGGGAACGTCGACCCCACGTGGATGCCCACCGGTTGGAGGTAGGCGAGGAGGGTGCTGGGCAGGAACCGGAGACCGAAGGCGCTGCCGCCGTTGGCCGACAGATAGGCCCGGCGGTGGGCATTGACGTGGGTCCAGACCTGATCGGCCTCGGACAGACCGAACGGCGCTCCCAACTTGGCCCAGTTCATCAGACCGTTGGCCACCAGGGCCACGCCTCCCACCACCAGCAGGGGCAGGACCCACCGGCGGTTGGTCGAGCGGTCACCACCGACGGCGAACCAGACGGCGATGAGCACCGCACCGAGAATGCAGGCGTAGCCGGTGGGGCTTCGGTTGAGGGCGGTGCACAGCACCAGAATCCCGCTGGTCACCACCCGTCCCCAGCTCGGTCGCTCGACCACCCCGAGGAGACAGAAGGCACTGGCCAAGGTGAGGGCCACGCTCCAGGCCACGTCTTCGTGCGTCACCTTGGGTGAGGCGGCCAGATAGAGCAGCACCGAGCCGCCGGTGACTGCGGCGGCCAGCACACCGGAGGACACCGCCTCGGCCCAACCGAGCACGGCATTCCCTCGCAGAACCATGCGGACCCGCCAGAGCAGCATGGCCGTGGCCACCCCGGTGACCACCCAGGCCAGAAGCAGCGACAGCGCGGTCAGGCGCCCATCGAAGCGGTGGGTGACGGCCAGCACCGGCAGACGCAGGAGCGAGGGAAACAGGCCGAAGTAGGTGTACTGGTGGTTGCCGCGAACGAATGCCTCGATCCCCAGTGATCCTTTGGGCACGTAGAGGTGCCCGGACAGCAAGGCGCGGGCTTGCAGGTCGTAGAAGTTGCTCGGGGACACCTGCCGCAGCAGGTTCACGCTGCCCGACCACAGGTCGAACAGAATCCACAGATAGGGCAGGCTGACCGCAGCCAGGGCCACCACCACGGCCACCGTGAAGCGGTGGCGACTCCCGCCGTCTTCGGGCCGGGTGGGCGCCGCTGGAGGCTCGGCTACCGGGTCGGGCTGGAGAGGGGCGGTGAGAACGGTCAGACGGGCTCCAGTTCGAACAGGAACTGGTAGGTGAACAGGGCCGGGGCCAATGACAGGCCCATCCGGTCGGCGCCTGACAGCACGCCGATGAGCCCGGAGGGCGCCGGTCCCCCCCGTTCGGCCACCTCGAGAGGCAGCCCGGTACTCGAGCAGCGGCGCACCCGCATCCCCGAGGAGGTGGCCATCCGCTCGAAGCTGGCTCGGGTGAAGAACCGGAGGTGGCCGGCGTCGAAGATCCCCCGTCGCTCATAGTCGAAGTGCCCGGTGGCCACCCGGACCCGGGGATACCAGTGGGCCACGTTGGGGATGCTGGCCATGATCACGCCCCGAGGGGCGAGCACCTCCCGCAGTTGCACCATCAGGGCAGCCGGGTCGATCAGGTGCTCGAACACGTCGGCCGCCACCACCACATCGAAGTCGCCACCCACCTCGGCCGGGAGCCCACGGTTGAGATCGGCCTCGACGAACCCGTCCAGCCGGTCCCCCACCCCGTCGAGCTTTTCGGTGTCGACGCCGATCACGGTGTGGCCCTCCAAGCGGAGCAACTCCCCGAACCGGCCGTCCGAGCAGCCGAGGTCGAGCACCCGCTTGGGCTTCCCTTCACCCAACCAGGCCAGAAGCTTGCGATGGGACGAGGTGGTCCCCATTTTCAGGTCGTAGCCCTGCTGGGCGAAGGCCATCTCGCCCGATCCGAATCCCATCTTGTGGACCCGGTAGCGCAGCACGTCGGTGACCACGTCCCGGGCATAGCCGACACCGTTGACGTAACAGATCTCGTCCCCGTAGTAGGTGGGGATGGGCACCTCGACGATGGATTTCCCGGCCTCGTGGAGTTGCAGGATGATCTCGGTGTCGAAGTCGAAGCCGTCCGAGTTGGACTCGAAGGGAATGTCGCGCAACGCCTCGACCCGGTAGGCCCGGTACCCGCTGTGCCACTCGGTGAGGGCCAGTCCGGTGGCCGCGTTGGAAAACCGGCTGAGGATCCGGTTGCCTACGTACTTGTAGAGGGGCATGCCGCCGAACCGGGCCGAACCCGGCTCCATCATCCGCGACCCGAACACCGCGTCGCACCCGGTGGACTCGAACGGATCGATCAGGTCCTCGATGATCTCGGGGGCGTACTGGCCGTCACCGTGGAGCAGGACCACGATGTCGAGCCCGTGGTCGATGCACCACCGGTAGGCGGCCTTCTGGTTGCCGCCGTACCCGAGGTTGCGGGGTCGGCGGATGACCGTCAGGGGGAGATTGGTATGGGTCTGGTAGTCCTTACCCACCGAGTAGGTGCTGTCGCTACTGGCGTCGTCGCACACCAACACCTCCGAGACGCGGGCCCGGAAGGACGTGGGGATACGGTCGAGGACCGCGGCCAGGGTGGATGCGGCGTTGAAGGCCACCACCACCACACCGATCCGTTGATCCGACTGCTCCTGTGTGGCCACTCCACCCCCCCGTCCGCAGCGCTGCGCCCTGCGACGAACCTCCCGTATGACCAGTCCAGGCTACCGCACCACCGGATGCCTCCGCACCTGGTCACCTCCCCCCGGTCACCGGGTTCGGGCCACCGATGCCACCTTCGATCCGTCCAGGGTGATGAACAGCCTCGGAGCGTGCCGGACCGGGCTGAGGCCAGTGAACGCCTCGCCCGTGCCGATGAGGCCGGGCGTCCAGCCGTCCATCTGGAGACGGTAAGCCACACCCTCGGACTCCCACAGTGCGGTGAACTCGTCGGCCGGATCAGCCTTGATGCTGACCAACACGGCTCCCCGGGGCACCGTGTGCTCGATGGCCGCGGCCAGATTGTCGATGGTGGTGGTCTCCGACGGTCCCCATCCCGTCACGTCACCACTCGGCTCGAAGGAGGCCAGTGCCGAGAACGCGGCCACACCGACCACGACCACCATGCCCGTCGACGCTGCGAACAGCCAGGCCGACGAGCGCGGTGACAGGCTCGGCTGGTCGACCCCGTCACCGGCGGCGGGAGCCCGGCCGGTCCGCCGGCGGACGGCGGTTCCCACCACTACCCACAGAGTCCAGAGCATCACCGTCCAGCACAGGATGCCGAGGACCCACAAGCAGATGATCAGGTAGTCGACGCTGAAGGCATTCTTCAACGGGAAGATGGCGAAGGCGCAGACGATGCCCACTGCGGCGACCAGCGCCACCCCGGCCAGGGCGGACAACGACCGTCGGGCGGTCCTCCACGCCCCCACTGCGATGCCGGCCAACACCACCAGGGCGAAGACGCCGTAGACGGCAGCGTGCTTGCCGATGAGTGCCCCGACCGGAAAGAAGGTGAGCGGCTCCTTGGTCAGCCAGATGGGGTCGGGTGACGCGGCCGTGGCCAGCATCTGCAGGGCATAGCTCAGACCGACTCTCTTTTGACCCTGCCCGCTGGACAGGAGGGCCGACAGGTTGCCTTGCGATCCGACGTTCTGGAGGAGGGGAGCCAGCCAACAAGCCAGCCCAACGACGAGCCCGATCCCGAGCCACCGCCAGCGCGGCGGGCGCCCGGAGAGCACCCATCCCCCCGCCGGCGCCAGCACAGCCAGGGCCACACAGGGGATGACGAAGATCAGGTGGCACTGGGCGGCCACCGAGGCCACCAGGACGAGCGTGGGCCACCAGCCCCATCCGCCACGGGCTACCACCCAGGCCAGGGCCAGGGTGGCGACGAGGAAAGGCACCGGAAAGTAGGCGTTCCAGACCAGGTCCTCCAATACCTCAGGCGTGAGCCACAACAGATCGACCACCACGAAGGCGATGACCGCGCAGCCGATCCATGCGCGGGTGCGCCACACCGCCTCCACCGCCACCGAGAGCACCGCTCCACCGAGCAGCGCGGAACCCCACAGGGCCCCTCGGACCGGATCGAGATGCACCGGGATGGCCAACAACCAGAACAACAAGGGACCGGGATCGTAGAGGGTGTGGGTCAGTCCGCTGCCGGCGGTGGTGTACATGCCCACCCACGGTGGATGCAGGCTGAGGGACTGGTGAGCGCGGATGGCGATGGCCGCGTTGTCGCCCACCGGCACCCACCCTTTGGTCAGCTCGATGATCACCGGGGCTAGCAGACAGGACCACACCACGACATGGCTGACGATACGAGTGATGCCGGGCAACCGGTCCGTCCAGGGGCGCTCGTTGGCGGGCGTCGACACGGTTGGACTCTCGCACACCGGCACCGGCGGCTGCTGGACAGCCAGATCCCCCGTCACCGTCCCGCCCCCCTCGCCGCCCTGCCCCTCGACGGAGTCCTGTGGTCTCCCCCGGTCAGAGTCCGAACAGCCACCGACCGACGCGGCGGGCACCCTGCCGGAGGTCGCCGGAACGGACCGTCCGGTACAGCAACCGTCGACGCGACTCGGCTGTCGACATGAGGACGCTGCCCATCAACAGCAGCGCCCACCCCACGACGGCCAACTGTTCGACGTCCATACCGGTGAAGGGAAGCGTGTGCTGGACGCTGTCCTCGGTGGCCTTGGCCGCGCCGGTCCCGTCGCTGGTTCCGTCGCTGGCGGCCGCAGGAGCCGTGCCGCCGCCGGTGGAGGGCGGGGGCGGACTACAGGTATTGAGGGTCGTCCGGATCCCCTGCCGGGTCATCCAGGGAGCTGGACCGAGCAAGGCGTCAGCCTGAATGGTGGCACACACCTTGGGGAACGGGGTGCTGATCGTCCCCGTGGTGCCGGTCAAGTAGGCCAGTACTGTCTGGCCCGGAGCGTCCGGCTCGTCGACGACCAGGGCCCACTCGCAAGTGGAGGTGTTCGGAGGACAGGCGGGGTTCGGCAGCGTGAGCTGGATCTGCTGGGTGGCGGTGTTGAAGCGGAGCACCGGATGGTGCGTGTGGATGGGAAGACTCCAGGCGACGCCAGAGGTGGTCGTGGCCGCGACGGCGACACCCAAGCAGGCAATCAGTCCCGCCGTCAGCTTCTTTTTTCTACTTCTCCGCATGCGCCCTCGTTACTGCTCGAGTCCCTCCGCTGACCACGGTACGGCAAGGGGGTTCGGGACGCCAGCTACCAACCACCCGGTCTCATCGAATGGCCATTATTTCTCATTCTGACAGGCGAATACCCTAAGGCGAAAGGACCAAAACCCCTTGTCCTCATTGTTTTTTCCTTCCGGCCACGGAGAGAGTCGAAACCGCTACCCAGAGAGTGTGAAAACCGCCGCGCTTCCCGCCGGCACGGTCAGGCCGGTGGGCGATCCCGAGGCGGTCGACGTGGTCAGCGTCACCCCGGTGGTGGCGGAGAGACCCGACGCGGTGAGGTTCGTCACCGTGGTCAGCTGCGGCGAACCAGCGACACTGAGTTCCAGCCCGGTCACCGCAGCCGACGTCGTGTTGTCCACTACCACGGCGACCCGATCTCCGGGAAGAGCAACCGCGTACTGCGACACACCGGTCGGCAGCTTCTCAGCCGAGGTCACCGACGACCGGAGCAGGGTTCCACCCTCGAGCGCGCTGACCAGTTGCATCCCGTAGAAGATCGGCTGGGCCACAAGGGTGCCTGGAGTCGAGGGGTCGGGAGCGCACAGTGGCGTGTAGCTGAGGCAGTTGCCCAACGTGGATTGGACGTTGACCGACGCGACGCCCTGGGCGGCCGCCTCGAGCAGAGCATGAACGGCCCACAGAGCCGAGGCGAACTGGTAGATCACCGGCGACGAGCTCCCGCACGACACCGAGTTGAACTCGTCGAGCACCAAGGGCAGATGCCCCTTTCTGGCCGCGGCCTCGGCGTCGGCGATGATCTGGTCCTCGTAGAGGATCGAATCCGACGAAAAGAGGTCGGCGATGCTGACCGGGGTGGTGCAGTCGGTCAGCGGGTAGAAGTGCTGGGTGAACTCGGAGAGCCCCTTGACCCCGGCCGACTTGGACTGGCCGAACGCCGACAGCCAACTGGGTAGGTAGAAGTCAGGGCCAGCGGTGGTCACGCCGGGGTCGACCGCCTTGATGGCCGTGCGGTAGGCGTCGAGCTCGGTCAGGTACTGGGAGAACCCGACACCCGAGGTGAGGGACAGGAGTTCCGGCTCGTTGCCGATCTCGACGTCATGCAGCGACGAACCGAGGATGGCATGGGCAGCGGCCACTTCGCTGGCTGCGCCAGCCGGGTCGTCGTGGAGGATGCCCACTCCGAGGTCCACCGACCACCCGGTGGCTTGGGCCAGGCCGGCCAGCATGGTGAAGTCGGCGGGTGTGATGGCGCTTGTCGCCCAGGGAGGGAGGGGGTCGGAGGGATCCGGCTGCCAGGCGGTGTCGAACTCCGTGGTCTGACCACCGACCCGCAGGTTGGCCGGGCCCAGTTCGGCCAAGAACGACGGAAGGTTCGAGTCGGCCACATCGAAGGCGGGATCGCCGGCGTCGGCTGCCTCGACGGTGAGTCCGACGAACCCGGGAGCGATGGTCTGGGCGGTGGCCGACTTCACTTTCACCACGATGACCGATGCCTTGTGCGACCCATGGGCCGGCGCGGTCGGCCGGTCCGGCACCGCGGTGGCCGGAGATGCAGCTGCGGTCGCGACAACCATTGCCGCGGCGATCACCGCAATACCGCGGATCGCCGCTCCACGCATCGCCACACCGACCCCCCGACCGACCATGGGGCGAACGCTACTCCCCGGCTGCCGTCCTGTCGCTCGGGGTCGAGGGGACCAGGCGGGCGGCCAAGGCGGCCAGGACGGCGTCGGCCGCCTGGGCCACTGGCGTGTCGGCGTCGATGGTGAGATCCGGTGACTCGGGAACCTCGTAGGGGTCGTCGACCCCGGTGAACCCGCCCAGACGACCGTCCGACGCCTGGGCGTAGAGGCCCTTGGGATCGCGCACCGCACAGCGGGCGGCCGACGCGGCCAGGAAGACCTCGAGGAACACCAGGCCGGCCTCCTCGTGCAGGCGACGAGCCTGAGCTCGAGCATCGGCGTAGGGACTGATGATGGCCACCACCGCCACCAGTCCGGCGTCGGCGAACAGACGGGCCACCTCGGCCACCCGGCGGCAGTTCTCCTCGCGCTCGGCCCGGCTGAACCCGAGATCACCGTTGAGCCCGGTGCGCAGGTTGTCACCGTCCAGCCGGTAGGCGCCCCGCCCGACGGCCAACAGCCGCTCCTCCACCGAACTGGCCAGCGTCGACTTGCCCGAACCGGACAGGCCGGTGATCCACACCGTGGCTCCAGCACCGCCGAGAACCTCGGCCCGCTCGGCCCGGGTGACCCGGCCGGCATGCCATGTCACATTGGGAGACGACATCGCTCCGTGCCCGGTCAATCGGGTCCGTGCAGCATGCCGGCCCCGGCGGTGAGGTTGGTGTCCTCGGCGGCCAGGATGAACGAACCGGTCTGCCGGTTCCGCCGGTAGCTGTCGTAGAACAGGGGCTGGGTCACCCGCAGGCTCACCCGACCCACGTCGTTGAGGCCGAGGGAGTCGGCCGACTCGTCCCGGTGCAGGGTGTTGACGTCCAGGCGGTAGTGGATGGTCGCGCACCACCGCCCGCACCCAGCGGGTGGTGTGCTTGAGGGCCAGGAAGTCACCCACCCGTACCGGACGCTCGGTCATCCAGCACACCATGGCGTCGAGGTCCTGTCCCACCGTCGGCCGGTTGTGGGGCCGGCAGATCATGTCGCCGCGGGACACGTCGATGTCGTCGGTCAGCCGCATGGTCACCGACATCGGGGCGAAGGCCTCGTCCACCGGGCCGTCGAAGGTGTCGATGCCGGCCACCGTGGTGGTGAGACCGGAGGGCAGCACCATGACCTCGTCGCCGGGCCGGAACACGCCGCCCTCGACCCGGCCGGCGTAGCCCCGGTAGTCGGGGAGGTCGTTGGTCTGGGGTCGGATCACCCACTGGACCGGGAACCGGGGGTCGATCAGGTTGCGGTCGGAGGCGATGTACACCTGCTCCAGGTGGTGGAGCAGCGACGCTCCCTCGTACCAGGGCATGTTGGCCGACCGCTGCACCACGTTGTCGCCCTGCAGCGCCGAGATCGGGATGAAGGTCAGGTCGGCCACGTCGAGCCGGCTGGCGAAGGCGGTGAACTCCTCGCGGATGGCGTCGAAGACCCCCTGGTCGTAGTCGACCAGGTCCATCTTGTTGACGCACACCAACAGGTGGGGCACCCGCAGCAGCGAGGCCAAGAACGCGTGGCGCCGGGTCTGCTCGACGATCCCCTTGCGGGCGTCGACCAGCACGATGGCCAGGTCGGCGGTCGAGTTCCCGGTGACCATGTTGCGGGTGTACTGGATGTGGCCAGGAGTGTCGGCGATGATGAACTTGCGGGCCGGAGTGGCGAAGTAGCGGTAGGCGACGTCGATGGTGATGCCCTGCTCCCGCTCGGCCCGCAGGCCGTCGGTCAGCAGGGCCAGGTCGGTGTAGTCGTTGCCCCGTTGGTTACTGACCCGCTCGACCGCCTCCAGCTGGTCCTCGAAGATGGCCTTGGAGTCGTAGAGCAGTCGGCCGATCAGCGTGCTCTTGCCGTCGTCGACCGAGCCGGCCGTGGCGAAGCGGAGCAGCTCCATCAGAAGTACCCCTCGCGCTTGCGGTCCTCCATCGCCGCCTCGCTGACCCGGTCGTCGGCCCGGGTGGCCCCCGCTCGGTGAGCCGGGAGGCGGCCACCTCGAGGATGATGTCGTCGACCGTCGCCGCGGTGGACTCGACGGCACCGGTGCAGGTCATGTCCCCCACCGTGCGGTAGCGGACGGTGGTCTCGAAGACTCCTCGTCCTCGGCGCGGATGCACGAAGGGACCCTCCGACAGCAGCATGCCGTCGCGACGGAACACCTCGCGGCGGTGGGCGTAGTAGATGGCGGGAGGTCGAGCTCCTCCTCGCCCATGTACTGCCAGACGTCGAGCTCGGTCCAGTCGGACAGCGGGAACACCCGGATGTGCTCGCCGCCCCGTGGCGGCCGTTGTAGAGCGACCACAGCTCGGGACGCTGGTTCTTCGGATCCCACTGGCCGAACTCGTCCCGGAACGAGTAGACCCGCTCCTTGGCCCGGGCCTTCTCCTCGTCCCGGCGGGCGCCGCCGAACACCGCGTCGAACCGGTGCTCGGCGATGGCGTCGAGCAGCGTGCGGGTCTGGAGCCGGTTGCGGGACGGATCGGGCCGGCCTCCTCGGCCGACCCGCCGGCGTCGATCGACTCCTGCACCGAGGCCACCACCAGGGTGGCTTCGAGCTCGGCCACCATCCGGTCGCGGAACTCGAGCACCTCGGGGAAGTTGTGGCCGGTGTCGATGTGCATCACCGGGAACGGGATCCGCCCCGGCCAGAAGGCCTTCTGGGCCAGCCGGAGCATCACCACCGAGTCCTTGCCGCCCGAGAACAGCAGCACCGGCCGCTCGAACTCGGCGGCCACCTCTCGGATGATGTGGATCGACTGGGCCTCGATGGCGCGCAGATGCGACAGCTGGTACTGCCCCGCGATTCCTACCCCCCGGCCCGTTTCCACAGGCAACCAACTTAGCCGATCGGTCCTCTTTCAGAAATAGGCCGTACACTGCTGGTCCACCAGTCAGACCAGGGAACCGAGCGAACCGGACCTGCCCTTGCGCTCCGGAGGAGACCACAATGGGGCCCAGCGGGGGTGAACGGCGGAGCAGACCGGGCCGGTCCGGCTGTCCCGAGTCCGGCCGATCGGCCGATGCAGGCGACGTGGCCGTCCTCCACGCCACGCAGATCGACCAGGGCTTCCTGTCCCTGCTCGGGCCCAAGTTCCTCGCCCGCCTGTACCGCCGGATCATGCGCTCGCCCGGGTCGTTCCTGTTGGTGGCCGAGGAGGCGCCCGGGTCGGGGGTGGTCGGCTTCATCGCCGGCTCCGAGGACATCGGGAGCCTCTACCGGTCGTTCCTGGTCCACGACGGCATGGTGGCCGCCATCGAGACCGCTCCGGTGCTCGTCCGCAGCTGGCGCCGGGTGACACGAAACACTGCGGCACGGGATGGGCGACGGCGACGGGACCGGACGAGGGGCCGAACTGCTGGCCGTTGCCGTTGCGCCGGGACGACAGGGTGGTGGTGTCGGGGGCCGCTCTGGTCCGCGCCTTCATCGACGAGGTGGTGAGGCGCGGCGGTGACCGAGGCCTACGTGGTGGTGGCCGCCGACAACCCGACCGCGGTCGCCGACTCTACGAGCGCAGCGGCTTCGTCACCTCGGCCCGCTTCGAGCTCCATGCCGGCACCCCGTCGCTCGCTCATGCAGTGGGACGGAACTGTCTGGCGCTGACCGGGTGGAAGGATCAGGATGACCGTACCGGTCATCGTCGGTGGTCGCCCTGGCTGTCTCGCTGGCGGCCACACCGGTGGCCATCGTGGTGGCCCGCCGCACCGGCATCGATGGACCGGCCCGGCAGCCTCAAGGTGCACCACGACCCGGTGCCCTACCTCGGCGGGGTGGCCGTGTTCGCCGGGATGGCCGTGGGGGTGCTGAGCCGGTCGGCCGTCGGTGCTGATCGCCCTTGGTGCTGCGCTGGCGCTGGGCGTGGCCGACGACCGGTTGGACCTGCCCCCATCGGTGCGACTGGTCGGCGAGGTGGCCATCGGTGTGCTGGTGGTGGTCACCTGCCCGGTGCATCTGGTCGGCTGGGCCGCGGCGGTCTCCTTGGTGGTGGCCACCGTGCTGGTCATCAACGGGGTCAACCTGATGGACGGACTCGACCTGCTGGCCGGCGGGGTGGCGCTGGTGGCCGCGCTGGGCTTCGCCGTCCTGGTGGACGGACCGGCCCGGGACGTCGGCCGTGGCCCTGGCCGCGGCGCTGGCTGGCTTTCTCGGCTTCAACCGGCCCCCGGCCCGCATCTACCTCGGCGACGGTGGCGCCTACCTGCTGGGCGCAGCGCTGGCCGTGCTGGTGGCCGGCAGCCTGGGACCCGCATCGACCCGATGCCGTCCGGCGTCGCCGCCCTCGCCCTGGTCGCCCTGCCGGCGGCCGAACTGGCCTTCGCCGTCGTCCGTCGGCTGCGGGGCCGCCGGTCGTTGATGGCCGGTGACCGCGGCCATCCCTATGATCGACTGGTGACCCGCGGCTGGCCCCGGCCGTCGGCCAGTCTGGCCTACATCGTGGTCCAGGCTCTTCTGACCGTCGGCCGCGGTGGTCGGTGGGCCGGCACGGCAGTGTGGGTGCGGCGATCACCGTGGACGTGGTGGCCGCTGTCGTACTGGTGGCCCTGGCCGCGCTGGCCGGCGGCCTCACCCCCGACCAGGAGGCCGCGTCGTGACCCGGATCTACCTCTCCCCGCCCGAAGTGGGTGCCGAGGAGCGCCGCATGCTGCTCGGCCGCCTTCGACTCCAACTGGATCGCCCCGCTCGGACCGGACGTCGACGCCTTCGAGGACGAGTTCGCCGAACGGGTCGGCGTCGGCCACGCGGTGGCCCTGTCCAGCGGCACCGCCGCCCTCCACCTGGCCCTGCTGCTGGTCGGGGTCGGGCCGGGCGACGAGGTCCTGGTCCCGTCGTTCACCTTCGTGGCCACCGCCAACGCCGTCCGCTACCTCGGGGCCGACCCGGTCTTCGTCGACTGCTCGGCCGACACCTGGACCATCGACCCCGGACCTGGTGGCCGACGAGCTCGGCCGACCGGGCCCGGTCCGGCCGACTGCCCCGGCGCCCTGGTCACCGTCGACCTCTACGGCCAGTCCGCCGACTACGACCCGCTGCTGGCCGTCGTGCGCCACCTACGGCATCCCGCTGATCGAGGACGCCGCCGAGGCGCTGGGTGCCACCTACCGGGGACGGGCCACCGGTTCGTTCGGGACGTCGGGGGTGTTCTCCTTCAACGGCAACAAGATCATCACCACCAGTGGGGGCGGCATGCTGGTCACCGGGTCGGCCGCAGTGGCCGAGCGGGCCCGGTACCTGGCCACCCAGGCCCGTGATCCGGCACCCCACTACGAGCACTCGACCCTCGGCTTCAACTACCGGCTCAGCAACCTGCTGGCCGCCCTGGGCCGGGCCCAGCTGCGCGGGCTCGACAGCCGGATGAGCCGCCGGAAGTGGGTCAACCAGTGGTACCGCTCGGCGCTGGCCGGACTGCCGGGAATCGAGTTCATGCCGGTGGCCGGGTACGGTGAACCCAACTACTGGCTGACCTGCGTCACGGTGGACCCGGAGGCCTTCGGCGCCGACCGGGAAGCGATCCGCCTGGCCCTCGAGGCAGTCGACATCGAGTCCCGTCCCACCTGGAAGCCGCTCCACCTCCAACCGGTCTTCGCCGGCACGCCCACGGTGGGCGGAACGGTCTCGGCCGCCATCTTCGAACGGGGACTGTGCCTGCCCAGCGGGTCGGCATTGACCGAGCAGGAGTTGGAGCGGATCGCCGAGGTGGTCCGGGGCCTGGCCCGCTGACCGCGCCGGCCATCTGACCCCGGACACCGGCCTGGGCAGTCCCCCACCGGTGTCGTTCGCGCACTGTTCTGACCTATCCTCGTAGACATGGGTGCTCTGGGGGGGCCGTTCGGGCCGGACGCCGTACGGGCCAAGGCGCTCGCCTTCTATCTGCCCCAGTACCACCCGATCCCCGAGAACGACGAGTGGTGGGGCAAGGGGTTCACCGAGTGGATCAACGTGGCCAGGGCCCGGCCTCTCTATCCCGGCCACTACCAACCCCACGTCCCCGGTGAGTTGGGCTACTACGACCTGAGGGTCCCCGAGGTGCGGGAGGCCCAGGCCGACCTGGCCCGCTCCCACGGTCTGTCCGGGTTCGTCTACTACCACTACTGGTTCCACGGCCGACGGCTCCTCGAGCGACCGTTCGATGAGGTGCTGACCTCGGGTTCCCCCGACTTCCCCTTCGCCCTGTGCTGGGCCAACGAGGAGTGGACCCGCAACTGGGACGGCCAGAGCGGACGCCTGCTGATCCGCCAGGAGTACAGCGAGGAGGACGATCGGGCCCACATCCGGTGGCTGGCCGAGGCGTTTGCCGATCACCGCTACATCACCATCGACGGCCGGCCCCTCTTCCTCGTCTACCGCCCGCTCCGCCTGCCCGACCCCAAGCGCACCACCGACCTGTGGAGGACCGAGGCCCAGAAGTTGGGATTCCCCGATCTCTACCTGGCCTGGGTGGAGGGATGGGGCAATCCCCCCGGGGGACCCGAGCAGTTCGGCTTCGATGCCACCGTCGGCTTCATGGCGCCCCTCACCGAGCGAGTGTTCCCGCCGGTGGAGAGCATGCGGGGCCACCACCTGCTCGACTACGTGGCCTCCTATGAACGGCGCTTGAAGGAGCCGGCACCTGAGTGGAAGCGGTTCCCCTCGGTGATGGTGGGGTGGGACAACACCGCCCGCCGGCCCCGCGGGGCGACCATCTTCGAAGGGGCCACTCCCGAGGCCTACCGGCGCTGGCTGGAGATCACCGTGGATTCATTGGCCGAGGTGCGCGAGGAGGAGCGGTTCTTATTCGTGGTGGCCTGGAACGAATGGGCCGAGGGCAACCACCTCGAGCCGGATCAACGCTACGGACGGGCCTTCCTCGAAGCCACCCGGTCGGTCCTGGTGGTAAGGGATCCCTCCGCCGCGTCCGGACCGGCCGGCACCGTCGCCGCCACCCAGTCGGCCGACCAGGGTGCGGCCGCGGGCTCCGAGCGGTCCCATTTCGAGACCGCAGCAGCCAACGCGGTCGACCTCATCCGCGAGGTGCAGGACCGACCGGAGCGCCTGGTGGTCAACCTGGGCACCCACACCGAGACGATGGCCCACGAGATCGGGACCACCTACCGTCGGCTGACCCTGCCCACGGCGGCCGGTGCCGAGCTCGACTTCGCCCGTCTGGCCGGGGCGACAGAGGAGCTGGGGGACGTGGGTACCCTGCTGCTCGGCGATCGGTTAGACACCCTGGCCCAGCCCCAGCGGCTGCTGGCCGACCTGTCGGCCTGGGCGCTCGACCACGACGAACCGCTTCTGGTGGTCTCGGTACCCAACGCCACCCACTTCGACGTGGCCCTCAGCCTGCTGTGCGGCCGGTGGACCGAGGGACCGACGGACGAAGCCGAACGGCGACCGCTGCGCTTCTACTCGGAGGAGACCCTGGACCGGCTGCTCTCCCGGTGCGGCTGGCAGCGGGTGGCCCGGGAGGATTTCCGCCAGGTCCACTCCGACGTGTGGGATCCCGAGCTCGAGGACAACATTCCCGAAGAGATGATCGGGGCCCTGCGGGTTCTCGCCGCCACCTACAACCCGCAGTCGGTGGTCCAACAGTTCGTGTGGGCCCTCACCCCGGTCAAGATCGACTCGGCCCCCGGTTCCTTCGCCGACGCAGTGGCCGCCGGGACCGGGGAGGATGAGCGGCAGCTGCCTCGCCAACAGCAGCATCCCGTCTCCAACTACCTGGCCTCGGTGGGCATCGTGGCCAGCGAGATCAACCGCCGGGCGGTGGCCATCCGCCGAAAGCCGCGTCCACGTTGGAAACGGGTGATCCGCGACACCGTCGACGCCTCACCCCCTCTCACCTCCGCCTACAACCTGCTCCGCCGGTGGCTCAACTGACTCCGGAGCCGGGTCTGCCCGCCGAGGGGATCCCGTCCGGGCCCTGGCTGTTGGTCACCGGAATGCACCGGAGCGGCACCTCCGGGGTCACCGGGGTGCTCGGTGCCCTGGGGTTCGCCACTCCTAGCGCCGACGATCGGGTGGACTGGCCCGAGAGCAACCCCGAGCACTGGGAGAGCCTGGCCCTCACCGTGTTCGACGACCGGCTGATGGACCGGCTGGGGGGGAGTTGGGACGCCCCTCCCGACTGCCCGACGGCTGGGAACAGGGGACGGCCACCCTCGGCCTGGGCGACCCGGTCCCTGACCTGCGACGGGCGTTTCCCGATCCCGGGCCGCTGGTCTGGAAGGACCCGCGGCTCTGTCTCCTCTACCCGTACTGGCGACAGCTACTGCCCACACCGTTGGCCGCGGTGATGGTCTGGCGGTCCCCGTCCGGCGTGGCCGACTCGCTCCACCGCAGGGACGGCATGGATCCGATCCTCGGCCTGGCCCTGTGGGAGCGGTACAACCGCCAAGGCCTGACCGACCTGGACGGGGTCGACACCTATCTCATCCACTACGAACGCTTGCTGGCCGAGCCGGACCGGACCGTCGAGTCCCTCGCGTCGTGGCTGGGATCGCTCGAGCAGTTCGCCGGCCTGGCTCCGGGTACCAAGGTGGCCGAGGCGGTGGCCACCCTCACCGGCACCGAGCGACCGGGGACGCCCCTTCTGGCCGAGCCGGATGGGCCGGATCTGTTGGACGGACAGCGACAACTGGTCGAGTACCTGACCGCCAACCACGGCGGGCAACGGCCGCTCCGTACCCCGGAACTGGGCGAGGACTCGCCGTGGACGACTGCCATCATCCGGGCCCGGCGCGAGTTCCGGTCGCGGGAGCTGGACGACGCCGAGCGGGTGTTCGAGTCACGACTGGCCGGGGTCCGGGCCGTCTCCGACTACTGGGAGCGGACGGTCGGGGCCATGACCGATTCGACCAGCTGGAAGGCCACCCGGCCCCTCCGATCAGTCACTGCCCGGCTGCAACGCGGCCGGCCCACCGACGCTCGGCCCCACCCTTTGCCGAGCGCTCCCGAAGGCGGACAACCGAGCCCGTGAGGTCCGCCGATGGCCCCTGTCGACCCAGGTGAGGTGACCACCGCACGCGAACCGGTGTCCGACGTGTCCGACCAGCGCCTGGCCCCCGCGGGGGACGAGTCAGGCACGGCTCCGGGTGATCGGCGCTTCCGCCCCGACGTCCAGGGGCTCCGGGCAGTGGCCGTGGTGCTCGTCGTCCTCTACCACGCCGGTGCCCCCGGGATCACCGGCGGCTACATCGGAGTCGATGTCTTCTTCGTGATCTCCGGCTTCGTCATCACCGGCGTGCTGCTGCGGGAACGCTCGGCCACCGACCACACCTCGGTCCTCGCCTTCTACGGCCGTCGGTGCCGCCGGATCATCCCCGCTGCCACGCTGGTCATCCTGGTCACCGCCACACTGGCTTACGTCGTCCTCGGGGTGGTCTACGGTCATCGCCGGCGGACTCACCGTCCCCGCTGGCGGCGCCGAACGGCTACTCGGACTGGCAACCTTCGACTGGCTGGGCCGGCTGTCCTATTCGTTCTACCTGTGGCACTGGCCCATTCTCATCCTGGCCGCCGATGCCGCCGGACGGGTCAGCCTCCCCTTCCACCGCAATCTGGTGTGGCTGGCCCGATCAACGGAGGCACCTCGGGGAGGAGCAACGGGTCGGCGACGGCCACCGCTGCGGTCCACAGTGGCAACAGGGCCTCACCGACACCATCGACTCTCTGAACGTACCGAAGGACACCATCGACATCCTGGGCAACATCCCCGCCCTGCCCCAGAGCGGCCCGGTCTGTCTGGCCCAGCACGCCACCGATGTCCAGAAGTGCTCGGGACCGGTCCGTACATCCCTCTCCCCCTACAACCGGGCCGAACGGCTGGCCGCCGCCTCGGGCGGAAGCCGCTACATCGACGTGACCCCGTGGTTCTGCTCGACGGTGTGCACTGCCATCATCGGGTCCTACGAGGTGTACCTCGACCAGTTCCACGTGACGTCCACCTACTCGTTCGCCCTCCTCGACGTGCTGACCGACGCACTCGATCTGTCCTCGGTGGCGTCGACGCCCCCGCACTGAGCACGCCGCGGTCGGGCTTACCTCTCGAGTCGCCGGGAGTGTCCGTCCACCGCTCGAGTCTCAGCCCTGCGCACGCTCGCGCATCGGCTCCACCGGGA
Source organism: uncultured Acidimicrobiaceae bacterium (assembly GCA_963824355.1). Classification (GTDB taxonomy): domain Bacteria; phylum Actinomycetota; class Acidimicrobiia; order Acidimicrobiales; family RAAP-2; genus Bog-756. The sequence continues at coordinate 333,084 of CAWGOY010000017.1, read as the reverse complement.
AGCGGACACCCAACTTTCCACGAGCGCCGTCGTAGAGGCCCTGACTGATGGCCGCCAGTCGCTCCCACCGCCCATCCCCGTCGCGAAGCGCGGCCCGGCCGATGAGCTTCGAGACGTTGCGTGGGTAGAGACCGATCCGCCGCTTGACGTAGAGGTGGACATAGAGCATGTTGCGGGCCTCGTAGTAGTACTTCCATACCGGGACGCCCTGACCATGGCGGATGGAGTCGTGGCGCACGATGGCGTCGCCCACCACCCGCATGGGGTAACCCGCCTCGGGGATGCGCCACTGGAGGTATTCGGTGTCCTCGGCCCACCAGAACAGCTCTTCACGCGGCAGGCCGACCTGCTCGATGATCTGTCGGGCAACCAGAAAGCCACACCAGGATGGCCAGGTGCCGAAGGATCCGTCCACCTGGTGCGAGACGGGAAAGACATAGGCGGCGTCGGGAGCCTTGGCCGCCTGCACCCACAGGCGTTCCAGGCACTCGGGATCGGGCAGCATGTCGTCGTCCAGCACCCACGCGTTCTGGTACCCCGACGCCAGGAACTCGCCCAGGGCCAGCGCCCACCCTCCAGCCGGTCCGCCGTTGATCTCGGAGCGGATGACGTTCAGCAAACAGGTCGATGCGCTGAGTGCCCCGGCCGCCACCGGCGGCGCGCTGGCATTGTCCACCACGAAGATGGCCCTGGGCGGAGTCGTCTGGCCGGCGATGGCGTTGATGCAGCGATCGAGGGATGCCGGGGCGTTGTGCGTGAGCACGAGGGCCACCGTCCCGTTGGTGAGTTCGGGGGTCACCGCTCGTCGCCCTGCCGACAGCGAATGCACTCGATGATCAGGACCGGTAGCTGGCCGGTCGGTCCTCCCCCCATGCGTCCTACCCCCTACCCATGCCGGCGATCACTGGTGACTGCTCACACTACCGCCCCCCACGGCGGTGATCTCACGGTGGGTGGTGACAATGGGTGGTGACAATGGGTGGTGACGCCGGTCGGCCAACTGGTTCTGCGAATGCGTGTATCACATATATCTATGTCGTAGACAAACCCGGCGGAAAGTAGATGCCGTAGATATACGGGATACACCCATACAAAAATGCAGTTGCCGAGCGGAGGTGTTCCGGCCGTCCCCGGCGGCGGTCAACGGCGGAAGTCCGAAGCCGTCCAGGTCGTGAGCGGGAAGGCGGCCAGGACCCGCTGCAAGGTGGAGACCTGTTCGTCGGTGAGGCGGGTCTTCCAGGCGTCCGGTTGGTCGGATGCAACACGCTGGGTCGGAAATCCCTCGCCGGGTCGATCGTTGGTGGCCAGATAGTGCTCGGCCTGATCGTTCCACGTGAGCCCGAGCGCCGAAAAGAGCTGCTCGAACTGGGCCGCTGGGCGCACGCAGAGGTCCTCGTGGGTGCGGACGGTCCACTGCGGATGGCGGATGGCCGCCTCCTCCAGCCCCAGGGTCAGCACGCCGATCTGCCAGACCAGTCGTTCGAGCGGGTCGGAACCGGGCGGAGGGATCGCCCCCCCCTCGACCCACGCCCTGACCGCCGGGCGCTCGTCGAGACGGGCGAACTGGTCGTTGAGGTCGAGGGAGATCCAGCTGGCCAGCACATTGGCCGGGTTCCTGAGCAGGACGAGGACGTCGATGTCGAACTGGTCGGCCAACCAGTCCAGGGCCAGCGGGACATGCACGGTCTTGACCATCAGCCGCCGTTCGCCTTGAAGCCCCGGGACACCGAGGGGAGGTCGGGCCCCGACCAGACCGGCCAGCTGCATAAGTGGCGAGATGCGACCCTGGTAGAAGCGGCGTCGACCGGCGGGCCGGACGGCGCGTAGCAGCGGGCGGCAGGCGCGGAGCCGGCCAGCTTCCGGAGCACCGTCGAGGATCCACGACCAGAGGCGGCGGTAGTCGGCGTTCGACTCGCCGGGCGGCAGGGCCGGGAACCGGCCGATCCGTCGTTTCGCCCAGATGGCCGGAGCCGAACGGCTCTCATTGTCCGGCTCCATCAGGCCCAGAACCGAAGGGTCGCCCTCGAGCGCCCGCATGGCCCAGGTGGTGCCGGAACGGGGAACTCCGGCCACCACAAGAGGCCGCCGCCACGACGGTCCGTTCGGCTTCACCACCCGGTCGGGGGCCACGGCGACCGGCTCGTCGCTGGTGCCGGTCGGTTCACGGTCACCTGAACACCATGCCACCGATCCGGTGGCGCCACGGTCGCCTTCCAGGTCAATGGCCCTCGGCGCAGTACCATGACACGACGACGGGGGGTCGTAGGACCACAGAGGGGGCACATGATCCACATCCTGACCGTGCACTGGATGGATCCCAAGTGGATCGCGCCGCAACTCGACTACCTCCAGCGGAACGTGGAGCTCCCCTACCGGACCTGGGCGTCGTTGGAGGGCATCGCCGACCCCGCCGACCGACAACGCTTCGACGTCACCGAGGACTTCGAGGGTATGCACGCCGACAAGCTCAATGCCCTGGCCGGACTGGTGGTCGAGCAGGCCGATGCCGACGATCTGTTGGTATTCATCGACGGTGATGCCTTCCCCGTCCGACCCATCGGGTCATGGATGGAGGAGATCCTCGAGCGCTATCCGCTGGCCGCGGTCCGCCGTGACGAGAACCGCGGGGAGCGCCAACCTCATCCCTGCTTCTGCGTCACCACCGTGGGCCTGTGGGACAAGATCGCTGGAGACTGGCGGGCCGGAGGGACCTGGACGAGTCCGGGAGGTGAAGAAGTGACCGACGTTGGCGGCACGCTGTTCAACCAGTTGCGGTCGGCCGACATCGACTGGCTACCCCTGCTGCGGTCGAACGCCGTCGAACTCCACCCGGTGTGGTTCGCCCTCTACGCCGACCACGTCTACCACCACGGAGCCGGATTCCGGCGTCGGGTCTCCCGGGTCGACGTGGCCGGCCGGGAGGATCTGGCATCGCCCCGACTGCGGGACACGGCCCGCCTCTACCGCCAGCGCCACCACCGTCCCCGGGACCTGCTCAAACGGATCAACCTGACCACCGCCCGCGGCCTGTGGCGGGGACTGCGCCAGGAGCTGCCCGGCTCGGACCAGTCCCAATACCTGGCCGACGCCAATGCACTGTCCGACCGGGTCTTCGCCGACCTTGTGGTCGACCCCGACTTCTACCTCCGCTTCGAGAAGGTCTGACCCGATGGGACTCCGGGAGCAGGCCTTGCAGACGTTCCACGACCTCCCTCCCGGGGTCCACCAAGCCGTACCCCCTTCGCTCCGTGATGCCCTGCGCCACCGCCTCGGCCGCCACTACGCGTGGGAGGTCGGCTACGACCACCACCGCACACCGACCTTGGAGCCGGGTGAGACCAACGGCCCCCCCGACTTCGTGGGTATCGGCGTGCAGAAGGCAGGAACCAGCTGGTGGTACACACTGATCATCGAACACCCTCTGGTCTCCAACCGGTCGTCCATTCACAAGGAGCGGCACTTCTTCGCCCGCTTCGGCGCTGAGGAATTCGGAACCGGTGACATCGCCGATTATCACGGGTGGTTCCCCCGCCAGCCTGGCACCATCACCGGGGAGTGGACGCCCGACTACTTCTACTACCCCTGGGTCCCCTCGCTGTTGGCTGCCGCCGCGCCCGACGCCCGGTTGCTGCTCATCCTGCGTGATCCCATCCAGCGCTTCCGCTCCGGCCTCGCCCACCAGGTACGCAACGGGGGCAACCACGTCGGCTCCATGCAGACCGAGGCGGTGGGACGCAGTCTCTACAGCCAATCCCTCCGGCGGTGGCAGCAGCACTTCCCGTCGTCGCAGCTCCTGGTGCTCCAGTACGAAGCATGTGTCGCCGACCCAGGAATGCAGTTGGAGCGGACCTATGCCTTCTTGGGCATCGACCCCGACTTTCGACCCGCGAATCTCGCCGGCAAGGTGAACAAGACCGAGGAGGTGAAGGCCGGGTTGCCGGCCGACGCCCTCGACCGTCTCGCCGAGATCATGGAACCCGACCTGGCCGCGGTGGCCGAGCTGCTTCCCGAGTTCGATCTGTCGCTGTGGCCCACGGCCAGGCGCGGCGGCGTATGAGGTCGGCCAGACAGCGATCGGACCCGGCCATCGGGCTACTGTCCTACCCCGTGTTCAGCGCGGGCCGGTGTCGAGCGGCCGACCAACGGGCGGCACACCGGAAGACTCGGGGGCCGCGAGCATGAGCACCGGACCGCGACCGATCGTCATTGTCGGCCTGCCCCGGTCGGGGACCACCTGGAGCTTCCAGGCCCTGTGGCACGCCATGGGGATGCGCCGGATCGCCGAGCCAGACAACGAGGACAAGAACCCCGCCGCCATCCACGGCAAACACGGACTGGGGCGGTATCCGAGCCTGGTCCCCGGCGACCGGTCCCCGGCCTATCACCGCCTGTGGGAGTGGATCCTGACCGGAGGCTACGAAACCCGTCGGTCGCGGACCGCCCGACGGATCATGGCCCCGGGAGCGGACGACCGCATCTTCGATGGACGGCTCGACCCGGTCACCTGGCTGGCGGCCACCGTGGCTCGCGACCCCCGGCCGGGCCGGGGTCCGGCCAAGGGTGTCCCGACCCAGCCGGTCCCGGCTGGTCAGCCGGTGCTCCCGCCCGAGGATCTTCGGGTGATCACCAAGTCCATCCACGCCCAACTGGCGATCACCTGGCTCAGCGCCGAGTTCGACATCGACGTCCTGGTCCTGCTCCGCCACCCGGCCAACGTGCTGGCCAGCTGGATGAAGGTGAACCTGAAGGACGCCCGCAATACCACCTTGGAGACCCGACCGGAGATCCGATCCCGGTTCGTCGAGCCCTGGGGCGTACCCCTGCCCGGACCGGACCCGGTCGAGCGGATGTGTTGGCGTATCGGGCTCCTCGTCGCCGCGCTCGAGGAGGCCGTGGCCTCCAACCCGCAGTGGCGGGTGGCCAGTCATGAGGCCCTTTGTCTCGATCCGTTCAGTGAGTTCCGGACGCTCTACGATCAGCTGGGTCTGGAATGGTCCCCTGCCACCGAGGAGTACCTCAGGAGCCACGACCGCAGAGGCGAGGGCTTCCAGGTGACCAGGGTGGCATCCGAGCTGCCCGATGCCTGGCAACGGCGGCTGGACGACGACCACCTGGCCACGTTGCGTCGAGTGCTGGCCTGGTTCCCCATCACCCAGTGGACCGACCAGGACTTCGAGCGGACCCCTTCGTCGGGATAGGACCGTTGGTATGAGCCGGCCGCCCAAGGGGTCCGGTTTGTGGGCCCGGGGTCGCTGTGGCATCCTGCGGCGGTGGCTGCTGGGGGGATGTCGTGACCATCGGGCAGCGCGCCAAGCAGGGCTTCCTACGGCTACCTCCCTCGGTCCAACGACAGGTGCTGCACGGACTCGGTCGGTACGCCCCCTGGGAGCCAGAGTTCGACTTCACACCCCCTCCACCGGGTCCCGGCCAGGTAGTCGGCCCGCCCGATTTCGTGGGCATCGGCGCGCAGAAGGCGGGCACCACCTGGTGGTACCACCTGCTGGCCAGCCATCCCGGTGTTGCCGCCTCCGACGGCATGCACAAGGAACGGCACTTCTTCGACCGGTTCGGCGCCCTGCCCTTTCGGCCGTCCGACGCCGAGCAGTACCAAGGCTGGTTCCCGCACCAACCAGGCCAGGTCTCCGGTGAGTGGACGCCCGACTACATCTCGTTGCCCTGGGTGCCCGACTTGCTGGTGCGGGCCGCGCCGGAGGTGCGGCTACTCGTGCTCCTGCGTGATCCGGTGGAGCGGTTCCGCTCAGGTCTGGCCCACCAACGTCGGATGGGCCAGTCGCCCACCGGCGCGTCGGCCGCCGACGCTCTCGAACGGGGCTGCTACTACCGCGCGCTGATCCCCTGGCTCGAACGGTTCGACCGCAGCCGTATCCTCATCCTCCAGTACGAACGTTGCGTCGCCGATCCCGGCGGTCAGTACCGGGCCACCACCGACTTCCTGGGGCTCTCCCCCTACCTCCCACCGGACGCCGATCGGGCCGAAGACTCCCCTGTCGATGGCAGCTCGGCCCATCGCCATGGCCCGACGGGATCGGCCCTCGACCCTGACGTGATCCAGCGGCTGCAGTCCTCCTACGAGGCCGACGTCACCGCTCTGGTGACGCTGGTCCCCGACTTTGACCTGGCACTGTGGCCCCACTTCGCCTACCTGGCCGGCGAGCCGCCCAGCTCCCCCACCGTCCGGCCGTAACCGGGGCGCTCCCCGGTCACCCCACGGATACCGTCCCACAGCCCATGGAGAATGGCCGACCGCTCGCCCGGGCTTGTGGCCTTCTGGAGCCAGCGGGCGGTGTAGGCCAGCTGCCACCCGTACCAGGTGGGATGGCCGTGCCTCCGCACCAGGGTCAGCGAGTTACGGGCGTGGTAGTAGGCCCGCCAGGACTCGGCGTCGTCATCGGGTCGCTCCGAGGCGATGGCGGCGCGGCGACCGTCCGAGGTCTGCTGCCCGGCCACCGCCCGGGCCGCCTGTCCGTCCACCAGGACGTCGTAGCCGGCCTCCCGGACACGACAGAAGAAGTCGAAGTCCTCCAAACCGAAGAACCAGGCCGGATCGGGCTCGACCCCGGCGTCGACCACCGATCGGGACACCAGGGTGGCTCCCCAGCAGGCCACGTCGACCGGTACGAGGTCTCCGTTCTCCCCCGGATCCGGGACGAGGTTCACGGTGTGGGTGCCCCGGCCGACGAACCGACGACCGTAGGCAACCACCGCGCCCAAGGGGCGACTTCGGGGCGGACTCTGGGTAACACGGTCGAGGAGGGATCCGAGACGGGGGGCGGGGAGGTCGAACAGGCCGACGTCGTCCTCCATCAGATAGACCCAGCGGGTCTTCGGGTCGGCACACGCCTCGCGCAGACCGGCCCGAAACCCTCCGGCCGGACCGGTATTGGTGGCGAGGCGCACCATGCGAACCGACGCCTCGAGGGCCGGATCGTCCAGGCCACCGATCCCGTTCACCACCACCACCACCCGGTCGGCCGGCAGTCCCTCCACCTCGAGCAGCGAACGGACCACGTCGGTGGCCAGCCGGGGACGCTTGTAGGTGAGGACCACCGCAGTGACCCCGTCGACGGCCGGGGCCCCAGTCTCCCGCGGTCGTCCTGGCTGGCGCTCCGAACCCCCCACACGGCTAGGCTAACAGCGCCCCAAAAGGGCATGGCACCCGTCGGCGGTAGCTAGCAAAGAGGAGCCCGTGGTGCGAGCAGTGGCAGCGGTGACCATGAGCCCTGCGGGCAGCGGTGGCTGGTCCGATGAGGTGGGTGGTCCGTTGAGGAGCGCGGTTCATTGATCAGCGTCATCGTCCCCGTCCGCAACGGCATGCCGTACCTCGAGGAACAGCTACGCGCCCTCGACTCCCAGAAGTGCAAGGAGCAGTGGGAGGTGGTGGTGGCCGACAACGGCTCGACCGACGGAAGCCTCGAGTTCGCCAAGGATTGGGCCGATCGCCATCCGAGGTTCCGCTGCATCAATGCCTCGACAGCCCACGGTGCACCGGTGGCCCGCAACCAGGGCGTCCGGGCGGCGGGGGGGATCTGCTGGCCTTCTGTGACGCCGATGATTGCGTGCATGCCGGCTGGCTGGCCAACTGCGTGGACGCTCTGGCCGACGCCGACGTCGTGGCTGGAGCCTTCGACTTCTGGTCGCTCAACGGCATCCCGGCCACCCCCTCGGTGCCGGCTGCCTTCCGGCAGCTGGGCTTTCTCCCGGCCGGCCTGGGTGCCAACCTGGCCGTCCGCCGTGAGGCCTTCGAGAAGATCGGTGGGTTCACCGAGGAACCGCTTCCCGGTGAGGACATCGACCTGTGCTGGCGTCTCCAACTTCACGGATTCCGGTTCGCCATCGCCCAGGACGCGGTAGTGGCGAAGCGGGCACGCGGCCAGTTCGGCGAGGTGTTCCATCAGGCCTTCAACTACGGCAGGAGCGGCGCCGTCCTGCACCGGCGCTACCGGGACGAGGGAGCTCGGCGCGATATGTCGGGTGCCCTCAAATCGTGGGGATGGCTGCTGTTCTCGCTTCCGCTTCTCATCGAGCGGCCGCGGCGGATCGAATGGGCCCGGGCCGCCGGCACCCGGCTCGGGCGACTCTACGGTTCGTATACCGAGGGCGTTTTCTTCCCCTGACCGCCCAACGGCGCTCCGGGTGGTTGCTGCCACCTTGCCGGTCCGATCAGCCGGCCCGACCGCTCAGACCACCTGCCACTTGGCTCCGACGTAGATGGGCGAAAGGGCCATGACCCCTTCGGGGGGTTCGAATCGCTCGGGGCCGAAGGCATCGAAGGAGATAACCGGCTGCCAGGGCAGGTAGGGATCGCGCTTGCCCCGGGGGTAGCCGGTGATGGCCGTCCACAGCGAATAGTGGCCTTTGGGCAAGGGGAGATAGCCCAACTGGCAACGCACCTCGAAATCCCCCTCCGGCATGGCGCCCGTGAAGTCGATGACGAACATGGGGAAGGCCGGTCCCTGGGAGATGCCGATGAAGAAGCTGGCGTCGGCCCGTTCGGGTGCATTGAGGGTGAGGCACACCTCCACCTCGCACTCCGACCGGAGCTGGCCACCGTCGGCCGCGTTGATCTCCGCCTTCAGCACGCGGACCACGCCCTCTTTTTGGGTCAGGATGGCCGCGCCCTTCTCGACAGCCGTCCGGTACTGCGTGACCACATCCTTGGTCGGACCCGAGGCCTGGACCACCGCGTCGGACAACCACACTGCCCGCTCACAGGACGCTTCCACCGAGGCCAGATCGTGGGAGACGTACAACAGGGTCGTACCGGAGCGGACGATCTCGCCGATCCGCTGGAGGCACTTCTGCTGGAAGTTGGCGTCCCCCACGGCCAGCACCTCGTCGACCAGGAGGACGTCGGGCTCCAGGTAGGCGGCGATGGAAAATCCGAGACGCATCTGCATACCCAGGGAGAAGAATTTGACCTGTCGGTCGATGGCGTCGGAGAGGTCGGCGAACTCCACGATTTCGTCGAATCGCTTCCGGATGTTCATACGACCCATGCCCAGCACCGCGCCGTACAGATAGACGTTCTCCCGGCCGGTCAGGTCCGGGTGGAGTCCGGCGGTCACGCGACAGCAGGGCGCCGATCCGGCCCTGAACGATGCATGTCCCGGCGCTCTGGTAGGTGACCTGGCTCAGGATCTTGAGGAGGGTGGTCTTGCCGGACCCGTTGATCCCGATCAGCGCCAGAGTGCCGCCCGGCTCCACCTCGAGGTTGACGTCTTTCAGCACCCACCGGTAGTTCGGACCCCGGTCGACCATTGAACGCCCGATGCGGCGCATCTGGTCGTAGAAGAGGGGTATCGTCCGGTCGGCTCGGAACTTTTTCCACACGTGCTCGACCCGGATCGTGCCATCAGGCAATGTCGGCAAAATTCACCTCGAATCGCTTGAAGATCCGGTACCCGACGGCGAGATACACGAAGGCCCCTACGATCGCGGCCAGCAGCGGTTCGAACGACGGATTGTGCCCGAGCAGCATGGTTGATCGCACGTCGGTGATGATCGGGCCGAGCGGATTGAAGAATCCGTAGACGGCCTGGAGGTTGATGAAGAAGCCACCAGCCCAGTGACCGTGCACCATGTGACCCCCGAACAGGTGGTAGTGGACGGGCACGTAGTAGAAGGGCCAGATCACCGGGGTGACGAAGATGCCCAACGAGATGATGATCGGCAACACCTGGACCAGGTCACGCATCTGGATGATCAGACTGGCCACGGCAAGGGTCACCCCGGCGGCAAAGACGATCTCGACCACCATGAACAGTGGCACCCAGACCGTCGCCAGCTTCGGGGCCCGGCCGAAGATGACGAACATCAGGACCAGCGGGATCCACGACAGCACCGTGTTCAGCGCGTTTACCAGCATGGTCTCCAGGGGGAAGCACTCGCGGGGAAACTGGGTTTTGGCCATCAGCGCCTTATTGGCCAGCAGTGCGTTACCGCCGTTGCTCAGTGCCGAGGCGAAGAACGACCAGCACAGGATGCCCACAAACGCGAACAGAGCGTAGGGAATCCCCTGGGTGGGGAACGCCTTCACCCGGGAGAACACCACCACCAGGATGACCAGGGTGAGCACGGGACTGAGCACCGCCCACAGCACGCCCAAGGTGGCCTGCTTGTACTGGGCCCGGAAGTCCCGCTCGGCCAGCGTGTACATGATCTCGCGGTGGTTCCACAGCGACTTGGCCGAGTCGATCAACCGCACCTTGTGGTGGTACAGGAACTCGTCGGGCGGCTCGTCCGGAATGGTGGACCGGTCCGTGAGCTGCAGCACGCCGACGCCAGAAGGACCCGCAGGACCCGGTTCAACCATCGATGACCCTACCCCCCATGGCCCGCGCAGAGGGCCATCCAAAAGAATTACGCACGCCGATATATGGTAGCCCACGTTGACCGGCGCACAGCAATCAACGCCGGATCTGAGGGCCGACACTGGTCACCAACTGCCTCGGCTGGCCACCCGGTGAACGGCGGACCGACCCCGGGACGGCGCGGCCCGGATCAGCCGATGGGAACGGCCGAATCGGCCACCCGTTGCGCCAACCGGGCGACCTGGTCTTCCACCACGTCGCTCTGGAACTGGTCGAGGAACAGGTTGTGGGCCTGTTCGGCCAGCCGGCCACGCAGGCTCGGGTCGGACAGCAATCGGACACAAGCATCGGCCAGGGCCGCCGGCGTGTCCCCGATCAGCAGATGGATCCCGTCCACCGCACCCAGGCCTTCGGCACCGAGCGAGGTGGACACCACCGGGATGCGTTGGGCGAAGGCCTCGAGGATCTTCAGCCTGGTCCCGCTCCCGAACCGGACCGGCACCACCACCAGGTCGGCCTTCTCCAACTCGTCATCGATGTCCGCCACCTGCCCGACCAGGGTGACCCCGGGGATCTGGTCCAGTCCGGACAGGCTCGAGGTACCCCGCCCGACCAGACGGATCTGGACATCGGGGATCCGGTCGGTGAGCAAGGGGCGCACCTGATCCACCAGGTAGCGGGCGCCCTCGGCATTGGGCGGGTAGCGGAGCGTCCCCTGGAACAGAACCACAGGCGGCTCATGCACCGTGGTCTCCCCGAGTGGATGGGACACCAGGCGATAGCCGTTGGGCACGACTTCCACCCGCCTGACGCCGATGGCCCGGAGCCGCTGGGCATCGAGTTCGCTACACACCACCACGACGGTGCTCTGGCCAGCGGCCCTCCGATAGAGGCGGGCCCAGCGGCGCGCCTCCTCCTCCGACCAGGTCCGGGCGCCAAGCGCCTTCATCCGTTCAGGCATGCGGCGTCGGGTCGCAGGCGGAATGGCCAACCGGGCCCGGATCTTGTAGTCCTCCAGATCGACCAGGTCGAGCACGGTCGGTGCAGTCTCAAGTCCGCCCACCAGGCTCCAGCTGCGGATGTCGAAATACCAGATCAGGTCGTAGTGACCGCTCATGAAACGGGCCACGGCACCAGTGGCCTCGGACCGATCCCATCGAGGGAGACCCAATGGAGTCGTCGGTCGGGCCAAGGCACCGGTCAGGCGCCAGCCCGAGGGCGCACGGTCGTCGATGCCGAGACGGCCAACCCGGTCGAGACCCGCTGTCGGGTCGGGAGGATCGAAGTCGGTACGGGCCGACGGGATCACCGAGAACAGCTCGGTGGGCCCGCACCGTCGCAGGCCCCGGAGCACGGTGGCCAGCCGGATACGTGAGCCACTGTTCTCCGGCCACGGATACTCTCCGGCGACCACCAAGGTCCTCACACACGCCCCCCGGTTCAGGTTCGGGGCGACAGGTCCCCTCTCGTGGCGTCCCGCCGGGCGTCCTCCCAGCGTCGATCGCATGGTACCGGAAGCAACCTCTGGGGATCGGGCTGGTACGCTCCACACGCCGGAACGGCCGGCACCGGTAGGGGGCTCCGGGCATGACTGACACCGGCATGACTGACACCGGCATGACTGACACCCCCGGAACGACACCAGCCGTGACCGAGGCGTGGCCACGCTCGACGGAGCCCTTGGTGCTCCATGTGATCCCGTCACCGGCGGCGCGAGGGGCCCAGCGGGAGGCGAGGGCACTGGCCGATCTTCTCGATCATCCCGGGGTGCGGTGCCATCGGGTCCTCACCCTGTTCGACGGACCCCGCGAGGTCGACCCGAACTTCTCACTCCGCTGCACGACGCCGGGGACGCCCGGGGTGGGCTTCCAGGCCCTGGTGGCCGGCCGGTTGGGCTCGGCACTCGGGCGACTGGACCCGGCCGTGGTGGTGGCCCATGGCGGTGAGCCGCTGAAGTACCTGGTGACGGCCATGATCGGCCGCCGCCGACCGCTGGCTTACTACGCCATCGGAACCTATGCCGGCTCTCGTCACGAGGGACTCCAGCTCGCCATGTGGCGCCGCCTGCTGTCGCGGGCCGACCGTGTCGCCGCCGAGGGCTACGAGGTGGCCGACGAGTGCACGACGCTCCTCCGGGTGCCGGCCGACCGGGTGGTGATGACCCCCAACGGACGTGATCCCCAAGCGTTCCACCCCGGCCACCGGCCGGCGAATCGCCATCCACCGACGGTGACGTTCGTCGGCGCCCTCACCGATGGCAAGCGGCCCGATCGCTTCATCGAGCTGGTCGCCGTACTGCGCCGCCAGGGTGTCGAGATCCACGGCCAGGTGGTCGGAGACGGACCGTTGCGCCCTTCGCTGGTGGTTCCGGCCGAGCGGTCGGGCGTGGAGCTCCTCGGATCGCGTCCCGATGTCGCCGCCCTGCTGGCCGACACCGATCTTCTGGTCTTTGCCAGCCGGCCTACCGGCGAGGGTATGCCGGGCGTTCTCATCGAAGCCGGTCTGTCCGGCGTGCCGGTGGTGGCCACCGATGTGGAAGGGGTGCGCACCATCGTCGACGACGGCGTGACCGGCGTGGTGGTGCCCGCCGACGACTTCGGTGCCCTGGTAGATGCCACCGCCCGGCTGTTGGCTGACCGGTCGATCCTGGTCGCCATGGGCTCGGCAGCCCGGAGGCGCTGTGCGGAGCGGTTCAGCCTCGACGCGGTGGGCGCGGCCTGGCGGACCGTCCTCGATCCCCTAATGCCCTCACCAGCGGGCTGAGCTCAAAGAGCAGGAGCCACCCCACCAGCGCCAGCGGCAACCCCACCGGACGGACGGTCGGGCGGTCGGGGTGGAGACCCGCCGGCGGGTGGAGCACCGCCGGCACCACCGGCACCGCCGGCACCACCGGCACCACCGGGTGGAGGGCCACCGGGGCGTCGGGCCTGCGCCTGGGCCAGCGCCCGGCGCCGCTCGGCCAGGGCCCGGATGCGCCGACGGTCCTTGCGGCGGACTTCCCATTCGTAGCGGGGTGGCTGATGCTTCGGGCCACGAGGGATGGCCAGTGGAACAAGTAGGAAGGGAAACAGCAGGGCCCGTTCCCTGGTGATCAACCCGAGATTGCCCAGCGCGGCGAAGGTGTACATAAACGCCGCGCTGTAGACGATGCACATCATGACGTAGGCCCGGGCGAAGGCGGCCCGCACGGCCATTCTCAGATTGCGCAGGGACACCACCACCACCACCAGGACCAACGTGTTCTCCAGCGCGGCGATCAGCTCACTCAACCCGTGGGCATCGAAGGGCAACGGATCGAACAGTACGGTCCAGACATCCCGGGGGAAGTACACGATGCTGGACGAGTAGGGCACGCCGCCGCTGTTGCCACTGCCCGAATTGTTCTGCTGCACCTGCTGGAGCGAGAGCGAACTCCCGGCGGAGTGGAGGTAGTGGAAGGTGAGAAAGGCTGAAAGCACCAAAACCAAACCGAAGAAGACGATGGACAGCAGTCTGCGCCCGGCTCCCTGCCTCGAGCCCGACTGGGCGGTGAGCATGGCCACGGTGAACCCGGCCACGATCAAGAACAGCTCGTTGGGCCGGATGATTGCGCCGATGGCGATCCCGATCACGGCCAGCGAGATACCGCCCCGTCGGCGGGCCAGCAGCTTGGCCGCGCCGTAGGCCACCAACCCCAGCGCCAGCAACATGATGGCTTCCTTGCTGACATCAGCCGTCCAGAAGATCATCGACGGCAGGAAGAACAGCAGGTAGGCGTAGCGCCGGCAGTCGCCTCCAGCGAAGGTCAACGAGAAGGCACGGAAGAACAGAATGGTGCCCAGCCAGGCGAACCAGCTGAAGACCATGAAGGCCGCCAGTTGGTTGACGCCCACGACGGTGAACACGATGGCGGCGGCAATGCTGACCGAACCGTCGTTGACGATCTTCCCCAGATTTCCGGGGGCCAGGCTGAAGTTGAAGTGCCGGAACCCCGGAGCCAGGGCGGACCCCTGGTTGTCGTAACGGACCCAGTCGGCGATGCCGTGGTAGAAGTGGTCGACCACGTAGATCTGGGCCGGTGCGGCCAAAAGGTGCAACACCAGGCCGATGGTCATGATCCGGATCAGCCACGGTTTTCCTTCGGCCTCGGCCACCCGCCCGATGATCGGCCGACTGAGGAGCACGAGCGCCACCGCCACCACCGCAACCACGAGCAGGTTGGACGGAAGTCGGGTTGCGGCGATCAACATGGCGGAGCTGCCGTGCCCCGGCGGTCAGGCCTGGGAGACTTCGGGCACCGGACCGGCCACCGCGGCCTCCAGCTCCGGGAGTGCCGGCCTCAACACCATCGGCTGCAGCTGGCGGATGTCGTTTTTGGGCAGCGTGACCTTGGTCAGCACCAGGCCCAGTACCGGTGCGCCCAGACGACGCAGGATGTCTCCCGCCCGGTGACCCTCGTCGATGGTGGTGCTCCCACACTCGGCCACCACCAGGACCACATCGACCGATTGGACCAAGGCCTCGCCGTGATGCACCACCAGAAGGGGTGGGGTCTCGACGATGATCACGTCGGCCAGTTGGCGAGCGGCGTTCAACAGCTCCGATCCGAACATCACCAGCTGACCACTGCTGGCCACGAAGTGGCGCAGGGACAATCTCGACACGTTGGGCAGACTGGAGGGCTCGAGATGCGCAGCCAGGTCCCCGGGGGTGAACGGGCCGGTCTGGATGGGCCGACCGGGACGGGCGTACCCCGAAGCGATGTCGGCGGTGCTGATCACGATGGCCCGCTGTCCGGCCTCGGCGTAGGTGGCACCCAGGTTGGCCGCCACCTCGGGTCGGGTGCTCTCGTTGGCCGCCGAGACCACCATGATCACCTTGCGGGTACCGGGCTCGGGCGGCTGGTAGGGATCGGCAGCCGGCAGCTGCCAGCCGGTCAGCCCCTCGTTGTACTCGTCGAGCGCCGGCGGTCCCGCCGCCATGGCCTCGAACAGCACGGACATCCTCAGCATGCGGTAGGCCTCGGCTGCGGATGACTCCGGCTCTCCGACCACGTCGACCGGGGACCGAGGGAGAGCCAGCTCGTGGAGCGGGCGGCCGGGGATCTCGGCGATCACCGGATACCGGAAGATCCGTTCGGCCCGACCCGCCGAGCGGACCCGGCGATCGAGGAACTCGCGCACCAAGACGATGGCCACGGCCAGCAGCAACCCGACCAGGATGCCGATCAGGAGCCTGACCTTCTTGCTCGAACCCAGACTGGACTTGGTGGCATTGATCTTGACGGCCGTGCCGGCAAAGCCCGGGACGAGCACCCCGTAGCCACTGGACAGCCCGGTGGTGGACACGCCGAGCTGGGCTTCGCGGGCCTGGAAGGCATCGTTGACCGCATTGCCCACCGCGGTGACATAGGCATCGGCCAGCGCCGCAGCCCGTTGCGGGGTGCTGCCTGAGGCGGTGAGCGTCACCACCGGCGAGCTACCAGCCTTGCGGGTCGGCTTGGTGGTGCCCGTCGTCGTTCCGAGGCTGGAAGCGGTGCCCGACATGAAGGGAGCCACCTTGGTCAGGTCTTCCTTCTGACCGGACGCGGCCACGGCATTGCCCTTGATGAAGAAGTTGTTGGCGTAGAACAGGATGGTCGAGACCGAGGTGGTGACGTTGCCGAGCGCCGAGGTCGGAGGAGCGCCGACCACGGCCGCCACCTTCCACTTGAGTCGGTCCTTGCCGCCGGTGACCTTGGCGTGGCTGGTCGGGATGAGCAGGGCGACGATGCCGAAAACCACTGCCAGCGCCACCAACAGGCGCCAGCTACGGCGCAGTGCGCCCACGACATTTAGTGGTTCAATCATGCCCTGCCCCGTCTCGAGTGTCGCCCCAAAACACTACAGCACCGTCCAATTGGTTGGCCATCGTCATCACCGGATCCGACCTAGGCGGTCGGCCACCCGCGCCACGCCCCCGTCTCCCCAACAGACTTCGGTCGTGTTTCGTTGCTTCCCCCGGAGCCGTCGGACCAGCGACGCGCGCGTGACCGTGCGGACCAATAATCCTACCTGAAGGCGCGCCGATTACACCAGCGCCGATCCGGCCGGCCCGGCCGCCGTCTCTGGGGGCCGGTGACCGGACGGCCAGGACCGTCACCCGGTCAGAACGGCCGGAGGGCGGGCTATCGGGGGCCGAGCCGGGCTGGGAGCCCGCCGCTCGGCTGAGACTCCTGCTCGGGCGGTATGAATCCTCAATCCTGAGGATGCCGACTCGACGCCGGCACGATAGGGTTGGGCAGGTCTGCTGGGGAGCGGCATCAACGAACAGGAGGAGTTCCCGTCTGAGCGGAGGCGGACAAGTTGTTCCCAGGGGGCCATGGTCTGCAAAGGGTAGTGAAGTCTGCCCTGTCGGAGGCGGGACGAGTACCGGAAGCAGCGGGGGGAAACATTCGGATGGTTGCATCCGCATCAGAGGGAGAATTCGTGTCGGAACCGGTCACCACCGGTGAGAGAAGGACGGGCGCGGATCTGAGTCAGTTCGCCGTCATAGCCAGCCGCTTCCGTGCCGGCATCCTGTTCGTCCTCCTCGACTCGGTGTGCGTTGTCGCCGGCTATGGCTTGGCCGAAGTGGCCTACCTCCGGGACCGGGCCCCTGCCCACTACTGGATGCACTTCGCCTGGTTCTTACTCATCGCCATCGCGGTGACCCTGCTGTCCAATCGCATCTTCGGTCTCTACGGACGCATGTGGCGCCACGCCGGCGTCGACGAGGCCCGCCACCTCCTGCTGTCCACCGCGGTCACCTTGTGCGTGCTCATCGCCTTCTGGCCGGCCGGCCGTCAGCTCCGGGTCGAACTGGTCCCTCCGATCGTGGTGGTGGTGGGATGCATGTTCGCCTCGGCCGGGATGGGGGTCCTCCGGTTCCACTCGCGTCTGTTCGCCTGGCAGCGTGGCTCCAAGCGGTTCGGCCTGCGGGTGGCGGTGATCGGTAGCCGCGACACGGGAGCGGCGGCCATCCGCGAGATGCTCCGCAGCCCGGGTGCCGGTCTGGTGCCGGTGGCCGTCTTCGACGACGATCCGAGGGCGCACGGCCTGTCGCTGCTCGGCGTTCCGGTGGTCGGGAGCATCGACAACATCCCCGAGGCGGCCAGCCGATACACCATCCAGCAGTTGCTCTTGGCCATCCCCTCTCCCCCGCCGTCGCTGGTGGAACGGGCCCTGCGGGCATCCGAAGAGGCCGGTGTGGCCATGAAGATCCTGCCCGGGGTGCAGGACATGATCAACGAACCGGCCCACGTGGCCGCACTGCGTCAGGCCCGTGAGCCGCGGATCGAGGACCTGCTCGGTCGGACACCGGTACCGACCGACCTCGAAGGGGTGCGCCGATCCCTGGCCGGCCGGCGGGTGCTGGTCACCGGAGCTGGCGGCTCCATCGGATCGGAGATCTGCCGTCAGGTGGCCAGCCTCGAGCCGTCACTTCTTGTCCTGGTTGACCACGATGAGACCCATCTCCATGACACGGCAGCGTCGGTGGCCTGGCCCTGTGCCCAAGTCCTGGCGGATATCGCCGACCGGGCAGCGGTGTTCGAGGCGTTCGAGCACTACCGACCCGAGGTCGTGTTCCACGCCGCCGCCCACAAGCATGTGCCAGTGCTCGAAGAGCACCCGCTGGAGGCGGCCCGGACCAATGTGGTCGGCACGCTCAATGTGGTCGACGCCGCGGCCTCGGTCGCGGCCAGGCGTTTCGTCCAGATCTCGACGGACAAGGCGGTACGACCCTCGAGCGTGATGGGGGCCTCCAAGCGGCTCGCCGAGCAGGTGGTCCTGGCCCACGCGCCGGCCGGTGCCGCCTACTGCACCGTGCGCTTCGGCAACGTGCTGGGCAGCCGGGGCAGCGTCATCCCCACCTTCGCCCGCCAGATCGCCCAGGGTGGCCCGGTGACCGTCACCGATCCTCGCATGACCCGCTTCTTCATGAGCGTGGAGGAGTCGGTCCAGCTGGTGCTGCAGTCGTCGGTCCTGTCGAGGGGTGGGGAGATCTTCATGCTGGACATGGGTGTCCCGGTCCGCATCATCGACCTGGCCGAGAGGATGATCCGCCTGTCGGGTCTGCAGGTCGGCAACGACATCCGGATCGAGATCATCGGTGTGCGGCCCGGCGAGAAGTTGAGCGAGTCACTCAGCACTCCGGACGAGAAGATGCTGTCCACCACCCACCCGTACATCAACCGGTTGATCCCGATCCAGGCCCCCGAGCAGGAGTTCGCTACCGAGCTGCGCGAACTGACCCAGGCCACTCGCGACCGCGACAAGGACCGGGTCCGTAGGTTGCTGTTCTGTGCCGGAACGGTAGGTGAGAGCTGGCCGGCCGACTCGGACCTGGGCGCAGTCCATCCCAATGGCGCTGTCCCCAACGGCGCTGTCCCCAACGGCGCTGTCCCCAACGGCGCTGTCCCCGCCCAGGCCACCAACGGCACCCACGCCAACGGAACCCATGCCAACAGCAGCGGCTACGGATACGAATCGGTCCATCCGAGTGCGTCGACCCCGAGCAACAGCCCCGTGCAGAGCAACGGGGCTCCGCACGCCAACGGAGCTCCGCATACCAACGGCAGTGCCCACACCAACGGGGCTCCGCACGCCAACGGCAGCGCCCGTGACGACATCGCTGTCGATGCCGATGTCGCTGTCACCGAACACCCCTCGGCCCAGCCCCGCTTCGGACCACCCGAGAGCGACACCGACCAGGTGCCGGCGTGACGAGCGGGGTCGACGGGCACCGTTGAGCGAGCAAGCGGGATCGCCCACTCTGGTCGTCATCGGGCAGGGTTACGTCGGACTGCCCCTGGCCCTTCGCGCCGCCGAACAGGGTTTCGACGTTGTCGGTTTCGACGTGGACGCCGACCGGATCAAGCGGTTGGCCGCCGGGGATTCCTTTATCGAGGACATCACCGACCGACGGCTGACTGACGCGCTCGCCTCGGGTCGCTACCGGCCCTCCGACCGGCCCGACGATGTGGCCGGCTTCGACGTGGCGGTGATCGACGTACCCACCCCCCTCGAAGAGGGCATTCCCAACCTGTCGTATGTCGAAGGGGCCTCGCGCCTTCTGGCCGGGCACCTTCGGGCCGGTGCGACGGTCATTCTCGAGTCGACCAGCTACCCGGGCACCACCGAGGAACTAGTGGTCCCCATCCTCGAGGACGGCTCCGGCCTCACCGCCGGCACCGACTTCCATGTCGGCTACAGCCCGGAGCGTATCGACCCGGGTAACCCCACCTGGAAGCTGGAGAACACCCCGAAGGTGGTCTCCGGCATCGACGAAGCCTCGCTCCAGGTGGTCCAGGGTTTCTACGATCGTGTGGTGGAGCGCACCGTGGCGGTGTCGGGTACGCGGGAGGCCGAACTGACCAAGCTGCTCGAGAACACGTTCCGGCACGTCAACATCGCCCTGGTCAACGAGCTGGCCATGTTCGCCGCCGACTTGGACATCGACGTGTGGGAGGCCATCGACGCCGCCTCCACCAAACCCTTCGGCTATCTGCGGTTCACTCCAGGGCCGGGGGTCGGTGGCCACTGCCTCCCCATCGATCCCAGCTATCTCTCGTGGAAAGTGCGGCGCAGCCTGGGCCAGCCGTTCCGGTTCGTGGAGTTGGCCAACGACGTCAACGAGCACATGCCCGACTATGTGGTGCGACGGCTCATGCTGGCGTTCAACCGGATGGGCCGCACGATCAACGGTTCGAGGGTTCTGCTGCTCGGCCTGGCCTACAAGCGCAACACCGGGGACGCCCGGGAGGCTCCGGGCACGGTGATCGCCCAGTCGCTGGCCGCGCTGGGTTGTGAGGTGCGGGTGGCCGATCCGCACCTCTTGGGGGACTCGTTGGCCTTTCCTCTGGTCGATGTCACCGTCCACGAGCTGGCAGCGGCCGACGCGGTCGTCGTGGTCACCGATCACGACGCCTTCGACTACGACCTGGTGCGGGACCACTCCCGATATGTCCTCGACACCCGCAACCGGCTGACCGGTCCGACCATCGAGCGGCTCTAGCCCGAGCGTCCCGACGGCCACGGGGCCATCGACTACCGTGGCGGGCTTATGAGGGTCGTCGTCACCGGGGGCGCCGGCTTCATCGGGGCCAACCTGTGCCGGACCCTGGCCGATGCCGGTGACCAGGTGATCGTCGTCGATGATCTGTCCACTGGGGATGCTGACAACCTGGCCGACCTCAACTCCGTCGAGCTGGTGGTGGGGTCGATCCTCGACGCCGAGCTGCTCGACCGGGTGGTCCCCGACGCCGCGGCCATCGTCCACTTGGCCGCCCGGCCCTCGGTACCCCGGTCGCTGTCCGACCCGATGGCCAGCCACGAGGCCAACGCCACCGGCACCATGCAGGTACTCGAGGCGGCCCGCCGATGTGGCCTGCCCCAGGTGGTGGTGGCCTCCTCGTCCTCGGTCTACGGGGCCAACCCGGCTCTACCCAAACGGGAGGACATGGCGGCCATGCCGGTCAGCCCCTACGCGGCCAGCAAACTGGCCACCGAGTCCTACGCCCTGGCCTACCGTTCGTCGTTCGGCCTCCCGGTGCTGGCCTTCCGGTTCTTCAACGTGTTCGGACCGCTCCAGGCCGCCGACCACGCTTATGCGGCCGTGGTCCCCACGTTTCTTGCCGCCGCCCTGCGGGGTGACCCGTTGCCGGTGCACGGAGACGGGGGGCAGACCCGTGACTTCACCTACGTGGGCACGGTGGTGGCCGTGCTGGCCGATGCCGTGCGACGCCGGGTATCCGATCCCCGGCCGGTCAACCTGGCCTTTGGCACCCGGGTGTCGCTCCTCGAACTGATCAGCGTGCTCGAAGACCTGCTCGGCCGCCCGCTCGACCGCGCCCACAGCGACCCCCGGGCCGGCGACGTCCGTGACTCGCAAGCCGACCAGTCCCGCCTCCACCAACTGTTTCCCGACGTTCAGCCGGTGGCGTTGCGGGATGGCCTGTCAGCCACGCTCGCCTGGTTTCTGGAGCGGTCCTGACCGAGACGAGCCAGGCTCCCTTCCCGTCCTCATCACCGGCCACCGAGGGGCAACGCCTCGAGCTGTGGACCGGCATCGGTCTGTTGGCCCTGACCCTCCTCGGCGCCCTGGTCATCGCCGTGCACCCGGAATCGAATGCGCTCGACCGCTGGGGGTTCGCGGTCGACGGTTCCGACACCCACTCGGCCGTACTCGGCCACATCGCCGATCTGAGCACCCTGCAGTTCGTGGTGGCCGGCTCGTTGCTGGCTGCACTGGTGGTCGTCCGGCGCGACCGCTGGCGGGCGGTGGCCTGCCTGGCCGGGCCGATCCTCGCCGCCGCCCTGGTCGACTGGGTGCTCAAACCGGTGGTCGGCCGCCACTTCGAGGGAGTCCTGTCCTTCCCCTCGGGGACGGTGACCGTGGTGGCGGCGCTCGCCACCTCGTGGGCGGTGGCCGTACCCACCCGCTTCCGTTGGCCGGTCATCGTGGTCGGATCGCTACTGGTGGCCTCGGTGTCCTGGGCGGTGGTCGGCCTGCGCTGGCACTATCCGAGCGACGTGGCCGTCGGTTGGGTCGTCGGGGTGGGCACGGTGCTCCTGGTGGACGGAGTCCTCCACCAGTGGCTGCCCCCGGCCCCGAGCCGGGACGACGCCAAGCCTTCCGGCCGGACCTAGCGGGGGCCATCGGGACCCTGCTGGGCACCATCGGCGTGAGCGTCGGCGGGCCCCGGGCGGTGATCGCCCGAGGCGATCCCCAAATATGAGGAGACCCCTGTTGCAATCGGCGTCCTCGCAGGTAGAGTGGTCTTCCAGGGGTTCGGTCCCAACGGGCCGGATTGGCGCTGACGCGAGAAGGCAGCGCGGGGGCAACATGTTGAACGGGTTGGAAAGCGTTCCTTCGGAGTCGGCCGAATATCGCGAGACCGACGAGAACCGTGCCACGCGCCTCGTGGCCTGTATCGCCATCCGGACGGCGGGGGAGCCCGCCAGCCGACCGGGCGCAGCGCCGAAACCGATGGCTCTCCGGTTCGCCATGCGCCAGCTCGAAAAGGTGGTGCGCTCGGGCGACCGTATCTGCCCGGTGGGCACGTCGCGAGTGGCGATCGAGTTCGCTCCGGCGGCCTGTGGCGTTCCCCCCCTGGTACTCGGGGATCGCCTGGCCGAAGCCATCGGCGGCTACCTGCCCATGGACAGCCACGTGACCGAGCTGGCCGTCTCGGTGGGGCTGGCCACCCCCGAACAGCACGAGCGCCCCTCCGATCTGACCCGCCGGGCCCTGTCGGCGGCCCAGGCCGGGGCCTCCCACCTCGACCGACGCCCCGGGGCCGGCCGGCCGACGCCCACCAGCATCGTCACCGTCGATCGGTTGCTGACCCCCCGGTGGTCGGCGACAACCGAGGGCCAGACCTTTCAGTCGATCCACCGCCGCAACATCTACGACGGTGGGAACGCCACCGTGGCGGTTGATCACGCGCTCGGGGTCGAGGCCTGGACCAACGGGACCGCCCAGGGTGCCAACGGGAGCGCCAACAACAAGCGACCCACGTCGAAGCCGAGGGTGTCGCATCCGCCACTCACCGTGCTGATCGCCGACCCGATGAGTGCGCAGATCGGGTATCCCGGTTTGGCCGCCGCCACCACGGTGTCCATCGTCGAGAGTCTCGGGTGCCGGACCGCCTCGGTGGCCGTCTCCCCCGATCGCCCGCTGGCCCTGGACGTCGACGGCGAACCACTCGATCTGGTGGTGCTGGTGCTGGACGGCGGGTGGGTGGGCCACTCCACCTCCTGGTCCCAGAGCGCCTGGGGTGTCCCGGCCCGGCTGGCCGCCTCCTACCGCGCCGCCGGTGTCCCCGTCCTGGTGGTCAGTGCCGGGGCTGGAGCCGGGGCGATGGCCAGCTGCGTGGCCCAGGGGGCGAAGGCCCTCTTCTCCATGGAGCAACTGCCCGACGCCCTCTACGCACGGACCGTCGAGTACGACGGTAGGGCCCTGCCGGCGGTCGAGGTCCGACTTCCTTCTCGGTTCAAGGCCCTGGTCGGGCTCACGGTCAGCGAGCGGAGGGTGCTCTTCTACCTGACCGAAGGCTGGGCGGCCCAGGACATCGCCGGCGAGCTGGTGGTCTCCCTGACCACCGTCCGGTCGCACATCCGTTCGGTCCTCCGGAAACTCGGCGTCCGGTCCCAGCTGGCTGCGGTGGCCATCGCCAACAGCCGCGATCTGGACCACGGCGACTCCGTCGACCCCTGTCCCTAGAGGCACGGGACACTACGGATTCCCGGTCGGCGGGGTGACCTCCCCGGACTGCGGGGTGACCGGAAGAGTCGACCCGATCACTGGTCGGCGGCGTCGATCTCGGGCCAGATCCTCGGCGAGAGCCAGTTGTAGAAGGCGTAGGCCACCGCCTCGGTGGAGTTGTCGACGAAGGGATTGCCCGGGGCATAGGACGGGGTGTGCACACCGTCGGGCGTCCTGACCTGGACGCCGTCCAGGTACTCGGTGAATACCCCCTGGGGCGAGAGGATCGCCCCGTAGTCGAGCACCGAGACCCGGCCGGGGTACTCGGCGGCCACGGTCCGGATCAGGCGGTCATAGATCAAGCGTCGGGTCTGTGAGTCCTCGGGGAACGGCGGCTCGTGGAAGGCGGCCCCGCCGGCCATGGCCGGCATGGTGGCAAAGGCGAAGTGGGCCCCGTGGGCCGTGCCGATCGCCACTGCCTTGCGCATCTGGGAGAGCTCGTAACGCTGGAAGGACGGCTCGGTGATATTGGTCCACCGTCCGTCGATGAGCAGGTCCTGGGTCTCCCAGTTGCCGGCCACGAAGAGCACCAGGTCGCCGGGACCGGTCCCGACCACCACCTCGGCGTCCTTGGCCGGCCACTGCTGGCTGGCCGGCGTGGCCGAGTTACAGGCCGGGAACATGTTGAGCTGGGGTTCGGGGGGGTCGTTGGAGGCGTTGGTGCCGATGGCCAGTCCGCACCCGAACAGACCACCGCTGACCACGGTGGTGCCGGCCGGGGCGGTGGCGATGAGCGCGGCGGCCAGGGTGCCGGCCGTACTGTCCCCCAGAACCACTACTTTCGGACGGCGCGAGCCGGTGGAATCGCACCACCGGGCGTGCGGCGGCAGCCGGGATGGCGGTGCCGGCCACCACCACGGCCACAGTGGCCACCACCAACCCGGCGGCCGGGCCGATGGCCTTGACCGACCGCCAGAACCTCCCGTACATGACCGGCCGCTCCACCAGGTAGTAGCTGGCCGCGGCCAACGAGATGGTGAGAGCGAAGCGCAAGACGAGCAGTCCGAACCCGGAAAAGCCGACCCGGTCGGCATCGAGGAAGACGTAGACCGGGTAGTGCCACAGGTAGGCGCCATAGGAGACGGTGCCGATCCAGACCAGGACGGGGAGCGAGAGCAGGCGGGCGATCGCTCCCCCGGGCACGCACACCGCCCCGAGGATGATGGCCGCCGCCGAAAGTGCGGACAAGAAGAACCCGCCCCGGTAGTCGAAGGCCCGGACCCCGTCCAGGGTGTAGGTGAGGGTCAGGGTGCCGGCGAACCCGGCCACGCCCAGGACCACCAGGCCGGTCCGGAGACCCGGGCAGCGTGGCCGCCGGCGCCATGCCCTCGGCCCCTTTCCGCATCTGGATCAGGGTCAGCGAGCAGGCCAGCACCGCCCCGATGAGGATGGATTGGGCATGGGTGTCGGTCCCGAAGTAGAGCCGGGTGGTGTTGGCCTGGGGGTTGTAGAGGACGGCCATCTCGACCGCCGAGGCCAGGGCACCGACCACCGACAGGACCAACAGGTTGCGGACTCCCCTCCTGAACGGCCCCGAGAGATGCAGCACGAAAAGGACCACCAAGGGCCAGATCAGGTAGAACTGCTCCTCTACGGCCAGTGACCAGGTGTGGGTGAGCGGTGAGGCCGGGCTGGTAGCCACGAAGTAGCTCCCGCTGGCCGCAATCTGCCACCAGTTGGAGAAGTAGAACAGAGCCGACAGTGCGCTCATCCGGAAGTCGGGGTACATACCGGCCGGGGCGGCGTAGCGGACCAGCAAGGTCACCACCACCAGCACGATCAACAGCGCAGGGAGCAGCCGGCGGGCCCGCCGGAGCCAGAAAGCCGACAGCGTGATCCGCCCCCGCTTCTTGTACTCACTGAGCAAAAGGCCGGTGATCAGGTACCCGGACAGGACGTAGAAGATGTCCAGGCTGAAGAAGCCCCCTTGCAGCCACCCCACCCCGAAGTGGTAGCCCATGATGATGAGCAGGGCCACGGCCCGCAGCCCGTCCAGGGCATCGATCCGATCCCGTCCGGTAGCCGACGGCCGCGGGGTGTACTCGGCCGGGCTCACCGTAGCGGCCTCTCCGGTCGCCATCGGGCTCGAATCGCTACCACCGGCGGTGGCGTCGTCATGTTCGGTCATCGGCGTCGGTTCACGTTGCCCCTCGACGGTCACGGCACCGGTTGGCCGGGCCGGCCGACCAACTTAGCGGCGGTGCCACTCCGATTCTTGGCGGAGGCGGCCGGGGCCTGCCCGGGCCGAAGCGGTTGGGGAACAGCATCGTCGATGCTACGAGCACCGTGCGTTCGAGGCGGCTACGGAACGGGCACCCTTCTCATCAGAAATGACGAATCTGGTGTCGCTCGCCGCCGTAGCTCCTCGATTTTAACTGAGATACCCTCGGCGGCATGAAGGTCGTGGTCATGATCCCGTGCCTCAACGAGGAGCAAACGCTCCCCCTGGTTCTCGAAACCATTCCCAAGACGATCGAGGGTGTCGACCAACTCGACGTGCTCATCATCGACGACGGGTCGACCGACGACACAGTGGCGGTGGCCAAGCACTTCGGTGTGACCGAGTTCGTGCACCATCCCCAGAACCGTGGACTCGCCCACTCGCTGCGCGACGGGATTCAACGGGCGCTCGAACTCGGCGCCGACATCCTGGTCCTGACCGACGGCGACAACCAGTATCCGCAAGAGCGCATCCCGGATCTGATCCGCCCCATCATGGATGGGGAGGTGGACACCGTCATTGCCGATCGACAGGTCCAGTCCATCGAGCACTTCTCACCCATGAAGAAGTTCCTGCAGAAATTCGGCACCGGGGTGATGAATGTGGCCGCAGGTACCCACCTGCCTGATGGGACCAGTGGGTTTCGGGCCTATTCCAAGGAAGCGGCCATCAAGCTCAACCTCATCGGGCGTTTCAACTTCGCGGCGGAGACGACGATCCAGGCGGCCAACAAGAGACTGTCGTTCGGCACCATCACCATCACCACCAATCCCAAGACTCGTGAGTCACGGCTGTTCAAGTCGTCCTGGGAACACGTGCGGAGGAGCATGGTGGCCATGCTCAACAGCTTCACCATGTACAGGCCCTACACGGTGTTCTTGAGCATCGGAGCAGTGTTCTTCGTCCTCGGAATCCTCCCGTTCGCTCACTTCTTGTACCTGGTGTTCACGACGAAGGATCCCTACGGACCCCATCACCTGCAATCGCTGATCTTCGGTGCCGTGCTGTTGAATGTGTCGTTTGTCTCCGTGACGCTGGGCATCGTCGCCAACCTGGTTCGTATCAATCGGTCACTCCTCGAGGACACCCTGGAGGTCATCAAACGCGACCTCTACAAGTGATCGTCGGTGACAGCGTGGTGCGAGGGCCGGCCCGAGGCTGACTCCGCGCCAGCGGCGATGCAGGAGGCGGCCTGGGAGCCGGTCGCCGGTTCGGCCGTGCATCGGGCAAAAGTGGCAGCCGACACCGACAGAGGCCCGGGATCGTCCCGCACCCGCTCCCACACCCAGGCATGATCCTGCTCCTGAGGGGTCACACCGAGCACCGCAGTGAACAAGGCGATGGCGAAGGCATTGCTCCGCCCTCGCAGGTAGGCCGGCAGCTGGCTTTGGTCGGGCACCACCACCATGCTCACCCCCCAGTCCCGGAGAGCCCGATGCACATCAGCGAGGGCCTGCGGCGTGATGGCGGGAGGTGGCCGGGTGACGACTGACGCCGAGTCGAGTACGTCATAGCCGGCGCGGTCCTGGCCGGCCCGAGCTGCAGTGGCGGCCGGACCTCCTCCCCCGACCATCCGGAACGAAAGCCGGTCGACCGCCTGCCACACGAGCGGCGTCTGCGAGTTGTAACTGGACGTCGGATAGGTGAGCGGGACCTGTCCGGTCCGAAGGTGGGGCGCGACCAACGTGAACCACTGCGGAACTGCCACCGCTTCCACGGTGATCGGCACGTTGGGTGCGATACCGGCGGCCACCGGGGCCAGCGCCACCACGGCCACTGCCACCGTTACCCCCGATGCCAACCAACGGGAGGGGCCCGCAGACCGGACGGCGGTCCATGACCGCGTGGCCGACCACGTGCGGTCGATGACGACGGCCAGCATGACCGCCGCGCACAGGTCGATCACCGAAGAGAACCGGCTCTGCCACACGCTGTTGAGGAGGGACACATGGTCGATGAGTGCCCACGGGGCCCATCGGTTGCCCACCGTGCGCAGGGAGAAGGCGGCCAGGATCAGGCCCAGCGCGCCCCAGAACCACAACCTCTTGTCCCTTCGCCACACCACCGTGCCCACCCCCAGGACGGCGATCATGCCCCAACCCAGGAAGGCGGCGGACGGTAACGGGGCGCCCTGGTAACCACCGATGGCGTGCATCTCGGCGGCCAGGCCCTTGGCGTTGAGGGGCCCCCAGGTGGTGACGTTGGTCCAGAAGTTGGCCGGCGAGTTGCCGAGGTTGCCGGCCGCGTCCACTCCCCACACTGCCGTCCCCAGATGGGCCGGACCGGCCACGAAGTACCAGACGGGATAGGCGAGCAATCCAACCGCCACGCCCAGGGCCACACCCAGCCCGCGCAGGGCATGACCGACGCGGTGGCCCAGGTCGTCGACGCCGCGCCCCACGGCGTAGCCCACCAGCAGCACCACGCCGACCACCCCGGCCATGGCCACCAGCAGCAGCAGCTCGTTGCTCACGAAGAACTGGAGGGCGATCAGGAGTCCCAGCGTGGCGCCCACCGCCGCCGGTCGGCGTCGCTGGCGGACCAGCAGTTCGTCCAGGCAGCCCACCATCAGTGGCACCAGGGCAAGGAAGGAGAGGTTGAGCCATCCGAAGGTCAACTGGACCACGACGAACGAGGAGAAGCCGTAGGCCAGGCCCCCGACGAAGGCGGCCGGCGACCGCGTCCAGCGTCGCAGCAACCAGAACATGGAGAAAGCGGCGAGTACCGGGGCCAGGGTGGACGCCAGGTTCATGCTGGCCACCGGCCCGAAGATCAGCGTCACCGGCGACAGCACGATGCCAATCAATGGAACGCTGGTATCGGCCACTACGTCGACGCCCCTCGGGTACAGCATCCACTGGGAGAACAGTGGATTGTGACCGTGGGCCAGGGCGTAGGCGAACCACTCGAAGTACCAGACCTCGCGCCCGGCATCGACGCACCCGCAGGTCATCACCGAGGTCGGATGGGTCGTCCACACCCGCCACCACAGCACCGCGGCGAGGACCAGGTACGCAGCGCCGGCCAACGAGAACTGCTGCCAGCGGGCCCGGGGACCCCACGGGCTTCGGGGGTCAGGGTGGTGGTGGGACGGCCCAGCCACTTCGTCGGTGCCGACGATTCGCTCGTCCTCGTCCTCGGCACGGCGGGACGCGGCCACCGCGTCCCTGGCCGCCGTCACAGCTGCTGCGGGCATCGGCACCCGTGCCGCACCACTACCCCCCTGCCGCCGGTGCCGTCGGTGCCGCAGGTGCCGCCAGCTGATCGGCGACGCAGAGGTTGGCCCCCTGGCGGAGCTTCTCGGCCGTCGTGGTGAAGGCACTGGCCCGATCGATGGGAACAGCACAGGCCTGGATGGCGTGGAAGGCTGCAGCACTGTCGAACGGCGCCGACCGCTCGGCCAGGGACAGCCTCCACACCCAGGCATGGTGGGAGATGGTCGGGGGCCGGCCGATGACCGCGGTGAACACCGCAGCCGCCGCCGCCCGTTCCGGACCGATACCGGTCATCACCACCCACGACGCCTGCCACCGCTGGACGGCGGCATGGAGGGCCAGCAACGGCGCTGCCGAGGCCGGAAGCCCGCGATCGGGAGCGGCCGCGGTGGTCAGATCGTAGAGGAGTCGCACGGCGGACTTGGGTGTCCCGGTGGTCAGGGGCGCACCCGTGGGTCCGGGCACCTTCACGTACCCCCCGACCAGGCGGAACCGCATCCCGTCGACGGCCTGCCACACCATGGGCTCGGAGAGCAGTGTGGCCGACATCGGGAACGGATAGGCCAGCACGGTCGACCCTGCCGGCAGCGATGGCCCGACGGTGGCGAACCAGTCGGGCAGGTTGACCCGCTGGGTGGCGATGGGGACCTGGTAGCTCGCCCACTGGGGCACCAGGGTCAGCGCCGCCACCAAGGCGAAGGCCAGAACGAAGGTGGCCGGCACGCGGCCCGCGTGGGCGCCAACCCTCGGAGCCCCGGCTTTGCCCGCCGGCACCGGAGTGCCGTCGCCTGTCGGTTCCAACCGCGTCCACAGCGACCACCCCCTCGCCGTGTCGATGCCCACCGCGATCAAAAGGGACAGGGCCAGGTCGGTGAAGATGGCAAAGCGGACGGGCAGAATGTTGCGAAAGATCGGCAGCTTCGACAACAGCCTCCACGGCAACCACGGTCCGGTCACCGAGTGGCTGGCCGTCACCCAAAACACCGGGCCCCACGACAACATGATGCAGGCCACGGCCACCACCGCCATCACCCAGGCCACCTTCTTCCTCCGGGCCACGATCAGGGAGAGCACGGCCACCACCAGAACACCGACCCCCACGAAGTCGCCCGGCGCCCCGGCCACGACCCCGAGGGCCGAAGTCGGTTCGGAGCTCCACAGGTGGAACAGGCGGCCGTTGGCCACGGCCTGGGCCCCCTTGAACGGCACTCCGGTGATGTGGCGGGGGCCGGCCAGCAGGTACCAGCTCGGCCAGACCAACACCACCGCAGCCAGGCCCCCGGCCACCACCACGGCCCGGACCACATAGGGCAGGGCGACCCGCACCCGATGCCACGAGAGGATGCCGGCGGCGACGATGCCGATGCCGGCGGCGATACCCATCATGGCCAGCACCTCCACCGAGATCATGAACTGGATACAGACCAGGGCCCCGAGCAGGACACCGGCCACCCACGCCCTCCATCGCTGCTGGACGGCGATCTCGTGGAGGACGATGACGGTGAGCGGTGGCACCACCAACAGGGCGATCGACAGATGGCCCACACCGATGCTGGTCACCACGAACGGCGAGTAGCCGAACAGCAGACCGGCGAGGACGGCGGCCGGGGCCCAGGTGACGAAGCGTCGACAGGCCAGCCAGCACGCCCAGGCGCTGAGACCCGGGGCCAGGGCCAACGAGACACTGTTCGAGGCGATAGGGCCGAAGAGCCACGTCACCGGAGCGAGGAGGGTGCCGGCCAGAGGAGCACTGGTGTTGTTGAGCAGGTTGACGCCCGAGGGCGTCCACAGCCACGAGGAGAAGAACGGGTTGAGTGCGTGGCTCAGGGCGTAGGCCGGCCAGGCGATGAACCAGACCTGCTGTCCCGAGTCCAGGCAGCCGCACGAGACGGTGGAGGCCGGGTGGGCCCACACGTTCCACCACAGGAGCATGGCCGGCACGGTGAAGGCGACGATGAACCCGAGCTGGCGCCCCACCGCCGCGGCCACCTGCCGACCGGACCTGTGCCCGGCGTCGGCCACAACATCGGCGCCGGATCCGATCGGAGCTCCGCGGTCAGAGGCCACATCCCCGGTGCTACTCACCGGGACGCCCCACAGTGGCGGTCGGACGGCCCGATGTCTCAACAGTGCCCGGCGGCCCGACAGCCGGAACAGCCAGCACCACCGGAGCGGCCAGCGCGGCGGGCGCAGCCGAGGCGGTCACCGCGGTGGCGGCCACGATCCACCAGGCACTGAGGGCAGGGAAGTCGGACACCCGGTGGGCCGAGGTCTGCAGCCACAGATCGAGGAAGTAGAGGCTCCCCGGCCCGACGACATAGGCGCCGGCCACGATGACCACTCCCACCACCAGGGTGGCCCACGCCCACCCGTCCGCATCGGTGTCGACCACCGAGCGGACACCGCGGAGGATGAACCAACCGGCCACCGACAGCACCAGGGCCAGCACCAGGACATGCAGGTGCGGGGCCAGGGCGTCGTAGGCGGTCCGGGCCCGCGCCCCCAGTGGCGACTGCCGGGGGCCACTGGTGTTGAGGTCCGCCCCCACATGGCGCAGGCGCATGACCGCGGGCCACACCACCAGGGCGACCGCCGCCCCGGCCACCACCAGGATCGGGACCACCACGCGGGTGCGCAGGGGCGCGGTGCCACGGCTGTGGAGCACGGCCCGCACACCGACGATGGCGATGATGGCGATGGCGGTGGCGGTGCCCTCCACCTTGGTCTCCCCGGCCACGGCCAGCAGGATGGCAGCGGCTCCGATCCCGGCGCCGGATACCGGCAACACCAGCAGATAGGCCACCGCTCCGACCGCGGCCACCGACCACAAGGGGTCGGCGTAGCCGTTGAATGCGAACACACTGGTGACCCCGAAGAAGGTCAAGACCAACAGCACCGCGGCTCCCGCCCCACACCAACGAGGGAGTTGATCGAGCGCCATCCATCGGTTCGGTGGTCGAGCACCGGTCGACCGGCCGGCTGGCCCCGATCCGGCGCCTCCGGTCCGGATCCGAGCGCTGAGCAGCGACCCCAGTTCGACCAGGGCCCAGGCCGCCGCCACGGCGGCGCAGACATTCACGATGGCGATGAGTACGGCACCGATCCGGTCCGAATGGGTCCCCGACACCCACCAGCCCACAGCCACCGTCGAACTGACGAGCGGGGGGTAGCCGGCGTGGGTGTCGGCCCCGATGTTGTGCATGTCGGCCAGTGCCTGGCCGTGGGGCCACAGCCACCACCCCGCCCGCAGGAACCAGAACAGGCGGGTGTCGAGCCCGACCATGGGGGTCACCAGACCGCGGAGACACCAGATGCCCACGGCCACCAGGGCGGCCGCCGCCGTGGCCCGGAACACCCGCTCGCCCGGTGGCGGGGCGGTCTCCGGCCCTGGCCCATCGATCGGGTTGCCGGGGGTCCCAGTGCGGGACGAGCGGGCCCCCAGCCGGAGGAGGGAGACCAGGGCGCCGAGCAGAGCCAGACCGAGGAACCACCCCATCAGTGATCCACCGAGGGCCAGGAAGCAGGTTGCCGCCACCGCCGACACCACCGTGCCGGCCAGCACGCTGAGAGGGACGACCAACCAGCGGGTCCCCACCAGGCTCCATGTGGGGAGGAGGCCGGCGGCGGCCAGGACGACCAGCGAGACGGTGACCCCCAGGGTGGTACTCACAGCTCGGGGCGGGGCAGCGGGCCCTGGCCGGACAGGCTCGCCCCGGTGCCGATGCGCACCTCGGTCCGGCCGGCGGCGTCACGGGTCCGCGTCTCGACCACGAAGCCGTGACAAGTCCCGGGCCCGGCCCGGGCGGCCAGCACCAGCTGGGGTACGGACGCATCGTCGGTGGGGGCCGCGTGCAGCCAACTGCCCGCCGCCCGCAACAGATCGGCCACGTTGTCCCGCTGGTCGAACGTCACCGGTTGCCCCGGTGCCACCAGGCTGTGGATCTGGAGGTCGAGGCACGAGTAGTAGGCGTTGTCCAGCCGGCTGGCGGAGACCTGGGCCGGACCGGACAAGGCGGCGACGCTGGTCGTGCCATCAGCCGCCCCGAACACCAGTGCCACCATTCCCACCCCCCCGAGGAGCAACGCCGCCACGATGAGCCCGGGCCGTCCGCCCACAGCAGGAGACGACGCGGCCCGGGGCATGCCGGTCGATGTTAGGACAGGTTGGTTCGCCGACCACGGTGAACGTGCCCGAGAGGGCCTGCCCGGGCCTGCACATGACATCGGCGGTGACTGCTCGGTAGTGTTGCGGGCACACGGATGGAGGGGTTGCTCATGGGGTTGGGTCGGAAGGTGCAAATTCGGATGGGCCTGGGCGCGGCCGTCCTGGCCACGGCGGCCCTGGTGGGCAGCGGGCTCGGGTCGCCAGTGGTCGGCGCCGGGGCGGTCACCACTTCGCCCAAGGTTCCGTCGCTCAAGGCCGATCTGGCCGCCGCGGCCAAGTACGCCATGCCCATTCCGGCGGTGACCAAGGCGGGCAGGGTGAGGACCCCCCAGGAGATGCGGCTGTCGGCCAAGAAGAGCACCGGCCCGATCACCTTTCCGGCCACCGGCTATTTCGCCACCGGTCAGGCTGACGGACGCTGGTGGCTGGTCACGCCCACCGGGCAACCCTTCTACGCCGACGGGGTCGACCATGTCTCGGCCGGCGGCGATACCGACCAGGTCACCGGGCAGTGCCCGTACTGCGAGACCATCGCCGCCGACTACCCGAGTGTCGACGCCTGGGACACCGCCACCCTGGCCCGGCTGCGATCGTGGGGTTTCAACAACATCGGCGACTACTCGGACGACACCACGCTCGGCACCCAGATGCCCTTCACCGTCCAGCTCAACATGGACCTCGACACCGACGTCTTCTCCTCTGCGTTCGTGACCGACACCGACGCCGACGCGGCGGCTGAAGTCCCCCAGTGGGCGGACAACCCCAACGTGATCGGATTCTTCACCGACGACGAGCCCGGGTGGGGACCGCCCGGAGCCGGGCCCTACGGGGAGAACCTCCAACAGCAGTACCTCAACCTGCCGGCCGGCTCACCCGGTCTGGCGGTGGCCCAGGAGTACGCCGGGAATCTCAACGGATTCATCACCGCGGTGACCACCCGATACTTTTCGGTGACCACCGCGGCGGTCCGCACGTACGACACCAACCACCTCATCCTCGGCGTGAAGGCCGAGGGCCAGGAGATCCAGTCCCAGGTCATCGCCTCCGCCGTGCCCTATGTCAACGTGTTCAGCGTGGAGGACTACACCCTCACCCCGGGCTTTGCCCAGGACGTCGACCAGCTCTGGCCGTACTACCTTCCCGTCGAGCCCAACCTGGCCAACATGGAGTCCTACTTCAACGGGCCGATGATGATCGGCGAGTACGCCTTCATCGCCCCGGGACCCCAGGACCCGAATACCGACCCGGGCATCTACTACATCTCGGCCAACCAGCAGGCCCGGGCCACCGACTACGCCAATTTCCTGGCACCGTTGTATGAGGACGCGCCCTGGTTGGTCGGCGACGAATGGTTCCAGTACACCGACCAGCCGGCCAACGGACGCACGCCCAACGGCGAGAACAACGACTTCGGCCTGGTCAACATCGACGATCAGCCGTATCCAGAGGTGACCACCGCGGCCACCCTGCTTCACTCGATCCTGCCCGACCGGCTCGTCCAGTCCGGTCCGACCTGCGACTCGTGGGCGCAAGGACCGAGCGGCGTGGTCTGCAACGCCACCATGCCGGCCTCTCCGACCTATCCGGTCAGCATCATCGACGAGCCGTTGACCGGGGCCACCCAGGCGTCCAGCTACTCGGACACCGTGTACGCGGCCGGCGGCACACCGGCGAACTACCGCTTCTCCCTTTCGCAAGGATCGCTGCCCAAGGGGCTCAAACTCGACAAGACAACCGGAACGATCGCGGGCACCCCCAAGTCAGCGGGGACATCGTCCTTCACCGTCGAGGTGGTCGACGGCAGTGCCAGCGCCACCCAGGCCGAGACCCTCTCGGTGGCCCCCGATGTCCCCCTCACCATCAAGACCACCAAGCTCTCGGCCGCCAAGGTGAACGTCTCGTATTCGAAGACCCTGGCCGCCACCGGGGGGACCGCGCCCTATACCTGGGCGGTTTCGGCCGGCGCACCGCCGTCGGGCCTCACCCTCGGGACAGGGGGGCAGCTGACAGGTGTCCCCACCGCCACGGGCAGCTTCACCTTCACGGTGGAGGCGACCGACTCCACACCCACCCCGAACACGGCAACCCGGACCTTCACGGTGACCGTCAAGTCGTAGCCGGTCTGGCGTCCCACCGGTCGAGGCGCTCCATGCTCAACATCGTCACCGTCCACTGGCGGTCCACCAAGTGGATCGAACCCCAGCTCGGTTACCTCCGACGGCACCTGGACCGGCCCTATCGGGTCTTCGCCTCCCTCAACGGGATCGACGACCGGACGATCTGGCAGCGGTTCGATGTGGCCGCCGATCTCGAGGGAACCCACGCCGAGAAGCTCAACGCCCTGGCCGGGATGGTGATGGCCGACTCCGACCCGTCCGACCCGTTGTTGTTCCTGGACGGTGACGCCTTCCCGGTGCGCCCGATCGGCCCCTGGATCGCCGGACTCCTCGACCAGGCCGATCTCTCGGCCGTTCGCCGGGACGAGAACCTGGGCGACCGCCAACCCCATCCCTGTTTCTGCCTCACCACGAGTGGCTTTTGGAACGCTCTGGGTGGTGACTGGCGCGAGGGCGGTACCTGGATCAACTCGGTCGGCCAGACCACCACCGACGTGGGCGGCACGCTACTCCACCAGCTGGCCGAGCGGGGCGCAGATTGGCAGCCCCTCCTGCGCACCAACACCCACAACCCCAATGCCCTGTGGTTCGGCGTCTACGACCACCGGATCTACCACCACGGCGCTGGGTTCCGGCCCAGGATCTCCCGGGTCGACCACCACGCCGAGACCGAGGCCCGCAACCAGGCGGTCATCGTCCAGCGGGGGCCCAGCCTCGAGGGCTTGGGGGCCCAGGCCGTGCGCAACCCCTCCCTCCTCACCCGCCTCCGTCCCCGGCACTTGGCCCGCCTGGGGCCGGCTGCGGCAGCCAGCGTGGCCCGCCAGAAGCGCCTGTCCGCCGAGCGGCGACAGTTCCGGGACCTCAAACGAGCGGAGGCCTACGAGCAGTCGGTCTACGACCAGCTGTTGGTCGACCCCGAGTTCTACCGACGGTTCGATCCGGTGGCACCCTGACCGGCTACCCGGTTGCGGGTCGGGCTCAGCAGGACCGGTGGACGACCAGCGCCTTGGCCAGTGCGGCCCACTCGTAGGCCACGTCGAGGGGCAGGTGCAACGTCGAGTCGGTTACCGGCACCATCACCAGTCGGGCATCGGTGCACCGTTTGAACAGCAGGCGGGCCCGGGTGGTCTGACTCCTCTCGGGAACCACGATGAGCGTCGACCAGTGCCGGGCGGCAGCCAGCCGGCCCACGAACTCGGCCTCACCCCGGGTGTCCAGCGGATCGGGTCGGAAGCAGATCACGGTGATCCCGGCCGGTGCCCGAGGACAGGGGGCGGCCCGGGTCCCCCCGAGGGAGACCACCACCACCGGGGCGTAGCCGGACCGGGCCAAAGAAAGGGCTTGCTTGGCCCGCAGCTGGCCGGGGTCACCGCCGAGGGCGACCACCGCGTCGGCCGGCACCGGTCGGTCGGTGGGCGGCCAGACGAACAGGCGGGCCGAAGCGACCAGGACCAGGACGATGAGCGCCCCGAGGACGAGGCCGGTCTTCCGCAGCCGGCGCCGGCGCCGGCGCCTCGACGTCACCACTGACACCACGCCCATCATCGCGCCCACCGGGTCCGGCGATCGGTTTTCCCTGCTTAGCACCGGTCTGCGGGCTCCCGGTAGGCTGGTTGGGGAGGGAGGACCATGACCCGCACCCGCAGACTTGCCATCAGCCTCGCCCTCACTGCAGGGCTGGTGGTCGTCCAGGTGGTCTTCGGGTTGGTGGCCCGCTCGACCGGCCTGTTGGCCGATGCCGGCCACAACCTCGCCGACGTGGGTGCCCTGGTCCTGTCGCTGGCCGCGGTGCGCCTGGCCCTCCGGCCCCCCAGTGCCACCCGCTCGTTCGGCAACCACCGGGCCACCATCCTCGCCGCATTGGCCAACGCCGCCCTGGTCGCCGTGGTCACGGTGCTCATCGTCGTCGACAGCATCCACCGGCTGGGCCATCCCGAACCGGTGCGGGCCGGCATCGTGGTGGCGGTCGCCTCCTTCGGGCTGGTGATCAACGCGGTGGCCGCCCTGGTCCTGCGTGACGGCACCTCCGACCTCAACATGCGCGCTGCCCTGGTCCATATGGCCGGTGATGCCTTCGCCTCGCTGGCCGTGATGGTGGCCGGCCTGGTCCTGTTGGTGGCTCCGTCGGCCACCTGGCTGGACCCGGCATCGGCGCTGGTGGTGGCGGCCATCATCATCATCCAGGCCGCACGGGTCTTCGGCTCCAGTGTGTCCGTACTGTTGGAGTCGACGCCCTCCGACGTCGACCTGGTCGAGCTCCGGACGGCCATGGCCGGGGTACCAGGCGTCGGTGAGGTCCACGACCTGCACGTGTGGAGCCTGTCCAGCGAGATGCGTGTGCTCTCGGCCCATCTGGTACTCACCGGTCACCCGACGCTGGAGGAGGCCCAGGTGGTCGGCGACCGGGTGAAGACGACCATCGCCCAGCCGTTCGCCATTGCCCACAGCACACTCGAACTCGAGTGCGAGCGGTGCAACGACGAGGACGATCCCTGCCTGATGGAGCCGGCGGCGGCGACCCGTCCGCACCACCACTGAACGGCCGGACCGTTCCCTACCGGGCCAGCTGGCGGTAGATCCCCTCGATCACCCGGCTGGCCTGGGCCACGTCGAACATGGCGCTCTTCTCCTTGGCCGCCTGGCCCAGTCGGCGCCGTAGGTCGGGGTCGGTGACCAGCCGCTCCAGGGCATCGGCCAGCAGGACAGGAGCGCCGGGAGGGACGATCAGCCCGTCCACCTCGTCGGCGATGACCTGGGGCACACCACCGACGGCCGTGGCCACGATGGGCATTCCCATGCTGGTCGCCTCCATCAGGGAAACAGGCAGACCTTCTTGCCGGGAGGCCAGGACGAACACGTCGGACCCGGCCAGCAGCCGGAGGACATCGTCCCTCTGCCCGAGGAACTGCAGTCGGTCGGCAAGGCCCAGAGCCACCTGTTGGCGGCGGAGGTCGTCCTCCAAGGGGCCCCGGCCGACGGCAGCGACATGCACGGGAAGGTTTCGGTCGGCCAGCAGCCGGACCGTGTCCAACAGCACGTCGTAACCCTTCTCGGGCCGGAGGTTGGCCACGGTCATGACGAGCACCTGGTCGGGCCTCACACCGAGTTCGGCCCGTACCTCGGCTTGTAGCTCGGAGCGCCGGGCGATGAGGGCGTCGGCCCTCGAGACGTCCAGACCGTGGACGACGACCCGAGCCCGGTCACGCAGGGCGGGAGGCAGCGCTTGATGGGCAGCCTCGGAGACCACGATCAGTGACTGGTCGAGCCCGATGCCGGCGCGGTTGAGACCGCGGATGACCACGGCCGCCTTGTTCCACAAGCTGTGCTCGGTATAGACGACGGCCGGCCGGCGGGCCCGGGGAAGGGTCAACACCACCAGCCGGCCGAGGGCGGCGGTGTAGGGAAGATGGAAGTGCACGATGTCGAACGAGCCCTCATCGAGTAGAGCGCGGAGTCGGAGCATCCACCGCAGATCGGCGTTCCCCCCGGCCCCCAGCGGGTGCACGGTGGTGCCGCCGTCCCGGATGGCGGGAACGAGCCCGTCCTCGGCGTCGAGGACATAGGCCACTTCGCAGTCGAACGAGGCCCGGTCGCTGGTGGCCACAGTGTCGACCAACAGGCGCTCGGCGCCGCCGTAGCCGAGACATTTGATGACCAGGAGGACGCGCACACGGCCCCCGACCCCGTTTTCCGCCCCGAAGCCCCCCGCGTCCATGACCCGATCGTACCTCCGGGGTCCATCCCGCCCTCCCCACAGGCTGGCAGCGGGCCGGCGGTCTGCTCCGCCCCGGAGCCCTCCTTGACACCCTCACCGTCGCGGCTGATGATCTCGTGATGGCCGAGACGGCGATGGGCAGGCACGTCCGCCTCACGGCCACCGGTGGCTATCCGGACCGGTCAGGGGTCTAGATGTGTGGCATCGCGGGGATCTTCGATCCCCGACGAACGCTGGCGCCCGAGGAACTCGAGCGGGAAGTTCGCCAGATGACCGTGACCCTGACCCATCGCGGACCCGACGCTGAGGGCTTGTGGACCGGGCCGGACCACGGTATCTGCTTCGGACACCGTCGTCTGGCCGTGGTCGAACTGGGGCCCGAGGGTGCCCAACCCATGGTCTCCCGCAGACGGGCGGTGGGTCATCGTCCTACAACGGCGAGATCTACAACTACCGCGAGCTCCACCGGCGCCTGACCGGCCAAGGGCTGGTCGTTCCGTGGCGGCTCGGACACCGAGGTGCTGGTCGAGGCCATCGATCACTGGGGCCTCGACGCCGCGCTCGATGCCGCCGAAGGCATGTTCGCCCTGGCCCTGTGGGATCGGGACCGGCGCCAGCTCCACCTGGTCCGTGACCGCTTCGGCGAGAAGCCCCTCTACTACGGCTGGGTGGGGCCGCGTCTGGCCTTCGGCTCGGAGCTGAAGGCCCTGTGCCGTGCTCGCGGCTTCGCCCCCGATATCGATCGTGACGCCGTGGCCCTCTACCTCCGGCACAACTGCGTCCCGGCGCCCCGCACCATCTACCGCGGCGTGGCCAAACTGCTGCCCGGCCAGCGGGTCTGCCTGGGAGTCGGACTGTCAGCCCGGCCGGCTCCCGGCGCCCGGCGCCTACTGGTCGGCCCGACGAGGCGATCGATGAAGCCAGCGCCGGCAGCCGGCGAACGTCGACGCCGAGCGAGTTGACCGACCGGTTGGAGTCGGTCCTGTCCGATTCGGTGGCCGCTCGGATGGTGGCCGACGTCCCGGTCGGGGCCTTCCTGTCCGGGGGCATCGACTCGAGCATGGTGGTGGCCCTCATGCAGCGGCACAGCAGCCGCAAGGTCCGCACGTTCACCGTGGGCTTCGCCGACCGCGCCTTCGACGAGTCGGCCGATGCCGCCGCGGTGGCCGCCCACCTGGGCACCGACCACACCCCGCTGCAGGTCGAGCGACGCCGATGGGCGCCGAGATCGTCCCCCAGCTGCCCGACATCTGGGACGAGCCGTTCGGCGACGTCTCCGAAATCCCCATGCATCTGGTCAGCAAGCTGGCCCGGACCGAGGTCACCGTGGCCCTGTCGGGGGACGGTGGGGACGAGCTGTTCGCCGGCTACAACCGCCATGCCTGGCTGGAGCGGCTGTGGCGCCGGGCCGCTCCGCTGCCCGGGCCGGTCCGGCGCATGGCCGGGTCGGCCCTGGCCGCCGTGCCCCCGGGCTTGGTCGACGGCACGGCCCGGCTGGCGGAGCTCGTGCCCGGTCGGCTCCAGATCAGGAACCCGGCCTCCAAGGTGGCCGAAGGTCGGGCAAGGTGCTGGCCGCCTCCGGGCCCGAGGACGCCTACCTGGCCCTGGTCTCGCTACTGGGACGATGCCGAGTCGATGGTCGTCGGGGCGGGACCCAACGGCTCGCTGGCCTCACGCCCCTCGGAGTGGCCCGAGCTCGACGGGATCACCGAACAGATGCTGTGGCTGGACCTGGTCGGCTACCTGCCCGACGACATCCTGACCAAGCTCGACCGGGCCGCCATGGCCACCTCGCTCGAGACCAGGGTCCCGTTCCTCGACCGGGCCGTCTTCGAACTGGCCTGGCGGCTACCCCTGTCGGTCAAGCTGCGGGCCGGCACCACCAAATGGCTCCTCCGTCAGGTGCTCTACCGGCACGTACCGCCGGCACTGGTCGAGCGCCCGAAGATGGGTTTCGGCTTCCCCATCGGTCCCCTGCTCCGCGGAGCCCTCCTGCGCCCGTGGGCCGAGGGCCTCCTCGACGAGAGGCGGATCCGGCGACAGGGCCTCCTCGATCCCGCGCCCATCCGGCGGGCCTGGGACCAACACCTCCACGGCCGGCGCGACCTGGCCTACGAGCTGTGGGCCGTCCTGGCCCTCCAGGCCTGGGTGGAACGGTGGATGCCCGGGTCCTGGGGGGCTGACCGCCGAAGCGTCGGGTCCGGGCTGTGTAGTCTTAGGCACTGGTGCGCCGTACCGTGCTCAGCGGCAGTCGGCCGCACAAGGACATCGCCACAGTGCTCGTACGAGGGGGAAGAGCTGCGATGGGACCGGGCGTCGACACGAACCATGGCCAACGACGCCCCCGAGCACGTCGGGGGTGCCGCGTGGTGACCACCTCGCTGACCGCCCGGGTCCTCCTGGCCAACCAGCTGCGGTCCCTCGCCCGAGATCGACTGGACCGTGGTGTCAGCGGCGACCGCCTACGACGACCCCCCGACGGGGTGGCGGTCGAGGTCATCCCCATCCGCCGCGAGTTCGCCCTGTCCGATGTCGGCTTCGTTCATCGACCTCTGGCGGTACCTGCGGGGCCAGCGGTTCGACTTCGTGCAGACCCACACGCCCAAGGCCTCGTTCCTCGGGCCTGCCGGCCGCCCGGCTGGCCGGTGAGCCCGGCCGTCTACACCATCCACGGGGCCCTCTACTTCACCGGACAACAGCCGGCTGGCCAACGTGCTCGGCTGGTGCTTCGAGCGCTGGTGCTGCTCGTGGGCCACCGGGTGCTGCTCCAGAGCCGCGAGGACTGAGCCACGCTGCCCCGGGCGCGGATCTGCCCGGCGGGCAAGCTGGGCTACGTGGGCAACGGCATCGTGCTCGACCGGTTCATCGAGCACGTGGCACCCGGCGCTGACGTGCGGACCGCCCGATCGTGATGATGGTCAGCCGGCTGGTCCGGGAGAAGGGGTGCGCCGACTTCGTGGCCCTGGCCGAGGCGCTGTCCGGTCAGGCCGAGTTCGTCCACGTCGGCCCGTTCGAGCACGACCAGAGCGATGCCCTGACCGACGAGGAGGTGGCCGCGGCCACCGATGCAGGCACGGTCGCGTTCATCGGCGAGGTCGACGACGTGCGGCCCGTACCTGGCCTCGGCCACGGTGGTGGTGCTCCCCTCCTACCGGGAGGGGATCCCCCGGGTGGCCATGGAGGCGGCGGCCATGGGCCGTACCGGTGGTGGCCTACGACATCCGGGGGATGCGGGAGGTCATCGATCCCGACGTTGGGTCTGCTGGTCCCCCGGGGCGACGTCGGCGGCCCTGACCGGAGTGGTCCGAGGCCTGCTCGACGACCCCGACCGGCTGCGCCGAGCTCGGGGACGCGCTGCCGCCAGTGGGTGACCTCGCCGCTTCTCCGAGGACCTGGTGGTCGATCGCCTGCGAGACGTCTACGCCGAGCATCGACCCGGGCAGGCATGCGGTGGACGAGGACCGATGACCGCGGAGTGCCTGACTCACGTCGATGTCGAGGACTGGTACGACGGGATGGCAGGTGCTCGGCCAGCCGATCCCCCGCCCCACGGGGCCCGCAGCGGCCTCGTGGGGCTGGCCGGCGTGCTGGACGGGTCCGGCGGCGGCCCGGGTGACCCTGTTCGTGGTGGGCAACTACGTCGACACCGTCCGGTCACCGAGCTGAACGGA
Organism: uncultured Acidimicrobiaceae bacterium; assembly: GCA_963824355.1. Taxonomy (GTDB): domain Bacteria; phylum Actinomycetota; class Acidimicrobiia; order Acidimicrobiales; family RAAP-2; genus Bog-756. Next base: position 290,383 of record CAWGOY010000017.1, on the reverse strand, counting down.
GCTGGCGGCCCGCGGTCACGAGATCGCCAGCCACGGACCCGGACCACGGGCGGCTGCCCGAGGACCCCGCACGCTCTGGTCCAGTGGCTGCGCGGGGACGGGCAGATGGTCGAGGACGCTGGTCCAACAGCCGGTCCGGGGATTCCGGTCGCCCCGGTTCGACGTCCCGGCCTCGATGGGCCTGGCCGGCTACCGGGAGCTGCTGGCGCGAGGCCGGCTTCGACTATGTGTCCGACACCAGCCGGCTCGGGAGCCGGTCGCCGGTGCGCGGAGCTCCCGGTGCTCACCCGCCACGGCTTTCCCCTGGGCGGCGGGAGCTACCAGCGCCTGCTCCCCTCGGCGGCGATCTCCGTCGGCCGTCGGAGCCGGCCGAGGGCCGGCCGTGCTCTACTACCATTCCTACGATTTCGGAGCCACCCTCCCGGCGCCAGGTCGATCCGCTCGCTGGCCGCGGCCAAGCAGCTCGTGGGCCGGGGAAGGGTTGCCGGGATGTTCTCCCGATTCTCAGCCGATACGGAAGCAAGGCGTGTGCTGATGTCCGAGCGGTGAGTTCCAGACCTACTTCCACCAGCGGGCCGGACGGTTCGCGGCCTTCTACTCGAGCGAGCCGGTGGCCCGGGCGCTCGGTCGGGGCCCGCTGTTCGACCGGTTGCGGATGGCCGTCGACATCGGCGTGGCCGTCGCGGCCACACGGGTCGCTCGACGTGGGGTGCGGGAGCGGACCCCTGTTCGCTCCGCTGGCCGAAGCGGGCATCCACGTCACCGGCATCGACCCGGCCGAGGCCATGGTCGCCCTGGCCCGGCACAGGCCGCGGCCTTCCCGGGCCTGGTCGAGGTGGAGCAGCGTGGATGGGAGCAGCATCGACGAGGTCGACGCCTACGACGTGGCCATCGCCCTCGGGGTGTTCGACTACGTGGACGACCCGGCCGACCTGCTCGCCCGCATGGGCCGGGCCGCCGGCCATGTCGTCGGCTCGTTCCCTTCCCCGGGGCGCGGACCAATCTCCGCAAGGTCCGTTACGGCGTCCGGGGGGTCGGAGTGCACGGCTACCCCGTTCAAGGATTCGACCGACTGGCGCGAGACGCCGGGCTCAGTGTCGTGGAGAAAGTGCCCTTGGGCCGGGCCGGCTTCGTCGTCCATTTCGCCCGGCCGTCGCCCTAGGTTCAAGACCGACCGAACCCGCCGGGCCGGGCGCTGAAAGGGACAAGAGATAGGGCGGGTCGTGGACATGGACGTTGCCGTCCGTTGGGGCTCGTGGGGCCTCCGGTTGACGAGTTGGGATGTCACCGGCGACGGTGAGCGACGGAAGATGGCGGGGCCTCGGTCAGCGCGTCGACACAGGACGAGAGTGCTGCTGCGAGTCTCGACCGCGCCAGCTCGGAGAGCTTGCCGAGCATTCGTTCCTCCACGTGCGTCGACCGCATCCGCTGCCTCTCTCCAAAGTTCCGCGACCACGCTTCAGTCAGTTCGGCCTGGAGGACGCGTCGGTGCTGCGGATGTGTGCGTCTCACCAGGAACTGGCGGCTCTCGAGTTCCTGCAACACGGCGTGCATGCTCTGTGGCGTGACGAACGCCCGACGAGCGAGGTCGGCGTTCGAGAGCCCGGGCTCTTCCTCCAGAGCGGTGAGGACGGCGAACTGGGTCACCGTGAGCCCGTAGGGCCCGAGTGCATCGACCATCGCGTCGTGGAGGACCGACTGTGCCCTCTTGATCAAGTAGCCCACCCTGGCCGTCGTGGCCTCGCCCATCGTTCACCTCATTATCAGGGATACCTGATACTATGTCTCAGGGTACCTGATACAGGTTACCCGCATCCCAACTCACAGACAAGGACACACAATGACTGCACTTGGCCCTGACTTCATCGCTCTCCAGGTCCGCGACCTGGAAGCTTCGGCAGCGTTCTACATCGAGCACCTTGGCCTCGTTCGCGCTCCGGTGAGCCCCGAGCACGCCGTGGTCTTCGCCACGGAGACCATCACATTCGCTGTCCGGGAGCCGCTCGTCGATCTCGATGCCGTCGAGCACCTCGGGTGGGGCGTCGTCATCTGGCTGAAGGCGGACGATCCGCAGGATCTGCATGACGAAATGGTCCTGGCCGGAGTCCCGATCCTGGTCGAGCCCTTCGATGGACCTTTCGGTCGCACGTTCACCTTCGCCGACCCCGACGGCTACGCGGTGACCATCCATGGCTGAGACGGTCTCCGCTACCAGCTACGTGCTCTGAACCGCGCAGGTTTGCAGAGGCTGTGAGAAGCCCCCGAACGGCGAGTTCGGCGGCGACCTCCGGCCAGGGCCGATTGCAACTTTCGGGATTCTGCGCCCGTGGCGAATCTGGAAGGCCTTGAATTCACGAGGGCGCGATGGAATACGATTGACAGTGTGCTGTCAATCACTTACGGTCTTGTCCGTGTCAGCAGCCGTGAACCCTGAAGATGCTTGGACCCGACTGGCCATGAGTGTCTTCAAGGTCAACGGGCTCATCATCCGTGCCGGCGAAGGGATCACCAGTCCCCTTGGCCAAAGCAGCGCCAGATGGCAGGTCCTCGGGCGGGCCTACGAGCCGACGACGGTTGCGAAAATCGCACAAGACATCGGCCACGCCCGTCAAAGCGTCCAACGCATCGCTGACGTCCTGGCCGCAGAGGGCCTGGTGTCCTATACGGACAATCCGGCTGATCGACGAGCTCGGCTCCTCGAACTGACTGCTGACGGCACAGAGGTACTCGGAAGGATCTACCAACGTCAGGTGGAGTGGTCGCTGCGAATCATGAAGCGGCTGAGCCCGTCGGAATTGTTGCGAATTGCGAACGGGCTTGACGGCATTGCCGATGTCCTGGAGTCGTCACTCGATACCGGGGGAGATGGACGCTGACCATCGCAAGACGGGTCTGCAAATCCGGAACAGTGAAAGGAAGTGTCTTTATGGGTAGGTACATTGTTCTCTATGAGGCACCTGTCGGTGTCGCAGAGCGGTTCGCACAAGCGACACCCGAGGAAGCCGCGGCAGGGGTGCAACTCTGGGTCGATTGGGCACAGAAGATTGGACCTGGACTGGTGGATCCTGGAAAGCCGCTCGGCAACGCCGTCAGGGTGACAAACCGTGAGGCAGCCAGCACCCAAAGCAGCATCATCGGTATGTCGATCCTGCAGGCGGAGTCGATGGATGAAGCCTTGGAGATGGTCAAGGATCATCATCACCTGCACTGGGCGGAGGACTGTGACATCGTCGTGCTCGAAGAAATGCCCATCCCAGAAATGGAAACCTTGAATCGCTGAGGGGTGTCGCGATTAATGAATGGTCGGCACCATCCTCAATCGCTGCGAGCGGGCCAACTCCAGCATCTCTCCGCACGATTGATCCGCGCTTCAGGTGCCGGCGGCCAGGCTCCGCTCGAAGTTAGCGTCAGCCATTTTCTATATCCAATTACCCAACGCTTCGGAGGTAGGTATGTCCCAGGTCCGTGTCCACAACTTCTCGATCTCCCTGGACGGGTTCGGGACCGGCGAGGGCATGACATTCGACGCCCCGTTCGGCCACGCCGGCCATCGCCTGCACGAGTGGTATTTCGCCACCCGCTTCTGGCGCTCGATGATCGGCGATGCCGGTGGCACCGTCGGTGTCGACCATTCGTTCGCCGAACGGATTGATCTCGGGTTCGGTGCGGAGATCATGGGCCGGGGCAAGTTCGGTGCACAGACCGGCCCGTGGACCGATGTCGGCACCGACGACGAGTGGCGGGGCTGGTGGGGGCCGAACCCCCCGTTCCACACGCCGGTGTTCGTGCTAACGCACCACACGCGCCCGCCGATCGAAATGGAGGGCGGCACCGTGTTCCACTTCGTCGACGCCTCTCCGGAGGAGGCACTCGACCTCGCCAGGGAGGCCGCCGGTGACCTCGACGTGCGCATCGGCGGTGGCCCGACGGTCGTCCGCGACTTCCTCGCCGCCGACCTCATCGACACCCTCCACGTTGTGCAGGTGCCGATCTTGCTCGGCCGCGGCACTCGCCTCTGGGACGGCCTCGAAGGCGTCGAGGAGCGCTTCAACATCGAGGCAGTCTCGTCGCCGAGCGGCGTCACCCACCTGACCTTCACGCGCCGATGACCGACCCTGCAGACCGGCTGACGACCTGCCCAGCGCCGCGACTGTCGTACTCGGGCACGAGTGGTGCGCTGCCTGGGGTTTGCAGCAGGCACCTTAGGTCCGAAAGTTACTGAGGGAGGCCCGTCCCAGGCGGTGGCCAGGCACCGAGAGGTCTGCCGATCTCCCACTCGTGACCGAACGGGTCAACAATCCGCCCGAGTCGCCAACCGTGTTCATCGCTCTCTGGAGCCGTTTTGCTGGCACCTGCAGCGACTGCCTGGCTTAGAACCTCGCCGGGGTCATCGACTACCAGCAGGGTCCTGCCCGTCGCGCCGCCAATGGAAAGCGGGGAGTAGCGCTTCATGTCTTCGCTCGCAGTCGTCACCCAAAATCGCCCCTCCCCCACGCCCAGTTGCACCACGATGTTCTCTCCGTCGCCCACTTGGTGGAGGACAACGGCGTCAAACGCCGCCTGGTAGAAGGTGACGGCAGTGCTCGCACCCTCCACCCACAGTTGAGGCTCAATGCCAGCCACGACGACTCCTCCCTATCTCCATGGGATTCTTGCTCAGAATCGATGAGTGACAGGCGCAGACCGCTACACCCCAGAATAGGGAGTGAGACGCTCCGGCTAGGCACGGTCCTTCCCGCTGACCTCCTGAGCCCAGGTGGCAGCGGCAGTCGGAGACTCACGTCGTGCAATCAATGACGAGCTTCATCTGCGGGTCGGACTACGCCTGATCACTGACTCAGGGCCCCGATGCAGCGGTCTCGTAGCGCCGGGACGAGTCGCATGCCAAAGTTTCAGCAATGTTCGCGCAGATGGCGGCCTCGGCAGTGGCCCTGATGGTGGCAATGGCCTCACTCGCTGGGTTGGCACCAGTACCCACTGCAGCTGCGGCAGGCACGTCACTGTCCAAGACTGGAAGTGGACCGGCGAGCAAGTACGACTGCGTCCTGAGCAACCGACCCGCGGACGCCGCCTACACCGGAGCCGACGGCAGCGCGTCGGAGATCGGCTGGGAGGGCAACCAGCAGGGCGTGGTCACCTGCCTCGGCGGGGTGTTCTATATCCAGGACGTCCTCTATGAGAACCTCGGCATCGGCTCGGGGACAAACTACGGCTTCGGCATCTACGACGGTGGCGCGACCACCTGGACTGATGCCGACGGCTACCTCCCGGCGCAGATCACGTCGTTCGGCCGGGACCGCGCCCGGGTCTCGATCACCGAGTTTGCCGACCGGGTGGTTCTCGGTGGTGCCGCCTTTGTCGCGGTCTACAGCCGGGTCGCGGTGATGAACCCGACCGACCACGTCATTGAGGCCAACCCCGAACCTTCTTCTGGATTGGTGCCGCTCGATGCGACGCCGGATGCGGTGGCTCCTCACGTCACGGTCGATCACGACTACGTGATCGCTGCCGATCGCTTTGGGGCTACCTACCCATGGCCAAGCTCCGACGCGCTAGCGGGCGCCGGTACCTTCGACGAGCACTTCGCACACATGGCGAACTTCTGGAACGGCCAGATTGCCGGGATCACGGGGATCACCGTCCCGGATCAATCCCTTGATGATGCCTACCGGAGCGGGTTCATCTACACCCAGATCGCCCGGAGCGGCGACCAGCTGTTCGACGGGGTCAACGGCTATGAGGCCGAGTACAACCACGACGTCATCGGTATCCTGTCCAACCTTTTCGACCAGGGCTACTTCACCGATGCCCATGCGCTGCTTCTCGAAGCGCGCAACGCCATGGAAGCGCCGGGCCAGGGCTTCTACGACGATGGGGTGTGGACGTACTCGGTGCCATGGGCCCTCTACCTGATGAAAACCGGAGATCTGGCTTTCGTCAAGGAGAATTTCGATTCGGAGGGACCCCTCGGTGTCACCCAGCCGAGCATCGAGGACACCGCCCACGCGATCGCCGCCGATAGGACCAGCCCCACGGGAATCATGAAGGCCACCGACGACATCGACACCCAGGGCTTCTGGACGACAGACGACTACTCAGCGCTCATAGGCCTGGCCGCCTACCGATACCTCGCTGAGCAAGTAGGAGATGCCAGCGAGGCGACCTGGGCGACCCACCAGTACGACAGCTTGCTGGCGGCTACAACCCAAACGCTGGACGCGACTATTGCTCGCTACCATCTCGACTACGTACCCTGCTCGATCCTCCAGCCCAACACTGGCAACCGGTGCAAGAACCCGGAGGACGCCAACTGGATGTCGCCGCTCGGTGCTTGGGCCTGGGACGGAACGCTCTTCTCGGCGACCGTCAACGGTCCGGGCGTGACCATGATCGATGCCACCTACGACTACGGATTCGCCCGGCTCAAGGGCAAGCTCCCACCCAACACATTCGGTGGCTTTCCCGGTGACTACTACTCGACTGGTTACAACGCGGGTTACGGGATAGCCGGCCTGGCCAGCAAATACCACCGAGACCAGGGGATCTTGAGTTACGAATTCATGATCGCCAACAGCCAAAGCGGCCCATACTCATGGTGGGAGAGTTCGTCTGCACCCTCGACCCACACTCCGTGGCTCGGTCAGCACCCGGCGACGGGCCAGGGTTCTTCTCCCCACGCCTGGGGTATGTCCCAGGCCAACGGGGTCCTACTGGCCTCACTGGTGGCCCAGCGCGCCGACGGCGCTCTTGTTGTGGGCCGAGGGGTTCCCGCGCCATGGCTCAGGGGCGACCCGCCGATCTCGGTCACCAACTTCCCAACGACCGACGGCCGGAGGCTGAATCTCAGGATCTCATCGAGCGGCCAGTCGGTAACGTTGACCCTGAGCGGTCAACCACCGTCGGGACCGGTGCTCTTCCAGCTGCCATCGTTCGTTGACAACATCGCGACCACCTCGTCCGGGCGAGTTGACCAGGGAACCGGCACGGTCACCTTGTCACCGGACACGAAAGGCGTCACCGTCCGACTCCGCGCAGCGGCATAGCCCGTGACTATCCCTCGCCCGCCACTCACCGGTACGTCGCGGACGATCATCGCGTGGCTCCGCCGAACTCCTAAGGTTGGACGGCGAGGACATCGAGATTGAGACGATGATGATAGAGCGTTCATGGCGAAGCTGATCTACGTGTCGAACATGTCCCTCGACGGCTGCACCGAGGACCAACGCGGCGCCTTCGACTGGGCTCCGCCAGACAACGACGTCTTCGCCTTCATCACCACGCTCATGCGGTCCGCAGGCACCTATCTCTACGGGCGGCGCATGTACGAGACGCTGGCCGTTTGGGAGACCGACTCCACCCTGGCCGCGCAGTCAGACCTCACCGCCGACTACGCCAGCGCATGGCAGGCGGCGGACAAGGTCGTCTACTCCTCGACCCTGGACGCGCCGCCCACCGCGAACACTCGGCTCGAACGCCACTTCGACCCCAGAGCGGTAGTCGACCTGAAGGCCGCTGCCAGTAGGGATCTGTTGGTAGGTGGCCCGAACCTCGCCGCCCAGGCTCTCGTCGCCGGGCTGGTCGACGAGCTCGCCCTGTTCGTCTGGCCAGTCATCCTCGGTGGGCGCAACCCCGCACTGCAAACCGACATCCGCGCCGATCTCGAGCTAATCGACAAGCACCGATTCAGCAGCAGCGGCGTCGTCCACCTCCGCTACAGCCTTCAGTAACGACTCAGGGAATCGGATCGAATGGGTGATCCCCAGCCTTGGAGCGGGAGTCACCGGTTCTGGTCCACTAGCGAACGAGGTGACTCACACCCTGCGTCGGGGCCGTGATTGAAGCGGTATCCATACCGCCGAATCTGTGGCGAAGCGTTGCGCCACGTGTGGATAGCCTCCTGGGACCCAGTAGAGCTCAGTCCTCGATTTGCCTTGTTCCGATTTGCTCCAGGCGCGCACGCATGACCGCCAGCTGTTCGGGCGGATGCCCGACCCAATCGACGAGCTCACCAACGATACGCAGAGGATCGCGGCTACGGAACGACTGCGTCGGGATTCCCGGGGAACTTCTTGTCGGTAACGTTGGGGTCGTCTTCGAACTCGCCCGTCGGTTCGACGAAATAGATACGCCCGGGATTCTCACCGACCGCAAGTTCGGCTCCCCATGTGGCGGCGTCGAGGGTGGCGGTGAAATAGACGAAATTCATCTTCCGGCCCTGTTCAAAGTTGGATTCCCGCCCGGGGACCAGCAGGTCCCCCGCAACAAGCTCTGCCTTGGTGCCGTGCAGGAAGGTGCCGGCCTCGTAAATCTCGAAAGGCACCGGTGTGCGTTCGCCGTCCACGACGGCAACGCTACCCTCGCGTCTCCGAACGCCGGCTCGGCGGCGCATATTGGCCGAGAGTGCCTGCCCTCCGACGAACCTACCTCGACCGGCACCTCGGGTTCACCCCCGAACCCACCTGCGAGCGGCGGGACTATGTGATGGTCACGGGAATGATGGCCTCAACCGTCGTTGGAGTCTTGACCTTCTTCTTGCCGTTGAGCGTGGTCACCGTCTCGGTCACCTGTGCCACCACCGGGTACGCCCCTGGGACCAGTTTCTTGCTCGGGGTCCCCGACAGGACTCCAGCGGAAAACAGCCATAGCCCCTTCGGTACTTCGGCCCCGGTCGTTAGATGGCCAGCTGTGTGCCCCTGATCACCAGGAGAGTGGGCGATACGATCAGGGCACTTGTTCCTCACAGACTGACGAGCACCTCGGCGAGGGCGTCAATCCCAGCGAGGCTGCGGGACAGCTCGGAATCGAGGGCATAGCGGTCGGCAAGCACCCTGGGCGCAAGGTAGGAGACTTTGGTCTGCTGTTGATCGGCCCAAACGAGGACCTTAAGTGGTAGGTCGAGGGCAGCGAGTGGTACGGCCTCCATCACAGCGGTGCCGGCGGCGGGATTGCCGAAAATGACGAGGATAGTGGGACGCAGCTCGAGTGCGACTTTGCGGGCTTCGGCAGACTGATCGATGACGGCGAAGAGCTTCATGCCCTTGGCTTGGATCAGGTCCGTCAACCTCGACACAGTTTCGTCGATCGTCCGAGGACTGTTTTTGGTGATGATCCCGGCTTCAGTTCCGGATCCGCTGGACGTCATTCGTCGTCTCCTATGGGTCGTGCCTATCCGCAGTCTCTGACTATCCGCAGTCTCTCGCCAGTCGCTGGCGCACAACCCTCGCTGATTCTGTCGATCGACGCGTGGCAAGCGCAGATTCGTGCCAACAACCAGGGTCGAAACGTGGTTGATCCGTTGGATTATGCCAACGGATTGGCGATGAATCTGCTTCCCGACCACCGGCCTGGCCCTGCCCCGATCACCGACTGTGGGGTGCGTTATCAAGGGGTGCGTTTGCCAAGCGCTAACGCCCTCGACCGTCACGTGCGGGGCAACCCCGATTGTCAGAAGCAGCTAGTGGGTGGATCCGACTTGGGCGCCTCACCTAGTCCAGGGGAGGGACTTGTGAGACCCCGAGTTGCTGGATAAGCCAGAGGCTGTCGGCATTCGCCCAATACTCGATGAACTTGCCGTCCTCGACACGAAGAGTGTCCGTGCCATAGAACCTCATCCGCCGGCCAACTGCGTCGGGGGAAGATCCGGGAAAGCCACCGCCATAGGTGCCCTCAGCCTTCCAACGCAGCACAAGGTGCGTGTCATCGGTGATCGGGCCGACGTCGAACTGGAAGTCCAGGTCGGGAAAGAGCGCATTGATGCCTGTTACCCAGCCGTTGAGTGTCTCGCGACCCTTCATGTCCTCAGGCTCCCCTCCGGTGATAGACGCAGCATGCGCGACAAAGTCCTCGTGGATGATCTGTTCGCTATACGAACGATCCCCGTTCCAAAGCAACCACTCCATGGCTCGGCGAGGCTTGCAAGTTTTGCATCGCTCATGGTGTTCCTTGGGGTTGAGGCAGTCCGGTTCTTCGTCGAAACAGCAGGACTGGCGGCTCCCTGGCTCCGCCCTGCTCCCTCTGGCGCCCGCTGCCTAAAGTCGAATGACCCGTATGGGCGTACGTGTCCCTGACCACCGGATAGATGGGAAAGCGCGAGCCAGTAGGGCAAAATCAGGAACGTGACTGTCGAACGGTGCGTGGAGTGCGGCTTCGACTCTGATGCTTGGAGCGACGTCAGTGCGATCGCAGCAATTCGGGGCTTGCCGTTTCAATGGAATGAAGCTGTCGCCGGATTGACTCCCAAGGATCAGCTCCGCAGACCCGTTGACCAGATGTGGTCTATCGCGGAGTACACAGATCACGTCCGGGAAGTGCTCTTCGGGATGAGGTTCCTCATCGACACCGCCATCTCACAGCCCGGAACCGATCTTGGACAGTCACCACCGTCGCAGTTCGCTTCTCAGCCTCGACAGATTGACGTTCGAGCAGCTCTGAATGGCATTGACCATGAGGCCCACTTGTTGAGTCAGCAACTATCAGAGCTGTCGGCGGACGACTGGTTCCTCACTGTGACGTTCGATGGAACCTCCGTTGATCCGCATTGGGTCGCTCGTCACATCGTCCACGATGCGACTCATCACCTGCTCGACATCGCCCGACTGCGCTCAGCACTTTGACGATCAGGGTGACCGCCCCACAACTGGGTTCCCAACGCCGAATCGATGGCGGTTATCGAGAGTCTCAACCAGGCACATGGGGGCGTTGTGTTCGCTAGAAGAAGTTCGGAGTTTCGCCAGAACCTGATGGCGTCACCGCCCGAACTTCCCGAGGCTCAGTTGAAGCTGGTAGGACAGCGACGTAGTAGTTGAATCCGAAATGGTCGACACAGTTGACGACCGTGGCTTCAACTTGCTCACCGTCCTGACATGCGATGCTTACTTGGGCGAATCTCGATTCGAGTTCACCATAAATGGACCTGATGCCCGGGTTCTCATCTCCTCCGCTGGTCTGCCCTACGGCACCAAACGGACCGTCAAGGCGCCTGGAAGGCTCGTGTGTTCCACCGCCACCCCAATTCGGAGGGCGACGACACGGTGATTGGGAAACTCAGGCCAATAGTGCAACTCCCAGTCGTAGCCACCTGACCGGCCCTCTCCGAGCGACACTTCCCCTGGCATCGGGCCGGGCCGCTTTGCGTTCACCAAATCGGTCTCCATCGTAAAGGCGTATCCCTGCCGGATATGCGAGCACCTCAGCGGCACATTGAGGTGACGCAAAACCGAGTGCTTTCCAGAAGATTGCCGATGTTTATCCTTTAGGCAGATTCTGTACCAGACCACCAGTTGGCAGTCCGCCACATCATTCGCTCCAGTTGATCCCATAGACGTGGATGGGCTCCGGTAGCCCCTTCAAACTGTGTTCGCCTCGGTCATCAAATCGGAACGATTTACCCATGCAGAGCTCACGAACGGCCACCGACACGGCAATGTCGCCATCAGATGCGACCGCACAAAGCCGAGCAGCGAGCTGGACTGCGGCACCAAACAGATCGTCACTGTCGTCGGTGACCGGTTCACCTGCGCTAATGCCAATACTGATATGGAAGGGTGTTAGGGCCTTCGCGTTGCGTTGATGAATGCGTCGTTGGACGGCTACCGAAAACGCGACAGCGGAAACGACTGAGTTGAAGGCTGCCATTATCCCATCACCGGTGTGTTTTACTTCGCGACCGTGATTGGCAGCGAGCTCATCCCGAACAATTGAATTGTGTTCGCCAAGCAATTCCATGTGGCCTTCATCGCCGAGTTGCTGTGTTTGCGCAACCGAGCCACAGATATCCGTGAACACAATGGCTCGTATGGCTGGCGCGGTGTAGGCGGTGCCCGGAGGATGATCGGGTATGGCTCCCATGAACGCGTTGAGAGGTGTCCGTGAGTCGAACTCCAATACGGCACTCGCCATCAATCCGTGCGCCTCTTGATGCACGGCCACGACCGCCTGTTTGCTCGGCCCCTCGGCGAGACAAAACACTGCTCCGTTCTCAGGATCGAACCAGTAGGTGTGGTATCTCACGCCGTGTTTGTCTTGTACTTCGACGTCCAAGAGGTGAGCAGCGGCCAGCTGCTCGGGCGACGTTCCTGGGACGTCATGGCGGTCGATATACATCGGCACAAAAGCAAAAGTACACCCTCCACAGGTTGCACGGAAGGGTGACTCAACTGTGCCTGAACGCCGGGTCGGTGGGGCACAGTTTTTCCCACGCTGCTCCTCGTTTCCTTGGCCCATCGGCCAACCGTACGGGTATCGTGCGACATCATGGACGAACGGAGACCCGATGGACAGCGATGAGCTGAAGGCGATGCAGGCTCCCATCAAGGAGCGGTATCGGGAACAGCCAGAGGCTGCCGTTGTGACACTCAAAGCTGAAGGTCAACTGGGTGACGACCTATCGTGCTCGGTTCAAACAGGCCGGGCACTGGTCGAAGCTGGCCTCCATCCAGCTACGGGGGGCGACGGAACTCAGGCTTGTTCAGGAGACATGTTGCTCCAGGCACTCGCCGCATGTGCAGGGGTCACGATGCGCTCAGTGGCTACTGCGCTGGGGATCAGCGCAGTCGGCACAGTTAGAGCGGAAGGCGACTTGGACTTTCGAGGAACGCTGGGCGTGGACAAGACCGCTGCGGTCGGATTCTCGGATATTCGCTTGTTTTTCGATCTCCAGAGTGACGCCTCAGATGAGCAACTCGCTACGTTGCTGCGCCTGACTGAGCGGTACTGCGTGGTACTTCAGACGCTGGCGAACAGCCCCAGGCTGACGGCTTCGATTGGCTGAGACGGGGTCGAATCTGAGGACCGTCCGTTTGTCAGCTTGTGCCACCAGCCTGCGAAGCGAGAGGAGTATCCGTTCGGGTATCCCTGATCACTGCCGGATGGGTGGGACGTCCACCCAGCGACCACGACGGGTCAGGACGTGAGCCGGTCGATCTCCAGTGGGTGTACCGGGACAACACGTCGAAAATCGCGGTTGGCGTGCAACAGTGGGGTCCCACCGTTCGTGCAGTGGTGACCAATCAACGACCCAGAACCCGGGGAGGCACCCTGGAGCAGGCTGAGCAGTGTCGGCGGACATGTCGTAACCTTCCGAAGCCGCCTCAACTGGGGTGGTCAACCAACTGACATGAGGTGTCAATATGAGTGTCACCGTCATCGCTCACTTTCCTGTTGCCGACGTCGCCAAAGCTATCGAGGGTTTGCAGGCCAACGCAGCGCTTCTCGAAGAGATCACCGAGGACACCAAGGGAGCCGGAATTTCTTCGTCACCGATTCGTTGCCGGCGCCGCAGAGCTTGTCGTCATCGATGAGTGGGAAACCGCAGAGCAGTTTCAGGGCTTCTTCGAGGGGAACCCTAAGGTCGAGCGGATCACTTCTGCAATCGGTGTCACGGGTCCCCCTGCAGTCACGGTGTACAACTCGATTGAGGCTGCCGGAGCCATTTAGAGGGCTGCATCAGCCTCGGCCGCTGTGAGGAGCGCCACTGTTCGCGTTGCGGATGCACAACCGGCGATCACGGTCAAGGCCGCGGCGGCGATAAAAGTGCTTCCGAACAATGGGAGCGTGACCCCTTCTGCGTCATTCAATGCCCGGCGTGATGCAGGGCTCTTACGCCGATACTGCTGAGGTAAATGCCCAATCCGAGCAGAATCGCCCCGACGATGTCGAGCGAGCGTCGATCGAATAGTGGACCAGCGATGACGAGCCAGATCCCGGCCAGGACGAGCAGCAGTCCCGCGAACAAACGGACCCATGAGAGCTGAGGGCTGAGCAGCCACCTCTGGACTGACCCCGATTCATCTGCCATGGCACAAGTGTGGCATGGCACCGCTGGTCAACACCGAGCCAAAGGTCCCGGTGCGCATCCCTGATCGATGCTGCCGCCGGTTGGCTGGGACATACTCTGGCGCCAGTCGGCTCGTAAGTCATAGGGAAGTCATCGATGTTCTTCGAGTCGCGGTCGCCAGACCGAAGGACGCGAAGACCTCGGACTCCTGGAACACCGAATTCCGGCTGATGCCCTCGGCGGTGACGGTGAAGATCTGGAGCGTGTGCAGCTCGTATCCGTCACCGACGCGCCGATAGGCGGCGAACCCGGGCTGGCCGTTGGCCGCGACCGCCTTCAGACACCAGTCCGTTCCGGCCTGCTCGAAGACCCACTCCATGAACAGGCCGTAGTTGCCGGGGCCGGCGAACCAGTTGAGCATCGGCGGCATCTCCATGATCACGTCCTCGGTGAGCAGCCGCTTGAGACCCTCGACGTCGGCCTGCTCGAACGCCTTCATGTAGCGATCGACCCAGGCGCGCTGCTCGGCTGCGGACGGCTCGCTGAGACGTTCCTGCCGGACCCCGACCTCCTTCACACGGGTACGCGCCCGCTGCAGGGAACTGTTCACCGATACGACGGTGGTGCCGAGGATTTCCGCTGCCTCGGACGCGGAGAAGCTGAGCACGTCACGCAGGATCAGCGCACCACGCTGACGCGCCGACAGGTGCTGCAGGGCGGCGGCGAACGCCAAGCGCAGGCTGCTGCGGTCGATCACGGCTCCAGCCGGATCGCCCGCGTCCAGCAACGAGTCCGGCAAGGGCTGGAGCCAGGCGACGTTCTCTCCCCGGACGAGCGGCCCGAGCGGGTCCGACGCGGCCACCAGCCCCGACGGCAGCGGTCGGCGGCCGCGGACCTCCAAGGCGGTCAGGCAGGCGTTCGTCGCGATCCGGTAGAGCCAGGTGCGCAGCGAGCTGCGAGTCTCGTCGTACTGCTCCCGCGCCCGCCACGCCCTCAGGTACGTGTCCTGGACCAGGTCCTCGGCGTCGTGAGCCGAGCCGAGCATCCGGTAGCAGTACGCCAGCAGCTCCGTCCGGAACGGTTCGACCAGGCGATCGAAGCCTTCTACCTTCGTCGTCACGCCCACGCCCCTTCTCTGCTCCCATCAGGGTTCACTGCCCAGGCGCCAGCACCGGGCTGTTGTGATAGGCGGCGATCAGCCACTGGCCGTCCCGCTTCTCGAAAACCCAGGTCGCGTTCACCTTACCCGTGTCCGGAACCTCGGTCTCGCCGGCGAACAGGATGCCGGATTCGCTGACGACGATCGCGGCGTCCCTGCCGACGAAGCGGAGGCTGAGCTGCTTGTTGTAGGTCGAGCTGCCCTTGAGCGGCCCCTCGAAGGCCAGGGCCATGCTCTCGCGGATCACGTCACGGCTGCCGCGGAGCGAGCCGGTCATGATGGCGGTCGCGTCCGCGGTGTAGTTGGCGACCATGCCGTCGGCGTCGCCGGCCTCCCACGCCTTGTAGGAGTCAACCAGTACGGCCTGGATGGCGGCCTCGTCTTCCGCACGACTGTCTGACATCGGATTCTCCCTTGTGATCGGTTCGCCCGGGGTATTCCGGCGAACTCGTCAATACATACCGGCGGTGGGGTCGGAACTCATCGCGCCAGCGGTGAAAAGGTGTTGAGGTGCGCCTCACAGAAGCGGACCTGGTCTGGAATACCGTGGCCGCCCCGAGGGCAGCGCATTTCGGATCGACCCGGACCCCATTACCATGGCGACCAGTCCATGTACGTCATCGATTACGTCATCTACAGCCTGTGGATCGTCTTTTGGTTGGCATGGCTGGTGGCTGCCCTGAGCGCAAAGCGGGCAGCTCAGTCACGAATGGGACAGTACGGCTTCAGGATTGCCACATTTGTCATCGTGTACTTGCTCATTCGCTTCGGTGTCTTGAAACATCACCATGCCATCGTGAGCAGCCCCGTTTTCCAAGGCATTGGCATGGTGCTGTTCTTGATCGGGTTGGGACTGGCCGTGTGGGCTCGAGTCCACCTGGGACGGAACTGGGGAACCCCGATGTCCGAGAAAATGGACGCGGAGCTGGTCACAACCGGTCCATACCGGTACATCCGGAACCCCATCTACTCGGGGATCATCCTGGCTGCCATCGGAACGACGGTAGCCATTAGCTGGTATTGGCTCGCCGTGGTCGTCCTGATGGGCGCTTATTTCGTCTACAGCGCAACCGTCGAAGCGCAAACGATGGAGCGCCTTTTTCCCAATACCTATCCGGAATACAAGCGATCGACCAAGATGCTCATTCCCTTTCTATTCTGAGCCGTCTGTCGGTCAGCAGATAGCTCGGGTCGACCCGGCGGGCACCGACCGCCGGGAGCGGGGCGCTCTTGACCTTCCACCGACCGACACATCCGGGCGGGTGGATGACCAACACAGGGAGCGTGTGGTCCAGTACACGGCACGTCCGACTCAAAGCTCGGCCGCCCGGACCTGCAGGTCTCTCAAGGCCGTGGCGGCATGAAGCGGGAACGGTTCGTCATGGTCCGACTCCATCCAGCGCTCAACGGCGATTGTGAAGGCGAGCATCCCCATTTCCGCCCCCAGCCGGGCAGTCAGCTCGTCTACGCCCCGTTCGCGCAGGGAGGCGTTGATCGACCTGGCGATCCGGGCATGCTTGAGCAGTCCCCGCTCCTGCAGTTCGCTGTTCGCCGCAACCACCAGCACGCGCTGGGCGGCCTTGGCCCGCTGCTGCGGGGTCATCGCGACCTCGGCGGCCGTGAACGCCGCCTGCAGGCACTCGGTGAGCGTCGCCTCCGGGGAGGCAGCAAGGATGGCGTCGGCGAACAGCCCGGCCAGCACGTCTTCACCGCCGAACAACACCTCCCGCTTATCGGCAAAATGCCGAAAGAACGTGGCGCGATTCAAGCCGGCGCGATCCGCGATCTGCGCGACTGTGGTCTCCTCGTACCCGTTCCCCACGAACAGTTCCAGCGCAGCGGTCTCCAGGCGCTCACGCGCGTCCGGTGCCCATCTACTCACCATCACAGCCTAAGCGAGGCGACCGGATCGCATCACCCAGGGCTGGCAATGCGACCGAGTCGCATGGCGATGCTAGAGTTGATGCGACCGGATCGCATCGACTTCCGGCTGCGGGGTCCGCCGCGCCCCTTCATCACTTGAATCTTGACCAAGGAGAATTTCCATGCGAATCTTCGTCACCGGTGCCTCCGGCTGGATCGGCTCGGCTCTCGTCCCCGAACTCATCAGTGCCGGACACCAGGTCCTCGGGCTGACCCGCTCGGACGCCTCGGCCAAAGCCGTAGCCGACATGGGCGCCGAAGTGCTGCGCGGTGACCTGAACGACATCGACGTACTGCACGCCGGTTCCCTCGACAGCGACGGGGTCATCCACTTGGCCTTCGTCGTACCCAGCGTGAGCGAGATTGCGACACAGACCGACGCCAAGGCCATCGAGACGTTTGCCACCGGTCTCGCCGGCTCCGGCAAGCCGCTGGTGATCTCGGGCGGAACGCTCGTCACACCCGGACGACCCGCGACCGAACGCGATGAACTCGTCGCCGCCGGACCCATTGCGGCCCGCATCACCAACATGCAGGCCGGACTCGCAGCCGCAGACCGGGGCATCCGCTCCTGTCTGGTCATGCTGCCCCGCTCGGTGCATGGCGAGGGGGAACGTCACGGCTTCATCCCCCAGCTCATCGCCGTGGCCCGGACTAAGGGCGTCTCCGGCTACATCGGCGACGGAACCAGCCGCTGGCCCGCCGTCCACGTGAAGGACGCTGCCAGTCTTTACCGGCTGGCTGTCGAGAAGGCGCCCGCCGGCGCGGTGCTCAACGCTGTCGGCGACGAAGGCGTGCCCACCCGTGAGATCGCCGAGGCCATCGGCTGGCATCTGAACCTTCCCGCCCGGTCCCTGCCCGCCGAGGAATTCGGCGGCATGCTCGCGCACATTCTCAGTACCGACATGCCCGCTTCGAGCACCATCACCAAAGAACTCCTGAACTGGAAGCCCATCCACCCCGGCCTCATCGAGGACATCGAGCAGGGCCACTACTTCGTCTGACCGGTGTCCACGCTGGCGCTGGATAGCCGCCGCCGAGCCGGTGTGTGTGGGGCAGACCGGCAACCTCGGGAGTAGGAGCTACGTGTGGGGCAGACCGGCGACCGCGGTCCAGGCGTCCCCCTCCTTGCAGTTGTCATTCGGGGCCGTCCGCCCGACGTGCGGGGGCACCGTGGCCCCGCTAAGGACGGTGGGCGATGATGAACCAGCCGGTCTCCTCCCGGGCAGCGTCCACGACGAGGCCGGTCTCGTCGAACCAGCTCTGCAACTCACTCCATACATAGCGGTGCTCGACCGGGGCGCTGAGCCGGTCGAACGTGTCGAGGACCAGGCTCCGGAAGGGCTTGTCGCGGTAGGTGCTCATGGGCAGGGCGGCCAGGCCGGAGACCCCGTGTTCCTCACCCCACCGTCCGGGTGCCACCACCCCGGCGTAGAGGAGCCCGGCCACCGGGGTGGCCAGGGGCTTCAAGACCCGGTGCGGGATCCGTACGCTGACCGTCCGGACACCCCGGGCCGCAGCCAGAGCGGCGGCCCGCATGTCGAGGCGGGGGGGGCGACTGTAGAGATAGAGGAGGATCTGACCCTGGGGAGCCAGGTAGGTGAGGAGTCGCTTGAATCCGTCGAACGGGTCGTCCAGATGGTGGAGAACCCCGAGGCTGGAGATGAAATCGAAGCAGCCCGGCGCGAACGGTGCGCTGCGCAGGTCGGACTGGACCACCGTCACGTTGTCGAGGTCGCTCAAGTTGCGAGCTGCCGCCTCCACCGCCGACGAGCCGTCCAAGGCCACTTCGGCTTCGAGATAACGGGCCAGGATCCGGGTGAATCGTCCCTTGCCACAGCCGGCGTCAAGGCCAACCTTGCCCTTGAGGCCCTCCAGGTCGAGGTCCCGGAAATAGATCTCGCCGAAGTTCTCGTCCTCGTCCCGGATGCCGTCGAAGGTGTTCCACTCGTAGCCGAAGCTGGCGAAGGTGCGCTCGGTGGTTCCGCCTGCTTCCGTCTCGGAGAAGTCGAGCACACCGTACCGGCGTCCGTAGCGGTGGAGGTTGGCGCACTGCACCGCGCTCGCCCCCTCCGCGGTCATAGGTTGGCCGCACTCCGGACAACGCAGGCGTTCGATGATCGGTGCCGGTATCGAGTTCTCTTCCAACCGCCCCACGTCCCCCATCGATGCCGACTGGCGCCAACACTAGCGGTCAGGGGCCGCATCGGACCACCGGGCCGACACGGATGGGTCCGACCACCAACGGGTCGGCTGCCCACTTCCAACCGGTGCCCGGACGCGACGCAGCCCCGAGTAACCGAACGGCCGAAGCCGCCCGAGCTCCTCGGGGCCACGCTCACGGTTGACCCGGCCTCACCTGTACCTGGCCGTGTCGGACGACCCTGCAGCAGGCACCGGTCCGCTGCACTCCGGAGAGCGCCTCGGCCCGTCCCCGGACCACCATGTCGGTCACCTACGGCTTCATCGTGCCTGCGAGTCGACCTTCGGACTGACCTTTCGGCCCTTCCTCCGATCTCCCCCGGCCTCCGGTGGAGCTTCGGCTTCCCAACAATTGACACTGTGATGGAACGCTCCAAAAGGGTCAAGGGCTTAGCGCGAAATCCTTACCTTATCCCCCACATTTCTCGTGCTATCCCCAGATACCCTGCCGATGTCCACCGGTCATCCCCAACCGGACGGTCGCCCGGTCGCACCGCATCGGGTTCTCATCCGGCCCGGAGCCGATCCAGTTCCGCGGCCACCGCCTGGCCGTTGGCCTGTCCCCGTGTCGCCTTCATCACCTGTCCGGTGAAAAAGGCCGACAGCTTCTTGCGTTGGCCGTCGTCACCGTCCCGGTAGCGGCTCCACTCGTCGGGGTGGGCGGCCACCACCTCGGCCACCATGGCCGCCAGCGAGTCCTCGGACATGGCTTCGAATCCGCGGGCGGCGGCGATGGCCACCGGGTCCCCCCCGCCAGCCTCCAGCAGCTCGGCCAGCACCGCCTTGGCCTGGGTGGCGGTCAAGGTGCCGGACGCCTCCATGCCCAGGAGGGCCACGTAGGCCTTCGGGTCGAGACCGCGGGCCGCTTCGGCGTCGGTGGCCGCCTCGTTGGCCGTGCGGGCCAGTGCCAACCCGGAGGCCACCCCGCCGGCCACCGCTTCGGTGACCAGGGCATCGAGGTCCAGGTCGACCACCGTGGCCACCTGATCGATCTGGGCGTCGGTGGCGGCTCCCTCGCTGTTCACCAACTCGAGCAGCTTGGCCCGGCGGGCTGCCGGCATCGGGCCCATGGTGCCGGCCACTGCTCGGATCCACTCGGCGTCGGGGACCAGGGGCACCAGGTCCGGCTCGAGGAAGTAGCGGTAGTCGTAGGCGTCCTCTTTGGACCGTAGGGCCACGGTCCGCCCGGCGTCCTCGTCCCAGTGCCGGGTCTGCTGGACCACGGGCTCTCCCGTGGTGAGCAGTTCGATCTGGCGGTCGGCCTCGTAGTCGATGGCCCGGCCCAGCGACCGCACCGAGTTGAGGTTCTTGATCTCGCAGCGGGTGCCGAAGGGATCTGCGGACGACCGGCGGACCGATACGTTGGCATCGACCCGCATCGACCCCTCCTCCATCTTGCCGTCGGAAGCCCCCGAGGCCACCAGAACGGCCCGCAGCTCGCTGGCGTAGGCCCGGGCCTGGGTCGACGACCGCATGTCCGGCGCACTCACGATCTCCACCAGAGGAACCCCCGACCGGTTGTAGTCGACCAGGGAGTAGTCGGCGCCGTGGATCCGGCCCGATGTCCCGGCGTGCGTGGTCTTGCCGGTGTCCTCTTCCATATGGGCCCGCTCGATGCCCACCCGACTCCCGTCGGGCAGATCGAGGTAGCCCAGCACGTTGATCGGCTCGTCGTACTGGCTGATCTGGTAGTCCTTGGCCTGGTCGGGATAGAAGTAGTTCTTGCGGTGAAATGTCGAGGGCCTGATCTCGCAGTGGAGGGCGGTGCCGATGGCCATGGCCAACTCGACCGCCCGCTGATTGATGACCGGCAGCGACCCCGGCAGTCCGAGACAGACCGGGCACACATTGGTGTTGGGCTGGTCACCGAACATGTTGGGACAGCCGCAGAACAGCTTGGTGGCCGTCTTCAGCTCGCAGTGCACCTCGAGTCCGATCACCAGCTCCCATCCGTCCCTCATGAACGGACCACCCCGGTAAGGGTCGGAGGGACAAGGGGCGGTGCGGCCGCCTCCACCACCGCGGCCACCTTGAACAGGGTGCCCTCTGCCAGAGCTGGCCCGAGGAGCTGCACCCCCACCGGCAGACCGTCGTCCCCGGTTCCGAAGGGGACACTGATGGCCGGGTGGCCGGCCAGGTTGGAAGGGATGGTGCACACGTCGGACAGGTACATGGTGAGGGGGTCACCGGTCTTGGCCCCGAGGACGAAGGCGGTGGTCGGGGCGGTGGGGCCGAGTAGGACGTCGCACCGCTGGTAGGCGGCGGCGAACCCCTGGATGATCCGGGTGCGGACGCGCAGGGCCTGGTTGTAATAGGCGTCCATGTACCCGGCCGACAGCACATAGGTTCCCAGCATGATCCGGCGCTTGACCTCGGCGCCGAAGCCGGCCGAGCGGGTGTTGGTGTTCATGGCCGTAGTGTCGTCACCGTCGACCCGCAAGCCGTAGCGGACCCCGTCGTACCGGGCCAGGTTGGACGAGGCCTCTCCGGGGGCGATCAGGTAGTAGGCGGAAAGCCCGAGGGCCACCTCGGGGACCGAAATCTCCTCGACCCGGGCTCCGGCGGCGGCACAGGCCTCGGCGGCCTGCCGGGTTCGGGCGACCACGTCGGGATCGGCTCCGGCGAGGAACTCGGTGAGCACACCGATGGTCAGGCCGACGACGCCATCGTCCAGCACCGAGAGCACCCTCGGAGTGGGTCGGTTGAGCGAAGTGGAGTCGGCCGGATCGTGGCCGCCGATCACGTCGAAGAGCACCGCGGCGTCGGCCACGGAGGTGGCCAGAGGTCCGATCTGGTCCAGCGAGCTGGCGAAGGCCACCAGCCCGTAGCGGGACACCGTCCCGTAGGTCGGCTTCATGCCCACCACCCCGCACAGGGCGGCTGGCTGGCGGATCGATCCCCCGGTGTCTGAACCGAGGGCCAACGGCACGAATCCGGCAGCCACCGCTGCCGCCGAGCCGCCCGAGGAGCCCCCGGGGACCCGGTTGGTGTCGTGGGGGTTGTGGGTGGGCCCGGTGGCCGAGGTCTCGGTGGAAGACCCCATGGCGAACTCGTCCATGTTGGTCTTGCCCACCACCACCGCACCGGCCCGGCGCAGACGGGTGACGACCGTTGCGTCATAGGGAGGGAGCCAGCCTTCGAGGATCCGCGACGAGCAGGTGGTGGGCACACCCCGGGTGCACAGGTTGTCCTTCAGGGCCACCGGTACCCCGGCCAGAGGCCCGGGGTCGTCCCCGTCGGCCACCGTCCGGTCCACGGCCTGCGCCTGCGCACGAGCCAGATCAGCGGTCACCAGGTTGAAGGCGTGGATCTGGCCGTCGCCGGCCTCGATGACGGCCAGGTGCTCGTCCAGCACCTCAGTCGCCGAGCGGGCCCCGGAGCGGACGGCGTTGGCCAGGCCGACCGAGGGACGGGGGGCGTTCACGGGGCTTCGCCGAGGATACGGGGGACCCGGAACCGTTGGTCCTCGGCCGCTGGGGCCTGGGCCAGCACCTCGTCCCGGTCGAGACAGGGCGCCACCTCGTCGGGTCGCAATACGTTGGTCACCGCCATGGCGTGGGCCGTCGGGGCCACCCCGGTGAGGTCCAGCGAGGACACGTCAGCAGCATGGTCGAGCACCTCGGCCAGCTGCCCGGTGAACAGGTCCAACTCCTCCTCGGTGAGCTCGAGCCGAGCCAGATGGGCGACGTGGGCCACCTCGTCACGGGTGATCCGGCGGGGCTGGGTCATCGGGAGGGTCGGGTCATCGGGAGGGTCGGGTCATCAAGAGGGTCGGTCATCAAGCGGTGACCGGGCCTGGGCCGCCCAGCACACGGTCGGCGAACGCGACGATCCGCTCTTCGACCAGCGGCGCGTCCCAGTCCAGCGTGGCCACGTGGTAGCTGCGCTCGAGATGGACCCGCTCGACGGGGCCGCCCACCGACCGCTCGACCACGTCGCCCGACACCGGGTCGACCACGTGGTCGACCCGGCTGGACAGCAACAGGGTGGGACAGGCGATTGTTCCGAGCGCCGCCACCATGCCGTCGAGGCCTTCGGCCAACGAGAGGGCGGGGGCGAGGGGAAGTCCCGGATAGGCCGACTCCACCGGCCCGTCCTTGGCGATGTCCGAACCCACCCCGTCGATGGTTTCGATGCCCTCGGCCAGCAGGGTCCGACCCATCTCCCGCGTCTCGGGTGACGGCGGGTCGATCATCGGATTGATCAGTGCGATGCCACAGATGTCCGGATGGCGCTCGGCCAGCCAGCAGGTGAGGGCCCCGCCCACCGACAGTCCGGCCACCGCCACCGCGTCGCAGCGGGCAGCCAGCCCGGCGAAGGCGGCCTCGGCCGCCCCGGACCAGTCCTCCCACCGGGTAGGAATGAGATCCTCCACCGAGGTGCCGTGGCCCGGCAACAGCGGCAGGTCGACGGTGAAGCCGGCCGCGGCCAGGGCTTCGGCCAGCGGGCGCATCGACTGGGGGTTGCCGGTGAAGCCGTGGAGGACCAGGACGCCGTGGGAGCCGCCCACCGACGACCAGGGCTCGGCACCGGGGATGATCGGAGCAGTCACGGTCGGGATGCTAATGGCACCCGGGCGGTGCGACCGTCACCGGCAACCCCCCGTGGCCCGGCCCGGCCCGGTGCGGGAGAAGAAGCCGAGGTGGGGACCGGAGATAGTGTGGGCGCCCACGCTATCCACCGACGAGGAGCACCCACCGATGGCCACCTACCCATTCCTCTCCGACGCCTGGCTGGACGAGGCCCGATCCATCCGGGCGGAGTACGACGGCCAGGGGGCCGGCATCAACCACTCGATCCGGATGAACCTGGTCATCGACGAGGTGCCCTTCGGCGAGGGTACCGTGCTGGCCCACGTGGATACCTCGACCGGGGAGTTGCTCCTCGACACCGGACACATCGACCCGGTGGATCTCAAGGTCTCCCTCGACTACGACGTGGCCAAGGCCATCCTGGTCGAGGGGAACCCTCAAGCCGGCATCCAGGCCTTCATGTCCGGCAAGATCAAGGTGGAGGGCGACATCGGGAAACTGATGGCCCTGCAGTCAGTGAGCCCGGATCCCTCGGCCGCGGCGATTGCCTCCCGTATTCAGGCCATGACCGAGTAGGAGCCGGTCGGCCCAGGACCCATCCGGCCCCGACCGCTCAGGCCAGAGGGAGGTCCGCCTCCTGCCCCCGGGCTTGCCGACCAC
Organism: uncultured Acidimicrobiaceae bacterium; assembly: GCA_963824355.1. Lineage (GTDB taxonomy): Bacteria > Actinomycetota > Acidimicrobiia > Acidimicrobiales > RAAP-2 > Bog-756. Next base: position 266,133 of record CAWGOY010000017.1, on the reverse strand, counting down.
GCGGGGTGTTGCGGATGAAGAGGCCGCACACGCCGGCCAGGGCCGCGGCCAGTGCCCCCACCGCGTAGGCGCGGTGGAACGAGGCGAGCGATCCCACCCCGCCGTGGCTCGAGGCCTGGACGGTGACCATGACCTGGATGCCGGCCACGATGCCGATCTGGGTGATGAGCTGCTGGGCCGCGCTCATCACCCCGAGCTCGTCCGGGGCCACCTCGTTGGATGCTGACGACACCGTCGAGGGGGTGGACAGGCCGTTGCCCACCCCCGAGAGAGCCAGAGCCACGATGATCACCAGCAGGGACGGGCTGTCGCCGAGCTGGGTGAAGACCAGCATCGACAGGGTGAGAGCGATGGCCCCGGCCACCACCAGGGACCGCTCCCCCACCTTGACCGCGGCGTAGCCGGCCACCGGGGCGAGGAGGGAGAACATCAGCGGCCGGGCGGTCGACTCCAGACCGGCCCGGGTCTCGCTGTACCCGTAGACGCGCTCCATGAGGATGGGGAACAGGAAGAACCCGCCCATATAGGAGAAGTTGACGAAGGCCCGGGCGCCCAGCGGGAAGACGAAGTTGCGGAGCCGGAAGTAGCGGAGCGGGATGAGCGGGTGGGGGGCGCTCCGTTCGTGGACCACGAAGTACGTGCCGGCGGCCAGGCCCACCCCGGCCACGCCCAGGGTGGCCGGGGCCGTCCAACCCCACGACGGTGCCTGGTTGAGGGCCAGCAAGCCAGCGGTCACCGACAGGGCCAGTGACCACGAGCCGGCCCAGTCGAGCTGGCTCCAGGGACTGGGGGTGGTCGCGGCCGGGGTCGGCCCATCCGGCGAGGAAGCGGGCTCGGGGGCGGTGGGGATCTCCGGTCGGCGCACTCGGTCGGGCTCATCCACCGACCGGTCCACGGTGGGCAGCACGATCACGGCCAGCACAGCGGCGCCGGCCATCAACGGGAGCTCACCCCAGAACAGGGCCCGCCACCCGAAATACTGGATGATCGGGGCCCCGATGGTCACACCGAGCACCGGGCCACCCGCGCCGACCAGGGCCCACCAGCCCATGGCCTTCACCCGGTCCTCGTGCGAGAAGGCCTGGAGCACCAGAGCCATCGACGCCGCTCCGGTGGCGGCACCCTGGACGCCGTCGAACAGGCGGGCGGCGATGAGCACCCCGGCCGTGGGCGCTGACGCGGTGAGGATCACGCTCGCCGCCGCCCCGGTGAGGCCCCACAGGTAGAGCCGCCGGTAGCCACGCAGGTCGCCGAGTTTGCCGAGGACCGGGGCGGCCACCCCGAAGGCCAGCAGGGGGCCGGTGGACGTCCAGGTCAGGGTCGAGACCGAGGTGTGCAGCTGTTCGGCCACCTGGGGAAGCGCCACCACGAAGACGGTGAAGGTGATGTTGACCGACAACAAGCCGGCCAACACCGTCCACAGCACCCACCACTGGTACCGGTCCGAGCGGGACACCCGCCGGTGCATCCGGTGCCGGAACAGGACCGGCCACGGGACGACGATGCCCCCTTCGGCTCCGGCCCCGGTACCGCTGAGGAGGGCCTCGGCCGACCGCACCTCGTCGGCGTCGAACTCCTGGCTGGCGCGGGGTCGGTCGGGGCCCCCGACCGGGGACACCGGTCAGCCCACGAGTGGATGCATCTGCGCCTGCAGTTCCGCCACCGTCCACCGGTCGGCCTTCTCCAGCGTGTCGGTCATCGTCCACGGCTGGAACAGGCGGATCTGGCCACCCTGGACGAAGTACACCTTGCCGGTGGCGGGGCAATCGGCCGTGGCCAGGTAGGCCACCAGCGGCGACACGTTGGCCGGATCCCAGCTGTCGAACACCGAGGCATCGGCCGGGGCCTGGACGATGTCGGACAGTCCGGGGGTCTGCTCGGTCATCCGGGTGCGGGCCGCCGGTGCTATGGCGTTGACCCGGACGCCGTAGCGGACCAGCTCCTCGGCGGCGATGGTGGTGAAGGCGGCGATACCGGCCTTGGCCGCTCCGTAGTTGGACTGGCCGGGGTTGCCCAGCAGGCCCGAGGTCGACGACGTGTTCACCACCGAGGCGTGCACCTCCTTGCCGGCCTTGGTCTGTTCACGCCAGTAGGCGGCGGCGTGGCGGGTGGGGACGAAATGGCCCTTCAAGTGGACGTGGATCACCGAGTCCCAGTCGGCCTCGGACATATTGACCAGCACCCGGTCGCGCAGGATCCCGGCGTTGTTGATCAGTACGTGGAGATCGCCGAAGGACTCGACGGCGGTGTCGACGAGGCGCTTACCGCCGTCCCAGTCGGTGATGTCGTCGGCATTGGCCACCGCCTCCCCGCCCGCCGAGGTGATCTCGTCAACCACCTGCTGAGCCGGCGAGCGGTCATCACCCGATCCGTCGACCGCCCCACCAAGGTCGTTGACCACCACCTTGGCCCCCTCAGCGGCAAAGAGCAGGGCGTGCTCCCGACCGATACCGCGACCGGCCCCGGTGATGATCGCGATGCGTCCGTCGAGTGCTCCCATGTGGGCATTCCCCCTTCGGTACTGCTGCTTTTCGTGCTGCTGTCCCCGCCGTTGTCCGACCACGTTGGCAGGGCACCCGCTCCCCGGTCAAACCGAAAGAGCGTCCCGTCCGGGCGAGAAGACCACCGGCACCGGCCGGTCGACCTTGGTCCCGAGGCCGGCCGACTCCAGCGCGCGGACCATGGCCGACACCCGGGGCCGCCCGCCCGCCACCAGGAGGTACTCGGTGTTGCGCAGGTGGGAGACCGCGCCGACCTTTTTTCCCTTGGGGTCGTGGATCCCGATCTTCGCGCCCACGTAACGGGCCGAGTCGAAGGCCAGGACCTCCACATGGCCCCGGCCCGCACACAGGGCGTAGAGCTCATCGAAGGTCAGCCACGACTCGTTGTTGTAGGAGAGGATGATCACCTCGGCCCGGACCGAGGTGATCACGGCGGCCAGGGCGGCGGGCATGGTCCGACGGCCGTTGAAGGCACTGCGACGGTCCGGGTCGCGCAGGTCGACCCGCTTGCAGGCCACCCCGTAGTGGTCGGGGGCGTCCCAGGCCACGATGGTCTCCCACACGTGGTAGTTGGCGTCGTACCGGTGCTGGTTGTACGGGGGGTCGAGGTAGGCCAGGTCCACCGGGCCGAGCTGATCGGAACCGGCCAGCTCGAGGGCATCCCCAGACAGCGCCCGGCCCGGCCCGGCCACCAGTTCGGGAACCCGGAGGGTGAGCGGCCGCTGGGCCCGGTCGGCCCATTGCTTGAGATAGGCCATCTGCACGCCGGTGGTCGAGTCGACCCGGTCGGCCGCCTCCAGCAGGCTGGTCAGCAGGATCGGCCACAGATCGGTGCCGGCAAAGTCCCGCTCGATCGCCTCCCGTACCGCGTCGATGCGGGCACCGTTCTCGGGACGGAAGAACCGGGACGCCTGACAGAAGGTGGCGGTCACGTAGCCCGGCTCGCCGGCCACCGCGTTGAGCTGCTCGACCGCCTCGGCGACGTCGGCCACCAGCTCCGGTTGGGCCGCCGGGTCGGCGGCCACGTAGCAGCGGGCCAGCACGTGGGCCAAGCGGGCACTGTCCACCGCGGTGACCTCGAGGCCGGACCGCTTCCAGGCCTGGGCCACCCGGGTGGTACCGCAGAACAGGTCGAGGCCGGTTGTCGCCCCCGACGCTTCGGCCAGCGCGGTGAGTGCCGGCACCAGGCGACGCTTGGACCCCAGGTACTTGATCACCGGTTGGCCGGGGCCTTTCTGATGGGCATGGGAACGGGATATCCGGGTTGGGCGATCAGCGTCGGCCGAACCGGCGGAACCACCAGTTGGGATCCCGGGCATGGGCGTGGAAGTGATCGGGGATCTGGCGCATGACCCGGTCGTAGGACCACACCCCGGTACCCAGCTGACCGTCGGCCACCCGCCCCAGCTCGGCCAGCATGTGCTCGACCTGGGCCTCGGGAGGCTGGTTGCCGTGCTCCTTCCACACCACCATGGGCACGTCACAGACCTCGCATGCGGCCACCCAGCAGACATCGTCCTCGTGGTACCACTCGGTGATCCGGGCCGCCTCGCACAGTTCGCACCCCGGCTCGGGGCCGGTCACAACGTATAGAGGTTGACGGTGGTCCCCGGCTGCACCGAGGTGCCGGCCACCGGGTCGGTCGACAGCACCGTGGTCGAGCCGGCCGGGCCGTAGGGGCCGGAGACCTTGAGTCCCAGAGCTCCGAGGGCGCTAGTGGCAGCGGCCACCGACTGGCTGGCCACGTTGGGGATGATCACCGGCTGGGGCCCGATGGAGACGTTGACCGTCACCTTGGACCCATAGGGTGCCGGTCCGGCCGAGGCGTCGGGGGTGGTGCCGATGACCTGTCCGTTGGGGACGGTGGGGTTGTAGGCGTTGTTCTGCACCGGTGCGAAGCCCACCGCGCTCAGGGCGGCCGCCGCGGTGGCATAGGTGGAAGTGGGCCCGGTCACCGTCGGGATGGCCTGCGGTGCGTGGCCCTTGGAGGTGACGATGACGACCGAGGAGCCGTAGGGGGCGGTGCCGGTGGGCTGGGTGCCGAGCACGGCACCGGCCACCACCGTGGAACTGTACAGGGCCGCCGAGGCCGGGCACGTCCCGACCAGGTGGACGGCCTGCAGGGCGGCGACCGCTGCGGTGCAGCTGGCGTACGACGTCATGTTGGGGGGGATCCCCACCGGCGGAGGGCCGGCCGAGACCACCACACCGATGGTCGAGCCCTCCTTGGCCGTGGCCCGCTGTCCCCCGCTGCGGGCGGTGGGCTGCTGGCTGATGATGAGCCCGGCCGCCACCGTGATGCTGGCGGCGTGGCCCACCGGGCGCACCGTGAACTTGTCAGGCTGGACCATCTGTTCGGCCCGGGCCACGGACAGGCCGACCAGGATGGGGACCGGGTGGCTGGGGGTGAACAGCTTGGCCCGGGACGCGGCCACCAACCCGCCGACCACCAGGGCGGCGACCAGCACGACCACGGCGGCGACCTTGGGCCACCGGCGACGGACCTTCCGAAGCTTCGGACCCTTGAGTCCCTTCTTTTTGCCCCGCTTGGATGACGGTCGACCCACCGGCGAAGCCCCCACTACGGCCGGCACTCCCAGCTCGGTGAGATCGGGGGCGAGGCCGGCGGCCGGTGAGCGGCGGGCCGGACGAACCATCACCTTGTCGACGTCGCCGGCCTCCTCGACCGGGACCGCGTCGATGATGGGAAGGGGCGCCGGTGCCGGCAGGCGGGTGGCCAGAGCCTGCAGCCGGGCGGTCAGCTCGGCGGCGTCATAGCGTTCGGCCGGGTCGGGGGCGGCCGCCCAGGCCAGGACGTCGTTGAGCGGGCCCAGTGCCTCGTGCTCGGGGAGGAGGGCGCCCACCCGGGCCATCAAGGTGGCCATCACCGTGTCCCCGATGAACGGGGTCTCGCCGGTAACCCCCTCGTAGAGGACCAGGGCCAGGGCGTAGACGTCGGCCTTGCCGTCGAGCACCCAGCCTTCCACCTGCTCGGGGGCGGCATAGCGGGCGGTCCCGAGGATGGCCCCGTCGGGCTCGGTCCAGGCCGCCTCGGCCAAGGCCCGGGCCAGGCCGAAGTCGGCGATGCGCAACCGGCGGTCGGCGTCGAAGAGCAGGTTGGCCGGCTTGATGTCCCGGTGGATCAGCCCGCGCCGGTGGGCGTAGTCGAGGCCGGCGGCCGCCTCCATCCCCACCGCCACCGCCTGCTCCGGGGTGAGCAGGGCGCCGTCGTCGTAGATCTGCCGCAGGCTGCCCCCGGCCAGGTACTCGAGGACCAGGTACGGCTCCCCGTGCTCCTCGCCCCAGTCGTAGACCTGGAGGATGTGGGGGTTGTTGAGGGCGGCGACCGCCCGGGCTTCGGCCCGGAACCGCTTGAGGAAGGCCTCGTCGCCGGCCAGGGCCGGGTGGAGCACCTTGATGGCCACCCGGCGGTGCAGGGAGACGTCGTCGGCCAGGTAGACGTGCGCGGACGCACCTGTGCCCAGGGCGGTGACCAGTCGGTAGCGGTCGCCGAGGACACGCCCGATGGAGTCGGTGATACTCGGCATGATTCTCCGGTCAGGCTACCGAGTGCCGGTCCCGAAGAGGTGGAGGGTCGGACCGGCACCGCCTTCGGGTGGTTCGGACCGGCCGGGTACGCGCTGAGGACGGGGCCGGAGCCCCGTCCTCAGCGATACGACCTGCGTCAAACTGTGCTTAGCCGAGCGATACGGCGTTGCCGGACTGCGGGGACTCGATGTCGAGTCCCTTCAGACCCTTCTTGCCCTCGCAGGTGGCCAAGATGCTGGCCGCCGACGTGGTGGTCTGGGCCGACGTGGTGTCGCTGGCTCCAGCGTTGCTCCCCTGGAACGAGCCCGAGGCCGGCCCGTTGGGAACGGTGCCCGGAATCTGGAAGCTGGCGTTACCGTCCCCACCGATGCTGCCGGCAATGGAGTTCACCGCAAGCGAGCTGGTCGCGGTGACCAGCTTGGGCGACGTCTTCCACTTGGTGGTCAGCGTCCCGGTGGCAGTACTGCCGCCGGCCAGGGCAACACAGCCGTTCTCGCCGGTCGTCCTGGTGGTGGCCAGCGAACCGGACACCTTGGCGCTCGTAATGCTCACTGCAGTGCCGCCGAGCGTCGGCGTGGCCGTGCATCCTGACAGCACCGCCTTGATCGAGGTCGTACCGGTTCCAGCGGTCTCGTCGGTGGTGACCGGGGGGCTGAACTTGACGCTGCCGGTGATTCCCGTGCAGACCACCGTGTAGTTGGTGGCGTTGACCGGCAACGTCTTGGCGCCGGCGCTGGTGGCAGCGAAGGTGCCGATGATGCTGACGGGCATGGCGATCGCCGTGGCGACGATCAGTAGTTTGCGGATCATTGGTACTCCAGTTTCTCCCGCGTCGTGCGCGGGTATCGATGCAGGGGCGGCGGTTGCCCCCCCTTGTTTCATCCGGCTGCGTCGTCCGGCTGAGTCATCCAGCTGTGTCATCCGGCACTGCGAGCGCGCCAGGCGATCGTGCTTGCACACAGTCCCCCCACGTCACCGACGCAGGTCGGTTCGACGTTCCAACTCCTCGCCACGGCAGCATCGCACTCGGCGCAGAAAATCCGTTTCCCCCTACGCGAGGCTGCCCTGACTCGGTACTCGCACCGTAACGGTTCGCGGCCTCCAGATTAAGGAGTGGAGGGCGCTAGCAGACCTGCGCCCGTCTGAGCAGCGCTTATGGGATGCCGCCGGCCGGTTCCTCCCGCCCGGTCAGTTCGCCGTGTCAGCCGGGAGCACCCCGGTGTCCAGCAGGTGGGCGAAGCCGGCCTCGTCGACGATGGGCACACCGAGCTGCTCGGCCTTGGTCACCTTGGAGGCACCGGGTGCCTCCCCCACCACCAGGGCCAGCGTCTTCTTGGACACGGTGCCCGGCGATTTCCCTCCCCGGGCCAGGATGGCCGCCTCGGCCTCGTCGCGGCTGAACCCGACGAGGGTGCCGCTCACCACCACCGACTGGCCGGCCAGGGTGGGTTGGAGATCGCCCGACCCGCCCACCGGGCCCCGGTCGGGCTCTTCCAGGTTGACTCCGGCCGATCGCAACCGCTCGACCACCGAGCGGTTGACCGGCGAGGTGAACCACTCGACCACGCTGGTGGCGATGACCGGCCCGACTCCGTCCACCGCGGCCAGGCTGGGCTGGTCCGACCCGAGGATGGCGTCGATATCCCCGAAGGCCCGGGCCAGAGCGATCGACCCGACCTGGCCGAGGTGGCGGATGCCCAGGCCGATGAGCACCCGGTGGAGAGGACGGGTCCTCGAGATGGCGATGGCGCCGAGCAGGTTGGCCACCGACAGCTCGGCGAAGCCCTCCAGGCCGGAGAAGGTGTCAGCGGTGAACCCGTACAGATCGGCCACGTCGGCCAGCAGACCCCGGTCGACCAGCAGCTGGACCCGCTGCTCGCCGAGACCCTCGATGTCCATGGCCGAGCGGGAGGCGAAGTGGGCGATGCGGGCCACCCGCTGACCGGGACAGTCGAGGTTGGTGCAGAAGGTGTCGCTCTCCCCGGGCAGGCGGGACAGCGGACTCCGACAGCTCGGGCAGGCCGTCGGGAACCGCCAGGCCCGCCGGCGGCGGCTTGGTCCCGTCGGGACCGGCGGTCAGCACCGGGCCGACCACCTCGGGGATCACGTCGCCGGCCTTGCGCACCACCACGGTGTCCCCCGGCCGGACGTCTTTGGCCTTGACCTGGTCCTCGTTGTGGAGGGTGGCCATCGACACCGTCGAACCGCCAACGAACACCGGCTCGAGCACGGCGAAGGGGGTGGCCTTGCCGGTGCGCCCTATGGACACCGCGATGTCCCGGAGCAGGGTGGTGCGCTCCTCGGGGGGAAACTTGTAGGCGATGGCCCACCGGGGCGCCCGCGAGGTGGCCCCCAGCTGGCGCTGGAGGACCAGGTCGTCGACCTTCACCACCACCCCGTCGATCTCGTAGTCCAGCTGGTGGCGATCGGCCTCCCACCGTCGGCAGAACTGGAGGACGGCGTCGAGCCCCTGGACCAGGGAGCGCTCAGGGTTGACCGGGAACCCGGCCCGGTCCAACCAGGCCAGGGTGTCCGAGTGGGTGGTGGACAGCTCCTCGGGCAGGGCCGGGGCTCCAGAGGAGCCGGCCTGTCCCATGGCCAGCTCACCCACCTGGTAGGCCCAGAACGACAGGGCCCGGTCGGCCGTGATCGAGGCGTCCTTCTGACGGAGCGAGCCGGCCGCCGAGTTGCGGGGGTTGACGAACTGACGACCGTCGAGCCTCGGCCTGACGGCGGTTGAGCTCGTCAAACGCCGACTTGGGCATGTAGACCTCGCCCCGTACCTCGATGACCTCGGGCAGCGGACCGATGGCGTCCGACAGCCGCTCGGGAATGTCGCTGATGGTGGCCACGTTGGCGGTGACGTCCTCGCCGGTGCGTCCGTCGCCCCGGGTGGCCGCCTGAACATAGCTGCCTCCCCGGTAGGTGAGGGATATGGCCAGGCCGTCGATCTTGAGCTCGCACACGAATGCGGTGTCGGCCGGGATCTGCTTGGCCAGCCGGTCGGCCCAGGCCTGGAGCTCCTCGGGGGTGAAGGCGTTGTCCAGGCTCATCATGGGCACCCGGTGCTCGACCGGGGCGAACAGCGTCGATGGCGGGGCCCCGACCGAGGAGGTGGGTGAGTCGGGAACCACCAGGTCGGGGTGGTCGGCCTCGATGGCCCGCAGCTCGCGCACCAGTTCGTCGTAGTCGGCATCGCTGATCTCGGGGTTGTCGAGACGGTGGTACCGGTCGTTGTGGTACTCGATGAGCCTCCGTAGCTCCTCTGCCCGTCCCACCGGGTCGGGACCGGCGCCGCCGGGCTCCGGTGTCTGGCTCACGCGGCGATGCCCGATCCGACCACCTCATCGGGCCGGGCCGGGTCATAGAGGGCCACCGTCTGGCCCGGAGCGATCCGCCGCTGCGGCGCGTCGAACTCCACAACCAGGCCGTTCGGACTGCGTCGCACGGTGGCCCTCACCGGGAGGCCGTGGGCACTGCACTGGACCAGGGCGTCCACCGCCACCGGGCGGTCACCAGCCGTCGGGTCTGTGTCCACCCAGGCCAACGTGTGCAGATCGACCCGGTCGGCCAGGGCGGCCTCCGGTGGGCCGAGCGACACCCGTCGGGCGGGGACGTCGACCGCGGTGACGAACCGGCGTCGACCGTCGCCACCGTGCCCCATCCCCCGCCGTTGGCCCACCGTCACCAGTTCCACCGCCTCCACCGCCCCCAGGTCCTCACCCGAGGCGTGGTCGACCAGGCGGCCGGCATGCAGCGGAACCCGGGTGGAGAGGAATCCGGCCCGTCCCTCGTCGGACCGGATGAAGCAGACGTCCTGGCTGTCCGGCTTGTCCGCGGTACGGAGCCCCAAACGGGCCGCCTCCTCCCTGACCTCCGCCTTGGTCATCGTCCCCACCGGAAACAGGGCCCGGGCCAGCTGGTGTTGGCCGAGCATGGCCAACACGTAGGACTGGTCCTTGGCCGGATCCGCTCCCCGGCACAGCCGGAAGCGGCCATCGGCGGTCACCGACCGGCGGGCGTGGTGGCCGGTGGCCACCGCATCGAAACCGAGGGAGGCGGCCCTGTCCAGCAGTCGATCGAACTTGAGATGGCGGTTGCACTCGATGCACGGGTTGGGCGTGCGGCCCTCGGCATGGCCCCGGACATAGGGAGCCACCACCCGCTCCTCGAATTCGGCCGAGAAGTTGAACACGTGGTGGACCAGACCGAGCCGGTCGGCCACCCGCCGGGCGTCCTCCACGTCGGCCACCGAACAGCAGCCCGAGTCGGAGGCTCCCCCCCACAGTTTGAGGGTGGCGCCGACCACCTGATCCCGCCCGAACTCCTCGGCGGCCAGGGCGGCGGCCACCGAGGAGTCGACCCCGCCGGACATGGCCACCAGCACACGCATCGGTTCAGTCTCGCAGCTGGGCCACGGCAGCCGGGACGACCGCCAGGGCCCGGTCGATGTCGGCCCCGGTGGTGGTGGCGCCGAGCGAGAACCGCACCCCGCTGCTCGCCTCGTCGAAGGGCAGGCCCATCGAGGTGAGCACGTGGCTGGCCTCCACCGCGCCGCTGGAGCAGGCTGCCCCGGCCGAGACGGACAGGCCGCCCTCGTCCAAGAGGACCACCAGGGCCTCGCTCTCGATGCCGGCGAACCGGAGGTGGCAGATGCCGGCCACCCGGTCGGCCCGATCGGCCGTCTCGTCGCTCCGGGTACCGAGGCCAACAGGCCATCGCCCAACCGGTCGCGGAGGGCGCCCACCCGGCGCACTGTGTCGTCCCGCCGCCAGTCGGTGACGGCCAGCGCGGCACCCAGGGCCACCACCCCGGCCACGTTGTGGGTGCCACTCCGACGTTCGCGCTCCTGGCCCCCACCATGCATGATCGGGCGGAGGGCGGTGCCCCGGTTGGCCACCAGCACGCCGACCCCTTTGGGTCCCCCGAACTTGTGGGCGGACAGGGAGACCAGGTCGACCCGGTCCACCAGCCGACGAGGGTCCAGCCACGGCACGGCCTGGACGGCATCGGTGTGCAGCACCGCACCGGGGGCCTGTTGACGGACCAGCTCGGCCACCGCCCCGACCGGCTGCACCGTGCCGATCTCGTTGTTGACCGCCATCACCGAGACGAGGCCCACCTCCGGCGTGCACGCCTCGGCCAGGGCGTCCAGGTCGACCAGGCCGTCCTTGCCGGCCGGAATCTCGCGGAGCTCGAGGCGGTGACGGCGGGCCAGGGCCCGGCAGGTGTTGAGCACGGCGTGGTGCTCGATGGCCGTACAGACCAGGGCCGACGGTGTCGCCCCCGACGCCTGGAGCGCTTCCCAGGCGCCGGCGATGGCCAGGTTGTCGGCCTCGGTCCCGCCGGACGTGAACACCACTCCCCGGGGTCGGCCCCCAGCAGTTCGGCGATCTCGTCCCGACTGTCCTCCAAAGCCATCCGGGCCTGCCGAGACTCGAGGTGGCTCCCCGACGGGTTGCCGAACTGGCCGGCCAGGTACGGGAGCATGGCCTCTGTGGCCTCGGCGAGCATGGGCGTGGTGGCAGCGTGGTCGAGGTAGGCCCGCTCGTTCCTCGGCGGGCTCCGGCCCGGCCACCTATCCGGGCATCCATCAGGCCACCCACACCGACTTGATGTTGCAGAACTCGTGGAGGCCGAACTTCGACAGCTCCCTCCCCACCCCGGAGCTCTTGATGCCGCCGAAGGGGAGCTCGGGCATGGAGACCACCATGCCGTTGACGAACACCTGTCCAGCGGCCAGCTCGGTCACGAACCGCTGCTGCTCGTCGGGGTCGTTGGTCCACACCGAGGAGCCGAGGCCGAACTCGGTCCCGTTGGCCAGGGCCAGCGCCTCATCGGCGTCGTCCACCACCCAGAGCAGGGCCACCGGGCCGAACACCTCTTCGGTGGCCACCCGCATCGCTCCGGTGATTCCGGTCAGCACGGTCGGGCGGTAGAAGTAACCGGGTCGGTCGGGACCCTCGGGTCCGACCACCCGCCGTCCACCGCACAGCACCGAGGCTCCGTGGGCCCGGGCGTCCTCCACCTGGGCCTCGATGGTGTCGCGGGCCGCCGCCGACACCAGGGGGCCCACCTCGGTGGCCGGGTCGAAGGGATCCCCCACCGACAGCGCGTCCATGCCGGCCACGAAGCCGGCCGTGAACGCCTCGGCCACGTCCTGGTGGACGATGAACCGCTTGGCGGCGATGCACGACTGCCCGGCGTTCTGCACCCGGGCCTGGACCCCGACCTCCACGGCCCGGTCCAGATCGGCCGACGGGAGCACGATGAACGGATCGCTCCCCCCGAGCTCGAGGACGACCTTCTTGCCCACCGCTCCGGCCTGGGCGGCCACCGCCCGCCCTGCGCCCACGCTGCCGGTGAGGGTCACCGCGGCCACCCGAGGGTCGGCGATGATCGCGGGAACCTGGTCGGTCCCGATCAACAGGGTCTGGAAGACCCCATCGGGAGCCCCGGCCCGACGGAACAGGTCCTCGAGCAGGAGCGCGGTTCGGGGGACGCTCGGTGCGTGCTTGAGCAGGCCGACGTTGCCCACCATGACGGCCGGGGCCAGGAAGCGGACCACCTGCCACAAGGGGAAGTTCCAGGGCATGATGGCCAACACCGCGCCCAGGGGCTGGTAGGTGATCAGCCCCAGCGAAGCATCGACCGTCACCTCCTCGTCGGTCAGCATGGATTCGGCATGCTCGGCGAACCAGCGAAAGGCACTGGCGCATTTGGCCACCTCACCCTTGGCCTGGGCGAAGGGCTTGCCCATCTCGGTGGTGACCACCTGGGCGATGTCGGGCAGCTCCCCTTCGAGGAGCTCGGCCACCGTGATCAGCAGCCGGGCCCGCTCGTCGAACGAGGTCCGGGCCCATCGGGGCGCGGCCTGGGCGGCCGTGGCCAGGCGCCGTTCCACGCCGGCGGCATCGTAGGGTTCGAAGGACTCGAGGAGCACCCCGTTGGCGGGATTGATGGTGGCCAGCGGGGGGCCGGCGTCGACGGGAGTCATCCGTTCAGTATCGCTCAGGCCACGACCGCCGGGGCCGTCCCTGTGGCCCGTCTATGCGATGAGGTCAGGCAGGAGGAAACGCTGGAGCTTGCCGGTGGCCGTGCGGGGCAGCTCGCCGGTGACCACCACCTGCTTGGGCCGTTTGTAGCCGGCGAGCCGTGCCACCGCCCGCTCGGTGACCGCCTCGACCAGGGCGTCCGGCGGTCGGTCCCGGGACGCTGCGGCCGGGACCACCGCGGCGCACACCCGCTGGCCCCAGTGGTCGTCGTCCACTCCGAACACGGCCACCTCGGCCACCCCGTCCACCCCGGCCAGGACCGCCTCCACTTCGGCCGGGTAGACGTTGACGCCGCCGGTGATGATCAGGTCGTCGCGACGGCCGTCGATGTACAGGTAGCCGTCGGCATCCAATCGCCCCAGATCGCCGACGGTGAACGACCCGTCTTTCCATGCCGAGGCCGTCTTGGTCGGGTCGCTCCAGTACTCGAACCGGGCGAACTCCGGTGGCCGGCACCAGATCATCCCGGCGTCGTCCACCGACAGGGAGCGTCCGGGCCGGGCCCTGCCCACGGTCGCTGGGTGGGCCAGCCACTCCTCGGGCGAGCACACGGTGAACTGGCCCTCGGTAGAGCCGTAGAACTCCCACAGCACCCCTGGCCCCACCCGTTCGAGCGCGGACCGCTTGAGGGCCGGCGGACAGGGGGACCCGGCGTGGACCAGCAGCCGCAATGAGGCCAGTCGCTCCGGCGCTGCTCGGAGAGGCCAGCAGCCGCTGAAGCGCCGAGGGCGCGGTGAAGGTGGTGGTGGGAACGGGCACCGGGCCGGCATGGCCCGACAGCACCCGGCCGGCCAGCTCGGCGTCGAACTGGGTCAGGACGACGACCGTCCCGCCGCTGAGCAGCGTTCCCGCCGCGAACCGGATGGACACCGAGTGGTACATGGGCGAACACACCAGATGGACGTCGTCGGGACCGAAAGCCCACAGCTCGGCCTCGTCGAGGAACGACCGCGCGGGCCGTCGTTTCGTCCCACACGCCGGACCACACCCCCTTGGACCGCCCGGTGGTGCCCGAGGTGTAATGCATGGGACGGGACAGGGGGAAGGGAGAGAGGTCGGCCGGTGCCCCGGTGTCCAGCTCGGCCAGGGCGTCCGGGTGAGTGATCACCAGTGAGGGGCGGGCGTCGGCGATCAGGTCGTCACGCTCGCCGTCCAGCAGGGTGGCATTCAACAGCACCGGTACCACCCCGGTCCGGAGCGCCCCGAGCACCGCGGTGAGCAGCCCGGCCGACGACGGCAGCGTGAAGGCGATGCGGTCCCCGGCGACGAGGCCTCTGGCTCTGAGGGCGCCGGCCGCCCGGCACTGGGCCGCCTCCGCCTCAGCGCTGGTCAGGACCTCCACCGAGGTCGGGCCGGTCAGGACAGTTCCTCGCTAGGACGCCGGACCACCGGGGTGCGGAGGATCGGGGCGTCGCCCGGGTCCCCCAGGGCGGCGAAGACGCCCGGTCGCACGACCATTGCCAGGCCCAGGACGCCGGCCAGGACCACTGCCCCCACCACGGTGACCGTGCGGACGCCGACGTGATCGGCGATGGCCCCTTGGGCCACCGCTCCGATCGGGTAGACGATCCCGAGACCCATCATGTAGATGGACAGGACCCGACCCCGCACATCGGCCGGTGCCCGCAGCTGGACCACGGTGTTGAGACCGGACAGCACGGCGATGTAACCGGCCCCGACCGCGAGGAAGGACAGGGCCGAAAGCCACAGGGTCGGGGCCAGTCCGTAGAGGACCAGCAGGATCGGGAGCACCAACAGCGCAGTGGTCAGCATGGCTCGCCGACCCACCCGTTCCGCCAACGTGGGCAGGACGAGGGCCCCGGCCACCGCACCGACCCCCTGGGCGGTGACCAGGATGGCCGTGCCCACCGAGGTGCTCACACCGCCGCGGTCGAGCACCCCCGACATGGCCGGAACCAGGGCGATGAACGGCGAGGCCAGGAGGGCCACCACCGCGATGAGCTGAATGGCCGCCCGGCAGCCCGGCTCGGCTGCAGCCGCCCGGGCCCCGGCCAACAGGCGGGCACCCATGCTGAGCCCAGCTGGCTGGGACAGCGGCCTGGGCAAGCGGACCAGAGCCAAGGCGACCACCACCGCGGCGAACGAGGCGGCGTTGATCCCGAAGACCAGGCCGTAGTCGTGGGTGAGGAGGGCCAGGCCGGCCAGCGCGGGACCGATGACCCGGCCCAGGTTGAACTGGGCCGAGGATAAGGACACCGCGCCCAGCAGGTCCTCGGTGGGGACCAGGTCGGGCACCATGGCCTGGAAGGCCGGGAATCCGATGGCACCCGAGGCCCCGCCGCAGAAGGCCAGCACCACCAGCACAAAGGGGGGATCGTGCCCGGTGGCGGCCAGCACGGCCAGGACGGTGGCGAAGGCCATCTCGGCCAGGGTGGTGGCGATGAGCCACCGGCGTCGGTCCAGCCGGTCGGCCAGGGCGCCACCCACCGGGGCCAGGAGACCGATGGGAACGAAGGCCGCTGCCGCCACCAGGCCGGTCCACCCCGGCTGGTCGGTGCGGGCGAACACCAGTACCCCGAGCGCCACCGTCTGCATCCACGAGCCGACGTTGGAGACCAGAGCCGCCGACCAGATGAGGGCGAAGTTCCGCGACCGGAGCGGGCGCAAGGAGGCCAGGGGCACCCGCCGAAGGCTACCGGCCCATCGGACCGCCGCCGTGCCCTGGATCGCCTCGCCGAAATGCCGACCAGGGGTGGGACTACTGCTTGCCCTTGTGCTTGCGACGGGGCCGGAGGGCGAACCACCAGATGCTGGCCATGGTGGCCAGCACGCCGAACGCCGCGGCGGGCTTGACGATCTTTCGGGAACGATCTGACATCAGACGTGACGTTACCCCCCGGAGCCCTTCGGCGGCACGGCGGTCGGGGTGGGCAGAGCCACGTCGACCTCCACCCCGAGGGTGGGGACGATCCGGTCCAGCCACGACGGCATCCACCAGTTGGCCCGACCCAGCAGCTCCATGATCGAGGGGACCAGCACCATCCGGACCAGCGTGGCGTCGATGAGGATGGCGGCGGCCAGGCCCAGGCCGAACACCTTGAGCACGTGGAGCGGGTCGCCGATGACGAACGACCCGAAGACGCAGATCATGATGGCGGCGGCGGCGGTGATGACCCGGGCCGTCTTGGCCAGCCCGTCGGCCACCGCGGTGGAGTTGTCGCCGGTGCGCCGCCACTCCTCCCGGATCCGCGAGAGCAGGAACACCTCGTAGTCCATGGACAGCCCGAACAGGATGGTGAACATCATGAGCGGGATCCACGGGTCGATGGGCCCGGTGGCGCCGATCCCGATCACCCCGCCCAGCCAGCCCCACTGGAACACGGCCACGATGACCCCGTAGGCCGCACCCACCGACAGCATGTTGACCACCACCGCCTTGACCGGGATGGCCAGCGACCGGAACACGGCCATCAGCAGCAGGAAGGCCAGCAGCAGCACCACCCCGATGACCCAGACCAGCCGGGCCGACAGGTAGGCGGAGGCGTCGACCGACCCGGCCGTCTCCCCGCCCACGTAGGCCGCCACGCCGGTGCCGGCCGTGGCCGAGGGGATGGTCTGGTTGCGCAGGCGTGTGGACGATGGCCTCGGTCTGGGCCGACTGGGGCGACGTGGTCGGGTAGGCGATGATCACCGCATCGTGGCCCGAGGCCGAGAACTGGGCCGGCGTGGCGAAGACCACCCCCGGGGTGGAGGCCACCTTGTCTCTGCAGCCCCTCCACGGCGGCCTTCTGGCCGTCGGGCACCGAGCGCGGCCACGATCAGCGGCCCGTTGAAGCCGGGACCGAACCCGGTGGCCAGGGCGTCGAAGGCCTGGCGGGTGGTGGTGGTGGGTGGGTCGTTGCCGGCATCGGTGAAGGCCAGGCGCATGGAGAAGAACGGGATGATCAGGATCAACAGGCAGACCAGCGCGGCCCCGCCGGCCAGGATCGGATGGCGCTGGACGGTCCGGCTCCACCGGTACCAGAAGCCCCGCGTCGGACGGCTCGGCGGCGTTCTGGAGGAGCCCGGGTACGTGCAGCTTGTCGATGGCCAGCCCGGAGAAGCCCAGCATGGCCGGCAACAGGGTGATGGCGGCCAGCATGACCAGCACCACTGCGGCGATGGCCCCGACGGCCAGGCCCCGCATGAAGGGCAGCTGGAGGATGAACAGCCCGAGCAGCGAGAGGATCACCGTGGTGCCGGCGAACACCACCGACCGGCCCGAGGTGGCCAGGGAGACCGCGGTGGCCTGGCGGGGGGTGCGCCCCTCGGCCAGGCCCTGCCGGTAGCGGGTCACGATGAACAGGGCGTAGTCGATCCCCACCCCGAGACCGATCATGGCCATCATCTCGGGGGCGAAGGTCGGCGTGGTGATCACGTGGGACAGCAGATCGAGGACGGCGAAGGCGATGGCGATGCCGAACAGGGCGGTGATGATGGGCAGGCCCATGGCCACCACCGAGCCGAAGGCCAGCAGCATGATGATGATGGCGGCCAGGATGCCGATGCCCTCGCTGGAGCCGGGCTTGCCTCCGGCCACCAGGCTGATGGCCTGGCCACCGAGGGCCACGTGGTAGCCGGGGGCCTCGAACGACTGGGCGGTCGAGATCACCTTGTTGATGGCCGCCTGGGGGAGGTTGCCGGCCTGCTGATCGAAGTCCACCTGCACGTAGGCGATGTGGCCGTCGTGGGAGATCTGGTGGGCACCGGCCGGGGAGAACGGGCTGACCACCTCGGACACGTGGGCCAGCGGGGTGAGGGCGGCCACCAGCTTGGCCGTCCGTTCCTGCACGGCTTGTGCCATGACCGGTCCGGTGGTGGTGATCACCACCTGGGCCGGGCTCCCCTTCTGTGCGGGGAAGGCCCGGTCGAGGATCTGTTGGACCGGTTGGGCCCCGCCGGTCAGGTTGTTGGAGAAGTCACTGCCCGCTGCCTGGGCAGCGACGTTGGACCCGACCAGGGCCACCAGCCAGAGAACGAGGACCCACCAGCGGTGGTCGTGGCACCAGCCGGCGACCCGGGCCAACCCGCTCTCCTCGGCCGGTCGGGGCTCGGCCCGTGTGGCCTGCGGCCGGGTCGTCGGAAGTGTGGTGGTGGCCACGGCCGCAACCTAATCCAACCGTCGGGTTCTAGAGAACGACCGCTCGGACCGTACGACCTCAGCGACCGGTGGGCTCCTCGGGAACCCGCAGACGCACCGGCTCGGCCCGGTCGGCGCCGTCGGCCCGGTCGGTCCCGGTCCCGGCGTCGGCGCCGACCAGCCGCTCGACGATGAACCGGGCCACCCAATCGGCCGAGTTGAACCCGTCGTCCTCGTGGACGCGGCGGAACCGCTCGACCTCGGGAAAGTCCTCCGGCCGGGCGGCCCGGATGAGGGCCTGCATGTCGGTGTCCACCAGGCCAGGGGCCAGGGCGAAAGCCGAAAGGCCAGCACCCCGCTCCTCGCGAGCCACCACCTCGGTGATCATCTCGACGGCCGCCTTCGAGCCGCAGTAGACGGCCCACCCCTCATAGGGTCGGGTGGCCGCGCCCGACGACACGTTGACCAGGACGCCTCTCCCGGGTCGGGAGCGGACGTGACGGGCGAAGGTGGCCGACCCGTAGCAGCACCCCGAGCACATTGGCGTCGAGGTTGCGGTGAAGGGCCCCGGGGTCGGCGTCGGCCAGGGGCCCGATGGGTTCGAGCAGGCCGGCGTTGTTGATCCACAGGTCGATGCGCCCGAATCCGTCCCGGTCACCTCGGCGGCGAAGCCGTCCACCGCGCGGGCGTCGGTCACGTCGACCGCAGCTGCCACCGCGTCACCTCGGTCAGCCCGGCCGGCGGTTCCGGTCGGGTCCGGGCACACAGGCCGAGTCGCCAGCCCCGGGCGGCCAAGGCTCCGGCCAGGCCGGCCCCGAGGCCACGACTGGCCCCGGTGACCACCGCCACCGGACCGGGCACTCCGGCCGGCGTCGCTCATTCGTCGGTAGCCACGAAGACGTTCTTCACCTCGGTGTAGGAGGCCAGTGCCTCGAGGCCGAGCTCACGCCCGAACCCCGACTGCTTCATCCCGCCGAAGCTGGTCTGGACCCGTACCGAGCTGTGGGAGTTGACCGACAGGTTGCCGGTCTGGATGGCCCGGGCCATCCGCAGGGCCCGGGCACCGTCCCGGGTCCAGATCGAGCCGGACAGTCCGAAGGGGGTGTCGTTGGCCAACCGCACGGCGTCGGCCTCGTCATCGAAGGGGATGACCGCCACCACCGGGCCGAAGATCTCCTCGCGGGCCATCGCGCCAGCCGGCCTCGGCCGGAGCCACCACCGTGGGCGGGAACCAGAACCCCGGCCCCTCGGGAACCCTCCCCTGGGCAAAGATTGGCACCGGAGCGCCATCAGGGCCACCCATCCCCGGAGCGAGAAAGCCGGCCACCACCTCGCGACGGGCCGCGGTGGCCAGCGGACCCATCCGGCTGGCCGCATCGGTGGGATCGCCCACCGTCCAGCCGGCGACCGCGTCGGCCAGCAGCTCGCAGAACCGGTCGTAGACGCTGCGCTCCACCAGCACACGGCTGCGGGCGCAGCAGTCCTGGCCGGCGTTGGCGAACACCCCACCGGGCGTGGCCGCCGCCGCCCGCTCGAGGTCGGCATCGGCGAAGACGACCGACGCCGACTTGCCGCCCAGCTCCAGGGTGACCCGCTTGATGGTGGCCGCTGCCTCGGCCATCACCTGTCGTCCCACCGCGGTCGAGCCGGTGAAGGTCACCTTGGCCACGTCGGGATGGGCCACCAGGCGGCGCCCCACCACCGGCCCCTCCCCCACCACCACCTGAACCACCCCTTCGGGTAGGCCGGCGTCGAGGGCCAGTTCGGCCAGTCGGAGGGCGGTGAGCGGCGTGGTCTCGGCCGGTTTGACCACCACGGTGTTCCCGGTGGCCAGTGCCGGTCCGAGCTTCCACGAGGCGATGGCGATGGGGAAGTTCCACGGGACGATGGCCGCCACCACGCCGAGTGGTTCGTGGAAGGTCATGTCCACACCGCCGGCCACGGGGACGGTGGCACCCCGGTGCTTGTCCACGGCGCCGGCGTAGAAGTAGAGCACCTCGGCCACCATGCCAACCTCGTCACGGCTCTCGGCAATGACCTTTCCCACGTTGGACGTCTCCAACTGGGCCAGATCCTCCGCGTGCTCCTCCACCTGGGCGGCGAACCGCCGGAGGAGACGGGCCCGGTCGGCCGGCGCCACTGCTCGCCAGGCCGGACCCGCCTTCGCCGACCGGGCCACGGCGGCGTCGGCCTCCTCGGTACCCTGCACCGGCAGCCGGGCGATGACCGTCTCGGTGGCCGGGTTCACGATGGCGACGGTGTCAGCCATGGGTGCCCACCGCCCCGACGGTGGCCGCCTCGACCAGTCCTTCGAACAGTCGGAGGTCACCGGACTCTTCGGGGTGCCACTGCACGCCCACCACGAACGGGAGGTCCGGCAGCTCCACGGCCTCGGCCACCCCGTCGTCGCTGGTTGCCGTGACCACCAGGCCCTCGCCCAGCCGGTCGACCGCCTGGTGGTGGCTGCACTGGACGTGCGATCGGGGGCCGATAAGCCGGCGGACCGTACTGCCCTCCGCGGTGGACACGATGATCGGACCGAAGGCGCCCGGTCGCGGCTGATGGAGGGTGGTCCCGAGCGCGTCGGGTAGGTGTTGGATGAGGTCCCCGCCCCGGATGGCGTTGAGCACCTGCAATCCCCGGCAGATGGCCAGGACCGGTAGCTCCCGGGACAGAGCCCCGGCGAGGAGTGCGAACTCCAGCTCGTCCCGGCGTTCGCTGCTGCCGTCACTGTGGGGACCGTCGGCCTGCCCGTAGCGGTGGGCACCGACATCACCACCTCCGATCAGCAACAGGCCGTCGAGACCGTCGAGGACCCGGTCGGTGGCCCCCGGGCCCCGAGTCCGCCGAGGTGGGATGCAAAGAGGTTGGGCACCGGCACCCTCCACCATGTCGAGGTAGGCGCCCGGCACCAGGGCAGCGTCACGCTCCCACGACCACCACGAGGTCAGCTGGCGGTACATGGACACCCCGATGAGGGGCGGGGCTCCGACCGACGGCATGGGGTTCAGTATCCCACCGGCGGGCCATCGCCCCGATCGGGACTGGTGCCGTCGTGCGTCCCGCTTCGTGCCGTCGTGCGTCCCGCTTCGTGCCGACGTCGAGCGCCGTGCCGATAAGGTGCGCATCGACCGCAGGGCCGGACATCGGAGCCGGTACGCGCGGTCATCGCCGGGAGGCCACGATGGCGCGACTCGAGGGAAAGGTGGCGATCGTCACCGGGGCCGGCAGTGGTATCGGCCGGGTGGCGGCCCAACTGTTCGCGGCCGAGGGAGCCCGGGTGGTGGTGGCCGACGTGGTCACCGATCAGGCCGAGGCAGCGGTCGCCGAGATCACCGGCGTCGGCGGCCAGGCGGTGGCGGTCACCGTGGACGTGTCCGACGAGACCCAGGTGACGGCCATGGTGGCCACCGCCATGGACCGCTTCGGACATCTCGACGTGCTGTTCAACAACGCCGGAATCTTTCCCGATGACGATGGCGGCATCCTCGACACCCCGCCCGAGACCTGGCACCAGGTCATGGAGGTCAACCTCAAAGGGGTATGGCTGGGCTGCCGGGCCGGTGTGCCGGCCATGCTCCAGTCCGGCGGGGGCTCCATCGTGAACGTGGCCTCGTTCGTGGCACTGATGGGAGCGGCCACGGCCCAAATCGCCTACACCGCCTCCAAGGGCGGAGTGCTGGCCATGACCCGCGAGCTGGCCGTCGAGTACGCCCGGAAAGGGATCCGGGCCAACTCGATCTGTCCTGGACCCATCGAGACCCCGTTGCTGGCCGAACTGCTCTCCGACCCGGCCCGCCGCCAGCGGCGGCTGGTCCACATCCCCATCGGCCGGTTCGGCCGTCCCGAGGAGATCGCCAAGGCCGCCCTGTTCTTGGCCTCGGACGACGCCTCATTCGTCACTGGTTCGTCATTGGTGGTCGACGGCGGAATCACTGCCGCCTACGTGACGCCGGAGTAGCGCTGGACGGGTCGTCATCCCTGGGACAGAGTGCTGGGATGCTGACCTTCGAGACGCTCCCCCACCACATTCAGTCGGGTGACATCGACACGGTGGTGGTGGTGGTCCCCGACCTCCAGGGGCGGCCGGTGGGTAAGCGGGTGACCGGCGCCTACTTTCTGGACCAAGTGGTCGCCCACGGCATCGAGGTGTGCGACTACCTGATGGCCTGTGACGTCGACATGGTTCCGTTGCCCGGCTACCGCTTCGCCAACTGGGACACCGGGTACGGCGATCTCAACGCGGTCATCGATCCCCACACGGTCCGGCCACTTCCGTGGGTCCCGGGAAGCGCCCTGGTGCTGTGCGATCTGCTCACCATGGACGGCCAACCGGTCGAGGTGTCGCCCCGACGCATCCTTCGTCGCCAGCTGGAGCGGGCAGCCGAGCACGGCCTCGACGTGCGGTGCGCCACCGAGCTCGAGTTCTACCTGTTCCTCGATTCCTTCAGCAGCGCCGCCGACAAGCACTGGCAGGGTCTGGTTCCCCACAGCGACACCATTGGCGACTACCAGGTCCTGCAGACCTCCCATCAGGAGTACATCATCGGCCGCATCCGCAACCAGATGCTGGAAGCCGGAATCCCGGTCGAGTTCTCCAAGGGAGAGGCAGGGACCGGACAGCACGAGATCAATGTCACCTACGGGGACGCCCTCGAGGTGGCCGATCGTCACATGGTCTTCAAGAGCGGAGTGAAGGAGATCGCTTCGGGCTTCGGCCGGGCGGCGACCTTCATGGCCAAATGGTCGATGGACACGGCCGGGTCCTCGTGTCACATCCACACCAGTCTGTGGGACCACACCAGCGGGGCTCCGATGATGGCCCCGGCCGACGGGACGGCCAGCACCAACGGCCTATCCTTGGTGGCCGAGCAGTTCGTGGCCGGCCAGCTGTTCGCCGCCCGCCAGTTGGCCTGGTGCTTCGCTCCTTACGTCAACTCCTACCGCCGCTACGTGCCCGACTCGTGGGCCCCCACCGCGGTGGTGTGGGGCGAGGACAACCGCACCTGCGGATTCCGGGCCGTCGGGACCGGTGTCGGACGGCGGGTGGAGAACCGGATCCCCGGTGCCGATGTCAATCCCTACGTGGCTCTGGCCGCCTCCATCGCTGGCGGGCTGTGGGGTATCGATCACCAACTCGAACTAGAGCCGGCCTTCACCGGGAACGCCTACGAGGCCGACCACGTCCCGCGTATCCCCTCGTCCCTTCCTGAAGCCATCGACACACTGGCCTCCAGCGAGGTGGCAGCCGAGGCCTTCGGATCCGACGTTCACCATCACCTGCTCAATACCGCCCGCCAGGAGTGGGCGGCCTGCAACCGGGTGGTCACCGACTGGGAGCTGGCCCGCAACTTCGAACGCATTTGAGCGCTCTCCTTCGACGGTCGGAGACGGTGGACCCCCCAGGGACGGTCCAGTAACCTTCCGTGCTCACGGACGAGGGGAATCCGAGATGCTGGCCAGACGAGACCTACCACAGGAGTACCGCGACTGGAACCGGAAGTGGGGGGCGACCAGCAATCAGCGCGCTGCTCTGGTCCGGTCCCTCGCCACCATCAGTTCTTCGACGAGTGCCACCCGCCACAATCCTCTGCTGACCCGGGTACGGGGGCCGTTCGCTTTCCAGCAGAACTCCAGTACCCGGCTGTACGAGTATCCGTGGGTCCATCACCTGCTGAGCCAGGAAGGACAGCAGTCCCGTGTCCTCGAGATCGGCGGCGCCCTGTCCGGGCTGCAGTTCATCTTGGCCAAAGAGGGACACGAGGTCCACAACGTCGATCCGTTCGTCGACTACGGCACGGGTCGGTACTTCTCCCAACCCGGTACTGGCTCCGTCCGGGTCGACCCGGCCGACCCGGCCGACCCGGTTGTCCGCCACGCCGCCCTCAATCGTGCCTTCGCCACCGATGTGCTGTTGCACCGGTCGGCATTGCCCGAGGCCGAACTGACCGGCACGTTCTCGGCCGCCTACTGCGTCTCCACCATCGAGCACCTATCCCCGGCCGACATCGAGGCCACCCTGGTCACGCTCAAGCAACTGATGGCCCCGGGCGGGCTGGTGGTACTGACCGTCGACCTGTTCTTGAACCTCACACCCTTCTGCAGCCGGACCACCAACGAATGGGGGTCGAACGTCTCGGTGGCCCGCCTCGACGAACTACTTGGCTACACCATGGTGGCCGGTGACCCGAGGGAGCTCTACGGCTACCCGGCCTTCTCCGCCGACGACATCCAGGCCCGGTTGGACGAGTTCGCCATCGGTGTCGCCTACCCCCAGATGGCCCAGTTGGTGGCCTTCCGGGCGCCGGCCGACTGATGGGGCACCGCAGGGCGGCTGGCCGGGGATGACCCGGCTCGGTCCCGCCGTCGTGCAGCGGGGGGCGCAGGTGCCCGATGCACCCCTCGTGACGGTCTGCCTCCTCGTCCTGGACGACCCCAGACTGGCCGTGGCCTGTCTCGACTCCCTGGCCGCCTCCGACCATGCCGACCGGCTGGAGATCGTGGTGGTGGCCAACGGGACCCGGCCCGAGCCACGGGCGGTCCTCGAAGCGCGCGCCGACATCACCCTCATCAGCAGCCGGGTCAATCTGGGGTTTGCCGCCGGGAACAACCTGGCTGCCGGGGTGGCCCGGGGTCGATACCTGTTCCTGATCAACGACGACAGTTCGATCGAGCCGGACTGCATCGCTCGGTTGGTGGCCACCGCCGAGTCCGATCCGGCCATCGGTGCTGTCGGGGGCCGGATCGACAACGCCGACGGCACCATCCAAGAGGCCGGTTCGGTACTTTGGAGCGACGGTTGGGCTTCCCATGTGGGCCTCGGCCTTCGCGACACCCGGGCCGCCTTCCACTACGTGCGGGACGTGGACTACACCTCGGCCAACGGCCTCCTGGTTCGTGTCGATGCCTGGCGCAACGTCGGCGGGCTCGACGAGAGCTACTTTCCCGCGTACTTCGAGGACGTCGACTTCTGCATGGCACTGCGCCAGCACGGGTACCGCGTGGTCTTCGAACCGCGAGCCGGTCTGACCCACCTGGAAAGCCAGAGCACCTCAAAGCGGTACCGGAATTTCCTCCTGAGCCGCAACCGGGACCGGTTCCGGGTCCGCTGGGCCGCCCGATTGGAACAGCTGGACCCCCGTCCCCGTGCGGACGACCGCCCGGCGGTCGAGCGGGCCGTCCACCGGGCCCGGGGAAGACCTCCCCGACTGGTGGTCCTCCCTGCCGAAGAGCCAGCCGGATCCGACCGGGACGACCTGGCCGGCCTGCTCGCCTATCTGGCCCGGGTGGGGTGGGCGGTCACCGTGGTCACCGGGAGCCGTGCTGAACGGTGGCCCTTCCGGTCGTGCCCCGGTCCTGCGGCCATCGACCGTCTGATCGACCTTGGCGTCGACCTCCGCACCGAGGAACTGGCAGAGACGATGCGCCTCCTGGATTTCGACGTGGAGGCACTCATCGTGCCCGCCGGTGCCCGCTCGGCTTATCTCCCGGTGTTCCGACCCGACAACACAGTGATTCCCGTAGTGGCAATGATCGATCCCCGGCAGACCGACAGCCGCAGACGCACCCACCGGGCCGTCTCGGAACTGGCCCGCCGACGGCCGACGGAGGCGCCGCTGAGCGACAGTAGGGACGACCGGTATCCTGCCACCGTGGAACGCAGACGGGCGGAGGGGTCGGGCGACGGCGCGCTCGATGACGATGGAAACGTTGGCGGTGCCGTTGACGACGGAACCGTTGAGACAGCGCTGGCCCAGAAGGAGCTGGATGCGGCTCGAGCCGAACTGGCGGTCAAGGCGGAGTACATTGCCGCGCTCGAAGCGGCCCTTGACACCAAGACTTCCTACATCGAATCGCTCCCATCGGCACGGTTGAAGGCATGGGTCAGCAGCCTGATCAGCCGCCCGTGAATGTGACGCCGGCCGCCGTCGATGGGGCCGAGCCGGTGTCGCCAACTGGTGGGTCACAGACTCGGGAACCGGCCCCCTTGTGAAGATCCTCCTGGTGGCCGAAAGTTTCCCCTGGCCTGCCACCGGGGGGGGAATGATCCGCTTGGGCGGCGTGATCGAGGCCCTCGCCGAGCGCGGTGACCTCGACCTCTTCACCCTTCGCGATGCGGACCGGACCGACCTGACCCTGCCCGACACCGTCAAGGTCAATCGGCTCGGTACCACCCCCTACCCGGAACCGGCGAGCGACGCCCGATGGAGGGCGGCCTGGCTGACCCAGCGGGGGCTGCCGGTGGAGGTCGTCATGCGACAGTACGACCGCTCCCCTCGACGGGCTCTTCGGGCCTGGGCCTCTGATGCCTACGACGTGGTGTGGTTCAGCACCGCCGCCGTCTACGCATGGATGGGGCGGCCCCGACTGGGGCCGACCATCATCGATCTCATGGATCTCGAGGACGTGAAGGCCAAGCAGCGATCGGTGCTCCTTAGCCACCGGCAGTCCGGCGGCGGAACGCTGGCCCTCGTCCGGCGGACCATGGCCGCCGCCCAGGCGGCCAAGAACGCCCGGGACTGGACCAGTCTGCAGCGCTCGGTGGCCGGCGAGGTCGAGCGGGTCGTGCTGTGCAGTGCCGACGACGTAGGCCGGTCGGGTCTGGCCAACGCCGTGGAGATCCCCAACACACTGCCGGCACCGTCCCGTAGCGTCGGTCACGAGGAGGTGGCCGACCCACCGGTCATCCTGTTGCAGGGCAGCCTCAACTACGCGCCCAACATGGACGCGGTGGACTGGCTCATCGACAGCGTGGCGCCGCAACTGTGGAATCTGGTCCCCGACGCCCGGATCCGACTGGTCGGTAAGACGGCCGCCGGCGTGAAACGGCGGGATCGGCCGCCGGCCGTCAGCGTGGTGGGGCGAGTGCCCGACATGCAGACCGAGTTGGCCCTGGCCGACATCGCCGTCGTCCCTCTGCGGATCGGGAGCGGCACGCGGTTGAAGATCCTCGAGTCCTTTGCCCACCGGGTCCCCGTGGTGTCGACCACCATCGGTGCCGACGGCCTCGACGTCCGCGATGGCGTGCATCTTCTGCTGGCCGACGATGCCCAGGCCTTCGCCTCTGCCTGCCACCGACTGCTGTCGGATCCGGCGTTGCGCAAGCGCCTGGTCGACGCAGCCGAGGAGCACTACCGGGAACGCTATGAATGGTCAGCAACCAAGACCCGCATCCACCATCTGGTCACCGAGGTGAGCCAAACGGGGGCCGGCGACGAATAGCTGACGTGAACATCGCCGCGGCACCCACCGGACAGTTGGCGCCTGCACGCCGGTACACCGACCGGTCCCTCCTGCGCACAGCGGCGGAGTGGACCATGCTCCGGCTGGCCCGCCTGTTGGTCCGGGTGTTCTTCCGGCAGGTACAAGTGGAGCACGGTCGCCGCCTGCGCCCCGGCGTGCCCACCGTGCTGGTCGCCGATCACCGCAACGGTCTGGTCGATGGCCTGGTGCTCATGGCGGCACTGGACCGCTTCCCGAGGTTCCTCGGCAAGTCCACACTCTTCGCCAATCCCCTGCTGTGGCCGTTTCTCACCCTGGCCGGCGTGGTGCCGGTCTACCGCCCCGCGGACGGTGGTCCGACGAGCAGGAACGTCGAGTCCTTCGGCGCCGCCGCCCGACTGCTGGGCCAGGGAGGCTTGGTGGCGATCTTTCCCGAGGGGATCAGCCACGACGAGCCTGGTCTGCAACCCCTGCGCACCGGTGCGGCACGGATTGCGCTCGGTGCCGTCGGCGACGGGGTGACCGGCGTGGAGACGGTGGCCGTCTCCCTCCTCTACGACGAGAAACAGCGCTTCCGATCGCGGGTCCTCGTCCGGGTCGGTTGTCCTCAGCCGGTAGAGGCCGGGCCCCGGACCCAGCTCAGCTCGGACGACAACAGGGCGGCGGTGCGGCTGCTCACCGACGACCTGGCAGCGCGGCTCCGCAGTCTCGGACCAGCGGTGATCGACTCGGCCGAAGCCGACCTGGTCACCGAGTGCGCCGAGGTGGCAGCACGGTCGGATGGGCCATCGTGCCGTCCGGTGAGTCTGGCCGAGCGCGAGCGGATGCGCCACGCACTGCTCCTGGCCGGGGAGGTGGCCGGTCAAGTCGTCGCCCCGACCAACGGTCTTGACGCGCTGCGATCGGCCGTCGCTTCCTACCGATGGGCACGGGAACGATGCGATCTGACCGACGCCCAGATCGCATCAGTCGCCTCTGCGTCTCAGGGATCGGCACGGTTCCGCTCGAGTTTGGCGGTGGCCGTGGCCGTGGCCGAAGTGTTGGTACTGCTACCTGCAGTCGCAATCGGAATCCTGGTCCATGCGCTGCCCTACCTGGTGGTCAAGCAGGCCAGCCGGATGCCGAGAAACGAGGGAATCCGAGCCACCGTCAAGATCGTTGGCAACCTGGTGCTGTTCTTCCTCGTCTACCTGACCCTCGGCGTGGTCCTCGGGGTGGTCTTCGGTGCGCCGGTCGGCGTGGCCGTCACCCTGGTCGCACCTCTGTGCGGCTACGTGACGGTGGTCGCTGCCGAACGACTGTGCGGAATCGTCGACACCATCCGCGTCAACCATTTCGCCCGTCGCCGGGGCCTCGACTTCGCCGAGTTGGCAGGACTCCGGACCAGGGTTCTGGCTGCCGCCACGGCGCTCGGCATTTCCCCAGCCGATGTCTCGGGTCCTTGACGGACGGCGGGCACCCTGGCACCATGGACCCCACTATGTGGACTGCGCCCAGCTCGGAACTCCTCCTTACCTGACGGCGAGCGCCACATCGCGTTCGCCCGCAACCTCCTGAGCCACTACGGCCAGGGGGTTTTTTGTTGCCAGCCGCCGAACTCCGAGCCCCGGCAGACCACCTCGGAGCCACTGTCGGTCCACCGTCCATCCACTGTCCAACGATCACCAGTAGCAGCACCGGCGAGCATCAAGGAGCACCATCATGAGTAGCGAAGAAGACACCACACACTCGAGCCATCCCACCGTCAGTGGGCCGGTGCATTTGGACATGCCCTGCGATGTTTCTCCGATGCCGTTCCACCTCTACCGTCCCTATCTGCCCCTCACCCTCCCCGACCGGACCTGGCCGGACCGCCAATTCACTCGGGCACCCCGCTGGGCCAGCGTCGACCTGCGTGACGGAAACCAGGCCCTGGTCGACCCCATGGACCCGGAGCGGAAGCTGAAACTGTTCCAGACACTGGTGGCCGTCGGCTTCAAGGAGATCGAGGTCGGATTTCCCTCGGCGTCGCAGACCGACTTCGATTTTCAGAGGCAGATCATCGACGAGAATCTCATCCCCGACGACGTGACCATCCAGGTGTTGGTGCAGTGTCGTGAAGAATTGATCGAGCGCACATTCGAATCGCTGGCCGGGGCCCCCCGGGCCATCGTCCATTTCTACAACTCCACCTCGGAACTACAACGTCGGGTGGTCTTCGGACTCGATCGATCAGGCATCACCGACATCGCCGTCAACGCAGCTCGGCTGTGCAAGAAGTTTGAGCCGACACTGCCCGACACCGACATCCGCTACGAGTACTCCCCCGAGAGCTTCACCGGCACCGAGCCGGAGTTCGCCGTCGAGATCTGCCGGGCAGTGATGACGGTGATCGATCCGAGCCCCGAGCACCCGATGATCATCAACCTGCCCAACACCGTGGAGATGTACGGACCCAACGTCTATGCCGACGTCATCGAGTGGTTCGGGCGCACCATCCCCAACCGTGATTCGATCATTCTCAGCGTCCATCCCCACAACGACCGGGGCACGGCCGTGGCCGCTGCCGAGCTGGCCGTCTTGGCCGGTGCCGACCGGGTGGAAGGCACGCTGTTCGGGAACGGCGAACGGACCGGCAACGTCGACGTGGTCACACTGGCCATGAACCTGTTCTCCCAGGGGATCGATCCGGCGCTCGACTTCAGCGACATCGACAAGATCCGACGGGTAGCCGAATACGCCACCCGGATGCCCGTCCACCCCCGACATCCCTACGCCGGCGACCTCGTGTACACCGCCTTCTCCGGCTCGCACCAGGACGCCATCAAGAAGGGATTCGCCGCCATCGGCGATGACTACGACCGATGGGAGGTTCCTTACCTTCCCATCGATCCGAGTCACACCGGCCGCACCTACGAAGCCATCATCCAGGTCAACAGCCAGTCCGGCAAGGGTGGCGTCGCCTACGTCATGGACACCGAGCACGGGCTCGACCTTCCCCGCCGGCTTCAGATCGAGTTCTCCCGAGAGGTCCAGGCGGTGACCGAGGACAGTGGCACGGTTATCCGGGCCGGAGAGATGTGGGACGTGTTCTCCCGCACGTATCTCCCTGACGATCTCCCTGACGACGCCGGTGTCCGGCTCATCGGGAGCGAGGTCACCACGGGAGGAAAACGCACCACCGTCACCGCTCAACTCCTCGTCGACGGCGAGCCCCGAACAGTAATGGGTGAGGGAAACGGTCCCATCGAGGCCCTGCTCGGTGCCCTACGGGACGATCTCGGGGTCGACTTCGAGGTGAAGGACTATTCCGAGCACGCGCTTACCGCCGGTAGTGGGGCCTCGGCCGTGGCCTATGTGGAGGCTGAGGGACCTGACGGTTCCACCTGGTGGGGAGTGGGCATGGACTCGAGCATCCTCGATGCCTCCCTGCAGGCGGTGGTCAGTGCGGCCAATCGGGCTCGGACGCAGTCGCCCTCCTGAGCCCGTCTCGGCGACGCCCGGATTGGCCACGGGATCGGCCTTTACGACGGCGCTGCCGGTCTGCCGGTCTGCCGGTCTGACGGTCTGACGGTCTGACGGTCTGCCGGTCTGCCGGTCTGCCGGTCTGCCGGTCTGCCGGTCTGCCGGTCTGCCGGTCTGAGGGTTCCCGCCGATCACTTCTGCGTAACTGTTCAGGTCTCGCTCGGTGGTCCCTGACCTGCGGGTTCGACGCGCGTATCGTTGGGAATTCCGGACGACGACTCTCCTCAGGGTGGCCCCAGACCCTCCTATTGGGCATTGGAGCAAGAGGTCGTCTCCCTGCGGGCCGCCTTGAACGAGGCGTCCACGCTGATCCAACAGATGAGCGTGGAGTTGGCCGAGCTTCGGGCCGAGCGGTCGACGAACTCCCGCAACTCGTCCAAGCCCCCCTCCTCGGACGGCTATGCCAAACCGGCACCCAAGTCCCGCCGGGTGCGGTCCGGGAAGAAGCCGGGCAAACAGCCCGGTGACCCTGGCCACCATCTGGCCACGCGTGCCGATCCCGATCTCATCTGCGTGCATGCGCCGACGCAATGTCGGTCCTGTGGTTCGGACCTGGCCGGTGTGGCGGCATCGTCGGTCGTCGCCCGCCAAGTGTTCGACCTGCCTCCCATGTCTCTCGTCTGCACCGAGCACCAGGCAGAGACCAGGCGCTGTCGCTGCGGGGTTCTCACCACCGGGTCGTTCCCCGACGAGGCTTCAGCCCCCGCCTGCTACGGCCCGGGTCTGCGGGCCCTGGTCTGTTACCTGGTGGCCCGCCAGCACCTCCCCGTCGCCCGGGTGGCCGAGCTGTTGGCCGACACTTACGGAGCGCCGGTGTCGACCGGGGCCATCGTGGCCATGGTCCGCCAGGGTGCCGGCAAGCTGGGGCTGCTCTGCACCCTGGTGCGGGAGCTGCTCCGGGGATCCCCGGTCGTCCACTGCGACGAGACCGGCCTTCGGGTCAACGCCCGCCTGCACTGGGTGCACGCCGCTTCGAGCACCGACCTCACCCTCTACCACCTGGACCCACGACGGGGGAAAGAAGCCCTGGAGAACATGGGCGTCATCCAGGGCCATCAGGGGGTCCTCGTCCACGACGGCTGGCCGGCATACCGGAGCGGCTTCGCCGCCACCCATGCCTTGTGCAACGCCCATCACCTCCGTGAGCTGGAGGCAATCGCGGCACTGGAGGGCCAGGGGTGGGCCGCCGACATGGCCGACCTGCTCACCGGGGCCTGGCATCAGGTGCTCTCGGCCAAAGATGGTGGCCGAGAGCACCTGGACCGTGACCAGCTCGCCGCCATCAGGACTCGCTACGCCGAAATCATCGGCGCAGCCCATCGGGCCAACCCGCCACCGGTCACCACCTCGCCACGGCCCAAGCGGTCCAAAGCGCTCGCCCTTTTGACCCGTCTCGACTACTACGCCGACGACATCCTGCGCTTCGCTGCGGACTTCTCTGTCCCCTTCGACAACAACCTGTGCGAGCGCGACGTCCGGATGATCAAGATCGCCCAGAAGGTCTCCGGTGGATTCCGCAGCACCGAGGGAGCAGCCGCCTTCCTTGCCCTGCGCAGCTACCTCTCGACCGCCGGCAAACAGGGGGTCAACCGCCTGGGTGCCCTGCAGAGGCTCTACCTCGGGGATCCATGGATGCCCACTTTGCCAATACCTGGTTGAGCACTAACTTGGGCATCAGCCCAGCTCAGGGGGACCTGAACAGTTACACTTCTGCAAATGGGTGTATGGCGTATATCTATGGCATATATCTTTGTGTCGGTTACTGCGTGGCGACGCCTGTCTCCTCGATTAGTATAGGAGATAGATATACATGATAGACTCATTCTGAAACACAATGACCCTCGGCGTGGGGGGACCTCGTCTCGGGATGGGGAACCGGTCGGCAAGTCCCGTCCCCGACCGGGCCGCTCCGGACCTTCGATCGCGCCAACCAACAGTAGGGAGACACCATGGGACGACCACCCCGCATCGACCGACGGTCGATTGTCCAGGCCAGCATGGCCATCGCCAATGCCGAGGGACTGCAGGGGGTGACCATGCAGTCGGTGGCGGAATCACTGCAGGTGACCCCGATGGCCCTGTATCGCCACATCGGGACAAAGGACGACCTCCTCAAGGGTCTGGTCGAACTTCTGGTGGCCGAGATCCCGCTGCCTCCGGCCACCATGGCCTGGCGTGATCGGCTCCACCAATGGATGCGATCGGTCCAGGGCGCCGCCCACGACCAACCGGAGTTGTTCCTGATCCTCCTCGACCGCCACCGATCGGCCCCGAATACCGCGGTGCTCCACAACGAGCTCCGGGTCATACTCCACGATGCCGATCTTGCGCCGGCCGCTCTCGACCACGTGGCCAGGGTGATCACCATGGTGACGATCGGATCCGCTGCCTACGGCAATACCGGCTGGTACGGACTCGGCATCGACGAGGCTGACCCGGAGTTTGCCGCACTCGTGCAAATGGTCGACGACTTCGTGGATGCCCAGCGCTGATCGGCCATCCGCCGGCCTTCCGCCGGCCGCCGACCGGCCGCCGGCCGGCCCGCGAACCAACCGGTACCGATCAGAACCGGTTGAGACGCTTGAAGATCCCCTTGGTCTGCTTGTAGAGGGTGACGAACTCCTCGAACAGGAGATCGTAGAGCTCAGCCGTCGACCGATCCGGATGGAAGACGCGCCGGACCTCGACCATGGACGGGATCTCTCGGGGTTCGATCTCACCCAGTGCGGTCAGGGTGAGCAGGGCGGCACCCCGCACATTGGCCAGCACCGGATCGGTGACCTGACGGATCTCGCGACCCAGGATATCGGCATGGATCTGGGCCCACTGGTCGGAGTTGGCCCCGCCGCCGATGAAGGCCAGCGAGTCAAGGCGCCGGCCGGCGAACTTCTCCACCGCGTCGAGCAGCCACCGCGAGTTGAAGGCCACCCCTTCGTACACCGCCCTGACCATCTGGTCCCGGGTCGTCGACAACGACAGATTGTGGAACCCGCCGCGCACGGTGTGGTCATCCACCGGTGACCGTTCACCATTGAGCCACGGTGTGAACAGGACCCGTCCGCTCCCCCGATCGGCCCGGTCGACCATCTCGTTCATGGCCTCGAAGCTGTCGGCTAGGCCGAGGTTGTCGCGCAGAAAGGTGAGACAGGCCCCGGCCGTCTCGTGCTCGTCAGCGATCACGTACTTGCCGGCCAGTGCGGCCGGGATGGAGGCCACGTTGCTGGTCGGCGCCGTTTTTTTGAAGGGAACGTGGGCCGAGATCCACGACGAGGTCCCGATGTAGAGATGGGCGGAGAAATCCTCCACCGCACCCGAACCGAACACCGCCGAATGGAGGTCGCCGGAGCCGGCAGCCACCGGCAGGCCGGCCGGCACACCCAGATCTGATGCGGCCTCAACAGTCAGCGGGCCGAGGATGGTCTGCGGCGGGACGAGGTCGGGCAGCTTTGCCCGGTCCAGACCGGTCCATTCGAGTAGCCGCGGGTCGTAGCCGACCCTGTCGATGTTGCGGTTGTCGGTGACCCAGTGGGCGGCGATCGAGTCGAAGGAGGCCAACCGCCGGCCGGTCAGCTTGAGATTCAGGTAGTCGACCGGCTCGAGGAAGGTGGTGGTCCTGGCGTAGACCTCGGGAAAGGCATCACGGATGAACAGAATATGCGACACCGGGTCTTTGCCGGAGAGGCCCGGAGCACCTCCGGTGACCTGCACCCACCGGAGGATCTTGCGCGGGTCGTAGCCGAGTACGTTGACCGCCCCTCCCGCTACCTGGCGGATGGCTCGGTTCCCCCGGGAGTCCATCCAGATGACCGCCGGCATCAACGGCAGGTCGTCCGGACCCACGGCAACCGTGCCCGACCACTGCGCCGTGCACCCCACCCCGATCAGGTCGGAGGGCGCGATCCCCGACCGGGCCACCGCGGTATGGGCGGCGCCGCAGATCGCCGACCACCACTCACCGGGATCCTGTTCGGCTCCCCCCCCGTCCAACAGATGAAGATGGATCGGCTCGAAGGCGTGCGCCACGATACGGCCGGTGCTGGCCACGACCGCCACCTTGGGCCCACCGGTGCCGAGATCGACGGCCAGGACATACCGCTCGTCCGGCACCCCGGCCTCCGTGGGCCCGTCGGTGCTCACGCCTTCTGCACCCAGACGTTCGCCGTCCGCACCGATGCCCCGTCGTCCAACCTGAGCGCGACCCCTGGGCCAGCCCCCGCCGGCGGTGTGGTGGCGACGGATCGGGCCAGTACCTCGCGGGCGATGAGCGGGAACAGCGGTTCGAGATCTTCCAGACCGACCGAGTGGAGGTGGATCCAGTCGGAGACCTCCAGTCCGACGGCCTTGCGCTCCTCCTGCACGTGCCTGATCACCTCGCGGGCCAGGCCTCGCCGGCGGAGGTCGTCGTCGAGAGCGAGGTCGAGCGCCACGACCTCGGCGCCGTCGCGGGAGACGGCGAAGCCGGCCTGGGCCCGGACCCGTAGTTCGACCTCATCGGGCTGGAGTTCGACGCTCCCATCGTCCAGGTCGACGACCACCGGCCGTCCTGCCATCAGATCGTCGGCCGCCGCCGCACTGTCCACCGAGCCCATGGCCGCCCGCAGGAGCTGGACGCGGGGCCCGAGACGGGGGCCGAGCAGTTTGAAGTTGGGAAACAGTTCGTAGGCCAGTACGTCACCGAGCTCGTCGGTGACCTCCACGACGTCGACGTTCAACTCGTCCTCCACCACGCCGGGCGGAGGGGCCGGGCTCCCCGGCGGCAGGTAGACCAGGGCCCGGTGGAGCGGCTGGCGAACCTTGATTCCGGCCTCGGACCGTGCCGCCCGACCGAGGGAGGAGAGCCGGCGGGCCAGCGCCATCCCCTGGTCGAGACCGGGGTCGAGAGCGTCCATCTCCACCGCCGGCCAGTCGGCCAGGTGCACCGAGTCGTCCTCGGCGCTGCCGGTCAGTTCCCGCCACATGCGGTCGGCCACGAACGGGCAGAACGGAGCCAGGAGCCGGGCCACGGTGACCAGCACCTCGTGCAGGGTGGCCTGGGCCCCCAGAGCATCAGCCGGGTCGGCATCGGGATCGGTCCGCCAGAAGCGCCGAC
The DNA here is from genome assembly GCA_963824355.1 of uncultured Acidimicrobiaceae bacterium. GTDB lineage: Bacteria > Actinomycetota > Acidimicrobiia > Acidimicrobiales > RAAP-2 > Bog-756. Next base: position 230,133 of record CAWGOY010000017.1, on the reverse strand, counting down.
GGCTCCGGCGGACGAACCAGTTGGAGACGTCGTCGACCAGTGCAGCGATGGCGGTGGCCGCCGGAAAGGGCTCGTAGCCGTCGAGGCTCTCGGTGACGTCGGCCACGGTGGCGAAGAGGCGTGACCGCATCCACCGGTCGAGGAGCGAACGGTCGGCCGGCGACGGAATGGCCGGATCGTCCGGGTCGAACTCGTTGAGCGACGCGTACGTGGCGAAGAACGACCAGGTGTTCCACAGGGTGAGCAGCGTGTCCCGCATGGCCGAGTCGATGACCTCGAAGCTCACCCGGGTCGGGGTCCACGGTGACCCCTGGGAGAACATCCACCAGCGCAGAGGATCGGCTCCCCGGGTGGAGAGGATCTCCCAGGGGTCGATCACGTTGCCTACGCTTTTCGACATCTTTCGTCCGTCGGCGTCCACGATGTGACCGAGACACAACACATTGCGGTACGGGGCGCGGTCCCGCACCAGCGTGTTGACGGCCAACAACGAATAGAACCAGCCCCGGGTCTGGTCGATGGCCTCGCAGATGAAGTCGGCCGGGTAGACGAACGCCTCAGCCGAACCCTCGGCCAACGGGTAGCCCCACTGGGCCGAGGGCATCGAGCCCGAGTCGAACCAGGCATCGATCACCGGCTCCACACGGGTCATCACCGAGGATCCGTCTCGACAATCGGGGCAGGGGAAGGTGACGGCGTCGATGTCCGGTCGGTGGGGGTCGACGCCGGAGAGGTCGTCACCTACCAGTTCAGACAGTTCGGCCAGGGAGCCCACGCAACGCACGTGGCCAGCGCCGCACCGCCAGATGGGGAGCGGGGTCCCCCAGAAGCGGTCGCGGGAGAGCGCCCAATCCACGTTGTTGGTCAGCCACTCCCCCATGCGTCCGTCCCGGATGTGGGCCGGGTGCCAGCCGATGGTCTGGTTCTCGGCCACCATCTGGTCCTTGCGGTCGGACGTCCTGATGTACCAGCTGGGCTTTCCCCAGTAGATGAGCGGAGTGTCACAGCGCCAGCAGTGCGGGTAGGAGTGCTGGTAGGCCTCCCGGCGCAACAGCCGACCCGATGCGTCGAGCCGGTCGTCGACCGCCGAGTTGGTATCGCGGACCGACTGACCGGCCAGCCACGCGACGGCCTCGGTGAAGCGCCCGTCGGGGCCGACCGGATTGAGGGTGGGCAGCCCGTTCTGACGCCCGACCTGACGGTCGACCTCGCCGAAGGCAGGGGCCAGGTGCACGATGCCGGTGCCCTCGTCGGCTTCGACGAAGTCGCCACCCACCACCCGCCAGCCCGGCTGGCCGGAGACGCCCGGGTCGGGTGTCAGGTCGTCGAAGGGCCGGCGGTAGTGCAGGCCGACCAGGTCGCGGCCGGATACCGTCCGGTCGACGGCGGTGCCCTCACCGAAGACCCGGTCCACCAGGTCCGAGGCCACCACCAAGTCCCCGACCAATGCGTACTCGAGATCGGGGCCCACGGCTGCCCCGGTGTTGGACAACAGCGTCCACGGGGTAGTGGTCCAGGCCACCAGGGACAGCCCCTCCACGGTCGATCGTCCGAGCGCGGCGACCAGACGGTCGGCCGCCTCACCCTCGTCGGTCAACGGGAAGAGCACGTAGGCCGACTCGTCCTCCACCTCGCGGTAGACGTCAGGCTGAGCCAGTTCGTGACTGGACAGCGCAGTGCCGCACCGGGGGCAGTAGGGCACCACCTTGATGTCCTCGTACAGGAGGCCCTGGTCCCAGAGGCTCTTCAGGTTCCACCACACCGACTCCACGTACTCGGACGAGAACGTCCAGTAGGCGGCATCGATGTCGATCCAGTAGCCGATCCGCTCGGTCAGCTCCTTCCACTCGTCCACGTAGTTGCGGACTGACTGGCGGCACAGGCGGGTGAACTCGGCGATGCCCACCTCGTGTTCGATCTGGCCTTTGGTGGTGATGCCGAGCTGGCGCTCCACCTCCACCTCGACCGGTAGCCCGTGGGTGTCCCAGCCGGCCTTGCGGGGAACGGAGTAGCCCCGCATGGTCCGGTAGCGGCAGAACAGGTCCTTGTAGACCCGGGCCCACACGTGGTGGAGCCCGGGGCGACCGTTGGCGGTGGGGGGACCCTCGTAGAAGACCCATGGCTCGGCCTCGTGGCGGAGTTCGACCGAGCGCTGGAAGACCCGGTGCTCATCCCACCGGGCCAGTTCGGCGATCTCGAGGGCGGCGAAGTCGGCTTCGGGTGGGACCGGGCGGAACAACAGTGACAATCCTCTCGAGTGCGGTCCATCCGACCCCGGAGACCGGTCCGGCCGGCGAGCAGTCCCGCACGGCAGTAGCGGAGCAACCGGGGGTCGTCGGCCCTGGTGCAGGTGCGGATCAGATACTACGGGCGGAACGGGTCCACAATTGACCCGTGCCCGAACTGCCCGAGGTGGAAGCCCTGACCGCCGCCCTGTCAGACCGGATGGTCGGACGGCGGATCGACCGGTACCAGTTGACCTCGTTCTCCGCCCTCAAGACGGTGACGCCAGGACTCGACGACCTGGTCGGTCGCACGATCGCCTCGGTCAGGCGGCAGGGAAAGTTCGTCTGCATCGACACGAGGGACAGCCCTCCCGGCCGGTCCGACGACGGCGGCGGCGGCAAGGGCGGTGGCGGCGAGGGGGGCCACCGGTGGCTGGTCGTGCACCTGGCCCTGGGCGGGTGGATCGCCTGGTACGAGACACTGCCCTCCACCACCCTCCGACCACAGAAGAGCCCGATCGCCCTGCGGGCCGCCTTGGACGACGGCTCCGGGTTCGACATCACCGAGATGGGCACCGAGAAGCGCCTGGCCCTGTGGGTGGCTCACTCGCTCACCGACATCGAGCCGGTGGGCGCTTTGGGCATCGACCCGCTGGGATCCGACTTCACCACCGACCGGCTGGCCGAGCTGCTGGCCGGGACCTCGTCCAACCTCAAGACCGCCCTCACCACCCAGTCGCTGATCGCCGGCGTCGGCAACGCGTACTCGGACGAGGCCCTCCACCGGGCCCACCTGTCGCCTTACAAGAAGACCAGCCAGCTCACCGGGTCCGAGGTGGAACGGCTGCACAGCGCGGTGATCGACGTGTTGACCGAGGCGGTGGAGCGATCATCCGGGCTCGACCCCCGGGAGCTCAAGGGAGACAAGAAGCGGTCGATGGCAGTCCACGGACGCACCGGGGAGCCGTGTCCGGAGTGCGGCGACACCATCCGGCAGGTGTCGTTCGCCTCCAAGTCGCTGCAGTACTGCCCCTCTTGTCAGACGGGTGGGCGGACACTGGCCGATCGACGTTTGTCCCGACTGCTCAAATAGCCGGGCACAATGAGGCCATGACCGAGCTGTTCTCGCTCCGCGGCGGGAAGGTCCACCTCCTGCCCATGGGGCCCGAGCACATCGAGGGACTGTTGGCCGCGGCCAGAGGTGACCGGGACACGTTCGCCTACACGGCGGTGCCCTGGGACCGCCCCAGCATGGAGGCCTATGTGGCCAAGGCCATCGACAAGCGGGAACGGGGTGACCAGTATCCGTTCGTCACCTGGGGCGTGGAGGCCGGCCGCATCGTGGGGTCCACCCGCTTCTACGAACTCACCCAGTGGGACTGGTCGTCCCTCTACCCGGGATCCGAGTCCCATCAGCGGACTGTCCGTCCCGATGTGGCCTCCATCGGCTACACCTGGCTGGAACCGGCAGCCCAGCGCACCGGGATCAACACCGAGGCCAAGCTGTTGATGATGACCCACGCCTTCGACCGCTGGAAGGTGCGGGCGGTGCGTATCCAGACCGATGCCCGCAACACCCGGTCCCGGGCGGCTATCGAGCGGCTCGGTTGCGTCCTCGACGGGGTGATCCGTGCCGATCGTCCCGGGGCCGACGGGTCGGTGCGGGACACGGCCGTCTTCTCCATGCTGGACAGCGAGTGGCCCACCCACCGGCCCGCCCTCGAAGCCCGGCTCGAGCGGTAGTCCCCCCGGGCCCGGCACCGAAGACCCCACGAAAGTCCCGGCCAGAGTGCCGCCCTTCACGGAGGGACCAGATGGTGCTACCGTTCAATTCTCTAATTCTATCTATCTACTAGGGATAAGGGGACCCGGAAGTGGGAAGTTGGGCCACGGCTCGTGTGCCAATCCAGACGGCGGACTTGGTCCAACAGAAACCGACCAGGAGGAGCTCCATGCAGTCCCACGTCGTCCACCAGCTGTCTGTTCGTCGCCCAACCGCCCGGCGGCTGGTCACGCTCTTGGCCATCGTCGGCCTGGCGGTGGCCACCGCCTCCTGCAGTTCGAACTCGGCCAGCTCGACGACCACGACCTCGGCCGGCGGATCCTCGACCACGTCGGGCGCCCCGGTCACGCTCAATCTCGGGTACCTGACCAACCTGACCCACGCCGCCGCGCTGGTCGGGGTGCAAGACGGCATCTTCGCCAAGAACCTCCCGAGCAACGTGTCCCTGCAGACCTCCACCTACAACGCCGGTCCAGCGGCGGTGACCGCCCTGCTGGCCGGAAGCCTGGATGCCGCCTACCTCGGACCCAATTCGGCCATCACCGCCTACTCCCAGGGCAAAGGGTCGATCCGGATCATCTCGGGAGCCACCTCCGGTGGCGCCGCCCTGGTCGTATCCCCGTCCATCACCTCACCCAGCCAGCTGAAGGGCAAGACCATCGCCACCCCCCAGCTGGGGAACACCCAAGACGTGGCTCTGCGCACCTGGCTGCGCAAGCAGGGCCTCACCTTCCCCGGACCCAACGGCGGGTCCGGCGAGGTGACCATCCTCCCCGAGGACAACGCCACCACCCTGACCTCCTTCGAAGCCGGCACCATCGCCGGCGCCTGGGTCCCCGAGCCGTGGGTCACCCGGATGGTCGCCGAGGGCAAGGGCAAGATCCTGGTCAACGAGAAGACCCAGTGGCCGAGGCGGCCGCTTCTCCACCACCGTGCTGGTGGTCAACCAGGACTTCCTGGCCGCCCACCCGACGGTGGTCACCGACCTGCTCAAGGGTCAGATCGCCACCAACGCCTTCCTCAACCCTCCCCGGCCAAGGCGCAGGCCGACGCCAACACCGCGCTGGCCGCCCTCACCGGCAAGCCGCTCAAGGCCACTGAGTGGCCTCCGCATGGTCGACATGACCTTCACCAACGACCCGATCGCCTCGTCGCATCGCCACCGACTCCGGTCACGCCAAAGCGGCCGGCTTCCCGACCACCAGACATCGCCGGCATCTACGACCTCGGCCCGCTCAACTCGCTGCTCGAGCCGGCCGGGAAGGCCCGGTGGCCTCCTGACGAGCCCGGTCGGCGCCACCCGTGCCACCCTCGAGCGCAGCGCCTGGGCCCGTCTGTCGCCCTCACCGGCGTGTCGCAACGCTACGGCGACGGCGACGCCGGGCGTGGTCGCCCTCGCAGATGTCTCGCTGTCGAGTGGCGCCCGGGGAGTTCGTCTGCCTGGTGGGCGCCTCGGGCTGCGGGAAAGACCACCCTGCTCAACCTGGTGGCCGGGCTCGACCAGCCCACGGCCGGATCGGTGGACGCGTGGCGACCCGAGACTCCCGGCCCGCCGATATCGGCGGCACGGCCACGGCCATGCTCTTCCAGGACTCGGCCCTGTTCCCCTGGCTCACCGTGGCCGGCAACGTCGAGCTGCCCCTGCGGCTGCGGGGGGTGGGCAAGGCCGAACGCCGGGCGGTCGCCGACGACTGCTCGAACGGGTCCACCTGGCCGGGTTCGGGCCCAAGCGGCCCCACGAGCTGTCCGGGCGGCATGCGCCAGCGGGCGGCCCTGGCCCGGGCGCTGGCCCAGGACGCCGGACTGCTGCTGATGGACGAACCGTTCGGCGCCCTCGACGCCATCACCCGCGACCTGCTCCACGACGAACTCGAGTCCCTGTGGGCCGACCGGGGCTTCACCGTCCTCTTCGTCACCCACAACGTCCGGGAGGCGGCCCGCCTGGGCGACCGGATCGTGCTGCTCACCAGCCGGCCCGGTCGGGTGGCGGCCACCTATCCGGTCGACATCCCGCGCTACCAGCGCATCGACTCGACCGAAATCGCCGACCTGGCGGTCACCGTCACCGACCAGCTCCGTGCCGAAGTGGGGCGTCATGGCCATTGAGCCGCCGGTGACACAGGAGCGCCAAGTGGAGGAGGGGGCGCCCGGCGCTCCGTCGCTGGACCGCACCCTGGCCGGACTGGATGCGCTGGACGGCGAGGTCGGTCGGGGGGGCCGCCGCACCTTGCCGGATCGGCTTTGGCGGGCCAGCTGGCCGAAGCTCATCGCCCTGGCCGTCATTCTCCTGGTCTGGCAGATCGCGGTGTGGAGCCACTGGAAGCCGTACATCTTGCAGACACCGGCCACCGTGGCCCGTCAGCTCTGGGACCTCATGGGCACATCGCTGTTCTGGCAGGCCTGCTGGGTCACCGCCCAACAGGCCATCGTCGGCTACGCGCTGGTCATCGCCATCGGGGCTGTGGTGGGCACCGCGGTGGCCCGGGTACGCGTACTTCGGGCCGGCATCGGGTCCCTGCTGACCGGCATGCAGACCCTGCCCTCGGTGCTCTGGTACCCCTTCGGTTACATGGTGTTCGGCCAGAACTGGAAGGCGATCATCCTCATGATGGTGCTCGGCGCCGCGCCGGCGGTGGCCAACGGCTTCATCAGCGGCATCGACCAGGTGCCACCCAATCTCCTTCGGGCCGGTCGGATCCTCGGCGCTCGGGGGTTGGCCCTCGAACGCCACGTGGTGCTGCCCGCCGCCTTCCCCAGCGTGCTCGGGGGTCTGAAGCAGGGCTGGGCGTTCGCCTGGCACGCCCTGATGGCCGGCGAGTTCCTCATTCTCGTCAACCCCCTCAGCCTCGGTGGCCGGACCGTCAACGCCCTCACCCAGGCCGATTACGCCATCGTGGTCGGCCTGATGATCGTGATCGTGACCATCGGGATCGTCGTCGACGTGGCCTTCGGCCGGGTCGATCGCTCCGTACGCCGTCGATACGGACTCCTCGACGCGGCCAGCGCCTGACCAGCACCCACCGGGTCCGGCGGTCCAGCTAAAGCGCCCCTCCGGATCAGCCGATACCGCTACCAAGGAGGTCATAGCGGTCTGCTGATGGTGCTGGCGAACCATCATCTTCGGGCAGGGGACCGCAGCGTGGATGAGTGCAGCGGATTGGACAGCCTTAGCCATAGCCGCATCCCTGGCGGGAACGGCGCTCTTGGCTGTCCGCTCGCGGTTGCCGGGCTCCTCTGGTGTCGGGCTCCGCGCACTGGCGGTTGCCGCCCTTCTCGGCGTGCCGATCGTGGCTGTCGCACTCCCGGCCGGCACCTCCACCGGTGCACCCCAATCGGTGGTAGCCAACTCGCATCCCCACCAGAGCGGCAGCGTGAGCTCGATGCCGGTGGTGGGAATGGCCACCACACCGGATGGCCATGGCTACTGGTTGGTGGCTTCCGACGGCGGCATCTTCTCCTTCGGTGACGCGACGTTCTACGGCTCGACCGGGGGCATGCACCTCAACCAGCCCATCGTGGGCATGGCGGCTACGCCGACCGGCCACGGCTACTGGTTGGTGGCTTCCGACGGCGGCATCTTCTCCTTCGGTGACGCGGCGTTCTCCGGCTCGACCGGCGGCATGCACCTCAACCGGCCCATCGTGGGCATGGCCTCGACCGCCGACGGCCACGGCTACTGGTTGGTGGCTTCCGACGGCGGCATCTTCTCCTTCGGTGACGCGACGTTCTACGGCTCGACCGGGGGCATGCACCTCAACCAGCCCATCGTGGGCATGGCGGCCACGCCGGATGGCCACGGCTACTGGCTGGTGGCTTCCGACGGCGGCATCTTCTCCTTCGGTGACGCCACGTTCTACGGCTCGACCGGCGGCATGCACCTCAACCGACCGATCGTGGGCATGGCGGCTACGCCGGACGGCCACGGCTACTGGTTGGTGGCTTCCGACGGCGGCATCTTCACCTTCGGCGACGCACCCTTCAACGGCTCGATGGGCGGTGCTCCGCTCAATGCACCGATGGTCGCCATCGCCGACCACCAGTCGGGCGGCGGATACTGGACAGTGGCCAGTGACGGCGGTCTGTTCAGCTTCGGCGAAGCGCCCTACCTCGGCTCCTTGGTCAATTCGGTGGTATCGGCCAATGTCTCAGGCAACCCGGCGGCAAACCTGCCCCCCAACCCCAACTTCCTCAGTGCCTGCTATCCCCACAACGAGAGTGCCACTTGCACCTCCGAGGAGCTGTCGGCCACCGATAACGCCCGCGCCAGCGAAGGGCTCGGACCCATGGTCCTGCCCTCCAACTTCGGTTCGCTGTCTCCGGTCCAACAGCTGTTCGTGATCACCGATATTGAGCGGGTCGACCGGGGCCTGCCTCCCTTTGTCGGACTGGTCGACACATTGGACGCCGACGCCGCGGTCGGTGCCGACGGCAACTTCGACCCGCTGCCCACTGCCATGGTGGCCGGCACGGTTGCCACGTCGTGGGCCAGCAACTGGGCCGAGAACGGCAACCCCCTGGGATCCAACTACTACTGGATGTATGACGACGGTCCCGGCAGCGGCAACATCGACTGCACGGCAGCCGGACAGCCGGGTTGCTGGGGCCATCGGGACAACATCCTGTCACTGACCTCGTCCCAGCGGCAGTATGGAGGCACCCTGGTGATGGGGGCGGCCGAGGCCTACGGGACCACCGGCAACGGGTGGGCGTCCGATACCGAGCTGCTGGTGCTGAGCTCCGGACCGATGCCCCCACTGAGCTACACCTGGGCCGCCGCAGTGGCCGCCGGCGCCCAATAGCCGCCCGCCAACGGGGTTGGACTGGACCCCGAGCACCGGGAGAGGCCGCCGGAACAGCGAAATCCCGCGCCCCGGGCCTGGTCTGACAGAATCCCTCTGTGTACATCTCGGCCAAAGTCGATTACGCCGTCAGGGCGCTATGCACCCTGGCTGACGCCGACGGCCGGCCGGTGACGGCCGAGGCGATGGCCAGGTCCCAGGGCCTGCCAGCCAAGTTTCTCGAGAGCATCCTCAACGACATGCGGCGCGCCGGCCTCCTCTTGAGCCAGCGTGGCGCCGACGGCGGCTACCGCCTGGCCCGGCCGGCCGAGGCCATCACGGTGGCCGAAGTCATCCGACCTCTGGACGGTCCTCTGGCCGAGGTGCGCGGGCTCAGGCCGGAGGCGGCCAGCTACGAGGGCTCAGCGGCGAGACTCCAAGATGTCTGGGTGGCGGTGCGGGCCAGCCTGCGGTCGGTGCTCGAGCAGGTCTCCATCGCCGACATCGTCTCGGGCGAGTTACCCACTGCCGTCCACAAACTGACCACCGACCCGGACGCCTGGCTGTCCCACTGAGGCCGGGCAACGGCGGCCGGTCCGAATCGGGACCCCGGCTCCTACGCTCTCCCCATGACCGCGACATCTCCACCGTGAATGTGGCCCTGCCGTCCATCCAGCGCGACCTGGGGTTCAGCGCGGGCAACCTGCAGTGGGTGGTGACCGCCTACTCGCTCACCTTCGGTGGTCTTCTCCTGATGGGAGGTCGGCTGGCCGACCTGTTCGGCCGGAGGCGGGTGTTCCTGATCGGCCTGGTGCTCTTCACCGGGGCCAGCCTTCTCGGTGGATTCGCCCAGAACCAGGGCACGCTGATCGCCGCCCGGTCCGTGCAGGGCATCGGCGCGGCGGTACTGTCGCCGGCCGTCCCGGTCACCGAGCACCCGATCGAGGGGGCGGTGGGCGCCGCGCTACCGGCGGGCGAGGGCTGAGACCGCCGGGCGGGATCCTCCCTTCGGGCGTCGGATGGAACGGGGCCACAAGTGCCTCGTCACCACCACGTTGCACTCGGCGGCGTACACGGTGACCATCGCCCCGAGGGCGATCCACCAGATGAGGCCGAGGACGGTGGCGAACGTGCCGTAGAGATTGGACAGGTGGCGGAGCTGGTGGCTGACCAGTTGGGCCCCGACGAACTGGAGGAGGGTCCATCCCACCCCGCCGATCACCGCGCCAGGCCACACCGACCGGCGGTCCTTGGGCAGCGCGACGAGGATGAGGAACCCTCCCCAGTACATGAGGATGTTGACGGACAGCGACAGGACCAGTCCGATCCAAGCAGAAGCCGAACCCAGACCGCCGAAGGCGCCCAGTCCGGCCAGGGCGCCGCCGGCCAGAAAGCCCACCCCCAGCACCACGAGGAACCCGACTGCCCGCGGCATCCAGGCCCCGAAGGTGGGGAGGTCGTCACGGTCGACCCCCCAGACCACCACCATCATCACTTGGGCGCTCCGACTCAGCTTCAGGCTGCCGTAGGACAGCCACAACAGGCCTATGACCAGGGCGATCTTGTTGTTGGTGGACAGCTGGTGGACGTTGTCCCGGAGATCAGGACCGATGACCGGAAAGTGGACCAGCGCCGAGTTGACGATGTCGTCCTGTAACGACTTGTGACCGGACAGGATGATGCCCAACAAGGTGAACAGCACGAGAAGCATCGGGAAGACGGCGAGGAACCCCGAATGGGAGATCTGCGCAGCCAGCCGGCCGGCCTGATCGTCGGAGTACCTGCGGACCACCGCACAGGGCACGGCGGTGACCGGTCGTCGCTGCTGGGCGCGGTCGATCGACTCGACGGCCTTCGACCACCCGGTCAGCCTGGTCCGCGCCCCCGATTGTCCCGCGCCCGGAGGGTCCGGCTCGTCACCCACCGATGAGACCCTGGCGACGGTGGGTGCGGAACAGCCCACGGAGTCGGCTCCGATCGGTGTCGTCCATGACGGCATAGGCGAAGGTCATACCCTGCCGGAGCAGGACGGAATCGCCTCCTCGCCACCAGCCCTCGACCCGCAGTTGGGCCTTGGTGGTCCGCCCGCTGGCCGTGGCCGGCAGAGCGTCGGTGATCCGCAGGAAGGACGGCACCCACTTGGTCCCGAGATCGGACTGGGCGGCAAGGAAGTCGGCGAACCTTCCGGCATCGAAGACCCGGCCGGGCAGGAGTTCAAGAGCGGCCATGACCTGGTCCCCCGACCTCGGGTCGGCCACCGGATAGACGGCGGCGGTGGCCACGTCGGGGTGGCGGACGAGGATCCGCTCGATGGGTCCGGCGGTGAGGTTCTCCGAGTCGACCCGCATCCAGTCCCCACTGCGACCGGCGAAGTAGGCAAAGCCGGCCTCGTCCCGGTAGGCCAGGTCCCCCGACCAGTACCAGCCGTTGCGGGTCCGCTCGGCGGTGGCCCGGTCATCCCCGTAGTAGCCCTCGAACCGGCCGGTGCCGGTCCGGTTGACGATCTCGCCGATGGCCTGGTCGCCGTTGATCAGGGACCCGTGGGCATCGAAGTGGGCCGGTGGGCACTCAAGCAGTGTGTCGGGATCGACGATGGCCACGCCTTCGGCCGGCCGGCCCAACGACCCGGGCGGGGAGTCCGGCGTCCGGTTGATGGCCACCCCTCCCTCGCTCGACCCGTACCCTTCGGTCAGGACGCAACCGAAACGGCGTTCGAAGGCGGCGTGGTCTGCTACCGACGCCTCGGTCCCGAACCCCCGCCGCAGGGTGGTGGTGGCATCGTCGTCCGATGCCGGTGTGGCCAGGATGTAGGCCAGAGCCTTGCCCACGTAGGTGAAGGTCGTGCAACCGTACCGCCGCACGTCGGCCACAAAGCCCGAGGCGCTGAACCGTGAGGTGAGCGCCACGGTCGCCCCTACCACCAGGCTCGGGCCCCACAGCACCATGAGGGCGTTCCCGTGAAACAGTGGCATGGCGCAGTAGGCCACGTCATCCCGCTCGAAGCCGTAGGCCTCGGCCGACCGCAGGGCGATCCCGGCCAGTCGTCCCTGGGAGCACCGCACCGCCTTGGCCGTACCGGTGGTCCCCGAGGTGAACAACAACAAGAACAGGTCGGCGGGATCGGGGCGGGCGGCCGCCACCACCGAGCGCGGCTCGGTGCCCCGGTGGGCCTGGAGCACCGTGGCGTAGTCCGGTGCGTCCACCCTGACCACCCTGTCCTCCGGCACGCCAGTGTCCAGCCCCTCGAGAATCTGGGCCCCGGCACCGTCGGTGACGATCAGGGTGCAGTCGGTCCTGGCCACGTCAGAAGCCAGTGCTTCGCCCCGGCGGGTGGAGTTGAGCCCCACCACCACCGACCCGGAGAGGGCGGCCGCCCCCAGCCAGAACAGGTACTCGGGGACGTTGCCCAGAAGCACGCCAAGGTGGGGCGTCTCGGTGGCCGGCTCGGGGATCCACGACTGGAGCAGGGCGGCCCTGGCGGCACAGGCCGCCACCACCTCGGCCCATGTCCAGCGGTCGTCCTCGAAGAGCAGACCAGGATGGCGGTCGTCCGCCCGGGCACACAACAGCTCGGCGATGCTGGGCGCAACGGTCATCGGGCACGACGCTAGCGGCGAGCCGGCGGCCGGCCGCCCGTACCCACCGGCCCGGCCACCCACGCCGGTGACCCTGACCGCCTACCATCTGGGCGACATCGCACACCGGGTGCGCCGTCGTGGGCCCGCGGCCCACGGAACCAACCAGGAGAACCATGGGTACAGGTACGGCAGCGGTCGACATCGAGGGTTCGGCGGATGCGGTGTGGGCGGTCATCGGCGACTTCGGTGGTATCGGCACCTGGATGCCGGGAATCGATTCGTGCCGGGTAGAAGGCGATGACCGGATCCTCGAGACCATGGGAATGACCATCACCGAGCACCTGGTCTCCCGGGACGACTCCGGGCGAGCCCTGACCTACGCAATCACCGACGGCGCTCCGGTGGAGAGCCACCAGGCGGTGATCACGGTCGCTCCGGTCGGTGAGGCCTCCCATGTCACCTGGACGGTGGACGCCACGCCCGATGAGATGGCCGATCTGATGGCCACCATCTACCAGCAGGCCCTCGAAGCACTGAAGGCCCACGTCGAGGGATGAGCGGGGCGGTTGCACAGGGACCGGCCGGGTCGGGGACCCTGACCGGACGGTGGTCCTACGCCGTCAGCGCCCGGTCGTCGGCCCCGCCCGAGGCGGTGTGGCCCCTGATCGGCGAGGCCGACCGCTGGAAGGAATGGTCCTTCCTGACCCGCACGGAACTGGAGCGGCCCGGCCAGCCGGTTCCCGACGGGGTCGGTGCACGGCGGCGGTTCACCAGCCACGGGATCGGGTCGACCGAGGAGGTGGTGGCCTTCGAGCCGCCGCGGCACCTCGGATACATCATCCTCTCCGGGTTTCCGGTGCGGCACTACCGGGCCGACGTCGTACTGGAACCGGATGGCTCGGGCACCCTGGTCAGCTGGTCGGGCACGTTCGACACCAAAATCCCCGGCACCGGGCACCTGCTGACCCTGGTGCTGCGGGCCATGATGGGCCGCTTCGCCACCGCCGCGGCCCGCTTCGCCGAAGGCCATCCGATTCCGCCCGGCTGAGCACTGTCGTGAGTCTGGGCGGATGCGCTGGTGAACGGAAGGGGTCGGACGTCGGTCGTCGGTGGTCGCTCGGTGTTCAGCGGGCCAGGCGCAGCCGATAGACGATGAACACCGGCACGTCCGCCACGGGGCCGAGTTCGTCGGGGAACCGGGCCAGCGCCTCGGCCGACGGTCGGGGCTCCACGACCCGCTCGATCGTGAACCCGGCATCGGCGAACTGGTCGACCGCCGCCGAAAGGGGACGTCGCCAGAAGTGCTGGGTCACCTCGACCCCGGCCTTGTTCCAGGTGTCCGAGACCAGTGCGGTGTCGAAGTAGCCCCGCTGCTCCCCTGGCAGCGGCGGAGCCGATGGGTGGTCGACCGATAGACCGACCCAGCCTCCGGTCCGGAGCACGGAGACAAAGGAGTGGAGCGGCACCTGCCAGTCCCGCACGTAGTGCAGGGCCAGCGAGCAGATGATCCCGTCCACCGACCGGGGCTCGAGTCCGAGGGGCTCGGCGAGATCGGCGACCAGGAACCGGCCACGTCCCCGACAACGGCGTCTGGCCTCGTCGACCATGGCCGGGCTCACGTCGAGGGCGACCACCTCGGCCCCCTGCTCGAGCAGCCATGCGCTCTGCGATCCCGATCCGCAGGCCGCGTCGAGCACGGTGGTCCCGGTCAGCGGCTGGGGCACGACGGACCGGAGCGCCGGCCGCTCGAGGAAGCCGTTGAAAGGACCCTCGTCGGTGGTCTCCGACCACACGGGTGCCAGCCGCTCGTAGGCCTCCCGGGTCAGACGGGTCAACTCGGCCTGATCCCCGGGTCTCCTTGCGCCCTCCACCGGCACCTTCCTAGCACGGCCCCCGTGGCGGTCCGGATGGAATCCTCGGGCGCGAGGACCGGTGACTCTTGACATCGGGACGCTCACCGCCAATAATCAACCTTAGTGTTGATTAACGGAGTGGTTTACTAATGATGACCGTGACCGACGACCCGCTCACCCTCACCTTCTCCGCCCTGGCCGATCCCACCCGGCGGGCCATCCTGGCCCGGCTGTCCACCGGTGAGGCAACGGTCAACGAGCTGGCCGAGCCCTTCGACATCACCCTCCAGGCTGTCTCCCGGCACATCAAGGTGCTCCAGCAAGCCGGGCTGATCAGCCGGGGCCGGGACGCCCAGTGCCGCCCCTGCCGGCTCGAGGCCGACTCCCTCGCCCCGGCGGTCGACTGGATCGAGCGGCACCGACAGATCTGGACGGAGCGGTTCGACAAACTCGAACGCCATCTCCGGCAAATCCAGGAGCCCGCTCACCCCCTTGCCCAACCAACCCAACCCACTGAAGGAGAACAGCCATGAACGACACCGAGGCGACCCTTGGCGAAGTCACCTATCACCGCACCTGGAAGGCGCCCCGCCCGCTGGTGTTCGAGTGCATGACCACTCCCGAGCACCTCACTCACTTTTGGGGCCCGGTGGGGGTGAGCACACCGATCGAGAACATCACCGTCGACCTGCGCCCCGGCGGCGCCTTCGAGACCGTCATGGTCAACGACGCCGACGGCGCCGAGTACCCGATGCGGGGTGTCTTCGTCGAAGTGGTGGAGAACGAACGGCTCACCTGGACCGAAGCCGACGTCGAGGGGGGCATGACCACGTCGATCACCTTCTCGGACGGCCCGGACGGGACCTGCGAGACGGTCGCCCACCAGACCAACGTGCCCGAGATGTTCCGCACGCCCGAGTCCCGCGCCGGCATGGAGAGCAGCTTCGACAAGATGGCCTCGTACCTGTCCACGCTCTAACCCGCTCGGGGCCGGGGACCGGCCCGCTGGTTGCGCCGTCACGTGCTCACACCGACACCGTGCCGGCCAGCCGTCGGGCCCTGGCCTCGACCTCCTCGCAGGCCCGGCGGAGATCGACGGTCGTGCACCGGCCGGCCTCGACCACCTGACGCCCGGCCACCCACACATCGGTGACCAGTCGGCTCGACGCCGACCACACCAGGTGTTCGATGAGTCGGGCATCCTCCAACAGTGGGACGAAGGCCGGATCGTCCAACCGCACAGCGATCATGTCGGCACAGGCGCCGGGGGCCAGCACGCCCAGGTCGGGCCGTCCGATGGCCTCACCGGCGCCCCGGGTGGCCAGGTCGAGGGCGATGGCTGCGGGGAGAGCTCCGGCATCGCGCTGACGGATGCGAGCCAGCATTCCGGCCAGGCGTATTTCTTCCCACAGATCGAGGTCGTTGTTAGAAGCCGGACCGTCGGTTCCGAGGCCGACCCGGATGCCCCGGTCCAGGAACTCGCCCAGCGGGGCCACGCCCGAGGCCAGCTTGGCGTTGGATTGCGGGCAGTGAGCCACGGCCACGTCGTGGCGCTGGTACAGGTCCAGATCTTCCGGAGACAGCCAGATGCTGTGAGCGGCCAGCACCCGCCCGTCGAAGATCCCGGCATCGGCCAGCACGGCCGGGGTCGACCGACCGTGCTCGGCGAGGAAGCGGTCGCACTCGTCCTCCGTCTCGGCCAGGTGGACGTGGAAGAGAGCGTCGAGCTCCCGGCAGGTGGCGGCCACGTCGACCAGCACCGGTAGTGGCACGGTGTACGCAGCGTGAGGGGCGAACCCCACCTCGATGCGCCCACCTTCGCCGTCCCGGCGGCGGTGGAAATCCACGATCTCGGCCACGCGGTGGTCCCACCAGCTGGCGTCGGACAGAGTGCCCGGTAGCTGGAGGACGCCCGGTGTGACCAGGGCCCGCGACCCGGCGTCCACCACCGCGTCGGCCAGCGCGTCCTCGAAGAAGTAGGCCTCGCAGGTGGTGGTGACACCGAACCGAAGGAGCTCGGCGGCGGCCAGGGTCATGCCCCAGTAGACATCGCTCTCGGTGAGGTGGGCCTCCTGGGGCCAGAGGATGTCCTGGAGCCATCGGCCGAGGGGAAGGTTCTCCCCCGAGCCGCGGAACAGGGTCATCGGCGAGTGGCAGTGAACGTTGACCAGCCCCGGCAGCAGGGCACCGGCGACAGGGACCTCGCGGACCGTTCGGCCGTCGGGCGGCGAACCGGCCGGTCCGACCAGGGTCACCCTCTCCCCGGCCACCTCGACCACCCCCGGCCGGATGACCCGGCCCGGCCGGTCGCAGGGCACCACCGCGTCGGCCCGGAAGCGGACCACCTCATCGCCCGGGTAGGGTGGTGCACCGGCCGGGTCCGGGGTCACCATCGGGCGGTCACCCGGGGGAAGATGGCTGGTCGACGCGGGCGCACTCTTCGACCTCGATGGTCACCAGCTCGGCGAGACGGGCCACGTGACGACCGCCCTCGAACGCCGTGGTCAAGAAGACGTCGACGATGTCGAGGGCCAGCTCGGTGGCCACTACCCGGGCACCCAGGGAGAGGACGTTGGCGTCGTTGTGCATCCGGGCCAGCCGCGCCGTGTACTCGTCGTGGCACAGGGCAGCGCGGGCTCCCCGCACCTTGTTGGCGGCGATGGCCTCCCCCTGGCCGCTGCCCCCGATGACTACTCCCAAGGCACCTTCACCCCGGACCACCCGCCGGGCCACGTCGGCGCAGATGGGCGGGTAGTCGACCGGGTCGGTCGAGTGGGTCCCGATGTCCACGACCTCGTGACCGAGCTCGTCGAGGTGCCTGGCCACCGACGTCTTGAGCACGAAGCCGGCATGGTCGGAGCCGATCACCAGTCGCATGGCAACACCCTAGGCACAGGCCGGGTCAGGGTTGTGTGGCCCAGTGGAAGCTGGCCGCCCGTTCGGGCCGCACCTAGCCGGCATCCACGAACCACCGGGCCGCCCGGGTCAGGGCCTCGACCGCCGGACGAGAGGTGTAGCCGAGCTCGTCCCTGGCCCGACGGTCGTCGAACGACATGTGGGTCGTCGACATCCTGGCCGCCTCGAGGGGGATGGTCGGCTCTCGTCCGAGCATCCGCCCCTCGATGAGGCCGGAGAGGTGGCCGGCGGCCAGGGCCAAGCTCCCGGGAAACTGGCGGGTGGCCACCGCTGGCCCCGCTGATCCGGGCCAGAGTGGAGAGCACATCGCGCAACTTCATGTTCTCCCCCCCGAGGATGTAGCTCCGCCCGTTGCGCCCCCGCTCGGCGGCCAGGATCTGGCCATGGGCCACGTCGTCCACGTCGACGATGTTGAGCGTGGTGTCCACATAGCCGGGAAACCGACCGTTCAGGATCTCGAGGACGGTGCGCCCGGTGGGGGTCGGACCCCGATCGCGCGGGACCGACCGGGGTGGTCGGCTGGACGAGGACCACCCCCAGTCCCTCGGCGCCGGCCCGCAGCACCTCGTGCTCGGCCACGTACTTGGACCGCTTGTATCCGCCGAACAGATGGTCGATCTGGGCGAACGAGGTCTCGTCCACCGGGTCGTCGGTGGTGGCGCCGTGCAACCCGAGGGTCCCCACCGTGGACGTGTAGACCAGTCGCTCACAGCCGGCCGAGCGGGCCGCTTCCAACACCCGCCGGGTGCCGTTGACGTTGATGTCGTAGAAGTCGTCGGGGTCCTTGGCCCAGAACCGGTACAGGGCGGCGACATGGAAGACCATCCGGCAGCCGTCGGTGGCCTTGGCCAGCGCGTCGCGCGTCCCGCAGGTCCCCGTAGACCACATCGACACCGAGCCCATCCAGGTTGGCCGTGTCGCCCCCCGGCTCCACCAGCGCCACCACGCGGACCCCCCGGCCGCAGAGCTCCCGGGTCACCGAGGAGCCGATGAACCCTGCCGCCCCAGTGACCAGCACCCGATCGTCGGCCTCGAGGACGGGACCGGCGGGCGGCGGTCCGTCGCTGGACAGGCCGCTCACGAGGGCTGGGCGCGGGTGTCGGCCAGGACCGGAGTGCGGCGACGGCCCCGCAGCGTGTTGCGGGCCATGGTTGGTCCCCACTTCGACCAACAGCCCCGAATTGCGCTGAGCGTCCCCAGCACGTCATCGAGAGCACCGACGAAGGCGTCGATCTCGCGCGTCACCGATGATCAGGGGCGGCAGCAGCTTGATGATGTTGACGTTGTCGGCCGCCACCTGGGTCAGGATCCGGTGCCGGTGGAACAGCGGGAACACGATGAGTTGGGAGAAGAGACCCTTGCGGGCCAGCTCCATCATCCTGAAACGAGCCCGGGAGCCGCGGGACGCCGGAGGTCCGAACTCGAGGCCGATCATCAGTCCCATGCCCCGTACCTCGTGCAGCAGGTCGTACTTGTCGACCAGAGGTTGCAGCGCCTCCATCATGGCGGTGCCGTTGGTGGCC
The DNA here is from genome assembly GCA_963824355.1 of uncultured Acidimicrobiaceae bacterium. Classification (GTDB taxonomy): domain Bacteria; phylum Actinomycetota; class Acidimicrobiia; order Acidimicrobiales; family RAAP-2; genus Bog-756. The sequence goes on along the minus strand of CAWGOY010000017.1, from coordinate 211,477 downwards.
GCCCGGGCCACGATGTCCTCGTCATCCATGACCTGGAGGGTGGCCAGGCCGGCCACCATGGCCAGCTGGTTCTTGGAGAAGGTCGATGAGTGGACGACGGCCCGGTCCATCGAGCTGTAGACGCCGTCGAACACCGCGTCGGTGGTGAGCACGGCTCCCACCGGGATGTAGCCGCCGGACAGGGCCTTGGAGATGGTGATGATGTCCGGATGGAGGTCCCAATGCTGGAGGCAGAACAGGCGGCCGGTCCGCCCCATCCCGGTCTGGACCTCGTCAACGACCAGCAGGGTGCGGTGGCGCCGGCACAGTGCCTCCACTTCGGCCCAGTAGGCGGCATCGGCCATATACACACCTTTACCCTGGATGGGCTCGACCACGAAGGCGGCCACGTCCCGCCGACGGAGCTGTCGCTCGAGTGCGTCGATGTCCCCGAAAGGGACCTGGTCGCAGTGGGGTAGCAGCGGGCCGAAGCCGTCGCGGAACTCCTTGGCCCCGTTGAGTGACAGGGCCCCATTGGTCAGTCCGTGAAACCCGTGGTCGCAGTAGAGGATCCGGTTGCGACCGGTCGAGCAGCGGGCGAACTTGATGGCCGTCTCGATCGAATCGGCACCCGAGTTGGTGAAGAAGACTCGGTTGATCCCCTCCGGAGACCGCTGGACCAGCTCGCTGGGCCAACAGTCCGGGCAGAAGGGCGCAATCCAGCTGGATGAGGTTGGGTAGGTCAGCGTCGAGGGCCTGGTGCAGGGCGTCCTTGATCACCGGGTGTCCCCGACCGAGCGCGAACACGCCGAACCCCGACAGGAAGTCGAGGTAGCGCTCGCCTCGATCATCGATCAGGTAGGAGCCCTCGCCCCCTATGTAGTGGCGGTCGAAACCCAACGTGGCCAGCACCTTGACCAGCTGCGGGTTCATGAACTGCGAGTGGAGGTCGAAGCTCTCACCCTGGTGGTCTGCCAGCAGGGCGGCAAGATCGAACGCCACGGTCACTCTCCGGTCGGGTCGGTGGGTGGGGCCAGCGTAGTGGGCGCCCTGTGGCCCGCACTACTCCGGTGGGCTACCCGGGCAGCCGATCGGCCGACGACCAGCCCACCTTCGACCAAAACCCGCACTGTTGGTGCTTCATTGCCGATGCCACCGACGTCGGCGTGTTGATGGCCAGATAGTTGCCGGTGGCCGAGTCGAGGCGGGGCCATGACAGGCCGGCACCCGACGGACTGCCGGTGGCGGCGAAGCGGGCCCAGGCGCCGCTCACCGTGGTGGCCAACTGCTGCTGTGACGGAGTGAACGTGAAGTTCCCCGACGACTCGGTGGGGCCGTCGAAGACGTAGGTGAGCTCGCTGGAGTGGAAGGCGCCGAGGACGATCCCCGGGGTGGGGAGGATGAACGGATTGGGGGTGTAGTTGTACTGGTACTCGTAGACCGGGACGTACTTGCGGAGGATCTCGGCGCTGACTACCGCGGGGCAGGCCAGCACCGCATCACCCACCGCCTGGCCCAAGGCGGCCCCGGCATCGGGGTAGTCGGCCAACGGGTACTCCTTTTGGACCTGGGCCCCCACCTTGTCACCGAAATACGCGTCGACCTGGGTGGCCCACTGAGCGTCGGTGAGCGAAGTGCCGTTGACGTTGTACTGCAGGGCCACGAACAGCCGACCCTCGTCGCGGTTGGCCCCGACGATCATCGGGACCTTGTGGAAGTGACCGGCCTCGAGGGCCGCCTCGGGATTGGTCGGAAGGGTGACGCCGTCAGCCACCGGGCCCCAGGACGTGCCCGAGCCGAAGAGCACCGACGGAGGAGGCGGAAGGGCCTCGACCACCTGTTCCGCCGGCTTCGATCGCATGCAGGCCAGCAACCCCGGCCCGGTCGGGCACCCGAGCTTGGCGGCCAGGCGGTCGCCCTGAGCCTCGGCCGAGCCGAGCTTCTGGGGGGCGAGGGTACACGGGCCGCTCTCGGTGATGGCCTTCTCGAACAGGCCGGCGGCCGACGGCGACACCAGCTGGGCGCACACGCTGATCCCCCCGGCCGACTCGCCGAAGATGGTCACGTTGTTCGGATTCCCCCCGAACGAGGCGATGTTGGCCTTGACCCAACGGAGCGCCGCCTGCTGGTCGAGGAGGCCAAGGTTGCCGGTTGAGTGGTGGGGGTCCTGGGCGGCCAGTTGCGGGAGCGCCAGGAACCCCAGCGGACCCAGTCGGTAGTTGAAGCTGACCGACACGGTGTTGTCGTTGGCCGCGAAGTTGACCGGATCGTCGTCGGTCGAACTCCCCTCGGTGAAGGCGCCGCCATAGATCCACACCATCACCGGCAGCGGTTTGGCCGGGACGGCCTTGGGGGCGTAGACGTTGAGGTACAGGCAGTTCTCGCTGCCACTGAAGGTGTTGACCACTGAGGTGATCTGGGCACACGCGCTGCCCGGATGGCTGGCCTGAAGGGTGGTGGACCAGGGGGTGACCGGCTTCGGTGCCTGCCACCGCAGCGGGCCGACGGGCGGCTGGGCGAAGGGGATGCCCTGGAACTGGCGGCTGGTCGCATTGGACGTGCCCGCCACCACGCCGTCGGTGGTCCGGACGGTGTCGGGATCGCCACCGACCAGGTAGCTGGACGGAGCGGCCGGACGGGTGGACTGGGTGCTCGATGTGGTGGCCGATGCTGCAGTAGCCGACGAGATCGAGGCGGCCAGCAGGGCGCCACTCATCACCATCATGGCTGCCATCCCCCGGCGCATGGCCCAGACCGTACCGCGCGTCGGCGGCTGCAGGCAGCTCCCGGGGCGCGGTCAGTCTGGCTGACCCGCCTCGACGAACCCCGGTGGTCAGTCTGGCTGACCGGCCTCGACGAACCCGGTGGCCAGCAGCCTGAACGCTCGATCCACCTCACCGGGCAGATCGTCGGACTCGCCGGACGCCCAGCAGGTGAAGGCGGCAGTGGCCGCCCCGAGGGCGGCTCGGGCCACGGTCTGGGGAGCCAGGTCCTCGGGGTGACCGCCCAACCGGCGGGCCGCGAACTCGGCCACCACCTGGCACCATTCGGCGTAGCGCACGGCTGAGTGGGCGACCAGACTGGGCACCGAGCTGATCAGGCCGATCCGGATGCGGAGCTCGTCCAGCTCGCCCGACCCGAAGCGGTTGGTGTCCACCACCGACCGTCGGAGCACGTCCATCATCGGCACGTCCTGTGGTGCCCCTTCCAGCTGGTCCCGCAGGCGGACCAGCTCGGCGTCGAACTCCCCCCACACCACGTCCCGCTTCGACTCGTAGTAGCGGAAGAAGGTTCGGCGACTGACCCCGACGGCCGCGGCGATCTGGTCCACAGTGGTCTCGTCGTACCCGTGACGACTGAAGAGGGCGAGGGCGGCCCGGGCCACTCGCTCACGGGAGGTGCTCGGCCTGCGGCCCCGGGCCACCTGACGGTGGCCGTCGGGGTGATCGTCCCCTTGAGCCCTCACATCGGTCATCGAGCTTCCATTTTGACATCGAGTGTTATAAATTGCACCCATCCGACATCGGACCGGCGTCAACCGGTCGACCCCGGGAGGTTCCATGACCGTCACCACCACCGATGAGGGAACGGTTCCGGTGTCCGCTACCGGCCCGGCCGCGGCTCCGATCACCCCGCCGGCCTCGGAGGGCGCCGAGGGCCTGATCGCCGAGGACCTGCTGGTGGAGGACGTCTCCATCGACGGCATGTGCGGGGTCTACTAAGTCGCAGACGGCGCCCAACCACTGCCGATCCCCGCTGATGCCCCCCACCCCGCGCCCGACCGGCGCTGCGTCGTTCGACGGCAGCAAACCGTGGATGCTCCATCCCCAGGTGGCGCTGCGCCCCGAGTCGTTCGGGGCGCTCGCCTATCACTTCGGTACCCGCCGGCTCTCGTTCCTCAAGAGTCCGACCCTCCTCTCGGTGGTCAGGTCGCTGGCCGACCAACCCACCGGGGACGCCGCCTGCCGCGCCGCCGGTGTGTGCGAGACCGAGCTCGACACCTACAACCGGGCTCTCGACACGCTGGCCGCCTCCGGGATGATCTGCCCGCGGGTGACGCCGTGACCCTGGTCGGAGACCCACCTTCGACTGCCCCGGCTACTCCACCGGTCGGCCGACTGGTCGAGCACTTCGAACGGGGCCTCGACGCGCCGATCTGTTTGACCTGGGAGCTCACCTACGCCTGCAATCTGGCCTGCGTGCACTGCCTGTCCAGCTCGGGGCGGCGCGATCCGCACGAGCTGTCCACCGACGAGTGCAAGGCCGTCATCGACCAGTTCGAGCGGATGCAGATCTTCTATGTCAACATCGGCGGGGGCGAGCCCACTGTCAGGTCCGACTTCTGGGAGCTGGTCGAGTACGCCACCGACCACCATGTCGGGGTCAAGTTCTCGACCAACGGGTCGCGGATCACTCCGACGGTGGCCAATCGGTTGGCGGCCAGTGACTACGTGGACGTCCAGATCTCGCTCGACGGTGCCACCGCCGAGATCAACGACGCGGTGCGCGGTGCCGGCTCCTATGCCACCGCGGTGGCGGCCATGGGTCACCTGGCCGATGCCGGGTTCGAGGGATTCAAGCTGTCGGTCGTGGTGACCCGCCACAACGTCGGCCAGCTGACGGCGTTCAAGGAGATGGCCGACCGGTTCGGCGCCCAGCTCCGACTGACCCGGCTCCGGCCCTCGGGACGGGGCGCCGAGGTGTGGGACGAGCTCCATCCGACCTCCGGCCAGCAACGCCTCCTCTATGACTGGCTCACCGCTCACGGTGAGGACGTCCTCACCGGCGACTCCTTCTTCCACCTGTCCGGATACGGCGCGTCCCTGCCCGGGCTCAACCTGTGCGGTGCCGGCCGGGTGGTGTGTCTGGTCGACCCGGTGGGCGACGTGTACGCCTGTCCGTTCGCCATCCACGACCAGTTTCTGGCCGGCAACGTGCGTAGTCCGGGCGGATTCACCGAAGTGTGGCGCCACTCCGAACTGTTCACCGAGCTCCGGCGCCCCCAGAGCGTCGGGGCCTGCAGCAGCTGCGGACAGTACGACTCGTGCCGCGGCGGGTGCATGGCGGCCAAGTTCTTCACCGGGCTGCCGCTCGACGGCCCGGATCCCGAATGCGTGCTCGGGCACGGTGAGGAAGCGCTGGCCCGACTGGGAGGTGCGTCGCTCCCCACACCCTCCCCCGATCACTCCCGACGGCGGACCCAGGCCGGCACGCCATTGGGCCGCGGCCAACGGGTGTCGGTCACCCTGTCGCCCCGACAGCCCGATCGAGCCTGCGACGAGAGCCCGCTGCGGGGACTCAGTCGCGGCCCGCGGACAGGCCCTTCGATGGACCGGTGAGCCGGCTCGAGGACGTCACCTGGCCCGAGGCGGGTGAGCTGGCCCAATCGGGAGACGTCCTCGTGGTACCCCTGGGGTCGACCGAGCAGCACGGCCCGCACCTGCCGTTGACCACCGACACCGACATCGCGGTGGCCCTCACCGATCGGGCCGTCGACCGCCTCGACCGACTGGTCGTCGCCCCCCCTCTGCCCTACGGCTCCAGTGGCGAGCACCAGGGCTTCCCCGGCACGCTGTCCATCGGCCAGGAGGCCACCGTCTCGGTCCTTGTCGAGTTGGGCCGCTCGGCCAGCATCGACTTCGCCCACATCATCGTGGTGTCCACCCATGGTGGGAACGCCGTCCCCCTGCATCGGGCCCTCGAGCGTCTGGCCTTCGAGGGCCATCCGGTGGTGGCCTGGTCGCCCACCTGGTCGGGCGACCTGCACGCCGGTCGTACCGAGACATCGCTGATGCTGGCCATCGCACCGGAGCGGGTCCGGCTGGACCGGGCCGAGCCCGGTGACCGCCGGCCGGCCCCTGCCCTGGTCCCCCTGCTCCGCACCCGGGGGGTGCGACCGGTCAGCGGCAACGGCGTGCTCGGCGATCCCACCGGTGCCTCGGCCGACGAAGGTCGGATCCTCCTCGACCAGGCCGCCGACGACCTGGTGCATACCGCCCGGCTGCTGGTCGACCGGGGTGCCCCCACCCTTACAGGAGAGGCTCGGGTGAGCCCCGACCGGCGGGTGGCCGTGGTCACCGGGGCGGCGCGGGGCATCGGTGCGGCGACCGTGCGGGGCCTGGCCGCGGCCGGGTGGTCGGTGGTGGCGGTGGACCGGGCGTCGGACGATCCGCGGCTCCCCTATCCGATGGGCACCGAGGTCGAGTTCGCTGGCACGGTGGCCGCCGCCGCCGGTGGGCCGGTGGTGACCCACGTGGCCGACACCACCGACGAGGCGGCCCTGGCCGCAGCGGTGGACCGGGCCGAACAGGAGTTCGGGGGTCTCGACGCCATGGTTGCCGTCGCCGGAGACATGGCCGGAGGCGTCCCCCTGTGGGAGATGCCGGCCGACCAGCTCGCCGCGGTGGTCGAGGTCAACCTGGGCGGCACCATCGTCGCCGCCCGGGTCGGCATCCCCGCGCTGCTCCGACGCCCGGTGCCCCGACAGGGTCGGTTCCTGGCCGTGGCCTCAGCCGCAGCCACCCGCGGATTCCCGCGGCTGGCGGCCTACGGTGCGGCCAAGGCCGGGGTGGCCGGGCTGATCCGAGGTCTGGCCGCCGAACTGGGCGACAGTGGGGTCACCGCCAACGCGGTCAGCCCGGGCTCGACCGACACGCCGATCCTGGAGGAGAGTGCCCGGCTCTACGGTCTGTCCACCCCTCAGGATTTCGCCCGCCAGCAGCCGGTCCAACGCCTCCTGACCGCCGAGGAGGTGGCCGCGGCCCTGGTATGGCTGGCCGGACCCGAGAGCGGAGGAGTGACCGGGGCGGTGATCCCGGTGGACGGCGGCCTCGCCCTGTGAACCGACTTCCGGCGCGATTCGGCCTGGTACTCGACCGGTCGGTCCGCTCCTTCCGGGACGGGACGGTCCTGGCCGGTGGTCATCCCGGTCGGTTGCTGACATTGACCCGCAGCGGCATCGACGCCCTGGTGTCGCTGATGGCCGGTACCGTGCAACGGACGCATGAGGCCGAGGAGTTGGGAGGACGGCTGGTCGAAGCGGGCATGGCCCATCCGGTGCGTCTCGGTACCGGTGAGGCCGATGCCGACCGGCCGTCGGTGACCGTGGTGGTACCGGCCCGGGACCGGACGGCGATGCTCGGTCGCTGCCTCGCCTCCCTCGGGATCGAGGATCCGGTACTGGTGGTCGACGATGCCTCCGAGGACACCGACGGGCTGGCCCGAGTGGCCCGGAGCCATGGTGCCACCGTGATTCGCCGCGCCGTCAACGGCGGACCCGGCGCGGCCCGCAACGACGCCTTGGCTGCCGTCACCACCGAGTTGGTCGCCTTCGTAGACAGCGATTGCATCGTCCCGGACGGATGGTTATCCGACCTGAACTGGCTGTTCGACGACCCGGGAATCGCAGCGGTGGCCCCCCGCATCCGTCCCGACCGTTCCGGCCCGGAGGCACCGGGTTCGCTACTCGTCCGTTACAGCGACGCCCGCTCCTCGCTCGACATGGGTCCCGAGCCGGGCGAGGTAGGGCAGGACCGGGCCGTCCGGTACGTCCCCGCCGCCGCCCTGGTGGTCCGTCGAGCCGCCCTCGGGGAGGCCTTCGACCCCCGACTCCGGGTCGGCGAGGACGTGGACCTGGTGTGGCGCCTCGCTACGGGACGGCTGGCGGGTGCGGTACGAGCCCTCCGTTATCGTCCTCCACCACGAGCCCCCCACCTGGGCCGCACTGCTGGCCCGCCGGTTCCGGTACGGGACGTCGGCCGGTCCTCTGGCCCGCCTCCACCCGGGCGCGCTGGCGCCGGTCGAGCTCCGACCCTGGCCGACGGCGACGGCGGCCGCCGTGGTGACCGGCCATCCCCTCGTCGCACTGGTCGTCCTGGGACTGTCAGCCGGCTCCCTCCTTTCGCAGGTGCACCGTGTCGGCGTCCCGGCAGCCACCACCCTCCGCTGGGGAGCCGAAGGGGCGGCCTGGACCCTGATCGGCGTCGGGCGGGCTGCCACCATGCTGGCGGGACCGGTACTCGTGGCCATCGCTCTCCGCGCCCGGCGTACCGTCCCCGCCGTCACACTCCTCGCACTGGCGCCACCCGTCGTCGACTGGTGGCGACGGCGTCCCGACATCGACCTGGTGCGATGGTCGTTGGCCTCGACGGCGGACGATGTCGCCTACGGCACCGGCGTGTGGGCCGGCTGCCTCGTGGCCCGCCAGACCGGGCCTCTGTTTCCCCGGCTGCAGCGCAGAACGCCCACGGGCCGGAACCGTCCGGTTCGGTAGTCCCAGCAACAGTCGGTTGGCTCTGGACTCCTTCGGGATCAGTCAACAAGCGGGCCTATATCCTTAGTTACAGCTCCGCGTCAATTTCCTAACGATTCTGACTGGATAAGCATCCAATCAATGCCCGTGTTTGCCATCCTCAAATATGGGGATCTGTTCGAACACGTTGACCATTTGTCAGCTATTTTCCCAGTTCAGAACCTTGGCTGGCGGTCTACAAACGCCCCTGACAAGCAGACGATATACTCTTGCAAACGCACTCATGTGAGGCGGAGTCCGTAGTTGAACGGAAACCTCCTGCCGAATGTCGGAAGCACTCGATTATCGGCAGCAATAGGACATGAGCAGGTGTGGAGCCTGAGCGTGGGATCGTGGCCGCCGGCCGCCGCCGGTTGCCCTCGCGATCCCGACGAACCATGAAATGAGTGGTGTCGCCACGACGCAATCCCGGGCATAACCAAACCGGCCGCACACCCTACGGCGCAAAGCCAGGACGACTGAAGCCTTCCCGCTCACCGTCCGGGGACCGAATGCAATGGCCGGCGCCCGCCAACACCGAGCAGAGGAAGGCGCTTCTTCGCGCCCTACGAAGGGAGGTGCCATGCGGACCCGCATTGCACTCGCGGCGATCATCCCGGTCGCCCTCATCACCGCTTTGGTGCAGGCTGCCACCGTGCAGTCTGCGCTCGCAGTACCAGCACCCGTACCAGTGCCGTCCTCCGTGACGGCCGTCCCAACCACGTCACCCACCGTGCCGATCCTGGCCTACCAGCAGTCGAAGCCAGGCGGGCCGATCCTCGATCCGTCGAGCTTGCTGATCAAACTGGGCACAACCCCGGCCCATCGGCCGGCGAGGACGTCGCTGCCCTACACGGCACCGTCGAACCCGACCGCCCCGGTGGTGACCGCAGCCCCGGTGGTGGCCCCGGCCCCAGTGGCAACCGCCCCGGTGGTGGCCCCGGCCCCAGTGGTGGCTCCGGCTCCGGCTCCCGCCGGACCCGTTGACACGGTCACCCCCCAGCAGCGTTCCGCCTGGGAACGGGTGGCACTGTGTGAGGAAGGTGGCAACTGGGCGTCCAATGGTCCCCGTTTCAGTGGCGGACTGGGCATCACCCGGTCCAACTGGCTCATCTTCGGTGGCGGTCAGTACGCACCCGAAGCGGCCATGGCCAGCCCCGATGATCAGATCATGGTGGCCGAGCGCATCCAGTCCGACCCACCGGACCAGTACGGATGTGGCAGCTGGTAGAGGGCGCAGCTCCCGGAGTCCTCTGACCGCGGTCTCCGGGGGCGCCGCCACTCGGTCCAGGCAGGACGGTAGGCGGCACCGGTTTGGAGACAGGGGACTCGGTCAGACTCTGGCTCGACGTCCACCGACGGAACCGCGACTACCGCCATCAACTTGGGATCATCAGCGCCCGCGCCATGATGTCGGCCCCATACTCAGCTGCTGGTCTCAGACTCAGCAGTTCCCACACTCGATCTGGTGCCGACCCGACGCTGCCTTCGGATGAACCGACAGCGGCGACGGGCCGACACCCGATCGGCTACTACTCAGATCTTGCGGACCTGGCTTGCCTGCAGGCCCTTTTGGCCCTGCTTCGTCTCGAACTCCACACGTTGGCCTTCGGCGAGATCGCGGAAGCCCTCCATCTGAATCTCCGACTGGTGAACGAAGAGATCATCCCCGCCGCCGTCAGGCGTAATGAAACCGAAGCCCTTCTCGGCGTTAAACCACTTAACTGCACCTACACCCATAACTGTCACTCCTTGAAGTTTCACGCACTGAAAAGCGGGGATCCATTGTGAAGCCCTACATTCGCCGGCCCGCGTGAATTGGGTCGACGCCCCTTCACCCTAGGCGCAACCGCGCAGGTCTGGAGGAAATTCTTCAAATGGAGGCCCGGGCCGGGTCCTGACCGGGCCACTCCCGGGCCTGGACCCGATCGGCCCACGAGTTCGTCGGGCGCCCTGATCCGGCAGTCTCGAACACCTCGGTCAGCAGCATCACCGAGAAGGCGATGAAGAAGATCGGCTCCACCAGCGTGCCCAGCCGGTCGGTCAGGTACACCGCCCCAAGCAACGGATAGCCCACGACCAGCACCGCCACCACCCACCGGTAGATCCGAGCTTCAGGCGTCGCCTCGTGGCGGGTGCGTCGCCGGGCGATGACCGCCGCTGTGGTCAGCGTGGCGAATTCGGCGATGCCGGAGAAGACGTGGATGTAGTGATGTAGGGGAAGTTGGAGATGCCATTCCATACTGCGGCAGGTGGCGCTGAGACCTTCCGAACAGGCGTAGGTGTAGCGCCCGCCCACTGCTCCGGCCACCGCGAAGGCCACCATCCACTTCCACTCGGGACGCAGACCGCCCCGGCCCCGTGACCCGCGCAGGACAAGAGCCGTGATCATGAGGAGTCCGGCGGTGAGATCGAGATCGGCCATCAAGGCGGCATGGGGCCGGCCGGTGGCCTCGAGATCGGAGAAGAACCCGTTGATCGACGGCATCAAACCGGGCACGAAGGGCACCGCCACCCACCAGTTGTAGGCGATGACCCCGGCGATGCCCAAGGCCTTGGCGGTGATGAGCCTCGTCGAGTTGTCGTCGCTGACCGACGACGGCCTCAAACCAGAAGGGAGGGTCAGAACCTGCACAACCCGTTGCAACATGGTTGTGTACGCAATCATTCCCGGATGGCGATGACCCGTCCCCTCCTCGGCTACGTTCCGGAGCGATGGCGCACCGCCGATGGGGACTCCAGGCATCCGTCATGGCCCTCCTACTCTTCGCCACCGCGGCCGGATGTAGCGGCAAGGCGTCGACCCGATCGACAGCACCCCCATCGACTGCATCCCCATCGACGGTCACCAACCGGCCGGCCCCGGTCCGCCAGCCGACCCAGCCGGCGACCCCGCCCGTGGTCTGGTCCCCCTGTTCGGCCGGGTCCACGTTGCAGTGCGGCACGGTGTCCGTCCCGGTGGACTACCGAAACCCCAACGGGCCGTCGATCCTCCTGGCGCTCAAACGGGCGCCATCCCTCAACCCCGCCGACCCGGACGGCACCCTGGTGTTCAACCCGGGTGGGCCCGGCGAGAGCGGCGATCAGATCCTTCCCGTGGCGCTCCTGGGCTTTCCGGCCGCGGTCCGCCAGGACTTCGACATCGTGACCTTCGACCCGCGGGGCACCGGAGCCAGTGACCCCCTGCGATGCGGAACCTCCCCCTCGGTCCTGAGCAGCGTCCTACCCGTACCGGCCGAACCGGGAACGCCGCTGCCCGGCACCCCGGCCTTCTCCGCCATGGCCCAGTCCTGCGAGACGACGCAGGCCGACCTGGCTCCCTACGTCGACACGACCAACACTGCCCGCGACCTCGACCGGATCCGGCAGTCCCTCGGGCTCAAGACCATCAGCTACTACGGATGGTCCTACGGGACGGTGCTGGGTGCGGTCTACGCCCAGCTGTTCCCCCACCGTGTGACGACCATGGTCCTCGACGGTGCCGTGGACATCAACGCGTCCCTGACCCAGCAGGCCAATCAGGAAGCGCCGGCAGCCGAGCGGTCCCTCAACCACCTCCTGTCGACTTGCGCGGCATCGCCGGCCTGTCCCCTGGGCAACCGCCCGGCCGCCTACTTCCGCACCCTGTCAGCGTCGCTTCTCCTCCATCCACTCCCGGCACCGGGGAACGGCGACAACCAGCCGGTGACCGTGGGCGACCTGGACACGGCCACCCTGCTGGTGCTGAGCGCCCTGGCCTTCACGCCCCAGTACGAGGCGGCGCTGGTGGCCGCCCACAACGGCAACGGCGCCCCCCTGCGGACCCTGGCCCTCGAACTGGTCACCGACATCGACGGGGCTCCGCTGGTCGACCCGTTGTGGGCCATCACCTGCAACGATGCCGCCGTCCACCCCTCACCGGTCGAGGCCGGCAACCAGGCCCGGGATCTGGCGGCCCGCTATCCCCTCATCGGCGCCTATGCGGTGACCTACACCATGGGTGGATGCGTGGCCTGGCCACCGGGCCGCCAACCGGTGACCGATGTCCACCCCGTCGGGGCTCCTCCCATCATGGTCATCGGCAACACCGGCGATCCCAATACACCGCTCGTCAATGCCCGTCACCTGACCGCCGCCCTGCCGTCGGCCCACCTGGTGATCTGGAACGGCTGGGGACACACCTGGCTGCTCAGCGGCTCCGCCGATGCCTGCATGCAGAAGCTCGTGACCACCTATCTGACCGGTGGAGGCCTGGCCCCCTCCGGGATCGAATGCAACTGAGATCCGGCCCTCAGACGATGGCGTCCCCCTGGACGACGAATGCCCGACGGGGGCACTCGGCGGCCGCCCGGGTGGCCAGTGCCACCAGCCCGCCATCGATCGGGGTGCCGTCCACCATCGGATAGCCCCACTCGTCGAGCGTCACTCGTTCGGGGAGGAGCTCGGCGCAGTATCCGTAGGCGTCGCAGGCCACCGGGTCCACCCGCACACGGAGGGTGATCCTGGTCGCGGTGGTCATCGCCGGCTCCGGCCGGGGGCCACGACATCCTTCGGGAACGTCAGCACCGTCGGTGCCCCGTACCCGGGGCACCGCTGCCCGGCAGCATGGGCCCGAGCATCGCCGGCAAAGACGGTCATCGCGCTCCGGACCAATCGGACTACCCCGTCCGGGTGGCGGCACGCCCCGCGCCCGTCGATGGTGGCGGCCCGTTGTTCGATGCGGCCGAGCAGCTCGGAACCGCCCCGGCCCGACCACAGGAGTTCGAGGTCGTCGGCCAGGGTCGGTAGGCCAAAGACGCACGGGCCGCACTGACCGGCACTCTGTCCGGCCATGTACCGGGCGATGCGGGCCGTTTCGGCGATCCCACAGGACCCGTGGGGCAGGGCGATGAGGAGGCCGACCCCCTGGACGGCTCCGGCTCCGGCCAGGGGTCCCGGGGCAAACGGCGTGGTCAGTGCCCAGGGTCCCAGCCACGCCCCGCCGTACCCACCGACCAGGACGGCGGACGGCTCGGTGTCCAGCCCGGACCTCTCGAGGACGTCGATGATCGGAGTGCCCATCTCCACCTCGACCACCCCGGGGAAGCGGACCGCACCGGAGACGGTGACCAGGGTGGATCCGGGTGCCTCGGGCGTGCCCAGCCGACGGAACCACTGGGGTCCGTACCGGGCGATGAGGGCGACCTGGGCGAGGGTCTCGGCGTTGTGCACCACAGCCGGGGCCCGTCCCACCGACAGAGGCACCGACTTGTCGATCCGCAGAGAAGGGAGGGACCGGCCGGTGTTGAGCCAGGCAACCAGCGCCGATTCCTCCCCGGCCACATAGCGGCCGGGCGGACGGGCCACCGACGCCCGACAGCGGGATCCGCCGGCTCGTACCCGCTCTCCGATGGCCGCGTCGATGGCCGACGCGGCCCGGTCCGACTCGGCGGGCACGCAGACGACGATCTCCGAGGCCCCAATGGCCGCGGCGGCCACTTCGGCTCCGTCCAGGACGAGATGGGGAGAGTGCGACAGCAACACCCGGTCCTTGGCACTGGCCGGCTCGCCTTCCATGGCGTTGACCACGACCAGCGGTCGGCGGCCACTCCTTCTCACGCCAGCCCACTTCCGTGCCGAAGGGAAACCGCCTCCGCCCCGGCCCAGCAGACCGGACTCGGCCACTGCGGCCACCATGCCGGCCCGCCACGAAGGATCGTCCCCGGCCGGAACGGGCAGCGGGCCGTGGGCGGCCAGGTGGCTGGTCAGGCCGGCAATCCCGGCCTGACCCTGTCCCGGGCCCACGCCCGCCGACACCAGTCGGTCAGGGGGGTTCATGGTGGTGGCGGTCACGGTCGATTCCTCTCGAGAAGCCCAGTTGCCGTCGGGATCGTTCGGAGCGCTGCGCCCTCCGTCGATGGGGACCAGGCCGGCGTCTCTGCCATTGGGTGCACGACGCCGGTTCTTCCGGCCGCCGGTCTCCCGTCCACCACCCGGGTGGCGGCTCCCGACAGCGCAACACGGATCCGGTTGCGCCGCCCATCGGCGATGCGCCAGACGCCGGCCCACACCACGGCGAGGGTGCATCCGCCGGCCAGTACGTCCATCCAGAGCTTCGAGGCGTCGGTCCCCATGCCCAACGAGTGGGCCATGGCCACCGGCCAGCTCCCGTAGGCCAACCAGTGGATGCCCTTCCAGATGCGGGGGCTGATGCGCTGGCGGAGGGCGCTCGAGACGGCCACGGCAACCATGAGGTCGACACCGACCGTGCCGAGGCCGGTCCACAGCGGTCGGTAGGGCGAGGCAAACGGCACCACCACGGCGACCCATCCCACGTTGACGTAGCTGTCGACAACGGCGGTGATCACGTGGATGACCAGGAACACCATGGCCAAGATGGACACCCGTTTGTGGAGGTCGGCATGGGCAAAGGCGGGTAGCGAGCGGGATTTCCTCCGTCCCGCCGTCAGGATGCCGAGCACGACGGTGGCGGTGAGCAGGAGCAGGGCGACGATGCCGGAGGCCCGCATGGTGAACCAGACGGTGGTCGACGTAGTGGCCAGCATCACGCCGCCTCCACCGCCACGACAGCGGCCGGGGCGGCCGGCGACCCATCGTCCTCGGGCCACCCCCCGGTGCAGGTGACTCGGCCTTCGACATCGACCAGACGGGCAGGTACGCCCAGAGAGGCGAGGTTTCCGACGGCATCCTCCCCCCAGACCACCGCTGCCGTGCTCCAGGCGTTGGCCTCGACGCAGCTGCCCGATGTCGTCGACACCAAGGACCAGACCGCCGCGGCCGCATCACCCGTCCACGGATCGATGATGTGATGCACCCGACGGCCGTGGCGGGTCCACGACCGGGCCCGGGTGCCTGACGTGGCCAGCCCGCCGGAGAAGACGGCCACCGCCTGGTCGACCTCGGTGACCGGTGTCGTGCAGGCCGCGGCGATACCCACCGACCACCCGTCTTGTGGGCACCTACCGGCCACGGCCACGTCGCCGCCCAGGTCGACCAGCACGCCGCAGTCCAGGGCTTCGGCGATGGATCGTGCGGAACGATCGGCAGCCCATGCTTTGGCGGTGGCGCCGAGATCGACGTGCACGCCTTCGGGAATGGCCACGGTGCCGGCATCGTCGTCCAGCCGGATCCTCCACCAGCCCGGTGCCGGCTGGGGATCGAACGGGACCGACCCATCGGCGGACTCGAGAAGGGCGAAGTCACGGTCGTACCCCAGCTCGATGAGCGCCGATCCGATGGTCGGATCGACGATGCCGGCGGTCATCACGGCAACAGCGTCGGCCACCTCGAGTGCGTCGAACAGCAGCCGGCTCACCGGTACGGGCTGTCCGCCGCTCGTCACCTCCAGCCGACGCAGTTCCGAGTCGGATCGGAACCGGCTGCAGGTCCCGTCGATGGCCTCGAGTTCGGCGGCCATCATGGCCAGCGCTTCATCGGCCCGATCGGGATCGGTCACCACCACCGCACACCTCGTACCGATGGCCGAAAGCGAGCGGGTGGCCACCTGCAGTTGTCGCGTCGCCGTTCGAAGCGCGGTCATGACTGTCCCGACACCGCGGTGGGCGTCGCCGAAGTGGTCTTCGGCGCCGTGGTGGTGGTCGTGGTGGGTGTCGCGGACAGGGCGCCCGTTCGGGCCGACGACGATTGAGCGGTCGACGTGGCCGATGCGGTGGTCGTTGCCGTCGAGGATGCGGTCGACGAACCGGCGCTGGTGGCGGTTGACGAAGCGTCGGGCGAGGTGGCCCGAGCCGTGGTCGCCGAGTGAGCCGTCGTGTCCGAGGCGACCAGGATGCCGAGGCCCACAGCAGCCGCGGTGGCGGTCACGCCGACCAGTGTGGTGATCCGGCGGACCCGCACCAAGGCCCTGTCCCTGGCTTGCCCGGCCGGGGTGCGGGTCTGGTGCTGATCACGTTGCTGTGCCATCGGGTATCCCTTCGCCGGTCAGGGAGCGTCCGGTACCGGAGTCGGGGTCCGGCTGCTCCGTCGTACTGGAGCCAGTGGACAATCCCGATCCGAGAGCCAGCCCCAGGTCGGCTGTGGACCGCCTGTGAATTCGCTCCCCGCTTCTACGATTCCCGGCAGGGCCACCGACAGGGCCGCCGGCTGGGCCCCCGACCTGGGTTCCGGCGCCGTCCTTCACAGCCAACTCACAGGAGATTCTCAACTTAGGGACAAGGACAGGCGCGATGCTTGGTGCCCTCGGGGACAACCGCAGGTCATCTGCGCGAACCCTTCAGGGAAGGATGACCAAGGTGGAACCCACCCGCAACCAGCGCATTCTGGTGGTCGACGATGAGCCCTCGATCGTCGATGCCGTCTCAACCTCACTGCGCTACGAGGGATTCGGCGTCGACGAGGCAGTGAACGGACGACTGGCCCTGGCCGCCGCGCAGGACAATCCACCCGACCTGATCGTGCTGGACGTGATGCTGCCCGACCTGGACGGCCTGGAGGTCACCCGCCGCCTGCGGGCCGACGGAATCCGGGTCCCCATTCTGTTCCTCACCGCCCGGGACGCCATCGAGGACAAGGTGGCCGGGCTCACCGTCGGCGGGGACGACTACGTGACCAAGCCGTTCGCCCTGGCCGAGATCGTGGCCCGTGTCCACGCCATCCTCCGCCGGATCGGCAGTGAGCCCGAGGACGAGGGGGTCCTCCGGTTCGCCGATATCGAGATGAACGAGAGCGCCCACGAAGTGACCAGGGGCGGGCAGCCCATCTCCCTCACCGCCACCGAGTTCAACCTCCTCCGCTTCTTTCTCCTCAACCCCCGTCACGTGCTGTCCAAGGCCCAGATCCTCGATCACGTGTGGCACTACGACTTCGGAGGCGACGGCAACGTCGTCGAGACCTATGTCAGCTATCTCCGCAAGAAGCTCGAGGCGGTGGGCCCACCGGTCATCCACACGGTGCGACTGGTCGGCTATGCACTCCGCGAGCCGACGACTCACTAAACCGTGTCGCTCCGGACCCGACTGTTGATCGCCATCGGCGTGATCGCCCTCGTGGCGCTGGTGGTCGCCGACGTGGTGACCTATCGGTCGCTGGAGGCCTTCCTCTACCAACGCATCGACCAGCAGCTGGAGACCTCGCAAATACAGTACGAATCGAATCTCAACAACGGGCATGTACTGAGCTGCTTCAACTTCCCCGGTCAGATCCTCCCCGCTACCGGGGGCAGCGGTGCCGCCGGTATCGGAACCCCGGGAGCAGACAATGGCAACCCGCCACCCTCCAACGCCTTCGAGGCGCCGTCGGTGGAGGTACGGGCAGTCAGCGGCGGGGTGATCGACTCCCAGAGCTGTCCGGCCTACGTCGACGGGTCCAACTACACGCCACAGCTCCCCCACACCATCAGCGGCTTCTCCAAGGAAGCCAACGGCGAGCAGGTCGTCTACTTCACCGCACCGTCCACGCAGGCCAACGGACCGGACTTCCGGGTACGGGCCTCGATCCTCGACAGCGGTGACGTACTGGTCGTGGCCCAGCCCAACGGTGACACCGGCAGCACCCTCCACCACTTGCTGCTGATCGAACTGGCCGTGACCGGGGGTGCACTGCTGGTGGCCCTCATCGGAGGCTTCTGGCTGGTGCGCATCGGGCTGCGCCCACTTCGGGACATGGAGGCCACCGCCGAATCCATTGCCGCCGGCAACCTGACCGAACGGGTCCCCGGCGAGAACGAGTCGACCGAGGTGGGTCGCCTGGCCCGCACCCTCAACGTGATGCTGTCCCGCATCGAGTCGGCATTCAGCGCCCGACTGGCTTCGGAGCGCAGGCTCCGGGCCTCGGAACAGCAGCTCCGCCGATTCGTGGCCGACGCGTCCCACGAGCTGCGAACACCCATCGCCGCCATCTCGGCCTACGCCGAACTCTTCGGTCGGGGCGCATCCGAACAGAAGGCCGACCTCGAACGGCTAATGGGCGGGATCCGCATCGAGACCGGACGAATGGAGCATCTGGTGGCCGATCTGCTGCTGTTGGCCCGCCTCGACGAGGGTCGGCCCATGGAGCGACGCTCGGTGGACCTGGTGGCCCTGTGCGCCGAGGCTGTCCACACCGCATCCACCGTTGGGCCCGAGTGGCCGGTGACCTTCCATGCCTCGCGGCCGATCGAAGTGATGGGCGACCCGACCAGCCTTCGTCAGGTGATCGACAATCTGCTGGCCAATGTGCGGGCCCACACGCCCGCCGGCACCTCGGTGCGGGTGGCGGTGGAGCCGGATGCCACAGGAGCCACCATCACCGTGGCCGACGACGGGCCCGGCATGGAACCCGAGGAGGCCGAGCACATATTCGAGCGCTTCTACCGGTCCGATCCCAGCCGTTCCCGTACCCACGGGGGAGCCGGGCTCGGACTGTCGATCGTGAGTGCCATTGTCGCCGCACACGGGGGCTCGGTAGCCGCCCAAGCCCAGGTGGGGTCCGGTTCCACCTTCACCGTGCACCTTCCCGCCGTCCCACCACTCACCGACCCGCCGGCCGACCTGCCCGGCGTTGAGATCGGCGCCTCGGATCCGCTCGGGCGGTCCGCAGGATGAGCGGGTTCCGCCGCGAGGCCTATTGCGTCACCAGGTGGCTGGCCCCGGTCCGACGCCGAAACTCTCATCAAACGCACAGGTTGCTCACATCTCCGTCCGATCCCCAGCCCCC
Organism: uncultured Acidimicrobiaceae bacterium; assembly: GCA_963824355.1. Lineage (GTDB taxonomy): Bacteria > Actinomycetota > Acidimicrobiia > Acidimicrobiales > RAAP-2 > Bog-756. The sequence goes on along the minus strand of CAWGOY010000017.1, from coordinate 192,576 downwards.
AGAGTCAATCCCATGAGCGTTCTCCAATTCCCCGACGCCCGGCCAGAGCAGAACCGGGCCAGGTCGGATGTGGATGTCGACATCGTCATTCCTGTCTACAACGAGGCTGAGCAACTGGCGATCAGTATCACTGCCCTGCGGACCTTCCTCGACGCCTCCTTTCCCTACATGACCACCATCACCATCGCCGACAACGCCAGCACCGACGGCACTTGGGATATCGCCCTGCGCTTGGCTGACACCCTCGCCCATGTGAAGGCGCTTCACCTCGATCAGAAGGGTCGTGGGCGCGCCCTGCGGGCGGCCTGGACGGCCAGCGACGCCGAGGTCGTCTCGTACATGGATGTGGATCTGGCCACCGGCCTCGACGCCCTCCTCCCCCTCGTCGCCCCCCTGCTGTCCGGCCACAGTGACGTGGCTATCGGGACGCGGCTGGCACCTGGGGCCCATGTGGTGCGGGGAACCCGCCGGGAGTTCATCTCGCGCGGCTACAACCTGCTGGTCCGGTCGGCCCTCCGCAGCACCACCACCGACGCCCAGTGCGGGTTCAAAGCCATGCGCCGGGAAGCTGCTCTCGAGCTGCTCCCGCTGGTCGAGGATGACGAGTGGTTCTTCGACACCGAGGTGCTGGTGACGGCTCAGCGGATCGGTCTCCGCATCCACGAAGTCCCGGTGGACTGGGTCGACGACACCGATTCCCGGGTCGAGGTGCTCCACACCGCCTACAAAGACCTGCGCGGTGTCTTGCGCATGCTCGGACCGGCCTCGAGACATCGGGCCCTGCATCGGCCGGCCCGGTCGGCCGCTCCCAACCCCGGAGGATCGTCGGCTCCACGGCCGGTGGCCCGCCCCGCCGTCCGGACACCTGCAGACCGGGCTCCGGGCGGAACCGAGGCGCTCCCGCCCCAGCTCTCCCTCCTCACCGAGCGCTCGGCGCCACCCTCGTCTGTGGTGTTCGCCGACGAGTTGCTCCGGTTCGCCGGAGTGGGAGCGATCAGCACAGTGGCCTACGCCGGTCTGTTCGCCGCCCTCGAGCCCGGTTTGGGCAGCTACCTGGCCAACGGAGTGGCCATCGGGTTGTGCAGTCTCGGCAATACCGCCGCCCACCGGGGCATGGCCGGTACCGCCCAACACGGCCTTGACCGCACCCATCGGGTGCTCACCGCGTCGACCCTGCTGGGCGTCAGCCTGGCCTTCACCACCGGAGCTCTCGCCGCCACCCGGGCCGTCGGTCTCACCTCCCTGCTCCCCCAGCTGGTGGCGGTGACCGCGGCCAACGCCGCCGCCGCCGCCATCCGCTTCGGCATCCTCCGCACCTGGGTCTTTCGGCCTCAGTTCGGCACCCACCTGACCCCTGACCAGGTGGACACCGACGCTACGCTGCAGCGCGACCGCCGCGAGATGACGAGGACGCCCTCATGACCGATGCCCGAGTCACCGACGGCAGCGCCGACCTCGCTCCGGCCACCCGCGCCGAGAGCGCCACCGACGACCTGGGTCCCAACGCCTCAGCGACCACCGGGGTGATCGCCGATCCCGAGGCGCCGCCTCCGGTGCCGGGTGCCGATCCGTGGATGCCCGGAGTTCCTGACAGCCGGGAGGACCCGGTCGACGGGCTTCCCGACGGCTCGGACCACCGTCCTCCCCCCGATCCCCCCACGCCGGCTCCCCCCTCCAGCTGGCCGGCACGGCTGATCCGGGGCCGGCCGCAGGATCCCGCCTGGGTCCGCCCGGCCTTCGTCGTCCTGTTGGTCGGGACCGGATTCCTCTATATCTGGGGACTCGGCCAGTCCGGATGGGCCAACAGCTTCTACTCGGCGGCAGTGCAGGCCGGAACCAAAAGCTGGAAGGCGTTCTTCTTCGGATCCTCCGATGCAGCCAACTTCATCACCGTCGACAAGCCCCCGGCTTCGTTGTGGGTGATGGAGATCTCGGCCCGGATCTTCGGGGTCAATGCCTGGAGCATCCTGGTGCCCCAGGCCCTCGAGGGCGTGGCCACGGTCGGCGTCCTGTTCGTGACGGTTCGCCGCTGGTTCAATCCGGGTGCCGCCCTTCTGGCCGGCTCGGTCGTCGCCCTCACGCCGGTGGCCACGTTGATGTTCCGCTACAACAACCCCGACGCGCTGTTGACCCTGGTCCTCACCCTGGCCGCCTACGCCACCGTCCGGGCCATCGAGGACGGCCGATCGCGGTGGATGGTCCTGGCCGGCGCCCTGATCGGCTTCGGCTTCATCACCAAGATGCTCCAGGCCCTGATCCTGATCCCGGTACTGGCCCTGGTCTATCTCCTGTGCGGCCCGCCCAAGTTGGGCAAACGCATCCTGCAGCTGATCTACACGGGCGTAGCGCTGCTGGTCGCCGGTGGCTGGTGGGTGGCCGCCGTCCAGTTGACCCCGGCCGCCGACCGTCCCTATGTCGGCGGGTCCGCCAACAACTCGGAGCTCAATCTCATCTTCGGTTACAACGGATTCGGCCGGCTGACCGGCAACGAGACCGGGAGCGTCGGAGGTGGCTTGGGCAGGACCGGGGGGAAGCATGTGGGGACCGACCGGATGGGACCGGTTGTTCCTCCGCTCGATGGGCGGACAGATCTCGTGGCTGATCCCCGGGGCTCTGATCGGGCTCCTGGCCGTGCTGTGGATGACCCGCCGGGGTCCCCGAACCGATCGGGTCCGCGCTGCCTTCCTCCTGTTCGGTGGCTGGCTGCTCTTCACCGGTGCCACCCTCAGCTTTGCCCAGGGCATTATCCATCCCTATTACACGATCGTGCTGGCGCCGGCCGTCGGGGCACTGGTCGGGATGGGCGGCTCCACGCTGTGGCAACGCCGCCGCGAGCTCTTCCCCCGCCTGGCCCTGGCGGCGGCAATCCTGGCCACGGTGGCCTGGGCCTTCGTCATCCTGGGTTGGAGTCCGACCTGGTATCCGTTCCTGCGCTGGGCCATCGTGGTGATTGGCGCGATCGCCGCCATCGGGATCGCTCTCGTCCCGAAGGCTCGCGGCGTCCTGGCCGCCGGACTGGCCAGCTTCGGCATCGCCTCGGTCATCGCCGCTCCGGCGGCCTACTCGCTCACCACTGCTGCCACTCCGCACAGTGGGGCTATCCCCTCGGCCGGTCCCGCCATTCAGGGAGGCGGCGGGTTTGGCGGTGCCGGGGGATTCGGAACTTTGCCCGCAACGGCATCACCCTCCCACCCGGCTTCACCCTGCCCAACGGCGTCAAGCTGGGTAAAGGCGTCCACATCCCGGCCCGCATCTTCCGACCCGGCGGCCCGGCCGCCGGACTGTTCGGTGGCGGGGGTGCACCCGGTGGAGGATTCGGTGCCGGCGGATTCGGACGCCGCGGCGGGTTCGCCGGCGGCCGCAGCTTCGGCAACCGGGGAGGGGGTGCCATCGCGGGTGGCGCGGCCGGAGGCCTGCTCAATGCGGCCACGCCCGGCAAGCAGCTGACCGCCCTTCTCGCTGCCGATGCCTCGCGGTACACCTGGGTGGCGGCGGCCGACGGCTCCAATACCGCCTCGGGCTACCAGTTGGCCACCGGGGACCCGGTGATGGCCATCGGCGGGTTCAACGGAACCGACCCGGCTCCGACACTGTCCGAGTTCCAGAAGTACGTGTCCGAGGGGCGCATCCATTACTTCATCAGTGGCGGTGGCTTCGGCGGTGGTTTCGGTGGCGGTCAGGGACAGACCGGCGTCTCCGACGCCGAGCAGATCTCCTCATGGGTGGACTCCCACTTCACCGCCCAGACGGTGGATGGTGTCACCCTCTACAACCTCACCACCCCGATCGGGTAGGAGGGGCTCCGCACCCTCGGAAGAGGAGGGGAGCCAGGCCGGTCGGTGTCGGAGTCGGTGTCGGTCTCGGTGTCTGTGTCTGTGTCGACGTCGACGCCGTCGACCAGTCTCGGCCGATAGGTTCTGAGTAACTGTTCAGGTCCCCCTGAGCTGGGCTGATGCCCAAGTTAGTGCTCAACCAGGTATTGGCAAAGTGGGCATCCATGGATCCCCGAGGTAGAGCCTCTGCAGGGCACCCAGGCGGTTGACCCCCTGTTTGCCGGCGGTCGAGAGGTAGCTGCGCAGGGCAAGGAAGGCGGCTGCTCCCTCGGTGCTGCGGAATCCACCGGAGACCTTCTGGGCGATCTTGATCATCCGGACGTCGCGCTCGCACAGGTTGTTGTCGAAGGGGACAGAGAAGTCCGCAGCGAAGCGCAGGATGTCGTCGGCGTAGTAGTCGAGACGGGTCAAAAGGGCGAGCGCTTTGGACCGCTTGGGCCGTGGCGAGGTGGTGACCGGTGGCGGGTTGGCCCGATGGGCTGCGTCGATGATTTCGGCGTAGCGAGTCCTGATGGCGGCGGACGTGGTCACGGTCCAGGTGCTCTCGGCCACCATCTTTGGCCGAGAGCACCTGATGCCAGGCCCCGGTGAGCAGGTCGGCCATGTCGGCGGCCCACCCCTGGCCCTCCAGTGCCGCGATTGCCTCCAGCTCACGGAGGTGATGGGCGTTGCACAAGGCATGGGTGGCGGCGAAGCCGCTCCGATATGCCGGCCAGCCGTCGTGGACGAGGACCCCCTGATGGCCCTGGATGACGCCCATGTTCTCCAGGGCTTCTTTCCCCCGTCGTGGGTCCAGGTGGTAGAGGGTGAGGTCGGTGCTCGAAGCGGCGTGCACCCAGTGCAGGCGGGCGTTGACCCGAAGGCCGGTCTCGTCGCAGTGGACGACCGGGGATCCCCGGAGCAGCTCCCGCACCAGGGTGCAGAACAGGTCCAGCTTGCCGGCACCCTGGCGGACCATGGCCACGATGGCCCCGGTCGACACCGGCGCTCCGTAAGTGTCGGCCAACAGCTCGGCCACCCGGGCGACGGGGAGGTGCTGGCGGGCCACCAGGTAACAGACCAGGGCCCGCAGACCCGGGCCGTAGCAGGCGGGGGCTGAAGCCTCGTCGGGGAACGACCCGGTGGTGAGAACCCCGCAGCGACAGCGCCTGGTCTCTGCCTGGTGCTCGGTGCAGACGAGAGACATGGGAGGCAGGTCGAACACTTGGCGGGCGACGACCGACGATGCCGCCACACCGGCCAGGTCCGAACCACAGGACCGACACTGCGTCGGCGCATGCACGCAGATGAGATCGGGATCGGCACGTGTGGCCAGATGGTGGCCAGGGTCACCGGGCTGTTTGCCCGGCTTCTTCCCGGACCGCACCCGGCGGGACTTGGGTGCCGGTTTGGCATAGCCGTCCGAGGAGGGGGGCTTGGACGAGTTGCGGGAGTTCGTCGACCGCTCGGCCCGAAGCTCGGCCAACTCCACGCTCATCTGTTGGATCAGCGTGGACGCCTCGTTCAAGGCGGCCCGCAGGGAGACGACCTCTTGCTCCAATGCCCAATAGGAGGGTCTGGGGCCACCCTGAGGAGAGTCGTCGTCCGGAATTCCCAACGATACGCGTGTCGAACCCGCAGGTCAGGGACCACCGAGCGAGACCTGAACAGTTACGGTTCTGAGAATGAGTGTATGGCGTATATCTATGGCATAGAGTTATGGCCCAACGGGACATGCCGGAGAGTCGTCGGAGAAATAGGTGCTGCTCAACGGGTCGGGACCTAAGGGCGAAGGAAAACTCTACGAGATAGATATACGTCATAGACCCATTCGCGAAAGTGTTATGCGCCGGGGACCACCGACTGGCCGGCGGAGGGCCAGCACCCCGCCTGGGTCATGATGGGCACCGGCACCGCACCGCCTGTCGATCCGACCCCACCAAGGAGAACCTCATGGCGATCAACGTGACGCCGATACCCGGCCTGGATCCGAGGATCAACGACATCCGTCGCCGGACCGCCGACTTCATCAACGTCGGGATCCTCCCCAACGAGGAAATCCTGTGGCGGTCCCGAAGAGGGGCAGATCTCAGCCAGGACGACCGAGACGAACGCCATCGCCAGAGTCTCGATCTCCGGGAGAAGATCAAGGCCAAGGTCAGCGAGGCCGGCCTGTGGGCTCCCCATCTGCCGGCCGAGTACGGGGGCATGGGGCTCGACTTCCTGTCGCTGGCCTACATGTACGAGATCCTGGCCTACGCCGTGGGTGCTTCCACCCTGTTCGGCATCGCCGCGCCCAACTCGGGGAACGCCAGCATCCTGGTCAAGTACGGGACCGAGGAGCAGAAGAGGAAGTGGCTCATCCCGCTCATCGAAGGGACCATGGAGTCGGGATTTTCCATGACCGAACCCGATCACGCCGGCTCCGATCCTCGCTCCATCACCACCGAGGCGGTCAGAGATGGCGACGAATGGGTGATCAACGGCCACAAGTGGTTCACCTCCAACGGCATCGCCGCCGACTTCTTCATCGTCATGTGCCGGGCCACCGACCCCACCGGCGAGCTCGGGGTCACTGGGCGCATGACCCAGATCATCGTGCCCACCGATACCCCCGGGGTGAACATCATTCGGGGCATCGGCATCTTCGGCCATTCGACCTCGGACCACTGCGAGATCAAGTACGAGAACGTACGCGTCCCCACCGACAACACGTTGGGTCTGGTGGGTCAGGGCCACCAGGCCGCCCAGGACCGGCTGGGAGCCGGGCGGGTCTACCACTGCATGAACTCGGTGGGCCAGATGTGGCGGGCCTTCGATCTCATGGTCGAGCGCACCCTGGACCGGGAGGTCCACGGTGGCCTCCTCAAGGACAAGCAGTTCATCCAGGGGTTCATCGCCGAGAGCTACATGGACGTGCAGTCCGCCCGCCTCATGACCATCAATGCCGCCGAGAAGGTGGCCAACGGAGATCCCGATGTCCGCACCGCCATCTCGGCCATCAAGGTGTTCGTGCCCGCCGCCTACCACCGGGTGGTCGACCGCGCCATCCAGGTATGGGGCGGCGCCGGTGTGAGCAACGACCTGCCGCTGGCCCAGATGTACCTCACTGCGCGGGTGCTGCGGCTGGCCGACGGCCCCGACGAGGTCCACAAGATCCTCATGGCCAAGAACATCCTTCATCGCTACGAGGAAGGGGACAGCTGGAACTTCGGGAACTGATCCTGGAGCCGGCCGAAGCGTTACCGCGCGGTCAGTTGGAAAAAGATTGACTGCTCAGACTTGATCCTTCACCGTGTGATCAGAAAAGGCCGCAGCCGGCCGTCGGCTGTCCACTAGGGGAGGAACGACCATGGATGATCAAACCGGTGCAGCGCGGCGCGGGCTCTCCCGAAGGACCTTTCTTCAGGCGGCGGCGGGCACCGCACTGGTCGGAGCGTCGGGGGCCATGGGCTGGACGCCGGCGTTCAAGATTCCGGTAACCGGTGCTGCCACCATCCCCAGTCCGCCGGGATTCCCCTCGTCGATCAGTCTCTACCAGCAGGCGTACCAGAACTGGTCCGGGGAGATCGTCATCGACAACGTCTGGACTGCCGCTCCGGCGACATCGGCCGATGTGGTGACCATTGCCAACTGGGCCCACGCCAACGGCTGGAGAGTCCGGCCCAAGGGTATGGGGCACGGCTGGTCGCCACTCATCCTTCCCGAAGGGAATTCAGGAGCTGACTATGTGTTGGTCGACACCACGGTGCACCTCACCAACCTCTCCATCTCCACATCGGGCACCCCCAACACCGTCACCGCCCAGACCGGCGTGACCATGGACACACTGCTGTCCAGCCTCGGGTCCAAAGGACTCGGCCTCACCGCCAACCCGGCGCCGGGTGACCTGACGCTTGGTGGCGTGCTGGCCATCGGCGGACACGGCACCGCCATCAAGGCCAATGGCGAGACCGCCATCTCGGGCAAGACCTACGGTTCGGTCAGCAACCTCATCCTGTCCCTTACCGCGGTGGTGTGGAACGCGACCACCGGCCAGTACGTCCTCCAGACCTTCAGCCGCAGCGATCCCGGCATCAAGCCACTCCTGGTCCATTTAGGCCGGGCCTTTGTCACCGACGTCACGTTGCAAGTGGGCGCGGATGTCAACCTCCAGTGTGTGAGCTACTGGACCATCCCTCAGAGCACCCTCTTCGCGGCACCGTCCAAGGCCGGCAGCCAGTCGTTCCAGAGCCTGGTGCTGTCCTCGGGTCGAGTGGAGGTGATCTCCTTCCCCTTCACCGTGCTCCCGTGGTTGAAGGTGTGGAGTATCAAAAAGAACCAACCCTTCTTGTCCAACGCCGTCTCCGGTCCCTACAACTACCCGTTCGCCAACACCATCTCCACCAGTGAGTCCCAGTTCATCGCCGAGGTGATCAAGGGAGTGACCTCGGGTACCCCGGCGTTCGAGAACGCGGAGATGGCCGACGTCGGTACCAGCCTCATCCTCGAGGGAACCGGCGACATCTGGGGACCGTCCCGCTACTCCACCCTGTACGTAAAGCCGACCACTCTCCAGGTGACCGCCAACGGCTACGCCATCCTGTGCAACACCGGCTCCATCCAACAGGTGGTGTACGACTTCTATACCTATTACACCAACCTGATCAGCCAGTACGAAGCCAACGGTCAGTACCCGATGAACGGGCCGATCGAGTTCCGGGTCACCGGGCTCGACCAGACCAGTGATGTGATCTTGTCCGGGGCACAGCAGCCCCAGCTCGGGGTGTTGCGGCCGCGGCCCGACCAGCCAAGCTGGAACTGCGCGGTCTGGATCGACGCCCTCACCATCCCCGGGACCCCCTACGCCGACGAGTTCTACACACAGCTCGAAGCCTGGATGTTCGCCAACTACATCGGCTCGTACGGTGCGGTCCGCTTCGAGTGGTCCAAGGGCTGGGCCTATACCGACAGCGGCGGTTGGTCCAACACCACCATGCTCGACACCACCATCCCGGCCATGTACACCACCGGTCAGGCGTCCGGGGACGGCTGGTCAGCCGCCCTGGCCACGCTGGACTCGTATGACCCCGGACGAGTGTTCGCCAGTCCGTTCCACGACGAGTTGATGCCCTGATCTCCGGTGGCCCCGGTGGCACCGGTGGACCGCGGTCAACGGACGAGGGACCGGGCGCGGTGAACCAGTCGTTGGATCATCCGGTGGTGCAGATAGTCGACCACCACGTCCCAACGAACGAGGAACGCCTCGTTGTGGCGTGCCGTCCGCTTGGCGTACTCCGCCACCACATCGGCGGTGAGCTCCGGATTCAGGTCCATCCGACCTGACAGTGTGGCCACCAGATCGTCCTCGAGCGCACGCATGTGGCGCAGGTAGAGGGGCAGCACGACGCGGAGAATCGCCGGGGGTGTCCCGAGCTCGATCAACTGGTCGATGGCGTGAAGCACGCTGGCTTCGGCACCGTCGTACTCCTCAGCCCCCCGGTCACCGGGTACGGCGAGGAACTCCATCGACACGAGCTCATCAACCAGTTCGGGGTCGACACCGCATTCCTCCACCAACTGCTGGCGGTTGCGGGGTCGGGGGCCGGTGCCGAGCACCCGGTCGAGCAGCACGAACTGACCCCCTTCGATCATGCGCCGGATCGCGGTCAGTGTGAAGTTTGCCGCCTTCAGCTGGCGGATACGGATGATGCGGTCGAGATGGGACGCTCCGAAGGTCATGGACCTCCCGGACCGGTGACCGGGAGGCAGTAGGCCTTCTCGCTGATAGAGGCGCACGGTGCCAACGGGTACACCGGCCCGGGCCGCGAGCTCGTCGATCCGCCAGGCCAGAGCCCCTCTCCCATCGCTCATCGACCGGAAGTGTACGGGACCGGACGTCGGACGTCTGCCGGCACCACCAGCCGCTCCGTCGGTCCCCGAGCGACGACGGACGTAGCGTGGCAGGCTGTGGCAAACAACGGAAGGAGCCGCCATGCCTACCCGCACCTCGTATGACCCGGGCACCCCGTCCTGGGTCGATCTGGCCAGTGCCGATCTCGCCGCCTCGGCGGCCTTCTACAGCGCGCTGCTCGGCTGGGAGGCCAAAGACCAGGGTGCCGAGGCCGGGCACTATCACATGTTCGAAAAGGACGGCGCACCGGTAGCCGGGGCCGGGCCCATCATGATGGAGGGGCAACCACCGGCTTGGATGACCTACATATCGGTGGAGGACGCCGACGCCGCCGTGGCCAAGGTCAAGCAGGCCGGCGGGATGGTCTTCGTCGAACCCATGGACGTGCTCGATGTGGGCCGGATGGCCGTCTTCGCCGATCCCACCGGGGCCGCGGCCGCTGTCTGGCAGCCCAAAGCCCACATCGGGGCCGGACTGGTCAACGAGCCCGGCGCCCTCACCTGGAACGAGCTGTCCACCCGGGATCTGGCCGCAGCCAAGACCTTCTACGAAGCCGTATTCGGCTGGACCTTCGACACCGAGCCCATGGGCGACATGGAGTACACGACGATCCTCCTCGACGGCGGGATGGTCGGTGGGATGATGGCGACCCCGGCCGAGGTCCCGCCCGACGTGCCGGCCTACTGGTTGGCCTACTTCGGCACGGCCGACACCGATGCGTCGGTGGCCGAGGCCAGCGGCCTCGGCGCCACCCTGATGGCTGGTCCGATCGACATCCCGGCCGGCCGGTTCGCCGTCCTCGCTGACCCGGCCGGTGCGTTCTTCGGACTGATCGCCCTGGCCGCCGGCTGACCCCACGGTCCGGTACCGTTCACGCCGTGGACGAGATCAAGCAGCAACGGCAGCTGGTCTCCGAGCTACCCGGGCCGATCTCTCGCGACCTCGACCGCAGGAGGACCGCCGCAGTCGCTCCCGGAGTCACCTCCACCCTCCCAGTGTTCGTGGAGCGGGCATCGGGATCGATCCTCGTCGATGTGGACGGCAATTCGCTCATCGACCTCGGGGCCGGTATCGCCGTGGTCAGTGTGGGCCACGCGGCGCCGGCGGTGGTCGCCGCCATCTGTGACCAGGCGGAGCGGTTCAGCCACACCTGCTTCATGGTCAACCCCTATGCGTCCTACGTGGCCGTCTGCGAGGCGCTCAACGAGCTGACGCCCGGCGACCACCCCAAACGCACCGCCTTGTTCAACTCGGGGGCGGAAGCGGTGGAGAACGCCGTCAAGGTCGCTCGACATGTCACCGGCCGGCAGGCGGTGGTCGTCTTCGACCACGCCTACCACGGTCGCACCAACCTGACCATGGCCCTCACCGCCAAGAACATGCCCTACCGGGACGGGTTCGGTCCCTTCTCCCCGGAGATCTATCGGGTACCGATGTCCTACCCGTTCCGGGATCCGTCCGGCATGACCGGCGAGGAGGCAGCGGCCCGGTCCATCGAGCACATCGAGCGCCAGGTGGGGGCGGACAACGTGGCCTGCCTCCTCATCGAGCCCATCCAGGGTGAAGGTGGGTTCGTGGTGCCGGCACCTGGATTCCTCCCGGCCATCGCCGAGTGGTGCCGGGAGCGCGGCGTGCTGTGGGCGGCTGACGAGATCCAGACCGGCCTGTGCCGCACCGGCGATTGGTTCGCCTGCCAGGACGAGGGGGTGGTACCCGACCTGGTGACCACCGCCAAAGCCCTCGGAGGCGGCATGCCGGTCGCCGCGGTGACCGGCCGGGCCGACCTCATGGACGGCGTGCACCCCGGAGGTCTCGGCGGTACCTACGGGGGAAACCCGGTGGCCTGTGCCGCGGCGGTGGCCGCCCTCGACACCATGCGCTCCCTCGACCTGGCCGGCGCCGCCCGGCGCATCGGCGCCACCGTCACCGAGCGGCTGTCTGAGCTGGCCGCCGCCCATGCGGCCATCGGGGACGTGCGCGGCCGCGGCGCGATGATGGCGGTGGAGATCGTGCGGCCAGGAACCCGCCAGCCCGACCCCGAGGCCACCCGGCGCATTGTCCAGGCCTGTCACCGCTCGGGAGTGGTCGTCCTGTCCTGTGGCAGCTTCGGCAACGTGATTCGCCTGCTCCCGCCCCTGGTCATCACCGAGGATCTGCTGGCCGACGGCCTCGACGTCCTGTCCATGGCGGTGGACGAGGTGCTCAGCGCCACGACGGACTGAACCGGTCCGGTTGAACGACTCCGATCGACGTCAGCGTTCGCGGCGGGGCAGGACGGCCCGAACCGAGGCCAGACCGGCGTCGAGGATCTGGATCTCGTGGTCTGCGTCCCGGGTCAGTTCGCGCACCCGATGCCCATTGGCATCACTGGCCGCGGCCACCGCTGCGGCCTGAATGGACGATGCCGCGTCCATTACCTCGGTGGCCTGTGAGGCCACGTCGGATGGCACCGGACCCTGCGACTCCACTCGGAGCACCCGGTCGAGCGCTGTGGCCGCGTCCTGCAGTCGCCGACACAGCGACGGGAGGGAGGCGGTCGGAGCATCGACTTCCTCGGCCGCCCGCACCGCCGCATTGGCTCGGTCCACCGAGCGCCACATCTCCTTGCGGACCTGACGCGGTGTCCACCCGGTGACGTCGGCCATGGCCCCTGACGTACGGGGTCGGAATCGGACTGTAGAGGTCGCTTCCCACAGCGCCATGGCCCCCACCACCGCTCCGTGGGCATGGAACGCCCGCCACTTGCGACGGCCCAGCCGCCACAAGAAGTACCCACCGACCACCAGCCCGACCACCACTAGGGCAAAGAAGACCATTGCCCCGGCCATGAGCGGCACCCAGATGGAAGCGGTCACCGTTCCAGTCTAGGCGGCATGGCCTCGCTGGGGGCCTCGAGCAGGAGATCGCCCAGGCGGTCGAGGGCGGCCGCCGGCATTCCCGCCTCGAACGCCCAGGAGCGGGCGCCGCCAAACCGGCGATCGAGCTCGCCGAGGAACCGCTCCATGGTCGGCGCCTCGACGCTGAAGCGCGAAGGTGGCACCCGGGCCATCCGCTCGGCGAAGGCTGGATCGGAGCGGTAGCGACCGAGGATGAGCTCCATCCGCTCGGCGGTGAGCATGTAGTCGGCCACGATCACCCGATGGTCCACGCCCAGAATGTCGAGGAGCAGGGCGGCAAGGACCCCGGTGCGGTCTTTGCCCGCCGCGCAGTGGAACACCAGGGGGAGCCGGCTCGGGTCAGCCACGAGGGACAGGGCCTCCACCAGCGCCGAGCGGCCCACTTCCAGGTACCAGAGATAGCGCTCGGTCAGCTCCTCACCGGGGGGAGCGGGCGCGGCCATGGCTTCGCCCCGGCTCTCCTGGATCAGCGACAGATGCCGGTGGACCATCGGCTCCAACCGCAACGGACCAGGTCCGGTCTGCTCCAGCTCACGAGCGGTCCGCAAGTCCACCACGGTGGCCAGACCGCGGGACCGCAACGCCTCTACGTCGGCGGCTGTCAGTTCGTGGAGGGTGTCGCTCCGGAACAGGGTCCCCCATCGGGTCACCAGCCCGTCCGGGGCCGGGTAGCCGCCGAGATCACGGAAGTTGAATGCTCCCTCGAGAGGCAGGAGGCGCCGGGGGTCGTCCACCCGACCATCATGGTCGACCGTCCACTGTCGGGTGCAGGCGAAACGGCGCTGAACCCACGCCAGCCCCACGCCGACCCCACGCCAGCCCCGCGCCAGCCCCGCGCCGGCCCCACGCAGGGTGCTCCACCCCCTCTTCCCGATGGGCGAGAATGGGGTCCCCATGCGGTGACGGCCAGGCACGAAGCCGGCGCACGTCCCGAAATTCCCCGCTACTGGGGCAGTTCCCCACGCACAACGCAATCAGAACAAGAGGAGTCCCCATCTCATGAAGGCGCTTGCCTCCTGGTGTGTCCGCCATCGGATCATCGTGCTGCTGTTGTGGCTGGTCGCCCTGATCGGCGTCAACGTCATCTCCCAGTCGGTGGGCACCGCCTACTCCAACAGCTTCTCGCTCCCCAATACCGAGTCGACCCAGGCCCTCAACCTCCTGCAGGCGTCCGCCCCCAAGCTGGCCGGTGACCGCGAGCAGATCGTCTTTCACACCACCAACGGGACCAAGGTCACCGATCCGTCGGTCCAGGCCACCATCGAGACCATGTTGGCCAAGGTGATGAAGGTGCCTCACGTCAGTACCATTGCCAGCCCCTACCAGCTGCCCCTGGGCCTCAGCCAGATCAGCAAGGACGGCACCACCGCCTTCGCCGTAGTCACCTTCGACAAGCTGGCCCAGAACATCTCCACCCCGGTGGCCAAACAGCTGGTGTCCACCGCCCAGACGGCCATCGGCCCCAACCTCCAGGTAGCGGTGGCGGGCCAGGTGGCCGAACAGGCCGACAAGCAGTCCTTCGGGGGCACCGGTCTCGGCGTCATTCTGGCCGGGGTGGTGCTGTTGTTGGTCTTCGGTTCGGTCTTCGCCATGCTTCTGCCCCTCCTGTCGGCCCTGGCCTCGCTGGGCACGGCCATCGGTCTGATCGGACTGTTGAGCCATCTGTTGAAGATGCCCGTCTTCTCGACCGAACTGGTCCTTTTGATCGGACTCGGAGTGGGAGTGGACTACGCCCTGTTCATCGTGACTCGGCATCGGCAGGGCCTGGTGGCCGGCAACGACGTGGAGTCCTCCATCGTCAATGCCGTCAACACCTCGGGACGGGCCGTCCTGTTCGCCGGGATCATCGTCTGCATCGCCCTGCTCGGGATGTTCGCCCTCGGCGTCACCTTTCTCTACGGGCTGGCCGTGGCCGCGGCGATCGGGGTGCTGTTCACCATGATCGCCGCCCTGACCCTGCTCCCTGCCTTCCTCGGGTTCATCGGACCACGGGTGCTCAGCCGGCGTCAGAAGAGGGACCTGGCCGTCAACGGACCGAAGGTGATCGGCAGCGGAACCAAGGGCTTCTGGCCCCGCTGGGCGGCGTTGATCGAGCGTCGGCCCGTGCTTCCGGCCGTGGTGGCCTTCGTGATCATCGTGGTGGTGGCACTGCCGTTCTTCTCGCTCCGGCTGGGCTCCTCCGACCAGGGCAACGACCCGATCGGGACCACCACCCGGGAGGCCTACGACCTCCTGGCCCAGGGATTCGGGCCCGGCTTCAACGGACCCCTGCTGCTCGTGGCCCAAAACGACGGAGACGCCAACACCGAGGTCCTCCACAAGCTGGCCTCCGAGGTCCAGGCCCAGCCCGGGGTGGTCGACCGCCCCATCGCCGTGGTGTCCCTACCGCCCAAGGGCGGCAAACAGGTCAGCCTGCTCACCGTGTACCCGACCACCTCGCCGGAGGCCGCGCCGACCACCGCCCTCATCGATCATCTGCGCCAGGTGACCATTCCGGCCACGGTGGCTGGGACCGGGGTGGTGGTCTACGTGGGCGGAAACACCGCCATCTTCGTCGACTTCGCCCGGGTCCTCGGCCACAAACTGCCACTCTTCATCGGCCTGGTGGTCGTCCTCTCGTTCATACTCCTGGCCATCGTCTTTCGCAGCTTGATCATCCCGTTGACCGCCGCGGTGATGAACCTCTTGTCCATTGGGGCGGCGTTCGGCGTGCTGGTGGCGGTGTTCCAGTGGGGCTGGCTCGGATCCGTCTTCCAGGTGGGCGGGCCGGGGCCGGTCGAGGCGTTCCTGCCGGTGATGCTGTTCGCCATCCTCTTCGGACTGTCCATGGACTACGAGGTCTTCCTGATCACCCGCATCCGCGAGGAGTACGTGAAGTCGGGTGACAACGCCACCGCCGTGCGTCAGGGCCTGGCCGCCACCGGCAAGACCATCACCGCCGCCGCTCTGATCATGATCCTGGTGTTCGGTTCGTTCATCCTGGGTGGTGAGCGGGTCATCAAGGAGTTCGGACTGGGCTTGGCTGCCGGGATCCTCATGGACGCGTTGCTCATTCGCATGGCCATCGTGCCCTCGCTGATGTTCCTCATCGGCAAGTCCAACTGGTGGTTCCCGTCGTGGTTGGACCGGATCCTCCCCCACTTGTCGGTCGACCCCGAGCTTCCGGAAGCGGCCGGTCAACCGGGAGGGCCCACCGCCGAACCGGAGACGGAGCCGGTCCCGGTCTGACCGGGCCGGAGGGTGGACCCCGGCCGAGTGGTGGCCACCAGCTACGGGCCCCCTCCTTGACAATGGGGTGGGGGCGGGTCTTAGCTTCGAGAGACACCGAGACCACCGAGCATTGGGGGATCACATGTCCGACTTCGTCATGACCATCGGGGGCGATACCGTCCCGGCCGAAGACTCCTTTGGGGTGGTCAACCCGGCCACCGGGGAGGTGTTCGCCCACGCTCCCGAGTGCAGCCCGCAGCAGCTCGACGCGGCCTTCGACGCCGCCTCCAAGGCCCAGCGGGACTGGAAGGCCGACGAGGAACTCAGGCGGAAGACCCTCCTGACCATGGCTGACGTGTTGTTGGCGTCTTCGGCCGAGCTGGCACCGGTGCTGACCGCCGAGCAGGGCAAGCCGCTGGGCGACGCCAACATCGAAGTGTTCGCCGCCGCCATCTGGTGCCAGTACTTCGCCAATCTGGAGACGCCGCCACAGGTCATCCAGGACGACGCCGAGGCCCTGGTCGAGGTGGTGCGGCGGCCGATCGGCGTGGTGGCGGCCATCACCCCGTGGAACTTCCCCCTCACCCTCGCCTTCTGGAAGATCGCCCCGGCCCTCCTGGCCGGCAATACCCTGGTGCTCAAGCCCTCGCCGTTCACACCGCTCACCACTCTCAAGGTGGCGGAGATCCTGCGCGACGTGATGCCGGCCGGCGTGCTCAACGTGGTCAGCGGTGGCGACCAGCTCGGTGCCTGGATGACCAGCCATCCGGTGCCCCGCAAGGTGAGCTTCACCGGCTCGGTGGAGACCGGCAAGAAGGTGGCCCTGTCGTCCGCACCCGACCTCAAGCGGGTCACCCTGGAGCTGGGGGGCAACGACCCGGCCATCGTGCTGGACGATGCCGACCCCGCGGTGGTGGCCAAGGCCATCTTCGCCGGCGCCTTCAACAACAACGGGCAGGTGTGCTCGGCCATCAAGCGGGTCTACGTACCCGAGTCGCTCTACGACGAGGTGGTCGACGGGCTGGCCGCCCAGGCCTCGGCCATCAAGGTGGGCGATGGGACCGAGGCCGACACCAAGCTCGGGCCGATCAACAACAAGCCGCAGTTCGAGCGGGTGAAGGAACTGGTCGGTGACGCCCTGGCCAACGGTGCCCAGGCCGCAACCGGTGGCCAGGCCATGGACCGCCCGGGTTACTTCTTCGAGCCGACCATCCTGACCGGCCTGTCCGACGGGACCCGCATCGTGGACGAGGAACAGTTCGGACCGGCACTACCGGTGATCTCCTATCGGGACGTGGACGATGTGGTCGAGCGGGCCAACGCCACCCACTTCGGGCTGTCCGGCTCGGTATGGGGCACCGACAGCGATCGGGCCGCGGAGATCGCCGGGCGCCTCGAGTGCGGGACCGCCTGGGTCAACACCCATCTCGCCCTGGCTCCCCAGCAGCCCTTCGGGGGCTTCAAGTGGAGCGGCGTCGGCGTCGAGAACGGCCCGTGGGGCCTGGCCGAGTTCACCGAGATCCAGGTCGTACACCGGTCCAAGGGAACCGATGGGCTCAATCTCAATACCGGAGGGCTCGTCTCGTAGCACCCGCCCGGTTCTGGGGGTCGTCTCCCCGCGGGCGGCACCCGGTGGTGGCCCTGGCCCTCCTCGTCGCCGTGGTCGGTGTATCGACCGCGTACGGCACTGCTGGCCCCGCCCTGATAGTGACTGCGGGAAACGGAGGGACTGCGGGAAACGCCGAACGCCGGCCCGAGCACCTCCGGCTCGTCCGGGTGTGGCCGGCTGCCCGACCCCGGACCCACCACCGCGGCCCGGCCGGGGGGCGACGTCGTCCAGACCCTGGTAGTAGGAACCGCCACCCGGAGCTACCGGCTGGCCGTCCCGGCCCACTATCGATCGACGTCACCGGCCCCCCTCATCCTGCTGTTCCATGGCAGCGGCTCCAATGCCCTCCAGACCTCGCTCTACACCCAGATGCCGGCGAGAGCCGCGGCCGCTGGCTCCTTGGTGGCCACTCCCGACGCCATCGCTGGCAACTGGCAGCTCTCGGTACCCGATGCCCCGACATCCGACCTCGAGTTCATCTCGGCGTTGATCAGCAACCTGTCGTCCCGCTACTGCGTCGACCGCTCCCGGGTCTATGCCGCCGGCATCTCGCTCGGCTCGGAGTTCGCGGCCATCGTCGGGTGCACCGCTTCCGACCACATCGCCGCCATCGGCCTGGTAGCCGCCGAGTTCCTCCTCAAGCCCTGCGCCGGTCCGCTGCCGGTGGTCGCCTTCCACGGCACCGCCGATCCCCTGGTCCCCTACCAGAACGGAGGGACGGGCCTGTCCTTCCCCGGAGTCCACCTGCCCGGTGCGGTCGCCAACATGTCCGACTGGGCCTCCTTCGACGGCTGCGCAGCGGCCCCTCAGGTACGACGCCACTCCAGCATGATCGTCCGACGCAGCTGGCCCCACTGCCGGTCGGGCAGCGCGGTCGTGCTCTACACCGTCCTAGGAGGAGGTCACACCTGGCCCGGTTCGCCGGTCACCCTTCCAGTGCACATCTACGGACCGACCACCCACCAGATCGACGCCACCGCCACCATGCTCCACTTCTTCGCCCGGCACCCGCTTCGGCACTGAGCCGGATTTCCCCACGGCCGGAGGGCTCCGGCTCCTCTACCTGGCGGCGGGCCCGTACCGGGGGCAGGCCGGTACTGTCGTTGATTCCGTACATTGCACCTGATCGGACCGGATCGGAGCTGATCGGAGCGGGCGTGCACGACCTCTCGAAATGTTTCGATAGTCTAACTATGTGGTTCCCGAACTAACCCAGACCGAAGCGACGACTGCCGACGACACCCGTACCCTGGGCCGGGCCGCGGCCTGGCTGGCCAAACAGGTGGAGATCGGACTGGGCTCGGTCGATCTGTCCCTTGCGCAGTACCGGGTGCTCGGACTCCTTGACGGGAGCTCCGCCGTCTCCTCCGACCTGGCCGAACGGCTGGCCGTGCGACCCCCGAGCGTGACCGCCATCGTCGACGGCCTGGTGGGTCGGGGGCTGGTCGAGCGCCGGACAGTCGAGGCCGACCGTCGCCGGGTGGACCACGTCCTCACCGATCAGGGTCGGGAGGTGTTGGACGCGGCCGACGATGCAGTCAGCGGACGACTGGGCGAGATCGCCGGGCACCTCGACAGCCCCACCGAGACCGGCATCGCCTACGCCGGACTGGCCCTGTGGCGCAAGGCGCTCATCGCCTCCCGTCTGGCCCGGCGGGCCGGCCGATGAGGATCCCCGCTCTGCGCCCCCGCGGACTCGGCCCGGCCGAGACGTCCACCGCCTTCGTCCCCATCGCCGAGGTCGCCCGCAACGAGGCGCCCCGGGCCAGCATCGACCCCGACCGCTCGTTGTCCTGGCTGCGGCGGGCGCTGCCCATCATGTTGGCCCACAAGGGGATCTTCATCACCTCACTGGTCATGTCCTTCGTCGGACTGATGCTCCAGGTACAGATCCCCAACCTCCTGCAGAAGGCCATCGACACCTCGATCACCGAGCACACCGTCCCGCTCAGTCACTACGTGTGGTGGGTGATCGGCCTCGGTGTCCTCGGTGGCATCTCCGGCTACGTCGCCCGGCTGTTCCTGCTGGAGACGGCTTACGACATCGAGTACGACCTCCGCAACATCATCTACGAGCACCTGACCCGCATGTCCTTCTCCTTTTACGACCGGGTCCAGTCCGGACAGTTGATCTCCCGGGCCAACTCGGACATCCGCTCGGTCCAGATGTACATGACCTTCGCCCCGTCCATCCTGGTCCAGTGCTCGATCGCCGTGGTCGCCTTCATCTACATGCTGTCCATCGACGTGCCCCTGGCCCTGATCGCCATGGCCACCATGCCCTTTGTTTACCTGGCCGGGGTGAAGATGCGGAAGTCGATGTTCCCGGTGTCGTGGATCATCCAGTCGCGGCTAGCAGATGTGGCCACCATCGTCGACGAGAACGTCAACGGGGTCCGGGTGGTCAAGTCCTTCGCCGCCGAGCAGCAGCAGTTGACCGCGCTGTCCGGTGCCGCCGACCGGCTCCAGTGGAGTTACATCAAAGACGCCGACCTCCGGGCCCGGTTCTCGCCCGTGGTCCAGAACCTTCCCCAGGTGGGACTGGCCCTGGTGCTCCTGTTCGGTGGCTACATGGTCATCCACGGCGGACTACAGATCGGTGACATCCTCGAGTTCAACGCGTACCTACTCATGCTCCAGGCTCCGTTCATGATGCTCGGGATGCTCATCATGATGGGCCAGCGGGCGGCCGCCTCGGCCGACCGGATCTACGAAATCATCGACGAGCGGCCCACGGTGACCGACAGCCCCGATGCAGTCGACTTGGTCGACGCCAAGGGCGACATCCGCTTCAGCCACGTCGACTTCGCCTACGACCAGGACGCCGAACGCCTGGTGTTGGCCGACCTCGATGTACACATCACCCCCGGCGAGACCGTGGCCCTGGTCGGGCGCACAGGGTCGGGCAAGTCCACCGTCGCCCGCCTGCTCACCCGCTTCTACGACGTGAAGCACGGCTCCGTCCAGATCGACGGCCACGACATCCGCGACCTGACTCAGGTCAGCCTTCGGGCCAACGTGGGAGTGGTTCTCGATGAGCCGTTCCTGTTTTCGGCGTCGGTTCGGGACAACATCGCCTACGGTCGGCCCGGCGCCACTATGGACGAGGTGGAGGCGGCAGCCAGAGCGGCCGGTGCCCACCAGTTCATCACCCACCTGCCCGACGGCTACGACTCGGTGGTCGGTGAGCGCGGCTATACCCTGTCGGGAGGACAGCGACAACGCATCGCCATCGCCCGGACCCTGCTGGTCAATCCGCCCATCATGGTGCTCGACGATGCCACCAGTGCCATCGACGTCCAGGTGGAGCAGGCCATCCACGCCGGGCTCCGGGTCCAGATGGAGGGCCGGACCACCCTCATCATCGCCCATCGGCTCTCCACCATCTCCCTGGCCGAACGGGTGCTCCTGTTGGACCAGCACAAGATCGTGGCCGACGGGACCCACGCCCAGCTGCTCGAGTCCACACCGCTCTACGCCGAGGTACTGGCCCAGGCCGGGGCGTTCGAGGACGAGGCCGACCAGCCGCCGGCGACCGAGTCCGGGGACGACGATGCCGGGGTCGACCAACCGGACGCCAGTCCCCTGCGAGACCTGCTCGACTCGGTCCGGGGCGGGGGGCGACCATGACCTTCGGGGGAGGCATGGGTGGTGGGATGGGCGGAGGTTTGGGTGGCCCGGGTGGAGGCATGGGACGACCCGGCGCGCCCGGCCTCCCGTTCGCCGGAATCCCCTCCGAGCTCCAGGACGGGGTGGACAAGCTGCTGGCCACCGAGCCCGAGCACACCGAGCCGGACATCCGCTTCTCCCAGACCAGCTCGGAGGCGGAGCTCAAGCGGCTGACCCTGTGGCGGTTGCTCACCAAGTATCCGGGGATGCTCGGGCTATCCGGCCTGCTGGTGGTGGTCATCGCTGTCGCCTCCCAGGCCGGGCCGGCCCTCACCGCCATCGCCATCGACGACGGCATGTCCAAGGGTCACGAGAATTTCGCCCTGGTGGCGGTGATGGCCGGCCTCTACCTGGTTGCGGTGGTGGTCACCGCCCTCAGCCAGCGATCTCAGGTCCAGGTGTCGGGACGGCTGGCCGCCTGGGTGATGAACGACCTGCGGGTCAAGGTCTTCGCCCATCTCCAACGGCTCTCGCTCAGCTTCTTCACCGAGGAGAAGGCCGGGGTGGTGATGTCCCGGATGACCAGTGACATCGAGAACCTCCAGAACCTGCTCCAAGACGGCCTCTCCCAGCTGGCCATCCAGGGCCTGACCATGGTGGTGATCACCGTCATCCTGTTCGCCACCAACGTGCGGTTGGCCGCTATCACCGTCGTCCTGATCGTGCCCGCCCTGGTGCTGGCGTCACTGTGGTTCAAGCGGGCCTCTGAGCGCGGCTACGACCGGGTGCGTGACGGAATCGCAAACGTCCTGGCCGACCTGTCCGAGAGCCTCCACGGGGTTCGCATCGTCACCGCCCACAACCGCCAGCGGAACAACGTCATCCACCACCGCAACGTGGTCGGTGACTATCGAGACGCCAACAACTACACCGCCCACGTCAACGCCGTCTACGGCCCGGGCACCCAGCTGCTCGGGGTCCTGGGCCAGGGGGCCCTGCTGGCCATCGGCGGTACCATGGTGTTGCACGGCACCCTCAAGGTCGGCGCCCTCATCGCCTTCTTCCTCTACCTCAACCGCTTCTTCCAGCCCATCCAACTGCTGGTCCAGCAGTACAACACCTACCAACAGGGCCAGGCCTCGGTGAACAAGCTGCGCACCCTGGTCGACACCGAACCAGAAGTCACCGAAGCCCTCGACGCGGTAGCCCTTCCCCCCGTCGAGGGCGAGATCACCTTCGATCATGTTTCCTTCGGGTATGACTCGGCCCGTCCGGTCATCTACGACGTGAACCTAACCGTCCAGCCCGGCGAGACGGTGGCGTTCGTCGGTCCCACCGGGGCCGGCAAGTCCACCCTGGCCAAACTGGTGACCCGCTTCTACGACCCCACCTCCGGACGGGTGCTCATCGACGGCCACGACCTGCGCTCGGTCACCATGTACTCGTTGCGCAGCCAACTGGGAGTAGTCCCCCAGGAGCCGTTCCTGTTTGCCGGGACCATCGGCGACAACATCGCCTTTGCCCGGCCCACCGCGTCCGACGCCGAGATCCACGAGGCGGTCGACCGGGTGGGCCTGACCGATGTGATCGAGCGGATGCCCGAGGGTCTCGACACCGTGGTCCACGAGCGGGGCCAGACCCTGTCATCGGGCGAGCGCCAGTTGATCGCCCTGGCCCGGGCCTTCCTGGCCCATCCCCGGGTGCTGGTCCTCGATGAGGCCACCTCCAACCTCGACCTCCAGTCGGAAACCAAGATCGAGAACGCACTCGACGCCCTGCTCGAGAACCGAACGGCCATCCTCATCGCCCACCGCCTGTCGACGGCCATGCGGGCCGACCGGATCGTGGTGGTCGACGATGGCCGGATCATCGAGGTCGGTACCCACACGCAGTTGGTCGAGGCCGGCGGTCGTTACGCCGAGATGTACGCCACCTGGGTCCGCCAGTCGGAACTGTCCGAGCACGAACCCACCGGGGCTCCCTCCGCCTGACCTGACCTGCCTGACCAGCCCTGCCCGGGCTGGGGCCGGGCTCGAGTGGGACGGGGCCGGTCGCCAGGACACGGGCGGGCAGGGTGGTGGTAGTACGACCCCGGCCGTGCAGGGTGGCTCCCTTGAACCAGTCGGGGCCGCCGACCACACTGCCGAGAGGAGGTCGAGTTGGCAGTTCTGCGAGTCCTGTTCCGTGCCGAGTTCCGCCACCGCTGGCGCTCGTGGCTCCTGCTGGCCGTCCTGGTCGCCCTGGTCAGTGGGCTGGCACTGGCCGGAGTCACAGCAGCCCGACGGACGGCCACCGCCTTTCCCCGCTACGAGGCGGTCCACGGCTACGACTCCTTCATGTACAGCCAGACCCCGATCCCGGCGGTGGGATCACTGCCTCAGGTGGCTTCGACCGTCACCGGGACCGGCCCGGCCGGCACCGAACCCACCTGTTCGGGCTGCCGCCCCATCAACGCTCAGGAGTTCGGCCTCTTCGACATCCCGCCCAAGGAACTCCCGGAGATCACGAAGCTCGTGGCCGGCCGTATGCCCGACCAGGACGACCCGACCCAGGTGCTGGCCTCGTTCACCCTCGAGCAGGACGGTGTCCACGTCGGTTCGGTGATCCACATCCCCCTGTACGCCGCGTCGCAGCTGGCCGCACTGTCCAACGGTGGCTCGCCGGCTCCCAACGGACCCGACCTCAGCCTGCGGGTGGTCGGAATCGAGACCACCGAGTTCGAATTCCCCGGCAGTAGCCCGTCCTACGACCTGTACGGCACCCAGGCCCTGGCCCGAACCATCGAGCACCGCACGGTGAACTCGTACGTTTACTTCGTCCGCCTCCGAAACGGCGCCGCCGACCTCCCGGCGTTCGAGGCCAGGGCCCAGGCCCTCGGTGCCCAGTCGGTATCCGACCTCGATGCCTACGCCGGGGCCACCGAGTCGTCCATCCGTCCCCAGGCCGTCGGCTGGTGGATCCTGGCCGGCCTCACCGCCCTGGTCGGCCTCATCGTGGTGGGCCAGGCCCTCTCCCGCCAGGCCGAGGTGGAGGCCGACACCTTCGACACCCTGAATGCTCTCGGCGTGTCGGGTGGCCAGCTGACCGCCGTCGGCGTGGCCCGATCGCTCGCCGTCGGCGTGGCCGGCGTGGCCACCGGGGTCCTCCTCGCCTTCATGCTCTCCCCCCTCACTCCGGTGGGCGAGGCCCGACTGGCCGACCCTTCGCCCGGTTTCGACATCGATCTCTACGTTGTGGTGCCGGGCGTCGTCATCGCCCTGGTCGCGGTGGTTGCCCTCGGTCTGTGGCCGGCCATCCGCACCGCACGAGTCCACCGGGGAAACAATCCGGTCCGGGTGGTCAGACCGTCGCGCATCGTCGCCGGCCTCACCGCGGCCGGAGCCCCACCCAGTCTGCTGATGGGCGTCCGCCACGCCCTCGAACGGGGCCGGGGACGCAACGCCATCCCGGTGGGTTCCGCGCTGTTGGGTGCCGTTCTGGCCGTCGCCGCCGTCAGTGCCACCGGCGTGTTCGGAACCAGCCTCCACCATCTGACCACCACCCCCTCGCTCTACGGTCAGCCGTTCGATGCCTGGTTCAGCCCGGACAATCTGTCCGGTCATGCACAGGCCGAAAGCATGGTGTCGACCATCGAGTCCCGGCCGGATGTGACCGCGGTCACTGCCGGCATCAGTGGGGACATCACCGTCGACGGCACCACCATTCACGCCCTGGCCGGTCAGCCCCTGCGAGGAGGACTGCTGCTCACCACCACCGCCGGCCGGCTCCCGGAGGCCCCGGGCGAGATTGCCCTCGGGGCTTCCACCCTCCGCCAGGTCGGGGTCCGGGTCGGCAGCCGGGTGCACGTGAAGACGCCGTTGCCGTCGGGCGGCTCGCGGACCGGCTCCTACCTGGTGGTGGGCAAGGTGGCCTTCCCGCCGGACTTCGGGACGGGTGGACTGGGCACCGGTGCCGTGGTCGCCATGAATGAGTTGCTCCAATCCCCGTGCCCGTCCGGCCACGGCCAGCGTGCGTGCGCTCTCCAGGCGGTCATCCAGACGTCCGGGGCCCTCCTCGTCCAGGTGACCCCCAACGCTGCCGGCCGGGCCACCCTCGATGCCCTGGCCCGGACCTACCTGGAAGCAGTCAACTACCCGGTGCCTCCTACCGACCTGGTCAACTTCGGTGAGTCGGTCAACTTCCCGCTCATCGTCGGCCTGGTCCTCATCGTCTTCGGCGTGGCCAGCCTGCTGCACGTGCTGGTGGTCAGCGTCACCCGTCGTCGCCGGGAGATGGGCCTGCTCAAGGCGCTCGGGTTCGTGCGCTGGCAGGTGGCCTCGATGATGTGGTGGCAGACCACCACCGTCGCCCTGGTCGGTATCCTCGTCGGAGGCCCCGCCGGGATCGCCATCGGGCGACTGGTATGGCAGGCCTTCGCCGGAACCATCGGCGTCGTCGCGGTGCCGGTGGTGACCATCGGCGTCATCACCGCGGTGGCCATCGGCACCCTGGTGGTGGCCAACTTGCTGGTCGTCGGTCCCGCCTTGGCCGCTGCCCGCTACTCCCCGGCCAGGCTGCTACGGACCGAGTGATCCGACCCAGGAGGCCGGGGGCCGGCAGGCCGGGAGCAGGGACGACACTAGGTCGGCCAGAGCCGGCTGCGGAGTCCGGAGGCCCGGGCGACCGGACGGTCGATGGCCGCCCGCAGGGATGGCTCGCTGCTGATGACGGTCAGCCGATGCTTGGCCCGGGTCACCGCGGTGTAGAGCAGTTCACGGGTCAGGACCGGGGACCGGGCTTCGGGAAGCACCACCACCGCGTGGTCGAACTCCGATCCCTGGCTCTTGTGGATGGTCATGGCCCACCAAGTCTCGGCCTGGTCGAGTCGGCTCGGTGCCAGCCGGCGCACGCCGTCGGGTTCGAGGAAGGCCACCATCATCTGCCCGTCGACGTCGACCACCACGCCCACGTCGCCGTTGGCCACGCGGTTGACCCGGTCGTTGGCCGTGACGATGACCGGTCGGCCCACCGACCACCGGCCGGACCGCCGACGCTCCGGCGAGCGCCGCTCCACATCGGCTGCGATCCGGTCGGTCCAGTCGTAGAGACCGAGGGTCCCGTGCCGAGTACCGGTGAGGACCTTGATGGTCCCGGCCGCCCGCAGCGCGGCGACGGCGTCACCCCTTCGTGCCGCATCGACCACCTCGAGCCCGGTCTCCACCACCTGGGCCCGCACACGGTCGATGGCCACCGCGTCGGTGTCCACCACCCAGCTCACCTCGTTGCCGCCCGACCGGAGCACGTCGAGAGCGGCGTCGGCGTCCCCCGTCCGCACGGACTCGGCCAGGGAGGCGATGGACGAGTCGGCTCCGAACCGGTGCATCTGCCGGAGGACGGTGACCCGACCGGACAACACCCCCCCACCCACCGTCTGGTCGACCGGGCCCACCAGATCGGCCAGCACCGTCCCGGCCTCGATACTGGCCAGCTGGAAGGGATCGCCGACCAGGACCAGGCGGGCATCGGACCGGACCGCCTCCAGCAGCCGGGCCATGAGCGGCAACGACACCATGGAGGTCTCGTCGATGATCAGTAGCCGATGCGGTAGAGGGTTGTTCCGGTGGTGGGCGAAGCGCCGACCGGACCGAGTACCCAGCAGCCGGTGGATGGTGGTGGCATCGGTGACCGACAGGATCTCGGCCACGTCGGCGCCGATGGCCCCCGACGCCTGGAGTCCAGCCACCTCGCCGCGCACTGCGTCCTTCATCCGCTGGGCGGCCTTCCCGGTGGGTGCGGCCAGGGCCACACTGAGGGATCGCCCCTCGGCCGACGCCACCCGGTGGGCGACGGCCAGCACCCGCGCCACCGTGTGGGTCTTGCCGGTGCCAGGCCCTCCGGCGATGATCGAGACCGGGAAGGACAGCGCCCGTCGGGCCGCTTCCCGTTGCCCACCCCGGGCACCGTGCTCCCCGGGAAACAGTGCGTCGAGTGCGGAGTCGAGGAGCGCGGCGTTCGCCGCGTCCGCCATGTCCGTTGCGTGCGCCACATCCACGGGGCCGGCGGCTGTCTGGCTCCGTCGGGAGAGCTCGTCGGCCACCGACCGTTCGTATTCCCAATACCGCTCCAGATAGAGACGGCGGCCGTCCCACACCAACGGTCGGATCCACGAGGTTCGGCCATCGTCCGGTCGCCACACCAGCTCCGACCGGTCCAGCTCGCGGACCCAACCGTCGAGCGACGGCCAGGGGAGAGGGACCGGCTCGTCGGAGGAGATGTCGGTGTCCACAATCTGGCGGTCGAGGTCACCGAGCTCGACACAGACATGCCCGAACCTGGGGGCCCGGGCAGCCGCGGCCAGGGCCACCACCACCCCGCCGGTCGTCCCCGGATGGAGGCGGACCACCGAGGTGGCCAGCTGGACCTCGTAAGATCCGAACACGCCGGCCTGGACGAACGGGGTCAGAACGTCGACCTCCTCGGGCACTGAGCTCGTGCGACCGAGCCCGGGCCGCAACACCGGCCCTGCCCCCGGCTTGGTGGTCATGCCACCAACTCCGCCAAGGGCCTGCCGGCCAGGAGGTCGCTGACCGCGGCCACCGCGGCCGGGGGGAGCGCCCAGCTGAACACTCCGTGGGGCCCTCCCCCGGTGACAGGGACTCCGGGCCCGGACATACCCCGGAGGAACAGGTAGACCACACCTCCCAGATGGTGCTCGGGTCGGTAGCGGTCGGCCAACCTCCAACGCAGGTAGCGGTGGAGGGCCACGGCGTAGAGCAGGGCCTGCAGCGGGTAGTCGTGCTCGCCCATGGCTTCGGCCAGGCGCTCCGGCCGGTAGTCCTGCGGCGAGGGGACCTCTCCCCGCGCCGTCAGGGCGTTGGTCTTGTAGTCGGCCACCACGAACCGACCGCCGCCGTCCCCTCTCCCGACCCGGAGGACCAGGTCGATCGACCCGGTCAGATGGCCGGACAGGGGGAAGTCAACAGTCCCTGCGGCCAGCCCGTGGGACCACCCGAGCAGGGGGTCGGCCGCATCGAGCCGCGCCACCAGGATCTGTCCGATCTCCACCAGCGACGCCTGACGGTCCCCTGCCCCCAATCGCAGATCGAAGGAGAGCTCGTTGAGACGATCGTCCGGCCCCACGTCGGCCAGGGCCCGGCCCGGACATAGCGGACCGAGGGGCGTGGTGACCGCTTCGAGCAGTCCAGCGACCAGCAGACGGCGACCCTGGCCAGCCGACCGCTCATCGCCCATCGTGGGTGTGAGGTCCAAAGGGCGCCAAGCCAGCTCGCGGTCGATTCCGATTTCGAGCTGCGCACTGAGATCGACCGCCGCGAAGTCGACCCGCTCCAGCACCGAGTGGACCAGGGTCCCGAAATTCGCCCGGCCGGAAGAAGGGAGAGGGCTCCGGTACCGACCGTCCCCCCGGACCGGTCGACTCCGTCGCTACCGGAAGCGTCCGGGTCGCCGACCGGTTCCTCGATCTGTTCATCGTCGGCGCCACTATCCCCCTGGGTGTGGTCATAGGGGTCACCCGACAACGACGACGAACGGTGGGCGATCGACGTGAATGACCAGCGCTGGGTCGAACGGTCCGGGGTGGCGGTGAAGCGGGCCGCGGCCAACTCCTCGCTCGATCCGGTGGATTCACCGTCCTTCCAATGGCCCACTCGGCCCGATGGTCCGCCGAAGGCGCCCACGGTCACGATGTCATCGGCCCCGTCCTCCAGGTGGGACAGCGAGGCCAGGATCCGGCTGTCGGCGGGCACGGAAACCGCGGCCGGTGAACCGGTGACGTCGTCAGTCGGACCGTCGTCGGGGGGGAAGAGCACGCGGGCCAGGGCAGTTTTGGAGCTGTCCCGGCCGTTGGCCCACCACAGGATGGTCTGGTGCTTGGCCCGGGTCAGGGCCACATAGAGGAGGCGGAGCGACTCCCCAGTCCGCTCGGCGGCGGCCAGCCGCTTGCGCTCGTCACCCGACTCCTGGTCCGGCCATGCAGCTCCACCGGTCAGGTCATAGGTGCGCTCGCCGGATTCGGGGTCGACGAAGAGCACCGGATCGTTGGCTCCCGTCCACCGCCAGAGGGTGGGCACACACACGATGGGGAACTCGAGTCCCTTGGCCGTCCACAACGTCATTACCTGCACGGCCTGGGCATCCGATTCGATACGCCGCGCCGTCACATCTCCGTCCACATCCGGGTCGGCATCCTCATCGGTGTCCGGACCGGTGTCGAGAACGGCCAGGAGCCCGGCCACCGAGGACCGACCGTTGGGCGACGCCCCGTGGAGCAACTCGGCCAGATGGTCGAGGTCGGTCATGTTCCGGTCCCCGCCAGGTCCGGACAGGACGGTGGCGGCCACGCCCCGCTCCGACCACACCCGGGCCAGTGTGTCGGCCACTGAATGGTCGGTCAGGCGCTCCGACCAGCCAGCCACCTGCTCCTGGATAAGGGCCAGATCGTCGTCGGAAGCAACGGCCACCTGTTCGGCGCTCCAGCCGCCGAACCACGACAACGCGAACATGCGGGCCCTCCGCGGATCCGACGGTCGGGCCATGGCGTGGAGCAGCCAGCGGACCTGGTCGGCGGCCGGGGACAGCAGCACGCTCCCACCCCGGGCCACCACCGCCGGGACCCCCTGGTCGGCCAGAGCCGCCTGGACGGTGGCGCACTGCTCATGTCGATTGACCAGTACTGCGATGTCCTGTGGGCGCACCGGAACCAGCTGATCGGCGTCGTCGCCCACGGGGATCCGGGCTCCGTCGAGAAGTCCGCGGACCTGGGCCACCAGGTCGGCGGCGATGGCTTTGTCGGCCGAGGGCATCTTGACCTCGGCACCGCGCCGCGCCGTCGTCCGGTCGATGCCTTCCCCCACCGCCAGTCGGAGCGAGAGGGCGGGCAGCGGTTCGCCGTTGACGGTGTACATCCGTCGGTGGCGGTTCTGGTCGGCTGGTTCGACCGGAGCGAACCGGATGCGTCGGTCACCGAAGGTCACTCCCCCGAGCAGTCGGTCCAGCGCGGCGAGGGCGGCGCCATCCGACCTCCAGTTGACCGCCAGCGACCGCCGGACCATCCGCGACCCGTCCCCCACGGCGGCGAGATAGGTCTCGATATCACCGCCCCGGAATCCGTAGATGGCCTGCTTCGGATCTCCCACCAACACCATTGCGGTGGCTGTGTCCGAGGCGAACAGGGTCCGGAAGATCCTCCACTGCACCGAGTCGGTGTCCTGAAACTCGTCGATGAGGGCCACCTTGAACCGACTGCGCAGTGCCAGCACGGCGGCAGCCGACCGGGGACCGGCCAGTCCCTCGGCCAACTCGATGAGCACGTCATCGAAGTTGCGGACGCCGTTTCTCCGGCGGCGGTCCACCAACTGGTCGACCGACCGGCGCACCAGGGTCCCCATGAGGGCCGACGCCGCCGACACTCCGGGGTCGTCCGCCGTCGGAGCCAGCACGATGTCGGGTCGACCGGCGACCCGCCTGGAGGCGTCCCGAAGGTTCTTCAACTTCGGGAGATCGTCGGCCGGATGGACTCCGCTTGCCGCAGCCAGGACATCGGCACAGACGTCGTCGAGCAGATCGAGGTCCTCTTCGACCACCCGGGCATCAGGATCCACACCGACGGCCAGTCCCAGCGCACTGCGGATCTGGGTGGCGAACCCGTGGATAGTGGTGATAGTGGCGGAATCGAACTCGTTGACGGCCACGGTTAGCCGCTCGAGCATGCGGGGTTCTTCCTTGGTCAGCAGATGGCGCAGCACGAGGTCGTCCCGTGGCCCCTCCGCACCGCGTCGCAGATGGTCGGCCACCTCGATCAGTCGCCCCCGGACGCGGGCCCGTAACTCGTCGGTGGCCGCCCGGGTGAAGGTCACGATGAGCAGGTCGGAGACGGACAGATCCGTCTCGGCCACGAACCGGGTGGCCAGGTCGGCCAGAGCGTAGGTCTTGCCGGTTCCGGCACTGGCCTCGATGGCCAACCCGCCTCCGGGTAGCGGGGCGTCGGGCTGGTACCGGCTGTTGGGTGGCACACTCATCCGGCATCACCGGGCCCCGACAACGGCGCAGACGCGGGCTCGGGCGCGGGACGGGTCGTCCGCCGGATGGTCCCGTGCAGATAGTGGGCGAATCTCGACACACGGCCTCCCAGTCCGGTCGGGTCGCCGGGTCGGGCCGAAAGGGACATGACCTCGTCGTATCCCATGCCCTGGTAGGCCAGGACCACGGCGGCGCCCTCACCGTCCCCCCCGCCGAAGGACCCGGACCACGAGCTCCGCCCAGGTGGTCGGTTTGGCCTTGCCCTCGTAGACCTCGTAGGAGAGGGTCGGGAACAGGGGAACGGGCTCCCGCATCCCCCGCCGATAGCAGTCCACGGCCACCGACAGTGCCTCGCGGGCCACAGCCAGGGCCTCGCCGACCCCGAGATGCGACGGGTAGTTGCGCTGATCCTCCTCGACGGCGTTGCCGGGGACGATGTCGTAGCGGTCAGCTGGACCGCCCGACCTGGCCGATCGACCGATGGCCACGGCCCGCCACGGAGCCGACGGATCGGTACCAACCAACGCCATGAGATCGAGCCAGGCCGCCACCCGGTGTTCGGGCTTGAGCCTCGAATAGCTGACGTGGGCCGGGCCCCGGTGCGCTCCTCCGAGTCGCAGGAGAACCGATCCCACCACCCGGACACCACCGGGTAGGTCCACGCTGACCTCATAGGGCTCGGGAGGTCCGGTAACGACGCCGGCGGCCCCGGCTGCGGTGGCCAGCTCATCGACCTCGGCCCGCAGATCGGCCACGGCCCGCTCCCCCAGCGAGCCGGGGGGCAGTGTCCCCCGGGCCCGCTCGGTCATCTCCCAGGCCTCTTCGGGCACGTCGTCGAAGTGAGCCGACAGCATGCGGGTGGCCACCTTCCACCGCTCGAGAGCGATCAGTTCGACAGGAAGGAGGGAGGTGGGTTCCTCCTCCCGTTTCGGGATCCACGCCTCCAGCCGCTGAGCCACGAAGGCGGCCACCGGATCCTTGAAGAACCGGTGGAGGTCGCCGAGATCGATGACCGACGGCTCGATGTCCTCCAGTGGTTCCGTGAGGAACGGCGACCGTCGGTTGATGCGGCGACGCCGGGCCAGTGCGCCCTCGAGACTGCGGTGATCGAATCCCCATCGTTGGCCGGGGACCACCCCGTCCTCGGTGAAGCACCGTTCGTCGAATGCCTGGCGTGGGTGGTCGACCTCCAGCCGGGCGGCCAGGTGACTGCGGTCGTCGGGACCCACCAGTTCGGTGACAGCGTCGAACAGCTCGGCCACCACCACCGCACGGGGCACTACCTGATTGCTGCGGACATCGTGGCCGTCCCGCACCACGATGAGACGATCACCCGCACTCAGCACGGCCTCGAGCAGCGACTGCCGCGATTCGGCACGCGGATCGGGGTCCCCGATCTCGGGTCGCACCGCAGTCAGATCGTCCCCGGGCGCCGTCACCGAACTGAAGGCCGACTGGTCCATACCCAGCAGACATACCGCCCGGAAGGGCACCCAGCGAAGCGGCGTCATCGAGCTGACCGTGATCCCGCCCCGGAAATAATCGGGCCGGCCGGGGATGGATCGCAGCCGTTCATCGAACAGCCGCCGCACATCGACGAAGGTCAGCAGGACCTCGCTGATGCCTTGGCGACCGGTGGCCGACTCGAGGACGTCGTCGAACACGCGGCTGGAGGCCCTCGACCTGCCACTGGCTGTCGCGATCGCAGGCCAGCAGCAGGCTGCTCGCCTGTCGGAGGAGACCGATCCAGTGGGCGATGGGGTGGCGTTGCCCCGTCTCCGCGGCCAGGGCACCCAGGTGCCCGAGCACCTCGGCCAACTGGCCGACCCGCTCGGTGGCCTGCCCCTCGATGCCGTAGGGGACCACTTCCCCCACGGCCAGTGACCACTCGTCATCCCGCACGGTCGACCCGACCAGCAGTCGGTCCAGCGCCGCCTGCCAGGTGTTGGCTCGCAGCGACTCGGGTAGGCCGAACGTGCTCCGGTGCCCGGAGTCGAGACCCCATCGGACGTTGGTTTCGGTGACCCAGTCGGCGATTTCGGACAGGGCCTCGTCGTCCAGCCGGAACCGCTCACGGACCGGACCGAGTCCCAAGAAGTCGAGCACCGACGTCACCGAAAAGCGACTGTCCACAAGATCGAGAAGCGCCGAGGTGGCACTGAGCACCGGGTTGGTGGACCGGATCGACTGGTCGGCGATGCGGTACCGCAGGCCAGGGGTGTCGGCCGATCCCCATTCCGGTCCCGACGGGTTCAGACCCAGCGGGTCGACGGACGGCCCGAAGGCCGCCTCGATCAGCGGAGCGAACCGGTCGAGCGCCGGGCAGACCACCACGATGTCGTCCTCGACCAGGTCGGATCCCGGTTCGTTGAGAAGGTGGAGTATGGCGTCACGTAGGACTTCGACCTGCCGGGTGGCGCCGTAGCAGGCGTGGAACCGGACGGAACCGTCGGCCGGATGGTAGGGCGACGGTTCACCGGTTTCGGCGTCGGTCCGGAGATGGTGCTGGAGCCGTTCGAGCAACGAGCGTGGAGGGCCGGCGGCCGGCGACCCCACCCGCTCGAGCTCGGGCCCTCCGTTGGACTCGGCGTCAGCCAACAGCAGCGCTGTCTCCCGATGCAACCGACCCCACGAACGCAACAGAGGCTGGTGGACCGACTGCCAGCTGGCATCGGCGTTGCGCAGTCTGGGCACCAGCCCGGTCGGTCGTGGGCCGGTGGCCACGAGTCGTTCACTGTCGTGCTCGGTCGGCTGGAGGAGGAACAAATGCACCTGGCGCTGTTGGGCAACCGCCCGGGCCAGATCGAGGAAGCCGCCCCCCGGGAGCAGGGCGAAGCCGAAGAGGATCAGTCGGGGCGGGAGATCGAGGGCCAAGGTCCCGTCCCGCAACTGCTCGAGGAGTCCGGGCAACCGTTCGGGCGGGCTGGACTCACCGATCCGCGTCCGGACACTCCGCCACAGGTACGGC
Source organism: uncultured Acidimicrobiaceae bacterium (assembly GCA_963824355.1). GTDB lineage: Bacteria > Actinomycetota > Acidimicrobiia > Acidimicrobiales > RAAP-2 > Bog-756. The sequence continues at coordinate 158,561 of CAWGOY010000017.1, read as the reverse complement.
TGCCAGACAGCCGACGGGGCGAGGGGCCACCCACTGCCGTCGGTGTCGTCGCCGTCGGCCCACGCCCGGATCATGCCGGGTCGGTGGAGGTGGTAGCGGTCGAACAGGTCGGCCATCCGCCGGGCCTTGGCGTACCGCGACGCCCCCGGGGTGACCGTGAAGTACGGAGCGAGCATCGGATCCTCGGCGTGGGCCTCGGCCACCGACAGTACCGACCAGACCAGACGCTCGATACTCCAGGGATCGGCATCGCCTTCCCCCCCTGCCGCCAGCACCGTCGACCGCAGGGTGCCCGGGTAGGCCCGGATGAAGTTGGCGGCCACCCCGTCGTCCGCAGCGGGCCCGGAGCGGCCGAGGGAACCGGCCAGCTCCAGCGTGAGCCAACGACGCATGCCGTCCGAGGGAGCGGCCAACCACTCGGGGGTCATCGGGTCGGCGGGCTCGGCCGCCAACACCTCGGCCAGGCGTGCGGCCAGTGGGCGGGCCTGGTCCGCCGAGTACAGATGCATCATGATCCGCGACCCTACTCAGGGGGTGTAACCGCCTCTGGGGGTTTGACCGCCTCCGGGACGCCGGCTGGCTCTGTCACCATGACCGGCTTCGGGGGTTTGACCGCCTCCGGGACGCCGGCTGGCTCCGGGACGATGACCGACTCCGGGGCGCCGGCGGGCTCCGGAGGACCGTCCAACCGATGGCCCGCCGTGCCCAGGAACGGCCTTCGGGCCAACAGACCCAGCACCACCAGGGCCAACAGACCCAGCACCACCAGTTCGGGATACCAGGCGAACCCGGTGTAGGTGAACACCACCCGGTGCACCCCGGCCCCGACGGCCACACCGATGACCGCCGGCGCCAGCATCTGGACCGGCCGGCTCTGTCCGTCCACCGTCACCTGCCATCCCGGGTCGAACGAGGCGGAGAGCAGGACGACCGCCGGCCGCGTCAGTCGGACGAGCACGTCGGCCTTCCCGCCGGTCAGGTCCCGGGGTTGGGCGGCGATGGTCCCCGGCGGACCGGCGGGCAGGGTGCCCGTGCCTCGGCCACCCGCCGACAGGGGCTGGGCCGGTGCCCCGGCGAAGGCGACAACGAGGTCCTCGTGCTGCTGCACCAGGGACGAGCGTTGCATCCCGAGGGTCCGGGCGGCCACATCGAACCGGTTGGCCGACACCACACCGACCGTGTCCACCAGGTCCAGATAGCCGTTGGCACTGATCTCCCACAGCTTGTAGGGCCCGCGTTCCAGCACCGGACTGGCCGCCACCGGTGGGACCATGTCCGCCGGCAGCAGGAGGTAGCGGATCCCGAAGACCGTGTAATCGCCCGGATTGTCCTGGTCGAAGTAGTACTCGGGATCGGTCATGAGGGAGGCGGTGCGCAGCGTGTAACCGACCTCGTCGACATCACGACTCTCGAGGTACTTGAAGACCGGTACCTCACCGACGGTGAACCTCGTACCCCAGTTGGTGGGCATGCCGGCATAGACCCTGCCTCCGCCGTGCCGTTCGACATAGGCGATGAGGGGGGCGATCTCCGGAGCGGCGCTTTCTTGACCGGCCTGTTGGGTATGGACGGCGCCGCTGTTGCGGGCATCGAACCGGCTGACCTGGAGGGGTGCGGTGGCAAACGCCACCACCACCAGGACCCCCACAGTGCCGACCAGTACCGCCACCGCGATCCGGCGATCACGGTCGGCGTCATACCAACGGGCCGACAGGCTCTTCGCCACCCGCATCACCAGCGAAGCGCTGGCCACCACCCCGATGCCGGCCAACAGAAGTCCGGCCAACTGGGTCCCCATGAGGAATCGGCGGAAGAAGATGTCACTAGACCCCGGAATCACCGACACGAGGGATCCGAACGTGGTCCGCCCGAAGGTGAGCAGTAGGCAGAGCGACCAGAGGAGGAGCAGGGCCCGACCCAAAGGATCGATCCGCCAGCGAACGATGCACGTGACGATGCCGGCCAGGACGGCCAGGCTGACCACAGGGAAGCGGCCGGCATCGTAGACCTGACCGGCGAACAGCCACGACAGCACCTGGCGGGCTCCGTAGCCGTTGACCAGTGGGGTGCGGCTCAGCACCCCGTTGATAGCCGCCCACTTGCCGAAGACGACGAGGGGGATCCACACCCAGGCCGAGGCCAGCAGTGACCCGGCCAACAGGATCACGCCACGACGGAGTCGCGACGGCAACTCCGACGGGGACGCGAACGGCAGCACGACAACGGCCAGGAACGCCAGGTAGCCGGTCTCGTAGTGGAATCCAGCGGTGAGGGCGATGCACAGCGCGGCGGGCAATAGGAATCGGGGATTCTCCAGCGCACGCCAGGTGAACGCCCAGGCCAGTGGCAGAGTCCAGGAGGCCCACAACTGAGCCCACAGTCCGTACCCGATCCACAGATAGGCACCGTGCTCGTAGCCGACGCTGGGAACGCTCATCACCATGGGCGAGAGAACGGCAGCGACCGCAGCAGCAGCCGGGCCGATCCGCAGGATGCGGGCTGACACGAAGATGACCGCTGGCCACAGCGCTAAGAGGAGGTAGAGGGACCACCGAAAAGCCGTGTCGGCGCCGACCATGGTGCCGAACAACCCGGTCACCATGGCACCGAGGCTCTGGTAATGGAGAAATTGGGGCGAACCCTCGCCCAAGTAGGGGAACCACGACGTGAGCGGGTTGTGACCCGACCGGATCGTCGAGGTCGCCGCCCGCACCATCTGTTCGTGCACCGACGCGTCGTCGAGGTAGGCCACGGAGACCAACGTGGCCCGGAGACTCCAGAGAGACCACGCCACCACCAGGGTCACCGCGGCCCAGGGGCCGTAGCGAAGCCAGGGCTTCCGGTCCCTGTTGTCCGGATGGCTGCCGACCGTCGGTGCGGTGGACGTGGAATCCTCGAGTAGGCCAGCCAACGGAAGGTGTTCCTTCTGAGACCCTCGAGGCGGGGTCAGGTGTTCCCCGATGTCGCGGAACTTCCCGGGGTGCTGACCACGCCGGAGTTGCCCGAGTTACCTGAACTACCCGACGTCCCTGAGCGTCCCGAGGACCCCGAGGTTCCCGACGTGCCGGAATTGCCAGTGGTACCAGAGGCTCCCGAGCTCCCACCGCTACCCGACGATCCGGACCCGCCCGAGCTGGCGAGGCCGCTGGCATCGACATACCAGGTCCCATTCACCTTGACGAGGTTGAACGCATTACTCGGGCCGGCAACGTCGTTGCAGTAGCTGGCACCAGAACAGGACAGGGTGACGACGGCGCGGTTCCCGTTGGTCACCACTGACAACAGGCTTATTTTGGTCAAGGCAATGTCATGGGCCGAGCGGGTTCCATTCACGCATGCCGATCGAACCACCGGCTGCACATACGAGCAGAACTTCGCCCAGTCGCCCACCTGAAGTGCTCCGACAGCACCGGTTGCCGTCGACCGCGCGCTGCTGGACGGTCGGAGGATGAGGACGATGCCAAGACCGATCAGGACCAGAAATACCACTGCAGCGACGATCAAGGCGATGGGCTTCTTGTAGACGGGCCTGTTGGCAGGAGGCCGTGCGTAGATCCCGGGCTGACCCGGCTGCTGACCCGGATCCGTTGCGTAGGCAACCCCGGGAGGCACCGGGTTGGCGGATTCTGAGGGGGGTGGCGGCGGGAGCGAAGTGGTCGGTAGATATAGGGGCGCAACGGCGGCAGACCCTGGCGGTGGGGGCGGTGAAGGCGACTCGGTTACCGCCGGTTCCGAGGCGGGGGCTTCCGCCGGGGCCCCATCTACTACGGACCGTTCGGGGGTGGCGTCGGCTTCGGACTTTTCGGAGGCTGGGGCGGGCGGCGGCGGGGTGCCATCGGCTATGGACGGTTCCGGGGCGGTGGCTCCCTCTGCTACGAACTGTGCGGGAGCGGGAGCGGGAGCGGGAGCGGGAGCGGGAGCGGGAGCGGGAGCGGGAGCGGGAGCGGGAGCGGGAGCGGGAGCGGGAGCGGGAGCGGGAGCGGGAGCGGGAAGCGGCGGCGGGGCGGCACCCCGCTCAGCCCACTCCGTCCCGTTCCATGTGCGCTCGGCGATGTACTCGGATCCGGTCCAGTAGCGCACCGTGCTGGCATCGTTGGGATCGGGATACCAACCTGCTACAGCCGTCATTGCAATCTCCACCTCCTACTGGCTGACCGGCCCAGGACGAAGCCGGGCGATCCGTCCCTACCCCGCCCGCCGGACGAAGGTCGCGCGGTCCGAGACAGAATCCGGACACCTCGCCTCGATCAGATCACCGCCCTCCCGAACGGAAGCGGCCGCCGTCGTAGGACCAGACGCATCCGGCGGTCCCTCCACAACAACGGAGTGGGGGACGGTCGGTGGCAGGGAGTCCCTATTTGGCCAGACTGGGGTATTGGCGGTAGTAGAGGTCGGACTTCTGGGCCACGTCGACGATGGCCCAGATCCAGATCCCGAGAACCAGGGCGATCCCGATCAGGAAGAGGCTGGTGATGATTCCCACGATGTACAAGACGAGTCCGATCCAGAACTTCTGGCTGTCACGCTGGTAGGTGTAGAGCCAGGTCCACGGGCCGAGGAAGACCGCCAGGAGTACCGCCACCGTCTTGTCCTTAGGAGTACCCAGCGTGGTGCCGCAGTGGGTGCAGACCGTGGCCGTTCCGACCACCGTGGCACCGCAACCGATGCACCGCTTCATCGGAAGGCCCGCACCCGGAGCCGCGTACTGGCCCTGAGCGCCGGCGTATTGCCCCTGGGTACCGGCGTACTGGGACGACGGCTGATAGGCCACCGGCATCGGCGATTGGCTCAGGCCGGCGGCAGGCGCAGCGGCGGGCGGGGTCTGATCCGGTTGAGGTGGGTACCACTTGCCATCGGATGCGATCCACCAGCCGGGGCCTTGCGACGTGTCACTCATCAGTTCCCCTTCGATTTAGCTCATTTGGTCGTCTCAGGGCACAGCCTGGCCGCCGTCACTGCGCCGCCGCTTCGCTGGACAGGGCAATCCTGGCACATCCCCCTGAGGCTCGCCATCAACCCGCGTCCCGGGCCGCCACAGAACCCGACGCCCTCCCGAAACCGAGCGACCGCGGGCGATGCCGACGTTGCCCCCGTACGGCCCACCCGAGGCAGAGTTCGGTGCAGTAGCGCAGTACCTAGCGGACCTTGATGACCGTCGTCTTCTGGGCGATGTCGTGGTATCCCAGCCGCTGATCGTTCCACAGCGGCGAAAGACCGCACACCAGCGACCAGATGTCAGCAATGAGGGCAAGGAATGTCCCGATGAAAGGGATCCACAGGAGCACCAGCCACGGATAGAGGATGACCATTCGGATACCGGCGCGCTGGGGAACGATGGCGCCGCCCGTGGCCGAATCCCGCACCGCGATTCCGAGGGCCAGTTGGCCAACCGACTGGCCTCGTGCGCTCCCCTCCATCAATGCGAAGTAGGCGATTCCTCCTATGCCAACGACCAGTTGAACCAGCCACAGCTTGATCCCGAAGTGTGAGAACGAGTCAGAACCGAAGGACGTGCCCACCACGATGAGGAACAGGATGTTGTAGACCACGCCCAGAATTGCGCCGTCGATGATGATGGCCACCAGGCGCTGCCACCATTCAGCCAACGGACGACCGAGCACGTCGACCGGCGTCGGCACGGAGCCGTAGGGCGCACCGGGCGGGGCCATTCCCGGAGGCCAGGCGGAACCAGCCGGCGGAGCGGCACCCGGAGGGGGTGCATAGCCATAGGGCGCGGCGCCCGGAGGCGGCGCATAGGCGCCAGCGGAAGGGGGTGGGCCCGGTTGCGGTGGGGGCGGCGGCGGTGCGTGGGCCCCTTCGGACGGAGGGGGCGGGGGAGCTTCGGGAGGCCCAGGCTGTTCTCCGGGGTTGAAGGCGCTCGAGTCGCTCATGGTGGTACCCGCTTCCTGCTCGTGACTGTGCCTTACGGCACGAGCCGGTCTTCGCCGGACCGGCAGTCGCCCCGCCGAGCCCTCTTTGCTCCCCGATCATGGCACACAGCAACTATTTACGCAGGGATCGAGTCATCCGATCCGGTGGCTCACGCCGATGGGCTCAGGAGTTGCCGTGTCGTCGCAGACCGGCCCGGATAGTCCGTCCTACGAGTTCAGCAGGCCGGGTGGCACCGTCTCCAGTGTCTGGAGGATGGCCTGGGCAAGAGCGCGGGCCGATTCTGGATCCAGTTCGACGGCCACCCGGGCCCCCGGGCCACGGGACGGGTTGAGCAGGTCGATGTTCAAGGTGTGCTCGGCGGCGGAATGGACCGGATGATCGAAGTAGACGGTGGCATCCGAGACGGCGAACCACCCCTCGGGACCTTTGCCACTCCCCTTCACAGTGAGGCTGTTGGTTCGATAGGTACACATAGTGGTCTCCGTTCGTCCGGGCTCGGGGGGCGTCGCTCAGCTAGCCAGGTAGCGACCGAAGAACTCCCAGATTCGCTGCCAGCCCTCCATGGCCGCCTCGGGTCGGTAGCTGGGCCGGTTCACCGAGAAGAAGGCGTGGCCAGCACCTTCGTAGGTGTGGAACTCGAACTCCTTTCCGGCTTCGGTGAGAATCCGCTCGAGCTCGGCGACCTCTTCGGTTGACGGGTATTGGTCGTCTGCCCCGAACAACCCGAGTAGGGGGCACGAGAGGTCGGGAGCCAAATGGGCGATGGGCTCCACGGTGAGCGGGAACCCGTCCGGCGGGGGTCCGATGACGAACGCCCCGTAGCAGTCGACCGCGGCATCGAGGTCGAGGCTGCAGGCGGCGAGGAACGACTGACGGCCACCCGAGCAGTAGCCGATGGTGGCCACCTTGCTGTTGGAGGTGCCGAGAGACCGGAGATGGGCGGCGGCACCACCGACATCGCCCAATAGCCTCACGTCGGGGACGCCCCCTTGCGCCCTCGCTGTGGCGGCGGCATCGTCAGGGCTGGCACCCGGAGCTTCTCGGAAGTAGAGGTTGGGGCAGAGTGCCAGGTAGCCGTGCACCGCGAACGTCCGGGTGATCTCCTTGGTCGCCTCGTCGTAGCCGGGCATGTGGTGGATGATCACTACACCCCCGGTCGGTTCGCGATCCAGGGGCTGGGCCAGGTAGGCCTCGATCATGTCCCCATCGTGGCCGGCAATCTGCACCGTCTCGGCTCGCATCCCGTCGCCCATGGTCTCCGTGTTCCCTTCTGTTCGACTTTTCGGTCTTTTTCGACTGTCCGACGTGTCCGCCGGCCGAGTCCGTTCGATACGACGCCATACGTCGCCTCTCAGCGATGGCCGCGTTCGCTGCTAGTCGGTGCCGGCTTCATCCAATTCGCGGCGCAACTCCTCGAGCCGGGCCGACTTGGCCACCCGCTCGGCACGGAATGCACCGAGGCGGGCCAGGGTGGTGTCCAGCCGCTCGAGGAGATGCTCGTTGGCCGTGATGGCATCGTCGAGGAGCTCGCGTCGACGTTGCGGCGACGAGTCGCCCCAACGGTACTCGGACCGGACCCGGTCCAGGGCCTCGTTGTCCTCGGTGTCCAGGACCACCCGCACTTCGGCCAGCGAGAATCCCAGCAGCTCCTGGAGGTCCTTGATCCGGGTGGCCCGGGCCATGTCGGTTTGCGAGTAGAGCCGTTCACCCCTCCCCCGGTAACCACTCGGACGGATGAGGCCCTGCTCCTCCCAGTAACGAAGCGTGCGCGTGGTCAGGCCGGTCAGCTTGGCCACCTCGCCGATCCGCAACACCAGCGGTGTCACCTCGGCCATCGCGTGCCGGGTCACCGGACCACGGCACCGATCTCCACCGGTTCGTCCGCGCCACTTCCGTCAGCGTCGACCGGCGTTCCGGTGGCGCCGGCTCCGGCGTTGCCGGCAACCGCAGCGACGTCGGGTGCCGGCTCGGAGTACACATAGCGCCCGCCCCGGAGCCACGATGCTCCCGCCGCCAGCAGGCTGGCCACAATGGCGAAGTCCGAGCGCGGCGTGGAGTCCGGCCTGGAAGGGCTGGCTGATCAGTCCGGGGAAGAAGCGCCGACCGGTCAGCACATGCTGCTGGGCCACGGGGATCTGGCTCAGGACGTGGGACCCGATCAGATGTTGCACCGGGTCGTAACCGAGAAACGCAGCGAACAGCGTCGAGACCGGCGACAGGTGGGCCACTCTGGTGGCCACGGCGACCGGCACTCCGTGGGCCAACAGCCCGTGGAGGAGGCTCTGGGGCAGGGACGCCATGAGGCCCACGATCATCAGGGTGAAGAAGATCCCGATGGACAGGACCTGAGCCGAGTTCTGGAACGTGGTGTTCATTCCCGATCCCGCACCCCGGTGTTGAGCCGGCAGGCTGTTCATGACCCCGGCCCGGTTGGGCGATCCGAACGAGGCCATGGTCAGCCCGGTGAAGAAGAGCAGGACACCGAACAGCCAGTAGGGGAAGTCCACTGGCAGGAACTCGAGCAGGGCGAAACAGACGGCGGCGCCGAGCATCCCTCCGGTGGCGAACGGCCGTGCGCCGTACTTGTCGGACAGGATTCCCGAGACCGGTCCGGCCACCAGGAACCCGAGGGTGAGAGGCAGCATGGCGATCCCCGCCCACAGAGGGGTGACGTCGAAGGCGTAGCCGTGCAGCGGCAACCAAATTCCCTGGAGCCAGACGATCAGCATGAACATCAGCCCACCGCGGCTGAGTGCAGCCAGGAAGCTGGCCAGCACTCCACTGGTGAAGGCCCGGATCCTGAACAGCTGGAGCCGGAACATCGGCTGGGGAACCTTGGTCTCGATGATGCAGAAGGCGACCAGCAGGGCAACGCCGATCACCAGGCAGCCGATGACGGTGGGGCTTGTCCAGCCCATGACGTGGTGGCCATAGGGTTCGATGCCGTAGGTGATTCCGACCATCACAAGGATCAGCCCCAGCGCGAAGGTGATGTTGCCCGGCCAGTCGATGCGGGCCGGTCGCTTGGGGCTGGTTTCGTGGAGCTTGAGGTAGCCGAGGACGGTGGCGAACAGTCCGATCGGCACCGACACCAAAAAGATCAGCCTCCAGTCGATGGGGGCCAGCAGTCCGCCGACCACCAGGCCGATGAAGGTCCCACTGAACGCAGCGGCCTGGTTGACCCCGAGGGCCATGCCCCGTTGATTGTCCGGGAAGACATCGGTGAGGATGGCCGATGAATTGGCCATCAACATTGCTGCGCCCACACCCTGGAAGATGCGCATGGTAATCAGCCAGACGCCGGCCGCGTGACCGGTCATCCAGGTGATGCTCAGCATCAACGAGAAGAAGGTGAACACCGCGAAGCCGAGGTTGTAGGTCTTCACTCGGCCGTAGATGTCGCCCATCCGTCCGAGGCTGACCACCAGCACGCTGGTGATGACCAGAAAGCCGAGGATCATCCACAGCAGGTAGAACGTGTTGCCGGGCTGCAGAGGATCGATACCGATGCCCCGGAAGATGTCCGGGAGGGCGATCAGCACGATCGAGCCGTCGATGGTGGCCATCAGCATCCCGAGCGTGGAGATGAACAGGGCCATCCACTTGTAGTTGGCCGGAAGCCCGGCCAGTGAACCGTCGGCACTCTTGGTGCGGGCTGCCCGTCCCGTCTTCACACCCTGGAGTACGGCCATCGGTCTCCCGCTGCTCGTGTGCCTGCTCTGCCTGTCGTGCTCTCTGCGCGCCCTACCCTGCCTGCGCGTGCCCTGCCTGCGTGTGCCGGTTCTCCCCCGACGTCAACTTATATTAACGCATACGTTAACGTAAGGAAAACGACCCAGCAGGCTCACTGGGAGTGATCACTCGCCGATCAGGGCGTGCGATACCGTTTCAACCTGCTTCGACGGGTTATTCGGGTCCTGGACGGGGGGTGAGGTCGGGTGACCATCAGGTCCATCCACAGAGGGCTGCGGGCAGTGCCTCGGTCGCGTCCCATTCTCGTCGTGGGCGAGCCCGTTGTCCGCTGACCGGGAGCAACCCGCCCTCGGAGTCGGCACGCAGCTCGGCTACATGCCGGCCCTCGACGGGATCAGGGCGGTGGCCATCCTCGCCGTCATGGCCAACCACGGTGGCCTGGGCTGGGCCGGCGGCGGACTCCTCGGCGTCAACGTCTTCTTCGTCCTGAGCGGCTTCCTCATCACCAAGCTGCTTCTGAAGGAGTGGGCCGAGCCACGACGATCAAGCTGGGCGCGTTCTGGGCCCGCCGGGCCCGCCGACTACTCCCGGCCCTGTTCGTCCTGCTGGCCGGCGTCGCCCTCTATTCGCTGGCTGTTCGCCCCGAGCGGCACCCAGTCCCCATCCTGGGTGACGGCCTGGCACGCTGTTCTACTTCAACAACTGGCACCAGATCGCTGACGGACCAGAGCTACTTCGTCCAAGTGTCCGGCGCCGTCGCCCCTCCTGCACACGTGGACCTTGGCCATCGAGGAGCAGTTCTACCTGGTGTGGCCCCTGGTAGTGCTCGGTGTCCTCAAGCTATGGCGGTCCCGTCGGGTCCTGCTGGGTGTGGCTGTGGTCGGCGCCCTGGCGTCGGCCACGGCGATGGCCCTGCTCTACCACTCGGGACCCGACAGCGATCCCACCCGCCTCTACTTCGGGACCGACACCCGGGCCCAGGATGTACTGATCGGAGCGGCACTCGGCATCCTGCTCAGTGGTCGGGCACCGGCCACCGTCCGGAGGACCCGGACCGGCCTTTCGGTGATGGCGACCGCCGGGCGGCCCTGTTCGTCCTCATCTGGTCACAGACCGACGGCACCTCAGCGTTTCCCTACCGCGGCGGGTTCTTCCTGGCCGACATCTCCGTGGCCCTGGTGCTCTGCGGGGTGGTGCTGGCCCCGACCGGGCTACCGGCACGCATCCTGTCGTTTGGACCACTCCGCTTCGTTGGCCTGGTGTCCTACGGCCTCTACCTGTGGCACTGGCCGGTGGACCTCGTCCTCAACCATGCGCGCACCGGCCTCGAGAACTACGGCCTGTTCGCCCTCCGCAGCGCCGTGGCCCTGGCCATCGCCGTCCTCTCCTACTACCTGGTCGAGCGGCCGGTCCGCCAGATGCAGTTCGGCTCGTGGCGCTCCTGGGCGTGGGTCCCGGTGGGCGCAGCGCTAGCAGTCGGCCTCCTGGTGGCCTCGGCTGCCGGATCGCTGGCCGCCCCTACGATCGACACCACCGCTGTGCAGCGGGAGGCATTTTACGCCTTTACTTTCCCGACCCAGCCCAAGCGGACCAACGTCCTCTTCGTCGGAGACTCATTGGCGTTGTACGTGGGTTACGGGCTGGCCCCCTATGCCGCCCACTACGGCATCACCATCGGTGGACGAGCCGTGTCCGGATGCGGCCTGGCCACCGTGTTCCCCGACAACCTGCACGGCCAGGTGAACTATCCGATTGCCCCGTGTGGCGACTGGCCGACGTGGTACCAGTCCGATGTCGACCAACTCCATCCGGACGTGGTCGTCCTTCTGGTCGGTTGGTGGGAGGCGTTGGACAGGGTCCTCGACGGACGTTGGCAGCACCTGGGGGATCCCGGCTTCGATGCCTACGAGACGTCGCAGTTCGAGAAGGCGGTGACCATCCTGGGTTCGCGGGGCGCACGCGTGGCTCTCGTGACAGCGCCGTACTTCGACACCGGCGAGCAGCTCAACGGCCAACCCTGGGACGAGGACGATCCGGCCCGGGTCCGCGAGCTCAACAGGATCATCGAGACGGTTGCGGCCCGGCACCCGAGCGTGGCCGTGGTGCCCCTCAACCGCTACCTCGATCCCGACGGGCACTTCACGTGGACCATCGACGGGATAGCAGTGCGCCTGGGCGACGGGATCCACACCACCCCGGCGGCCGGTGCCTACCTGGCGCCCAGGATCCTCCCGCAGCTGGCGGCGCTGGGTCGCCGGTAACTGGATCCGGTGTCACAACCGCCCCGCCGTCGGCGTCAAACGAGTATGCGCACTGACCACGATGTGATCGTTATCGGCGCCGGACTGGCCGGACTGACCGCCGCGCTCACCGCCCGACAGGCCGGGGCCCGCGTGGTGGTACTGGAGGCCCACGGGAGCGGCGGGCGGGCCCGGACCTTCGAGCGCGACGGGTTCGTCCTCAACATGGGTGCCCACGCTCTCTACCGTCGCGGCCCCGGCATGCGGGTGCTCACCTCGCTGGGCATCGTGCCCGAAGGCGTTGCCCCGCCTCTCGGTCAGTACCGGGCCCTGATCGCCGACCGGCAGAGCGTACTGCCGACCGGCCCCGCCTCCATGCTCCGCACCGAGGTGCTCAGCGCGCGTTCCAAGGCCCAGCTGCTCCGGCTGTTCGGCCAGCTCTCGCTGCTCAAGCCGGCCAAGCTGAGCCGACGCTCGGTAGCCGGATGGCTGGCCCAACACAGGCTACGGCCGGATGCCGAAGCGGTGGTGCGTGCCCTCATCCGGCTCAGCACCTACGTCGACGACATCGACGAGTTCGCCGCCGACGCCGCCGTGGCCCAGCTCCAGACAGCTTCGCGGGGCGGAGTGCTCTACCTGCACGGCGGTTGGGCGCAACTCATCGAGAAGCTGTCCAGACTTTTGGAGGTGCGGACCGGCGTGCCGGTACAGGACATCCATCCGCTGGCTCACGGCATCGAGGTGCGGACAGGTGAGGGCGCCCTGGTCGCCGATCGGGTGGTCGTGGCCACCGGAGGCCCGGAGGCAGTGCGAAGTCTCCTTCCGATCGACCCCTCCTGGGGAGAGCTCGGTCCACCGGTCACGGCAGCCTGCCTCGACCTGGGTGTGACCAGTCCGCCCCGGCCCGGCTACGTCCTCGCCATCGACGAACCGCTCTACGCCACCGTCCAGTCCCCTCCGGCCCACCAGGCCCCCGAGGGTCAGGCGGTGGTGGCCGCCATCCGCTACGGCGCCCGCAGGCGGAAGAGGACCGACCCCAGCTCGAACGCATGGTGGCCGAGGCCGGTGTCCGACCAGAGGCAATCGTGGTCCGCCGCTTCCTAGCCCGGATGACCGTGTGCGGCGACGTTCCCCCGCGCCGCGTACCGGCGGCCTGGCCGGTCGCCCAAGGATCGAGGACTCCGGTGCGCCAGGCGTGGCGTTGGCCGGCGACTGGGTGGGACCGGAGGGGATCCTGGCTGACGCTGCGCTGGCCAGCGGTCACGCCGCTGGCCTCCTGGCCGGGCGCGGGCGGAACCCTTCCGGCTCCTCCACACTGGTGCCATGACCCCGGTGCCATATCCCACTGACGACCTCCCCACTGACGACCTCCCCGCCGACACCTTCGACACTGACGTCTTCCAGCATGAGCGGCCCCGGCTGGTGGGCTTGGCCTACCGGATGCTCGGCACCGTGGCCGACGCCGAGGACGTGGTCCAGGATGCCTGGATCCGATGGCAGCAGACCCGTCATGACCAGATCGAACGTCCTGCGGCGTGGTTGACCACGGTCACCACCCGGATCGCCCTCGATCACCTACGGTCGGCCAGCCGCCGGCGGGAGACCTACGTGGGTCCGTGGCTACCGGAGCCATTGGTCACCGAGTCGGGTCCAGCCGATGCCGCGGAACTGTCCGAGTCGCTGCGCCTTGGATTCCTCACGGTGCTCGACCAGCTCCAACCGGTGGCCCGAGCGGTCTTCCTGCTGGCCGACGTGTTCGGGGTGCCCTTCGCCGACATCGCCGCCACCGTCGGGAAGTCGGAGGCCGCCTGCCGACAAATCGCCAGCCGGGCCCGACAGCGGGTACGGACTCCGACCACCAGGCAGCACACCGAGGCCGACCGGTTGGTGGTCGAAGCGCTTCTCGCCGCAGTGGCCGTCGGTGACATCCAACAGGTGCTGGCCCACCTGGACCCCGACGCGGTGTGCGTAACAGACGGTGGCGCGGCAGTCCGCGCCGCACGCCGTCCGGTGGTCGGCGCCAGTCGGGTGGCTCGGTTCCTGGTCAACCTGACCGGCCGCTTCGCAGGACAGTTGAGCGTGCGCCCCGCATCGGTCAACGGGGATGTAGGGGTGGTGGTCCTCATCGACGGTGCGGTGGACCTGGTCATGGCCTTCGAGGTCCGAGGGGACCGTGTGGTCGCCATCCGGATGGTCCGCAATCCCGAGAAGCTGGCCCACGTCGACGCCGGATTGGTCATGCTCTAGTCGAACCGGGGAGAGACGCCGCTCCCCCGCCCCGTTGGCTTAACGTCTGGTGCGTGATGACGGGAACCGCCTCAACCCGGCCTGCCGGCCGACGCGTCCGATCCGCCCGCCGACCCAACTCCGCTGGCCGTGCCCTGGCCCTGGTGCCACTGGCCGCCCTCGGCATAACGCTGGGTGGATGTGGCTCCTCGCTCAACGGCATCGTGGGCTCCACGTCGACCGTCCCCTCGACGGCCACCAGTGCCGGCGCCGACACCTCGACGGCCACGCCGTCAGCCGGATCGGTGGCGGTGGCCTTCCCGGTCATCGCCTGCACTTCCAGTTCAGGATCGCCCCTCAGCACCCAGGGTTGGAAGCCCTCCATCCTGCTCGGACCCATCCCCACCGCGCTGGTGAGCAAGGTCGAGTTCTACTCCGACGGCGTTCACACCGTGCTGGCTCCGGTCGGCTGGAGCTGCGCCCAGACGCCCACCGACCAGGGCACCTCGGGATTGGTGGTCTATCCACCCGGCAACCCCGATCCGGCCGTCAACCCCACAGCGGCGGGCACCGGCACCACGGCTCCCTACGACAGCGGGCCGGCAACCACGTACAGCACGGCGGCCACTACCCCGCCACCGGCTGGAACCGAAGGTATCTTCGCCACCTTTGCGTCGACCGGCACGGTGCCTGGGATCGCCATGGTGTGTCCGTTCTTCACCATTCCGCAGTGGCAGCAGCGGGAGGCCAACTGCCCGTCGAGCAAGCCCCAAGGAGAACAGACTTCGCTGCCCACGCCCGATGTGGTGTCCATCACCGACCCGGCCGGGGTTACCGGCACCCTGGACGGCTCGGGCGGTGCCCAGCCGGTGACCGGCGCGGTGATCTTCCCGCAGGTGGTCCCGGCGGTCACCCAGGGATCGACTGTCGACGTGGCCGAGGTGTCCTGCTCACTTGTGGCCAGCAACCTGTGCCCGACCATCATCTCGGATTTCGAGGTCCGGGAGTTCCCGGTACCGGTCTCGGAGCGCTGACCGCAACCAGCGCTCCGAGCACCACGTTGCGCCCTCGCTGCGGTCGGCTGATCCCTCAAAACCCACTCCAAGGGGCCACGTGCACACCCTCCGTACCCGTCCCCTTCACCCGGCGGCCGTAACCCGATAAGTTCACCCCCGATCACCATCGGCGCACCATGCCGGTGAGGGTCACCGTCGACAGAGGGGCACTCCGTCGAAGTTTCAGGGTTCAACGGAGACGCGCACATGGTGCCGCAAGGCACCGCGGGACCAACTGGAGGCAGGCCATGGTGAGCGAACGAGGATCGGATTCCTCGAAGGATCCCACCCCCGAAGCCGGGGGTCCTCTCCCACCGCCTCGGGCCGCTACGCCTCCCGCTCCCGCCGACCTCGGCGTTCCCGAGGGGACCGGCAGTCTGCTGACGCTGAGCGACAAGGGCGTTTCGGCGATGTCCGGCACCGACGTGGGCGCCCACCAAAGGCGGGCCCGGGGCACCCGGCTGCAGCGGCTGTGCCTGATGCTGGCCCCGGTGGCCATCCTGCTCATCCTCCGTGACGTGTTCGACCCCGGGGCCGGGCTCCCGGTGCCCCACATTCCCTCTGGGCTCGATCCCTTCCTGCCGGCCATCGCCCTGATCCTCATACTGGGCCTGGTCATGGTGGTGCCATTGCTGGGTGCCGGCCGCTCGCCCCACATCCTCTACCGGCCGGACGAACTGACCATGAGCTTCGACGACGTCCGGGGATCCGAAGGTCTGGTCGAGGAGGTCACCAAGACCCTCAACCTGTTTCTGGCCCACCGCACCTTCGCCGAGCAGATGGGCGGCTCGCCGCGCAAGGCCATTCTCTTCGAAGGGCCTCCTGGCACCGGCAAGACCTACATGGCCAAGGCCATGGCCGCCGAGGCCGGGGTGCCCTTCCTCTTCGTCTCGTCGTCCGCCTTTCAGTCCATGTTCTACGGACAGACCAACCGCAAGATCCGGGCCTACTTCAAGGCCCTCCGGCGCCACGCCCGGCGAGAGGGTGGGGCCATCGGATTCATCGAGGAGCTCGACGCCATCGGTGCGGCCCGAGGTAATGGCCAGCGCCAGGGCGAGGGCATCCCCGGCGTCGTCAACGAGCTGCTCATCCAACTCCAGTCGTTCGAACAGACACCGTTCTCGCTGCGGATCAAGGGGATGTTCATCGATGGGGTGAACACCTGGCTGCCCATCCACCGCCGCCTCAAGAAGCCGTTGCACGTGCCGGCCAACATCCTGGTCATCGGGGCCACCAACCGGGCCGCCGACCTCGACCCGGCCCTGCTCCGACCGGGCCGCTTCGACCGCAACATCTACTTCGGCCTGCCCAGCCGGGCCGGCCGTCGGGACATCATCGACTACTACCTGGGCAAGAAAGCCCACGATCTCGAGCTGGATGAGCCGGCCCGTCGCGAGACCCTGGCCGCGCTGACCGCCGGATACTCGCCGGTGATGATCGAGCACCTCATGGACGAGTCCCTGGTGTGGGCGCTGCGCCGGGGAGCTACCCGGCTGTCGTGGAACGACCTGCAGCACGCCAAGATGACCGAGGAGATCGGGTTGGCCCAGCCGGTCGAGTACACCGAGGCCGAGCGGCGCACCATCGCCACCCACGAGGCCGGACACGCCACGGTGGCCTGGCTGGTGGGCAAGGGACGCAAGATGGATGTCCTGACCATCATCAAGCGAAAGGATGCCCTCGGGCTGTTGAGCCATTCCGAGGAGGAGGAGCGCTTCACCAAGACGAAGACCGAGGTCCGGGCCCTCATCGACATCGCCTTCGGGGGCATGGTGGCCGAGGAACTGTTCTTCGGGGAATCGTCCACCGGGGTGGCCGGCGATCTGCAGGCCGCCACCACAAGCGCGTGTCAGATGGTGGGGCTGCTGGGCATGGGGAAGACCCTGGTGTCGTCAGCGGCTATGGAGTACCCGGCCGGTGGCATCGTCTCCAAGGTCCTGTCCACCGACAACGGTCGTGACGAAGTCGAAGAGTTGCTGGCCTCGGCCAAAGAGTCGGTGACCCAGATGCTCGACGAGCACCGCTACGTGGTCGAGGCCCTCCGGGATGCGCTGCTCGAGCGGGAGGAGCTGATTGGGGACGACATCCTCGAGGTGATCAGGGACGCCCGACCCGACCGGACCGGACCTCCCTCCCTCGATCCACGCGACGCACTGCTGGGCCTCGATCCGTGGCCCCCGTTACCCGACGCACCACCCCGCTCGCTACCTCCCCGGCTGCCCCGGTCACTGCCGACCCAGCTACCCAACTCCCTGCCGCATTCTCCGCCGGAGACACCCCCGGACTCCTGACCGACCGGTCGGGGTCAGCCGCTACGGCCGTCCATGACCAGGCAGCTGCTCGTGGCCGTGGCCACCAGCGCGCCGGTGCCGTCGACGATCTCGGCATCCGCGAACGCCACCCGCCGACCTCGTTTGGTGACCCGCCCGGTGGCTCGCAGGACACCGCTGTCCCGGGTCACCGGACGGAGGTAGCTCACCGAGATGTCGATCGAGGTATAGGCCACGCCGGCGTCCAGGGTGGAGTGGACGGCACAGCCGATCACCGTGTCGGCCAGGGTGCAGACCAGCCCCCCGTGGACCACGCCGATCGGGTTGTAGGCCGACTCGTCCGGAGCGCACTCGAACACCACCGTGCCCTTCTCCAGCTCCACTGGCAGCATCTGGAACAGGGCGGCGATCGGGGCCGGAGGCAATGCTCCCTCCATGAGGGCCCCGAGCAGCTCCATCCCGCTCATCTGCATCCCGTTCGCCGCGGTCGGCATCGGGTCGTACCAGGTGACTGTCCGGGATCGTGGCTCACCCCAATCGACACCCGGCGGCGGGGTCTCCGGTACGACCGGAACGTTGACCGGGTCGGTCGGCCGAACGGTTAGCCGGGTGTCCGACACCGTTCAGGCCAACCTCTCGGCGGAGGCCGATCCGATACCACCGTGGGCTCCGGTGCCCAGAACCGAGTGGGCATGCTCTTCCATGAGGTCTCCCGTGCCGACGGTTCAGCGTAGGTGTGGATTGCGTCGGCATCCATCACCTTACGCCAGTGGATTGCATTATGCAACTCACTGCCTCGGTGGCGGTCCCGGTGACGGAGGTGACGGAGGCAGCGGGCAGCGGGCAGCGGGAAGCCGAGAGCGACCTACTGGTCAGGCGGTGCGAGCGGGCGGCAGGATCTCGTCGGCCGGTCGGCGCTTGGAGCCGGGCCCGGCCAGCGCCCGCACCGATCGGGCATCAAGGTGCTCGCCGCACGATGAGCACGTCGGGACGACCGTGGTCCGGTGGTTGCAAGTCTTGTGCTCGATGACGACCGGTGGCCCCTCGTCAGCCTCCCAACGGTCGCCCCACTCGCGCATGGCCGTGAGCACCAGCCACAGGTCCCGGCCCTTGTCGGTTAGCCGGTAGTCGTAGCGTACGGGGCGCTCCTGGTAGGGAACCCGCACCAATACACCCCGCTCGACCAGGTGCTCGAGGCGTTCGGTCAGGATGTTGCGCGAGATGCCGAGACGCCGCTGGAAGTCGTCGAACCTGGTCACACCCAAGAACGAATCCCGCACGATAAGCATGCTCCACCATTCCCCGACCACCTCGAGGGTCTGGGCCACCGAGCAGTTCATCTCTTCGAAGCTCTTGCGCCGCATGCCTCCACTGTACTGGGTTGCATGGTGCAATGCACTCGGGGCCGTGCCCGGGTACGGCAGTCAGCCTTTGCCACCCGGGTCACGGAACCACTACCAGAGGGCGTTCCAGTCGTCCGGGTGGAGCCAGCCCCGAGGTAGCTCGATGTCGTCCCGGGGAAGGGCCAGCAGGCCTCGATGTCGATCCAGGTGGGCTGGTCGAAGCCGGCCGGTCGCCAGTGCCGGAGGGCTACCGACTTCCAGTCGCGGCTCTTCACCCCACCCTCCGAGTAGCCGGCCCGCACCAGCAGGTGGGTCGGTGAACCGGCCACCACCACGCAGGGCCGGACCTTGCCGTCGATGCCGGGCTGATCGGGTTCGGCGGCATCGAACGGCACCCAGGCGAAGACCACGCCGGCCACCCAAGGGTCGTCCCGGTCGAACTCCTCCTCCTGCACCGGGCTGAGGGCGGCCCTTCGGTAGGGTGGGGACGCCACTACGCCGACGGGGCCGGCGTTCGGTCCGAGGAAGACGCCGAACTCCCTGTGGCCCCCGATCGGTCCGCCTTCCTGGCTCGTCGGACCTGCTCGGCGGCCTTGCGCGACGCCTCCATCTTCCGGCGGCGCTCCTCGGCGTCCTTCTGCTTCTTCTGCCGCCTCGCCTCGCGCTGCTCGGGCGTCGGGGCGCCCGCCGGCTTCGACGCCGTAACCGGACCGTCCTCGGTCCCCCGGTGACCCGGCCGGTCGAGCAAGCCGAACCGCTCATCGCTGGCCAGAAGTTCGAAGCACAGATCGGATGCCGGCATCTCCCCGTCGGCCACCGAAGCCAACATCACCGCAATGGTCGCATCGGATTCCGACGTTCGCACCTCGTCCAGCGCCACCAGCAACTGCTCCTTGCTGGGATCATCCGAATTCTCCCCGAGCACTTCGATCGTCGGGCGAGGCACGCCGTCAGAGACCAGCGCGGCGACGTAAGGCAGCGCCGCCCGGTACGGCGGCTGGTGACCACGCTCGACGGGTCCCGGTGCTTCCGCAAGGCGTTGAGGGCGTTGAGGACCGCCTTGGGAGCCCGGAAGGAGGGGTCGGTGGCCAGGCCGAGTGCGGCCTTCAACTCGTCCCGCCCCACCCGTTCGACCGCAGCCCGGAGCATGACCATGCGATCTCCTCGGTGATCGCCCACTCCATCCTCGGTCCTTTCGTCGGCTCGCTCTCGGCCTCGGCCCCCTGGGCCCGCCCGGCTGCTCATCATCGCAGAACCCGGTGGAGCCCCGGACCGAAGGTTGCCGCCATACCGATCCGACCCGGTCGACTCAGAGCGGAGCGTGACCGCCGGACCACAGGCCGAACGGTGACGGCCCGCCGAAGTGGTCGTGGAGCGCGGTGCGCGCCGCGTAGAGGCCGCACATCCCGTGGACTCCGCCGCCCGGGGTGTTGACGACGAGCACAGATACACCCCCTGCAACGGCGTCCGGTAGGGATTCCACCTGACAGTGGGGCGGAAGATGGTCTGGAACAGACTGGAAGCACCACCGGCGATGTCACCGCCAACGTAGTTGGGGTTGTGCCGCTCCTCGTCGGCCGCCGTGGTCGTCACCCGGGCCACGACCAGGTCGGAGAAGCCGGGGGCGAACCGCTCGATCTGGGCCTCGATGGCCGCGGTCATGTCTACGGTCGATCCCGACGGGACGTGACAGTAGGCCCATAGGGTCTCGCTCCCGACCGGGGCCCGGGTCGGATCGGCCACGCCCGGCTGCACCACGATGCAGAAGGGCCGATCCGGATGACGGCCCGCATTGACCGCTGCCTCGCTGGCCGCCACCTCGGCGAAGGTCCCACCCAGGTGCACGGTTCCCGCACAGCGGCACACCCCGGCGGTCCAGGGCACCGGCCCCGAGAGGGCCCAGTCCACTTTGCAAACACCGGGCCCGTAGCGGAATCGCTTGAGCGCTCGCCGGTAGCCGTCAGGGAGCTCCGGCCCGCCTAGCGCCACGAGGCCGGTCGGTGCGGTGTCGAGGACCACCACCGTCGAACTCGGAAGCTCGGTGAGCGAGTTGACCCACTGTCCGGTGATGACGCTGCCGCCGAGCCGTTCAAGTTCGGCGATCATCACCTCCGTGATTGCCGAACTGCCTCCCCCGATCACCGGCCAGCCGACAGCATGGGCCGTGAGGGTGAGCAGCAGTCCGAAGGCACTGGTGAGTGGATCGGTCAGCCGGGCCATCGAGTGAGCCGACACCCCGGCCAGCAAGGCCTTAGCCCGCTCGGACTCGAAGCGCTTGACCAGCCGGTCAGCCGGGAGCAGGCCGGTGAGTCCGAACCGGCCCATGGCCAGCGGATGGGCAGGGAGAGAACGGAGCGGGGCCAGAGCGACGTCATTGATGCCTCTGGCGCTATCGACCAATGGGGCCATCAGCCGTCGGTAGGTCGGGCCGTCGACGTCGAGCATGGCCGCCGTCTCGTCCACGGAAGGGAGGGCCGCCGCCGCCTCGCCACCGTCTAGGGGGTGGGCGAACGGGACCTCGGGCTGTCGGAGCCTGTCCCGGAGGGGGTCGAAGAGCGGCTGTCGGAAGAAGGGCGATGTCGCCACCATCGGATGGGCGGTGGAGCAGACGTCGTGCAGGTATCCCGGAAGGGTCAGTTCGGCGGTGCGGCACCCGCCCCCGGCGGTGTCGGCTCCCTCCACGACGGTGACCGACAGACCGGCCGAAGCCAGTGTCACCGCCGCCGCCAGTCCGTTGGGGCCCGAACCCACAACCACCGCATCCACGCTTGTCACGGGACGTCGACCGTCGTCCGGGCTGCCTTCATGCCTGCAGTCTTACCGGGGGGTCACACGCTGGCCAGGGTGGCTCCCCCTCTGTCCACCGGAAGCTGCCACCACATCCCGTTGGGCCTCGGTCACCTCGACCTGCTCCTCCCCGCTCTCCGGCCCTGCTCGGCTACCGGTCGGCTCCGACCGGGACGGTGGCACCCGCCTGGCACCCGACCCGACCACGTTCGGTGGTCTCCTGCACCTCCCCATACCCTCTGATACACCCCCCTGTCATGATGGCTCCATGGTGGTTTCCGCCCCCAACCGGGCAACCAAACCCGATCCGGTGGTGCCCGACGCCCAGGATCTTCTGGCCGCCGTCGAGGTGGTGGCCGCCTTCGTTACTGCCTTCGAGCCCGAGCGCTATTCGGTCGCTGACGCCACCACCCTGCTCTCGGCCTTCACCAAGGTGAAGCGCCTGGGAACGGCTGGTGAGGCCCACTGTGCCCGCCGGGTGGCCCAATCCAACGCCCATCTGGGCTCCGGTCACCGCACCCCGGCCGAGTGGCTGGCTTCGGCCACCGGTGAGTCGGTGGCCGAAGCAGGAAAGCTCCTGTCCTTGGGGGAGAACCTCATCTCCCAGCCCAGCGTGGACGAAGCCTTCCGAAACGGCGAACTGTCGGCGTCTCGGACCCAGCTCATCTCCGATGCCGCCCGGGTCAATCCCGGCAGAGAAGACGAACTGGTCAAAGGGGCCAAGGGAGCAGCCACCCACCGACAGGTCAAAGACGACTGTCTGCGGGTAAAGGCCCAGGGAAGGACCGCAGAAGAAGCGGCCCGCCACGACGAGGCCCTCCATAAGGCCCGCCGGTGTCGGACCTATGTCGACCGGGACGGTGCTTTCCACTTGGAAGCGCTCCTCCACCCGGTGGTTGGGGCCAAGCTGCTCTCGGTCTTGGACAAAAAGACCGACCGCATCTTCCAGAAAGCCCGAGCGCAAGGCCGAAGTGAGTCGACCGACGCCTACCGGGCCGACGCCCTGGTCGCCCTGCTCACCGGGGCCACCAACAGTCGCACCACTGGCCCAGCCGGCACAGCCGGCACAGCCGGCACAGCCAGCCCAGCCGGCACAGCCGGCCCAGCCGGCACAGCCGGCACAGCCGGCACAGCCGGCACAGCCGGCACTACCGGTGCAGCCGTCACAGCCGACAGAGCCGACAGTGACGAGAGCGACCACGCCCCTTCCCGCTCCGAGGCTCAGGTCAACCTGCGGGTGGATCTGGCCGCCCTGCGCCGGGGATCGGTCCAAAACGGCGAGGTCTGTGAGATCCCCGGGGTGGGACCGGTCTCGCTTGCGACAGCCAAAGAGATGATGGGCGATGCCCTGTTGCGGATCATCATCACCGACGGGGTGGACGTGACCACCATCTGCCATCCGGGCCGGACCATGCCCGCCGCCCTGCGCACCGCGGTGTTCGAACGGGACCAGTGCTGTGTGGTCCCCGGTTGTGACTCAAGGCTCGGATTGGAGACCGACCACTGGGAGATCGACTTCTCCGACGACGGGCCCCTCTCGCTTCAGAACGCTGCTCGCTTGTGCAAGCACCACCACCAGTTGAAGACCTACAACGGGTTCAAACTCGAGGGTGGACCGGGAACCTGGCGCTGGGTGGCCCCGAACGAGCCCAAGATCACCCCCCGACAGAAGAGAAAGCTGGCCAAGAACAGCACCCGGACCCCAACCGGGCAAGCCAAGCGACGCCGAACCAAACCCGAAGCACCGCCCGACCCACCCCTGTTCACCACCGAGGAGTGAGCAGGCGGGCCGGGTGCCCGCGCCGTGAACCCCCGACCGGACCGTCGCCGACCGCCACCGACCGCCGACCGGCGCACCCCGATCGAGAACTGCTGGCCGCGCTCAGCCAGGCCGAGGCCGGAGGCCAGGGTGGAGCCGGAGGCCGAGGTCAGAGAATTCGGAATCGTCAGGCCGATCGAGCTCCTCCGGACCACGTTCCCGTGCTGGACTGCAGTGAATGTTGCTCGCGGTGGACGACAACACCATCGCCTGAGTCGAACGAGCCACTCATGGTCGCTGATCAATCTTCGCCCGAAGAGCTGACCGCACCGGACGAGTCCCTCGCCGCCCTGGTCGCCGTTTCCCTTGCCCTCTTCTGCATCCAGGTCGACTTCTTCGGACTGAACCTGGCCATCCCCGACATGGCCAGATCGTTCGACACTTCCACCGCTGACGTCCAGTGGGTGATCAGCGCCTACATGCTCGGTCTGGGCTCCCTCTTCATCCTGGGCGGGCGGCTCGGCGACATCTTCGGCCGCAAGCCGATGTTGTTGGTCGGTATCGCCGTCTTCGGCGTATCCTCCGCCCTCTGCGCTGTGGCTCCCGATCTGAGCACACTGGTGGCGTTCCGGGTGGTGGAAGGGGCCGGAGCGGCACTGATCTTCCCGGTGGGTATCGCCGTCATCTCCAACGAATTCGGTGACGACACCCGGGCCAAGGCGCTCGGCCTGACGTTCGCCATCGCCAACATCGGGACCGCTGTCGGACCCTTCGTCGGAGGCGGCCTCTCCCAGGGTCCGGGGTGGCGGTGGATCTTCTGGCTCCTCGTACCCTTGTGCGCTGCATCCTTCGTGATCGCCTTGACCGCCGTCAGAAACACCCACGATCCAGCCGCCTCCCGACACCTCGACTACGGCGGGACGGCCCTCCTGATCCTTGGAATCGCCTCTCTGAGTTTCGCCATCGACCGCGGCTCTGTCTGGGGATGGGGATCGTCACGAACCGTCGCACTCCTGGCGTCGGCCGTGGTGTTGCTGGCGTCGTTCGTCTGGCGGGAGGCTCGGACCCGCAACCCGCTCGTCAACCTCTCGCTCTTCCGAAATCTTCCCTACGTCCTGGTGATGTCGCTGGGAGCCATCACCAATGTCGGCTACTCCGTCACCGTCTTTGTCATCACCCTCTACCTACAGGATGTGCGGGGTCTGTCGGCACTGGTCGCCGGCATCGTCTTCCTCGCCCCCGCAGTGATGGTGGCCGGGTCCGGCCCCATCGGTGCCCGACTCGAACCGCACTTCCGTCCGACCGTGGTGATGGCAGGCGCAGGAGCCGTGGGTGCCCTAGCCCTGCTGGCCCTCACCTTCACGTCCGCATGGGTGGTGTTCATCCCGCTGTTCGCTCTCAGCGGATTCGGTTTCGGACTGGGCTGGACCTTTGCCAACCTGTCCAAGCAAGATGTCGTCGACACCGACCGGGCCGGCGAGGCATCCGGCGTGCTTCTGACCGTTCTGGTCAGCGCGGGCGGCATCGGCCTAGCCGTCGCGGCCAGCGTCATCACAGCACTGGAACGGTCGGGTCACACCCAGCATCAGGCGTACGCCAGCACGCTCCGGGTCATGGCTTTGCTGGTCGTGATCTGGGCACTGGTGGTTTTGGCGATCCGTGCGTTCCTGGTTCGAAGGGGACTGATTGCACCGCTGTCCATGGACAGTGACTGGAAGCCGCCATCGTCGAGTCGATCCTCCGATCAGACGTCCACCCGTCTCGCCGGGTCCTGACCACCGGCTACAGCACACCACCACGAGCCACCGCCCCGTCCCCCTCCACCGTGCTTCCGTGCCTGGTCGTAGCACGTCTGAACCGCCTCCTGGCCGCCGACCGCACTACCGCATGCACCTGTTACGGCCGAATGAACACTTCGGTAGTGAGGAAGATGAACGCGTTCTGCGGTGTTAACTAGTAATCAGAGGAGGTAATCCCCCGAGGGAACAGGATTGGCGGCGAAGCAAAATCGACCGCAGTGCAGTTCGAGAACAGAAGGGGTGACACCATGGATCAAGAGCACGCAGGACAGACAGAGCAGGATGAGCAGGCGAACCTGAGCAACGACGCCAACACCAGCCAAGTGGAGAACGCCGTCGATGTCGATCGGAGTGCGACCGGCTCCAACGCGGCAGAGCCGGAGGCAACGCCGACGACGCCGGGCGATGCGCTGAGGGCGCTTCCGACCGAGGCGCAGAGGCGTGGCACAAGGTTCGTTTCGGCTCAGGCCATGCAGGCCAAGTTGTTCTCGGTGTACGACGCCGCGGCTGCCGCTGAGGACGCTCTGGCTTTGGTCCAACAGCAACTGACGCTGACGCTCAACCGGAGCTACTACGACGCCGAGGAGATCGAGAGCATGGCATCAGAGCTCGATGCACTCCTGGTGCTGGAGTCGATCGACCTCCCCGATCTGGACCTCGATGAGGACCTTCTGGTCTCCGAGGACTGACCGGCCGACTGACCAGAGCCCTCCGGTTCGGACCACTACTCCGAGCGCAGCAGCACAGCGGTAGGAGTGCGGGCGGCGATGCGGCCGGGCAGTGCTGCCACCAGGTTGGCCAGAATCAGGGCGCCGGCTGCGATCAGCACGATGGTCGCCTCCGGCACAGTGGCCGAGGGGACCACATCGATCTCGTGGGTGAAGCCACAGCTGGCGCCCGATGATGATGACCGTCGGCTCGTCGGGGGTCCACCGTCCACCGTCCACCGTCCACCGGCCCCGCCACCGGACCCGGACCCGGTCGCGACTGTGTCGACGAAGGGTGCACCATCCCCTCCCAGTCTGATCGGTGCCCGCCCGACGGGGAAGGGCGGCAGCCCGACGGGGAAGGGCGGCAGCCCGACGGGCCCTGGGGTGCTACCACCAACGCCGGAAGTGACCCACCTGGAGCGGGACCGGACCAGGCTCAGCTTGGCCGGCAACACGGGGGACTACGGTGGTCGGCCATGGGACCAGTGCGGGTGGTGCTCGCCGAGGACAACGCGCTCTTGCGTCAGGGCGTGGAGAAGCTCATCGCCCAACAGGACGGGTTGGAATTGGTAGGCACAGCCAACGATCTGCCCCAGCTGCTGGCCTTGGTGGAAGCGGTAGAACCCGACGTGGTGGTCACCGACATCCGGATGCCCCCCACCGGTACCGACGAGGGAGTTCAGGCCGCCGCCCACCTGCGCGAGCACCGACCGGAGATCGGCGTGGTGGTGCTCAGCCAGTACGCCAACCCCGAATACGCCCTGGCTCTGCTGTCCGACGGCTCGGCCCGCCGTGCCTATCTGCTGAAGGAGTCAGTGGCCGGGGTCGACGAACTGGTCCGGGCCATCGAGACGGTGGCCGAAGGCGGCTCGGTGGTCGACCCGGCGGTAGTCGACTCCCTGGTCGGGGCGTCGACGCCCCGTCGCCCCTCCGACCTCGACCGACTGACCTCGCGGGAGATGGAGACCCTCGCCGAAATGGCACACGGTAAGAACAACGCGGCCATCGCCTCCACGCTGTTCCTCTCGGAGCGGGCGGTGGAGAAGCACACCAACTCCATCTTCTCCAAACTCGGCCTTACCGAGGAGGAGGACGTCAATCGGCGTGTCAAGGCGGTCCTGATCTACTTGGGCGGACAGGCCGGCGGGTAGCCACACCCCTTGCGGAGTGGTACTAGCTCCCTGTCTCGACCCCACCCGACGTGCGACAATTGGCGCACCATGGACCCAGCACTGCCCGTATTGGTCGTCGACGACCAGGCGCCCTTCCGCATGGCGGCCAAGGCCGTCGTGCGGCGGATGGAGGGATTCGACGTGGTCGGGGAGGCCACCAACGGCGAGGAAGCCATCGCCATGGCTGCCGAGCTCCGACCCGCCCTCGTACTCATGGACATCAACATGCCGGGGATGAACGGTGTCGAGGCCACCCGCCGGATCGTGGCCGCCGAGCCCGAAACGGTGGTCATCCTGTGCTCCACCTACACGCCACAGGACCTCCCTCCGGACGCCTCGAGCAGCGGTGCCCGGGCCTACGTGAACAAAGAGGAGTTCGGACCGGCCGAGTTGCAGCGCATCTGGGCCGAGCGGGAGACCATCGAATTCCTACCCGGGTGACCGGCCGGTCAGGCTGCCGGCTGACCCTCCGACCATCCGAACGCCTCAGGTGAGCGGAATGGAGCCCCGAACCTTGGACCCCGCACCAGGTGTCGAATCCCAGCGGACCGAACCCCCGATGGCCCCCAGACGGTCGCTCATGTTCATGAACCCGTGGCCGGCCTGGGCCACCTTGGGATCGAACCCCGGCCCGTCGTCCTCCACCGAGAACAGCAGACCGCCCTCCTCCTCCCACACCCGCAACTGCACGTGGGCGTCGGGAGCGTGCTTGGCCGCGTTCTGGAGGGCCTCGAGGCAACAGAAGTACACCGCCGCCTCGATGTCCGGTGAGAACCTCCCGACCCCTTCGACCGAGGTGCCCACGTCCAACGGACTCCTCGATGCCACCGCACGCAATGCCTCGGGCAACCCGTTGTCCATGAGAAGCGGCGGATAGATCCCGTGGGCCAGATCCCGCAGCTCTTGCACAGTGGCCTTCACCTCGACGGCGATCTCGTCCAGGGCTTCGGCAGCCGCCTCGGGGTCCTCGGCCACCAGGTCCCGCACCAGCCGAACGTTGACGGCCAGTGCCACCAGGTGTTGCTGGGCTCCGTCGTGCAGATCGCGCTCCACCCGCCTGCGTTCGGCGTCGGCGGCGGCCACGATACGTGACCGCGAGGCCCGCAGTTCCGCCGCCTGCCGTCGTACCTCGTCCAGCGTCGATTGCAGGGCCGAGTCGAGGCGGACGTTGTGCAGGGCGAGGCCGACCTGACGGGAGAGTTCGGTCAGGACGATGTCCTCCTTCTCGGTGAAAGGAGGCTCGGTGGTGGGGCGCTCGACCACGACGAGACCCAGCAGGTCGCCGCCGTAGGTGATGGGACAGACCCGTAGCTGGGCGTGGTCGCGCCCGGCGATGACCGCCGGCAACCACACCGAGGTCCAGGCGTTCCCCGATACCCCGGCGCGGGCCACCACCGGTTGCTCCTGGGGTCCGATGTGAAGGGTGCCCGGCCCCCGGTCGGGGATCGAGGCTGAGCGCTCGAGGACCTCGCTGGTCCCGGTGAAGACCTCGGCGCTGGTCAGGACCATGGACTTGTGCAGCGACTCGATGAGTTGAAGGAGAAGCTCGTCCATGGTGACTGCCCGGGTCAGGCGGGAGCTGAAGGTCTTCACCACGTCGTCGGGCACCGCGTCGGTGCCGTAGACGAGTCGCTGGGCGAACTGCTGGACACGCTGGTGGAAGACCGAGGCACCCAGGGCGACGATGGCCGCGGCCAGGATGGACAGCCCGAGCACCTCACGGTCCTGCGAGCCCGGTTCGTGGCCGAATCCCAAGATGACCAGCAGGTACACGGCCAGCACCACCACCGAGACGCCGGTGACAGTCAACAACCAGACCAGGATCCGGTCGGACTTCCCCAGCAGCCTCGGCACCGTCGACGCACACACCCCGGCGGGACGAGAACGGTGCCGGCCGCGGCCACCGTCCACGGATGGTCTGGCCATTTGACCAACACGGCCAGGCCCACGACCACCAGTGCCGACCTCGAGGGCGGCCACCGCGCCGGCGGCCAGCACTTGCAGTCGCTGCCGGTCGATCCCGGGTGACAGGCGGTACCGACGGGCCGTCCCGGCCGAGCCCAGCACCACGGCCACCAGCCAACCGATGACGGCCGCAGCGTCGCGTCATCCGCCCGGGGACGAACCAGGCCCACAGGCCGAAGGCCAGTCCGGCGGCATAGCCGAGAATCACATCTACCCGTCGGGCCCCAGACGCCAGGCGACCGTCGGGCACCGACAACAGGAACTGGACGCCCACCGCCATCAGGAGGGCCGGCAGCACGGTGGCCAGCGATCCGGGCCGCGTGGGCCACTCGCCCGTGGGCCGCCTGGCCAACGCACTGCGGCAGCGAAGCTGGCGGCACCGAGATCAGTGCGGCCAGCGCCACCAACCGGCCGAGCCGCCTGAGTTCGGTGCTGGACCAGGCAGAAGACGCCGGCGATCACCCATCCCAACGTGAGCTCGAGGCGGATGGAGTCGGCAGCCGTAACCCCGGCCCCGACCGCTTTGGCAAACCCGAAGCCCACCACAGCCAGGGCCGGAACCACCAGCAGCACCTCGGCCGACAGCCGCGCCCGGTCCCCAACAAGCTCGACGGGAGCGGTGGCCGAGCGCGACCGCTCGGCGCCGATGGTCGCCCCGAACCCGATCCGCCCACCGTCTTCGGTGGTGGTGGCCGTGGCGGGTGTCGTGGTCAACGGACCTCTGGTGCCGCGCCCACCGGCTTCCGGTCTGGGGTGTCCACCATCCGGCCGTCGCGCATGCAGATCAGGTGCTCGGCAGCCTGCGCCACCTCCTTGTCGTGGGTGACGAGCACGATGGTCTGGCCGCCGTGGTGCAGCCGGCCGAGCAGCTCGATGATCTCGTGGCCGCCGTCGGAGTCGAGGGCACCGGTCGGCTCGTCGGCCAGCAGCAGCGTCGGCTCGTTGGCCAGGGCCCGGGCGATGGCCAGCCGCTGGCGCTGGCCGCCGGACAGCATGCCGGGCACGGCCTTGGCCTTGTCGCCGATGCCGAGCAGGTCGAGCAGGTCCCGGGCCCGGGTCTCGGCCGGCTTGCGCTTGGCCCCGGCGATGATCGCCGGCAGGGCCACGTTCTCCAGCACGGTCATGCCCTCCAGCAGGTTGAAGAACTGGAAGACGATGCCGATGTGCTGGCGGCGCATCAGGGACAGCTCGTCCTCGGTGCGGCCGGTGACCAGCTCGCCGCCGACCGTGATGGTGCCCTCGTCGGCCACGTCCAGCCCGGCCACCAGATTGAGCAGGTCGACTTGCCGCAGCCCGACGGGCCCATCAGGGCCACGAACTCGCCGGCCGGAACCCGGAGGTTGGCACCCGCGCAGGGCCCGCACCGGTGCGTTCTCGGCCTCGAACGTCTTGCGCACGCCGGTCACGATCGAGCACATCGGAATCGTCGGTCATCTCATCGCTCCGCTCATGATTGTCGTTCATCGACTCGGTCATCGGATCTTCCGCCGTCAACCCGGCCGTCAACCGTCGTCAACCCGGTCCGTCAACCCGGTCGGCATGGGCGAGCACGGCGACCTTCGGATCCTGGCGGAAATCCGCCAGGCATGGACCGGCGTGTCCCGTCCTTTGACCAGCTGCGCAGGCAACAGGGTCGCCTCCACCGGGGTGGCCAAGGCATCCATGGTCGCCTGGCTCAGCACAGTCTCGCCCGGATTCGGCCAGCTGCTGCAGGCGCTGGGACAGGTTCACCGTGTCCCCGACCAGCGTGTACTCGAGGCGCTCCTCCGAGCCCGAGCAGGGCGGCGGCCGCCTCGCCGGTCGACAGCCCGAGCCCGAGGCCGAAGGCCGGGCAGGCCGTCCGCGCTCCCACGCCGGCGTTGACCTCGGCCTGCAGCCGATGGGCATCGGCGGCGGCGGCCAGCGGCGCGGTCGGCGTGGTCGGGCTGGGAGAACGGCGCGCCGAAGACGGCCATGACCGCGTCGCCGACGAACTGCATGACCGTCCCGTCCTCGCCCAGGATGGCCTGGTTCATGGCGGCCCGGTGGATGTTGAGCTGCCCGGCCAGCTGGCTCGGGTCGGCGTGTTCGGCGATGGTGGAGTACGAGCGGATGTCGCTCATCAGCACGGTCACCTCGACCCGCTCGGTCTCCCCGATGTCCCGGCCGTCCCGTGCGCAGCTTCTCGGCCAGGCCGCCGGGCAGCAGCCGGGACAGCGTCTCGCCCTGCTCCTCGCGGTCCACGATGCACTGGTGGAGCAGGCGCAGCCGGCGGAGCGCCCCCTCGGTGCCGGCCGAGACGCCCTCGGCCAGCTTGACGAAGAGCGCCTCGACCTCGGCGTCGACCGCCTCGGGTGGTCGTGCGCGGGCCGCGGCGATGGCCTTGATGGGCTTGCCCTCGGCCACCATGCCGAGCAGCTCCTCCTCGGCCGGGGTGAGACCGCCGTGGGTGGTCACCGGGCGCGACCAGCGCGTCGACGATGGACGGGTCGAGGGCGGTGCCGCCGGTGGCCACCGCCCGGATCGCGTCGACCAGCTGGTTGCCTTCGGCGATGTGGTCCTTCAGCAGGTAGCCGTACCCGGCCGAGCCCTCGGCCAGCAGCGACACCGCGTACTCGGGGTCGTCGTACTGGGACAGGATCACCACCCCGGTCCCCGGGTGGCGCTTGCGCACCTCCTGGGCCGCGTCGATCCCCTCCCGCTGGAAGTTGGGGGGCATGCGGATGTCGGTGACGAGGACCTGGGGCTGCGGTGGCCACGACCCCGCGACCAGCTCGTCGTAGTCGGCGGCCACCCCCACCACCTGCGAGGTCCCTCTGCCGTTCGATCAGGGCGCGGACCCCTTCGCGGACGATCAGGTTGTCGTCGGCCAGGAAGACGCTGATGACCGGGCCCGGTGTGGTCGCTCGTCGTGCCATGATCAGTCAGTTGTCCCACATCCGGGCCGGTGCGGCCCAGGGCGCAGGCACGCCACGGCCGGTGGTGCCAGCCACACCAGCGACACGTGGGGACCACCTGGTGCCGGGCCGGTGCGGCGGGCCACAGAGTGGCGCCATGCGAATCGAGAGCTCCGTGACCTCGCTGTCGTGGATCCCGTCCGAAGCGGTCCGGGGCGGCACCCGGGTGGCCTTCGACGCCGGGATCACCCACTACGACGAGCCGCCGCCCGACGTCGATCGAGGACCTCGAGGCGCTGCGGGCCAGGCCGACCGGTTCCGCTTCGCCAACCGTCCTCTCGGCCTGGATGGAGGTCGACGACACCGGCCGGATCACCGACTGCGGCTACTCGGGGGCGGGCTGATGGGCTCGACCACCGTGGGCGTCGGCCCGCTCAACCACGATTCCAGGCCGTGGCCCTGCCCGACCTCCAGCGCGCGCCCGAGCTCGGGGACGGGTGGGTCCGCTTCGTCCAGACCGCCGGCGGCCGCACCGGGTTGCCCGCCCCCCGGCGGGTCCGCGGCGCCGGCCGTTCGTCCAGTGGCAGGCCCCGCTGGTGTGGACCACCCTGCAGCCTCACCCTGCACGCCGACGGGCGCCCCGAGTTCGCGGTGATGGGGCCAGCCGGTTCCCCCGGCACTGGATCTACGACGCCGACGAGCAGCTGGCGCCCAAGTCGGGCCTGACCGACTTCAGGGACTGGTACCGCAAGTCGTTCGGCAAGCACACGCCCGTGGGGCGACCAGGACTCCCCGGCGCTGGTCACCGCGGTCGAGTCGGCGCTCGAGCGGGCCCTCTCGGCCCAGCTGATGGGCAAGGGCAGCAAGCCCAAGTTCCGTTCCATCTCCGGCCGGCGAGGTGCTGGTCAGGGAGGGCGACCCAGGCACCGAGGTCTTCCTCGTCCTCGACGGGGTGATGCGGGTCGAGAAGGGCGGGGAGCGCCTGGCCGAGTACGGGCCCGGCGCCGTGCTCGGCGAGCGGGCGGGCATGGAGGGCGGCGTCCGGACCTCGACGCTGGCGGCGGTCACCGCCTGCCGGGTGGCGGTGGTCCCGCACGAGGCTGTTGGACCCCGACCAACTTCACGAGCTGGCCCAGGGCCACCGGCGCGAAGACGCCGCCAGGGCTAAGGGGTGCGCGTCCACCTGTTCGGTGTCCGCGGCTCGACCCCCGCACCGGGACCCGAGTTCGTCCGCTACGGCGGGCACACCTCGTGTGTGGCGGTCGCCCACGACGACGGACCACCGTCGCTGGTACTCGACGCCGGCACCGGCATCCGCTCTCTGCCCGAGACACTCGGCGGACTGGCCTTCGACGGCAGCCTGTTCCTCACCCATCTGCACTGGGACCACGTCGAGGGACTGCCCTTCTGCACCGCCGTCGACCGGCCCGACGCCCGTACCGATGTCTACCTTCCGGCCCAGGCCGACGGGACCGGAGCCTCGGCCACCCTGGCCCGGATGATGTCCCCGCCCACCTTCCCCATCAGCCCCGACGGGCTGCTCGGCACCTGGACGTTCTCCTCCCTCGAGCCGGGGCTCCACACCTGCGGCCGGTTCGCGGTCACCGCCACCGAGGTCGCCCACAAGGGGGGAAGGACCTACGGGTACCGGATCGCCCACGGTGATACAGCGGTGGCTTACATCCCCGACCACTGTCCGACCGCCTACGGGCCCGGACCCGACGGCTGGGGTGGGTTCCCCGAAGACGTGGTGGCCCTGGTCCGGGGCGTCGATCTCCTCATCCATGACGCCCAGCTGACCGCCGATCAACTACCTGACGGCGCCGCCTACGGGCACGCAGCCATGGAGTACGCCGTGGCCCTCGGGGCGGCTGCCGGGGTGGGCACTGTGGTCCTGTTCCACCACAGTCCCGCCCGCACCGACGACATGCTCGACCTGATCAGGACGCGCTACCAGGGGCACACCGGACCCGAGGTGGTGGTAGCGGAACAGGGCGCGGTCATCGACTGCTGAGCGGACCGCCTCCGGTCAGCCCAGTCCGGATCCCCGGCCAGGCCGGTCCGGCGCAACATCGGTCAGGTACAGCATTGGTCCGGTACAGCATTGGTCCGGTACAGCATTGGTCCGGTACAGCATTGGTCCGGTACAGCATTGGTCCGGTACAGCATTGGTCCCGGTGCAGCCAGGCCGGTACCACCAGGCCGATGCAGCTCAGCCGGCCAAGCTCCTTGACCTTGGCGATGAGGTCGACCGGCCTCTGGTCGCCCACCGGGACGGGCGTCACCTGCAGGTGGGTCACGCCGGCCTCGCGGAAGGCGGCGATGCGCTCGGCCACGTAGCCCTCCGGTCCGCACAGCGAGGTGGCCTCGAGCAGCTCGTCGGGCACCAGCGCCTCGGCCTCGGTCTTCTTGCCGCTCGAGGTAGAGGTCCTGGATCTTCTCGGCCTCCTCCTCGAAGCCGTAGCGCCGGACCACGTCGTTGTAGAAGTTCTTGCCCTTGGCCCCCATCCCGCCGACGTAGAGGGCGACCATCGGCCGGGCCAGGTCGCGCAGGGCGGTCACCTCGTCGCCCTCGCCGATGGCCAGCAGGCCGCCCACGGTGATCTGCAGCGGGCCGAGCGCCGGATCACGCTTGGCCGGGCCGGCGTCGAGGGCGCTACCCCACACGTCGCGGGCCTTCTCGGGCATGAACAGCATGGGGATCCAGCCGTCGGCCATCTCGGCCGTCATGGCCACGTTCTTCTCGCCCAGCGCGGCCACCCAGATGGGGATGGACGGCCGCACCGGGTGGGCGATGATCTTGAGGGCCTTGCCCAGGCCGGTCCCCTGGCCGGCCGGCAGCGGCATGTGGTAGTAGCGTGCCCTCGTGGACCAGCGGCGCCTCCCGGGCCCACACCTGGCGGCAGACGTCGATGATCTCGCGGGTGCGGCCGATGGGGGCGTCGAAGGGCACCCCGTGCCAGCCCTCGATGACCTGGGGGCCCGACGAGCCGAGCCCGAGGTGGAACCGGCCCTCGGACAGGGTGTCGATGCCGGCCGCGGTCATGGCGATCAGCGTGGGGGTGCGGGTGTAGATGGGCAGGATGGCCGAGCCGATCTCCACCCGCTCGGTCAGGGCGGCCAGGTACCCCATCAGGCTGGGGCCGTCGAGGCCGTAGGCCTCGGCCACCCACACCAGGTCCAGCCCGGCCTTCTCCAACTCGGCCACCTCGGCGGCGGCCTGCGGAATCCGCCGGCGTAGCTGAGCATGGTGCTGATCTTCATCGGTTCTCCCTGTGGGTCGTGCTGGGTCCACCTGTGGGTCGTGCTGCGACCACCGACACTAGGCGCCGCTCGTACCTACTCCCACAGCCGCACGCTCATCGACTGGCTGGCCGTGGCCAGCAGGTTCCCGTCTCCGACCACAGGTAGGCCACGCCCTGGCCGTACCCGCCGACCAGGGCCTGGATGCGGATGTCGCACAGCACCCACTCGGTCGGCTCCAGCCGCACCACCCGCAGGGTGTTGTCGAGGCTCCGGGACATCACCCGCCGGCCCAGGGCTGGGACACCCACCGGTCACGTAGTCGCCGATGATGGCCAGGGTGGCCGCCGACGGCTCGAGGTGGCCGGGCACCCGGGCCCACAGGGCGCTGTCGGCGTCCCCGGTCCCGCCGGTACCGGCCGTGATCTCCTCGAACGATCCGGCCCTTGGCCAGCCGCACGTCGATCCGGTCGAAGATCGAGGCGGTGTTGAAGTCGGGGAGCCGCCGGGGTGGGCACTCGGGTGGGGGCACCTCGGCGGGGGGCGACCCACACGCCGCCGGCGTCGAGGGTGCCCGGGATGCCGACGGCGGCGTTGACGGTCAGGATCTCCTGGTCGCCGACGTAGCCCACCACCCGGCCCTGGGTGACCCGCCGGCCCTCGGCGGCCAGGGTCACGGTAGAGGTCGAGCACCGAGCCGGTCGGGGCGTACGACAGGTACTGGGCGGTCGACCACACCGTGGGCCGGCCCGACGCCGCCTCCAGGGCCACCAGGGCGGCGCCCAGCCCACACCCGCCGAACAGGAAGTTGCCCGGCGTGGTCAGCTCGGGCACCACCGTCGAGCCGCCAGTGGAGGTCGTCGCCCACCGGCTCCATGCCGAGGAACTGCCGGGCGTCGGTCACCCGGGTGCGGGACGATCCGGGCACCATGGACGCCGGATCTCGAAGGCGCCCTCAACTGCGCGGCACCTTCGACCACGGCATCTCCTTGTCCACCCGGACGTCGCCGGGCAGCCCGAGGATCCGCTCGCCCAGGATGTTGCGCTGGATCTCCGAGGTGCCGCCCTCGATGGAGTTGGCCCGGGACCGCAGGAACATCTTGCGGGACGACCCGGCCGGCCCGACCAGGCCGAGGGCCTCGGACCGGCGCATGGTGTAGTCGTAGCCGACCAGGCCGTCGGCACCCAGCAGGTCGATGCACAGGTCGTAGACCCGCTTGTTGACCTCGGCGAACATCAGCTTGGCGATGGAGCCCTCGGGACCGGGGTTGCCGGCCTTGCGGTTCTGGCTGGCCCGCATGTTGGTCAGCCGCAGCACCTCGCTCTCGATCCACAGCCGCATCGAGCCGGTCGCGGTCGACCGGGTTGCCGGCGCGAACCCTCGGCTCTGCCAGATACGCACGGCCTCGGCGATGGATCCCGAGCCGCGCGCCGGGTGGCCGGTGCCGCCGCCGATGGTGGTGCGCTCGTTGGACAGGGTGGTCATGGCCACCCGCCACCCCTCGCCCACGTCGCCGATCCGGTCGGCGTCGGGGACCCGCACCTCGGTGAGGTAGACCTCGTTGAACTCGGCCTCGCCGGTCATCTGGCGCAGCGGGCGCACCTCGACCCCGGGGGCGTGCATGTCGAGGGCGAAGTAGGTCAGTCCCTTGTGCTTGGGCACCTCGGGATCGGTGCGGGCCACCAGCATGCCCCGGTCGGCGATGTGGGCCAGGGTGTTCCACACCTTCTGTCCGGTGATCACCCACTCGTCGCCGTCCCGGATGGCCCGGGTGGCCAGGCCGGCCAGGTCCGAGCCGGAACCGGGCTCGCTGAACAGCTGGCACCACGACTCCTCGCCGGTGAAGGTGCGGCGCAGCAGGCGGTCCCGCAGCTCGTCCGAGCCGTGGGTGACCACGGTGGGGCCGGCCATGGTCAGGCCGAAGAACTCACGGGCGCCCGGTCGGTGTGGCTCCGGCCTCAGCCAGGCGCCGGTCGATCTCGCGCTGCAGGTCGGGAGGCAGGCCGAGGCCGCCGTACCCCTCGGGGAAGGAGACCCAGGCCAAGCCCAGGTCGAACTGCCGGGAGCGGAACTCCTCGACCGGGGTGGTCCGGGATCGAGCTCGTCGAGCAGTTGGCTGGTCCGGTCGGCCACCAGGGTCGTGTCATCTGCCATGACAGAGAACATACTGCGCACCTGGTCCGGCGCACCTGGTCCTGCGCACCTGGTCCTGCGCACCCGGTCCTGCGCACCTGGCCCTGCGCACCCGGGCCCCTGGCGTGGGTCAGGGCTGCAGACGCTCGATCGACCACCGGTCATCCCCAAGGGGTAGGTAGGCCAGCCGGTCGTGGAGCCGATCGTTTCGGTGCTGCCAGAACTCGAACCGGTCGGGCACGACCCGGAATCCGCCCCACCACGGCGGCCGGGGGACGGGACGGTCCTCGTATTCGGCGGCCAGCTGGGCCACCCGCTCGTCCAGATCGGCCCGCGACGGGATCACCTGGCTCTGATGGGATGCATAGGCGCCGATCTGGCTCCCCCGGTGTCGGGTGGCGAAGTAGGCGTCCGACTCGGCCTCGTCGGTCCGGGCCACCGTGCCTTCGATCCGCACCTGCCGGGCCAGGGGCTCCCAGTAGAACAGGAGGGCGGCATGGGGGTTGGCGGCCAGCTCGTGGCCCTTGCGGCTGTCGTAGTTGGTGAAGAAGACGAACCCGTCGTGCTCCCCACGACTTGAGCAGCACCATCCGGGACGACGGGCGCCCGCCGCGTCCGCGGTGGCCACCGCCATGGCCTCGGGAGCCTCCAACTCCGCGGTGGCCTCGTCGAACCACCGACCGAACTGGACCAAGGGATCGGGGTCGACCACCGCCTCGACCAGGGGTTCGGAGGGCTCGATCATTACCCGACCCTATTCGGCCCGGGCTGACCGGCTCCACGGTCGACCGCGCTCCCGGCCTTCCAGCACCGGTAGGGTCCGACTGTGCCCGACTCCATCGACATCGACGTCGACATCGACATCGACAACGGCATCGACCACGGCATCGACATCGACCACGGCATCGACATCGACGCCGAGCGGGCGGCCACTCCGGGATGTTCCACCGTCGACCACCTCAACAACGCCGGGGCCGCCCTGCCCAACCAAGCAACGCTGGACACCATGATCAGCCACCTGCGGTTCGAGGCCGAACGGGGCGGCTACGAAGCAGCGGTGGCGGTGGCCGACCGCCTGGCCGCAGTGCGGAGCTCGGCCGCCCGGCTCCTCGATGTCGAGCCGGCGGAGCTGGTAGTGACCGGCTCGGACACCCAAGGATGGACCAAGGCCATCTGGGCCTTCCTCCTGGGTGGTGGCATTGCCCGAGGGCAGAGCCTGGTGGTCGACCGGACCTCCTACGACAGCCACTTCCTCGGACTGCTCCAGATCTGCGAGCAGGTGGGGTCGACCATCGAGGTGGTGCCCAGCAACCGACGACGGCACCTTCGATCTCGACGCCCTGGCCGACCTGCTCGGCACCGGGCGGGTGGCGCTGGCCGCGCTCACCCACGTCGGTACCCACCGCGGCCTGGTCAATCCGGTCGAAGAGGCCGGACAGCTCTGCCGGCCATCCGGGGTCCCCTACTTCCTCGATGCCTGCCAGAGCGTGGGCCAGCTCGCCGTGGACCTGGGGCGCATCGGCTGCGATGTGGCCACCGCCACCGGGCGCAAGTGGCTCCGGGGGCCGCGGGGCACCGGCCTGCTGTACATCCGGTCCGACTTTGCCGAGCGGCTCCGGCCTCCCGGTATCGGCAACAGCGCCGCGGTCTGGGAGGACGCCGAGCACTACCCGCTTCCGCCCCGGGGCCCACCGCTTTTCCGAGTTCGAGATACCGGTGGCCGCCCACCTGGCACTGGGCACGGCCATCGACCACGCCCTCGAGCTCGGCATCGAGGCCATCGCCAGCGGGTGGACCGTCTCGGCGAGCAGCTCCGGGCCGAGCTGTCGGCCATCCTGGGTGTCGGGGTCCACGACGGCGGTACCGTGCGGTCCGGCATCGTCACCTTCACGGTGGCGGGCCGGGAGCCCCTGGAAATCAAGGAGGCCGCCGCCGAGGCCGGCATCAACGTGTCGGTCAGCGACGCCCCCTGGGCCCGTCTGGACATGGTGGCACCCAATCCGTCCGCCGCGGTTCGTGCCTCACCGCATTACTACAACACCGAGGACGAGCTCGGCCGACTGGTCGGGGTGGTGCGCTCCCTCGCCCGCTGACGCCGCCGGTGACGGGAACCCGGGCCGGTTCACCCGAGCACGGCCAACACGTCGTCGGCCGCCTGCTCCCCGGACCGGACGGCCCCTTCCATGTAGCCGTTCCACACCGCTGAGCACTCGGAACCGGCCCAGTGCACCCGCCCGACCGGCTCGGTGAGTGCGGCACCGAAGTCACTCCATACTCCCGGAGTGAAATGGGCGCCGTAACATCCGCGGCTGAACTCCTCGGCCATCCAGTCCCGCTCGAGATACTCGACCGGGTCGGCCGCCCGCGAGCCGAAGTAGCGGACGAAGCACGACAGCGCGGCGGCGCGGCGCTCTGTGGGAATCAGGCGGGCGGCGGCCCGGCCGTCGTTGGCCTCCATGAACCCGAGCAGGATGCCCGGTGACCCGTCGGGCGGCGAGTTGTCGAAGGTGACCTTGATCGGGCCCCGGTCCGAGGCTGCCTGCCCGGTAAGGCCGTCCTCCCGCCAGAACGGCTGGTCATAGACGGCGTAGCACTTGATCACCGAGCCGGCCGGCAGCCGTTGGGTCAGCTGATCACGCCACGACGGGAGTATGGGCTCGTACTCGAGGCGGCCGGCCAGGGTGGGGGGCAGCGCCACGATGACCCGCTCGGCCTCATACGTCGTTCCCCCGCGGCTCGTCACCCGCACCCCGTCCTCCCGCTGTTCGATGCACCGCACCGCGCTGTCGAGGTGGAGCCGCTCGCCCAGACCTTCGGCCATGATCTCGCTGATCCGGATGGAACCCCCGACGATCCGGTCCTGTTGGGCTCCGCCCTCGGTGCTCAGCAGCCCCTCCAGGTCGGTGCCCGAGTGGGCGTAGAACAAGGCATGGAGGGCCGAGAGGTTGCCGCTCTCCGCCGAGAACACCGCCTCGGTAGCCACTCGGAAGTAGGCCCGCCCTGTGGCCGTGCGCAGGTTGCGGCGGATCCAGGTCTCGAAGGTCTGGTTGTCCAGCGCATGAGCTTCCGGAGCGGTCCACGGACGGTCGAGTGGCACCTTGTCGGCTAACCGCTTGAACCGGGTCATCCCCTGGAACAGGTCGGCCAGGACGAAGGGGTTGAGTTTGGGCACCGCTCCCCGGTGGGAAGCCATCCGGCTCTGCTTCCCGGCCAGCTCGATCACGTGTTGGCCGGTGTTGTACGTCGGGAACGTGGCCAGCCCCAGCTCCTCGATCAGGTCATACATGCGGGTCTGGGTGGGCCCGATCCACTCCCCACCCAGCTCCACCGGCACGCCATCGGCGGTATGTCCCCCTTCGGTTCGCCCGCCCACCCGGGTCCGGGCCTCGAGGACGGTGACCTCGGCTCCGGAAGAGGCCAACCGGCGGGCGGCGGCCAGACCCGACAGTCCCGCCCCGACCACCACCACCGAACGTCCGGTCACCTCGATAGCTCCTCGATCATGCCGGAAGCCCGGTTGGCCGTTCTCCACTGGCGCCGGACCCACCACGGTCGGCCATCGGCCAGGTGGGCGGCCGACACGTCGCCCAGCCAGCGCTGCTCGAGCCGATCGGCTTCTCGGAAGGCGGTGGCGGAGGGGGGAGGCTCGGCGATCCAGCGGGCCTCGGTACGGTCGCGGGAATGGCGGTAGCGCGGGAATCAGCGTGCTGTGGGCCCGCAGGGTTCGCCGGTGGAGGAGCTCATGGCGCCACCAGGAGCTCTTGGCATCGAAGGTGTTGGTCGGATCGGGCCCGAGATCGACCGGTGCGCCCACCTCCACCGGCTTGAACAACGAGGTGCACGGGGCCGAGCTCGCCGTGGCCCAGTGGCGGGGACCGTCCCGCAAGTCGGACACCCACGACGCGGTGGTCTGGCTGGACACGAGGACCCCGCCGGCGTGCGCGCAAGGGGCGGTGAGCCCGCCGTGCACCGGCGACCAGCGAGGGGCCGCGGTGGGCCCGTGGCTGCGCAGGGCCTCCATCAGATCGGCCGGTCCGGTGGCCCGGCAGGCCAGCGGCTCGGTGAGGCGGTGGCGGGTCGACGCAGAGGACTTCCAGGTACGGACAGGATCGGAGTGGACCTTGGCGAAGTCGGGGATGGACAGGCGATTGGAGATGCTGCGCCCGGGTCCGGTCACCGGCTCGGCCGCCCAGGAGGTACCCGACGTCTCGAGGACGAAGGCGCCTGACGGGTCGGCCAGAAGGAAGCTGCTGTCGTAGGTGAAACGGGGCCGCTCGAAACTGCACGGTCCCCCCTGGCCGTGGCGCTCGAGAAGTCCGACGATGACGGCCACGGCCTCCTCAGCCGTGCCGGACCGCTCCAGGGCCAGGCGGAGCAGATCCATGCCCAGCAGGGCCCGATCGCCCACCGGCGCCTCCCGAATGCCACCGTGGTCGACGGCCGGTGCCGGGTCCTTCAGCCGCTTGGTGAACACGGCCTCGTTCCCGATGACCACGCCGTACTCATTGGTCCCCATCTCGGCACCCCACATCCACCACGGGCGCGACAGCAGCACGGCGTGGGTGTGGGACACCTGGGGGATGTCGATCCAGGTGCAGGCCAGGCGGTCACCCGGTCGGTGGTCGGCCGCTGGCACCCAGGTGAGCGGCTGGGACTCGTTCGGATCACGGTCACTGTTCTTGGCGAACAACACCCCCTGATCGGTAATGGTCACCAACGAATCACACATCGGTTCCCCTCCGGAATCCGTCCACCCACTGTCGGACCCCGACCGTATCCCCCGCCGGGGCGGCGGGCCCGGTGGTGAGCCGGCAGGGACAGGTCCGATGGCCAGCTGCAGCCCCGGCGTTCCTTGACAACCGACCG
Source organism: uncultured Acidimicrobiaceae bacterium (assembly GCA_963824355.1). Taxonomy (GTDB): domain Bacteria; phylum Actinomycetota; class Acidimicrobiia; order Acidimicrobiales; family RAAP-2; genus Bog-756. Next base: position 116,531 of record CAWGOY010000017.1, on the reverse strand, counting down.
GGCTGTCCCGTTAAGTCTCTGTGTGAACCTGACGCCTGAACAGCCCCGTTGACCCCTGGGGCGGACGGGCGGTTGCGGGCGGGCGGGAGTCACCGATGAAGCTCGACCTGATCATCGGGAATGCCCGGATCCTGACCGTGGACGCTGGCCGGCCCCGGGCCTCGTCGGTCGGCATCTGGAACGGTGCCGTCGTCGGCCTGGACGAGGCGGTCGACGGTATGGCCGCCCATCAGACGGTGGACCTGGCCGGTGCGGTGGTAACCCCGGGGTTCCACGACGCCCACTGCCACTCCACCTCGTTCGGCCTCGAACTCGCCTACCTCCAACTGGGTGCGGTCCGGGGGATCGATGCGACCCTGGCCGCGGTGGCCGACCACGCCGCCGGCCTCGGTGCAGACGACTGGGTGATCGGGTTCGGGTACGGCAACGACCTGGCCCCCGACCGGTATCCCGACCGCCTCCAGCTCGACCGGGCCGGCGGTGGCCGTCCGGTGTGGCTGACCCACCGGTCGGGCCACTCCTGTGTGGTCAGCAGCGCGGTCCTCGACCGGGTGGGCATCACCGGGGCTCGCGACCACCGGGCCCGGGGACGGGTGGTGGTGGACGACGCCGGCCGTCCAACCGGGCTCATCGAGGAGGCGGCCATGGATCTGGTGAAGGACCATGTCGGCCCTTCGTCCATCGAGCAGTTGGCCGAGGCCATCGGACAGGCCACCTCCCACTACGCCACCGAGGGCATCACCGGGTTCACCGACGCCGGGATCGGCTGCCCGGGCATCGACCACTCGCCCGTCGAGCTGGCCGCCTACCAGCTGGCCAGGGACACCGACCGCCTCCACATCCGGGCCCAGGTCATGGTGCACAACGAGCTGTTCCACGAGGTGGGCGGTCACCGACAGGACCGCATCGCCACCGGGCTGGACCTCGGGATGCGGACCGGCCTCGGTGATGACCGGCTCTCGCTCGGGGCCATGAAGGTCTGGGTCGACGGATCGGGTCTGGGGGGAAGCGCGGCCACCACCGGATCGGACGGATCGCCCCGGGGGAACTTCGACAACGACCCCGACCTCCTCCGCCGGGCCATCATCGACGCCCACCGGGCCGGCTGGCAGGTAGCCGCCCACGCCATCGGCGACCGGGCGGTCGACCTGGTGCTCGACGCGCTGGAAGAGGCCTCGGCCGGCGGGCCCTATCCGGCCCGGGCCGGCAACGTGGCGCGCCATCGCATCGAACACGGCCTGACCATCCGACCCGACCAGGTCGAACGCCTGGCCCGGCTGTCGATGACCGTAGTCATCCAGCCGTCGTTCGTCACCGAATTCGGTGACGGGCTCCTTCAGCGATACCGGGACGACCGGCGCCTGGCCAACTACTTCCGGACCCGCAGCCTGGCCGCGGCCGGGGTGGCGGTGGTCGGGAGCTCCGACCGTCCGGTGGCCGTCGGATCACCGCTGGTCGGCATGCAGGCCATGGTCGAGCGCCGCACCGGAAACGGCGAGCCCTTCACCGCGACCGAGCGCTTCAGTCCCGAAGAGGCCCTTGCCTCCTACACGGTGGCCGGAGCAACGGCCGCCCACCGTGAGCACCGGTGGGGTCGTCTGGCCCCGGGACAACTGGCCGATCTGGTCGTCCTGGACGGTGACCCCACCGATGAGGACAGGGATCGCATCGGCGACATCGGCGTCCTGGCCACCCTGGTCGAGGGCCGGCCGGTGCACGACCCGGCGGGCCGGTTCGACGGGGTGGTCCGGTGACCGGGCCGATGCGGACCAGCACGTGGGGCGTTCCCATCATCGACTTCCACGCCCACTTCCCGGTACCGGACACCCGGCCGTCGCCAGCCGCGGCGCGCTACCGCCAGCGCTACGGCGACCGGAAGGCCGACATCCTGGCCGCCGACTGGCGTTGGTACCAGGAGCAGTGGTGGACCTCCTACGGGTTCCCCTTCCCCGAGGAGGACCAACCGTCGCCCGATCGCCAGGCGGCGCGATGGGACGCGGAGATCGAGGCGGCCCAGCTGGAGGCGGTGGTGTTCGTCACCGGTGGCGACAACCGCCTCCTGGCCCGGGTCACAGCCGACCGTCCCCGCGTGTTCGGCTTCGCCCATCACGATCCCTTCGAACCCGGGGCGGCCGACGAGTTGCGCCGGGCGGTGGTGGAGGACGGCCTGGTCGGCTACAAGGTGCTGGCTCCCGCGCGCTCGCCGGCTCGCTGGCCGACGAGGCGCTGCATCCGGTGTGGCAGACCGCCGAGGAGCTGGGGATCCCCGTTCTCATCCACTTCGGCACCCTGGACGGTGGCGGCGGCACCGCCGCCCACGTCAACATCGACCCCCTGGTTCTCCATCCGGTGGCCAAGGCCTTCCCCGAAGTCCCCTTCGTGGTGCCCCACTTCGGCTGCAGCTACCCGGCCGAGCTGCTCCAGCTGGCCTGGGCCTGCCGGAACGTCTCGGTGGACACCTCGGGGGACAACGAGTGGGTCCGGTGGATGCCCTATCCGCTGACCCTTGCCGATCTCTTCGTGAAGTTCGTGGACACCGTGGGACCGGAACGGATCCTGTTCGGCTCAGACTCGTCGCACTTCCCCCGGGGCCTGGTTCGCGCCTACTACGACCAACAGGTGGAGATCGTGTGGGGCCTGGGACTGTCCGACCACGAACGGCATCTGATCTTCGCCGGCAACGCCGCCCGTCTGCTCGGGCTGGGGGACGACCCGATGTGAGTGCCGGCCGGCGGGTCGGCATCCGGGATCACTGCTCCGAGACCGCCCAACCGCTGAGTCCGGTGATGCGGAAGACCAGCAGATCCTCGAAGGCCTCGTCCCGGTACTGCCGGTACTTCAACCGCAGCCGCTCCTCGATGGCCGAGCGGCGATCGGTGTCGACCGACCCGCGCTCGAGCGAGGCCCGCACCCACCACAGCCGGCTCCAATCCCCGCTGTCCCAGTGATCGCACAGGAGGGCGGCCCGGGCATCGTGGTCGAGGTTCCGGACCCGCTGCAGCTGGCCGCTGCCTTTGGGTTTGACCCGATCGATGGGAATGGCCAGCCGCTCTGCGTCGACGACGAAGCAGGCGGGCACCGCATCGACCCCCCGGATCGGGTGGAGGGTGGCCAGCACACCCCGTTCGGCACGGTCCAAGAGGTGCAGGCAGCGCTGCCGGTCCAGCCTCATCGCCGACCATCGACCTGCAGCATCGGCAGCATCTCGATCAGCGGTGCCGGCCCTTGAAGGGACAGTGCACCAGGTGGTCGTCGATGAGCCCCACAGCCTGCAGGTAGGAGTAGACAATGGTCGAACCCACGAAGGTGAAGCCCCGTCGCTTGAGATCCTTACCGAGGCGGTCGGACAGCTCGGTGCGGACGGCCAGGTCGGCCAGGGCACGGGGCTGGTTGACGATGGGGGTGCCGTCGACCCAGGACCAGAGGTAGTCGGCGAACGACCCGTGGTCCGCCGCCACGCTCAGGAAGGCCCGGGCGTTGGTCACCGTGCCCCGTACCTTGAGACGGTTGCGAATGATGCCGGCGTCGCCCATCAGCTCGACCAGCTTGGCCTCGTCGTAATCAGCGACGCGCACGGGATCGAACCCGTCGAGGGCTCGGCGGTAGTTCTCGCGTTTGTTGAGGACGGTCGACCAGGACAGACCGGCCTGCGCTCCTTCGAGGATGAGCATCTCGAACAGGTGGCGGTCGGCATGGGACGGTACGCCCCACTCGACATCGTGGTAGTGGCGCATGGCGTCGGAACCCTCGGCCCAGTCGCATCTCCGCCCACCCCCCATCGTCGTCACCCTACTGCCGGCCCGGTGGCCGGCCCGGTGCCCGGCCCGGCCCACGTCCTGACCGCCAGCCAGCTGGTCCCCGGTGTGGTGTGGACCAGCCGGTGCGGGGTGCCGCGGGGCAACAACAGCCACTCCCCGGCCACCAGGTCGACCAAGTCGACCGGGTCGCCACCGATCACCAGTGAGGCTCCCCCATGGAGGACCACCACCCATTCGTCGTGGTCCTGGAGGTAGTCGACCGGCGCCTCGAGCTCGCCGCTCAGGATCTGCTCAACGGAGAGTCCGGGAACCGCTACCAGTGTCTCGGTCGACTCACCCCTCGCCGGCCCGGTGCCGGGATCCTGCAGGCGACCTCGCCGGATGTCCTTCACCCGCCCACTGTACGGCCGGGCGGATGGGCGCACCTGGGCCCGCACCAACCGGGGCGCGATGATGGGTCGGTGCACTCGGAGCTCCTCACCGTCGACACCAGGGGCAGCAGGGTGATCGACCTCACCGGCGAGCTCGATCGCTTCTGTGCCGGCCGGGGCGATGGTCTGGCCCAGGTGTTCGCTCCCCATGCCACCGCCGGACTGGCCCTGATGGAGGTGGGATCGGGGTCCGAGGGCGATCTCGAGAACACGCTGGACCGGCTACTCCCGAGAGACGACCGCTACCGCCACCGCCACGGGACCCAGGGGCATGGTGCCGACCACGTCCTGCCCGCGCTTGTCAGCCCGTCCCTCACCGTCCCGGTGCTCGACGGTCGACCCCAGCTGGGAACCTGGCAGAGCCTGGTGCTGGTCGACACCAATGATGACAATCCGGTGCGGCGGGTGCGGCTGAGCTTCCTGGCCGGCTAGGGACCCGACCCCCGCCGGCGCCGGGCGGATCGGCGCAGTCGGCCGCCTACCATCGGTGTCATGGGTCGGGCGCACCACCGGTACGGACCGCCACGCGATCGTGACGACCGAAGGCCGGCATGACCAGCGCTGAGCTCCTCTCGGCCACGCTGGACCGCCTCGGTCCGGTCGGGGTGTGGTTGGGCGGGCTGATGGCTGCGGACGCCGACCGGGAACGGACGGCGGCCCGGCGCATCGAGGCACTCGGCTACCGGTCCCTCTTCACCGGCGAGGTGGTCGGCGGCAAGGAGGCCTTCGCCCACCAGGGCCTGCTGCTGGCCTCCACCGAGCGCATGGTGACCGGCACCGGGATCGCCAACGTGTGGGCCCGGCATCCGGCCACCATGGCCGGCGGGGCCGCCACCCTGGGCGACGCCTACCCGGGGCGGTTCATCCTGGGCCTCGGGGTGAGCCATGCGCCGGTGGTGGAGCCCAGCGGCCAACGGTACGAGAAGCCGCTGGATTACATGGTCCACTACCTCGACGGCATGGACGCTTCGGCGCAGAGCACTCCCCACACCGCGGTATCCGTTCCCCGCCTGCTGGCCGCGCTCGGGCCCCGGATGCTGGCCCTGTCCCGGGACCGGACCGATGGTGCCCACCCGTACTTCGTCCCGGTGTCGCACACCCCGATCGCCCGCCAGATCCTCGGGCCGGACAAGCTGCTCATCCCCGAGCAGGCGGTCGTCCTGTGCGGCGATCCCACCGAGGCCCGGCGGGTGGCCCGGCGGTACATGGCCACCTATCTCGGCCTGCCCAACTACGTGAACAACCTCCGGACCCTCGGCTTCACCGACGACGACCTGTCGGCTGAGGGAAGCGACCGGCTGGTGGACGCCATCGTGGCCTGGGGCGACGAGGAGGCCATCGCCGCCCGCATCGGGGAGCATCTGGCCGGTGGGGCCGACCACGTGGTCATCCAGCCCCTGGGCAAGCTCGACGCCGCACTGGACCAGCTCGAGGCGCTGGCCCCCGCCCTGCTCACCGAGTGAGGCGGCACTCGGCTGGTCGGTCGGGAGGCCTCCCGGTCCCTAGCCCGCGGCCGGTGGTGACAGCAGGGTGTCGACGGCGTCGCGGAGCATGCTGCGGAGCTGGTCGGAAGGGACCTCGGCGAACACGTTGCCGGTCAGTACCAGCGTGCCCATCACCGCCCCGAAGGAGCAGGCCATCCGCACCCGGTCGACCAGGCCGATCGCCGGATTCTTCAGCGCCTCGGTGAACCGGACCTCGATGTCGTCGTGATCGAGGTCCTTGTGGTCGCGGTGCAGCTCCTCGAAGGCGGCCCGGTTGCGCTCGTGCAGGATGATCAGGGCCCGGTGCTGGAGCGACTGCTCCACGAACCGGTCGAGGAGTGCCGCCCACGCCGCCACCGTGCTGTCCGACGGGTTGATGGAGTCGAGGGCCGACTTGAGGAACTCGTGGAAGCGCAGGTGGAGCGTGAGGAGGATGTCCTCCTTGCTGGCGAAGTGGTAGTAGATCGCCGCCTTGGAGAAGCCCAACCGCTCGGCGATCTGGCGCAGCGAGGTCCGCTCGTACCCCTGCTCGGTGAACAGCTCGAGGGCGATGTCGAGGATCCGCTGGCGCGTGCCGGCGTCCTCGGTCGCCATCTCGTCGTCGGGTGCGGACACCGTCATGGCACTATCTTACTTGACAACCGGTAAGTATCACCCTTACCATCCGACAAGTAAGAACCCGACCGATCGGTGAGGACCCCATGGCCATCGACTCCATGATTAGGGCTGAAGGACTGAAGAAGCGCTTCGGCCAGACCGTGGCGCTGGCCGGTGTCGACCTCGACGTACCCACCGGCTCCATCCTCGGCGTGCTCGGGCCCAACGGCGCGGGCAAGACCACCGCGGTGCGCATCCTGACCACGCTCTCCCAGCCCGACGCCGGCTCGGCCTGGGTGGCCGGTCACGACGTGGTCCATGAGGCACCAGCCGTGCAGCGCAACATCGGCGTCACCGCCCAGGACGCCACCGTCGACGAGCTCCTCACCGGCCGGCAGAACCTGGTGATGGTCGGCCGACTGTGCGGCCTGCGACGGGCCGAGGCCCGGGCCCGGGCCGACGAGCTGCTGGCCCAGTTCGACCTGACCGACGCGGCCGACCGGGTCGCTCAAGGGCTACTCGGGCGGGATGCGCCGCCGGCTCGACCTGGCCGCCGGACTGGTCACCCGACCGCCGGTGCTCTTCCTCGACGAGCCCACCACCGGGCTCGACCCCACCAGCCGGGTCCGGATGTGGGAGGTGATCCGGGAGCTGGTGGCCGAGGGGGTGACCCTGCTGCTCACCACCCAGTACCTCGACGAGGCCGACGAGCTGGCCGACAGGATCGTGGTCATCGACCACGGCCGGGTCATCGCCGAAGGGACGCCGGCCGAGCTCAAAGCGGCCACCGGCGGGGCCCGGCTGGAGGTCACCCTCAGCAGCCGCCCGAGTCCGGCGCCGTCGGCCCTCGAACCCTACGTGGCCGGGCCGGTCCACGTCAGCCACGACGGGCGGCGGCTGCGGGCGCCGGTGCGGAGCGGTTCAGGCCTGGCCACCACCGTGGTGCGGGCCCTGGATGCCGCCGGTATCAGCGTCGACGACGTCGAGGTCCATCAGCCCTCGCTCGACGACGTCTTCTTCTCCCTTACCGGCCATCCCACCGAACCGGACGGGTCCGCGAACCGGTCGACCACTCCGATGATCGTCCACCTGGCCGTTCCGGCGACACCGGCTCGGCGCCCGAACTGGAGGCAGCCCGCTCATGACCGTGGCCACCCTCGCTCCCCCGACCACCGCGGTCCGTCCCCCCCGTGCCCCCGGGATCGTCCGCCAGGTCTGCGACGTCCTGGCCCTCGTCCAGCGCAACCTGGTGCACATCGCCAGAGAGCCGCTCCAGCTGTCCGACGTCACCGTCCAGCCGGTTCTGTTCACCCTGCTGTTCGTCTACGTCTTCGGAGCCGGGGTGGTGCTGCCCGGAGGTGGGACCTACGCCGACTTCGCCATCGGCGGCCTGCTGGCCCTCAACCTGACCACCTCGTCGATGGGGACGGCGGTGGGGCTCAGCACCGATCTCAACAGCGGCGTGATCGACCGGTTCCGCACCCTTCCCATGTGGCGGCCGGCCGTCCTGGTCGGTCGGTCCTTCGCCGACCTGCTCACCGCCTCGGTCTGCGCCCTCATCGTGGCCCTCACCGGATTGTGTGTCGGGTGGCACCCGAGCGGCAGTTTGGCGTCGACCGTGGGCGGATTCGCCATCTTCCTGCTCTTCTCCTACGCCCTGTCGTGGGGGTGTGCGTGTCTCGGGATGATCTCGAAGGGTCCAGAGTCGGCGCAGGGCATCGGCCTGGTGATCCTGTTCCCCCTGGCCATCGTGTCCAATGCCCTGGTGCCGACCCAGCGCATGCCGGTCGTCCTGCGGACCGTGGCCGACTGGAACCCGGTCAGCGCGGTCACCTCGGCGGCCCGCACACTCTGGCACAACCCCAATCCGTCGTCCTCCATCCATGCCTGGCCCATGCAGCACCCGATGGAGGCATCCCTGCTCTGGTGTGCCGTCCTGCTCCTGATCTTCGCCCCACTGGCCACCGCTCTCTACCGGCGACGCACCACCGAGTAGTCAGTCCGGTGGGGCCGGCTGAACGAGGCACGACCGGAGCCACGGGACGGCCCGTCTACAGTCTGTGCAGGGACGGAATGATCTGATCGCGCCCGACGTCGCCCAGGGGGTCGAAGCGGGCCGGAGGCGGGACTGCTCCGGAGGGCCGACCGGACGGCTGGTAGAGCGCTCCGGATCCCGAAATCGGGACGGCCCCACGGCACAGCCGGTCCCTACGATGTCGCACCCAGAACGCGCCCACAGCAACCCGGACACCGCCGAACACCGCCGAACACCGCCGAACAAGGCCAGCAGGACTCCGACCATGCCCCGCTACTCGATGAACCCGAAGATCAGCGTGAGCGTCGTCTACGTGGCCGCCATGTTCATGAGCATCATGGACATCACCATCGTCAACGTGGCGCTGCCGGCCATCGGACGGCAGTTCCACGAGTCCACCGCGGCCCTCGACTCGGTGGCGGTCGGCTACCTGGTCAGTTTGGCCGTGTTCATCCCGGCCGCCGGCTGGCTGGGCGACCGGTTCGGCATGAAGCGAATCCTGCTCCTGTCAGTGGCCCTCTTCACCGGGGCGTCCGTGCTCTGCGGACTAGCCGACAGCCTCTCCCAGCTGGTGTTCTTCCGGGTCATCCAAGGTGCCGGCGGTGGGATGATGACTCCGGTGGGCATGGCCCTCCTGTTCCGGACCTTCCCTCCGGCGGAGCGGGTCCGGGCCTCGAGCATCCTGATGTGGTCCCGACCGCGGTGGCCCCTGCTCTGGGGCCGGTGCTGGGTGGCCTGCTGGTGACCAGTCTGTCGTGGCGGTGGGTCTTCTTCGTCAACCTCCCCTTCGGGATCATCGCCTTCGTCTTCGGTGTCCTCTTCCTGGCCGAGCACCGCCAGCCCGACCCGGGCAGGTTCGATCTCCCAGGCTTCCTGCTGTCCGGCGTCGGATTCGCTCTGGTTATGTTCGGCGTGAGCGAGGGACCCAACCGGGGCTGGGACAACGCCGGCATCCTCGGCAGCATCGCCGTCGGCGCGGTCATGCTGGCCGCCCTGGTCGTGGTCGAGCTCCGGACCAGCAAGCCCCTTCTCCAACTCCGCCTGTTCAAGAACCGGCTGTTCCGGTCGACCAGCCTGGTCCTGCTCATCGGGATGGCCGCCTTCCTCGGGGTGCTCTTCGTGGTTCCCCTGTTCTTTCAGATCGCCCTGGGTCTCTCGGCACTGCAGTCCGGACTCAACACCTTTCCCGAGGCGCTGGGCGTGATGGTCGGCGCCCAGCTGGCCACCCGCCTCTTCTATCCGCGGATCGGACCGCGGCGCCTGGTGGCCGCCGGCCTGGTGGGTGTGGCCATCGTCATGAGCCTGATGACCAAGGTCGGATTCGACACCAACCTGTGGTGGATGCGGCTGCTGATGTTCTGCATGGGGATGGCCATGTCCCAGGTGTTCATCTCCTGCCAGGCCGCCTCCTTCGCCACCATCTCCCACGCCGACACCGGGTATGCCTCGTCGCTGTTCAACAGCCAACGCCAGCTGGGCAGCGCGCTGGGGGTGGCCGTGCTGGCCACCGTGCTGGCCGCGGTGGGAACCGTGCACGTGTTGGCCGGCCATGTCGTCCCCAATCTCGCCGCCTACCACGCCGCTTTTCTGGCCGGAGCGGGTATCGCCCTCGTGGGTGCGGTGGTCGCTCTCACCATCAACGATGCCGATGCCGCCGCCACCATGGTCCGCCGGATGTCCGCCCGGAGGACGTCGGCGTCGGACCCGGCCGGAGCCGAGCCGGTGACCGGCGGTCGGCCTGGACCTCTCGACCCCTCACCCCGGGGCGCAGGCTGAGCCGGCTGCGCTAATTTTGTCCATGGCCACCGCGGTCATGCTCGACATCGACGGGGTCCTCACGGTGTCGTGGCGCGCCCTGCCCGGTGCTGTCGACACGGTCCGCTGGCTCGAGGATCACCGCTACCCCGTCCGCTACGTGACCAACACCTCATCGAAGTCGCGCCGGGAGATCGCCGGACTCCTGGCCGGAGCTGGTCTGCCGGTCGACGAGTCGGTGATTTTGACCGCGGTGACCGGGGCGGCCCGTTACCTTCACGACCACTACCCGGACACGCCCTGCCTGGTTGTCAACGAGGGCGACCTCCACGACGACCTCGAGGGAGTACAGCTGACCGGCGTAGATCAAGCGGACGCACCGGCCGGCGTGGTCCTGCTCGGCGGCGCCGGCCCGAGCACGGGCTATACCGAATTCAACAGCGCTTTCGTACTGGCCACCGAAGGCGTCCCCCTGGTGGCACTCCACCGCAACACCCGCTACCAGACGTCGGACGGCCTGGCATTGGACATGGGTGCGTTCCTCGTGGGCCTGGAGGCGGCATCCGGAGCGACGGTCATCGTGGTAGGCAAGCCGGCGGTGGCCTTCTACCAGGCGGCCCTGGACGACCTCGGTGCTCCGCCGGAGACCACGGTGATGGTCGGCGACGACATTGGATCGGACGTGCTGGGCGCCCAGGCCCTGGGGATCACCGGGGTGCTGGTCAGGACCGGCAAGTTCCGGCCCGACGACCTGACCGACTCGGGGCCACAGCCTGACCACGTCATCGACAGTATCGCCGACCTTCCCCACCTACTGGAGCAGATCGACGCAGTCGGCTGAGACCGGCCACCGGTGCCCTCGGTCGCAGCTAGCCGAACGCCTGGGGGACCTGGGTGCGGGACTGGCGGCTATCCGGTGCTACCGAGTGTGCCGGCGGCGGCGGCGGGCGTCGGCCAGGGATGGCGGCTGCCAGCCTGCGTCCTCGGGGTTGACGTTGGTCCCCGGGGCCACGATCTGGTCGATGCGGTCGAGCACCGCCGACTCCAACCTGACATCGGGCGCCGACAGCTGGGACTCGAGCTGCTCCATGGTGCGCGGACCGATGATGGCCGCACTCACCGCCGGGTGCTCGAGTACGAAGCCGAGCGCCAGCTCGATCATGGTAAGTCCGGCCTCGTCGGCCACCGAGGCCAGCTCGGTGACGATCTCCAGTTTCCGTTGGTTGGCCGGGATGCCGAGGTCGTAGCGGCCGGGCACCCGCTCGGCCCGTCGGCTGATGTTGTCCCGGCCCGCCCCGAACCGTCCGGACAGCCAGCCGCCGGCCAGCGGGCTCCACGGGATCACTCCCATGCCGTAGGACTGGGCCACCGGCAAGACGTCCGCCTCGATCCCCCGCACCAGGATGGAGTAGGGCGGCTGCTCGGTCATGAACCGTTCCCGGCCCCGGCGTTCGGCCACCCACTGGGCCTCGACGATCCTCTCGGCCGGGTAGGTCGAGCTGCCGAAGGCGCGGATCTTGCCAGCGTGCACCAGATCACTGAGAGCACCAAGGGTCTGGTCGAGATCAGTGGTCTCATCGGGACGATGGACCTGGTAGAGGTCGATGTAGTCGGTGCCCAGGCGACGGAGGCTGTTGTCACACTCGGCCATGATCCAGCGCCGCGAACTCCCCTGGGCGTTGGGATCGTCGCCCATAGGGGCGAACACCTTGGTGGCGAGGACGACCTGCGACCGGTCCGCCGCAGCCAGCGCCTTGCCCACGATCTCCTCCGACTCACCGGCCGAGTACACGTCGGCGGTGTCGATGAAGTTGATGCCGGCGTCGAGAGCCCTGTGGATGATGGCGACCGAGTCGTCGTGGTCGGGGTTGCCCCACTCGCCGAACATCATCGCTCCGAGGCAGAGCGGGCTGACCTTGATACCGGTACGTCCCAGGGTGCGCATGTGCATGGCCCTACCCTAGAACTTGAGTTGGACGACACCCGGAGCCGGCGACGACCGGTCCCGGGCCGCCGACGCAGCCGCCCGGCTCGTCCCGGCTCGGTGGGGCCCTGAGGGGACTCAGCCGGTTGGGGTAAGGGTGAGCATGGTCACCCCTTCGCCGGAGAGGTTGAAGGTGAATGTGGCCGCAGACCCACTGACCGAGGAGTTGTCCACGGTGGCGTCGGTGTTCTGGCCGTCGATCAGCGTACGGGTCTCGCTGTAGGAACTGGCCGGGAGGCCCGACAGGTCGACCGTCACCTGGTGATCGAACGGGGTCGGGTCGGTGGTCCCGTAGACACCCGAGGAGTCATAGGGCGCGAAGTTGTAGACCATGACGTTGATCGTCCCACCGGACCCCTCGGATGCCACTGCCCCGATCTGGCCCACCGGCCCGCTGTCCGTCTGGTCGGGGGTGAGAGTGACCGGGAGAAGAGACCCGGCGAGGTCGTGCCACATGCCGAAGACGTAGTACACCGGTTTGGGGGTCGAGTCGGCATAGAGCAGGCCGAAGTTGTCGTACGCCGGATCGAAGGGATTGTCGGCGGCGTCGTAGAAGGACATCCGGTCCACCCCGCCCTGCTGGGCGGAGTCAAGCGAGGCGGCCACGAAGGCGGCGCCGTAGGGGCCGTCGAGGCGGGCATCATTACCCGAATCGACACCCCATTCGTCGATCCACAGCAGTGGGTGGAAGTTCGGGTAGCTGGCCGCCAGTAGCGCCTTCACCGACTCGGCGCCCCGGGCGAACAGGGTCACATCGAGATTGGGGTTGTACCAACATGGCTGGCCGTTGGCCGGCGGACCGGTGTCGCAGATCCCGTCGGGCAGGAACGACTGGGGACCCTCGTCGGGGTCGTTCGGATACTGGTGCCACGAGATGAAGTCGAGGGGGAGTTTCTCCTTCATGACGTAGCCGACCAGCGCGGAGATCCACGAGTTGTCGATCTGGCCCAGCTCGTCGTTCCCCGGCCCCCCAACGGCGATCGGGACGTTCCCCGCCGCCTTGGCCGCCTTCTCCAATTCCTTCGCCGTGTCCTTGTAGAGCAACTCGTAGCCGTCCTGACCGGTCAGCGGAAACTTGAAGCTCGGCTCGTTGTAGACCTCAAACGTCGTCACGCCCTCGGCGGTGATCTCGTGGTACGCCATCTGGTAGACCAGCGCCTCCCAGGCGGCCACATCGGTGGACGACGACCGATTGGCGATGCACGGCGGCAGATAGTCGACGATGAGTTCCACCTGGGCACCGGCTTGCTTGTCCAGGGCGATGTTGCTGTCGAGGTAGGACGGGTTCCACTGTCCGGTGGTGCAGTTGTAGGCCGCGTCCGGCGTACCGGCGCCGTAGTCGAGTGAGGCGTCGGTCCGGGCCCACGGGACGCCGATGGCCTGGAGCAGGGGCGGTGACCCGGCCAGCACGTGATTGACCCCGATCAGATCCTGATTGACCGGCGCCCCGGGGATCGAGGCGTCCACACCGACCGTGACCGGCAGCGATGGCGGAGGCGGCGGCGGGGTGGTGGTCTGCTGTTGGTCGATCTCGAGAGTCGACGCGCCGTTGATGCCGGTGAAGGTGAAACCGGTGAGGCCTCCGGTGGTCTCATTGCAGCCGGCCTGGAGCTGGGCCACCGTCTGGTCGGCGACGAAACTGACCGTGGCCGGCTCGTAGGCGAAGGAGCCGGTGACCGTCGATGTTCCGACCGGTGGCGAGGGACCGGTGCTCGGGGCGGTGATGGTGATCCCCTTGCCCAGGGTGAAGTTGCCGTCCGAGAATACGATGGTCGACGGGTTGTACTTCCCCTTCCAGTCGACGGTGGCAGTCAGTTGCGGAATTCCTGAGGTGGCCAACAGCGTGCAGCTGTTGCTGTCACTCGTCCCACTGGCGCTGAACGTGCCCCCGGTGATGCCCGCCGTCCCGAGGCAGGACAGTTTGCCGGTGAATGTGAAGGTGGCGGAGGTGGCGGTACCGGTGAACATGAGCCCGGGAGAGACCACCAGCTTGCCCTTGGAGATGACGCAGCCGAGCGTGCCCGACGCATCGGCCTTGGAGGCCGCCTTGACCGCTCCGGCGCTCTGCGTGCGGAACCCTACTCCGAACAGGAGGAGACACACGGCAGCGCCGATCAACAGCCACCTCGAACCCACCCGCTTATCCGCCGAATGCCGTGCCGTCATCTGGCCCCCTCGCCTCGACCGACCCCATGACCGTAGCAAATGACAGTGGGGATCGGAGGGGCCGGCTCGGCGGGCAGGTCAGCCTGAGGATCGACCGTCGTCTGCTCGGCCGGCGCCAGGACGCTGGGTGGTCAATCCACCGCCCAACGGGCCGTCGCTGGAGCCCTGATGTGCGTCAACCCGTCGGCAGACCGGCAGGCAGCGAGTACTGCTCGAAGAACTGCCACATGGCCTGGTTGGCGTTGACCAGGATGGTGCCCCGCCCCACCCCGGCCAGGATCCAGGTGTCACGCGGACCGGTGTTGAGGGTGCTGCCCGGCCACACGTGACCCGAGCCGGAGAGCCGCCACAGGGCGACTTCTGTCCCCGCCTTACAACCCGTATAGGTCACCAGGGTGGCCGTCTCGCCGGCCGACACCGAGTGACGGGCACCCACGATGGTGGGTGCGTCGTGGGGAGCCGGGCTGCAACCGTCGGCTCGGACCCACTGATGGATCCCGTCGAGCACCGACAGGCGGAGCCGGGGGTTGGGGTTCGGTGTCCCGTCCCACTTGGCGATGGGGTCGTTCACGCTGTGGAACTCCATGGTCGGTACCGGTCGGCTCGGGTGGATGGTGGGCAGCTCGACCTGACCCGCTACCGATGCGATGGCGGCAATATGGTCGGAGGCTTCGGCGGCCATGGCGTACGCCATCATCCCGCCGTTGGAGATCCCGGTGACGTAGACCCGCCGAAGATCGACCGGGGTCCGCCGGGCCACATCGGCGATCACGTTGAGCAGGAACCCCACGTCGTTGATGTTGCGGGTCACCGGGAGGCCGCAGCACTGTCCGGCGTTCCAGCCGTACTGCGCGTTCTTGGCCACCGGGTCGGGCGTCAGGACCCTCGATATCCGGGTGCCGTTCGGATAGGCGACCAGATAGCCGTTCTGGTCGGCCGAGTCGTCCATGCCCGAGGTGATCTCCTCCAGTTGGGCGTTTTGGGTGGCCCCGTGCAGATTGAGCACCAGAGGGAGTGGCCGACCCAGGGTCGCGGCGGGCGGTACGTGGAGAAGGTAGCTCCGTAGGCGCCCTCCGAAGGTCAATGAGAACGAGTACGACCCGCCCATCGGCGCCAGCTCCGGTGACGGGGAGGCTCCCGACACGCTCGGGCCCGGGGCCAGTACGACGCCGACCAGGAGCGCTCCGACCGCAAGGGCCTGCGTCGCTCGACTTCGAACCCCTCGCGTCAAGAACACCGTGGATGCTCCGTTCCTGTGGGCGGGGGTGGTGCGGACACCCGAGCGTGTCCACCGGCGCTCCCACCCGGCTGCCGCCAGTATGCCAGCGGCCCGGCCAGCCGGGACGGCGTTCAGGGCGCCGAACCACCGCCCACCGACGGTGCCGCTCCCAATGGACAGCGAAGGACAACGTCAGGATACAAGTTGGCCCCCGCGATCGCGGGGGCCAACTTGTTATCCAACTGGACCGTCTGCGTTAGAAGGTCGTGGCGGTTCCCGGGAAGTTCGAAACCACGATGCCGCCGGAAGCGGTGGTGAAGACGCAGATGGTCCCCGCGGTCTTCCCTCCGACCAGATCGGTCGCCGTACCTCCGGTCACCTTCCCTTTTTCTTTGACCTCATATTCGTTCGTCTGGCCGGCCGAAGCGGTGCACTTATCAGCCTTTCCGCTCTTCAGCTTGCCAGTGAACGTCTCTGTCGAGGTCAGGCTCGTGTTCCATGCGACAGAGTCGGTTCCCGAAACCGTGCTGCCGGACACCGTCTCGCTGGTTGTGGTGCTCACGCCGCCACCACCGGTATCTGCCGGATCAGTACAACCCGACAACGTCTGGCTTGTTGCATTCCCATTCAGACTGGTGCACGACCCCGTCACCGGCTTGGTCTTTGCACCGGCGATGCCAGGTGCGGCCACAGTCAAGAAGGAGCAAGCCCCCACGAGCGCGCCACACCCAATAAGTCGAACCGACTTCCGCATGTTTCCCTCCCTAGTGTTCAGACGCAGCAAGGACGCTACGACCCCGTCAGGGAAGCTACCACTCCCTGTCGCACTCTGTCCCGAAGGGCTTGACGTCTCACCTCAAGGGAGCACGATCCTCTCCACCAGGTCGTGAGTGTCGTTGCGGACGTTCCCCACGGCCCGGCTCACCGGGTAGTGGACGAGCGTCCCGGCCAACGTCGGTCGGAGCAGCGACTCGAGTTCGTCCCTGTTGGTGACCTCGGGATCCAGCCAGTGTTCCCAGGCATCCGCTTCGAGTACCACCGGTTGCCGGTCGTGGATGGGCATATCGGGGCCGGCCTGGGTGGTGATGACGGTGGCCGTCCGCAGATGGACGCCGTCGGGCCCCGTCCACTGTTCGCGGAGGCCGGCGAGCACCAGGGGCTGACCGTCGGCCCGGGTGAAGGCATAGGGCTGTTTGGGGGTACCGGCCTTCCACTCGAAGAAGGCGTCCACCGGCACCAAGATCCGTCCCCGCCGGAAGGCCGACCGGAAGGTCGGCTTGGTCGCCACCGTCTCCGCCCGGGCGTTGAACGTGTGCTTGACGGCCAACGGATCCCGAGCCCCCGCCGGCACCAGCCCCCACCGGTAGATACCCAGAGTCCGCTCCCCAGCCTGCCCTGCGGCCACGCCGAGGATGTCGGAGGTCGGCCCCAGGTTCCAATGGGCCTGTAGCCCGTCGACGAGCTCGGGGTCCACTCCGGCTTCGAGCAAGCGGGCCAGGTGCGGGACGTCCGAGTAGAGGGCGATGCGACCACACATGTCCCGAGCCTACGGTCCGGATCCCGCGTATCGGGCGTCTCCTGAGTTTCCGGAATCCCGTTCGAATCACTCTGGACTGTCGGGCGCGGGATCGCTACGTTCTGACGTGGCATCACTGCCGACTTCCGAGGAGGGCCAACCGTGTTCCATACCGTCGTCGTCGGTTCCGACGACTCGCAGACGGCCCGCCAAGCCGTGGTGGTCGCAGCCGATGTCGCCCGCATGGCTGGCGGGCGACTTCACATCGTGACCGCCTACGACCCCAAGTCGGTCCGCATCGAGCACCTGCCCGCCGAGTTCCAGCATTCGACCACTGTCCATCCTGCCGACGTCCTCTTGAAGAGCCTGGCCCGGATCGGTGAGGAGCGGGGTTTGAGCGTCGAGGTTCACGCGGCTACCGGGTCCCCGGCTGAGGCGGTGATCAGGGTGGCCGAACTGGAGCACGCTGACCTGATCGTGGTGGGCAACAAAGGCATGAGGGGAACCCGTCGGGTACTCGGCAGCGTGCCCAACTCGATCGCCCACTCGGCACCCTGCTCCGTGCTCATCGTGGACACTGAAGGGGCGGAGTAGGCAGTCTGACAGGCGACCGCCAACCTCTCGGGCCAGGAGGCGGCGACCGATCGATCGGGGTCGAAACGATGGAACCAGTCGCGAAGGCGCAGCGCGGTGGTCGGTTGGTACGGGTCGGCATAGTCGGGACAGGTTTCGGCGCCCGGGTGGTGGCTGGCGCCTTCGAGGGGGCCGGATGCCAGGTTGCTGAGGTGATCACCGCTCGTCGGGCCAAGGAGGTCGCGGAGCTGTGCCGATCCGACGTCGACCTGGTGGCCATCCACTCCCCACCGTTCCTCCATGCCGAATTCGTGGCCATGGCGATCGACGCGGGAAAGGCCGTGCTGTGTGACAAGCCGTTCGGCACCTCGGTGGCCGAGGCGACGGCCATGACGTCAGCGGCCACCGCGGCCGGGGTGGTCAACTTCATCAACTTCGAATTCCGACAGCAACCGGCTCGGGCCATGATGCACCAGCTGCTGGAAGATGGCGCCATCGGCCGGCCCGAGCACCTCTCCTATACCGCCTTCACCTCGGGGTCACGGGTGCCACTCCGATCCTGGGGATGGCTGTTCGACCGCTCGCTGGGCGGCGGTTGGATCGGCGCCTTCGGATCTCATGCCATCGATCTCATCCTTTGGCTGCTGGGTCCGGCAGAACGGGCCGGCGCCGTCACCCACCTCACCATCACCGAGCGACCCGACGCCGAGGGCCGCCTCCAACCCTGTGACGCCGAGGATTCGTTCACCGGTTGGATCGATCTGCGTTCGGGGGCCACAGCCACCGTGGACTCCTCTTTTGTCTCCCCAGCGCCAGTGACCCCCCGTATGGTGGTCACCGGCTCGGAAGGTGTGATCGAGAACGTCGGGGACGTCCGGGTCGGGCTCCGACGCCGGGACGGCTCGAAGGAGCGCTTGGACTTTCCGCCGGGGGCCGGCGACAGCCACCATCTGGCCATGACCGCGTGGGCAGCCGTGGTGCGCGATGCGGTGCGGGACCAGAACCAGCTGGCGCCGTCGTTCGCTGATGGTCTGGCCTGCATGAAGGTCATGGAGAAGTGGCGGGCCGATCCCCCGATCAGGATTCACGGGCCGTCAGAGCCATGATCTCGGGCATCCGGGTGACGGCGGGCGCCGACCGTTCGCAGGGTGCCCTCAAGGTGCGAGGTGCAATCTGCCGATAAGCGTGGCATGGCACTTCAGCGCGAGACCGATCCTGCCACCGACGCTCTGGATCAACTCAACCGCTACATGAGTCTCATCGTCTATGAGTACGTTCTGCGACGGGAAGCGGGCCTCGACGCAAAAGAGGCGGTCCGCTGGTCGTTCCGGCGAGTGCTGCCCCCACCCGACGGCCTCCACCCCATCTTGGCGATGATTGCCGGGTACAAAGTCGAATCGGAGATCCCGGACACGGAGACCGCCCGGCTCCTCCGTACGGTGATCGTCGCCTGTGACCGCCAGTGGCGGAACCTGCAAGGCACCGACGGCTGGCGCCCGGGCACCATCGGCATGGGCTGGTGAACCGACGCTGAGCATCTTCGGGCTGTCGCACCGCCTGGCGGAGGTGGTCGGCTCGGTCACCCCTCAGCGAGCCTCCGGCCGCCCTCCGTTCGACCATGCGTGGGTCCCGATTAGGGGACCGGAGGCACGGTCACGCCACACTGGCCGCGGAAGTGCCATCCGCTGTGGAATATCGCGCAGGCCTTACCGAACCCATGCACGTAGTCCACGCCCTTGCTGGTAGTGATATAGACGGCGAGCGGAACCGTGAGCACGAGGGCCACGATTCCGAGGATTCTGAAGAACCGTTTCATGGATGAATCGCCTCGGCTCCTTCGTCAGACGTCCTCTGCCGGCGTGCTCGTCGGAGCAACCGATCACTGCGGCAGCAGGCGATGCAACGCTAACCGATGGTCAGCGCTCAACCGCGGCATTTCCGCAGGTGGCGGAGTGGTCAGCGGTGAACCCAGTCATCGCGAGGAATCGCAGTCGTCCGTCCGGTCGTCCGGGTCGTCTGCGTGGCGGCCACACGACGATCACGTTCCTGCTGCCAAACCGCATCGAACCTGTCCTGCGAGACCGGGTGGGAACGGTCTTCGAGGTCGTAGAGACCCTGGTAAGGATCGGAGACCTGGTCATCCCTCTCTCGACGGAGGGAGCGCATGACCGCTCGGACTCCGAAGTAGCAGAGGACCACCACAATGGCCACCAACTTGGCCACCCCGATCACCAGGTAGACCAGGATGACCAGCGCCCACTTGATCATCTTGAAGAACAGCCCGACGAGGAGGATCATCGCCACTCGGGCGGAGTGCGCCGATTCCGAGCCGCGACCCGGATAGCAGTCCGGTCCATCGACACACCTGGCATGCAACAACGATAGGCCAGCCCTGTGGTCGGACCGAGTCATGGGCCATGACGGAACCTGGATGCTGTCGTCGCCGTTTCCCCGGTCACCAGTGCCGGGAAACGGCACCGGAACCGCCGGTCCGGGCAATGACCATCGGTCAGTGGAGGATCAGCTCTCCGGTCTGGCTGTAAATCTGGCGGTGGAAGTCGGCGAGCATCTGCGCCTGAACCCGGCTGGTCAGTATCGGGCAACCCGGCACCTCGGTCACTCGGACATCGTTACCCGGACATCCTGGACAGACCACGTCCCACTCCGAGAAGCCGATCATTCGCACACGTGCTTGATGGTTGGCCACGGCCCCACGCTAGGTGAGCCACCTTGCTATCGTGTCAACTCGGTCTTACCCAAGGATGAACTTCTGGTGAGTGACCCTCTGGCCACGCAGCGTCCGGTTTGGGGGACGGCTCCAGAGCGGCCCTCGGTCGGGCGGAGGGGCCAGTCGGGCGGGATCATGAGGACAGCCTCTCCCCTACCACCGACCAGCCGCCATCCCCACGGCCAGCCTCGTCGAGGCGATCGCCGGCTGAGAACCTGTTCAACCGGGTGACCACTCTGAGGGACGATGTCGAGACGTTTCCGGGCGAATGACCGGCCTCAAATGATTGTCGTGCTCTCTCCGTGGTCTTTTGACCACCAGTCGTGATGGCAATGGCCTTAGCTGTCAGGGCATCGCTACATTCAGCAATTGTGGCTTTAGAACCTGTGGGGGCAGCACAGATCCATGTCGTCCACCGTGGGGGCGCGGAACACTACGACCTGCGCTACTACGGCTCGGACGAGTTCGTCGTCCCGATGTGGTGGCTCGGTATCACCAACGCCACTGGAGACCTCGTGCGAACGGATGTCTGCCCAGGAGCGCGCAAATCGACGGAAGACGTCCTCAGCTGGCTCCGCCAGATCGTGGGTACGGCTGCTGCCGAACAGTTGGTCCGGCAGGCCCGCGATGCGACCATGGCCTTGAGCAAGCGGGAGCCGGCTGTCGCCAGCTGAGGGTGGATGGTGCGATGCTCGTGGCGCACTGCACTGGACTGCCGTCGATGAGGCGCTCAGCCGAACGGGGGCGTTCGGCCGGGGCTGGCGGTGGCCGCACCCTGTCCCGTTCGGGTGGTGCCCGCCGCCACCGGGGGCAGTGGACCTTCCGATGACGGCGGGCACGTCGCCCGTAACCGGCCGGAGCTCACGTGGCAATGCTCACTGGCTTGCAGTGGGTCTACCATTCGGCATCTGACCAGGGCGTTACCAATCGCTGAACTCATCGCGAACACCCCGAGGGCACCGGTCGAATCTCTCTTCCCCACCGACATCGAAGGCATCGACCGTGGAATCCAATACGTTCGCTGGCCAACCAACCGCGCCAGATGACGACGGTATGGCGCCGTCGCGAATTGTTCACCTTCCGATGGCCTTTCCGTCACATGACAGCACCTAGCGTCGGATCGTCCCCTGCGACGAGTGAACCGCCGGAACGGATGCCGTACCGGTCGGTCAGGCCGAAACGGGAGAAAGGACGATCGGATGCAGCGCTGGTCGGCACGGGTATTGGTGGTCGCACTGAGCATGGGCGCGGCCTCGCTGTGTCTTGTCTCGGGATTCTCCGCCATGGAGGGCACAGCCGGTGCCACCACCGAGAATGGAGCGGTGGTCACACAGGGAGCACCTATCAGCGAAGGTGACCCCTGCTGTTCGGTCAATTCCCAACGATGCGGTGACGACTACGACCACCACCACCACCACAGAGCCGGCGTCGGCGACGACAACCAGCACCTCCACAACGACGCCATGCCCGTCCCCGTCGACCACGACCAGTACATCCACCAGCACTTCGACGAGCACCAGCACCTCAACCACCACGTCCACGTCGACCACCTCCACGACCGAGGAATCCCAAGACAACGCAGTACGGGCCACCGTTGACTCGACCACCACCACCACGAGCACAACCACCAGCACCACCGAGCCGGCGTCGACCACCACGACTGCCTTGTGCTCCACGACGACCACGACGACCGCTCCTCCGGTGGCGTCGGCATCCACCGGCGGGACGTCCGAGGCCGTTGGCGCGGCGTCGTCCACGCCGGCGTTGGCTTTCACCGGCAACAGCCCCTATGCACCGGTGCTGGCCTGGTCCGGGGTTGTCCTCCTGGCGCTGGGCATCGCCGCACGCTGGTGGTTCCTGCACCACAAGACGGGTTGACTAGCCTCGGTCTCCGTGGCTGAGCCGGAGTCTCCTCGTGTCAATCACCGACCTACGCCGACAGTGGTTCGTCCCGTCGACCCAAGTGGGTGGCAGACCATCCGGGACGTGCGACTCCGTTCGCTCGCCGATGCCCCCGAAGCATTCACCTCCAGCTACAAGCGGGAGTCGCAGTTCGACGAGGTCACCTGGCGTGAGCGGGCCAAGACATGCCATTGGTTCGTGGCCGAGTGCGAGGGCGAGGCAGTGGGGATCGCCGGCGGTGTGGTCGGTTGGTCTGGCGACCCGACCAGGCGCGAGCTGGTCGGGATGTGGGTCGCACCGTCCCACCGGGGACGAGGATTGGCCAGGTCCCTCCTCGACCGTGTGGCCGAGTGGGCGGGGGACGAGGGGGCGACAACGCTGGTCCTGGGTGTCCGCCAGGGAAATCACGCAGCTCGGTCGGCGTACCTGAGTATGGGACTCCGGATGGTCGGCTGCACGGCGGAGTTCGGCAATCCCGATGCCACCATCGAGCTGATGGAGCTACAAGTCGGCTGAAACCATTGACCCGTCGATGGTGGTCCAGGTCAACCCGAGATCACGTGGTCGCCGTCAGGTCGTACACCGTCTGACCACCGATGGTCTTGTCGGTGAAGTGCGCTTCGACCCAACTAGTGATGGCGGCATCGCTGTTCCCAGCGCCACCGGGGCCACCTCCACCTGTGCCCGAAGCGATGAAGTAATGGATCTCACCCTTGGCCACGTAGGCCTCGAACGTGGCCAGGCTGATGTTGCCTCCCTGGCCGTTGAAGCCACCGATGGCCATGACGGCCTCGCCCGAAGCCAGCTCCAATGTGGCGGCGGACTGTGAACCGAAGGTGGCCGCGGCCCATCGGTAGGATCCGGCGCCGGAGCGCAGAGCGGTGGCGAGCGCTCTACTGGTGGTGGTCGCCCCGGCGCCGCCCCCCATGCCCCCACCGATGCCCCGGAAACCTGCTGCACCTGCACCGGCACCGGCACCGGCACCGGCACCACGGCGACCGCTCGACCCGCCGGCCGACGAACCGGGCAGTCCAGCGGCTGACTCCGAAGTCGGAGCACCGGTCGGGAAACCGGAAGGAGGTGTACCGGTACCTCCGCCGGGACGACCGAACGCCGGCGCCGCGCCGGTTGCGCCACCGCGGCCACCGCCGGACAGGGCGCCTCCAAAGCCCCCGGGTCCGGCGCCACCACTGTCGGCCACGGCGGGCCCAGCCGACGGGAGGCTTCCCGTGTGCCCGGTGGTGATAGTCGTCGCGGTGTAGGCGACCGGCCCACTCAGACAGGCGACAAGGCCGAAACCGATCGCCCCCACGGTCAGTGCTCGGGTCCCTCGGGAAACGAACGGTGCGACAAGGAGGCTGCTAGCGGCGATGCCGCCGGTGACCAGCACGAGCGGGTGCAACCAGGGCAGGTACTCCGGCGTCCGCTGCAGCAGGACGAAAGCCCACACCGATGTGACCATCACGGCCAACGAGCCGAGTACGCGGGCGATGATCCGGTGGCGGTTTTGCCACAGCAGGGCGCTGCCGATGCCAACCAGAGCGGCGATGGCCGGCGCCAGGGCCACCGTGTAGTAGGTGTGGATCACGCCGCTGCTGAAGCTGAAGACGGCCCCGGTGACTACGAGCCAACCTCCCCACAGGAGGAGCGCGGCTCGGGTGCGATCAGTTCGAGGCGCCCGCCATCTCCAGATCAAGCCGGCTGCCAGAGACACCAGCGAGGCGGGCAACAACCAAGAGGCCTGGCCACCCATCAGGTCATTGAACAGGCGGAACAGACCAGTTGCGCCACTGAAACCGCTTCCGTTCTCCCCGGTTCCACCGGTCAGCCGGCTCAGTCCGTTGTAGCCGAAGATGAGGTTGAGGATGCTGTTATCGGGTGAACCATCGATGAGCGGACGAGAGCCCGCCGGCCACAGGGCCACCATCGCCACCCACCATCCGGCGGACGCCAGCACCGCGATGCCACCCCAAGCCAGCTGTCGGATCCGTCGACCGAGGGTGGTGGGCGCTGCCAACAAGTAGACGGCGGCGAAGCCGGGGAGGATTGTGAACGCCTGAAGCATCTTGGCCAGAAAGGCGAATCCGATGAGCGTCCCGGTGGCCACCATCCAGCGGGTGCCGGCCTTCTCCAGGGCGCGGATCAGGGTATAGGCGGCCGCTGTCAGCAGTAGCACCATGAAGGCATCGGGGTTGTTGAACCGGAACATCAAGGCAGCAACCGGGGTAGTGGCCAGTGCGGCACCCGCCAGTAGGCCGGCGGCCGGACCGAACCACCTCTTGACCGCGGCATAGACCAAACCCACCGCGGCCACGCCCTCGAGTACCTGCGGGACCAGCATGCTCAAACTGCTGAAACCAAACAGGCGGCCGGAGAGCTCCATGACCCACAGGGATCCCGGTGACTTGTCGACGGTGATGAAGTTGGACGAGTCGAGCGATCCAAAGAAGAACGCCTTCCAGCTTTTCGTGCCGGCCTGGACAGCGGCGGCATAGAAGCTATTGGCGTAGCCCGAGGCGCTCAGGTCCCACAGGTAGGCCGCCGCAGTGCCCACCAGCAAGGCGATCACTGCTGGCAGTACCCACCTGGCCTCCGCACCGGGGCCGGATGCACCGAGCTGGCCATCGTCGGGCACGATCGGGGAGGATGACTGTGCGGTCCGGCTTGTAAACGGTGTCGGCACCAGTGGCACGGTCTCGGTCGGAGCGGAGGTCGTTGGCGGAGTCACGGTGATGGACATGGCGACATGGTCGAACGGCTCTCTGTGAGCCGGCTGAGGGCCTCCTGTTCCGGGCCTGGGAGTTGGCGGTCCCCCGGCTTCTACCAATCTGTGGGTTGACCCGTGCGACCATCAGCCGTAGGCCGAGCCGGAGCCGACCACGGAGAGGCGTGCCGCGACCACCTGTGGGGACGACGCGCCACCCGAGGGCTCGTCATAGCCAACCGCTCGCTTACAACCTGCCTTGACCGGGCCATAGACACCTCCTCGGAGAGGGACGCAATGAACCAGGGCGAATTCGATCCGCGTATCCCAAAATGCGGATCGAGTGATGCTCCGAAGGTCACCGTCCGCGGCCCGGGACACGCGGCTGACTGCCTGAGCTTGCAATGCCGCCGATGCGACTGTGAGTGGTCGGATGAGCGCTCCAGTCTGCAGGTGGCGCACGATAGACCCGTCGTTCGGTTACGCAAGATTCATCCGCCCGTCACCGGGCGGCAATCTCCCCTTCAGTGGGCATCGCTACATTGTCAGTGTGCGGGATACACCGACGGATCGCTCCGGACTGCTGCGCGCCCGCACGGGCCTGGTGTTGGTAGTGGCCATAGTTCTGGCATCGCTGATCGCCGTCACGGTTGCCGTCGTCGCAGGGTCCGGCAAGTCCGGGCCTCACGCGGTGGCCCTCCCAGCCAAGAGCCGGCCGACAACCACCACGACCCGGGCGACATCGTCCACCACGACCACTCAGGACAGCTCGACCACGGTAACCACCGCACCTGCCCCGTCGACTCAGCCGGTAACTGGTGCCGTAGTAACTCCCGTGCCATCGCCGCGACCGGTCACCGTCGCCGGGGGAAGTGGCACAACACCTTCATCAGTTTCGTCGACCAGCCAGACCAGCGGAGCCGTCAGTTATGCCTCCACCGCTCCGAACCCGCCCTCGGTGGATATCCCAGCCGAACCCGGCCTGGCCATAGCCTGCCGGTCCTCCGACCTGAACGCCTGCATCGGCGCCACCGTCCTGGCCATCGACAACGCCCGGGCCCAGGAGGGAGTGACCAACATCGTGCTCCCCACCGACTTCGCCGATCTCACTGCCTCCGAGCAGCTGTTCGTGATCATCGACTGCGAACGGGTCGACCGGGGTCTGACCCCCATTTCCGGCATTCTGAGCAGCCTCGATCAGCTGGCGACCAGCGGAGCCGAGACCGATGAGGACCCCTCGCTGCCGGCCGGCGGCATTCCGGATGCGAACGTTCTGGCCTGGGGAGGCAACTGGGCCTCGACGCAGAGCCCGCTCCAGGCGGTCTACGGGTGGATGTACGACGACGGGGTCGGGAGCGACAATGTCGGCTGCACCGAGACCAACCAGTCCGGGTGCTGGACTCACCGGGACAATCTGCTCGGCTTCCAGAATGACATCAACCAATTCGCCGGCACCTTGTCATTCGGAGCCGCCTCTGTACCAGGCGGTGGCGGAAACGTATCGGTCACCACCTTCACCACGTGGTCGCCCGACGCGCCGAGCGATTACTACTACACCTGGGACGACGCACTGGCCAACGGGGCGAGCTGAGCCATCGACCGCGTTCAGCCCTTGGCCATGATGACCAAGGAGAACCGTCGATCGATGCCCACCTTCCGCCTTGCCCCAGCACTCGCTGCAGGACCGCCCTTGGTCGGGGGTCCTCGGCGGAACAAGTCGATCCTCTGTATGGCAACGTGGAGCGACTACCGATCTCCAGCGCTCGCCGGAGACAGGACACCGAGACGAGAGGCGAGTCGAGGATGAAATCGGCCACCATGCGGGCTTGGGCTGTGGATGTGCCGGGACCGGTCGATGCCCACCCGCTGCAATCGCTCACCCGGAATGTTCCTGAGCCGGGACCAGGACAACTACGGGTGGCGGTGAAGGCCTGCGGCGTATGCCGCACCGATCTCCACCTCGCTGAGGGAGATCTCACCCCCAGGCACCATCTGGTCACCCCGGGTCACGAGGTGGTGGGTACCATCGATGAACTCGGGCCGGGCTGTACGAGGTTCACTGGCGCTGAGCGGGTCGGCGTGCCGTGGCTGGCCCACACATGCGGGGTGTGCCGGTTCTGTCTGGCCGGTCGCGAGAACCTGTGCACCGACCCACTGTTCACCGGATGGGACCAGAACGGCGGATACGCCGAGTACGTGATCGTCGATGAAGACTTCGCCTACCTCATCCCCGACGTATTCAGCGACCTGGAGGCGGCACCCCTGCTGTGCGCGGGGATCATCGGGTACCGGGCTCTACGAAGGTCCAACCTGCCCCGGGGCGGGCGACTGGGCATCTACGGGTTCGGGGGGTCCGCCCACCTCACTGCCCAGATCGCCCTGGCCGAGGGGGCAACGGTCCACGTCATGACCCGCGCTCCCGAAGCCCGGGAGCTTGCCCTCCATCTGGGAGCGGCCAGCGCCGGTGACGCGGCAGACCCACCGCCCGAGCCACTCGATGCCGCCATCTTGTTCGCGCCGGTGGGATCCCTGGTGCCCACGGCTCTCGAGGCGCTGGAACGCGGGGGCACCTTGGCCATCGCCGGCATCCACCTGAGCGACATTCCTGTCCTCAACTACCAGCGATACCTCTTTGAGGAGCGCAGCGTGTGCAGTGTGACCGCCAACACCCGACAGAACGGCGTCGACTTCCTGGCGGCCGCTGCTCAAGTCCCCCTCCGGGTCGCCACCGTGGGCTACGACATGGATCGGGCCAACGAGGCCCTCTGCGACCTCGCCCACGACCGGGTCAACGGGGCGGCAGTGCTGGTCAACTCTTCGATGGTCTGAGCAATCCCCTTGTCCGGCCCCACCGGCTGGCGGCCCACTTCCTTACGGCTCACTTCCTTCCGGTTCGCTCCCCGGCCCATCCTCATCCGATCCCAGCTGGTCTGGCCCTTCAATCGGATCCCGCCCTTCCGTTGCCGTGGTGTCGATGACACTGGTGTCGATCACCTCCCCCGGCCCGAACTGTCCCGACCGCCAGATGACCACTCTGCTCTGTCGAGTCCGACGACGCTCCCGTCGCTTGGGGCTCAAGGTCAGAAGGATCCGGTCGACAGCCAATGCCAGCAGCCCAATCACAAGGAGAGCAGCAACGATGCCGAGCGCTACAAATCCGACGAAGAGGGCGAGGACGACGATGGCCGTAACGACCACGAAGGCCATCAGGGTTCCCAGGCAGCCGAAGCTGGAACCCGGGCGCCGGCCGGCGGATACGGGTCCGGTCATCTCACCATCTGAAGTCCGGCTGCCGCCAGCACCCCGGACTACTCCGGACAGATTCCGGACCGAATACGACAGGGTAGGTCCCGGGGCTGGCGGGCGTCACCGTCGACCGACCCGCGAAGCGACCGTGGACGATGATCTCCCTTGGCAGAGAACCGCTCACTTTTGATGCACCTCCAGATCTCCCCCGATTTCACCACGGACCACTCCTGGTTCAGGACTTCGTGCTATCACGAGAAGAGCTCTACCGCAGGGGAACGGTCGCCTTCCTGGGCTTGCTCGGCACACCGCCAGTCGGTTAGTTGGGCGAGATCCCAGCGCCCTTCAGCATCCGGCGCAAGTCAACAACCATCTGCTCGTTGAGGTCATGGCCCGATGGCGTGTCCAGCGTCTCCGTCTCACCCGCCAGCGTCACCTTGTACCGACCGTCATGCTCCTCGGCAACCTGGGCAACGGCTTCGAGTAGCGAGAGGACGTCATGCCACTGGATGTTGTGACTGACCGGGTGTTGAAAGATCTTCTCCACTGTCGCTCGATGGTGGGCGTTCAGTTTGACTTCGTTTGCCATGATGACCTCCAGTTACGGCCCGGGACTTCCCCCGGACACCAACGGTCCAGTGTTGCGAACATTTCCCCAATGACAGGCACCGCAGCAACCCCCACCATGGCGATGAACAGCCCGCAGAGTCAGTGTGCCGTTCGGGTGGAGTGGGGGCCAGTGCCAAAGGTCCTGTTCACTGGGAGATTCCGCCCGATTGGCGGGCTGCAGACCGGCACCGCGGACGGCCCCGAGCTGGAAGAAGCACAGTTGGGGACGACCAGGGTTGCGCGCGAGCTGACCATCGAGGGCCGACCTAGCCTACGGTTGTGGCCAAAGCGGACCAGCACGGCGGAACGGCACTCGTTGTCTCTCCGCACCTGGATGACGCTGTCCTCAGCTGTGGCCGTTTCATCGCCCGCCGACCAGGATGCACAGTGCTCACAGCGCTGGCCGGCCGGCCGCCGGCCTGGACCGAGCTCACTCCCTGGGATGCCGAGTGCGGGTTCTCCCTCGGCGACGATGTGGTGGCGGAGCGGCTATTCGAGGATCGGGAGGCTCTGGCCATTCTGGCCAGCCACCAACGAACAGTCGACGGGCTGGACTCGCAGTACGGACGCCAGGAAAACCGCGGCACCCTCATCCGGACCGGGATCTTGTCCGCTCTGGCCGATCTCGAGCCGGCACTTGGCCTGATCCCACTCGGGCTCCAGCACGAGGATCACATCGAGACCCGGCGACTCGCCATGCTGGTTGCCTCGGACGCCGAAGCCTCGATCGACTGGGTCGTCTACGAGGACCTTCCCTATGGCCCGCACGATCATGACCACCGTCACCACGACCGGGCATTCGCCGCCTTTGCGGCGGCAGGATTCGCGCTTACCGAGATCGAGCTCGAACTCGATCCCGACATGGATGTGAAGGCCCGTGCTGTGGAGCGGTACGCATCGCAATTGATTGCCCTGAGAAGATACGACCCCCGGTTCGACCAGGAGATCGTCGTCGAGCGGTACTGGGCGCTGTCCCGGGTCTGAGCCATCCTTCGCGCCTGTACGCGATCACGGGTCGATCCAGTCGCTGAGGCGCGGGCGGGGTCGTGCGACAGGGCTCGATCGGGTGGCCATGGGGGTTGGACCGGGACGCTCGGCTCGATCGGGCGGTCGTGGGGCTACAGTGACCGGCCGTGGACGGAACTTCCGCCGATCAAGCTGAGACAACCTTTCCCGAGGGCTTCGTCTGGGGCACGGCAACCGCCGCTCATCAGATTGAGGGGGGCAACGTCAACAATGACTGGTGGACCTGGGAACACAACCCCGATTCAGGTTGCGTCGAGTCGAGTGGCGACGCGTGTGACTCCCTGCACCGCTGGGCCGAGGACGTCGAGCTCGTGGCGGACATGGGACTTCAGGCCTACCGGTTCTCCCTCGAGTGGAGTCGCATTGAGCCCGCCGAGGGTGAGTTCTCCTTGGCCGCTCTCGACTACTACCGTCGCATCTGCGCCGCCTGTAGGGAGCGTGGCATCAGCCCCGTCGTGACATTCCACCACTTCACCACTCCGACCTGGCTCGCTCGTCGAGGGGGATGGGAGGCCGAAGACATCGCCGAAGTATTCGCCCGCTTCGTTTCCCGGGCAGCGGCCCATCTCGGGGACCTCATCGGTTGGGCCTGCACGATCAACGAGCTCAATCTGATCGGCGTCATGGGCTACGCCCTTGGGTCGTCGCCACCCGGGATCAAGGACGACTTCGTCCGCCATCTGGCGGTCAACGACAACGTCGTTCGAGCCCATCGGCTCGCCGTCGAGGCCCTTCGCTCGGGTCCCGGGGAGTTTCCGGTAGGTCTCACGCTGTCGATGGACGAGATGGTGGCCGATCCGGGTGGTGAAGAAGTGCTGGCAGCCGCCCAGGAGATCCTCGAAGATCGGTTCATGCGGGGAGCAGCGGGCGATGACTTCATCGGCGTGCAGTGTTATTCGCGGGTGCATTTCGGCCCCGAAGGCCAAGCCCCCAACGAACCCGGTGTACCCGTCACCCAGATGGGCTACGAGTATTGGCCCCAAGGGGTGGAGCACTGCGCCCGTCGGGCGGCGGACGTATCCGGACTCCCAGTCCTGCTGACCGAAAGCGGGATCGCCACCGAGGATGACACCGAGCGCATTGCCTACATCTCCGAGGTCCTCCGGGGGGTGCGCGCGGGCCATCGATGATGGCGTGGACATCCGTGGCTACTTCGTGTGGAGTCTGCTCGACAACTTCGAGTGGTCCAACGGGTTCGCACCCCGGTTCGGACTCCACAGTGTCGATCCCGCCACCTTCGCCGGCACCCCAAGCCCAGTGCAGCGTGGTTCGGCGCCGTGGCCCGAGCCAACCGCCTGCTGGCCCCCCCGAACTGACGGGATCGATCGGCCGCGCTCGTCGGAGGCGTTACCTGGCTCACCCGGGTGAGTCGTTGCCGGCGGCCGCAACCTGTCCCGACCACAGAGTTATCATCGGTAGTCAGGGGTCGGTATCAGGTTCGGGAGGAACCAGACGTGAGCGATGCATTGGCACCGGCGCCCGAAGACCATTTCACGTTCGGTCTCTGGACCGTAGGCAATCCCGGTCGTGACCCCTTCGGTCACGAGGTCCGGGCCCCACTCGACCCGGTCGACACCGTGCACCATCTGGCCGATCTCGGTGCCTACGGCGTGAGCTTTCATGACGATGATCTCGTGCCCTACGGATCCTCGAGCCTCCGAGCGACAGATGGTCCTCAAACGGTTCGCTCATGCCCTCGAAGAGACAGGGCTGAAGGTCCCGATGGTCACGACAAACCTCTTTTCACGGCCCATCTTCAAGGAGGGTGCGTTTACCGCCAACGATCCGGAGGTTCGGAGATTCGCTGTCAAGAAAGCCTGCGAGGCCATCGAACTCGGGGCGGAGTTCGGCGCCGAGATCTTCGTCATGTGGGGCGGCCGAGAAGGAGTCGAGGCCGACGCGGCCAAGAGACGTGCCGGCAGCCCTCGACCGCTACAAGGAAGCCATCGACCTCTGCTGCGAGTACATCCGTGATCAAGAATCTGACCATGCGCATCGCCATGGAACCCAAGCCCAACGAGCCCCGCGGCGACATCTTCCTTCCCACCGTCGGACACGTCCTCGCCTTCATCCATGCGCTGGAGTGGCCGGACATGGTGGGAGTCAATCCCGAGTTCGCCCACGAGACGATGAGCGGCCTGTCGTTCTCCCATGCCGTAGCCCAGGTCCTCTGGCACGGCAAGCTGTTCCACATCGATCTCAACGCCCAGCGTATCGGCAAGTTCGACCAGGACTTCCGCTTCGGTTCCGAGGGGATCCGAGACGCCTTCTACCTAGTGAAGGTGCTCGAGGATGCCGACTGGGACGGCATGAAACATTTCGATGCACACCCCTACCGGACCGAGGACGCTGCCGGTGTTTGGGACTTTGCCCGGGGCTGCATCCGCACCTACCTCATTCTGGCCGACAAGGTCCGTCGATTCCATAAGGACGAGGAGATCCAAGAGGCCCTACGGGTGGCTAAGGTCTCCCAGCTGGAGCGAGCCTACCGCGTCGGGTGGCGGGCTTTCCGAGATCCGAAAGGGCTCCACCGACGAAGATCTCCTGGCTTCCCAGGGTTACGGGCACGAGCACCTCGACCAATTGGTGACGGAGCTGCTCCTCGGGGTCCGGTAATGCCGCTGGTCGCCGGTGTCGACTCTTCGACGACCTCGTGCAAGGTTCAAGTGCGCGATGCCGACTCCGGCACACTCATCGCCTCGGGGCACGCGCCCCATCCCCCGACCGCTCCTCCCCGCAGTGAACAGGATCCCCATGCGTGGGAGGTGGCCTTCTCCCGAGCCAGCACCATGGCCGGCCTACGCGAACTCGGGCCCGCAGCCCTCTCGTTTGCCGCACAGCAGCATGGCGCGGTCATCGTCGACGACCGGGGTCACGTGGTGCGACCGGCAAAGCTGTGGAACGACACCGAGTCGGCGTCAGACGCACGGGAGCTGGTGAGTGAACTTTCCGGAGGCGCCGAAGCGTGGGCCGAAGCGTGCGGCAGCGTGCCCTTGGCCAGCTTCACCATTGCCAAGCTTCGGTGGTTGAGGCGCTGCGAGCCCGAATCGTTCCGACGGATGAGTTCCGTGCTCCTCCCCCACGATTGGCTCTCCTTCCGGCTCACCGGCGAAATGGCCACAGACCGGGGGGATGCTTCGGGCACCGGCTACTGGTCGCCGGCCGAGGGGCGCTATCGACCTGACCTCCTGCGCCTGGTCGATGATCAGGTCGACTGGGAACCCATGCTCCCGCCCGTACTCGGCCCGGTGGACATAGCCGGTCAGTGGGTCGAAGCCGGGTCGATCGTGGGACCGGGCACCGGCGACAACATGGCCGCTGCGCTGGGTCTCGGTCTGCGTCCCGGAGACCTTGTCCTCAGTTTCGGAACCAGCGGGATCGCCTGCACGGTCAGCGAGGAACCGGTTGCCGATCCATCCGGCGCGGTGGCCGGGTTCGCTGACGCCACCGGTCGATACCTCCCCCTGGTCTGTACCCTCAACGCCACCAAGGTGACCGACTCGGTGGCTCGGCTTCTCGGCGTCAGCCTCGAGGACTTCGATGGATTAGCGCTTTCGGCACCAGCCGGAGCCGCTGGGCTCGTCCTGGTTCCCCACTTCGACGGCGAGCGAACACCGAACCGACCAGAGGCCACCGGCACTCTGGTCGGCATCCGCAATGATGTGACGCCGGCCCACCTGGCCCGGGCTGCAGTGGAGGGTGTGATCTGCAACCTTCTGGACGGCGCCGACGCACTGATCACGGGTGATCGAACCAGTGGTCAGCGGGTGTTCCTGGTCGGGGGCGGAGCCCGAAGCGCGGCCTACCGGCAGATTGCCGCTGATCTCCTGGGATTTCCTGTCATCGTGCCCTCGGAATCTGAACTGGTCGCCTCCGGTGCTGCCGTTCAGGCCGCCGCCGTGCTCCACCGATGTGGCCTCGACTCGGTGGCGCAAGCGTGGAACCTTGGAGAAGGCGAGGTGGTCGAGCCCACCCCCTCGGCGAACGGCATGGCCGTCCGTGCTGCGTACGCGGAAGCCAAGGAGCAGACTGTCAACTAACCGACCGGGTGACCGGGTGACGGCACGCAGAAGTACCCTTCGCCCTATTCCGAGGCAGGCTCGGGTGGCAGGCCCGCCCGTCGGGTGGCCGGCCGAAGCGGCGGGATCGTCGGGATGGGGTGTCGACGTGGTCCAGACCACAGTGCCGGTGGAGCATCGATGGCACGGGCGATGGCGTAGGCCGCCGCCTCGTAGTTGATCCGCCAACCGACGAAGTCGAGCCATGCCTCCTCACTGCTGCGCTCCAAAGGGAAGTCCACCACCACCAACCGGTCGATGGCATCGACGAATTCCCCGTAGGTGAGTGTGATGCCCTCGTTGGGATCAGCCTCCTCGGGGATGGGGAAGCCACGGGCCCGGGCAATGGTCCCGAGGCAGGTGAACCCGCCTCGTAGACAGAGCCTGGCGGACACTGCACCAGGTGCGTCGGGCACCAGCGACAGATAGAGAGCGGCGGCGTCGAGCACCGCCAACTGTGCGGTCAACCACGAGGACAGCGGCCGCGGGGATCGGAAGTTGAGCAGGGGAAGGTAGGTGGCATGGCTTTCCGACACATCGGCCGACCAGCGCTCCCAATCCTCAAACAGGTCCGGCAGTTCACCCATGGCCGAGACTCCCGATCCCAGACCGTAATGAGTGCGGGCCAGAAGTTCGGGACCCCACGAGGGCACCCCGGCTCGGGAGTCCAGCATGGTTACCAGAGCTTCTCGGCGGTTGAATGCGGCATAGAGCGTCGGGAGGTAGCCGATCTGGAGGGCGACCGTGCCCAGGCCCACCAACGAGGCCACATCGACCAATCCTCTAGGAGCGCCATCGTGGGGCGCCAGGTACCCCAGCGTGCACAGCGAAGAGCCGGCCAGCTGGAAAGCGCCGGACAGGCCTGCAGCATCCATAGTTGGCCACAGCAAGAGCGCAAAACCGAGCTCGAAGACGGCCAGCCACACGACGATGAACAACAGGAGCTGGAT
The DNA here is from genome assembly GCA_963824355.1 of uncultured Acidimicrobiaceae bacterium. GTDB lineage: Bacteria > Actinomycetota > Acidimicrobiia > Acidimicrobiales > RAAP-2 > Bog-756. The sequence continues at coordinate 81,790 of CAWGOY010000017.1, read as the reverse complement.
CGGTGCCTGAGCAGCCAGAATCCGATCGCGTGGCTCGTAGGAGTCGAATCGGTCGGCGACGAAATGGAAGGCCACATCAACAATGATGGCGACAGCCCGGGTGAGCCGGCTGCGGATCCGACGGGGCACCACGACGGTACCGATCACACTCCAACCGGCGACGACGATCAAAAAGACGCCAACTACCGCCGCAAGGTCACGGCCGACAACCATGGTTCAGCATCTCACGGACGGTGTCCACGATGCTGGATTGACCTCCGACCCGTCCGCTGTGCGCCGATTCGGCGGGTGCACGCCTCGCTCGCCGGCACGTCAAGCGACGCGAGGTCACCCCCCGTCGGGTGCTGGGGAGTCCAGCGGGACCCGGATAACACTGACCGTCGCCCCATCCCCGGACAGATCGATCTGCGACATGGAACATCCGGTGATACCGCGAACTGCGTCACGGCTGAGAACATCCATATCGTACGCGGTTGCCGGTGAGACCCAGACCGGAACTGATCCCAGAACTCCCGACATTCCATGATGATTGTGGCCACAGAGGATCAGTCTCACGTCTGACCCTTCGATGGCCCGGGCGAGTGCCTCTCGGTGGTGGAGCATGATCCGGGCCATCGGTCGAACAGGCGAGGGGATGGGTGGATGGTGGAGCGCCACGACGGTTCCATCCGGAGCGGGAGTGGCGATCGCCTCCCCCAGGAATGCGAGCGTCTCCTTGTCCAGTTCGCCGTGCTCCTCGCCGATGACGACTGAATCGAGCGAGACGACCCGGAGGCCATCAATCCAGTGAACCTGGTTGATTGGCGACGAGCCAGCGCCACCGCCCAGAAGCCAGCGGCGGAATGCCGAACGTTCATCGTGGTTGCCAGGCAGGTATACGACCTGCGTACCGAGCAGTTCACGGGTCCGCTGCATGAGCTCGGCCAGGTCCTCGTAGCAAGCTGGTTCCCCCGTGTTGGCCAGGTCGCCGGTCAGGAGGATGAGATGTGGTGATAGTCCCGACTCGCTTAGGAGGTTGAGCGCCGCGACAAGGTTGTCGCGAGTGCGTGCACCTGGGAACAGTTCCCCATCCGATGTCAGGTGAACATCAGACAATTGGATGATGACGTAGTCAGTCATCGGTACCCAACCGGGTCCGTTGGTTCTGGGGTAGCAGAGCTTGTGGGCGTTCACCAAGCACCAAGCGCATTGCGTAACGTCGTTCCTCGGCCAGTTCCACCACGCAACATGGCCGGATGGTGGGCATTGCCATTTCCCTACGCTACGCGCGGATCCGGCCGTCGGGCCCGCGGGTCCACAGGAATCGAGTCGTGCGATTTGAAAAACTACCGTCCCGGCTTGTGCAGCCTCTGAGGCGAGTCGGGCCCGTGTTACTGTAGGACTGCGTCAGCTGAGTCGTCCCGGAGCAGAGAGGGACCAATGTCGGATCCTGCAGACCCAAGCTCGCCCACGATCCATATCTGGACGACCGAACACCAACTGACTCAGGATGAGATCGTTCCGGTCGTCTACCGGCAAGTTTTCCGCCAGTGGCAGACTTGGTGCCTGCCAATCGCAGGCATCTGCCTGGTCATTGCTGGCGCTTCCGTGTTGGTACTGAACTCCGCCGACAAGGTGGCCTGGGTTGTCATGCTGGCCTTGGGCCTTGTCATCCTGCTGATCTTCCTTGCAATCGTTCCCGTGACACCCAATCGGATCTGGAAGCGGGTGAAGAAGCAGTTCGCGGTTAGGACGCTTGAGATTTCAGAAGAGGGAATCTCCCGCCATACAGCTCTCAACGACTCCACGCTGAGGTGGCCGATGTTCTCGGATGTAACGCTGCGGGACGACCTCTATTTGCTTGTTGTTGGCAAAGGCCCGGGATCCTTCATCATTCCCAGGCGGGCGTTCACATCGTTGGCTGATGAAACGACATTTCGCGACCTCGCTGAGCGTTCCGTGTTGACACACTCCAACGATCACGATTCGTGACTCAACGCCTGGCGGACGCCCGACCTTGGTAATGGTCAGGCGAGATGCCCCCCGAGGAACTGCAGAGAGGGCAGCTCTTGCGAAGTGAAGAACGGGTCCGTGTGACACCCCCGATGAGATGATCACTTTGGTTGAAGTGGGGGCCATCCGCGCAAACGCCACGACTCCTGAGTGGAAGGGGTCGTCAATCCCTGATGCGATGCGCACAGGTTTCCCCTCGAGTGCCCGGACGTGAGTGACGACATTGTTGCGGTGAACGCCTCCAGTGATGCATAGGCGCCGGCGTTGGCACTCTTCGCTTCGTCGTAGATGGTCCAGATGGCGGGACTGATCGCCGCTACCGCAGAGATCAGGCTCGGATACTTCTCAGCCAGGAGGATCGCCCCACAGCCACCCATGGAGATCCCCATCGTGCCGATCCTCTGCGGTGGAGCACCCAAGCCTTGCTTCTGACACATCGGGATCAGCTCGTCTACCACCATTGCCATCGGATCGTCCCCTGGATGGGAATTCCAGTAGCCGTCGCCCCCGTCTACGGTCACCATCGCCATGGGTGGGAGCGGACGGTCATCCACCTTGAGGGCCAAGGCTTGCGCAGGAGTCATTCCAACAACAGCGTCGGTGTGGTTTCCACCGAAGCCGTGGAGCATCACGATAAGGGCCAGCGAGCTGCCGGGACCGTGCCCTGGAGGGTAAGCAATCGTGTAGCCGACCTGCGTTCTGCGTGCATCGGAGTAGAAGGTTCCCGAGACCGAACGTCCTGCAGGTGAGTAACTGAGAGGTGGGACGCTGACCGAACAGGCACCGTCCAGCTCATCGAGCTTCTGCTTTCCCGGTAGGACTCCATGGGACACCAGCTCGATGCTGGACGCTCCGGCCACAGCGATTACAGCGACGCCGCCGATCCCCCACCCGATCACCCGATGGCGACTCAGCCTCGGTTCGCTCGTACCCTCGTCTTCCGACACCAGGTCAGCTTGTCCTGTCGAAACGTGTGTGCCTGCACCCGGTGGTAGGCGATTGCCGTTGAACCGGGACACTGGCGTTACTTGTACAAGTTGCTGGCCGAGATGCCGCTCACGGGCGGTACGTGACAGGTGGTGCCGAGGTGGAAGTACTTGACCGGTTCAGCTAGTGCGGTAGCGCTGGGCCAGTTCGGTGCTTTGCCCACCAAAGGCCGCCAGGTCGGCCCGGAAGACTGCTTCGAGGAGGCTGAGATCCTCCAGTCCGGGGGCGCAGACCACCTCGCCGAGCTCCAGACCTCGGAGGCTGGCGGTCACCACGTCAGCTGCTGACATCCGAGGCACCGAACTGAGGTCCATCCCTTGACGCTCGTGGAACTCAGTTGCCACGATGCCGGGACAGAGGGCCTGGAGTCTCAGTCCCTGCGGTTGCAGCTCTTCATGAAGCGCCTGGGTCATCGCGACGAGGAACGCGAGCGTCCCTGTGTACGTCGCTCGACCTGACGCTTGTGCCTGAAAGGAAGGGCCGCCGAACGCCAGCATTCCTGCGACGTTGACGATTGTCCCCTGTCTGCGTGCCACCATTCCTGGAGCTGCAGCGCGGATCAGCATCGTCGGGGTTGCGGCCTTGACGTGCACCAGCTCACGGGCCTTGTCAGCGGGCAGCTCGGTGATGGGCATGTAGTGGGCAACACCAGCGTTGTTGACGAGCATTGTCAGGGGCAGCGACGTGCAGAGATCAGCAACTTCGTCCACACCCACGTCAGTGGACAGGTCGGCGACCAGTGGTTGGACATCGACATCCGGAAGCGACTTCGCAAGCTCTTCGAGTCGGTCTCGGCGCCGGCCCACGGCCACAATGTCGTAGCCATCGTCTGCCAATCGTCGTGCGTAAGCAGCGCCTATCCCTGATGACGCTCCGGTAACGAGTGCAAGTCTGCTCATATCGGCTTTCCCTTCGCCTGTCCCTATCGCTGCCGGAATGGCCTCCGTCCCAAAGATCGACTGCTGCGGCCTTCGCTATCGTCTTGTGATGGGTATCGCTTGGATGACGGGATTCCTGGACTTTCCAGCCTCCGGATTCGAGAGCGGCGTTCAGTTCTGGAAAGCGGTTACTGGTTCCAGCGTGTCCGAGCCACGAGGTTCCTTCGGTGAGTTTGCGACCCTTCTGCCTAGTGTGGGGGATCCGTACCTCAGGGTGCAGCGAGTCGAAAATGGACCGGGGGGCATTCATCTCGATCTCCACGCCGACAACGTCAAGGATACTTCAGGGCGTGCCCAGGCCTTGGGTGCCACAATCGTTGGCGTTCGACCAAACGTGGACGTCCTTCACTCGCCGGCCGGTGTGACCTTCTGCGTGGTGCGACATCGTGGTAAACGACACCGCCCACCTCCCACGACCTGGAACGAAACATCACGAAGTCTCGTCGACCAGGTAAGCGTCGACGTCGGTCCCACGAAGTTCCCCGAAGAGGCAGCGTTCTGGAGTGACCTGACCGGATGGGAGAGACGCACCGGTGCATTGCCCGAATTTGAATATCTCATGCGTCCTGCCTGCATGCCATTTCGACTGCTTCTTCAGAAACTGAGCAAGGACGACTCAGGTGGTGGCCGCCTTCATCTTGATCTTGCCTCCGACGATGTGACACAGGAGACCCGTCGGCACGTGGTACTGGGGGCGTCTGTGATTCGAACTACGAGATACTGGACAACCCTGGTTGATCCGGCGGGATTGACCTACTGCGTCACCGCTAGGAATCCCGAAACGGGAGTGCTCTAACCTCCGCCGTCACGTTGCGTCCAGTGTCCAGTGGTTCATCACCCGCCCGGGGATCCAGGACACCCGTGCAATGTCAACGGCCGACCACGCCCAATAGATGACCCGAACGACCGAGCGTGGTGACGTTGACCGGTGATGGCGCGTGATCGATATGACCTCCTGGCCCTGCATCCGGTCCCCGGTGGTGTCATCTCTGCAGGTAAATCGGGCCATCCTCGACAACCTACGGAATGAGCTGACTCGCCCTGCACCACGGAACAGATTTGTTGAGTGGAATGGTTTTTCTGACCATAACGCTTGCCGTTAATAACGTTATTCGTTACTATTTCCGATGTGATCCGCTCGTTCCGAGACAAGGAGACCGAGCGGATCTGGATGAGGCAACGAGTCCGCCAACTTGACGACGGGACCCAAAGGATCGCCCTCCGAAAGCTGCTGATCCTCGACGCTGCCGAGGTTCTCGGCGATCTGAAGGTGCCCCCGGGCAATCGACTAGAGAAGCTGAAGGGCGACCGCGCCGGCACGTACAGCATCCGAGTCAACCAGCAGTGGCGAATCTGCTTCAACTGGTCAGACTCTGGCGCCGGTGATGTCGAGTTGGTCGATTATCACTGAGAGGAGATACCTGTGACCACGGCCGCAACTATGCCCCCGATCCATCCAGGCGAAGTGTTGATGGAGGAGTACCTTGAGCCCCTGGGCGTTACACAGCATCGCCTGGCCATCGCCATCGGAGTCCCGCCGCGGCGCATCAACGAAATCGTTCACGGTAAGCGGAGGATCACCGCCGACACCGCCCTACGCATGGCCCGCTACTTCGGCACCTCTGAGCGGTTTTGGATGAATCTCCAGGGACGCTACGACCTCGAGGTCGAGCGGGACCGCCTAGTCGACACACTCAACGAGATCACACCACTCAAGAGCGCCTGATCGGCCCGAGCACCCATTGCAACTGAGCAGTCCCAACGGGGTTCGAACCCGTGTCTCCACCTTGAGAGGGCGGAACGAATGATCGCATCGGATCTCCTCCGGTCCCTGAGGGTGTCATTTCTGCAGCCCAAGTCGGCCGTTCACGACGGCCGGTGGAGCGTGCTGCCACGCCCTGCGACACCCTGGAACAGATTTGTTGGGTGAAATGTTGGGTTTTTCGGCCCCTGGGAGCTCCAAACCAGTATTCGCTCGCTGGCCAGATACACAGGGTTTCGTAGTACACTTCTTCTGTGGAGATTCTCCATTCGGCCTTTCGCCATGACATTCAGGCCGAGGACATGCAGCATGTTCCGAACAACGCATTGGTTATCGAAGAGGTGGCTGACGATCCGATTCGGTATCTGGTGCTCGGACCCGACCGATCGGGGAATCTTCTCGAACTGGTGGTGATGGATCGGCAGCAGGGCCCTGCAGTCATCCATGCCATGCCGATGACCGAGCAGTACCGAGGACTTCTGCCAAAGGGCTGGTGATCAATATGAAGAGCAACGGGACAAAGGCAGATGGAACCCCGATCACTAACCAGATGATCGAGGAGATGGCCGACGAAGCTGAGCGAGGCTACGACGTCGAGGGCATCCGTCGCAGGCAGGGAGGCCGCCCCTCGATGGGGTCCGCGCCTTCATCAGTTGAGTCGGTGCGCCTCGATCCGGAACTGAAGCGTGATTTGTTGCTGCGGGCTTCTGAGGACGGCATCAGCGTGTCAGAAGCCATCAGAGAGGCGCTCCGCCGATACGTGCAGGCCGGGTGACTCGATACTGGCAGTCCCAACGGGGTTCGAACCCGTGTCTCCACCTTGAGAGGTCGGAACGGATCGTCGCAGCCCGATCCACCCTATCCCAGGGGATGTCATTTTGGCAGGTCGAATCGGCTGAACTCGATGACCGGTGGCACGTGCTGCGCCGCGATGCAACACCCTGGAACGGATTTGTTGGGTGAAATGTTGGGTTTTTATGCCATCCAGAGAGGGCCGTGGCCTTGATGGTTCGCCTCTCTGAATCACCCATGGAGCATGATTGACAGTGAGGTGATTGTGACCAGCAACCAAACCGACATCCGATTCGACGTGCCGCTCTACACGGTGGCCGAGGCAGCTCGGGCCCTCGGGGTGCACCCTTCCACTCTTTCCACCTGGGCAAAAGGCTACGTTCGTCAATCTCCGGGCAGACAGCCTGTTCGGGGTGAGGCGATCGTCACCTCCCTGAAGAGTGACCATGGCCAACCGAGCATCCCATTTGTTGGACTTGCCGAGGCACTGGTCCTGGCGGGCATCAGAAAGTCCGGAGTTCCACTTCAACGAGTCCGACCGGCATTGGCCGCCCTCTCCCGCGAGATCGGGATCGAGCACGCGTTGGCATCGAGACGTCTGTACACCGATGGAGCCGAGATCCTCTTCGATCACGCGGCAGCACTCTCTAGTGACGAGGCCGAGGTTGTTCGCGAACTTGTCGTGGTCCGAAGTGGACAGAGGGTATTCGCGGAAATCGTCGATCGGTACTTGAAGCTGATCAGCTATGGATCTGACGACTACGCCAGTCGGATAAGGCTTCCCGCCTACGAGCGGGCTGAGGTCATCGCCGACCCGCTTCGAGGGTTCGGGCAACCCATCTTTGCCCATGGTGCCGCGTCACTGAACGACGTGCTTCAGCGATTCTGGGCGGGCGACGACATCGACACCCTTTCTGCGGAGTTCGGCGTGCCAATCCGGGAGATTGAGGACGTCCTCCGTGCCACATCCCGCCGGGCTGCCTGATCTCTTTCTCGATCGAAGCCTCGGTCGGATCCAGGTTCCGGCTCTCCTACGTGAGGCCGGCCTGCGCCTCGTCACCCTCGCCGAACGGTACGGCATACCGGAAGACGAAGGGATCGCCGACGAGACGTGGCTCGCCGATGCTGGCCAACGTGAGGAGGTCGTGTTCCTCAAGGACGCTCGAGTGCGGTACAACCCAGCCGAAAAGGACGCCATACGGCGCCACGCCGTCCGGTGCTTCTGCCTCTCGCGCCAGGATCTGACAGGTGCCGAAATGGCGCATCGATTCGTGACCAACCTCGACTCCATCGTCACGGCTTGCCAATTGCCCGGCCCATTCGTCTTCGCCGTCCAGCAGCACCGGATCCAGAGGCTGGATATCTGATCTCCTCGTCGCACTATTTCGACAGCGTCTTTACATCCCTCCGATAGCTGACAATCCAGGTCAGCGGGCATTCTCGATTTGCAGCCAGCCGCATTGGTTGACGGCCCCGCGAATGTTCTGCTGGTAGTTAACTTTCATGGGTGCTCATCGAGAACCCGAGCGGGGAGATCCGGTGCCAACTGAGCTGAATGCGGACGGGACAGTGCGCACTGAGTTGCCTACGGATCGGAGACGACGCCGGGCACGACAACCCAGGAACCCGATCGGAGCCTTACTCCACGCTGAACTTCTGATTGCGCCTCGCTTCCGGCCGACCTCGCCATCACTAACTTGGGGGCACGCTTGCGCTCATCGTCGCATCGACCAGCGCGAGATGGCACGGCCCTCTTGAAAACCCGCCCCGTCTGTTATGCAGTGCCGTTCGATGACTCACTCATGCGATCAGCCCACTCGGCAACGGTCAGAACATCAGCTTGCCGAGGGAAGATCTTGTCGGTCAGTACAGCGTGGACTTCGGGGTCCGGGTCAAAGCAACCGTCAGCGAGGACGACGATGCGAAAGTCCTTGTCCGCTGCCTCGCGGACCGTTGAAAGAACAACGCCACCTGTACTGATGCCAGTCAGAATCAGAGTGTCGATGCCCTGTGCCCGGAGGAGAATCTCGAGATCGCTTCCTGAGAAAGCACTGACTCGTACTTTGCGGACAACAATGTCTTGATCCTGGGGTGCCAGGGCTTGATAGATGGTCGCCTCTTCGCTCCCACGCTTGAAGGCCCCGGCTTGAGCCAATCCGCCAGCCATGCGGTTCTGTCGGTCTACTTCTGGATGGCCGTCTCGGAATTCGAGGGTAATAAAGAAGATCGGAATGCCCTGAAGCCGTGCTCCTTCAATTGCCGCGACCGATATTCCCTATGAGTGGCGATTCGTCTGCCTTGACCGCGCTGACTTGGCCCTGTTGAACATCCAATATCAACAGCGCAGCGTGGGTGTCGATGTTCATCGATGGCTCCTTTGGTGGCCGGGTTCCAGATCGAATCCGGGAACGGGGTGCAGATGCTCGAAGGAGAGTTGCTTCGCCGGGGCAAGCTCATCATCCCCTCGATCCACGACGAGCTCAGTTCCGGCGATGCAGGACGACTACCCAGGTCATCGCTGCGTACCGTGTGCCGGCGCCGCCAGCTCGTCTGTTCGCATGTCCCACCAGTCAGGTGGCACCACACGAAGGGCGGTCGCCCACGTTTCATCCTCGAGACGGATCGCGATCCGAGTCATCGACAGAAGGTTGTCGATAAACCAGTCGTCGCTATGGGCACCTCCCGGTGCCCTGAATCTGCTTCCACGCCGTGTCCCATGTGCCAGGAAATACCACAGGCCGTGAATGCGACCGATCATCTCGACATGGCGGTCGAACAGTTCGGAGAAGCTGGATGATCCGGTTAGCACGGCTCCCCATCGGCTGAGCAGCTGGCGAGACCGGTCGAGCGTGCGGCTGAGCGACTCCTGCAGGTCCTGGCGCGTGGAGGGATTCTTCAGGAGCTCCTCGAGCTTGTGCCTGAAGACAGGGGCGCGCTCGGTCGAATCGAGGACGCTCGTGACCCGAGAGGGGTCAGCGAACTCGTCGTTGGCATCGGCGTCGACAATGTGGAGAAGTACGGCCCAGGCATCTCTCGCGCCCTCGGCGAGTTCCAATAGGGCGTACTGTGCGAGCAGGCGCCACCTGCGTTCGGATCGTCGGTTGAGGATAGCTTCGATCACGGTGACTGAGACAAGCACGACACCGAGTGAGGCGAGGGTGGCTGTCGTCGCGGGATGGTCAAGCCAGAACCGGCTCGCGTAGAAGTCGGAGGACACCAACACCATCACCAGGGCGACGGCGATCAGGGCGGTGACGGGTAGATGTCGCTGCACGTTCACCTGCGGCTCGTGGCGGGCGTCACTCCGACTGGCGCGGCATCGACTGTGACGCCAATAGGTATGGCCACTGTGGTCGCCATTTCCACTACCTCATTTCGCTGTCGATGCTGAACATCGCGGGGGTTGTCGCCGCCGACGCGGCGCTTCAGGGCTTTCGTCGTGGGCACCGGCGCTGTTACTAGTTCGCCCGATGGTGATCCGGTCGGGTCGACCGCCGAGACGACCCGACCGGATCAAGTTCTAGAGGAGGGCGAGGTGAGCGCTATCGGGGAAGTCCGTGCTCGCTGCGAGTTCCTCGCCGGCGTCGAGTTCGACCCGCAGCTGGTCGAGCTTGGCGGTGATTCTCCGCTGTGCATCGCTCCCCAGCACGACCCAGTGGCGGACCTGTTCAGACCTTGCGACGTCATAGATGACCTGCGCGGCCTTGTCGGGGTCGCCCGGGAACATGTCAGGGGTGATTTCTGTCGTCCGGAACAGGGCGCCGGCGGTTCCGGTGTAGTCCTCGATGGCCGTTCCTGAGATCTTGGTCCGCTTCTCGATACCGGTACGGAATGAACCGGGCTCGATGACCATGGCCCGCAGTCCGAGCGGTTCGATCTCCTGCCAGAGCGACTCAGTGAATCCCTCCAGCGCGAACTTACTGGCAGAGTAGTAGCCGTTACCCGCGAGGCTCGATTGCCCGTCCATGGAGGTGACGTTCACGATGGTGCCGGTGTGTCGCTTGCGCATGCCGGGCAGCACGAGTCGAGTCAAGGCCACGGCGCCGAAGAAGTTGACTTCGAACTGTGCGCGGATGTCCTTCTCCTCCTGTTCCTCGAGGGTTCCGATGAAGTCGATGGCGGCGTTGTTGACGAGGATATCGATGCCGCCGAAGTGCGCTTCGGCTTGTGCGACTCCGTCGGCTCGCTGCTGGGGATCAGTGACGTCAAGGCGCAACGCGAGGCCCGTGTCGGGGTACTTGGATGCGAGTTCGGTGTTCGCGTCGAGTGACGAGGCGGTGATGACGGCTCGGTCGCCTTGTGCGAGAACGTACTCCGCTAGCGCACGTCCCAGTCCGCTCGATGCTCCAGTGATCAGCCAGGTCTTGGTTGTCATTTTGCTCTGCTCCAGTTGGTTGTTTTCTTAGCGACGGATGACGGTGTGGGCCTTATGCGGTGGGAAAGTCAGCCGAGCGGCTCACTTCAGCCCACTTTTCGGTTTCGGCGGCTCGTGCCTCGGCAGCTTGCTGGGCCGAAATCAGGGCGTCGGCGCCCAGGATGAGACGGCGCGGAGGGTCGTCACTGCCGACGACATCGATGATGATCTTCGCGGCGCGTGCGGGGTCTCCGGGCTGGTTTCCGTTGTTCTCGCTCCGGTACCTGTTGAGGGCCCCGACGGTCTGCTCGTAGTCAGGCCCGACCGGGTGGAGCTCCATTGACGAGCCTTGCCAGTCGGTGCGGAAAGCGCCCGGTTCGACGATGATGACCCTGACCGAAAACGGCGCAACTTCGTTTGCGAGCACTTCAGAGAAGCCTTCGACCGCGAACTTGGCGGTTTGGTAAGCCCCCATCCCCGGCGTGCCTCCGACTCGCCCGCCGATGGACGAGAACTGCACGAAAGTCCCGGATCGCTGTTGGCGGAGGACAGGTAGCGCTGCTCGGGTCACGTTGACGACCCCGAACAGGTTCGTCTCGACTTGAGCCCGGAAATCATCCTCGGTCATCTCCTCGATGGGCGCGCTGTTTGCATACCCTGCGTTGTTGACGACTACGTCGAGTCCGCCGAAGGCTTCGACCGCTGTCTTCACGGCCGCTTCGGCCGCGGCTGCGTCAGTGACGTCGAGCGCGACTGCTTGGACTCGCTCGCCATGTGCGGCAACAAGGTCGTCAAGTTGTTCAGGCTGGCGAGCTGTGGCCACCAATTGGTCTCCAGCGTCGAGTACTGCCTCCGCGAGTTGTCGTCCGAACCCGCGGGACGCTCCTGTGATCAGCCAGGTCTTCGCCATCGTGTCCTCCTTGCTCCGCTTGGCCGCTCCGATCCGGGCTCGAAGCTTGGTGGCGATTGATGTAGTAAGTGTCGCATGACTGCGACACTTAGTCAAGTATGTACCATGATTCTGGGGTTCTACTACGTAGTAGTGCCTCAATGTCAACTACCATGTGAGGATGCGATCAGACGCCACGCGAAATCTGGAACTTGTTCTGAAAACCAGTGCGCGCCTTCTTGCGGACGATCCGTCGGCAAGCATCGCTGCGATTGCGGCGGCAGCCAACGTCGACCGGCGGACCATCTATCGCCGTTTCACGACTCGCGAGGAGCTGCTAGCAGCGGTCCATTCGGCTCGTTACGAGGCTGTCGAGCGCGCGATCGACAACGCGCGATTGCATGAGGCTCCGGTCGCTGTGGCTCTACACCTCTACGTAGAAGGCATCATTGCGGTGAACCGCGCCTGGCCAGTCGTCATGCGATCCGTCCTCGCGGACGGCACAGTGACCGAACACCGAAGCCGGCTGGTCAAAGAGGTCGACACGTTCCTGATGCGGGCAGTCGACGAAGGTCTGCTTCGAGCAGACCTTCCACCTGGTTGGATCAACGGGGTTCTGCCCTTGCTCATGCTTCAAGCCGCCGAACAGCTGCCCGACCTGACGGCAGCGCAGGCTGCCGACCTCGTGGTGGACACGCTCATGCGGGGCCTGGGAGCCGCCCACCCCAACGCCGCGTGAGCTCCAGCCCGGTCCTCCGGCGCCAGTCCCACTCACCGTTGGCTCGCAAGAAGGCCGCCTCCAGAACACGAGGTGTTACGCCGCAATCTCGCGCTGAAAGCTCGTTACCGTTTCAAATGCCTGCGACAACCCCGGCCGGTGTGATCGCGCATTTACAGAGGACATCGGACTGACCCCCTGCTCATGGCGCGCAGATTAAAGGATGAATGTGGGACGGAGCGCTGCCTGGAGCAGATCGATTTGATCAATTCTGATGCCTAGAGGGAGGTGACCTCTGTCGCACTGGGTCCCATGCGGCGCCAAATGGTGCCAATGGAATTGTTGGGTTTTTCTGAGTCCAAATTCCGGTCTAGATCTGTGCCCTGACCAGCAAGTATTCGACGAACGGATTTCGGCCAACCGGAATTTGTTGGGTTTCTGAATTCGAGGTCTCGGAGGGGTCCGCGAAATATAGCCTCTGACCTGGTCTTACTGGCAGTCCCAACGGGGTTCGAACCCGTGTCTCCACCTTGAGAGGGTGGAGCGAATCGCTGCTTAACAGTAGTTTTTATTGCTTCGTGCGTTAGCCGTGCGTTAGTGGTTAGGGTGGTGGCATGGCGACATCGACGCAGTGCACAGGAACCACCAAGACCGGCACCAAGTGCCAACAGAAGGCGATCTCGGGAACGGCGTTGTGCCCGCTGCACACTCCCGGCCGAGTTCGGAAACGCAAGTCCACTCGGCGATCCTTCGGCGCAATCCGAAAGCTCCCATCGGGTTGCTACCAGGCGACCTACCGTCGAGACGGCAAACAGCATGCTCAGACGTTCCCCGAGAAGGCCACGTTGAAAGAGGTACGCGAGTACCTCGACACCATTCACGCTGACATTGTCAGGGGCAAGTGGGTCGATCCGGTCGTGCAGGATGTCGCCTTCAGCGAGTACGCCGAGGATTGGCTTGCGAGTGGCGTCAAACGTGGACGGATCTCCCCAACGACCGAGGCAAAGTATCGGGGCTTACTCGACCGGCATCTCATCAAGCAGTTCGGCCCTACTCACCTTGGCGATATCAAGTCGGTCAAGATTCAACGATGGTACGACGACCTAGCGGCAGAGCACCCATCGACGGCAGCGAGCGCCTACCGGTTACTCGCAACGATTTTCAATCGTGCCGTCAAGGACAGCCTTCTCAGTCCTTCGCCATGCAATATCGAGGGTGCCGGTCGTGATCCACGCAAGATCAGAGACGGAGCAACACCAGCCGAGTGCCAAGCCGCAATCGATGCCATCCCCGAAAAATACCGATGCGCCATCATGCTCGGCGCTTGGGGCCAGCTTCGCCGCAGCGAAGTACTCGGCCTTCAGCGGGGCGACATCGACACCTCAGAAGGTACGGTCAGCATCAAACGAGCATGGAAAGTCACCGAGACCGGAAAGACCACACTCGGACCACCGAAGTCAGAAGCGGGACTCCGCACCCTTTACATGCCGCAGCACGTCCTGAACGCTTTATCGGCTCACCTAGACGAGTACGTCGGACCGGAGAAAGACGCTTGGCTTTTCCCGGGAACCAACGGCAAGCCGATGATTCACCGGACATTCTCCCGAGTCTGGACCCGCGCTCGGACCACGATCAATCGGCCCGATCTTCACTTTCACGACCTACGGGGATCGGGTCTGACGTGGCTGGCACAGAATGGGGCGACACACGCCGAACTCATGCACCGTGGAGGCCATTCAAACGTGGCGTCCGTGATGATTTATCAGAAGGCAGCCGCTGAGCGAGACAAGGCACTAGCCAAGACTCTGGAGCTATCAGCACCCTGACATCCATGTGACTCCCCCGCCCTACTCTGGCGGCATGGAGCACTACGCCCAGTCGTTCTGCCTGCTCTCTGAGCGCTGCTTTCGGATGATCCAGGCTGAGGACGGAACGGGCCATGCCCAGCACTGCCCCTACCTCACAGAGTGGCGGGGTCGATTCAAGGACGGGGCGGGCAAGTGGCACACGGTCGAAGCCTGCAATGGCCACCGGTCCGACTTAGATGCCGTCCAGAGAATCCGGCGGTTCCCCCAACCCATAGACGACGCCGGGCGTGCCTCCAAGTTTGTAGGCCACCTCATCGATCCCGCTTCCGGCTGGAAACTCTGAGGCGTCATCGTCAGCAGGCTTGCCAATGGACAGCTTCAGTTGCCAAAGCGCCATGAGGATGAGGTTGCGTTCCTCGTCTGAAAGGTCAACGTCCATGTTCGCAGCGTAGGTCGGATCGCCCACCGAAAATGTTTATTCGGTTGAGTACGGAGAGCCCTCCCTACCGACTTTATTGGAGCCGGAAACTCCGAGCATTCTGGCCCTTGGAGAAACCGTTCTGTGCTGTTGACCGGGGTTTCCCGATGCCTCACAGTTGTCAGTGCTGGTCCCACCGATAACTGGAGAGAAGAACAATGACTAACTCCGTCGACCCCTGGCGACTACTACTCACTCGATCTTTCGATGTGCCGGATGTGGTAGGTGATGAAGCGGCATTCCGATTGATCGGCAGACAACTCGTCAACCATATGGATGACGACGCGGTTACCCGTCTGTTCGGTCCCGAGGAGCAACGAGACGCAGAACTCAAGACGCTTCTCGCGACCACGGTTGAATCTCTTTCAAGGGGCCGATTGGACGACTGGCTCACTCGCCCCGAAAGGAACACAGATACCCCCGTGCCTCGTATTCGATGACGAATCGACTGGCATCCAGAACAGAATGAATCAGCAGGAGAAGCCGAAACTACTCATGAGCTTCAACGATCTCATTGTGAATCGCGTCGAGCACTTCGTGCGTCAGTATCCTTTCCAAGCTCGGTGCGGGTGTTACTTCGGAGGCACCCCAGGTGTGGCCCAGGAAGCGGGGCGAGCGCACGGGTGAAGCGGCTTATCACTCCACCCGGCGCTCAAGCCCCCATGCGGCACGAATCCGGACGGTAGAAAGTGGAAGACCCGTCCGGACATTCGGAGGCAAGGAAACCCCTAGTGCCGCATTGAGTGTGCGGGGACCGAGAAGAACCCGCACACAGTGCCCGCCATCGGAATCGAACCGATGTTCAACCATTGCGGGACCAGAACTGAACGCAGTCAGTTCTTTAGGTGTTGCTACTGCTTACGAGTCGCCTGCGGAGGGCAGGTACTCGGGGACCCCGGAGGTTCCGGGAGCGATGCCCTGAATGAGGCCCTGCCACTGCGGCGCATTGTTGGCAAGCGTCGAAATCCAGAAAGTGCTGGAGTCGTACGTCATGCCCATAACGGGCCACTGCAGCTGGACATAATCCTGAACGACTGCCATCTCTGCCGTAGCGGAGATGTTCGCATGAGGCAGAGGCAGCGTCCGTCTGTCGGACAAGCATGTTCCCCTGGGCGAGCCAGGGATGGACCTGCACATCGACGGACTTGCCGGTGACCTCGTTGGTCACTGACTGGACAAGAGCCCCTGCGGTGACGTTGTTCATCTGGTCATTCTGAATGACCACCCGATAACTGTTCACGTTGGGTCCGCCGAGCAGAGCATTACTGAGTTGGAGGCGGTCGTAGCCGTTGCAATACACAACGTCAGGATCGCCCTTCACGGCATCCCACAAACTTGCAAAGCAGGTCTGCAGCTCGACTGCCCGGCGAGCTTGTGCTCAGGGGGGCGTTCAAGCGAGTGACGTATCCACCGCTGGCTGCGGTGTTCGCCAAGAGGCCGTCATAGTTGTTGGAAAACGCACTGGCATCAGCCGCACCCGAAGTGGTGGTTGCACCGCCAAGAGGCTGGTTGCTGATGTACCCGACGTTCGATCCAGTCCGGCCGCTGTAGTAGTACGGGCCTGCCTGGACGGAGGCAACATACAGGTTGTAGCCCAAGGCACCGGTTGCATCACTCCCGACCGTCACCTGAATAGCCTTGCCAGCCGAAACGCCAGTCACCGAAGCGGCAACAGTCGAAGGGCCTTGATGCAGGACTCCAGTAGGTGAGGTGAAGTCTCCAGCGTCGGCGGCAACAATCACCCACGACGTAGACGCAAGCGTCGTTGTCGAGTTGGGATTGGTACCAGTAGCCGGAGCAACCGAGGCGGCGACGGCAGCCAGCGTGACGCTGCCTGCGGTGCCGAGTGCTCCAACGTAGCCATTGCCAGAAGTTCCACGACCATTCAGGATCTGGCGTTCCTCTCCGAGGAATGAGGCATACAGCAACGCCGTCGCCGACAATCCGCGGATATCGTCAAAGCCTTCGCCCTGATAGGCCGCTTGAAAGGTCACGGAGTCGGAAACGCCCGAGGTTACAAAACTCTGCACAACGTCATAAGCGCTGTAGTTAATGTAGTTCGGTCAACCAAATTGATCCCGCTGCCGGGCGTCACCGTCGTCGCGTTCTCAGAGAAGCCGATGTTCATGGAACTGAGGTTCCCTGTCCCTGATCCGGTGATCCCGTTCAGGACTTTGAATCGGTAGGCCGCGCCCTGCCCTGAGATTCTGGGAATCTCGTTGCGGAGAGGCGTGTTGATTGGGTACAGCTGCCGAGCAGGTGCGGACAGATCGAACGGGACGAAGCCTGAACTCAACGGGAAGTTGAGTGTCATCTCCTTCGCCATTCGGCCGTCACCCTTGAGCAGCTCATCGAGGTACTCCCCGACGATCTGACCCTGTTGCTTCTTCAGACCACCCGCACCGGCGGCGTTGGCGATTTCCTTCTGATACAGCCGACGTGATTTGTAGATCGGTCGGCTACTTCCACCATCGGGCGGAAGCTCAAGGACATCGCCTGCGAGACCTTCTCGGATGGCGGCGTTCATCGTGGTGACGAACGATTCGTGTTGCTTAACCAGTTTCCCTGGTTGTGGGGTACCGAGTGGGTGCTGAGGCGTGGGTACGCCGTCAGTGACCACTTCGCTACCTCCATGCATCTCCTTAACGGAGGGCAATCGAGCCATATTTGTGGCTCCTTTCAATGAGAAGTTTGCAGTGAAACAAAAAACGACTACGCATCCAGCCCTAAGGCTCTTGTGAACACGTCTCTGCGCTTCTCGGTGTTGCTTGGTGTTGCAGTCGCATCGCATCGAACTTATGACCGCCGACCGCTAACGGTCCTCTGACATCCATCTCTTGTCGATACTGCGACAGTGCCCGTAGCCGCTTTGAACGACTACGGGCGTCCCCGCTGGGGGATGGTTAGAAGCGGCGATGGCCGAAGCTGTAGCTGCTCCAATGATTCGATTGTTGACGGTTGAGGAAGTTCGACAACTCCGGCCTGACTCGGTGGCACCTGTACGCCCTCAGGGATGCTTCTAAGCCCAGCCGACTGCTCAGCTTCGCGCCCGAGCTGCTCCAACCATTCTTTGGCTGCGGAGTGCGTCGAATGTGCGCGTGAGGTCATAGACGGCCATTGCTACCGCAATTACGCGGTCATCGTGGCCACCCGATTTGCTGATCGATCCGCAAGACGTTGGACTAGGTTTCCCTGAGGCGGACGGCGAGCAATTCTTGGCGCAGGTCTTCGTCGTCGGGCAGAGAAAGTGTTCGCCCTCTGAGTGCCTGCATGATGCGCCGTCGCGATCTTGCCGACCGATGGTGAACTGAACACGAACTCTTCGGTGCGGACGCCCGCCTTTCGGATCTGCTCCACCATGAGATACGCCTGCGAAGGGTCGTAGAGCAACTTTGCCCGGTACGACCGGCACATTTCCGTCACCAAAGCCTGCACGTCATCGAGCTGAGACGGGCTCGCCCGGTCGTGGGGTCCAGACTTGCATCGGTCCACGATCACCCTGGTAGCATCCTCGCCTCGCTCACTATGGGCAATAACTGCGACGGTCCGATCATTGCGGGCGCCGAGGTCCAAGTGTGCAGGCGTAGTTGCACTGCTCATCGGGGGCCAGTCGGCCCGGTCAGGATGCACGCCGCCTCTACGTCGTCGGGATCCGCAATCGAATCGTCATGGCGCGCACCATTCGTTCAGCCACAATCGTGGCAAACTCGATGGCCACATCCGTCGCTGTTCGGCTGCGATCTCCGTCAGGGTCGACCCAAGGCGGGGGGCCGTGGATGTCCGAGCACCTCCACGACGGTTCGGTCTTGGCAGTGTCGAAGACTCGCTTGCTGAAATGAGAGGGTGCTCCTGCGGTGGTGATGATGATGCCCCGGCTGTCGCCGACCTTCGGCAGACCGGCCCACAAAGCATTGTAAAAGTCGCGGTGGCGCGGGTGTCAGGCCAGTTCGCCATTTCATCAACGACCAACCAGAAGGGTCTGAGTCCGTGCGCACCGGCGCTGTCTGCCGCCAAAACGGTCAGTGTGGCCCCGCTCGGAGCGGATACCTTGCGCAGGTCTACCGTAACCAGGCCCTGAAGCTCGGCTGTGTTGTTGACGAACTCCGCCATCGACTGCCGGAGCAGTCCGGCTTGCTCGGCGTCTGACGCCGCTATGTAACCCTGCGCACCGGGAGGGAACTGGGTGAGAAGCGCAACCAGCGACAGCCCGGCCACGTCCCGAGATTTGCTATAACCCTTCGCACGTCCGATCCAATGCCGTCGCGGTCCGTCCAGGTTGAGAATGGCCTTGGCATCGGCCAACTGATCTGGTGTGGCACCGTCACCCCATCGACCAACCGAGTCGGTAAGGGCGGCGAGCAGGTCGAGTGGAGCGGCGGTCACACTTCCTCATCAAGAATGCGTTGCAGTTCGCGATTGGCTTCGATCCGGCCCTCTTCGATGGCACGCTTGGACCGCTCGCAGGATTCCTTGAACCAATCCCGGTTCGGTTTCCCGTCCTCCGTGATTCCGTTGGCAGCCAGGTGGGTTGCGATATCGGGGTTCACGTCCATGACAACAACTGCTCCTGTAGCTCTTCGATCTCCGCATCGATACTGGTGAGCTTCTCCAGAAGATGCCCTAGTTCTGACTGCGGGAGTCGTGGGTTATTCATCTGCTCTTGTACCCGATTGTGAGCGCGCCGGAAATTCTTAAGCCGCGTTCTCGGGTCTTGCGTCTTCGCCGGTACCGGTGCCATCGGCTTCGGTTTGGGTGGTGACTTCTTCCTGAAAATCATCTGATTCCTTTCGTGGTTGAAACTTGGCTTTGTGACCGATGTGGAACATTCCGCATCGACCGCACCTGTACGGGTGGAGCGCAGACCCTCGGAAGTTGGCCTGAGCCCATCGGGCAGCGGACTTGGCATCGGCCTTGCGCCGATAGGCCCGTTTGCCGACACACTGCCGCTCGGAGTCGTCTACATGAGAGGAACTCACGGCAGTACCCACTGGTTGGGCGTATCGCCATACTCATTGCCGGGCTGAGCATCGTTGCGAATCATTCCCTTGGCTTCCAGTTCATAGATCGCACGCCTGACCGACTGCCCCGCCTTGGGATTCGTTTTTCTGACCTTGCCGACGATTTCACTCGTAGAGGGGCGGAACAGGGAGCCGACCCAACTGAGGACTTCACGCTCCAGCGGAGATACGTGACTCGTCACTCGGTCACCTTCCTCGCCTGCTCGGCAAGCTCCCGATATCCCTTGGCCATCATCGGATCGCTGGCGCGTCGGCTTTCGCTTCGTAGGAGGCAGCGTCATCGTCCATCGTTCGTTCAATGGTCACGCCCTTGGCGAACATGCTCTGCAGGCTCCGCTCAACTTCGGCGATGATCTTTTCCGAGAGATCAGTCATGGTTCCCTCGCAGGGCATCGGCGTGGGCGAGCATCTCGCGCTTGGCGTCCTCATCCACGGCAAGCTCGGCGTACATCTCGTAGGCCGAGATCACCTGCTCTCTGATGGCCTGGTCGAGATCAAACTTCGTCATCGTCTAGCTCCCTACCTTCGGCGCGAGCGAGATAGACGGCTCTCAAGGTGGGATCGCTGGTGGCTCCGGCCTTCCACAGGTTTTCGTCACGCTCACGACCCTTGCGGGCGGCTTCGTGCATTCCCTGCTGATCGACATAGTTCTGACCGGTAGAGAGTCGGGCCAGCATCTGATCGATCTTGGCGTTGGCGCTTACTGTGAACGCCTCCACCCTCGCCTGTACCGCTTCCTGTTCAGCCACTGCGGTCGCGATGCGGTCATCGATGGCGTCGGACTGGGCCTTGAGAAGTGCGGTCCGCTTTCGGACCTTCGCAGTCTCAGCCTTTATCGCCTCAGTCTTTCGGCGGCCCTGTTCGGCCTTCGCTGCTCTTCGCCGGTCCAGTTCGGCCCTAGCAACTCTCTTGGCGACCTTGTCCTCATGATTGGCGATAATGGTCAGCTTCATCCGCTTCTGAAGCGGAACGAGTTGTTCATCGATGGTCGCAACGGCCTGAGCCCATTCGGCACGCTTGGCCGCGGCTTTCGCCATACCGTCCGGGTCGAGCGCCTTGGCGATGCTGGTCTCTTCCACAACGCCACCGGACCGGTAGATCGTGCACGGTACGTCGAGCGTCCAGGTTGCGTTCTGTAGCGTCGACTTGGCTGTCTCGGCCTTGCAGTAATCGCAGACGGGGTTGCGGTGGTCGTCTCCAGCCGTGACCGGCGTCTTGTATTCGGTGTGCTTCCGGTACTTGCCGCACGCCGTGCAGCGGATCGACGCCTTCTCGGCGGTCGTGGTCGGGGTCACTAGAAGTATCTCCTGTGTTCGGGTTGAGGTCGCAGGCGTGCTGCGGTGGTTCGGATCGTTCTTTCGTCGCCGTCCATGCGTGGTCGGACAACCGTGGTGGCGTCCAGGCGACGGGCTGACAACGGGGTCACGGTGTCGCCGTCAACACGCCAGCCGACGAGCGGATAAATGCTGAGTGTGCCGTCAGGCTCGTGAAACTCGGCCACCCATTCACCACCGGGCAGAACTGCCGCTGTAGTGCCGCTGAAACTGCCGGAAGATTGCTGGTCGGCAACTGTGCCGCCACTTGATCCCATCGCCGTAGGCGGGCTTGTGGGTACGTCTCGGCGTCGACTACGCCTCATCGTCGTCTGCCTTAGATTCGGCTTGCCGGAACTCGGCTTCACGCTTCTCACGGATTAGTCGTCCCTGTTCTTCCAGGGATTGGAGCCCTGCCGCCGTCGCTTCAGTGTTGGTCGTAATTTGCGACAACTTGGCTCGGCTGAGTGGCGTTAATCCCAACCGATCAGCGGCACGACTGGCGGCACCGTCGCAGGCAACGGCAGCTTCGAACAAACGGATCGGGATACGGTGCACGCCTTGCTCGTCAGCGACCTTGAATATGTAGTCATTGATGAGTCGGGCACGACCTTCGGCACGGCAGTAGAGCCACAAGGCGTCCTCAAAGATCGGCTTCGTCACCCACGGAGCCAGGTCGACAACCTCGTCACGGACGATGCCAGCCATAACGGCAATAACCCGAGGGCTGTCGGCACCGTGCTTTAGGCTGAGCGTGTTTCCAGGGCCGACCGGTGTCAGTCCATTAGTGGATTTCATGGGTTCCTTTCGACGCCGAGAGACGGAGAAATAGGCGTCAGAAGGCAAGGGCTGACGCACAGGTAACGCACGATCGACTCAGAATCGGCGGTTTACCTGCGATTTGGTACCACCTTTATAGGGTGGAGACAGCTACGGCGAACGGGTGTCTATGCAGGCGAATGAATGGTTATGCGCAGGTCGTCCACGTTTTGCGGAGGCACGTCGAATCGTTCAGAAGGACGGATGCGCCATTGATCCCGGCAACCGCCCAACCTAATTTGCTCTCATGCGGCGAACGTGGCCTACGGCAATTGTTGGCGTTGTGGCCATGATGGGACTAGCTGCATGCGGAGCCGCAGCCTCAAGCTCTCCCGCACGAAGTGATTCGGGTTCCACTCCGACGACTTCAGCAGTCGCATCGGTCACCACAACGTCATTGGTCCCCGTTGTTCCAACGACTGATGAGGCGGCCCAGCAGAATCTGATTCAACAGGACCAGGCAGCCGTGGCCGAAGGCGAATCGGCAGTGCAGAACTTTCAGAAGACCTACAACGTTACGGACTCACTCGCTCAGCAATACGCGTCCTCTTGCTCGGCGGATGAGCAGAGCGTTAGCCAGTTCAACGGAAACGGCGACTCCAACGCTGTAAGCGATCTGAGTAACCTCGAATCTCAAGAGCAGTTGGATTGCGGCGTGGCGAGTAGTGACGCTCAAAGCGCGAACCAGTGGCTGACGATGCTCCAGCAAGCACAGCAGGATCTTCAGGATCAGCAGTACCAGCTTGAGCAAGATGAGGGTGGGTCAGGGCTCGGGTAGCCAGTTCTGCACATTCGCTATGTGGGAGCACAGCGGTTTCTGGCACGTACAGAACCAATCGCCATCGGTGCATGAAACGTCAAAGATTCCGTCCCAGCACCTACAAACGGCATAGAGGTTGTCCGAGGTCTGTTGCCTCAGGTGCACCTCGTTCATGACGCAAACTCCCGTTCAAGCCTCTCGAACGTCCACGGCTCCTCGTCCAGAGATCCAATTGATCCTGTGGGTCCTCTGGACCCTCTGGTACTTCTCTCTATGCAGGTCACGTCCACAGGGTCCACAGGGTCCACAGGACCACGAAGGGATTTTGCGACCTGCTGGTCGGGCAGCGAGAGCTTCCATCCCACGACCTTGCCCGATCCGCCATCCCTGTGAGCATTCGACTGAACGCCCAGATCTTTCCGGGCACGCTTGATCGTTGAGTCCGAGAATCCAGCGTTTCTTGCCATCTTCATTACCTCGCTGGTGTCACAAGGCCCTTGGTCAAGAGTGGATTTGAGGAAGGCCCACGCTTCTTCTCGTTCAGTCCTTTCGCCATCGCTTTGTACCGCTGCCATGAGGGTTTCGGCGCTGACAGTCGACTCTGTGATCTCAGTTACGAATCCACACTCGTACTTTTCATAATTTCCAATCCTGAAGCCGACGCCATTTTCGGGCTCCCGATAGTTCGTCTTTGACACTCGACAGACTCGGTTCTCATCCGCATCGGCGTCGGGGTCGCCTCCAAGCACCCACACAACTCTCGGAATGGCCGTCCAAGCCGTCGAGCCAATCGCGGCGGTAACTGGATCACTCGCACCTTTGGGCGGATGCGTGAGGCCAAGAACGGCACAGCCCGTCCGCATCGCAATGCCAGCAAGTGCAGACAGTGCCGATCCAATGACCGCATAATTGTGGCTGTCGCCCGTGATCGAATAGCCGAGGCCATCCACAACGAGCAGGCGAGTCTGAGCTTCGCCTATGAAGGCTTCAAGGACATCGCAATCCTTCGGCAGGCGCCAAGGCCGATGAAATGATCGACCGTCGTCATCCGTATCCTCAACGTCTCCCAGCACATCGACGTGCCCTAGATCGGCACCGGCGGCATGGAGGCGAGCTACCAATCGGTCATCGGCCTCCTCAAAGGACAGCATCGCCACGTTTGAAGGTTCGTGGAACTTGAGGTCATCGGGATAGGGACGGCCAGTTGTCACCTGAGCTGCGAGCCACGCAGCGAACGTGCTCTTTCCGCCACCTTGTCTCCCTACAAGGATGTGAAGCGAGCCACAGGCGAGCCACCGCTCCCATAGCCAAGTCGGAACAGAAGGCAAGATCTGGTCCGCCCTGGTTGATGTAAGTCGTGGCCCTCCGGCCGAAGTGGGCAGTGCGGTACCCATCAGTTTCCGAAACTCAATATTGCCGAGTTCATAATCTGCATTCGAACTATTTCTTGACATCTCAATTGCTTCTCGGTTCGATTTCTTGATCCGGGCGAAAAGGCAGCAAGTGACACTTGCCGCTGTGTTCAGGTAGGTGACAGATTCGGAATCGGACAGGCGATGGTTCGCCGACGTGGCCGGATGGCGACTGGCATCGCTGGTTAGCAGGCGTCTGCGCCACCATCCGAGGGTCGGCCGGTTCCCTGCAATGAGCATGAGCGCGAGTTCGTCAATCGCTTTTGGTGAGAGGTCACGTCGAGCTTTTGCTCGTGGGCTGTTCCATTCGAGGGCAGCGGCAAGTTCACGTAGCGTCTGCGGTGAGAGCGTGGTGACGCTCTTCATGGTTGGGCGTAACCCTTCGATGCAACGCACCTCTGCCAGTCGTCCTCGCGAATGCGGAGCGTTTTGTTTGGCAGTTTCCGGGCGGGCAGTTCCCCGGACTTGATCCATTTGTAGATCGTGACTTCGGCCCACTCGTCTCTGCGGGCCAGTTCCCTAACCGTGTGCAGTTCCATTAGCTGACCCTTTCGGATAAATGGTTTGATATTTGATCGTCGGTGCATTCCCTATATACCCATTGTAATTTTCGGCCTTTATCGCCGCAGGTCAGGGCCGAGTAATAATTGTGCACCCGTCTTTCCCTTGCGAACAGGCCATAATCGCGGTCTCGTGGCTTCTCTTGCCGGACCCACTGCCGGTGACATGCTCGACAGATCCAAACATCTCGAAGTGGGTTGCATTTATGACAGACAACACATGCCATTAGTTCGCGATAAAGCCTTAGCTTTTCCTTGTGATACGCCGCCAACTGATTACGCTCGGCTTGGCTCTCCCATGGCGAGTAGCCAGACTCAAGTGCCAACTGCCCCCACACCGTGTATCGGTAAGCGGGCGGCAGGACGCACGAGCGACCCAGGTCGAGGGCTGGAGGGACGTACTCGTAGTCGTCCTTGCCCTCGCGAGGGTACCGGGCCTCGTAGCGGTCGTGAAAGCTGATCGCATCGTCCCATCGCTTCCACTCGTGAATGACGGCGCCAGGTGAACCCTCAAGCAGTCTCAACCGCTTGAGGTTCCATTCCCTTTGGCGTCGGTGTCGTTCAGCGTGTTTGCCCAGAACTGCGATCCATGGATCAGGAACCACCATGCACGGCGTGGTGATGCCGGATCTTGAGGTCACCAGTCAGATCGGCTGACTGGAGCAGAGCCTCATTTACTGTCACCGGACAGCCTCCTTATGGTTGCGCCGGACGAACTCGTCCAGGTCGTCCCTGGTAAAGCGCACGAATCGCCCGATCTTCGATCCACTGATTCGGCGTTCGGCCCACAGGCGCTGAAGGTGCCGTTCAGTGATATTGAGGTACTCGGCACCACTAGTCCAGTCGAAATGAACGAGAGATTTATTATCTTTTGGAGTCGAGACCATCGACTACCAATGAAAGCGTGCGGGTGGCACCACCGTCAACATTTCTGAACGCAACTCAAATATTCTGACCTGCGGCTTTGCACTTCTTTGCAAAGTTTCTCGGGATGATTATTCGAGCAGGACTTTCCAGACCGTTTGTAAACTGAGTTACCACCAGCATCGACTTTATTCAGTCGAATAATCCCGCATCCCCCATAGCCGGGCATCGGAGCCGGATTACCGTCGGCCTCGTCGGCTCACCAATCGTCGTGCGTTAATCGTGCGTTAGTGATCGGCGATTTACGGTCGCCAACGGCTACGAGCGGTAGCGAACGGTAAGGAAGGAAAATGCCCCTGAACTGCATTTATCGGTGATTTAGCTGGCAGTCCCAACGGGGTTCGAACCCGTGTCTCCACCTTGAGAGGGTGGTGTCCTAGGCCTCTAGACGATGGGACCCTGTCCGGGCCGCCCGTGTCGGGGCAACCTGGCGATAGCACTGTCAGAACCGCCCTTCCCAGGGCTGGCCGGCCACGACGCCCCGACCACTGGCTGACGCATGCGCTCGGGGGGGAGGGCTCGAACCTCCAACCTCATGAACCAGAATCATGCGCGCTGCCAGTTGCGCCACCCCCGAATGGGCGAACCGCCAATTTAGCCCACCTCGGTCGGCGGGGAGGCGGCCGGCGTTCCCGACCGCGAATGGCTGGCGGAACCACGAGTAGCGCCGAGGGCCGATCGCCCGGGCCGGCCGGAGGTGGCCCGAGCCCTCCCTCACTACGATCGACCGGCGATGGCCTCAGACCGGGTGGTGATCGTGGGTGGCGGGATCATCGGGACCTTGCATGCCCGTGAGGCTCTGGTCCGGGGGTGGGAGGTGGTGCACCTCGAGACCGACCAGGAGCCCCGACGGGCGTCGGTCCGCAACTTCGGTCTGGTCTGGGTGAGTGGCAGAGCCGGAGGCCTTGAGCTGGACACCGCTATCCGGGCCCGGGAGCTGTGGGAGAAGCTCGCCGTCGATGCGCCGGACATCGGGTTCCGGCCCTCCGGCTCGGTCACGGTGGCGAGGGAGCCGGCTGAGCTGGCCCTGCTGACCGAGGCAGCGGGAAGGACCGACGCCACCCGGCGAGGGTTCCAGCTGCTCGACGAAGCTGAGGTTCGCCGGCGCAATCCGGCCATCCGCGGCGAAGTGGCCGGCGGACTCTTCTGCGGACTCGACGCGGTGATCGAACCCGGCTCAGTCGTGGTTGCCCTGCGGGCCCGGCTGTCGACGTCCGGACACTACCTCTGGCTACCCGGGCATCGGGCGGTCGACGTGCTTCCCGACGCGGGCGGCGCGGGCGGCGGAGCCACCGTGGTCGATCACCGGGGCGGCCACCACCGCGGATCGCTGGTCCTGCTGTGCATCGGTGATCGACACACCGACCTGGGTGGCCGGGTTGGCCAGACCCTGGCTACTGCACCGCTGGCCCGGTGTCGGCTCCAGATGATGCAGACCGCTCCGACCTCGGAACTCCTGGCCGCCCCCATCGCCGACGGCGACTCGCTGCGTTACTACCCGGCGTTCGACCTTCCCGGCCGGAGCGCCCTGCCCACTCCCCCTCCGGAGACGAAGCAGTGGGGCATGCAACTCCTGATGGTGCAGCGGGCCGGAGGAGAGCTCACCATTGGCGATACCCACGTCTACCAGGAGCCCTTCGACTTCGCTGTCGGCGAAATCGCCTACGACCTTCTGCTGGCCCGGGCCGAGTCCATCCTGGGTTGGGAGCTTCCACCTGTCGTCCGCCGATGGTCGGGGACGTACAGCCTCACCACCGACGACCGTATCGAGTACCGACACGAAGTCGATCCCGGGGTGTGGGTGGTGACCGGTCTGGCCGGCCGGGGGATGACCCTGTCCCCGGCCATCGCCGAACGGACCTGGGCCGAGGTGGGCCTGTGAGTCCCCCGATTCGCCTGGTGGCCCTCGACATGGCCGGAACCACGGTGACCGATGACGGAGCGGTGATGGGGGCGTTCCACCAGGCCCTCGATGCTGTGGGTGGTGCCCCCGACCAGCTCGGCGCGGCTATCCGATACCTACATACGCCGGACCATGGGGCAGGCCAAGATCGCCGTCTTCACCGAGTTGCTCAGTGGGGACCTCGACCGGGCCGAGGAGGCCAACGCCGCCTTCGAGGCCGCCTTCGACCGGGCAGTGGTCCATGGCGAAGTGGTACCCATCCCCGGAGCGGAGGCCGCCCTCGTCTCGCTGCGCCAAGCCGGGATCTCCGTCTGTCTGACCACCGGGTTCTCGCCGACCACTCGGGACCGGATCCTCGAGGCCTTGGGATGGGAGGAAACGGTGGATCTCGCCCTGTCCCCGGCCGATGCCGGACGGGGACGGCCGTGGCCGGACATGATCCTCACCGCTGTCCTTCGACTGCACATCGACGACGTGGCCGAGGTGGCGGTGGTCGGGGACACCGCCAGCGACCTCGTGGCCGGTACCCGCTCCGGTGCGTCACTGGTGGTCGGGGTCCTGAGCGGTGCCCACACCCGGGCGGAGTTGTCCGCCGCCCCGCACACCCACCTCCTTGACTCAGTGGCCGATCTACCCGCCCTCATCGCTGCCACCGACTCCAAGGAGGACTCCTCCGCCTGACGGCCGGCTCACCGCCAAGGGTCGTGGGCCACCACCACGCCCTTCGACCGGGTCAGCATGGTCCCAGTGAGTGTGTGGTCGTCGGTGCGCATCCTCCACCGGGCCAGCTCCTGTCCAGCTGACCAGGCCAGCTCGGCCCGCGTGCCATCCGCCACCAGATCGTGGAGTTGAGCAGGGTCGTCGCCCAGATCGAAGAGGAGGGGTGACAAGACATCGGGATCGGCGGCAAACTGAACGTACTTGGTAGTCGGGCCCCGGACCACGTCGAGGGAACAGTGGGCCATGGGGATCCCGAAGAGCCGCTCGGCCGTCGGATTGGCCGGGTTGGAGAAGTTCCAACTCCAGTGGGCCACCGTTCTCCAGTGCTCGGGGCGGCCGTCGGCACCGAGTTCGTCGGCGAGAGTAAATGGCTGCAGCGCGAACCCGTCGGCCTGCAGGGGCACCTCGATCCCCATCCAGGTACAGATGGTCGGCAGCACGTCGACCGACTCGGTGAAGGCCCGCACCACCCGGCCGCGGCCGGCATCGGCCGATGGGTCGGGGATCCCGGACGATGAGGGGGACCTGGAAGCTCTCATCCCAGTAGCCGAGCTTCTCGAACAGCCAGTGGTCACCGCCCATCTCCCCGTGGTCACTGGTGAAGACCACCAGTGACGACTGAGCCAGGCCGGTCCGGTCGAGGTAGTCGAAGAGGCGGCCCAGCTGGTCATCGACCTCCTTCTGGGCCCCGTGATAAGTGGCCCGCATCTGGCGCCGCTCGCCCTCGTCGTCTGGTGCCGCTGCCCGGGGAATGGACAGCATGGCTCGGTTGAACGGGTGACCGGCCGCCTCGGTGTCCCGGGTTGCGGCGGCCACGAAGGGTGGCAGGTCGTCGGGGCTGTAGAGGTCGTGGTAACCGAGCGGGTTGCGGAGCGGCGGATGGGGCCGGATGAGCGAGATGTGGACGAAGAAGGGCTGATCACCGTTGCGTTCCAGCCAGTCGATGACCGATCCGACCATGAAGGCGGTCTCGCTCTGTTCGGCGGTGAACCGGGTCGGCGCCCACGTCGGCCCGTGCCGGTCGGCACCGGGAAAGTCGGGGATCGGCCGGTAGAGGTCGTGCGGGTGAGCGGGGACATCGACCCCCTGGGCGGCCAGCCAGTGACCCCACTGGCGGCTTCCGGCCTCCCACGGGTCGTGCACCACCGCCCGGAACCCGGGCAGCACCTCCTCGTAGGAGCGGAGCCGGGGGTCGTCGGCGGCGAGGGTTCGGGGGTCGAGGCTGGTGTCGGTGTAACCGAAGAGGACCGGGTCGTAGCCGGCCTGGCGGGCCAGCATGGCAACGTTGGTGAAGCGGGCGTCGAGGGGCGTCCCGTTGTTGACCGACCGGTTGTGGTGGAGGTAGGTGCCGGTGTAGAGGCAGGCCCGCGACGGACCGCAGGGCGCGGCGTTGGCCCAGTGGTTGGCGAACAGCGTCCCGCCTGCGGCCAAGCGGTCGAGGTGCGGTGTGGTCAGCACCGGGTGACTCAGCGCTGAGAGGCTGTCACCCCGCCACTGGTCGACGGTGATGAACAGAACGTTGCCGGACACGTTCCTAGAGCCCGGCCAGTCCGAAGGCGTGAAGCGAGTCGAGTCGTCGAACCCGATGATCCGGCCGAGGGCCACCCCCACCGTCTCCTTGGCGTAGTAGGGAACGGTGGCCAGGCCCGGTGATCGGCGAGGTCCGGGTAGGCGTGGGCGACGGATGACAGGCCGACCGAGGAGGCGATGGCCAGGCTCCGGGCCTCGTGGAACGGGTCGGTGACGATCAGGACGGTCCGGGTCCCCCTGGGCCAGGAGCGTCGGTGCGGCCAGGGACAGGTTCTCCCACGAGTCGCTTCCCCCGGACTCGAGGATGTCCCCGGCTGGGAATGCCGGCATCGATCAGGTACCGGGCCGAAGCCTCGGCCTCGGTGTACTGGTCGCCGGGCTCCTTCGAGCCGGTCACCATGATGATGGGGGCGTAGTGCTGGCGCCACAGCAGTTCGGCCTCGTCGAGCCGGGCGGCCAGGTCGGGTGAGGGCACCCCGTCGTACTGGGCCGCGCCCATCACCACGATGGCCCCGGCCGGTCGGGGGTCATACCGGCGACCGGTCCACCACACCTGCACCGCGGTCACCACCAGGTAGACCATGATGACGACCACGACCGCCAGGCGACCACCCGGAGCACTACGCCGGAACGGCGCACGCTCCGGTGTCGTGGCGAACGACCACACCCGACTCAGGGCATCAGGCACCGTCGGCCGACGGAGTGGTCGTCGTCTCGCCGGGCCGCTCGAGGGCCCGGCCGCAACCGGTCGCCAGGGTCCGGTCCGGACCCAGCACCTCGAGCGCCTCGAACAGGGGCGGCCCGACCCGCCGACCGGTGACGGCCACCCGGATGGGGGCCTGGGCCTTGCCCAGCTTGCGTCCCACCGCCGTCACCCACGGCCTGGGTGGCGGCGTGGAGGGCATCGCTGGTCCAACGATCGGCCAGACCCTCGTAGGCTTCGATGGCCCGGGCCAGGATGGTGGCGGCCTCGTCGTCACCGGTCGACCGCCTTGGCCCAGGCCTCCTCGTCGATCGCGGGTTCGTCGAGGAACAGGAAGTCGACCATGGCCGGCACCTCAGCCGAGCATGGCCACCCGCTCCTGGACCAGCGGGGCCATCCGGCGCGAACACCGCCGGTCGAAGCGGTCGTCCGGCCACGGTGCCTGGTCCCCGGTCAGCCAGGGCCGGCAGGCCTCGATGAACGCCTCGAGCGGGCAGGGCCCGGATGTACTCGCCGTTCATGTGGGTGAGCTTGGCCACGTCGAAGAAGGCCGGCGAATGGTTGACGTCCTCGAGCCGGAACCACGCGACCATCTGGTCGGCGTCGAAGATCTCCTCGCCCGCCGGGTGGGCTCCACCCGAGCAGGCCAGGTAGTTGACGAAGGCCTCGGGCAGGTAGCCCTGGTCCCGGTACGCCTCCACGGCCACCGGGTCCCGGCGCTTGGACAGCTTCTTGCGCTGCTCGTTGACCAGCATGGGCAGGTGGGCGAAGACCGGCAGCGGCGGGCGTGGGCCGCGGCCGTCACCGGACGACGCCGTCGGTCGTCCAGCCGAGGCCGGCCAGGGCCTCCCACACCAGGACCCCCTTGGGGGTGGTGGGCAGCAGGTCCTCGCCCCGGATGACGTGGGTGATGGCCATGTCGATGTCGTCGACCACGTTGGCCAGCACGAACAGGGGCGCGCCGTTGGCCTTCACGGCCACGAAGTCGTCCATGGCCGCGCACGGGAACTCGACCGTCGCCCCGGATGACGTCGTGGACCACGGTCGACCCCGTCGTCGGGCGTGCGGAAGCGCAGGGCGTCGCCCGTCCCGGGGCACGCCGCGGTCGCGGCAGAAGCCGTCGTAGCCCGGGGTCAGGATGCCGGCGGCCTTGTTGCGGGCGTCGATCTGCGTCGCGGGTGCAGTCGCAGGCGTAGAGGTACCCGCCGTCCCACAGGGCGTCGATGGCCTGGCCGGTAGCGATCGGTGCGCAGCGACTGGCGGTAGGGCCCCTCGTCGGGGTCCATGCCCAGCCAGTGCATGGCCGAGATGATCCCGTCCACCCACTCCTCGCGGTTCCGCTCGGCGTCGGTGTCCTCGATGCGGAGCACGAAGGTGCCGCCGGACTGGCGGGCCACCAGCCAGTTGAACAGCGCGGTGCGGGCGCTGCCGACGTGGAAGTAGCCGGTGGGCGACGGGGCGAAGCGGACCCTCGGGGCGTCCCCGGGCACCCCGGGGTTACTCGTCCTCGACGATGGTGATGGCGCCGGTCGGGCAGCCGTTGGCCGCCTGGCGGACCTTCTCGCGCAGCTCCTCGCCGGGGTGTCTCGTCGAGGACGTAGAGGAACCCGTCGTCCCGCACCTCGAACACCTCGGGGGCGATGCCCATGCAGACGGCGTTGCTGGCGCACTCGTCGTAGTCGACAACAATCTTCACGTGATGCCTCCGGAGCTCGGCGAACCAGCCCGAGTGTACCGGTCCCCCGGGAGCCCGGGCCGGCAACCCCAGCCCAGCATGGCCGACGGGGATCCGGTCGGCGTCAGAACGCTGCCCCACTGACCCAGGCTCCGCCGCCCGTCGGCACTCCGGGCCGCCGCCCGCCGGCGCGGGCTGCTGGCCGGCGTGGCGCTCTGGCCGCCGCCTGCTCGTCGTGCGAGTTCCGGCCCGACCACCCCGCAGCACCCGCCCGGTGTCCACCACGGCGGTCGGGCGTCGACCTCCTCGACGGCGCGGCCCTCGGGCTGCCCCCCATCCACCACGTCTTCGTCATCGTGCTGGAGAACGAGGGCTACGCCGACACCTTCGGCGACCCGTCGGCCGACCCCTACCTGGCCACCACGCTGCCGTGCCGAGGGTGCGCTGCTGACCAACTACTACGGCATCGGCCACCACTCCAACGACAACTACGTCGCCCTCGTCTCCGGCCAGGCCCCCAATCCCGACAACCAGGCCGACTGCCCGACCTTCGTCGACTTCCCGGCGTCGGCCATCGTGGCTCGCCGACGGTCAGATCTCCGACTCCGGCTGCGTCTTCCCGACCACGGTGACCACCGTGGCCAACCAGCTGACGCCAGGCCCACGACACCTGGAAGGGCTACATGGAGGACATGGGCAACGTCCCGTCCCGGGAGTCCGCCGTCTGCGGCCACCCGGCGGTCGGCTCGGTCGACAACACCGAGGTGGCCGTGCCCGGCGACGGGTACGCCACCCGCCATGACCCCTTCGTCTACTTCCACTCGATCATCGACGACACCGCGCTGTGCGACGCCGACGTGGTCCCTCTCGGCTCCCCGACCGGAGCGCTGCCGGTCGGGACCCCGCCGGGCACGACCGGACTGGCCACCGACCTCAAGTCGATCGCCACCACGCCCAACTACAGCTTCATCACCCCCAACCTCTGCAACGACGGCCACGACGCACCCTGTGTCAACCAGCCGGCCAGCGCGTCGGCCTACACCAACATCGACGCCTTCCTCGCCGACCTGGGTCCCGCTGATCACCGGTTCGCCGGCGTTCAAGAAGAACGGCCTGCTCGAGATCACCTTCGATGAGGCCGACGTGGACGGGGGCAATCCGGCAACGCCACCGCTTGCTGCAACGAGACTCCCGGGCCGGCCGCGGCCAACCCGGGAATCACCGGGCCGGGAGGCGGACGCATCGGCGCCATCCTCCTGTCCCCGTTCATCAAGGGCGGTACCGTGTCGGCTGTTCCCTACAACCACTACTCGACACTGGCCACCGTCGAGGACATCTTCGGGCTGACCAGACTGGGCCAGGCCCAGACGGTGAGCGCCATCTTCGGCAAAGACGTCTTCACCAACGCCGGCTGAGGACCGGCGGCCAGCGCGTCTCCGACCAGCTGGCGGCCGGCACGCTCAGCGGCTGACGGGTGGCAACTCGATCGAACGGGAGAAGGCCACCGCATCGAGCAGCTGGCGGTCGTGGGAGACGAGCAGCAAGGTCCCGCCGAAGCCGGCCAGGGCCGACTCCAGTTGCTCGATGGCCGGCAGGTCGAGATGGTTGGTGGGCTCGTCCAGCACCAAGAAGTTGACCCCTCGGGCCTGGAACAGAGCCAGCTCGGCCCGGGTCCGCTCACCGGGTGATAGTGAGTCGCCACTGCGGCCCACGTGCTCGGTGCCCAGGCCGAATTTGGCCAGCAACCCACGGGCCTCCGACAGCGGCAGGCCGGTCCGGTCCATCGCCGTGCGCACCAGGTCGTCCTGGCCGCACAGTTCGCGCCGGTCCTGACCCAGCCGACCGACGACCACGCTCGGACCCATCCACCGCTCGCCGGCAGCCAGCGGAAGCGTGCCGAGGATTGCGGCCACCAGGGTGGACTTGCCGGTGCCGTTGGCGCCGGTGAGAGCGATCCGCTCGCCCCAGTCGATCTGGAGGTCGATCGGGCCCAGCCGGAATCCGCCCCGTTCGACCACCGCGCCGTCCAGGCGGGCCACCACCGCGCCGGCCCGGGGCGCCTCCTCGATGGTGAAGTGGAGGTCCCATCCCTCCCAAGGTTTGTCCACCGGCTCGAGGGCATCCGAGCCCTGTCGGTCTGGCGGGCCTTGGCTGCCAGTTTTTCGGTGCGGTTGATGCGGAAGTCCCGCTGGGCCTTGTCGTGGTCCCTCGGGCTCCGGGACTCCCGCTTGACGCCGGTGGTGGCCCACTGCCGCTGCCGCTCGGCCCGACGCTCCAGCTCGTCCCGGCGGCGGTCATAGAGCTGGTAGGCCTCTTCAGCATGGCGCTGGGCGTTGGCCCGCTCGGCCCGGTACCCGGCCCAGCCGCCCCCGTACTCTGCGCCGTCCGGCTGTGGCCATCGAGCTCGAGGACCGACGAGACGGTGCGGTCGAGAAAGTCCCGGTCGTGAGAGACGATGACCAGCCCGCCGCTGCGGGTGCCGAGCCAGGCTTCGAGGCGACCCAGACCTTCGAAGTCGAGATCGTTGGTCGGTTCATCGAGCAGGGTGAGGTCGAAACGGGACAGCTCGATGCCGGCCAGGGCCACCTTGGCCCGTTCACCCCCGGACAGTGTGGCCACCGGTTGCCGGCCGACGTCGGGGGCCAGTCCGAGCTCGGTGAGCACGGCGTCGGCGCGGGCATCGGCGTCGGCCACACCGAGACGGTTGAACCGTTCGAGGGCCACCTCATAACGCTTGGCTGCCCCGGGGCCACCGTCGGCCAGTGCGCCGGCCGCCTCGGTCAGCCGGGTCTCGGCGTCCAGCGTCCCTGTCCGTGCGACCGAGCCAGGTGCGGACGCTCTCGCCGGGGGCCGCCGGGTGCTCCTGGGCCAGATACCCGACCGTGGCCGACGGGGGGTCGAGGATGACGGTGCCGGCGTCGGGCCGGACCAGGCCGGCCAGGAGCTGGAGGAGCGTCGACTTCCCACCCCGTTGGGACCGATGACCCCGATGCGACTCTCGGGACCCACGGTCAGCGAGACGTCGGCAAGGACGGTACGGCCGCCACGGTCGTGGTTGAGGTGGCGGGCCACCAGTGTGGCCGTCGACGGGACGTTCGGGACGGCGGGACGGGCGGGGTGGGAGCGTGGAACGGGGGCATGGGGTAGACCTCCGGAGGCCAGGAGCGCAGGAAAGCGGCTCACCGGTTTCAACCGGCGAGCTCACCTCCCCGCTGTTGGTCGCTCCTCGGTCTGCCGCCCCGGTGCTCCGGCGGTCTCCGCCTCGGTCTCGCCCTGCCGGACCGCTCGGTCAGGGCTTGTCGGCCCCCACCACCCACATGGCGAAGAACTGGGAACCGCCGCCGTAGGCCTGGCCGAGGGCCAGTCGGGCCCCGTCGACCTGGTGCTCACCGGCCTGGCCCCGCACCTGCATGGCCACCTCCAAGAAGCGGAGCATTCCCGAGGCCCCGATCGGGTTGGAGGACAGCACGCCACCGGAGGGATTCCAGGGGATGTCCCCGTCAAAGGCGGTGGCCCCCGACTCGGTCAGCTTCCAGCCGTCCCCGAGGTCGCAGAACCCGAGGTTCTCCAGCCACATCGGCTCGTACCAGCTGAACGGGACGTAGATCTCGGCGCAGTCGAACTGCTGGCGGGGGTCGGTGATGCCGGCCTGGGCGTACACGTCGGCCGAGCAGTCCCGTCCGGCCTGCGGGTTGACCTGGTCACGGCCGGCGAACATGGTGGGCTCGGACCGCATGGCCATGCCCCGGATCCAAGCCGGCGGGTAGTGGCCGGAGATTGCATCCTCGGCGGCCAGCACCATGGCCGCGGCCCCGTCCGACGACGGGCAGGCCTCCAGATAGCGCAGCGGGTCCCACAGCATCATCGACTCCTCGACCATCTTCATGTCGATGTCGGCCAGGTGAAGGTGGGCGTAGGGGTTGCGCATGGCGTTCAAGCGGTCCTTCACCGCCACCATCCGACCGATGTGCTCGGGCGCACCCGACCGGCGCATGTAGGCCCGGATGTGCGGAGCGAAGTAGCCACCGGCCCCGGCCAGCAGGGGGGCGGCGAACGGCTGGGGTACCGACAGGGCCCACATGGCATCGGAGTCCGACTGCTTCTCATAGGCCACGGTGAGCACCCGCTTGTGGATCCCCGACGTCACCAGGTGGGAGGCCACGATGGCCGTCGACCCGCCCACCGAACCGGCGGTGTGGACCCGGATCATGGGTTTGCCCACCGCCCCGAGGGCGGGAGCCAGATAGATCTCCGGCATCATGTTTCCCTCGAACATGTCCGGGGCCTTGCCGATGACCACCGCGTCGATGTCCGACCAGGTGAGGTCGGCGTCGGACAGGGCCATCTTGGCCGCCTCCCGTACCAGGCCGGCGATGGACACGTCCTCCCGCTTGGCCTTGTGGTGGGTCTGCCCGACGCCGATGACTGCGCAACGCTCTGCCATCACTCACCCTCCAGGACACAGACCAGGTTCTGCTGAAGGCACGGTCCCGAGGTGGCGTGGGCCACCGCCCGGTGGGCCTCCCCCGAGGCGATCCGGGCCGCCGCCTCACCGATGCGGATGAGACCGGCCGACATGAGCGGGTTGGCGGCCAGCGGTCCCCCTGACGGGTTGATACGCACCGAGCCGTCGAGGCCCAGCGCCCCTTTGACGATGATCTTCTGAGAGGCGTAGGGGGCATGGATCTCGGCCACGTCTACCGGACCGTCGGCCACGCCGGCCCGCTCGGCTGCCTTGGTCGTCGACGGTGACGAGGTCAGGTCACGGGCCCCCAGCGCGTGGGTCTCCATCCGGTGGTCGATCCCGGTGATCCATGCCGGGTGTCTCCGACCAGGCTCGGGCCTTGTCGCCGGCGGCCAGCACGATGGCCGCGGCCCCGTCGGTGATGGGCGGCAGCGTGTGGCGGCGCAACGGCGACACCACGTAGTCGTCCTCCAGCAGGGTGGCGGCGGGGATGTCCCTCCGCACCTGGGCGTTGGGGTTGGCCAGGGCGTCCCTGCGACTGCGGGAGGCGATGTCGGCGAAGTCGGCCTCGGTGGCCTTGCCGGCGTCGATCAGGGCCCGGGCCTGCAGGGCGGCCAGGCTGACCGGGTCGGGCCACAAGGGGGCCAGATAGTAGGGATCGAGCTGGAGGGCCAGGATCTCGTTGAGATCACCCAACGACGACCGACCGAAGGCGTAGACCAGGGCGGCGTCGATTTCGCCCTCTTGGAGGAGCACCCAGGCCTCGTACAGCGCCCAGGCCCCATCCATCTCCACATGACTCTCGGCCCGGGGCGGCCACACCCCCACCGCGTCGAGGGCCATGACGAAGCTGAACGGTCCACCGATCAGGTAGTCGGTGGAGCCCGAGCAGATGAAGTCCACGTCGTCCTTGGTGATGCCGATGTTGCCGAACACCTCGGCGATCACCGGCATCAGCATCTCGACCTCGTTGTGCTCCTCGACCCGCCGCGTCGTTGGGGGCCTGGGCGAACGACGCCACCGACACGCGGCCGGACCGGGCTCACAGGTACTCCTTGAAGGTCTCGTAGTCGGCGTCGGGCTCCCCGTTGGGCCGGAAGTACTTGACCGAGGCGAGAGACGGGGTCAGGTCGGCCGGGTCCACCCACACCGCCTCCACCCGCATACCCATGCGGATGTCGTCGGTGGGGACCTCTTGGATCAGACCCATGAACGAGAGGTTGGCCCCGTCCAGCAGGATCTGGGCGCAGATGTAGGGGATCTCGATGGACTGGCCGGCGAAGGGCACGTTGACCACGCAGTAGGTGGTGATGGTGCCCACGTTAGCCAGCTCCACGTCCACCGTGGTGGGCACGCCGTCGGTGGGGCACGAACCCCGGGAGGGAACGTAGACCTTCCCGCACACCGTGCACCGCTGACCCATGAACTTGCCCTGTTCGAGGCCACGCAGGAAGAGGGACTGGGCGATGCCCGGAGTGAAGTCGAAGTCCAGTCCGATGGGCGTGGCCAGCATGGTCACCGGACCCAGGTCGCCGGTGCCGGCGGTGTCGGCTGCGTCGGCGGCCATCAGGAACCACCACCCACCGGAACGAAGGCCTCGATGTCGGCCATGGCCCCGATACGTTCGGCAGCCGGCCGGAAGCGCACGGTGACCCGGTCACCGGTGGTCAGGGCATCGGGTCCACCGGAGTCGACCACATGGAGCAGAGAGGTGTCGGCTCCGTCGAGGCGGATCAGAGCCCAGGCAAAGGGCTTGGCCAGCGGGTGCTTGCGTCGGGGCTCGGACACCCAGGCCCAGGATTCGACCACGCCGCCCGGGCCCACCTCCACCATCTCTGTGGTGTCGTCACCGGTGGTCGGGTCGTACTCGGTGGGCGGCACGATCACCGACCCACCGCTTCCTCTGACCCCGTACAACTTGCCGTCCCGCAGCCCGGTGAGGAACGCTCCGATCACCGGTCCCACCGACCGTGCGTACGGGTATTCGAGGCGGTGTTCCGCGTGCAGCGCTTCGCTTTCGGGCATCCCGGACCTCCCCCTTGCATCTCATCAGACCTGAATTCGGCAAAGTAGAACACATTTCACTTTTTGGCGCCAGCAGCACCCGGGCCAGTGCATCGGAGCTCGCCGGGGACGGCACCGGCCGGGGGCGGCGGTCCCATGGCCCAGCCACTACCGTGCAATCCATGGCCCAACCCGCTGCCCGCCGCCCCAACATCCTGCTCGTGGTGTCCGACCAGGAGCGCCAGCGCTCGTGGCTCCCGGCCGGTGTCTCCCTGCCGTGGCGGGACCGACTGCGGAGCGAAGGACTGGAGTTCACCAACTACTTCACCCACTCCTCGCCCTGTTCCCCGAGCCGGGCCAGCCTGTTCACCGGCCGCTATCTCGAAGGCCACGGCGTGCTCGACAACGTGATCATGCCCGAGCACGAGGAGCTGCCCACCTCCACCCCCACCCTCGGATCCCTACTCGACGGGGCCGGCTACCGGTCGTCCTACATCGGTAAGTGGCACCTGTCCCACTCGCCCACCCCGGACATGGAGGCCTACGGCTTCGCCGACTGGGACGGCAACGACCGACACTTCATGGGCTGGGCCGGCACCGGCGTCCACTTCGACCCGATCATCGCCTCCAACGCCGCCCACTGGCTGGCCGAGAACGCAGGGGGCGGTCCGATCGATCCGGCCGGCGGAAGCGGGGGGAGCGGCAGCGGGACCGACCAGCCCTGGTTCCTCACGGTGGCCCTGGTCAATCCGCACGACGTGATGTGGTTTCCGGTCGATCAGCCCGGCTACCGCGAACGACACCCCGAGGACGTGGCCTCGATCCGATCCGTTCTCGAGTCGGCCGCCTGGAAGGACGATGACCCGCTCCCCATCTTCACCGAGCCCTATCCCGAAGTGGTCGACCAGCTTCCGGCCAACTTCGACGACGACCTCCACACCAAGCCCGAGGCCCATCGCCAGTGGCGCTGGGACCAGCAGCACGGCCTGTGGGGGTACATCGATCCGGCCGACAAGGCGGCCTGGCTGCGCCACCTCGACTACTACGTCCACCTCCACCGGCTGGCCGACCGGAGCCTGGGTACCGTCCTCGCGGCGTTGGAAGCGTCGGGAGCCTGGGACGACACCGTGATCATCTTCACCTCCGACCACGGGGACATGTGCGGCTCACACGGGCTCCGGTCCAAAGGACCGTTCGTCTACGACGAGATCATGCGGGTCCCGCTGTACGTGAAGGCACCCGGACTGACCCGACCGGGGTCGGTGACCGACGCCCTCGGTTCGCACGTTGACCTGGCCGCCACCATCTGCGCACTGGCCGGAGTGGATCCGGCGGTCAGCACCTCGACAGTGCAGGGCGCCGACCTGGCGCCGGTGCTCGCCGATCCAGCAGCATCGGTGCGCGACCACATCCTGTTCGCCCAGGACTCGGCCCAGACCACCGAACTGAACAAGGTGCGCTACGCGCTCCGGGGCTTCTTCGACGGGCACACCAAGTACGCCCGCTACTACGGGGTGGGCGGGGGCAAGCCGTCGACCGGGCTGTGGGGCAAATCCCCCGGCCACAAACTGTTCGACGTGGACTGCGCCTTCGACGACAACGACCACGAGTGGTACGACCACGACACCGATCCCCACGAGCTGGTCAACCTGGCCAACGACCGGTCACGGCGCAACCAGCTCGAAGACCTCTACGAACGGATGCGGGCCTACGAGCAGGGGTCGTTCGTCACCCTCGGGTAGTCGTTACCAGAAGATCGGCCAGGTGGCCGGCCAGGCCCCGGCACCCGGCCTCCACCAGGTCGAGGCAGGTCTCGAAGTCATGGTCGTCCCCGTAGTACGGATCGGGTACGTCGACCGCACCCCCAGCCCGCGGATCGAACGACCGCAGCAGCACCAGACAGTCGTCGAACCGGTCGTCGCCCAGTCGCCGTCGGGCCAGGCTCAGCAGGGTCTGCTGGTGACCCCGGTCCAGGCACACCACCAGATCGGTCACTTCGAACCAGCGGGTCTCGAAGGCCTGGGCTCGGTGCCCGTCATCGATGTAGCCCCGCCGCTCGAGAGCGGCCCGGGCCCGAGGGTCCATGGGCTCGCCGGCATGCCAGCCGCCGGTGCCGGCACTGGTCACGACCAGGTGGTCGGCCAGCCGGGAGCCGTCGCCGGCCGGCGTGTCGGCGGCCATCCGGCGCAGCACCACCTCTGCCATCGGTGAGCGGCAGATGTTACCGGTGCAGACGAAGCAGAGGCGCAACGGCTCCGTCCGTCCCGGTGGCTCGGTGACCGGGGGTCGACCCATGGGTTCATTCTGCCCGCAACCGGCATCGGGCCCGGATCTCGCCCGAGATCGGAGGCACGCCGGTACGCTGCTGCCACCAGCCCGGGCCGACAGCCCCGCCAGGTATCGCCGAAGGAGGACCGGATGAGCGACCAGCCACCAGTGCAGATGGGACACGGGGTCAAGCAGCGTGACCTCATCAAGATGACTGACGAGGAGATCGACTCCTTCCTCCACGAACGGCGGCCGATGACCATGTGCACCCTCAACCACGACGGCTCCATCCACGCGGTGGCCATGTGGTACGGATTCATCGACGGCTCCATCGCCATCGAGACGAAGGCCAAGGCCCAAAAGGCGGTCAACCTGGGACGCGATCCCCGCATCACCTGCATGTTCGAGGACGGCGACTACTACGAGGAGCTCCGGGGTGTCGAGCTGGTGGGCACCGCCGAGATCATCGACGATCCGGACAAGATGTTCGAGCTGGGGGTCAACCTGTTCGAGCGGTATTACGGGGCCTACTCCGAGGAACTCCGTCCGTTTGTAGAGACCATGCTCAACAAGCGGATCGTGGCCAAGCTGCAGGTCGTCCGCACCGTGTCGTGGGACCACCGCAAGCTCGGGCTGCCCTCGACCCGTCCGAGCTGACCGGGTCAACCGGTGCCCTCGGTCGAGGGAACCGTCTCGCTCAGCGAGGACCTCGACGACATCCTCCATTGGGCCACCGTGATCGGTGGTCGCTACTTGGGCGAGGATCGAGCCGAAGAGTACGGCCGCCGCAATGGGGTGGTCGGCGAATACCTGGTGCGGCTCCGACCCACCCTCGTCGTGGCCGTCGGCGACGTGGCCGGCTGAGCGGTGAGGGTACTGGCTCGCACGGCCCGGTCCCGGGCTGGTAGGACTGTCCGGTCCGTGACAGCCGACACCGTCCATTGGGGAACGGCCCGAGCTGCTGCAGACCAAGGGAGAGCCGAACCATGATCATCGACCGCTTCACCGTGACCGACAAGGTGGCCATCGTCACCGGAGCCGGGCGCGGCATCGGTGCGGCCACCGCGGTGGGCCTGGCCGAAGCCGGGGCCGACGTGCTCATCTCGGCCCGCACCCTCGACCAGTTGGAAGGAGTGGCCAAGCAGGTCGAGGCCATCGGCCGGAAGGTAGTGGTGGTGCCGGCCGATTTGAGCGACCTCGAGGCGGTGGCCGGGCTGGTCGACCACGCGCGTGAGGCATTCGGTCGCCTCGACATCGTGGTCAACAACGTGGGCGGGGCGATGCCCCGGCCCTTCCTCGACACCTCCCCAGGCCGTCTCGAGCAGGCCTTCCATTTCAATGTGGCCACCGCCCATGCCCTGCTCCGTCCGGCCGTGCCCCTCATGCTGGAAGGCGACGGCGGTTCGGTGGTCAACATCTCGTCGGCCATGGGCCGACTGTCCGGCCGTGGCTACCTGGCCTACGGAACGGCCAAAGGGGCCCTCTCCCATTACACCCGGCTGGCCGCCGCCGATCTCGCCCCCCGCATCCGGGTCAATGCCATCGCCGTGGGCTCGGTGGCCACCTCGGCGCTGGACATCGTCATGCAGACCGACGAACTCCGTGAGGCGCTGGAGGCCGGCACGCCGCTCAAGCGGCTCGGCCAGCCCGAGGAGATCGCCGCCGCGGTTGTCTACCTGTCGTCAACCGCCGGGGAGTACGTGACCGGCAAGATCCTCGAGGTCGACGGGGGCATCGAGAAGCCCAACCTGGATACAGGCATCCCCGACCTCTGAGTCACCCCGCGCCCTGCCCTAACCCCGAGTACCCCGGACCCCGGACCCCGTCCCCCGAGCAGCGCCCCGCCCGAACCCGTCCACCGGAAAGAGAAAGAGGAGTTCATGCCCAAGACCTACCGCGTCGTCGCCTGGAGCACCGGCAACGTCGGCCGCCACGCCATCGCCGGCATCGACGCCCGACCCGACCTCGAGCTGGTCGGGGTGTGGGTGTCCAACCCCGACAAGGTGGGCAAGGACGCCGGTCGGCTGGCCGGGCTCGACCGCGACCTGGGGGTCGCAGCCACCAACGACGCCGATGCCCTGTTGGCTCTCGAGCCCGACGTCATCGTGCACACCGCCATGGCCGACGACCGGTTGTTCGAGGCCCTGGAGGACCTGGCCAGGCTGCTCGGGGCCGGGGTCAACGTGGTGTCCAGCGGACCGGTGTTCCTCCAGTACCCCTACGGCGTGGTGGACGACTCGATGATCGCCCCGGTGGAGGAGGCGGCCGTCGAGGGCGGGGTGTCCCTGTTCGTCAACGGGGTGGATCCCGGATTCGCCAACGACGCCCTGCCCCTCGTCCTCACCGGGGTGAGCGAGCGGATCGACGAGCTCCGGGTGGCCGAGGTGCTCAATTACGCCACCTACAACCAGCCCATGGTGATCTTCGACATCATGGGGTTCGGGCGGCCCATCGACGAGGTCCCGATGATCCTGCAGCCCGGGGTGATGACCATGGCCTGGGGCAGTGTGGTGCGCCAGCTGGCCGCCGGCCTCGAGGTCGAGCTGGACTCGGTGGACGAGTGGTACGAGCGGCTGCCGGCCACCGAGACCTTCGAGGTCGACTCGGGCACCATCGAGAAGGGCACGGCCGCCGCCCTGCACTTCGAGGTCCGGGGCATGCGCCACGGCAAGGCGGTGATCGTGCTCGAGCACATCACCCGGCTCCACGACGATCTAGCCCCTGACTGGCCCCAGCCGGCCGGCCACGGCTGCTACCGGGTGACCATCACCGGCGAGCCCAACTACACCCTCGACCTCCAGCTGTTGGGGACCGACGGG
Source organism: uncultured Acidimicrobiaceae bacterium (assembly GCA_963824355.1). GTDB lineage: Bacteria > Actinomycetota > Acidimicrobiia > Acidimicrobiales > RAAP-2 > Bog-756. Next base: position 38,179 of record CAWGOY010000017.1, on the reverse strand, counting down.
GACCACAACACGGCCGGCCTGAAGGCCACGGCCATGCGGCTGGTCAACGCCATTCCTGCAGTGGTGGAGGGGCGACCCGGGCTGCTCACCGCCCTCGACCTGCCCCCCATCACCGGCCGTGGCCTGGTCACCTGACCGGTAGCCGGCCCGACGGTGGCTGACTGGAGCGGCCCAAACTGTAGGGTCCGATCCATGAAGTCGACCATCGGAGGACGCCGATGAGCATGGGCGGCCACGGCATGGGCGGAGGGGGCATGGGTGGAGGGGGCCAGTTCGGCGGAATGATGCGCTCGATGCGCCGGGACGACTCGGTCACCCAGCAGCAGGTCACCAAGGGCACCACCAGGCGGATGATCTAGCTTCGCCCGTCCCTACCGGACCATCCTGGCCTGGTTCCTCGTGCTGGTGGTGATCGACGCGGTGATCGGGGTGGTCAACCCGCTGCTATTCCGATCGATCATCGACAACGGGATCCCCCACCACAACAAGTCGCTGATCATCGGACTGGCCGGGGTGGCCGCGGCCCTGGCCATCATCGACACCGGCCTGTCCATCGGCATCCGCTGGGTCTCGGCCAAGGTCGGCGAAGGCCTCATCTTCGACATGCGGTCCCAGGTCTTCGAGCACATCCAGAAGATGCCGATCGCCTTCTTCACCCGCACCCAGACCGGCGCGCTGATCAGCCGCCTCAACAACGACGTGCTCGGGGCCCAGCAGGCCTTCACCGACACGCTTTCATCGGTGGTCTCCAACCTGATCAGCGTGACCCTGGTGCTCATCGTGATGTTCTTCCTGTCGTGGCAGATCACCCTGATCAGCCTCATCATCCTGCCGATCTTCGTGCTTCCGGCCAAGCGGGTGGGCCGCAGGCTGCAGCCAATCACCCGCGAGTCGTACGGCCTCAACGCCCAGATGAACAACACCATGAACGAGCGGTTCAACGTGTCGGGGGCCCTGCTGGTCAAGCTGTTCGGCCGGCCCCGCGAGGAGCGGGAGGCCTTCGAGTCCAAGGCCGGCCGGGTCCGGGACATCGGGGTCACCCAGGCCATGTACGCCCGCTTCTTCATCGCCGCCCTGACCCTGACCGCCGCGCTGGCCACCGCCGTGGTCTACGGCTGGGGCGGCGTCCAGGTGGTGGACGGCGCCCTCCAGGTCGGCACGGTGGTGGCGCTGGCCGCCTACCTCACCCGCCTCTACGGCCCGCTCACCGCGCTGTCCAACGTGCAGATCGACGTGATGACCGCGCTGGTCTCCTTCGACCGGGTCTTCGAGGTGCTCGACCTGCCCCCGATGATCGCCGACAAGCCCGACGCCCGAGCCGTTCCCGCCGGGCCGGCCCGGATCGAGTTCGACCACGTCGACTTCCGCTACCCGACGCGCCGAGGAGGTCTCCCTGGCCTCGCTGGAGTCGGTGGCCGTCCTCGACACCACGGTCTCCCACCAGGTCCTGTTCGACGTGAGCTTCATGGCCGAACCCGGCCAGCTGGTGGCCCTGGTCGGGCCGTCGGGGGCCGGCAAGACCACCATCAGCCAGCTCCTGCCCCGCCTCTACGACGTGCAGTCGGGCGCCATCCGGATCAACGGCGTCGACGTCCGGGACGCCACCTGCGTCCTCGCTCGCCGCCACCATCGGCGTCGTCACCCAGGACGCCCACCTGTTCCACGACACCATCCGGGACAACCTGCTCTACGCCAAGCCCGACGCCACCGAAGGCGAGCTCGACGCCGCCCTGGCCGGCGCCCAGATCGCCACCATGGTCGACTCGCTGCCCGACGGCCTCGACACCGTGGTCGGCGACCGCGGCTACCGGCTGTCCGGCGGCGAGAAGCAGCGGCTGGCCATCGCCCGCCTGCTGCTCAAGGCGCCCGAGATCGTGGTGCTCGACGAGGCCACCGCCCACCTCGACTCCGAGTCCGAGGCCGCCGTGCAGCAGGCGCTGGCCACCGCCCTCGCCGGGCGCACCTCGCTGGTCATCGCCCACCGGCTGTCCACCGTCGCGAGGCCGACCAGATCCTGGTGCTCGACCACGGCCGCATCGTCGAGCGGGGCACGCCACGACGAGCTGCTGGCCGCCGGCGGCCTCTACGCCGAGCTCTACCGCATCCAGTTCGAGCGCCAGGAGCACCCCGAGCTCGACCTGAGCGCGCCGGCGATGGCGCCGGTCGAGTGGCCAGTCAGGCCGCTTCGCCGACACAGAGCGACGGCTCGCCCTTGTCGTGGCTGTCACCGGGGTCGACGACGCGGTCCGAGGACCATTCGTCGGTCGCGGGCCATCGGCGGCCAGCGACTGGCCCAGTCGGGTGCCGTCCTGCTTGGAGGACGGGTCCGATACCGAGGTGTGGCCGGTCCGCAGTGTGGGATTCGCCCATGGGTACTTCCTTACGTGCTTTCGGTACTCTTGCCGAGGGATCGTCGGGGTCATTTGGGGTTTTGCGGTACTAACGCTACGTGGCGATCATGGACGGGGAAGCGGCGATGCCGGGTGGGACGACCGGACATGCGCGGGGTCGGATCCGGGTGTCCCTGAGGAACGATCTGGCCAAGAAAGAAAGGAGCCGCTTCCTAGAAGCGACTCCCGGACGGTTCCAGACCTTGTGCAGTGTCTGTTCATTCCGTCGAGAGTGCCTCCCGGACCGCCTTGGCGCTGGATACCAGGGCATCCTTGCTACAGGCGGTGGAGATGCCGGCGATCGACACGGCCATGGGGGAGCCGACAACTCGCTTTCGGCCGACAAGCGTGCGCCGCCCGTCGTGCCGATCGGACCTTGCGGTTTGAGGTCGGTCAACGTTGCCCTGCGCCTCATGGTTCACAGTGTAGCGGCCGCTATCGGCACCGAACGGTGTCATCGATTTGCTGAGTATGAGGACCGGGACTTCCGTCGGGAAACGACAGATCAGTGGCGGGCCTCCCGATCCCCGGTCAGACCCGGACCCGGGCCGCCGTTACCGTTGACGGGTGGCCCGAGTTCGTCGTCGACATCACCCCCCTGCGGAAGTACCGGCACTTCCGGCGGCTGTGGGCCGGCCAGGTGGTCTCGGGGATCGGGTCCCAGCTGACCCTGGTGGCCGTGTCGTTCCAGGCCTACGCCCTCACCCATTCGACGCTGGTGGTCGGCCTGATCGGCCTGGCCCAGCTGGTGCCGCTGCTGGCCGGAGCCCTGTGGGGCGGCACCCTGGCCGACGCCATGGACCGGCGGAAGGTCCTGTGCTCGACCCAGGTGGCCATGGCTCTCGCCGTCGGCGGCCTGGTGATCAACGCCTCCCTCGACCCACCCGGCGGTGTGGCCGCTGTTCGTCTGCACGGCGGCCGGCGCCGGGTTTCAGGGGGTGGACTGGCCGGCCCGCCGGGCGGCGCTGCCCATGCTGGTCGGCGCGGACGACGTGACGTCGGCCATCGCCCTGCAGACCTCCATCCAGCAGCTGGCCCTGGTGGCCGGACCGGCGCTTGGCCGGAGTGCTGATCGCCACCATCGGCCTGGGTCGCCGTCTACGGCATCGACGTGGCCACCTTCGCGGTGGCCCTGGTGGCCGCCGCTGCTACTCCCGCCCTCGTGCCCGCGCGGCGGGGGCACACCGATGGGCCTGCGGTCGATGGCCGAGGGCTTCCGCCACCTGCGGGGCCAGAAGCTGCTGTCCGCCACCTACTGGATCGACCTCAACGCCATGATCTTCGGCATGCCCCGGGCGGTGTTCCCCGCCCTCGGGCACCGGCCTGTTCGGAGGGGGTGCCGGGGTGGTCGGCCTCCTCTATGCCGCCCCGGGGGCCGGGGCGCTGGTCGGCTCGCTCTTCACCGGCTGGTGCAGCCGGGTCCGCCACCAGGGCCGGGCCATCGCCGCCTGCGTGGCTGATCTGGGGAGCCACCATCGCCCTGTTCGGCGATCATCCCCGTGCTCTGGATCGGGCTGGCCCTGCTGGCCCTGGCCGGGGCGGCCGACGTGGTCTCGGCCGTGTTCCGCCAGGCCGTCCAGCAGCGCACCGTGCCCGAGCACCTCCAGGGCCGGCTGTCGGGGACCTTCTTCGCCGTGGTGGCCGGGGGACCGCGCCTCGGCGACGCCGAAACCGGTGTGGCCGCGGCCATCGGCGGACCCCAGTTCGCCGTGTGGTCGGGCGGGCTGGCCTGTGTGGTGGGGGTGGGCGTCCTGCTGTGGCGGGTCCCCGAGCTCTGGCGAGACGACGGTGGCGGCCGGGCCCTCTCCGCCGGGGCCGAGACCGAGGCCATCGCCGAGGCCACCTCCGAGCTCGGGCGAGGGCGAGCCGCTGTAGCCCGCCGGTCACGGACCCAACACGACGGGACCGCGGGGAACGAGGGAACGGGCGGTACTGTGCAACGGTGACTCCCACCGGGCCGGTCGGAATACCTCCCGGCTGGTATCCCGACCCGTCCGGCGAGAAGGCCTGGCGGTGGTGGGATGGGTTGGCCTGGACCGCCTACGCCTCCGACCCCACGCTGCCGACATCTCCGGGCTATCCGGGCTATCCGGTGAACCAGTATCCGGCGAGCCAGTATCCGGCGGGCCCCTACCACCCCGGCTATGGCCCCGCCTGGATCGCCGCTCCCTCGGCCCACGACCGTTTCGACTACGAGATGAAGGCGGTGGTCTGGGGGAAGCTGGCGTTCTTCGGATTCGTGCTGTTGGTCGCCGTGGCTCTGGCCAGCGCCTGGGGTGAGGGCACCTGGTTCCGCCGGGTGATCGACCAGATCAACACCGACACCGCCACCGGAGCCGCCACCTCCAACATCGACATCCAGAGCGGGAAGCTCATCTACCTGTCCTGGGGGGCCCTTCTGGTCGACGCCGGTGTCTACACCGCGCTGCTCATCTGGCAGTACCGGGCGGCCAAGACGGCCCAGCTCCTGCAGCTGCCGGCCAAGCTCTCACCCGGACTGGGCGTGGGCGGGTGGCTCATCCCGGTGGTCAACTTCTGGTTCCCCTACCAGGCCATCCGGGACTGTCTGCCCCCCGGGCATCCGGGGCGCAAAGTGGTGGTGACCCTGTGGTCTTTCTACATCGCCATGCTGGTCGCCCAACTGGTCACCGTCGGACTGGCTCTTGCCGGTTCGCCGGCCGGGTTCGTCGGTGCCGCTGTCACGCTGGGCTGCACCATCGCCTTTGCCGTCAACGGTGCCAAGACCGCCCAACTGATCGCCGACTCCCATCGCCAGCTGCTCCTGCCCGGGGGCCCGGATCCATCGGTACCGGCCGGCCGGTAACCGACTCCCGCTGCCCGGACATCAGTGGCGACGAATAAGTGGAACGTTAGCTCCGGTTGTGATACTTTAACCGGAGTCGAAGTTCCGGTACTTGAGACACGGTGGCCGGGAACCCCATCGACGGCACCACCGGCAGCCCCGCAGCTCTCCCCAGACGGAAACACCCGCACACCCCCAGGGAACCCCATGACCAGATCAACCGAACGGGCCAACTACAAGGCCACCTTCATCGTCCTCCTCTTCGCCGTGATGGCCTACTCCCTGCTGCAGTCCCTGGTCGTGCCGGTGCTCCACACCTTCCAGGTCGACCTGCACACCTCGCAGAGCACGGCGACCTGGCTGCTGACGGTGTTCCTGCTGTCGGCGTCCATCTTCACGCCCATCCTGGGCCGGGTCGGCGACATGGTGGGCAAGGAGCGCATGCTGGTGGTCACCCTGCTGGCCCTGGCCACCGGGACCATCCTGGCCGGCCTGTCCCAGTCCATCGGCCTGCTCATCGTGGCCCGGGCCATCCAGGGCGTCGGCGGTGCCGTGCTCCCCCTCTCCTTCGGGATCATCCGCGACGAGTTCCCGGCCGACCAAGGTGGCCGACGGGCGTCGGCATCGTGGCGGCCATGGCCGCGGTGGGCGGCGGGGCCGGCATCGTCCTGGCCGGACCCATCGTCGAGCATCTCAACTACCACTGGCTGTTCTGGTTCCCCCTGATGATCTCGGGCATCGCCGCGGTATGCGCCCACTTCTTCGTCCCCGAGTCGCCCGTGCGCACGCCGGGCAAGATCAGCTGGTCGGGCGCGGTACTCCTCTCGGGCTGGCTGGTGGCCCTGCTGGTCGGGGTCAGCGAGGCACCCACCTGGGGCTGGGGCTCGGCCAAAGTGCTCGGGCTGATCGCCCTGGCCGTGGTCCTCGGTGTGGCCTGGGTCATGGTCGAGTATCGATCGAAGGAGCCTCTGGTGGACATGCGCATGATGCGAGCGCCGGCCGTGTGGACCAACAACCTGGTGGCCCTGCTGCTCGGGGTGGGGATGTACTCGGCCATCGGCTTCATCCCCCAGTTCCTGCAGACGCCGAGCGCCAACGGCTACGGGTTCGGGGCCAGCATCATCCAGTCGGGCCTCTACCTTCTGCCCCTGACCGTGACCATGTTCATCGTGGGCATGCTGTCCGGGAGGATCGCCGCCGCCATCGGGTCCAAGGCGGCCGTGATCATCGGATCGGTGTTCTCCCTACTCGGTTACCTGATGTTGGCCTTCGCCCACACCCATCCCTGGGAGATCTACTCGGCCAGCGCCCTGCTGGGCATTGGGATCGGGCTGGCCTTCGCCGCCATGTCCAACCTCATCGTCCAGGCCGTGCCGGCCGCCCAGACCGGTGTGGCCAGTGGGATGAACGCCAACATCCGGACCATCGGAGGGGCCATCGGTGCGGGCATCATGTCCAGCATCGTGACCTCCGCCCTCCTCCACAGCGGCTATCCGGCAGAGACCGGCTACCGGAACGGATTCGCCTTCCTGGCCGCGGTGACCGCGGTGGCTATCGTGGCCGGCATCATGATCCCGACCACACCCAACGTGCCGGCCGGCGACGACCAGGAGCACCACCACCACGTCGAGCATGCCGAGCTGGCGCTGGTGCCCGGGGGGACCATCGTCGAATGACGACCGAGATGACGCCGGCGCTCAGCCAGGGGGACACCGTTCCCACCGATGAGCCGGCCGGCACGGACCCCGATGCCGGACCCACTCTGCGACGTGACGCGGCCCGCAACCGCGACAAGATTCTCGACCGCGGCCCGGGCCGCCTTCGACGAGGAAGGGGTCGATGTCGGCGTCGAGGTCATCGCTCACCGGGCCGGCGTGGGCGTGGGCACCCTCTATCGGCGGTTCCCGACCAAAGAGCTGCTCATCGAGGCGGTGGTCGACGAGGTCCTCCAGGCCGTGCTGTCGGCGGCCCGCTCGGCACTCGCTCTCGAGTCGGCCACCGACGGGTTCGCCCACTACCTGCGGGCGGTGGGCCGGCTCCAGGCCGAGCACGCCGGGTGCCTGACCCGGTTGTGGAAGAACGCCAACGGCGAGGTGCGGGCCGAGATCGAACTGGTCAGCCGGGCTCTGTTGGCCCGATCTCAACAGGCTGGTGCCGTCCGACCCGACTTGGTCTACGAGGACGTGATCGTGCTGTTCTGGTCGATGCGCGGCGTCATCGAAGCCACCGCAGCGGTCTCGCCAGAAGCCTGGCTTCGGCACGTGGACCTGCTGCTGGCCGCGGTGGCTCCGGGCGGCGCGCCACTCGAGCACCCACCGCTCACCGCCGAGCAGGCCAATGAGGCCAAGGACGCCGTGGCCCAGCGGGACGCGCTCGGTTCTTCCCGGGCATCCTTCGGCTGAGGCCGTCGGGCCGCTGGCAGCGCCGACGGGGAGCGGCCGGACGGGGGCGCCTCAGACGTCGGCCAGGTGGCGGAGCTGCAGGGAGAGGGCGATCTCCAGCACGCCGTAGATGATCAGCCAGATCCCCATGATGACGGCCAGGGCGGCCAGGGTCAGGTGGGGCACCACCAGGGTCACGATCCCGGCGGCGAAGGCCAGAACCCCCATGGCGATCCGCCAGCCCCGGGCCGGCGAGCCGCGGTCCTCGTAGGCGGTGAAGAACTCGATGATCCCGCCGATGACCCAGAAGAGTCCGATCAGGAAGGCCAGGGTGGTGACCGTCTCCTCGGTGTGGCGGAGGAAGAGGATCCCCACCACCACCGACAGGAGGCCGAGGATGGCCATCAGCCACCTCGTCCCACCGGAGTCCTCGCGGTCGGCGATGGCCATGACGATACGGAACAGTCCGGCCACGAACAGCCAGATGCCCAGCAGGATGGCGAAGGCGTAGATGGTGTCCCTCGGTTTCAGCACCACAAGTACCCCGAGGATGAGGGTCACGATCCCGAAGAACAGGACCCACCCCCACGACTTTCCGATGATCCGCAGGATGTCCCGCTCCTCCGGCGTGACCTCCACTCCCCCTGGACTCGACATCGCAACCTCCCTGTCGCTCGAACCGCTCGAACCGCTCGAACCGCCCGAACCGGTCGGCGCGGCCCGGCGAACACCTTAGGGCCGCCCACCTGCCCGGACGGGGACCGGAGGGTCAGGCTGACCCGACGGCGGCCTGGTCGACCAGCTCCTCACTGATCGACCACAAGAGGGTGGCGGCCGCCTCGTCCTGGGCGGCAGCCGAAGGGGTCCTCGGACGGCACTTGACGAAGTAGCCGCCGGTCACGTCGGCCACCTCGGGTGAGGAGGCTAGGTACACCGAGGTACGGGCTCCCTTTTCGGGGGTCAAGATGAACGGCTTGATCAGCTTGACCCCGAAGGCCAGGAACCCTTTGGCATCGTCGTCCCTAGCGAACCCGGTGGCCACCGTGCCCGGGTGGAGGGAGTTGGCCGTGACCCCCGAGCCGGCCAGACGCCGGGCCAGTTCGTTGGTGAACAGGATGTTGGCCAGCTTGGAGCGGCTGTAGGCCTGCATGCCGCGGTAGTGGGAGGCCGACTGCAGATCCTCGAAGTCCAGACCGTGCCGTGCGCCCTGGTGGGCCACCGAGGCCACGTTGACCACGCGGGCCGGTGCCGAGGCGACCAGCCGTTCCGTGAGCAGAGCGGTAAGTAGGAAAGGACCCAGGTGGTTGGTGCCGAAGGTGGCCTCGAACCCGTCGGCCGTCTCGCGCCGTTCGCTCAGCACCAGGCCGGCGTTGTTGACCAGGACGTCGATCCGTTCGGTGCGGTCGAGCAGTTCGGCCGACCCCGACCGCACCGTAGCCAGGTCGGCGAGGTCGAAGACCACCAGGTCCACCTGGTCGGAACCACTGGCCTGGCCGACGGCCGCACGGGCCTCCTCGCCGCGGGAGCGGCTGCGGGCCGTGATCACCACCCGGGCGCCGGCCGCGGCCAGAGCCACCGCGGTGGCCCGACCCACCCCCGAGTTGCCACCGGTGATCACCACCGTCTTTCCGTCCATCCGGTCGGGTCCGGCGGCGGCGCTCGGGCTCATGGCTTGAGTGTAGGACGCGCCCCACCGACCACGGTCACCGCTCGGTAGAGGTCGTCTCCCGGATGGTGGGTGCCACCTCGCCAGCCGCGGTACCGACCGGTGCCGGCTCGGCGGTCACCGGCGTAGCGGGTGTGGTGGTCGGAATCGGTTCGACCGGTGCGGAACTCTTCGGAGCGGAGCTGATCGGTCCGCCGACCACGCCCGAAGACCCCTTGGGCCGGGATGCCCGGCGCCCCATCCGGATGAAGAGGGTGGAGGTGACAGCAACGAAGGTGACCCACACGATGACCTGGAGCACGGTTGGTTGATCGGCGTAGCCCAGCAGACTGTGGAAGACGTCGCCGATCGAGCTGTCCTCGTTGAGGAAGGTGCTGGAGTCCCAGAGCCGGTGGCCGAGGAAGGGCAGCCATCCAAGCTGCTGCATGTTCTCCACCGCATCGGCCAGCAGCCCGGCGGCGAACACCATGAGCACTACGCCGATGACCCGGAAGAACAGCCCCAGGTTGAGTCGGCGTCCAAGTTTGAAGATGGCGTAGGCGATGGCCAGCGCCACCGCCAGCCCCAGAAGCGCGCCGAACAGCAGCCCGTGACCGTGCGTGGGGGTGGCAGCCTGGGACGAAGAGGCGAACACGATGGCCAGGGTGAAAACCATGGTCTCCAGGCCCTCCCGACCGACCGCCTGGAAGGCCAGCACGCCGAGCCCGAAGCGGGCCTTGCCGTTGAGCGCCTCCTGCGACCGTCGCTGGAGGTCGGCCGACATGGTGCGGCTGTGGGCTTGCATCCAAAAGGTCATGTAGGTCAGCACGGTGGCGGCCACCAGGAAGGTGATGGTCTCGAAGATCGTCTGGACCGTCGACCCCTCGTACTGCTTGATGACGAAGTACGCGGCGATCCCACCGCCGAGAACCAGGACCATGGCCGCGGCCACCCCCACGAAGACATCCCGGAAATGCCGCCGCTGGTTGATCTTGTCCAGGTAGGCCAGCAGGATGGCCACGATCATGCTGGCCTCGATGCCCTCGCGGAGGAAGATGACGAAGGTCGGGATCATCGAGATGCCATCGCAAGGGGGTACATAGGACAAATATTAGGTAAGCCTAAATAGCGCCCTTTGTCAACCCCCAGAAGCAGCCCCGAATCGCCTGACCCGGGAGTCAGGACCAGCCACGCGGGGTCAGGACCGGGTAGATCTAGACATCGAGGACGGCCACCGATCCGAGGGCCACCAACCGGTCACCGGACCCGACATCGTGCAGGGCCACCCGGACCACCGATCGGCCCGGCCACCCGCCGAGAACCTGACACCGGGCCTCCACCGGTCCCTCCTTGGCCGGCCGGAGGTAGTGGAGGACGGTGTCGGAGGCGGCCAGGTGGTCGGTTCCCGCCTCCCCGGTCCGGCGGTGGCCTGCCACCGCCCGGCAGGCACCCACGTCGGCCAGTACGGCCACCGCCCCCCCGTGGAGGATCCCCCACGGGTTTCGCAGGTGGTGGGCCAGCCGGAGGCGGGTGACCGGACCGGTCCCCGGTTCGATGCGGAAGAACTCCTCGGGCGGGGCCGCATCCGGCTGGAGCGGGGGCATCGGCACCCGCAGAGGACGTACGAAGTCGAGGTTCATGCCGGTCGGCTCGAGTACGGCGAAGGTGGCGGTGACCGAGGCCACCGGGAGGTCGTCGGCTCCCTCGTCGACCGCCTCCAGTCCCGCCACCACCGAGTTGCGCCCGCGTCGGAGCACCCGACCGTGGACCCGGAGCGGCCCCTGGTGCTCGAGTCGGGCCACGGTGGCCAGCAGGCTCGTGGTGACGATCCACCGGGGTAGCACCGATACCCCGGCCATGAATCCCCCCACCGAGTCGAGGTTGGTGAGGAGGGCTCCGGTGCGCAGTCCCCCACCGGCACCCCGGTGGTGGTCGTCCACCGGGATCCGCCCCCCGAACTCGGGCATCCCGTCGTCGTCGTCCGACGGCACCTCCCACCGTTCGAGGCGGAAGTACTCGCTCATGTGGTGACGGAGGTCGATCGACACCGTCGGATCGGGCCCGGTCACGCGGGCGACGAGCGCGGTGTGGCCCCGCACGTTGATCACCGCATTGAGCCGGTGGTCGACCCCCTCGTCGAACAGCTCGACCACCGCGCAACCACCAGCGGCACCGGACGGTGCTGCGAGCACCCGGGCCCGGGTGGTGATCGGACCCACCCGGCCGAGCGACAGGTAGGCCACAGACAGATCGGTCACCACCACCGGTCCGGTCTCCGGCCCGTCGGCGGCCCGCAGGGCCACCGCGCCGGCCGCCTCGCCGAGCAGGGCTACCACGCCCCCCTGCACCGCGCCGAACGAGTTCTCGAGGTAGGTGGCCACGGGCAGGGAGACCCGGCCCTCCTCGGACGACAGCACCGAGAGGCCGAGCGCCTCGTTCACCTGCCGGTCGAGACCGTCGCCGACGAAGGCCGATCGACCCGGGATGGGAGGCGACCCCTCGGTGGTCGGGGCCGGGTCCTTGCGGGGAAGGACGGCGAAGGAGAGCGTGGCCCACGCCACCGGCGAAGGAGCGCCGGTCTCGTCGACCTGGTCGCTCCCGTCAGGCAGGACGTTGACCACCAGGGCCTCCACCACCATGGTGGTGCGCCCCCGGCGAACCACCTTCCCGCGGACACAGAGCACCGGGCCGGTGGCCGGGCGCACCAGTTGCAGGCTCAGGTCGGCGGTGGCCATCCAGTCGGGCCACAGGGCCCGCACCCCGGCCACACCCCCGGCCATGTCCACCAGAACGGCGATCACTCCGGCCCGGACGCCTCCGTCGGGTCCGGTGATGAACGGGGTGACCGGTGCCCGCACGACGGACCGGGCGTCGGCAAAGGACTCGGTCTCGATACCCAGATCGTTGAGGAGATGGTGGGGCGGTGGGTAGCCGGCGAAGGCCACTCAGCGTTCCTGCTCGGTGGGCCGGATCAGCACCTCGTTGACGACCACGTGCCGGGGCCGGGTGACGGTGAAGAGGATCGACTCGGCGATGTCCTCCGCGGTCATCAGCTCGATCTGACCGAAGGTGGCGGCCATGGTCTCCAACACCTCGGGCCGGTTGTGGCCGGCCAGTTCGGTCATGGTCGCCCCGGGCTCGATGAGGGATACCCGCACGTGCCGGGAGGTGACCTCCTGGCGCAGGGACTCGGAGAAAGCACCCACCCCGAACTTGGTTGCGTTGTAGACGCCACTCCCCGTCCGGGCGTGACGGCCGGCCACCGAGCTGATGTTGACCAGGTCGGACACTCGGCGGGGCTCGCGCTCGGCCGCCGCCAACAGATGGGGCAGAGCGGCGTGGGTGGTGTAGAGAAGGGCCAGCACGTTGAGCTCGACCATCCGGCGCCACTCCTCGACCGGGGCGTCGACGATGGGTCCGAGCAGCATGACCCCGGCGTTGTTGATCACGATGTCAAGCCGGCCGAACTCGTTGACCGTGCTCTCGACCATGGCCCGAGCCGCGGCTTGGTCGGTGATGTCGGTTTCGATGACCAGGGAGTCGGCACCGTCGCCCAGGCGTTCTTCCACCTGCTCGAGTCGGTCGCGGCGACGGGCGGCGATGGCCACCGTCGCACCCTCGGCGGACAGGGCCACCGCGGTAGCTGCTCCGATTCCGCTCGATGCCCCGGTGACCAGGGCCACGGTTCCTTCAAGTCGACGGCTCATGGGTCACATCCGATCTGCGCTGCGGTCGCCCGCAGTGTATCGATGTGCCTTCCGACCCGACCAACGGGTCGCCCGTCCCGGTGGGGGGACCGAGGTGTGGCCGGCCCCCGGTCGGCTCAGGCCGCGGTCCGCTTGGACGACTTCTGCGTGCCCGAATCCTTGCGGGGAGTACTGCGCCGGGTGCGGCGGCGCTGGCGGGTGGAGGTGTCGTAGGGCCGTTGCGGTCGAGGCCGGGCTCTCGTGCAGGGCACACCATTCCGTGCTGTTGTACCGCGACAGCTTCACGGAGCAGTCAGGAGCGATGCACACCCGTCCGGTGCCGAAGACCTCGGGCGGAGTGCTGCCGTCGAGGCCGTCCGCCAGGAACGAGCCTTCCTCACTCATGCGTCTGTCCACCATGGCCCACGGACCCTTTCACTCGTCGCGGCTACCAACGAACCTGCATTTGTCAACGTGAAGGTGTCTTCGACACGTTGGGGCGGGAACTGTAACGACCGGGCGGGCGCCGTTCCCGACGGCCGGCGGGGCGGCCGGCGGGGCGACCGGTGGACAGGACGGGGCACTAGCGTGCCCTTCGTGCCCGGCCCCGACCCTGCCCCTTCCGCCGGCTCCGACGCTGCCTCCGCGCTCCCGTCCGACTCCACCTCGAGCCCGGGGAACGACCGGGAAGCAGCGCCTTTGGCCTGGTGGGAGAAGGCGGTCTTCTACCAGATCTACCCCCGCTCGTTCGCCGACTCGAATGGCGACGGTATCGGCGACCTGGCCGGCATCCGGGCCCATCTGGGCGACCTGGCCTGGCTCGGGGTCGACGCCCTGTGGCTGTCCCCCTTCCAACCGTCACCCATGGTCGACTTCGGCTACGACGTCAGTGACTACTGCGACGTCGACCCGCTGTTCGGGACCCTCGACGACTTCGACGGACTGGTGACCGAGGCCCACGCGCTGGGTCTCAAGGTGATCATCGACTGGGTGCCCAACCACACCTCCGACCAACACCCGTGGTTCCTGGATGCCCGGTCCGGTCCGGATGCCGACCATCGCTAGTGGTACGTGTGGCGGGACTCCCGGCCCGACGGGACGCCCGCCCAACAACTGGGTGGCCGCCTTCGACCTCACCGCTCCCGGCCTGGACACTGGACGAGTCCTCCGGCCAGTGGTACCTCCACCTCTTCGAGTCGGCCCAACCCGACCTCAACTGGGACGAACCGGCGGTGGAAGCGGCCATGCACGACGTGCTCCGGTTCTGGCTCGACCGGGGGGTCGACGGGTTCCGGGCCGACGTCGTCCACTGCATCGGCAAGGATCCCGCCCTCCCCGACGACCCGCCCGAGGTGGCCGGAATCCCCCACTCCGCCCTCAACGACGTGCCGGTCACCCACCAACGCCTGCGGGCCATCCGCTCCCTCCTCGACTCCTACCCCGGCGATCGGGTGATGGTGGGCGAGGTCTACCTGCTGTCCACGTCGGCGGTGGCCACCTACTACGGCAAGGGCGACCAGCTGCACCTGGCCTTCAACTTCCCACCGCTGTACGCCCTGTGGCAGGCCGAGCGGTGGAGGGAGTGCATCGCAGAGACGGTGGCCGCGCCTCGACCCAAGGGGCGCCTGGCCCACCTGGGTGCTGTCCAACCACGACAACCCGCGCCACCGGACCCGCTACGACCGGGCGGCGGCGTTGCTGGGGGAGGACCCGGCCACGCGGGAGCGGCGGAGCGAGGCGAGAGCCCGAGCTGCTGCCGTCCTCGTGCTCACCCTGCGGGGAACCCCCTTCCTCTTCCAAGGCGAGGAGCTCGGGCTCACCGACGCGGTGGTGCCTCCCGAGCGTCGGGTCGACCCGGGAGGCCGGGACGGGTGCCGGGCGCCCATCCCCTGGGACGGCAGCGAGGAGCACGGGTGGCCGACGACCGAGGGGCGCACAACGTGGCTGCCCTTCCCGCCCGGAGCCGACCGACGGAACTACGCCGACCAACGCCACGACCCCGGTTCGGTGCTCCACCTCTATCGGCGACTGTTGGCTCTCCGGCGGGAGTCCCCGGCCCTGTCCACCGGGAGGTTCGAGCTAGCTCGATGCGGGCGACGGGCTGCTCGCCTACCAGAGGACCCAGGGCGGACAGACCTTGGTGGTGGTGATCAACTTCACCGACCAGGACACAGAGACGGCGAGCCAGCCGTGGCTGGTCGGACGCACCGTCGCCCTGTCCAGTGACGGCGCCGGTGAGCACCGGCCGTTCGAAGGAATGGTGACCGCCGATCAGGCGGTCGTGCTCCGAGGTTGACCGCGATCCGCGGGGAGCGGCCGCAGCAGCGACTCGACGATGAAGCCTCGGTCGAGTCCTACAGCCAGGTCTCGCGCCAGTAGTCGGGAGCGCCCTCGTCGCCCAACGACATCGAGTGGACATCGTCGTGGCCACTCCGTCGGATGCAACAGACCAGCGTGCCGATCCACGGTCCCTGGTCGATACAGTGGACGGCTCCACACCGGCTCCACTGCGGTTCGGGCGGCAAAGCCAGATCGTCCATGTCGAAGTCGGCGTCTGACCACCCACTGACTCTGCGTACGTGAAACGGGTCGATCGTCACAGTCGTTCCTGCCCCTTGTTGTTGCGATTTCCCTCACCGGAATCATCGGTTTACCAGTCCGCCAGCTGTAGCGAGAATCGCGAAAACGTGTCCGTCGGAGACCGGGCTGGCCCCGGTGCATCCCCCCGTTGGTCGGGGCCTCCGGCCATCATTGGGATCCGTGGCACTGCCCCCTCCCAGCGGTCCGAGCCCGGCGTCACCGCAGCTGAGGGAGGCCGGACCGGAAGGATCGTCCGCCCGAAGCCCCGACCGGGACCCGCCGGCCCGGCGGCCGCAGCGGCCGCAGCGGGCTGGGCTGGGGTTCTCCCAACGGGTCGGCGACCTGCAATTCCGGGTTGCTGTTCATTCTTTCATCGCCCCGGTCGGCCGGACCTGAGCCCTTAAACGGCTCCTAACAGGCCTGGTAGACCCAGGGTCGTCGGAAATGATGTTCATTTTTCTTACAGCGAAGTACGCTTCTGGCATGAACGGCGAACCGACCAAGGGCATCGAGGACATCGTGCGCCGCAACGTCGCTGCGCTCCGGTCCAAGGCCAACCTGACCCAGCAGGCCCTGGCCGACGAGATGTTGCTACGGGGCATCGCCTGGACCCGTGAGACGGTGGCCCAGGTCGAGACGACCAACCGCCGCCTCGGGTTCACCGAAGCCATCGTGGTGGCCGCATGTCTGGATGTCCCCGCGGCCCGGTTGACGGCCACCGGGGCGGCGACGGTTGCCGTCGGCGAGAGCGAGTGGACGGCCGCCTACCTCGGGGCTGCCATCGCCGGCACCACCGGGGACATCTTCCCGCCGGAGAGCTACGCCTCTCCGGCCGCGCGCATGGTCGAGCGCACTCGCCCGGACCAGCTGGTCAGCGAACGGCTGTCCGACGGTGAGGAGCTGCCCGAACGGCGACGGACCGATCGGCGGGTGGCCGACGAGGCGGGGACCGAACGCCAGGGACGGCGGGCCACCGATCGGCCGGCCCAGACACCCCAGCGCACGGCCGAGCGCATCGAACGGCGGCTGCGGCTGCGGGTCACCGCCGGCGATGTCGACGCCACCGCCCAGCACCTGTGGTCCCGGAGTCTGGAGGCCGAACGAGAGCGTCGGGTCACCGACCGGGTGGCCCTGACCGGTGGTTCTCTCAAGACGATCCGTGGCCACGTATCGCGTGACCTCGACCGCGAGATCGCCCACGAGATGGAGCGGGATCCGGATCGCATCGATACGACGTCCGTCCCGCCCGGTGACCTCACCGCTGAGGAGGCCGAATGGGAGTCCACCCGGCTCAACATCATTCTGGCCAACAAGGGCTACAGCGACAGCGACGTAACCCGGTGGTGGAACTTCGCCCGTCATCGCGAGCTCGGTGACCGGACCATCGCCGAGGCGTGGAAGTCCGGCGACTACGGAGCGGTCAGCCGTCTGGTCGAGTCGTTGCCCGACAAGCACGGAATGAGCAACGGCTACTCCCTCGACGGCTAATCCGGCAACCGGGGGTTCCCCCCGGCGGGTCCCGGGGCTGGAACGGTCGTCCTGGCAGGGGTGGGTCGCCCCGGCGGTGGCGACGGCCGGTTGGGTCGGCTTCGCCTGGTACCTGATCGCCCAGGCCCGCGGCGGGCCGGTGATCATCTGGAACGACTCGACGGCCTACGCCGCCGTGGCCAGGGGTCCGCTGTCGAGCCTCGCCCTGTGGGCCGGACAGCGGCCACCCCTCACGCCGCTCCTGATCAAGACGGTGGGGTCGGAGGCGTCGCTCCCCACCGTCCAGGCGGTCATCGCCGCGCTGGCCTGGGGGATCCTGGCGTGGACGGTAGGGCGCCTGGTTTCTGCCGGGTGGCGGCGGGTGGCGGCGGTCTTTGTCATCCTGGCCTTCGCCTCGACAGTGCCGATCACCCAATGGAACCGTTCGGCCCTGTCCGAATCGGTGTCGATGAGCCTGCTGGCACTGGTGTTCGCCGCGTCCATCTGGTGTGCCCGGCGGATGTCCTGGCCCCGCATCGCCGGGCTGGTGTTGGTCTGTGCCGCCTTCGCCGCCGCCCGTGACGCCCAGGTGTGGACGGTGGCCGCAATCGGCCTGGCCGTCGGCATCGATGCGGCCTGGCTCGGTCTTCGCCGTGGCCGACCGGGACGGCACTCCCCGCACCCGGACCCCGAGGCCACACGCGTCAACCGGGTGGCCGCCCGCCGGGCCGGGGTGCTGGCCGGCTGCCTTCTGGCCGTGGTGGTGCTCACCGAATGGGGAACGCTCTCGTCCCATCGGACGTCGGAGGACGTAGCCGACGTACTGTTCGTCCGGGTCTTCCCGTTTCCCGACCGGGTGGCCTGGTTCGCGGCCCACGGCATGCCCGAACAGACCCAGATCGACCAACTAGCCCACGCTGACCCCGCTCCCGCCCACCAGGCCAAGGTGGTCGGGTTCCCGCCGACCGACCCGCAGTTTGCCGCCCTCCAGCATTGGATCACCAACCAGGGGCCGGGCACCTACCTTTGGTGGCTGGTCAGCCACCCCTGGTATGTGATCTCCGAACCCCTCCTGCGCCCCGAACGGTCCTACAATTTCGCCCAGGGGAACCTGAGCTTCTACGCCCCGCTGGACAATCCCATGCGGTCACCACTCACGTCGGTACTGTGGCCACCGGCACTAGAGCTGGTGGTGCTGGCCATCCTGGCGGTGGTGGTCGGTGTCCTCTCGGGGACCTGGCGCCTTCGGGCATGGCGCACGGTCGCCGTCCTCAGCGGCATCGGCGTCCTGGCCATGCTGGTGGCCTGGCACGGAGACGGCCAGGAGGTCACCCGCCATGCCATCGAGGGTTTCGCCCAGGTCCGCCTGGGCGTGTGGATCCTGGTGATCGTGGGCCTGCTCGGTTGGCCCATTCGCCGCCCCGGGCCGACCGAGGACCACGACCCGCCCACTGCACCAGTGCCAACCGGCGTGAGCACCGGACGGTAGCGTTGGCCCGTGGCCGATGAAGCATTCCTGGCTCGCCTCAAGCACTCCGAGCGGGAGGCGCTGGAGGCGGCTGGCCGGCACAGGACGTTCGGTGTCGGACAGATCCTCTTCTACGAGGGCGACGACGGCCGGGATGTCCTCATCCTCATCGACGGTCTGGTCAAGGTAGTGATGACCGCGGCCTCGGGCCGGCAGGTGATCCTCGGATTGGAGTCGGCCGGCTCGATCCTCGGGGAGCTGTCGGCCATCGACGGCCAACCACGTTCGGCGTCGGCTGAGGCGGTCACCCCAGTGGACGTTCTGGTCCTGCGGGTCGAGGAATTCCGCTCCTTCCTCGAACACCACCCCCGGGTGGCCACCGAAATGCTGGGGGTCATCGCCGCCCGCCTCCGCGCCACCTCGCAGCGGCAGCTGGAGTTCGGTGCCGGCGATGCCATGGCCCGGTTGTGCAGCTGCCTTCTGGTGATGATCGAGCGGTTCGGAGAAAGGCTCGATGAGCCTTCGGTGACACTGCCGGTGGGACAACAGGACCTGGCGGCCCTGACCGGACTGTCCCGCGAGGCGGTGGTCAAAGGACTCCGCCGCCTGCGGGAACTGGGCTGGGTCGATGCCACCGGCCGAGAGATCGTGGTCCGCGATCTGGCGGCGGTGGAGGCCCGAGCGCAGTCCTGACCGATTCCCGATCCTCTTGCTGGGGGAGCTGGACGGAAGTCAGGTCAGTCCGGTCGGATCAGGTCGCCGGCCCCTCGGGACGAAAGGGTCGATCGGGCAGAAATGGGCGGCGGGAGATCTTCATCACGGGACTCCTTTGAGGGGCTGTTGGGGTGCTGCTTCCTTATCAGCAGTATGCGCCCGCACGGTGCCGCCGTCAGCGTCCCTGGACCCTGCCCCCGAGGGTATTCCTACCCCTCGGGTCCGCCCCAGCGGACCGGAGCGCTCATGCTCCACCAATTGTTGCCCTAGTTGCCGCTGTTGCCGCTGTTGCCGCTGTTGCCGCTGTTCCCGCTATTGCCAAGGGTCGTGGTTGTCGTGCTGGTCGTCGTGGTGGTCGTGGTGGTCGTGGTCGTCGTGGTGGTCGTTGTGGTGGTGGGAGGCACGGTCGTCGTGGTCGTCGTGGTGGTCGTGGTGGTGGGAGGCACCGGCCGGGTGGTGGGCGTGGTGGTCTGCGGTGGCGGGCTGGTTGTGGGCGACGAAGACGATGTGGTGGTGGTCACCGGCGGCCTCGACGCCACCGGCACGGGAGCCAACACAGCAGGAAGGGCCAGTAGTGTCGGCAGTCCGCTCGTCCCGGGTTTGGTCGACGCCAGGGTGAAGGGCAGGGTAAGGAGGGGCTTGGTGCTGGTCTGCGACTTGGTCGACCCCAGAGGGGTCAACCCCGGATCGGTGGTGGCCGTGGTCGAAAGGATCGGGAACCCGCCAGGGTCCGACGTCACTTGGCGGACGGCGCTCGTGCTCTCCGTTGAGTGTCCACCGAACAGCATGAGTCCGACCAGACCGACGATGACGACGGACACGGCGCCCATGGTCCAGCGCCAGAACGAGTCGTCATCTCTCTTTTCTGGGGCCACCACTCCTCCTCCGGCAATCCAACTCGTCCCTGCGGCACTGACGACTGTCAAACCCTTGTCGTCGCATGCATCGGCCAAGGTGAGGCGCTCCGACAGCGACAAGACGTTCCCCGTGGTGTGGACAAAAGGTCAGTTGCGACCCCGAATCACAGAGATACAGATGCCCCTGGCTCGTTTCGGACCGTACCCGCCGCGTCGCCGGTCAACAAACGCAGCGGGCAGGAATCTGCGCACCGATCAGTTGTCCCTGCAAACCCACCACCGACAGCACTAATCCCCTCACCTCACGCAGCCGAGCGAGCCAACCAGCTCTCACCGCGCGTTGCGTTCGACGTCCGAACACAACTCCGGTGGGTGGTCATCTCACCGCTATGAGCGTTGGCGATTCACGAATTCCCTACGGTCGTTGGACGCAAATTTTCGTTGTCGCCGTAGGGATCGCGGGCCGAGCGTGGTGGCCTGGCGGGTCACCTATCGGCGTCACCAAAGGGTGGTCGAACCTGCACCACCGGATGGATCGATCAGTTATCGGCCAGCGCCACCTTGGCCAGAGCGACCACGGGTGCCAACGCACCCGGACCTTGCGCGGCCACAACGGTGCTCGTCGCGTTGGAGTACGCATTCACCACCGAACGACCACCGGTGGTCATTCCATAGGCTCCGTCGCCCACTCCTGAGACACTGGGCATGGCCGGATCGCCCGGTGCATGGGCGACTTGTCCGGCGAACACCGACGCCGACTGGTGGGCGAAGATGGTGACCCCGGCATTGCCGCCGCTGCCGGTGTACTCGCAGACGATTCCGCCGGCGGGGATAGAGGTGGTCATCGGACCGCTGAACGTTCCTCCGAGCGCGGTGTTGGCCTGGGCCAGCGTCGGGCAGGTGGCTGCTGTCGTCGACGCCGGCGCGGTGGTAGCCGGCGCGGTGGTGGTGGCCGGCGCTGCGGTTGTCGTGCTTATAGAGGCTGCGGTCGTCGCCGGGGACTTGGCCATCGAGGTGGTGGTCGAACTGCTGCTGGACGAACCACAGGCCGCAAGCAACACTCCGACCGTCAAGGCACCGGCAATGAAAAGGGTTCGTCTCGCCATGGTCACGACCATAGGACCGGGCATCCTAATAAACAAGGATTTTGCCCTCGAGGAGCTACATGTTCCACGGTCTGTCACCGGTGTTTTTGGACACTGCGGGATCCCGACGGATGACCGTGCAAAAGACCAGGTCCACTGAGGAATGTGGCCGAGAGTCGATCGACCTCGGACAGTGACGAAGCCGAGGGTCGCGTCCGTCGCTGTTCACTGGGGTCCCTGAAGCGCTTGCGTCGCATAGTGTCCTCCGATGCTCCGGTTTGGGACCTGTAACCGCGTCCCGTCCTTTGCAGTATCTGCGCGCCTTCGGGAACTGTCAGGGTCCCCGTTTGCCAACGGGTTGAGTAGTTGTACTCTGCCAGCACTCGTTGTCCGGGGCCGATCTGGGCCAACCCGACTCACGGACCCTCGCCGCCCGATGCCGTGCACGAACGTGGACCCCACGGCGCCAATGGCGCGACCGCCGACGTCGGTGCGCTGAACGCGCCGTTCGGTGGCTCCGTGGTGGTTGTCGTGGATGGGGGCGTCGTTGTCGACGATACGGGTGTGGTCACCGGCGAGGTGGCGCCGGGGGTGGTGAAAGCCGGGGTCGGCGGCGGAATGGTTGGGGGTGCGTCCACGCTGAAGTCGCTGCCCGTGGTCACCGTCACCTGCCGCGCCGTCGTCGGTCGGCCCGTAGGCCAGGGTGACCGCTCCCGACAACGAGTCGGCAACTGCCTGAGCGGCAGCCTCGTCCGACGGGGTCATCTGGTCGTAGGTGACCAGGGTCTCCGACTGCGTCGCCACCGCTGGCGTGTCACCGGTGCCGACAACGTCGAATCCGAGCTGCTGCAACGAGTTGGCCGTGGTGATGCCCTCGTCGTAGGTGCCGGTTCCGTTGAGTACCGAGACGGTCACCGAGCCGGGCGGCGACAGTTGCCCTCCGTTCATGGTGTCGGTAGTCGCTGAAACGCCGAGGAACTGATTCACGGTCTGCTGGTCAGCCGGTTGCACCGGACACTCAACATCCCCGTAGTCGCTTCCCTTGTAGTACTAGTCCCCGAGCTGGTCAATCTGGACGGGAATGGTCAGCTGGGGTGCGGCGTAGATCTTCACCTCGTGATAGGTGAGCACCAGGTTGACCATGTCCGAAAGGGAGAAGCCGTTGTCCACCACCAGCTGACCGACCACGCGGCGACGAGCTGCTCATCAGTGAGGGGGTCCCCGAGCCCCCGTTTGGCTACAGCCGTGGCCAGCACCCTGAGGAACTCGTGGTCCCGCTGGATACGAATCAGATCGCTTTGCGCCTCCTGCGGCCAGTCGTGCGGATCAGGGTTGGTGTCTCCGGGCGGCTCCCCCTGACCGACTTCGTTTCGGTCGGCAACTCATTAGACGTAGCCACCGACCATCTAGAGCTGGGGCGGGCCATTCAAATGCTGGTTGCCGGTACGACCGTCGTTAGGGTGGTCGACCGCGATGGCCGGAGTAGTCAAGAGATCACCAATCTCAAAGCTGCCGGCACCCGAGTCCTAGGGCGTCGACATATCGAGTCGTACCTTCTCGACGACGAGGTGATCGTCGCAGTGTGCGACTCAGTGGATCGATCCGACCTGAGCAATCAGGCGATTCAGCTGCGCGACGATGCCATCAGGACCAGCACTAGCAATGGAAACGACCCTGACGATATCAAGTCAGCGTCTGGCCCCTTCTCTGTAGAAGTCAGAAGACTGCTCCAGATCCGGACCGGCGGAAGTACAAGAGAGGCATTCCTTGCTGACACGATGGCTCCCTTGATTGATTCAACGATGACCGTATATCGGGAACTCCGGAAGGACATCTTTGGGTTATGAGAGGAACCGGCCCGGCCCGATAGAAATTCAGCCGAGGCTCAGTGGGCTCATTTTAGCGCGATAGCAGCTTTCACGGGTCCTCTAATCTAGGGTGCTCCAACGTCCGGTGAAATGTCTCTCAAATGTAGCCGGCCAATACATCTTCTGAGCGTCGTCAGTTAACCTCAGGCCGGGGTAATTCGGGATATATGTTGGTCGTTGAGAACAATATTGAAGGTTGATCCGAACTGATTAGCGATCGACCTATAGGATCCTCACCGCCACTATCGCCTTCCGTCATGGCTTGATGGTAGACCGAACGATCTGCGCCCCAAGTGGTGCGAACACCCCCAGGAGCTTTCAGGACGTTTTGGCCTGCCCTATCACCTATCCCGGCGAGTGCCTGGCGGGGAGAGAGGGAGAACCGGCGCCGGGCGACCCCAAAACCGCCGCGCAGGCCAGACGGCAGGCCCAGGACCAGGGGCGGAGCGGACCGCCCGCCAAGCGGGACGGGCCCAGGGACGCCCACCCGAACGGGGAGGGCCGGGGGCGGCGGGCGGAGGGGAGCCTTTCGGCACCGGCGACAATCTAGGTGCTAGGCAATTGCATTGGTTCGGCGTGGGGCCCTGAGATCTGTGAGGTGGCGGGTGAAGGATTGGAACGACGGCGCCGCCGGGGCTGCTCAGCGTTCAGGAATCCGAAGGGGTGCCTCAAGATCCCGGCGGTTTGTCTTGATAACGGTCCTCACGATCGCTCTCGGTTCAATGGCGGTGGCCATTTCGTCAGATCAGCCAGCGGGAGCGCTTTCGTCGTCGGACGCAGCCACCCCGCAGTTCTGTGCGAACAATGGCGGCACCAACTTGGCGTCCTACCACGGCGTCTATGCCTGCCTGACGAATCCATCGGGAGTCAATACTGACAACCCGATCAGCCCGGGTGTTTACGAGCCGAATGGCTACACCGTGTTTGACCAGTTCCAAGGATTCCAGTGCACCGAGCTGGCAAACCGCTACCTATGGGTGACGACGAACGGCCAGCAAGACGTCTTCGGCGAAGACCTAGTTGGCGGAAATTACGTTGCCACAGTCGCTTCGACGTTTCCTGGCCATTCGACCGGACTCCACGTGAACGGCAGCGACACCAATCTTCCTGTCATCGGAGACATCATCTCCATGTGGAATCCGAACCAGACCTCTAATCCGGACCTGTCTCAAAATGGAGCAGATCCCGCCAACGAGTCGCATGTTGGGATCGTCATCGCCGTCTCCAGTTCCCAGATCACCTATCTGAGCGAAAATGACCAGGGATGGGGGAACGCCCACCACGGAAAGAGCACGATCTCCGTCAGCGGCTCAACGTGGAAGCTCGACAACAACGAATACAACTACACGAGCTTCCAATGGCTGGATCCGAAGGTTGCACCACCTGCACCCCCCACCGTCACCAACTTCTCCGCCACCCCCTCGACGCTCACCGCTGCTGGCGGTCAGGTCACCCTTTCGGCCAACGTGGCCAACGCCACGAGTTGCACGTTCGCGTCGAACAAGGCGGTGACGGGACTGTTGACGGGGGTCGCTTGTGGCAACGGCAACGGCAACGGCAACGTGAGTGATGTGGTGACCGTGCCGGCCAATACAGGGAAGCGGCCAGCTAACTACGCCTTTCAACTGGTGGTTACGGGCGCTAAGAGACAACCGCCGAAGGTCACAGTTGGGGTAGCCGGCAGCCCCAGCTCCTTCGGGTCTTGGAGCATTGCTCCATCTCCACCGGCACAACAGGAATATGACGTAGACAACCTCGATTTCATCTCCTGTCCGACCACTTCATTCTGCATGGCGGGATGGGAGGACGGCGTGAATACGCCAGCTGCCACTATCGCTACGTGGGATCCAAAGACCCGTGGCAGTTGGGTATTGGCCAACCTGCCTGCGTCCGTAGTTGACCCCCAGCTAGCAAGCATCTCCTGTGTGAGTTCTTCAATGTGCTTCGCGTTTGGTAGTTCGGATGATCCCTTGGAGCCCGGTCATCAGCAAGCGCTCGCTGCGGAGTGGGATGGGACGAGTTGGGAGACAATGAATGAGTCACCTCAGTTTCTGGTAAATGTGAACGACAGCCAAGACTCTACCGAGATAACTGCTGCTTCCTGTACCTCAGCGAGCTTTTGCCTGGCCGTTGGCGAGTACAACAACGGCAGCCGCTGGCTGGCAATCGCCGAAACTTGGAACGGATCTTCCTGGGCAACTGTGATTCCTCCCGTTGAAGGTGCGATTAATGACAGTGTGTCCGGCGTCAGCGATCTGTCATGTGCGTCATCGACGATGTGTGCAATGAATGATGCCGAGATTTGGACCGGGATTCTTTTCAAGCAGTTCTCCGATCCCTCCGTGGATGGGATTTCCTCGGTCGATTGCGTGAGCACGTCCTATTGCCTGGCCGCCGGTACGAGTTCCGCTCTATGGAATGGCACGGCTTGGATCGGTGAGGGGTCGCTACCGGTTTACGGCTACTCCATAAGCTGCTCGAGTAAGTCCGCCTGTGTCGCACCAAACACATCGATTCCTGCGAACGGTGGGCTCACCGCTGGCTACTCGACGTGGAACGGAACCTCCTGGCAAACGGGCTCAGCTGCTATCCCGATTCCCGCTGGAAATGACACGGTCTACCTCGGCAGCATCTCCTGTCCTACCGCCAAAGAGTGCGTCGCGGCAGGAGACAGCAATGTGATCGGTGGAACTACGACGCCCATGGTGGAGACGTACACGCCCTGAGAAGGGGGTCAAAAGCAGTTCGACTGCGACCTCCTCAGAGCGCCACCGAACGGGGAGCCCAGGAGCGGCGGGGGGGGGCCTTCGGGCGCCACTAAGTGCCCAGGTGCTAGGCAATTACATCGGCCCGGCGTGGGCCCTGAACATGTGAGGTGGCGGGTGGTTGGACGACTGAAGCGATTCCGGGGACTTACCCTCTCGATTTCAGTCATTCTCCTAACGATTGCCAGCCTCAGTCTGATTGCCGCTTCAGGCAGCTCACCAGCCGGTGCCAGCTCGGCAACTGGGCCGTGGCCTGGCACAAGTGGTCCTGTGGCAGCAAACATCTATTACGGCTACCCGTATCCAGATGCCCCGACATGCACTGCTGGATCTGACACCTGTGTACTAGATCGCTGGGGGTTCGATCAGGGACAGTGCACCTCTTGGGTTGCCTATCGACTGAACGAACTGAACGGTGTGGCGTTCAATAACAGCTATCTAGGGCAAACGTGGGCTAATGCTACCGATTGGGCTGGTGCTGCTGAAGCGGCGAAGGTCCCTGTAAATGGTGTTCCAGGAATCGGAAGTGTTGCCTGGTATGCCGGAAGACGAGGCGACAATGACGGTCATGTGGCCTTTGTCGAACGGGTCCTTTCCTCGACATCGGTTGTCATCTCGGAAATGAACTACGACTTCGACAATGGATTCCGAGTCAGGACGATAACGACTTCATCGGGTTGGCCCACCGACTTCATCCACATCAACGACCTAGCCGTTCCACCTCCCAATCCACTTGCGCCGACGACCGTCACCAACTTCACCGCCACCCCCTCGACGCTCACCGCTGCCGGCGGTCAGGTCACCCTCTCGGCCAACGTGGCCAACGCCACGAGTTGCACGTTCACGTCGAACAAGCCGGGAGTAACGGGACTGTTGACGGGGGTCGCTTGTCCAAACGGGACCGTCACCGACCACATCAGCTTGCCACCCAACATCGCCAAGCGGGCAGCAACCTACTCATTCACCCTCTCGATCACGGGTTCCAAGAAGCTGAGCGCGAATACGACAGCCGTTGTCGCGGCTGGAAGTATAAGTGGGAGCTATAACTTCAATAATCCACAAGGAATGATTATGGATGGTGCCCAGATTTGGGTGGCCAGCCATGCGTCTCTGACCGAAATCAACGCAGCTGATGGATCGCTCGTGCGAACTGTTTCAGATGCCTCGTGCAAATTCGTGGATCCGTACAATATGGCCCTCATCGGAAATCACCTTTGGGTCGTGAATTCAAACAATGATTCGTTGACCGAGGTGAATGTCACTACCGGCAAATGCATGCTGAACCTGGACGGTGAGGCCTTTGGGTTTCCGAGTCCCTGTGCAATCGCATCGGACGGGACTCACCTCTGGATCACAAACTTGGGTGGAACGGTGACCGAAATCGATCCCCGCAAAGGAAAAATGATTCGCATTCTGTCGGGTTCCTCGTACGACTTCAGATATCCCATGGGAATCGCCTACGACAGTTCTGGGCACCTTTGGGTGACCAACACTGAGGGTTACTCGGTGACCGAATTCAATGCAAGCGATGGTTCGCTAGTGCGCATTCTCTCTAATGGTTCCTACGGATTCAACTGGCCAAAACCCATCACGTACAACTCCGGCCATATGTGGATCGGCAACACGGATCATCAGTCCACCGTCGAGATAAATGCGAGCAGTGGGTCATTGGTCCGCATCATCACTGGCTATCAGTACGGCTTTGGTGAGGCGACCGCGTTTGCATTCGACGGCACCAATCTGTGGCTCGACGAAAGCGCCAACCGGATTACGGTCTTCAACGCATCTACCGGTGTCTTTGTGAACTTACTAACAAGTATCCCCGTCAATGGACTGAGCTTCTTCAGTTCCAGTGGCATCGTGTATGACGGATCCCATATCTGGGTCAGTGAGCCCCTTGGAAACTCAGTCGCCGAATTGAATCGCGGCAACGGAGCGGTGATCCGGACCGTCTCCTAGCGTGTTGGGTCTGCGGTCCGTGCCGTTGACCTAGTAGTCAGGGCAACGACAGGCACAATGATGCGTCGACTCGTTGACTGTGGCGGCCGACACTAGCGACAGGTCGCGACGGAATTCGGCACATCGCCTTCCAATGGGGATCGGCGGCTTCGGTCCCTTCGATACCCCGCAGCCGTTCCCCGGCATCACCAATGCCGCCTCAATCAGTGGAGCCTGCGCTGTCCTCACCACTGGAGGAGTGGACTGCTGGTGGCCCGACGCCGATGGTGAAGGCAGTAACGGATACGGATCCGTCCAGGCAGTGACGGGCATTACCAATGCCACCTCGGTTGCTAACGAGGACTCCGCGGATTGCGCAGTGTTGGCCACCGGCGGCGTGGACTGCTGGGGATACAACGACGATGGCGAACTCGGCAACGGAACATACGGAGGCCCGGACTTCGATGGTTACTACACGCCGCAACCAGTCACCGGTATCACTGAGGCCTACTCGGTTGTCGGTGGGGACGGTACCGCCTGTGCCGCCCTCGATACCGGCGGTGTGGACTGCTTGGGGTACAACGCTGATGGCGAAGTTGGTAACGGGACCATCGGTGGCCCCGGCGGCGAAGACGGTTACGACACGCCACAATCAGTGCTGGCTCCCTAGGCCGAGCACTGATTGCTCGGTCCCCATTGACTTCCGTCTCACCACCTCTCCGCAGCGACAGATGGTCGGCCCAGGGGCGGCGTCGTCAGTCGTCCACCCCTAACAGCTCGGCGCCGGCTCGGCCGACCCGGGAGAGCGTTCGTAGTCGTAGGTCTCACGCCGTTCCTCTAGTTCCTCGCGGGTCTCGCCACCACCAACACGGACGGAGCAAACCCCACCATGAACGGCGGACTTGCGTTCGCGGTGGCCTCTGTGGTGGCCACACTGTTTCTACTCATCGGCCTAGCACTTGCGCTACGCGGGTCGAAAACCCCGAAGTAGTCGCCGCAGCACCTGCGCACTCACTAGCAGCACAACCGACCGCGCATATCCGGCGATCGGGGACGGTGTCGGTTCGGCCGCCTAACATTTGGTGAAGTCGGCCACGTGGAACGAATCGAGCCCTGTAGTGCGTCCCAAAGCCAGATCACTTGGAGTAGTTGCCTGCTTGGGAATCTCTGCCGCCGGGTGCACGACAGGGCAGTCGAGCGCAGTCCGAGTGGCGACGAGTGCGGTTCCACCCACGAGCGTTGCTGCATCAATACCGTCGACAACGACGACGACGGTTCCATCCCCTCCGACGACGGTGGGCTGCCCTCCGCCGCCTACGGCGGTGCTCACCTCCACTTCTGCGAGCCAGACGGACGACCTCAGCACGTCGCCGCCGAGCATCGACTGGGACATCACCGTATACGGGACGTTCACTAACCCAGGTCCCTATCCGGTGGAGATGAACGTCGACATGGTGGTGACCAACACACCGACTTATGGCGGACCTACGAAGACCAGTCAGTTTGGCGTCTATGCGTCGGACCCAGCGCAGTTGGGCCTTGTGCCAGGCGATACAACCATTGACTTTCAGCAAGACATGGGCGCCGATGAGTACATCGGTGGCCAGCCCACCACCAGCATCGTCAATGGGTGGACCTATTCGTCATCTGCCCTCACCCAATGCAATCAGGCAACACCTCAGGTTTCGCAGTAGGACCTCCCGCGGGGGTGTTTGAAGGCCTGGGTATGGCAGAAGTGCCTGGATGGGGGCACCTCGATTGCTGGCCTATCCATCCTCGGTCGCGGTCGGTGCGGTCGGTGCGGTCGGTGCGGTCGGTGCGGTCGGTGCGGTCGGTGCGGTCGGTGCGGTCGGTGCGGTCGGTGCGGTCGGTGCGGTCGGTGCGGTCGGTGCGGTCGGTGCGGTCGGTGCGGTCGGTGCGGAGCCCGATCTCGCTTGATTGGCGGCCTGGCTCAACGGTGTCACGAAGTGAGGCATCGGCGTGACCGCCAGATCGTCATTGACCAGGCCCGAGAACTGACAGGCGAACGGTTCCGGCTGAGAATTGCTCAGCGAGTCAAGCCCGAAATCGCCGCCAGCCTGCTGGCACTGAGTGATTAATGCACCAACTACGGGCGCCGACTTGATGGGCACGTCATACGCTCCGGTTGTAAAGCTGACGACTTGGTCCTCGAATCCGCCGACGGTGCAGTCCCAGTCGGTCTGACCCGTGTGGTAGCCGCCGAACTCGTCGTAGTGCCAGGTTCCGCCGGCGCTCAGACAGCCCTGCACTGCTAACTGGACATTCGAGGGAGGAAAGCTGAGTGATGCTTCGGGCGTAAGCGAACCTATGACTTGGTCCGATACGCCTCCGATAACGCAGGACGTGATTGTCGATCCGCCCCCGTCGAATTCGGATGTTGCCCCCGGCCGCCCGGCACTGGCTGTCGAGTTGCTTGTTTGCAGATCCAGTAGCTCGCTCGTAGCGGGCGTTGGCAGCCTGTGCCTGGTCCTGAAGTCGTGAGACCACCTGATTGAATGCTGATGAAGTACCCGACGCGAACTGTTCGGAGATGAGAGTGCCGTCGTTCTCGGGCACGTCGACGTCGAACGCATCGCCAGACAGGGTGCCGAACCTTTCCACGCCGGCATCAACACTCACCCCTATGGTCGATCCATTGACTGTTCCAGAAATGGACACCGACTGGGTGCTGGTGGTTTGGTTCGGAGGTGTACCGGAGAGCGTTACCAGGGTCATTGTGCCATCGAGCATTCCCCCTGTGGGGCTCCACTGGATGAGGGTGGCACTCCCCGCTCCCGTGGCAACGTAGTCGTTTCCGACGGACGGGGAACCCGAATAGAAGATGCCGAAATAGATGGCAAACGCGGCGATCAGGGCGAAGGCCAGCCCCAGTATGAGTTTCACCTTCACTGTCGACGAGGTCCTTCCCGTCCGGGCCCGATCTGGTGGTGCATGCTATCGCGTGTAGTGCTATAGCAAGCAGGCCGTCACATTGGGTTCATGTCACCGGCTGGCCCGGCCGCACAACGGTCCGCAATCGATTTGGCGTTCGGTCGGGTGCTCCGTTCCCTGAGAGTTGAACGGGGGCTCTCCCAGGAGAGTCTCGGCAACGCCAGTGGTAACGGTCGCACCTACGTCGGTCAGTTGGAGCGCGGGGAACGAGGAGCATCGCTCAAGACGGTGTTCGCCCTCGCCAAGGTCCTGGACGTTGATCCGGGTCACGTAGTCCGTCTCGTTGAGGCTGAACTCAGTAGGTAACGGCCAACCATGGAGTGGGTAGGGTCACATGACCCCTTCTCGGTCCGCCACTCCCGACCTACGCCGCACACCCGTGGACCCGCTCCAGGTGGTCCTGGACCCACAGGACTACCTTCGCAAACTCCGCCTGGTCATAGACCCCCGCCCAGCACAGGGCACAGGCGGCGGCGTGGACGGGTCGCCCCCTGACCCATCCATGCCGGACCACGGCCACCCTGCCGCCTCCAGAGATGAGGGTGAACACTACAGGACGCCTTCGTCTCACCCTTCCCATGGCACGTCCCCCCCGACGGCCCACCAGTTCTCCCTGAGCCATGGGGACGGTGCCCATCGCTCCGGATGGTCCCCGACGAGTTCGACCACCCCATGGGCGCACAGGTCCTGGAGGTGGCGGCGCACCGGCGTCTGGGGCAGGAGTAGATGCCCCGCGATGACCGCGGTGGTGTGGCCCCCCGGACGATCCATCAAGTACTCGATCGCCTTGCGGCGCCCAGGGTGCATGCCGTCGAGCGCCACCTTGGCCAGGAGCCCCCAGATTTCGCTCTCCGGCGCTCCGATCACCACGAGCCCCCCGTGCAGGTGCCGGAACTGGCGGTAGAAGGCGCGGGGCGCGCTCGGCCCCGGGTACCAGTTCGATCTCCCGGGAGTGCCCTTCCCTTTCGACTGACGAACGGCATCTCGAACCGATGGTGGCGAGGGTGGCCAGTCGCTCCTGTTCGGGCTCGGTGATGAGTGGAAACCCGCCTGGAATCGGGTGGTTCTCAAAGAACTGGGCGACCAGTTCGGCCCGTGCCCGCCGGATGTCACCCAGGTGGCCGATGTTCTCGTCGGACACCACACAGGCCATGAACTCGTCACCCGACGTGGTCTCAGGTAGCCGGAAGTAGCTGAACCGCTCGCCGAGGGCACCGAGGTCGATGGATGGTGAGTCGATCGCCTCCGTGCAGGCACCGATGAAACCCGCGTGACCTGTCCACCCGAACATCTTTCCGCCATTGGTTCCAAGCCGGCGGATGAACTTGCCGTCAAAGACCTCCCGCAAGCAGTTGAACAGTCGATTGCGAGTGGATCCGTGTTCGTTGAGAAGTGTGCCCATGTCGGAGGCAACGAGCAGCCCGGGGTTCGCCAGTTCCATGAGCAGTCCACCGGTCGCCGATCCTCCCTCACGCGTCGAGGATCCCGAGAGCAGGCCGGCCTCCGTGAAGGTCGACACGGCCAGGAACTCCGGGAGCAGGGACAGCGCGTCCAGGGTTTCCGTCTTACCGCTTGACGGTGGTCCGACGAGCAGGAGCCAGACCGGCGGGGAGCCCATACGGTTGGCGGCCACCGCAGCAAGCACGACATAGACGATCCACGGCGAAGGTAGCCACATGGTGCGCTGGAAACTGTCGACGACGTCCTGGAGTCGGGGGTGCATTTCGTTTACTTCCTTCCGGTTTGGGGATTCGATGTCGCACAGAGGGGACACGCACGTAGAGCGGAGGGGCCTACGAGGACTGCACCGCACCCACAGCAGACGGGTGCAGAGGTGCCGGGCGATGGTTCGATTTCTGATCGCCGCATCCGGTAAGCCCGGTCCCGGTGGGCCTTGGAGCAGTACGTCGCGTTCGGGCCGACTCGTAGGGCGGTTGCATCCCTCAAGAGCACAGAGCCGTAAGGACCGATCGGCCCGGAGGGCTTCCAAGGCCCGGACGACGTTCGTCTCCGAGATGGGCCGGCCGTTCGCCAACCGCTTAGCTACCGATATGGGCAGGTCGGCCCTCCGGGCAAAGGTCCGGTATCCGAGCCGTCGGGCTTCTTTCTGCAGTGCCGGCAACCGGTCGGCATCCCGGTAGACAGGTCGGCGAGATTCCAGGTCCCCGAGTCCGTTCTCATCGGCATCGATGACCCCGGAGACGCGTCCCTCGTAGGCGATCAGGTCGGGGTCGATCACCACCGAGTCGATGGGCTTACTCCGGGGCTCCCGGGACCACTGGGCGGCCCGTTCGTCCAGGGTTTCGAGGATGAGCCTGTCCGGGCTCTCGGGATCGGTAGTCACCTGGACGGGTTCCCCGGTCCTTTTATCGACCCAGGGGAGGCCTATCCAGCCGGAAAGGTCCCCTCCCGGGTCGAGTGCCACCACCGTTCGGTCGTGGGATATCCCACTCCAGACAGCCCCGTTGGCCTCTATGTACTTGGCCCCGGGCTGTGCCCTGAGGCATGAAGGGAGGAGTCTCGCCATCTCCGGGGTCTTCACCATGAGCCGCCGGATAGCCGGAAAGGGGTAGTCCTGCCCGATGTCCCATGGGGCAGTAGGCCTTATGGCGTCGGGATCGACCCCTCTTGCGAGGGCAAAAGCTCTCTCCCGTTCCACGGCTACGAACGACCAGAGGCGGTATCCCTCGGCGGACCTCTCCTGGATGGCGGGAGGAGGGGCATACGTACCCCCGAGGTCGGATTCGGTGAAGTCGGCAATTGAATCCCCCACCCACTCCACATGGCGTTTGGGGCCGAACACGAGGGCCCGGAGGGGGGTCGGTTCCTCCCCCCTTTCGCACTTCCAGAGGTCCCCACTGGGACAAAGGGTGTCGAAGGTACGGAGAACTCTCTCTATGTCCTCCCAAGTCAGCGAATGGACCCTCTCCCCATTGGGGAAGGTGATATCCCCACCACTGGGGGATGCGGGGATGATCGAACTGTCTGTGTCCCGGTAGGCGACAACTCCACCCTTATCCACCACCAGGCGTTCGAGGATGGCGAGGAGGAGGTGAGATCCTCCCGTCACCGAAGAGGCGATGGGGAGGCATATTTGGGGTCCTGGTTTCTCCCCCCGTACCCATGCCGTCCCCTCCCGCATCCAGATGTCGTCCATACGGGCGAAGTTCCCGAAGACGAGGGCATTCACCACCACCCGCAGCTCGGCCGCCGTAACCAGGTCGCCCTGGCCTTTGAGCTTCTGGCGATGCTCGACGATCGGTCGACTGGGACCTTCCAGCCCATCGGCAACAAGGCAAGGAAGGAGGGGAAGGTGGGCCCTAACGCCGGCCTGGCGACCCTCCGGGATATAGGCAGTGGCCTCGAGAATGTCCGGGACCTGTCTCGACTTCACGGCTGCAGCGAGGACGTCGAGGGCACACATCCATACCGGTCGGTCCGGGGAGGAAAGTGGAACGAACTCCAAGCGGCCGTCGGGACGGAACCGATCCTCGACCTCGACAGGAAAGACCTCGCCGTTCGGTTGCACCAGGACCAGGCAGCAGCCGAACTGCCGCCAGACGGCAGGGTCCAGCAATACGGTCGGATCTTCGACGGCCAGCCGGCAGAGTCGGCGAAGTCGGCCCGTGACCTTTCGTTTCACTACCCGTTCGGCGCAGAGCAGTTCCCACCAGCCGATGAGGTCGGCAACGAGAGGGAAACAGGAGGAAACGTCGAGGGAGACAGCCGAAAATGGCACACCCAGGAACCGAGGGTCGGCCTCGCACCAACCACCGTGAAAGCTCTCGGCCCAGGCATCCAATTCCGGCTCCGGGCGACCGAAGGTCAGATGCGGTGCCTTAACTCCGAACCGAGTGAGCACCTGGGCGGCAATGCCACCGGGAGACACCGTGCGGGCCAGGTCGAGGCGGCCCCGACCTTCGGCGAGGTCCCGGCTCGTCGTGAACCATTGCGAGGCTCGGTCGTCGAGCGCCAAGGCCAGCTCGTGAACAGCCGACACCGCGGCGGCCATGCGCTCCGCCCCGCCGGAGTCGACCGGTACGGCTACGGAAAGCTCGACGGGGTCGAGACCGAGGTTGACCCGGCGCTCGCCAAACGACGCACCCCGGTCAGCGTCGAGGGCATAGGCGAGCGAGAGCACGTCGAGGAGGGCGACCCGCCACTGCTTACCGTCGACGTATTTGCCGTAGCCCTTTTCGCAGGGCCCGAAGGAGACCTGCCAACCGACCCGGCGGGCCTCTACCCGGAGGCACGGACGATGGGGTGAAACCCGGTGGACGTTCCCCTTCTCTCCTTTGATGCCCCAGCCGGGCATCCAGAGTTCCCAACCGTCCTGATTTGGTCCCCGCCGAGGGACGGAGTGCTCGGCCATGAGACCGAAGATTCGGCCGAGGTCAGGACCGATGCACCAGCTGGCCCCGCTGTAGGCCCTCTTGGTGAAGATGCCCGAGTAGGGGTGGAAGAACTCCGACGCAGTTACCACTGACCACTGCTTCGGCCCGGAGGGCGTACGTACGGTTTGGCTGGCGGCCCACACGGTGAAGTCCACCGTGTCCAGGCCGTCAGGGACAATGAGCCCAGCGTCGAGAATTGAACGGCCGGAGGTGACCAGGTAGGCCCCAAGGCCGAACCGTTCGGGGACTGCGCCGACCTCAGCCGCTGCGACCACCACCAGTCCGACCCGGTCACCCAGCCGTGGCGAGTACGGCTCAGGCGTCACCGGCGGCCGCCAGTTGTCGGAACCGGGCCAGCCCCGGAAGTGGACCTTCCGGTACGTCGAGCGCTTCATGCCGACTCCAGGTCGTCAGCAATACGGTGCAGCATCAGGCCCAGCTCTTCCAGGAAGAACGCCGGGACGGTGACGAAACCGCCCCGGTGATGGTCGGCACAGCGGATGAGCAGATGGCCGTTGCGCCGGAGGCGGAGGACACTCGGGTCGGCGCACGTCCCATCTCCGAAGCCGGCCAGGTTCCACCCCGCGTGCTCGCAGCTGTGCTGGACGAGCGCCAGGGGGACCACCAGATGAGGGTCCAAGTAGCGACCGTCGGCGTCCCTTCCCGAGGAGTGGTGCAGCTGCTCCGCCGGCCGTCGCAGGAACACGCACAGGTACTCGGCTGCCCACCTCACGTTGCCCGGCCCGATGAGTAGACGAAGAGATCCATCTCGCCGGCCCGGCGGACTTCGAGGACGGCCAGGACTCGATTGGGATCGGCCAGGAACCGCTCACCCCTGATCGGTCGCCAGTTGGAGATCCTCTCCTGGAAGCGTTTGGGACTGATCCGGCCGGCAGCCAACTGG
Source organism: uncultured Acidimicrobiaceae bacterium (assembly GCA_963824355.1). Lineage (GTDB taxonomy): Bacteria > Actinomycetota > Acidimicrobiia > Acidimicrobiales > RAAP-2 > Bog-756. The sequence goes on along the minus strand of CAWGOY010000017.1, from coordinate 2,282 downwards.
CCGGTCAGGTTTTCGTAGCGTCCCGCCCGAATGGCCTCACGCCGGGTGGCCGCCTCCAGAACCACGAATGGCTGGGGGCGATCGAGCAGGGCAGAGATCGATCGCCCGGATCTAACCTCCGGTCGTTCGTGACCCAACGCCTCGCGTGCGTGAGAGATCAGGGTGGGCAGCCAGCCGCTTCAGGTACTGGACACGATCGACCGCCCGGCGACCCGGAGTTCCCGTCTGGGTATTGGCCTTGGTTAGTTCTCCCCGGCGCGCCTGGGCGAGGAGTTTGGGGTCTACGTCACGGTGCGCCGGCATTGGGACCTGACTCGGGTCTCTGACCGTCACCAGGTACGATGGCAACGGCTTGATCTTTTGGCGAGGTCAGTCCGGACACGCCCTCAGCAGTTGCTGGGGGCGCCTCCGCGTCAGGATTGGTTGATCCAACGATCGCTAGGACCAGGGTGATGCCGGCCCGAAGAATCGCGTCGGCATCGACACCCAGCAATTCCCGGACCCGGAGCAGCCCTTCACGCTGCCACGGCTCAATGGAGGTGATCCACGTCTCGGTGGATGTCTCGGGATTCGGAAGATCGGCGATTCGCATGTCCCATTGAGTGTCCGCCTGAAGGGGTCGTGCTGAATCGCCCTATTTCCGTAAGATAAGAAAGTGGCGGATCCTGAGTCACTCCTCAGCCTCGGAGCGATTGCCGAAATTGCTCAGGCGGAGGGTTTCGGCCCTGAATCAGCACTCCGGCGCCGGTTTATTGAATACGAGGGCTTCGGTCTGGTCGGGAAGCCCTTGGCCAAGGCCAAGCGTCAAGGCGGCGAAGGCCTCTGGCACCCTATGCAGCTCGAACTCTTCCTCCAGTTGCTCCACCTGCGACAAGACGACGGCGTCCGGGTCTCGACCCTGCCCAACCTCCCGGTGGGATTCTGGCGAATGGGATTCGAGGGAATCACGACGGAGCAGGTGCAAAAAGCAATGTCCTTCTGGGGCGGTTACCTTCCAGGAGCACCCTCGGAAGTGGGCCTACCCGGTTACAGCAGGCGAACTGGTCAAGCGAAGTCCGAAATCCGTCCACGGGGGCCGCGTTCTCTCATGCGGAAGGCCATCGAGCAGGTGGTCGAAGAAATGTCGGTCCCGGAAACCCGGAACAGGGCAAAGCGAGAAATGCGGGACCTTCTGGAGATCATCAACACAACAGGCCAAGCTGTGTCGCCTGACACTTGGGCCCGGGTAGCACTGAAGGTGATCGCACCCAGTGGTAGTCCGTCAGTGGATCAGCGGCGGGCTGTGTCGCACATGCAGACAGGAATCCTGGTCCAGCTTATGGCCATCCAACATCTCGATGCACTTTGCTCCACGCCCTCCAAAGAGTTCTGGGACTGGGCCAGCCGAGTCGTCGATCAGAGTCAGCGTGAGGAGTATTTGAAGCAAAAGGCGCAGATGATGGAGCACCCAGAGCTGGGCCATCTGTACCAGCGACCCCTAGGGTTCGATCTGATGCAGCGGGGATGCCTGGGCCTTATGACCGTTCTGGGAATAGGCCTTGGAGTTGCCTGGGGTACACATGGGATGAAGCTGCCTCCGGGTGAAGAACCACCCCCTACGCTGATGTTCCAGCGCCGGGCGTGAGAACCGGCACGCTGGTCTCATGGCCGGCCGTTCGGGGATACCCGGTGTGCGCTCCGGTGGCAGTCCTCCTCCACGGTGTTCAGTTGACGACTAACGGCCGCATGGCGAGATCGGGGATTGCGTCCCTGAGAGGGATTGCTCAGAGCAGACAGTGATTGAACTGATCGGCCGGGGTCGACCCTGTGGCGGATCGGCAAGGCTAACGGTGATGTGGTCAATGGCTAGATTTGCAGCTGGAATGGTTGCCAAACTGACGTCTGGCGCCGTCATCGCAAATTCATTCGCCACGGCATGTGCGCGCACCCAGCGAAGCTGTGTCGGTTCAGCGGCAGGATTGACGGGACCATTCAATAGATGCTTCATAACAGGGATGCCGGTGAAAGGAGCGCTGGGAGTGCATGCGGCGTTAATGCCCCACTCGAAGGTCCGGTAAGCCCCAACGGTCCCGCCGTACGCGTATTCACGCATGTAAGGCAATCCGTTAAAACCAACGGAGCCAAAGCTGTAATCAATCTGTGGGGATCCTGTTACAGATGCAAAGGTCGACACGTTCAAGGTGACGACTCCAGTGCCCGGTAGCACGATTCGGGGCCTGATCGAGGGGTCACATGTGACTGTCTCGAAATACTTCACCTCAGGGGTTCCTCCTGAGGTGAGT
>CAWGOY010000016.1:0-30307 GCA_963824355.1 uncultured Acidimicrobiaceae bacterium | reverse complement strand
GTCACGGATGGCCGGAATCCGATCCCAGCCCGGCCGCTCGGGTCCAGTCGGACCAATCCCTACAGCCTCGACGACGGCGAACGCCGGGTCCTCGACACCATGAACCGCCTGGGCGTCGAGGGCCTGGTGGCCATCGGGGGCGAGGACACCCTCGGCGTGGCCACCAGGCTGGCCGCCGCCGGGACTGCCGGTGGTCGGGGTGCCCAAGACCATCGACAACGATCTGGCGGCCACCGACTACACCTTCGGTTTCGACACCGCGGTGATGATCGCCACCGAGGCCATCGACCGGCTCCACACCACGGCGGAGAGCCACCACCGGGTGCTCATCGTCGAGGTGATGGGGCGCCACGCCGGATGGATCGCCTGGCACTCCGGGGTGGCCGGCGGGGCCAACGTGATCCTCATCCCCGAGCGGCCGTTCCACATCGACGAGGTGTGCGCGTTCATCGAGCACCGGTTCGCCAGCCACTACGCCCCCATCGTGGTGGTGGCCGAAGGAGCGCTCCCGGTGGAGGGCACCCTGCCCGCCCGTAGCGGTGAGGTGGACGCCTTCGGCCACATGCGCCTGACCGGGATCGGGACCCTGTTGGAGTCCGAGATCGCCCAGCGGACCGGGAAAGAGGCCCGGGCCACGGTCCTCGGCCACGTCCAACGGGGCGGTACGCCCGACCGCCTTCGACCGGGTGCTGGCCACCCGGTTCGGGCTGCATGCGGTCGACGCCCTGCACCGCGGCCAGACCGGCCAGATGGTGGCCCTGCACGGCACCGACATCGACCTGGTGCCGCTGTCGGAGGCGACGGCCAAGCTGAAACTGGTATCGCCCGAGCTGTTCGCCGAGGCCGAGGTGTTCTTCGGCTGATCGTGTTTCACGGTAAGTCCCGCGGATCGTTGTCCGTGCGATACGCTAGGCGACGGCTGCACAGTGAAGCGGCATAGCGAAGCAATCAAGCGAAGCAATGAAACAGTGAGAGGAGGGACCATGGCATCAGATCAGACAGACATCACCCCGGCGGCTGCCCCGGTCCCGTCCTCTATGGATGACGGAAGGGCCCGGGCATGACCGCCATGGGCTCCTCGATGGGATGTTTCCCGGTCGGCCTGTCCGACCGGCGCCGGGCCACCGCCCCGACTCCCTGACTCCGTCGGGCATCGCACTGATGCCCTCTCCATTCCGACACCGTTCGCACTCCCGGCCGTGACCTCCGTGGGGAACACCCCCCGCCATGGCTCCCCGGGTACCTCTTCACAAGGAAGCCTCCCGTGGCTGAACTTTCTGATTTCCCCTCCGCCTCGGCGGCAGACACCATCGCCTTCTGCTGGAAGCAGATCGAGGGCAACAAGCGCCAGCTGATCACGTCCTGGATCGTCATGGTCCTGGCCGTGGTGGTGGCCGACATCGCCTGCCCGCTCATCTTCGCCTCCATCCTCAGCCGGGTGGCCACCCTGCCGCGCCACACCGTGGCCGGTGAGTGGCACACCTTCGGTCCAGCCCTGCTGGCCTACGCCGGAGCCGGGCTGGTGGCGGTGGGCCTGTGGCGCGTAGCGGGCTGGTTGGAGTGGGGTGCCTGCGTCCGCTCCTTCGCCACCGGCCTCAACGGCGGCTATGAGCACCTGTTGAAGCTCAGCTACCGGTGGCACATGGACCACCCGGCCGGAGAGGTCATCTCTGCGCTCAGCAACTTCTCCTGGGCCTTCGTGGAGATGGTCGACGTGGCCTCGTGGGGTCTGCTGCCGGTCGTGGTCATCGTCCTGTCGGCCATCGTGGTGCTGGTGGCCTTCGCCTGGCCTGCGGCTCTGGCCCTGCTGGTGATGGTGGGGCTGTTCGTGTGGGTCATCGTCCGGCGGCTGCGCGCCGTGCGGGCCGCGGCCGAGGAGTTCGAGGACTACCACTCCAAGGCCACCGGAGTGGTGGCTGACACCGTGACCAATCTGCTGGCGGTGAGAACGGCCGCGGCCGAGCCCCAGGAGCGGAACCGGGTCGAAGACCTGATGCACCACTCGGTCCAGGCGGACCTGCGGGGCCGCTCCATCTTCATGAAGACCCAGCTGCAGCTGGAGGGTTCGATCGTGGTCGGCACCCTCTTGGCTCTGTTCGCCGGCACCACCATGGCCGTCCATCACTGGGCTTCGACCGCCGCGCTCTATCTCATCCTCTACTACTCGGCCCAGGTGGCTCTGAGTCTGCAGCAGTCGTTCGAGCACTTACGGGTGTTCGCCCGGTCGTTGGGACGGGCGGCCAAGTTCACCGCCATTGCCGGCGTGGAGGTCGAGATCACCGATGCCCCCGGGGCCGAGTGCCTCCGGGTCCCCAACGGGAAGATCGAGTTCAACCATGTCGGGTTCAGCTACGGGGGCGGCACCCGCCTGTTCGAGGACCTGAGCCTGACCATCGCCCCCGGCGAGCACGTGGCCTTGGTCGGGCCGTCGGGATCTGGTAAGTCCACGCTGTCCAAATTGCTGTTGCGCTTCATGGACGTGGAGAGCGGTCGCATCATGGTCGACGGCCAACCGATCACCGGGGTGACCGTGGCCTCCTTGCGCAGCCGGGTGTCGTACGTGCCCCAGGACCCGCAACTCCTCCACCGGAGCATCGCCGAGAACATCTGCTACGGCATGGGCACCGAGCTGGACGAGGAAACCGGTGAGCGGAGGCCCATCGTGGACTACGACGTCGTGGCCACGGTGGGCAAGGCCGCGCACGTCGAAGAGTTCGTCTACGCCCTCCCGGACCGGTACGACACCATCGTGGGCGAGCGCGGCCTCAAGCTCTCCGGTGGCCAGCGACAGCGGGTGGCCATCGCCCAAGCCATGGCCAAGGGCGCTCGCATCCTGGTGCTGGACGAAGCTACGTCCGCCCTGGACTCCGAGTCCGAGCACCTGGTCCAAGAGGCTCTGTGGCGTCTGATGGAGAACTCCACGGCCGTGGTCATCGCCCACCGGCTCTCGACCATCGCCCACATGGATCGCATCGTGGTCCTCGACCGTGGAACCATCGTGGAGGAGGGCACCCACAGCCAGCTGCTGGACCAGGACGGCCTGGGTCTGTACTCGAGGCTGTGGCGCCACCAGTCCGGCGGGTTCCTCGTCGAGTGACCCGCCGGACCGAACCCGGCCCGACCTGCGCAGGCATGGCTGACCCAACGTTCGTTCGGGAAGTGCTCGCCGAACCCCCCGAGGGCGGTCACCTGGTCCCCACGGTGGAATTGAAGCAGGCCGCCCTTTCAATGGGGCCTGGACCGGCCGTATGCTCTCCCCGGGGGGCGAGCGGCCAGCCTCGCATCGTCATCACGGCCGACTGGATGTGTCCGGAGGTCTGATGTCACGTCTACGGCGATCAGCGGTTGTGCTGGCCGCGGTGGTAACCGTTGTCGGTAGTTCGGTGGCTGTGGCCACCACCGCTCAGGCTGCGGGAGTACGCACACCGTCGCTCAGACCGGAGTGGCCGCGCTCGCTTCCCGCGGTTTCCGGGCCGAGCCACTCGACCCCTCTCCAACTGGTTCCGGGTGACCACCCCCACCTCGATCGGGCCCATGGGGGCTTGGTGTCGTACAACTGGTCCGGGTACGTGGCCACCGGATCGAAGTTCAACGCCATCAGTGCCAAGTGGAACGTCCCGGCCGTGGAGCCCTCATCATCGCCCCAGGGCTCGGCTACCTGGATCGGGATCGACGGAGTGAACAACAATTCACTCATCCAGACGGGCACGGCCCAGGACAGCGGTGACGGGCAGACCGGCTACTACGCCTGGTACGAGATACTCCCGGCTCGGCCGGTGGTCATCGGAGCCGTCGATCCTGGCGATCAGATGAGTGCGTCCATTGTCTACAACTCGTCCAATCAGTGGACGGTCACCATCACCGACCTCACCAACGGCAACAAGGCGTCGGGCAATTTCGACAACGTCGAACCCCGGGCCTCGGCCGAGTGGGTGGAAGAGGCTCCGACTTCCTCGCAGACGGACACGGTCATGACGCTGGCCAACTTCGGAACCGCCACCTTCACCGATCTGGGGTTGGATTCCGCCTCTCCGGCCTCGGTAACCCTGAACCCCATAGAGATGGCCGACGGTGCCGGGGACGTCATCGCCTATCCGGGGGGCATCTCCAACGACGCCTTCACCGTGACCTACGTGGCGCCTCCCGGCTCTGGACCAGGGTCGGATACATCGAAATTCACCCGGCTACGACCTGGTGGGTTCGGACGGCGGGGTGTTCGTGTTCGGCGGGGGCTTCTACGGCTCTCTCCCGGGGTTGGGGGTCGAGGTGGGTGACATCACCGGCATGGTGCCCACGTCCCGGCGACAACGGGTACTTCCTGGTCGGGGCCGACGGCGGGGTGTTCACCTTCAACGCCCCCTTCGAGAACTCGCTGCCGGGTATCGGGGTCCACGTGGACGACATCGTCGGCATCGTGCCCACCCTCAACGACCACGGCTACTTTCTGGTGGGTCGGGACGGCGGGGTGTTCACCTTCAACGCCCCCTTCGAGAACTCCCTGCCCGGTCTGGGTGTCCACGGTGGACGACATCGTGGGGATCGCCGCCACCCCCGACGACAACGGCTACTGGCTGGTGGGGTCGGACGGAGCCGTCTACGCCTTCGGCGACGCCCACTACTTCGGCAACGCCCCGGCCGGAGCGGTAGCCATCACCGCCACCCAGGACGGCGGGGGCTACTGGGTGGTGGGGGCCAACGGAGCGGTCACCACCTTCGGTGACGCCAGCAACTTCGGCGACCTCCCCGATCTCGGCGTGTCCGTCGACAACATCGTGGGCATCGTGGTGTCCCCCGACAGTGGGGGCTACAACCTGATCGGGAGCGACGGCGGGGTGTTCAGCTTCGGGGACGCCGGCAACATGGGGTCCCTCCCCGGGCTGGGCGTCAACGTCGACAACATTGTGGGGGCTGTACCGACCTGAGCCGCGCCGACCTGAGCTGTGCCGACCTGATCGGTCGTCGCCACCGGAAGGGGCAAGGTGACCCGACAGATACTGGCGTTGGCCACAGTGCCCCACGACATGCCGGTGATCCGGGAACCACCTACCCGCGGCTCGGATCATCCGGATGCTCCCGCCATGAGCCACGACCACGATGTCTCCCTCAACCTGTTGGCTCTCCACCGACGTAACGAAGTCGGCGCAACGCAGGTGGAGATCGTCCAGTGACTCTCCCCCGGCGGGGTGGGCCCCTGCGTCGGTGACCCGCCCACCACTGATGCCGGTGATGTCGGGAGGCAGGCTTGCGGCGCAGGAGCCCTCGACTTCGCCCAGCGACCGTTCCCGTAGCCGGGGGTCCACGATGACCCGGCGCCCCAACCGGTCGGCGATGGTGGTAGCGGTGTCGAGGGCCCGAGCTAGGTCGCTGGAATAGACCGCCGTGATGTCCTTGGCTTCCAGCAGCGCGGCCAGTCGGAGTGCCTGTCGTCGTCCTCGATAGGTCAGCCGAGCCCCGGTGGCCTGCCCTTGGGCCCAACCCAGGGCGTTCCAGTTGGTTTCGGCGTGACGGACCAGCCACATCACTCGCTGGCCACGGTATCGGACGATCATGGGGCCACTGTGCTCCTCGGACCTTGGAGGGGGATGCGGGACCCCTTGGGTGCCCCTGTGAACATGGGACGCTTTCCTCTGATGGGGGCCCGAAGATTGGTCGCACCCCGTCCGACACCGGTTGCATCACCCGGGCCCGTCGACCTATAGCCTTGTTCGCCAGGGAAACCACAGGCTTGAGCGAGGCGACATGGATCAACTCCATGGGTTCGGGGCGTTGGCCCTTCGGACCAGGAGAAGACCAAACCCGGGTTGGGTCGCTTTCGTGAATTCGTTCACAAAGCTCGGCCACATGGCCCCGTGACCCGAGCCTTGGACCGGCGGACCACCGATGTCGATCAGCAGATGACAGACGACTTCTCCCGTAGGCTGGCCGTTGCAGCCAGCCCACCGACGGACCGGGACCGCTGATGGTCTACCTGCTGGCCACGTTCAGCGCCCTGGCCAACGCCCTCACCAGCATCCTGCAGCGGATGGGGGTGGAGGACGCCCCCGATGACACGACGCTGCGGCTGAGCCTGCTGACCCACGCCCTCAAGCGGGGGGTGTGGCTCCTCGGATTCGCCGTCATGGTCGGCTCGTTCCTCGTGCCAGGCGGTGGCCCTCCACCTCGGCGACCTCAGCCAGGTCCAACCCATCCTCACCACCGAGCTGCTGTTCCTGGTCCTGCTCCTGGCCACCTGGTTCCGGTTCCGGATCGGCCTCCGGGAGTGGATCGGGTGCCTGGCCGCGGCCGGCGGGCTGGCCGGGTTCCTGGCCTTCGCCCAACCCGGGGGAGGGGATCAGGCGCCCACCAACCTGGGGTGGCTGGTGGCCGGCTCGATCTGCGGCGGCCTGGTGGTGGTGGCGGTGGTGCTGGCCCTGCGCGGCCCCCGTTGGTGGCGGGCGGCCATGTTCGGCGCGGCCGGCGCCATCGGGTTCGCCTTCACCGCGTCGCTGATCAAGACGGTGGGCGACTACGTCGCCGGCGACTGGACCAGCATGTTCCTCCACTGGCAGACCTACGGGCTGGCCGTCTGCGGCGTGGGGTCGGTGTTCCTGGCCCAGAACGCCTTCCACGCCGGACCCATCGCCGCCTCCCAGACGGCCCTGGTGCTGGTCGACCCCCTGGCCAGCATCGCCATCGGCATCGGGCTGTTCGGCGACAACCTGCGCACGGCCGGTGCCTACGGCCCGCTGGAGGCCTTGTCGCTGCTGGTCATGTTCGTCGGGCGCCGTCTCCATGGCCCACTCGCCGCTGATCTCGGGGATGAAGGGGGATGACGAGCGGTACTCGGAGACTCCTGTCCTCTGCGGTCACGGTCCAAGCGACTGGTTGAGGCGGTCCAGGGCCAGGTGCCACCCGAGGTGCTTGCAAGCGAGACTGCCGATCGAAGTGAGCCGGCCGCCCGAGCCTCCGACGGTCAGCAGTCCGGTCGGCCGGTTGACGAATCGTCCGGCCCGGGGGGAGTAGAACCAGCCGCCCGCCGGCCCTGGTGCCCCCGTCCACCGGGATGTTGTGGCCGGTCACATAGCCCGAAGGTCCGAGGCCAGGAACAGAGCCACCCGGGCCTGGTCCTCCGGCCAACCCACCCGTCCTACCGGGGCCCATGACGGCCACAGCGTCCTGGTCCTCAGCCGGGCCGGACAGGTAGTCGACCTGGGGCGTCTGGGTGAGGTCGGGCCCGATCCCGTTGACCCGGACCCCGCGAGCGGCCCACGGCCACGGCCAGGCTGGTGGTGAAGTGGGCCGCAGCCGCCTTCATGGCGGCGTACACCGGATCGCCCGGGAAGCCCCGGAGTCCCTCCACCGAGTGGAGGTTGACGATCGATCCGCGGCCCCGAGCGGTCATGCCGGGCAGGAAGGCGCGGGTCGTGGCCAACACGTGGAACAAGTTGATGCTGTACATGGCGTGCCACGACTCGGGGGTCGACCGCTCGAAGCGCACCGAGGGCCGGTAGTCACCGACGTTGTTGATCAGGACATCCACGTGGCCGTGATGCGACAACACGGCGTCGGCCAGCCGTTCGACATCGGCCGGTGAGGTGACGTCAACGAGGTGGCTCCGGGCCGTGCCACCGGCATCCGTGATGGCATCCAGGCTGCGAGCGGCCCGCTCACCGTCCACCTCGGCCATCTCGACCAGGGCGCCGTGCGCGGCGAACAAGGTGGCGATGGCGGCACCGATCCCGTCGCCGGCCCCTGTCACCACGGCCACCCGTCCTTCCAACAGCCGGTTCCAGTCGTCGATCGGAGCGACGTCGCTGGGGCGCTGCGAACTCATGGTCCTCCTCACTCCTCCAGCATTGGCATACCAGCATTGGCATGATGGTCACGGCGGATGACCCAGGTCCCCGAGGCGGGGCCCATCAGGCAGGTCAGATGGTACCGTCGGGTCGCCCACGGGCCGGCTCGAGGGGACGCCGTAACTCGATCATCCCCGCCCGGCAGGTCCCGACCGGAAAGTGGAGTCAAGGTGAGCAGCACCGCACACGTGTCCGAAGCCAGCGATCCGCTACTCGACGAGCTTGACGGGTGGCTCGCCGACAACTGGGACCCGAACCTCACCGTGGGGGAGTGGTGGGAGCGCCTGGGTCTGGCCGGGTGGTCGGCACCGTCCCTCCCCGAGGGGTCGTTCGGGCGGGGCCTGCCACGGGCCGACGGGCTCCGGGTGCAGCAGAGGATCGCGGCCTCGGGCGCGCTGGGGGCACCGGCGGGGCTCGGGCTGCTGCTGGCCGCGCCGACCATCGCCAGCCACGGGACCCGAGAGCAGATCGACCGTTACGTGGGCGACATCGTGACCGGTCGGCAGGCTTGGTGTCAGTTGTTCAGTGAGCCGTCGGCCGGTTCCGACCTGGCCGGACTCCAGACCCGGGCGGTGAAAGACGGGGACGAGTGGATCGTCAACGGTCAGAAGGTCTGGACGTCGGGCGGCCAGTATGCGGACCTGGGCATGCTGTTGGCCCGTACCGACCCCGATGTGCCCAAGCATCAGGGCATCACCTACTTCGCCTTTCCGATGCACCAGGCAGGGGTCGAGGTTCGCCCCCTCGCGGGAGATGACCGGGAGGGCCCTGTTCAACGAAGTCTTCCTGACCGATGCCCGGGTGGGCGACGACGCCGTCATCGGTGGGGTGAACCACGGATGGGCCGTGGCCAACACCACGCTCATGAACGAACGGGCAGGACTCGGAGCGGGAGCGGGGTCACCCATGGGAACCGGGGCCCTCCCCGGCACGGTGGCCGGGTATCTCGACCGCCGGGTTGGCGACTTCACCGGACAGGCCCAGCGCCGATCGGGCTCGAAGGGTGGGAACTCGAACGGCTCGACGAGCAAGAGCAAGGGCGAGAGCAGCGCGGCCGGTGACGGCGAGTCCGGCGTCTTGGCCCTGCTGTCGGCCGGTTCCCAGCTGCTGACCAAGCTGGCCCGGGACACCGGCGCGTCCTCCGAATTCCACGGTGCGACAGGATCTGGCCCGTCTCTATACCCTGGCGGAGCTGGGCCGCTTCAACTCGCTGCGCCTCAAGGCCGTCAAAGAGTCCGGCTCCGACATCCCCGGATGCCCAACATCGCCAAACTTGTCGATGAGCCAGATCGTCCGGCTCTCCCGCGACCTGGGTTTACGGATCATCGGAGCCGGCGGGATGCTCCATGCCTACGACGACGACAGCCGGCAACGTCTGGCCGAAGCGACCGGCAGACCCCTCAACGCCATGGTCACCGAACTGGCCCTGTTGTCACCGGCACCATCCATCTACGGGGGGACCGACCAGATCCAACGCAACATCATCGGCGAACGGGTCCTCGGGCTGCCCAAGGAGCCCGGGGCCGACCGGACCACGCCCTTTTCGGAGCTGGCCAAAAACACCTGAGCACAGGGGCCGTGTCCTGGTCACCGGGCCGCGGGTCACGCCGGAGCCGGCGGTGGCACTACCGTCTCGGCAGTCGTCAACGGAGCCGGACCGTGGTTCGGGGGAATGAGGAGCAGTCATGGCCGGGATCTGTGAGGGAAGGGTGGTCATCGTCACCGGGGCCGGGCGGGGGATCGGCCGGGGCCACGCCATCGAGTTCGCCCGGCAGGGGGCCAAGGTGGTGGTCAACGACCTCGGCGCCGAGGTCGACGGCAGCGGTTCGTCGGCGGGCCCGGCCGGCGAGGTGGTCGACGAGATCCGGGCCGTCGGGGGCGAGGCGGTGGCCAACGGCGACGACGTCAGCGACTGGGACGGGGCCAAGCGGCTGATCGACACGGCCGTCGACGACCTTCGGCGGGCTCGACGTCGCTGGTCAACAACGCCGGCATCCTGCGGGACCGGATGCTGGTCAACATGACCGAGGCCGAGTGGGACGCCGTGATCCGGGTCCACCTGAAGGGCACCTTCGCCCCCATGCGCTACGCCGCCGACTACTGGCGGGACCGGGCCAAGGCCGGCGAGACCAACGACGCCCGGATCATCAACACCTCCTCGCCGTCGGGCATCTACGGCAACGTGGGCCAGACCAACTACGGCGCGGCCAAGGCCGGCATCGCCGCCTTGACCATCATCGCCGCCATGGAGCTGGCCCGCTACGGGGTCACGGTCAACGCCATCGCCCCCGCCGCCCTCACCCGGATGACCGAGAACCTGGGCTTCGGTGAGGGGCAACCGGAGCGCAAGCCGGACGAGTTCGACCCGCAACGACCCCGACAACATCGCCCCCCTGGTGGTCTGGCTGGCCAGCGCCGAGTCGGCCGCCATCACCGGCCGGGTCTTCAACGTCTACGGCGGGCACATCAGCGTGGCCGAGGGCTGGGTGGCCGGCCCCGGGGTGAACAAGGACGACCGGTGGGAGACCGCCGAGCTCGGTGAGGTCATCCCGGGCTTGGTGGCCCGATGCCGCGCCCAACGCCAACATGTCGGGACGGCGGGACTCGTGAACGGCTCCACGTCGTGAAGGTCGATCCCGACGGGGCCGGATTCGACGCCGAGCGGCTGGAACGGATCACCGAGCACTTCGACCAGCGGTATGTGGCCACCGGGAAGATCGCCGGGTGTCAGATAGCGGTGGTCCGACGGGGCAGTCTCGCCTACTGGCGATCGCTGGGCCTGATGGACCGGGAACGGTCCAAGCCCGTCGAGGACGACACCATCTGGCGGATCTACTCGATGACCAAGCCGCTCACCTCGGTGGCGCTGATGCAACTGTACGAACAGGGGCTGTTCCAACTGAACGACCCCATTCACCGCTATATCGAGGAGTGGCGGGACCTCTCGGTGGGGGAGTTCGAAGCCGACGGATCCGTACGGAAGATCGAGCCGGTCCGGCCCATGAACGTGCGTGACGCCCTGACCCATATGACCGGCTTGGCCGGCAGCCTGGTACCTGGCCATCCCACCGATGACGACTTCGCCGCCGCCGTGCACGAGGCCCGCCACGGCATGACCCTGGAACGGGTGTGCACGTTGTTGGCGGGCTACCCGCTGAAGTTCCAACCGGGCACCCGCTGGAACTACGGGCTCTCCACCGACATCTGCGCCCGGTTGGTGGAGATCCTCTCCGGGGAGCCGTTCGACCGCTATCTCCAGGCCCACATCTTCGAGCCGTTGGGAATGGTCGACACCGGCTTCTCGGTTCCCGATGCCTCGCTGGATCGTTTCGCCGCCTGCTACCGGTACCGGCCGGGGACGACCACCGGTGTTGATGGAGGACCCCGAACAAAGCAGCTATCGACGTCAGCGTTCCTACCTCTCGGGTGCCGGAGGCCTGGTGTCGACCACTCTCGACTACCTCCGCTTCTGCCAGAGCCTGGTCGGCGGAGGGGAGCTCGACGGGCACCGGGTCATCGGCCGCAAGACCCTCGAGCTCATGACCTGCAACCACCTCCCCGGTGACGGGGATCTGGCCCGGACTACGCCAGCGGGGGATTCGGTGAGGCCGATTTCGAAGGTATCGGCTTCGGGCTGGGCTTCGCCGTCGGCCAAGGACCGGCGGCCACAGGAACGGCCGGCTCCACCGGTGAGTACTACTGGGGTGGGGCGGCCAGCACGGCCTTCTGGGTCGATCCGGTCGAGGACCTGGCGGTGGTGTTCATGACCCAGCTGCTGCCCTCGGTGTCCTACCCGTTCCGACCCCAGCTACGAGCCCTGGTGTACCAGGCGTTGGTCGACTGATCGTCAAGCTGTGGCTCGCTGGTCGCCGACCACCCGGAAGCGTCGCCGGTAGCCGTCCGGAGCGACGTCGAGCCGTCGTTTGAACACCCGTCGGAGGGTTTCCGCCGTGCCGAACCCGCACCGGGTGGCGACGACGTCCAGGGTGTCATCGGTGGTCTCCAGCTCGCGGCGGGCCAGCTCGACCCGTACCCCTTCCACGAACCGCCCCGGGGTTTCGCCCACTTCGTTGCTGAAGACCCGGGTGAAGTGGCGCACGCTCATCGAGGCCGCCTCAGCCAGGACCGGCACGCGGTGGTCGCCGGCGGGGGAAGACTCCACCAGAGTCTGGACGGCCCTTACGGTGGTGCGTTCGGCTCGGGGCACCCACACCGGCGTGGCGAACTGGGTCTGGCCCCCGGGTCGGTGCAAGAACATCACCAACTGGCGGGCGACCGCTTGGGCCACGTCGGCACCGAGGTCCTTGTCCACCAGGGCCAGGGCCAGGTCGATCCCGGCGGTGACCCCGGCACTGGTCCAGTACTTGCCGTCCTGGATGTACAGGGGGTCGGGATCGACGTCGAGCAGGGGGAACTCCGAGGCCAGCCGGGCGGCTTGGGCCCAGTGGGTGGTGACCCGGCGCCCGTCGAGCAGTCCGGCGTGGGCGGCCAGGAAGGCTCCGGTACAGACGGTGGCCACCCGGCGACAGCCGGGCGCCACCGCCTTGATCCAGGCCACCAGCTCAGCATCCTCGCGGGCCGAGCGGGCCTGACCCCCGCCCGGGAGTACCAGGGTGTCGATCCGGGTCCCGGGCTCGGGGAGGGGCTCGGTGGCGATACCCACGCCGCTCTCCGCTCGGACCACGTGGCCCTGCGACGAGGCCAGCGTCACCCGGTAGCCGCCGGGGCGTCCGAGGCTCTTGGCCGTGGCGCTGGCGCCGGCGAACACCTCGAAGGGCCCGATGGCGTCGAGGGACTGCATTCCCGGGAATCCGACGATGAGTATGTCTCGTTGGGGCATGGAGCCAGCCTGAACGCACCGGAGCCTGGCGTCAATGACACGTTCCCAACAGATTCGGCCATCCTGGTCACCGCACTACCACCCCACCAACAGCGACATAGCGGAGCTCGGCAGCGTGTTCGTGCGAGCAGGGAGTCAGCGAGGTCCAGGCGCGCCAGGCAAGGAGCCAACGGGCACTACAGTAGGGGATCGCCTTCGGTGGGGTAGGCCACGGGGACTGTCCCTGCCAGGCCCGATCCTCCTGTCGGTGGCGTGATCGTTCGAGAGCGCAGCGGTCGCAGTCCCACTAATCCCGCTATGCCTTCCACGAGGTCAGGCACGCCCCGGTCGGCCTCCCGCTTCAGTGCACGCAAGCACCGTCTGAGAGTTGCGCCATGAACACGGAGACAGCGGTCCACCCCTCGGCTGAGTCGAGGCGCGAGGACTTTGCCGAATTGCCCGCCGAGTCCGCGAAGGCGGCCTCTTGAGCAGCCGGCGGGGGTACTACGTCGTGAAGATCGGCTGCACCCTGGTCGCGCTGGTGGTGCTGGCTGTGGCGGTGGTGGTCATCGGCAACAGCTGGTGGAATCTGGTGGTGGCGGTGGGGCTGGCCTTTGTGTTGGCCCAACTGGGTTTCATCGGCCACGACGCCGGTCATCGACAGATCTGCGCACGGAGGCGGGACAATGACATGGTCGGCCTGGTGGTGGCCAACCTGCTCACCGGATTCAGCTTCGGGTGGTGGCTGAACAAGCACAATCGCCACCACGCCCACACCAATCGTCCGGACAAGGATCCCGACATGTCCCCGGGCGCCCTGGTGTACACCTCGGAACAGGTCGAGGCCCTCGGACGGTTCGGTCGGCTGGCCGCCGGGCTCCAGGCCGTCTTCCTCCTGCCCCTCTTGTTCCTCGAAGCCCTCAACATGCACGTGGCCAGCGCTGCGGCCCTGGCCCGACGGCGCGACCGGGCCGCTCTGGTCGAGGCCGGACTGCTGACCGTGCACCTGGCGGTGTTCTTCGTACTGCCCTTCCTGCTGCTTTCGCCGATCCGTGCGGCGGTCTTCATCGCGGTCACCCAGTCGTTGTTCGGGTTCTATCTTGGGGTGAGTTTCCTCACCAACCACGTCGGGATGCCGGCCCTGGTCCACGACGACGACCTGGGCTTCCTACGTCGTCAGGTGCTGACCTCGCGCAACCTGTCGGGCCCCACCTTCACCGGTTTCCTGTTCGGAGGACTGGACACCCAGATCGAGCACCACCTGTTCCCGAACATGCCGCGGGCCAACCTTCGCCGGGCCCGCAAGCTGGTCCGGCCGTTCTGTGCCGAGCGCCGGATCGACTACACCGAGCAGAGTCCCTGGTTCGCCTACCGCGATGTGGTGCGCCACCTGCGGGTTACCGGGGCGGGGAGCGTGGTCCCGACGGTCGGGTGAGGGGGCCCGCCTGGGAGGGCAGCCACCGGTCACCGTGGTCGGGATGCCCTTGATCCAGCCCTGATATGGTCGGGTCTACAACAGTGGTGGCAGTTCGGGGAAGCCGGTCGAAGTCCGGCGCTGGTCCGCAACCGTAGGTGACGACAGTTCGGAGCCGTCACGAGCCGGGATACCGAAGTGCCACGTGGTTGAGTCCGTGACCGTCGAGAACAGCGGCAGGGATTCGGTCGGTCACGTGCTCGCTTTGGCGCCGTGGAGCTTCCGGGTCGTTGCCGATAGCGAGGAATCGTCCCCATGCCTGCCAGGCGCCGGCCCGCTGTGAACCGCCCTTCCGTCGAGGGGTTCGTTTGACCCTGTTCGTAGCGGCCGCCGCCGCTGCCCTGGCCGCCGCAGGACCGGATGCACTGGTCCCGTTCCGGGCCGTGGCCGGGGCCGCCGCCAGTGAGGTCCAGGTGGCCTTCGTGATCGACTTCGGAGGGTCGGCCCACGCCTCGGTGGGCTGCGTGAAGGTACCGGCCGGTGACAACGGGTACCAGGCCCTGGCGGCGTTCACCGCACAGGAGCATGAACAGGCACCCACCTACAACACCAGTGGACTGCTGTGCTCGATCAATGACATTCCGAGCAGTGGTTGTGGGCAGGAGGTGTCCGACGGCTACATCTACTGGTCGTACTGGGAGGTGGCCTCCGGCAAGTGGAAGTATGCCGACGCCGGTGCCTTCGGTGCGGTGACCACCGGCGAGATCCGAGGGGTGGCGCTTCCAAGACCCTGGCAAGGCGAATCCGAGCGACCCACCTCCCACCACGTCCGCCGACTTCGCCGCCATCTGCTCGTCGAGCAGCTCGCCGACCACCACGACGACCACGACGACCACGACACAGACCACGTCGGTGGGTACGTCGACGACCACCACGGCGCTATCGACGGACCCTTCGCCCGTCACCGCTCCTCCGGTGAACAGCCAGGGGAAGTCGCCCGGATCCGGGCCCACCTCGACGTCGTCGAGTGGGAAGGGGGCCTCGAGCACCAAAGGCGCGGCCGACCATTCGACCAGGACCTCCGATCCGCCGACCAAAGCACCGGCGTCGAAATCCGGTACAGGGGAATCGGCCTCGACGTCCAGCAACCTGTCGGGGGGAAGCCACGCCCAGGCGTTGAGTGCCGCCGCCGCCGACGACCGATCGGGGGGCGGCGACAGTGCCGTGCCACTGATCATCGGCACCCTGTTCATCCTGGCGCTGCTGTTGGTGGCCGTCATCCGCTGGCGTCGGCGCCCCGGTTCACCGTGAACCTCCGGGCATCCGCCCCCGGTCGCCGCGGCCTCCATCCGGCGGCCTGGTGGTTGTGGGCGGGTTGTCTGGCCGCGGCGGCCATACGGGTCACCAACCCACTGCTCTTGGCTCTCATCGCCGCCACGGCCGCCTACGTGGTCTCCGCCCGGCGCTCCTCGGCTCCGTGGTCGCGGTCGCTGGTCTTCTTCCTCCGGTTGGGCCTGGTGGTCATCGTGGTGCGGGTGGCGGTCCAGATCGTCTTCGGCCAGCGCCTCCCGGGTCACGTCCTGTTCACCCTGCCCGAGGTACCGCTGCCGGCCTGGGCCGCCGGGGTCAGCATCGGTGGGCCGGTGACTGCCGAGGCGATCTTGTCAGCCGCGGTCCAGGGTCTCCGGCTGGCCGTGGTCCTGATCTGCTTCGGGGCGGCGAACTCCCTGGCCAGCCCGTACCGGTTGCTCCGATGCCTCCCGCCATCCTCTACGAGGCCGGGGTGGCCGTCACCGTGTCGTTGTCCTTCGCCCCCGAGGTGGTCATCGCCATCGCCTCCGTCCGCGATGCCCGCCGGCTGCGGGGCCGACCCACCCGGGGGATCGCCGGTATCCGGGGCATGGCCATCCCGGTCCTCGAGAGTGCCCTCGACCGTTCCCTGCAGCTGGCCGCCTCCATGGACGCCCGCGGCTACGGCCGCCGGGTGCCGGTGGCCCGGACCACCAGGCGGGTGGCCGGTGGTGCCACCGCCGGCGGCCTGCTCGCCATCGTGGTGGGGGTCTACGGGGCGCTGGATCAGCGGTTCACTCCCGGCCGGAGGGGTGCCGTTCCTGGCTGTGGGGGCGATCCTGGTCGGCACCGGCCTGGCTGTAGGGGGACGGCGCACCAACCGCACCCGCTACCGCCCCGATGCGTGGGGGACCCCGGAGTGGCTGGTGGTGGGGTCCGGCGTGGTGGTGCTCGGTGGTTTCGTGGTGGCATCGGTTGTCGGCGTCGCCGGGCTCCAGCTGGTGGTCTATCCGCTCCGATTTCCCACCCTGCCGCTGCTGCCCACCGCCTGCATCCTGGTCGGCCTGCTGCCGGCGGTGGTGGCTCCGGCGCCGCGGGCCTTGGGTGGTGCCCGCCCAATGGTGGCCGCGGTCGGGAGCCGGTCCACAGCCCCCGGACGACCCGAGGGCTCGCCGGCATGATCCGCTTCACCAACGTGACCTTCACCTATGCCGAAGCCGCCACTCCCACCCTGTCCGGGGTGGACCTGGTTGTCGAGGAAGGTGAGCTCTGCCTGGTGGTGGGGCAGACCGGTTCGGGGAAGTCCACCCTGTTGCGAGCCATCAACGGTCTGGTGCCCCACTTCACCGGCGGCCACCTCTCGGGTGAGGTCCAGGTGGACGGCCGATCAACCCGAGAGTTCCCCCCCGGGAGCTGGCCGACGTGGTCGGTGTGGTCGGTCAGGATCCGGCCTCGAGTTTCGTGACCGATACCGTCGAGGACGAGCTGGCCTACACCATGGAGAATCTGGGTATCCCGCCCGACGCCATGCGCCGAAGGGTGGAGGACACCCTCGACCTCCTGGGGCTGCACGAACTGCGTCACCGACCGTTGACCTCGCTCTCGGGCGGGCAGCAGCAACGGGCCGCCATCGGTGCGGTCCTGTGCGCCTCGCCGCGGGTCCTGGTGTTGGACGAGCCGACGTCGGCCCTCGACCCGGCCGCGGCCGAAGAGGTGCTCTCTTCGCTTACCCGCCTGGTGCACGACGTGGGGATGACCGTGGTGGTGGCCGAGCACCGGCTGGAGCGGGTGATTCCCTTTGCCGACCGGGTGGTCCTGGTGCCCGGGGGTGGTGAGCGCCTGGTCATTGGTCCGACCGCGGAAATCATGGCGACGTCACCGGTCGCTCCTCCCATCGTCGAGCTGGCCCGGGTGGCCGGTTGGAGTCCACTGCCGCTGTCGGTGCGCGACGCCCGACGCCTGGCCGAACCGCTCCGGCGGCAACTGGTCGGGGCCCAGCAGCCGATCCCGGCTTCCGGCCCTGCTGTCCACCCGACGGTGGCGTCGGTCGAGCGGTTGTCGGTCGAGTACGGGGACGTCCTGGCCCTCGACTCCGTCACGCTCGAGTTCGGCGCCGGTGAGGTGGTGGCGGTGATGGGCCGTAACGGGTCGGGCAAGTCCACACTGCTGGGACAGATGGCCGGACTGCGGAATCCGACCCGGGGCCGGGCCCGCGTGCTCGGCAGGGCTCCCACCGACATGCCGGCCCGCAAGCTGATCAGGGTGGTGGGCCTGGTGCCCCAGGACGCCGGGGTCTTGCTCTACGGCGAGACCGTGGCCGATGAGTGTGCCGCCGCGGACCGGGAGACCGGTCTGGATCCGGGGACGACGAAGGCCATGCTCGAGGCCGTCCTGCCGGGAATGCCGGAAGCCAGCCACCCCCGCGATCTCTCCGAGGGTCAGCGCCTGGCCCTGGCCCTGGCCATCGTGCTGGCTCCCGGCCCTCCGCTGCTCCTGCTGGACGAGCCCACCCGCGGGCTCGACTATCCGAGCAAGGAGCGTCTGGTGGTCATGCTGGCGAAGCTGGCGGTGGAAGGGAAGTGTGTGGTGGTGGCCACCCACGACGTCGAACTGGTGGCCAAGGTGGCCACCAGGGCGGTGGTGATGGCCGACGGCGAGGTGGTCTCGGATGGAGTGGCCAGGGACGTCATCTGTCACTCACCGGTCTTCGCTCCCCAGGTGGCCAAGATCATGGCCCCCGAGCCCTGGTTGACGGTGGCCGAGGTCACCGAGGCACTGCGATGGCGGCAAGACAATGGATAGGACGCCGGGGCCCCTCATCCCTGGCGGAGCGGGCTACTCCGGGTTGCCGGCTGCCCGGACCAACGCCGGCCGTCCGGCCGCCATCCGGCTCCGGCCCAAGGCATCGGCACTATTGGCGTTGACCTCGTTGATCGGCGTGGCGGCATTCGGCTGGCCGCTCCTGATCCATGGCAGTTCGCAGGCCAACCTGGCCCATTCGACCGACGCCCCCTGGATCTTCATCGCCATCCTGCCCCTGCTGCTGGCGGTGGTCCTCAGCGAGTTGGCCGAGGGCTCGCTCGATGCCAAGGCCATCGCCCTCCTGGGGATCCTGGCCGCCTGTGGCTGCGCCCTGCGCATCCCGAGCCCGGGAGTGGCCGGCTTCGAACCGGTGTTCTTCTTGCTGACCCCCTCGGGCCGGGTGTTCGGTCGCGGCTTCGGGTTCGTCCTTGGTGCCGTGACCATCGCGGCCTCGGCCCTCTTCACCGGGGGCATCGGTCCGTGGCTGCCGTTCCAGATGTTCGGCGCCGCCTGGATAGGGTTCGGCGCCGGATGTCTGCCGGCCGCCCGAGGGAGGGCCGAGTTGATCATGCTGGCCTGGTACGCCGCCGTGTCGTCGCTGCTCTACGGGGCGTTGCTCAACCTGTGGTTCTGGCCCTTCGGGGCCGGGACCACCACCACCTTCTCCTACGACCCCGGGGCCGGTGCCCTCCACAACCTGCATGCCTTCATCTTCTTCGACCTGACCACGTCGCTGGGTTTCGACATCCCGAGGGCCGTCACCAATGCCGTGCTGGTACTGGTGCTCGGTCGCCCGGTACTGGGGGCGCTGAGGCGGGCCTCACGTCGAGCTTCTTTCGACGCCCCGGTGCTCTACAGCTGACCAAGCTCATCCTGTCGGGCCCGGTGCGCTCCGGGTATCTCGCTCCGCCCGACGACCGACGATGCCGTCCACGAAGGCCAACTTCTTGATCACCCTCGGAGCCAGGAGGAACGGGTAGAGGTCGTCGCGCCCCATCGACCGGTTGATCTGATTGAGGGCATAGGTCAGCTCCAGCCAGTGGCCGATGACGTCCTGGAACGAAGCGCTGCCGAAGGGCCGGGCGGGGTGGACGCCGGGCCGTTGGTTCAGGCGGGCCACATCCGTGACTCCCCCGACGCCGAGTCCGAAACTCTCGGCGGTCTGGAGCGTGTCGAGGATATGGAGGTAGTGGGCGAAGGTCTCGGCCCAGTCCTCGTACGGGTGCATGGTGGCGTAGCGGCTGATGTGGGTGTCCATCCATGATCGCTCGGGGTCGGGTGGGGCGTCGTAGTGAAGCTTGACGGCCGTGGCGTAGTCCTGACGGTCATCGCCGAAGATGGCTCGGCAGGCGTCGAGCATCTCGGTCCCGTCGACCAGGATGGGCCAGTAGTAGTGCCCGATCTCATGGCGGAAGTGCCCGAGCACCGTCCGATAGGGCTCGCTCAGCTGGAGACGGAGATGCTCCCGGTGCTCGTCATCCGCTTCGGCGAGATCGAGCGTGATGATCCCGTCGTCGTGGCCGGTGATCACCTTGGTGGTGGCACTGGACAGCAGATCGAAGGCCAGACCTCGTCCGGCCCGCTCGTCGCGGGGCTCCACCGGCAGTCCGATCTCTGCCAACTGGAACACCAGGCGCCGCTTGGCCCTCTCAGCCTGGACCAGTTCGGCCATCCCCTCGGAGTCGTCGTCGGCCGGGCGGGTCCGGGTGAGCGCGCACGACTCACAGAGGGCGTTGGGCCCGGCGGGGACCAGCCAGTTGCATCCGGTCACCCGCTCCGTGGCGCACCGCTGCCAGACCCTGGCCGGCGTGCCCAGGTCCAACAGGCCGTCGTCGGTGCTGCTCAGAGCGACCACGCTCCGTCTCTCGTGCAGGTAGCCGAGGGGAGCATGGCAGCGGAGACACTCGACATTGTCGAAGAAGATCAGCTGACCACAGTTGTCGCAGGTGAACACGCGGATCGCCGTTGCACCGTACCGTTCGAGCGGCTGGGACCGTCCGGACCGTCGCCTGACCTGGAGCACCACCCTGGGATTCCCGGCTGATGCGGTGGCCACTGTATACGAACACATGTTCGTATACAGTGGGGATGGTGACCGTCCTGCAGCAGTCGCTGTTCGAAGGCGAAGAGGGGGTCGGTCCCCGCCCCTTGGCCTCGTCCTTGGAGCGGGTGGACCTGGGTCAGGGAGCCTGGATCGATCTGCGCCGGGAGTGGATCGCCCGGTCGGACGAGCTCTTCGAGCGGCTGCACACCAACGTGCCGTGGCGGTCGGAGCGTCGACGCATGTACGACCGCACCGTGGACGTGCCTCGTCTGCTGGCCTTCTATGAGGAGGGTGCGGCTCTTCCGGACCCGGTGCTGGTCGAGGCCCAGGCCGCTCTGGCCGATCACTACCGAGACACCCCTGGCGCCCCGTTCTGCACCACCGGCATCTGCCTCTACCGGGACGGCCGGGACAGTGTGGCGTTTCACGGCGACACCATCGGCCGGGCGGTGCAGGACGACAAGTTGGTGGCCATCGTCTCCCTGGGAGGGCGCCGCCGGTTCCTCCTCCGGCCGAAGTCGGGCGGGTCGTCGTTGAAACTCTCCGTCGGCCATGGGGATCTGCTGGTCATGGGGGGCAGCTGCCAGCGCACCTGGGAGCACGCCGTGCCCAAGACGGCGCGGTCGGTCGGACCGCGGATCAGCATCCAGTTCCGCTCGGCCGGAGTGACATGAGAGCGTCGGACCGTTAGCGCACAGGTCAGTGGGAGCTGAGTGGGTGGGTCGGACCGGCGGCTGACCGGTAAGGTCTCTCCTGCCCTGATGATTGATGGCGGGGTGCCGCCAGCGGGGACGAACAGGAGGGATGTCGATGGCCCAGAGCGCTGGACTCCATGAACCCGAGGATCGGCTGTCAGCCGGAGCGATCGACCGTCACCGGGCCATCGTCTCGATCCAGGAGGAGCTCGAGGCGGTCGACTGGTACGACCAACGGGTCGAAGCCACCGGGGACGAGAGTCTCGCCGCGGTCCTGGCCCACAACCGCGACGAGGAGAAGGAGCACGCGGCGATGACGATCGAGTGGCTCCGTCGTCATGATCCGGTGCTGGATCAGCACCTGCGCACCTATCTGTTCACGTCCGAACCCGTGGTGCAGGTCGAGCACGAAGCCGAGAGCCCCGACTCCGGTGGGGGGTCGGACGGGGGATCGCTGGGGATTGGGGACCTGAGGTCCTGATCAGCCCACCCGGGAGTAGTGGCGGCTAGGGGGCCGGGTCGGGGCTCTGGCCCGGACCGGTCAGGTCGCTCTGGTGAATCCCCAGCTCAGATCCGTTCCACCGGGTCTGCAGCCATTTCACTGGCCGGTTTGGAGTACGGCCATGCGGGTATCGCGGCACCATGAGCGACCTTCACCGATTCATGCCGTCAATGCCGGTCGGCGCTCAAGAGAGGGCCCGGCTCAACGTGCTCCAAATGGTCCGGACCCTCGAGTCCGCCACCGTTCCGGCCGAACGCGCTCGAGTTGGCTGCGGTGGTGGCCGGAGAGGTCGCCAGATACGAGAACGCCAAGACCTACGGGCTGTACCCGATGCTCCGGCATGTCCCCGGAAGCGAGGCCGCAGTGGAGCGGGCCGAGGAGGCACAGGGCACCGTGCGGCTGGCCCTGGTGGAGATGCATCACAAGACCCGTCACATGAAACCCATCAACGGCCACATCGATGACCCCGACGGCTTCGAGCAATCGGTGGGGAAGCTGATCGAGTCGATCTACGTCCACATGAACCAGGAGGACCAAGAGCTTCTGGTGGTCGAGGAGCAACTGGACCCACGGGAGATCAGTGAGTTGGCGGAGCACTTCGACAAGGCCTTGGCCCACCCCAGCACGCTGCCGGAGCCGCCGCACCATCCCATCCGGCGGATGATTGCCGAGTGGGGCGAGTCCGTGGAGCAGGCCTTCAGCGACGAGTCCACGAGGTGCCATCGGGCCGCCGATCGGTTGGGCGAGGTCGATGGGGTGCAGGAATCCAGGGATCCAGCCGTCGGCGAGTAGCCGGTAGCCGGTAGTTGGTAGTTGGTAGTTGAGGCACAGCTTCACACCAGGTTCGCTGCACTGTTGTTGTCTAACCTGCACCGTGGCCGGGTGCCCACGGGGACGTCACCGGAGTCCCGGTACAGGCGGCCGACCACCACGAGAGAGGCGTCGTGCACGTCCGCCACGAAGGGGCTTCCCGGCGGAATGATGCGGCAGAGGTGGGCGGCCTTGGGGAGTGAGGGAGACAGGCGGAGGAGGGGTTGGGCCTCGATGGGTGGAAACTCCACATTCTCTTTGTTGAGATAGCCCACCAGCGTCGATCCGGAATACAACGGCACCAGTGACCCAACCCTCGACCAGGTGATGCCGTCGTGACGTAACGCTCCCTTTTGGAGCAGCATGGTGAGTGGGGCCTTGGCCGGCACCCTGAGCGCCACGACCGCTGGCGTGCCCTGATGGCCTGGTCTCCACCCAAGGCGATCCAAGAGCCAGTCTGGTCATGGTGACTACCTGCCACCGTCCCCCGCCGGGGCGGCCTGCACCCATCGCCAATGCGACCTGGTGACCTTTTGACTCCGGCTCCGTTCAGATTTGGTAGAGGGCTCTTGGTAGAAGCGGCTGAGTGCACCCTCGAAACGGCCCCCGTCGATCGCTCGACCATGCCAGCGTTTCGGATCGATGAGGCAGGAGTAGACCGGCAGCTGGTGTCGGCGTGGGACCTCCCCGAAGGCGTTGCCGTTTCCGTCGACCGCCCGGTCGATGAGCTGTGCGTAGGTCTCCATCAGGCCTGTTTGCCTTCCGGCCAGTACTTGACGCAGTAAGACCCAAGCGTTGTACTCGGGCGGCGTTCGTGGGTGCCTGCAGGGCCGATAAAAAATCCCGGCGTCTGGCTCAGGTTACGCCGGCTCGAGGCCGATGTTCTGAATCGTGGCCGACATGACCAACGAAGAGATTCTTACCGCACGGTTCGCCAGGATGGGACTCTGCCCCGTCGTTACCAGCAGGTTGAGGACGGATGACTCCTCACAGGTTCTTACGGTGGTGGTGGCGGCGGCGGCGGCCGTGGATGCCATAGAAGCGCTGTTGGATCAGATCGGGACCTTGCTGGTATCCGGCGAGGAGACCATCGGCATTGTGAGGACCGGATTCTTCCGTATGAATCCCGCCGTCGTCCGCGTTCGGTGCACCGAGGTGGGCGAAGGAACGTGCGTTGATGTGCAGGGGAGCGCCAAGGAAGGCCTGATCAGACAGCGGGGTGGGCACCAGGCGGTCCAGGAGTTTGTCGAGCGCTTCATGTCCCTGGCGCCGGCCGAGTGGATGGCCTGACCCCACGTCGGCCGAAGTTTCCGGAGGCCTCGGCCCTATGCT
This sequence comes from uncultured Acidimicrobiaceae bacterium, assembly GCA_963824355.1. GTDB lineage: Bacteria > Actinomycetota > Acidimicrobiia > Acidimicrobiales > RAAP-2 > Bog-756. The sequence continues at coordinate 6,764 of CAWGOY010000016.1, read as the reverse complement.
CCGTCGATGGCTCACTCCCTGCCGGCAGAAGTTTTGGTACGTCCGGCTCGCGGCGAAGACCTGACCCGACTGGTCGAACTGCTTGACTTCGGATCCCTGGATGTAGGCCGGGAAGATCCCCGGAACATGGAGCGCTACCAGCAGGCCCTGGTCGAAATCGATGTGACTCCTGGCTGTGAACTGCTGGTGGCGGAGGTACAGGGCGAGGTGGTGGGGGTCTGCCAGCTGATCGTGTTCCGTCACTTCCAATCGATGGGAGGCCGGTGTGCGGAGATTGAGTCCCTGCACGTTCATCCCGACTGGCGAGGAAGGGGAATCGGTGGTCTCCTCCTCGAGAAGGCCGCGAGCCACGCCGCCGGCCATGGCTGCTACCGGGTTCAACTGACCAGCAACAAGAAAAGGGATGCGGCGCATCGCTTCTACGAACGCCACGGTTTCGTGCGAACCCACGAGGGCTTCAAGCTCGGTCTGTGAACGGAAAACGCCCCAGATCAAGAAAGCGATCTGGGGCGTTTCAACGGACGTACGGTTGAGACCCAGTACTGGTTGGCCTCGGAAGTGGCTTCAGCCACCAGGGACGCGGCGCTGCCCGGGCGCCAACGGGCCACCGGGGTGGCCCGGGCCACCAAGGAGGCGGCTGATCAAGGTGCCCATCAGGTGGCGCGGCTGGCGGCGGCGGGCAAAGAGAAGATCGGCTCGGTCACGGCGGACTGACAAGGGTGGGTCGACGGTTCGGTCACTATCAGGCCAGTCGCACCTGGGCCCAGTGGTGATCCACCGGCAGTGCTCCACCGGTAGTCGCAGTCACTTCGACGCGTTGCAGGGTGGCAATGCCGCTGTTGACCGAAGCGAATGCGGCGTCGGCCGCGTCCCGACCGGTGACGATCCTCACCATCGACTGCCGGGGAGCCAGATCGGTGGCGTCGTAGGCGTACCAGTTGCCGTCCACACCCATGCACTCGAATACTGCATGGAAATCCATCGGGAACAGGCCGGGGGCATAGACCGCGGCGAATCGCGCCGGAATGCCGACGGCCCGACACAAGGCCACCCCCAGGTGGGCGAAGTCCCGGCAGGTGCCCATCCCGGTGAGAAGGGTGTCTTCCGCCGAGTCGTGCACCGAGCTGGAGCCGGCCACATAGCCGACCCGCTCGCGTATCCAGTCCGCCACCGCTTCGGCCCGGGTCCGAATGGACGGACCGGTCCCGAACTCGGCGACGGCAAAGCCGACCAGGTGATCGGACGGGCAGTACCGACTGGGGCGGAGGTAGACGAGTCGCTCCAGATCGCCGGACCCACCAGAGGAGTCGGACCCACGGGACGAATCGGGCCCGACGGCCGATCCGACCTCATTGGTTTGATTCGATGCGGCCAGGCCATCGACCGGTTCGATCTCGGAGCGGTAGCTGACGGTCAGGCGTCCAGGCGGGGCGTCGAACACGTTGACTCTGGCGCCATGGGGTCCGGCCAGCTCAACGGAGTGCGGGGCCGGCCGTCCCGCCACCTGGACCTCGAATCTCTCGTTGAGAACCCGGCCTGCGGTGGCGGAAGCCAACACCTGAACCACCACTTCGGCCCGTTCGGCCACCGTGAATTCGAGGTCGGCGGTTACCACCCGGCGCTCGTGATCCGACCCCGGCGGACCTCCATCGTCGACCGGGGCGAACTCGTTCATCGCTTACTGTCCCACACTCCGGAACCGACGACGAAACCGAGGAGTCCTTCCTCCTCTATGGTCGCCAGCGTGCCGGATCCGATAGCCGACGACACCGCCGCTCCTCTTCGGGGCCCTGAGTCCTCACCGTTTGCCTCCGGAGGGGTGTCTCTTCGCCTCTATCCCCACAACGATCTGGAACCGTCCGCCGTGGTGGACGAGCTGTGCGGCCAAGCAGTCCTGGCCGTCCAAGCAGGGTTCGTGGGCATCATGACCAGTGAGCACCACGGTGGGTTCCCCGGCTACCTGCCCAACCCGCTGCAGGTGGCCGGCTTCATCCTGGACTCGACCCCCGACGGATGGGCCGCCGCCTGCCCACTGCTGCTCCCGCTCCGGCCCACCGCCCTGGTGGCCGAGGAGGTGGCCTGGCTGGCCGCCCGGCATCCGGGCCGGGTCGGGCGTGGGCGTGGCCGCCGGAGCCCTTCCGCTCGACTTCGAGGCCCTGGGCCTGATCCGTCGCCGACCGCGGTGGAGGTGTTCAAGAGGCCGAGCTGCCCCGCCTGGTGGACATGCTCGGCGGCCAGGACCTGCGCCAACTCGGCGGAGACCCCGCCCTGCGCGGGCCTGCGCCACGAGTCCGGTCCCGGTTCTGAGCGCGGCGGTGTCACCGGCGGCGGCCAGGAGGGCGGCTCGGATCGGGCCGGGCATCCTCATGGAGGGGATGTCTCCGGCCGCCCGGTTGGCCCAGGTCACGGGCGCCTTCGACGAAGCAGGTGGTGCCGGGAGCCAAGGTCCTGATCCGCCGGGTCTGGCTGGGTGATCTCCGTACCGACCTGGTCGACGCTCAGCGACAGGTCTACGACAGTTACGCCGGGTCGAAGGCGGCCTTCGGGGAGGACCAGACGGTGACCTCGGTGGATCCCGCCGAGCTGGCCGGGCAGCTCGACCAGGTGGTGCGGGCGTGCGGGGCCGACGCCCTCAACCTGAGGGTCCACCTGCCGGGCATGCCGCCCGAGTCCGTCCGGGACCAGATCGTCCGCCTGGGCTCGGAAGTCGTGCCACGCCTCCGGACCCTGGCTCAGAGCCGGCCCTGAGCTGACCCGGCGGCGTTGATGCCGGAGCTGACCGGTGACGGGTCAGGCCGGCCGACACTGGTTGACCTGAGGCCGCGAGCGACCCACACTGATCGACGGCCCATGGGGGGCCGGCAAGGAGCCAATGACATGGGACAGTGGAGCAGGGCAGAGATCGAAGAGGCGTTCACCGAGTACCAGCGGCAAGGCGGCCGAGGCCGGGGCCAGCGGCGACTGGCGGGCCTGGGCCGACCTGTTCACCGAGGATGCCACCTACATCGAGCACCACTACGGCACGTTCCACGGCCGGGAGGCCATCTACCAGTGGATCACCGGCGTGCATGTCGGAGTACCCGGGCCGGGACATGCCCGAGTTCCCCATCGAGTGGTACGTCATCGACGAGGAGCGGGGCTGGGTGGTGTGCCAGGTATGGAACCGGATGAGGGACCCCGGCGACGGCAGCGTCCATCAGGAGTACAACTTCACCCTCCTCAAGTACGCCGGCGACGGCCGGTGGTCGTACGAGGAGGACATCTACAACCCGATGCGCTTCGGCGCCATGGTCGGCGGGGTGGGAGGCGGCCACGGAAGCGCGGCTGCCGAGCTGAGGCTCCGACCGGGCCGGCCGGACCGTGGCCGCACTACGGTGCAGGCGTGGAGCGTACGCCGACTGGGGAGGACCGGGCACCACTCGTCGGTGGCCATCCTGGGCGGCGCGGCGTTCTGGGACGTCCGATCCCGACCACCACCGAGGCGGTCTTCGCCGAGGCGCCATGGCGGCCGGGGTCAACCACCTCGACGTGGCCCCCCAGTACGGCCGGGCCCAGGAGCTGCTCGGGCCCGCTGATCCCCGCCGTGCGGGACCAGCTGTTCGTGGCCTGCAAGACCCTCCGCCACGATGCCGACGGGGTGCGGGCCCAGCTCGAGGAGTCCCTCGCGCTGCTCCGCTGCGACTACTTCGACCTCTACCAGCTCCACGCCGTCACCGACCTGGCCGAGCTCGACGCCCGGGCCGGCGCCGTCGAGGCCATCCTGGCCGCCCGTGACGAGGGGCTGTGCCGGTGGGTGGGCATCACCGGCCACGAGCTGAGCGCTCCCGCCGCCCACCTCGAGGCGCTGCGCCGCTACGACCTCGACACGGTGATGTTCCCGGTCAACCCCCGGCTGTGGTCCGACCCGACCTACCGGCAGGACGCCGAGGCACTGCTGGCCCACGCCGCCGAGCACGACGTCGGGGTCATGGCCATCAAGGCCGCGGCCGCCCGCCCTGGGCCGACCGGCCCCGGACCGCGGGCACCTGGTACGAGCCCTACACCACGGCGGACGAGGTCGCCCGGGGCGTCCGGTTCGCCCTGTCGACCCCCGGGGTCCACGCCTTCTGCACCCCCGGCGACACCGGCGTCCTGCCGGCTGGCCCTGGCCGCGGCCGTCGGCCGTCATCGCCCGATGACCGACCGCCGAGCGACGAGGCCGCCGTGGCGTCGGTGGCCGACGAGCCGAGCATCTTCCCCATGCCCGCGGCCTGACCGGCGTGGGCGGACGCGAACCGACGCGCGGCCGACGAGCCGGTCCCCGGCACGATGGTCGTCGTGGTGGCCCCGTTGCAGGGCACGGTGGCCGCGGTGCCCGGTCGACGGTGGGTGAGCCGGTGGCCGACGGGCGCCCCGGTGGTCGTCCTCGAGTCGATGAAGATGGAGCACGTGGTGCGGGCACCGGTGACCGGCACCGTGATCGCCTGGCCGTCGGTGCCGGGGACGGTGGTCGGTGACCGGGGACCCGCTGGCCGTGGTCGAGGCGGCCGCGGCGGCCGTCGCGACCCGGGGCCGTCGGAGCGCCGAGGCCACTCGACCTCGACGCCGTCCGCCCCGATCTGGCCGAGGTCCTCGGACCGCCAGGCCCGGATCCTCGACGCGGGCCGGCCCGAGGTGGTGGCGCGGCGCCACGGACAGGGCCGCCGCACCGCCCGCGAGAACATCGACGACCTGTGCGATCCCGGCAGCTTCATCGAGTACGGCTCGCTTGGCCATCGCCGCCCAGCGGGGCCGCCGACCGGTCGAGGAGCTGATCGAGCGCACGCCGGCCGACGGGCTGGTGGCCGGCATCGGCCGGGTCAACGGCGACCGGTTCGGCGACCGGCGCGTCGTCGTGCGCGGTCCTGTCCTACGACTACACGGTGCTGGCCGGCACCCAGGGCCAGCAGAACCACCGCAAGAAGGACCGGCTGTTCGAGCTGGTCGAGCGGCTGCGGCTGCCGGTGGTGCTGTTCGCCGAAGGCGGCGGCGGCCGGCCCGGGCGACACCGACTACGCCGTGGTCACCGGGCTCGACACCCCGGCCTTCGCCCTGTTCGGGGCCGCTCAGCGGCCTGGTCCCGCTGGTCGGGCATCGCCTCGGGCTGCTGCTTCGCCGGCAACGCCGCCCTGCTCGGCTGCTGCGACGTGATCATCGCCACCGCGGGCACCTCGATCGGCATGGGCGGCCCGGCCATGATCGAGGGCGGTCGGCCTCGGCACCGTCCGCGCCCGAGGAGGTCGGCCCCCTCGACGTCCAGGTGGCCAACGGCGTGGTGGACCTGGTGGCCGCCGACGAGGCCGAGGCCGTCGGGCTGGCCCGGCGGTACCTCTCGTACTTCCAGGGTCCGGTCGACGAGTGGGAGCTGCGCCGACCAGCGGCTCCTGCGCTCGTGCGTCCCCGAGAAGCGGCGTGCGGGTCTACGACATCCGCCACCTGATCGACACCCTGGCCGACACCGGCTCGGTGCTCGAGCTGCGGGCCGGCTTCGGCCCCGGGCATGGTCACCGCGCTGGCCCGGGTCGAGGGCCGGCCGATGGGCGTGGTCGCCAACGACCCCGGCCACCTGGGCGGCGCCATCGACGCCGACGGGCGCCGACAAGGCGGCCCGCTTCCTGCAGCTGTGCGACGCCCACGACCTGCCCGTCCTGTTCCTGTGCGACACGCCGGGGTTCATGGTCGGGCCCGAGGCCGAGCGGACCGCCCAGGTGCGCCACTTCAGCCGCATGTTCGTGATCGGGGCCAGCCTCGACCGTGCCGTTCTTCACGATCGTGCTGCGCAAGGGCTACGGGCTCGGGGCCCAGGCCATGGCCGGCGGCAGCTTCCGGTCGCCGCTGTTCGTCGTGGCCTGGCCCACCGGCGAGTTCGGCGGCATGGGCCTCGAGGGCGCGGTGCGGCTCGGGTTCCGCAGGGAGCTCGACGCGGTCGAGGACCCGGCCGAGCGGGAGGCGCTGTTCGACGAGCATGGTCGAGCTGCGCCTACGAGCACGGCAAGGCGCTCAACGTGGCCACCGCCTTCGAGATCGACGACGTGATCGACCCGGCCGACTCGCGCCGGCGGATCGTGGAGACCCTGCGGTCGTCCCCGCCGCCGCCGCGCCCGGACGGGCAAGAAGCGGAGCTGCGTCGACACCTGGTGAGCGGGTGGAGCTGGGCCGACCTGGGCGGACCTGGCCCCGCTTCCCAGTGGTCGAGCAGCCCGTCGGTGAACCCTTCACCGAGCGCCACGACGAGACCGCCTCGGCACCCCCAGTTCGCCGAGCCCTGCACGCCGTGGATGCCGCCGGTCACCACGTCCAGGCGGGCATTGACGCCGGCCGCTCGTGCCCGCACCGCCATCCGCTCGGCGTCCCGTCGGCACAGGTCGGTCTGGCCCACCTGGAGGAGGCAGGGGCGGCAACCCGGCCAGCGCTCCCCCCACGCCGGGGGACAGCCCCGGGATGGTGTACAGGGGGACACCGCCCGGCCACGTAGTCCGCGGGCCCGGGCCCCCAGGAATCCCTCGGTGATGAACGGATCCCGACCCGGTGGTGGAGGGCTCGGCGTAGCCGACGGTATCGAGGTCGACCCACCCGGACAGGCTCACCATACCCGCCCGGCATTCGGGAGCCCGGCGTCCCGGGCACGGATGGCGGTGGCCAGAGCCAAGCCTCCGCCGCACGAGTCGCCGAGGAAGACCAGAGCGGTCGGGAGGATGGCCCTGGTCGAGGAGGCCCCGGTAGGCCGCCGTGCAGTCGTCTAGAGC
>CAWGOY010000015.1:0-19413 GCA_963824355.1 uncultured Acidimicrobiaceae bacterium | reverse complement strand
ATCCCGGACGTCGGCGGGCGATGGACCGACCCTCGACCAGCCGGCTGACCCCTGCCACCAGGTGACCACCGGCACCAGGCGGGCCACCTTGTTGCGCTGCACCGCGCCGAGGAAGTGCCAGACCGCCTCCGACTCCCCGGTACCGGCCGCTCCTCGCCCAACTCCCCGACTTGGCTACCAGCTCGTCGGCGTAGTTCTCGCCGATGTCGAAGATGCCCACGGCCAGGGCGGCCCGCACCGCTTCGACGCCGAATCCCTTGGTGACCGCCACGATGCGCACCGAACCCGGGTCCCGGATGCCGAGGCGATCCGGTCGTGCACCTGGGCCAGACGCCCGTCGAACCCGGCCTGGTCGAACCGCTCGATCGGGTCACTCACGGCGGTCACCAGCCCCCCGGAGACCACACCACCATGGCCTGGCGCCCCCGGTCCCCACGGGCCCGGTGCGAGAACCACCCCTCGTCACAGGCGGTGCATCGGTCGATGCCGGCGACCTGGACCGCACCGCCGGCCACCAGCGCGGCCGAAACGGTCGCCGGTAGGTCGAGTGCCGGGGCTCCGGAATCGGTGCAGCCCCGGACCGTGGCACCGTAGGTGGCCACCAGGGGATCCAGCTCGGCCTCGGAGAACTCGTAGCACTCTGGGTGGATGCAGGGACCAAGGGCCCCGACCACGTCGGTGGCGCCCCGGGCCCGCATGGTCTCGATCGAGCGCTCGATGACGCCCCCCAACAGGCCCCGCCAGCCGGCATGGACCGCCCCGAACACCCCCTCCCGGCTGCCCAGGGCCACCGAGGCGCAGTCGGCGGTGAGGACCACCAGACGAGCCGGCGGCCGAGGACGATACCAGGGCGTCGCCGGAACCCACCGGGATCGGAGTCAGCGGACTCCCCGCTCGGTCGCGGTCCAGCGCCGCCGTCGGCCGCCAGGATCGGCCGGCACCACCCTCGTGCCGTGGACCTGGTCCATCCAGTAGAAGCTCCCGCACCCGGCCACCACCGCCGGTCGTCGAACTGACCCAGCCACGAGTGGCCGACTGTCCCGCTGCTGGCCGTCGCCAGGACGGAGGTCACCGTCCGAGGCGTCGCTCCACGCGGCCCGGACGGACCCGACGACCGTCACCGACCGGGTCGGGTCGGTTCAGCGAAGGAACGAGGGCACGTCGAAGTCGTCGTCGCCCAGATCGAGCTCGTCGTCGGCCGGCGAGGCGAAGATGTCCTCATGGGCCGCCTCGGCTCCGAGAACCCGGCTTCGGGTTTCGTCCCGACCGGTCGACTCGGCCCTGTGCCCCCACGGGCCTGCGCCTCCCAACGCTCGAAGCCGGCGGCGATCACCGTGACCCGGACCTCGTCGCCCATCGCCTCGTCGATGACGCTGCCGAAGATGATGTTGGCGTCGGGATGGGCCACGCCGTGGATGATCTCGGCGGCCTCGTTGACCTCGAACAGGCCGAGGTCGGGCCCGCCGGCGATGTTGAGCAGGATGCCCCGCGCCCCCTCGATGGACGCCTCGAGCAGCGGGCTGGTGATGGCGGCCCGGGCGGCGTTGACCGACCGGCCCTCGCCGGTGGCCGATCCGATGCCCATGATGGCCGTGCCGGCATTGCTCATGATCATCTTCACGTCGGCGAAGTCGGTGTTGATCAGCCCGGGCACGGTGATCAGGCTGGTGATCCCCTGAACACCCTGCATGAGCACCTCGTCGGCCATCTTGAAGGCGTTGACCATCGACGTCTTCTCGTTGGACACCGTGAGCAGCCGGTCGTTGGGGATGATGATGAGGGTGTCGACCTTCTCCTTCAGGTTCTGGATGCCCTGCTCGGCCTGGACCGAGCGGCGGCGGCCCTCGAAGGTGAACGGGCCGGGTGACCACGCCGATGGTCAGGGCGCCCAGGCTCTTGGCGATCTCGGCCACCACCGGCGCCGCGCCGGTGCCGGTGCCGCCGCCCTTGCCGGCGGTGATGAACACCATGTCGGCGCCCTTCAGGGCCTCCTCGATCTCCGCCCGGTGCTCCTCGGCGGCCAGCCGGCCCACCTCGGGATCGCTCCCCGCCCCGAGGCCTCGGGTGAGCTGGCGCCCGATGTCCAGCTTGAGATCGGCGTCGCTCATGAGCAGCGCCTGGGCGTCGGTGTTGATGGCGATGAACTCCACGCCCCGCAGTCCGGCGTCGATCATGCGGTTGACCGCGTTGACCCCGCCGCCACCGACTCCGACCACCTTGATGACGGCGAAATAGTTGTTCTGCGCCGGAACGGTCATGGAATCCCTTACCCTCGACCAAAGGTTGAAACCGTTCCAACCGGCGAGTTGGGCCCCACGATACGGTCAGCGGAGTACCTGGTCAAGCACTATCGACCCGGGGTCGCACGCCTGAGGGACGGCCCCGATGACGGGGGCCCATCCTCACCCTCCCACCGTCGGGGACTGGGGCACCGTTACGTCGATGGTCGAGGTGGCCATCAAGGACCCGTGGGCGATGATGGCGGCCACGTCCTCGTACTTGGCCGTCAGGTCGGCATCCGAACCCAAAAGGACGGTGATCCCCGAGTTGAGGGCAAACGAGATGCTCCCGTCAGTGGCCACCGACACCGACACCACCTGGGTGACGAAGGCCGGGGGCAGGGTTCGACTGACCACGAGGCCGGCGGCGGCCGGGCGGGCAGGGAGCCACCCACCGGGGCGGGGTGGATGGCCGAGGCTCCGGTGCCCACCGTGTAGGCGATCAGCCCCGGCACCTTGGCCGGCTGGACCTGGAGGGTGCGGCCGGCGCCATCGAGGATCGACCACGAGGTCCCTGGCCCGGCCATCTGCACCACCGGCGCCCGCTCGGTCACCGAGATGGTCACCCCGTCGGGCCAGCTCCTGTGCACCCGGGCCGAGGCGATGAAGGGCAGGGCCTCCACCTTCTCGGCTGTGGCACCCGGATCCACGCTGATCAGGGGCGGGTGGTGCTCGAGGCCGGCCGCATCGATGATGGCCGCCTCGCTGGTGTGGGCATGCCTTCCGGTGACGGTGATCACCTGAGCGCTGAACCATCGGGTGTGCAACAGGGCCACGACCACCACCACCAGGAGGAATACCCCAACGACCCCACCGATCCACTGGAGCCGCCGGCGCCCGCGGCTGCGCTGGATGGACTGCCGACGCTGCCAGATCCGTGGGTCGATGGTCGGCCCCTCTGGCTCAGTGCCTCCGGAGGCGGGACTCACCGGGGCCCGGCCTCCTGATCGGAGAACCCCACCAACTGCACCTCGGTGTGCAGTCGCACGCCTACGTGCGCCTCGACGGTCTCCCGGACGTGTTCGATCAATCGCCGCACGTCGTCGGCCGAACCGCCGGCATCGGCCTGGATGAAGTTGGCGTGTTTGGTCGACACCTGGGCGCTCCCGAGCCGAAACCCCCTCAGCCCGGAGGACTCGATCAGGCGTCCGGCCGAGTCACCGGGCGGGTTGGTGAACACGGACCCGGCGTTGGTCCCCCCCGGCTGGTGTTCTCTCCGCCACCGCACGATGTCGGCGATGGCCTCGGCGCTCTGCTGGGGATCGCCCGGCGTCAGCTCGTGGAGCCCCTCCACCACCACCTCGGTGTCGGTGAGTGCCGTCGTGCGGTAGGCGGCCTCCAGCTTGGCCGCGGGCGCCGAGCCGACCGTCCCGGTGGCCAGATCGATCCAGCGCAAGCTGACCAGGGTGGCCGACGTGTCCGACCCGTGGCCGCCCACGTTCATCCGGATGGCCCCGCCCACCGATCCGGGCACCCCCACCGCCCATTCCAGGCCGTTCAGACCGGCAGCCGCCGTGCGGCGGGCCAGGACGGGCAGGCTGAGCCCGGCTCCGGCCTTAACCCTGTTGCCGTCCACGGCCAGGCCGTCGAAGCCCTTCTGCAGCGAGACGACCAGCCCGTCGAAGCCGGCGTCGGCCACCAGCAGGTTCGAGCCCCGTCCGAGGATCAGGACCGGGACCGGCCGTCCGGCCACCACCTCGGCCACGGTCAGCAGTGCCGCCTCGTCCTCCGGCTCGGCGAACAGGGTGGCCGGCCCGCCCACCCGGTAGGTGGTCAGGGCGCCCAACGGGTGGCGGCGGGTGACCCTCGGCCCGAGGGCCTCAGCCACGTCGTCGAGAACGGCGTGATCCGCACTCATCGGTCGGTCACCAGCTCGGATCGGACATCAGCTCGTCGGGGAGGGACGTAAGGTCTCCCGCTCCGAGCGTGCAGCAGAGATCGCCGTCCTGGAGCAGACCGGACACCCGCTCTCGTAGATCGGTCCTGCGGGGCACATAGACCACCATGATCCCCGGACGGACCCGCCGGAGGGCATCGGCCACCAGGCGCCCGGAGACACCGGGGACGGGAGGCTCGCCGGCACCGTAGACGTCGGTGATCACCACCAGGTCGGCGTCGCCGAAGGCCTCGCCGAACTCCTCCCACAGCTCAGCCGTCCGGGAGTACCGGTGGGGCTGGAAAACCGCCACCACCCTTCGCCAGTCGCCGTTCCGGGCCGTGGCCAGGGCAGCCCGGACCTCACTGGGCAGGTGGGCGTAGTCGTCGACAAAGGTCACCCCGTTGGCCGAACCCCGGAACTCGAAGCGCCGGGCGACCCCGGCGAACCGGGCCAGGGCCCGGGACGCGGCGGCGAACGGCACTCCTGTGGCCAGGGCGGCCACCGTGGCCACGGCGGCGTTCCGGACATTGTGCAGACCGGGGACCGGCAGCCCTAGTCGGCCGAGATCGGCACCTTCGGGATCGAGGAGACGGAAGGAGACCGAGCTCCGGTGGAGACCGACGTCGACGATCCGGTAGGTGGCGTCGGTGCCCGATCCGACGATTGCGGCGCCGGCCACCCGTCCGATCTCGGCGGCCACCCGGTCGTCGCCCCCCACCACCCGCTGGGTCCGGGCACTGGCCAGAAACTGCTCGAAGGCCGACCTCACGGCTGCGAACGAGCCGTAATGGTCGAGATGGTCGGACTCGACATTGGTGACCACAGCGACGTCCGGGTCGAGGGCGAGGAAGGTCCCGTCGCTCTCGTCGGCCTCGACCACCAGCCACTCCCCCTCGTCCCACACCGCGTTGGTGCCGATCTCGTTCACCTCACCCCCGATCAGGAACGAAGGCCGGAATCCGGCCTCTACCAGCATGAGGGAGAGCATCGAGGCCGTGGTGGTCTTCCCGTGGGTCCCGGCCACGGCCAGGCACCGCCGGAGGGAGGCCAGAGCGGCCAACGCCTCCGCCCGGGTGAGGACGGTAGACCCCCGACGCCGTGCTTCGACCACCTCCACGTTGTCCGTGGCCACAGCGGACGAGACGGTGACCACCTCGGCCGACCCCAGGTTGGCTGCTGCGTGGCCGATGGCCACGGTGATGCCCGACCGCTCGAGGCGTTCGGTCACTCCCGACGCCCGCAGGTCACTCCCGGTGACGGTATGGCCCATGGTGCGGAGGGCGGTGGCGATGGCGCTCATCCCGGCACCGCCGATCCCCACCACGTGCACGATGGTCGGATGGGACGGATCTCCCAAGAGGACCGAGCCCTGGGGGACACTCACCGCAGGCCTCTCCGGCCGGTCGGTCGGGCACTGGTCTCCACCACCCGGGCTCCGACGGCCGCCGCATCCGGTCGGCCCAGCGAGGAGGCGGCCCGACCCATGGCCTCGAGGTGGTCGGGATCGTCCAGGAGCCCGTCGACCAGGCGCTCGAGGGTGGCGCCCGTGCAGTCGGCGTCGGCCAGTAGCAACGATGCTCCGGCCCGTTGCAGTACCCGGGCATTGGCTGTCTGGTGGTCCCCGGGGGATCCAGGCAGCGGAACCAGGACCGAAGGGACACCGGCCACGGCCAGCTCAGCCACCGTCATGGCTCCGGCTCGGCATACCACCAGGTCAGCGGCAGTGTAAACCAGCTCCATCCGCTCCTCGTACGGGACACGCACAACGGCCGGGCCGTCGGTCGGCGTCCCTGGCTCCGCCGCCCCTTCGGACCCGGCGACGGCGTCCCATTCCCGGCGGCCCACGATATGGAGGATCGAACGGTCCGGGCGGTCCCTCCACCGCTCGATCAGGTCGGACACCGCGGCATTGATCCGGCGGGCACCCAACGAGCCGCCGAACACGACGACGGTTCTGCGATCCTCGGGCAGACCCAACTGCCGTCGGGACGACCGCCGGCCGGACGGCGTGCGCCTGACCGCGGCGATTTCGGACCGCACCGGCGTGCCGGTGACCACGGCCCGGGGTAGGGCCGTCCCCTCCCAGCCGACCAGGCTGGCCCGGGCGAACGGGCCGAACAGGCGGTTGGCCGCGCCGGGAACGGCATCGATGTTGACCAGCACCAGGGGTACGCCGAGCACCACGGCTGCCAGGGACGTGGCCAGACTTGCATAACCCCCGACGGAGACGACCACCCGCGGCCGGGCCCGGGCCACCACCCCGAAGCCCCGCACGGCGGCCACCGCCAACCCGGCCACGGCTCCCAGGTTGGCCAACATGTCCCTCGGGGAGGGGCTGCGGATGATGCCCCGCCCAGGGAGCAGCGTGTACGGGAACGCTCGTCCGGACAGGGTCAGGTGGTCCTGACCCCGAGCGGAGGCCACCAGCTCGATGGCCCCGGGTTGGTGCCCGGCCGCCACCAGTCCATCGGCGATGGCCAGCGCAGGCTGGAGATGACCAGCGGTCCCACCTCCGGCGACCAGGGCAAACCGCGCCCCGCTCACCGCACCGTTGGCCGCCGCCGCGGACGCCGGTCGCCAGACGACGACCGCTCGTGGGCAGCGATGTTGAGGAGTATCCCCACAGCGGCCATGGTGATGATCAGGGAGGATCCGCCGAACGAGATGAACGGCAGGGGGATTCCGGTGACCGGGAGGACTCCGATCACCGCTCCGATGTTGATGACTGCCTGGCTGGTGATCCACGTCGTGATCCCCACCGCCATGAGACTCCCGAAGCGGTCGGGGGCCCGGGTGGCGGCACGCAGTCCGAACCAAGCCAACGCGAAGAACAGGCCGAGGAGCACCACCGCGCCGACCAACCCCAGCTCCTCCCCGACCACGGAGAAGATGAAGTCGGTGTGGGCATTGGGCAGGGTGCCGTACTTCTCGCGACCACCACCCAGCCCCAGCCCGAAGACGTGTCCGGAGCCGAGACCGATCAGCGACTGCCACACCTGGTATCCGGTTCCCGACTTGTTGGCCCCCGGGCTGAGGAACGAGAGGATGCGGTCCCGCCGGTAGGGATCGGCCAATCCGACCACCACGGCCAGGGCACCGAATGCGGCCACCAGCTTGACGATGGGGGCCATGGGCACTCCACCCATGAACAAGATGCCGAAAGCGATGCAGCTGAGAACGAGGGCGGTCCCCATGTCCGGCTGCTTCAAGATGAGCACGCTCGAGACGCTCAGAACAGCCAGGACGGGGACGATGACCATTTTCGGAGCCGAGGCCGGATCGGACCGGCGGGTGAGAAGGTCGGCGGCGAAGACGACGAGAGCCAGTTTCATCAGCTCAGAGGGTTGGAGCTGGAGCATCCCGAAGCCGATCCACCGGGACGAGCCGCCGGCCGACACGCCGAGATGGGGCACCAGGACGACCACCAAGAGCCCCATGGTCACCACCACCAGTGGCCCGCGCACGGTGCGCCACTTCTGGTAGTCGACCCTGGCGAAGATCAGCAACAGGCACAGACCCACCCCCATCCACATCGCCTGGCGGATGAAGATGGCCCAGGGCGACCCGTAGAGCGAGATGGAGATCAGCGGCGAGGCCGAACCCACCATGACCAGTCCGAACACGCACAACACGCCAACGAGGATGCCGATCGCCGGAGCTGTCCCGATCCGGGAGAGGAACCCCGGATTGCTCGGCCGGGGCGAGCGTTCGGGCCGGTCGCTCCTGGTTGGCGGCTGCCGGTGCCGACCACCGGAAGGCTTGACCCGCGCCCCCGACGGGACCGTCGCCACGGCTGCGGTCGTTGGACGGCGACCGCGGTTCAGCGTCCGTGTGGTCCCTGGTCGTTCAGCCACGGTGTCCTCCTTGGCTCTTCTGTCGGTGGGAGTTGGCAGCGACGTCGTGGCGACCTGGCAAGTACATCTCCGTAGCCTCCTTCACCAGGAGGTCCGGGTGGTGGAACCCGCTCATCAGACCCTGCTGTCTGCCGCTCATCAGACCTTGCCCACCGAGAGGAAGTCCCCGTAGAAGAGGCCGAGGCCGAGGGCAGCGAACAGTCCGGCCACGATCCAGAACCGGACGATCACCGTGGTCTCGGGCCAGCCCAACAGCTCGAAGTGATGGTGGAGCGGCGCCATGCGCAGTACCCGCCGGTGGAAGACTCGGAAGCTGATTACCTGGACGACCACCGACAGTGTCTCGATCACGAAGAGACCCCCGATCACCACCAGCAGGAGATCGAGGTTCATCAGCAGGCACAGGGCGGCCAGACCCGAGCCGATGGCCAGCGAACCAGTGTCACCCATGAAGATCTTGGCCGGGGCCACGTTCCACCACAGGAATCCGAGGCATGCGCCAGCCAGCGCCACCGAAGCCAGTGCCAGGTCGAGTGCGTCGGGCACCCGGTAGATGGTGAAATGGCGGTACTGCCAGTAGCCGATGATGGCCAGGCACGCGAAGCAGAAGGTCGACGACCCGGCGGCCAGCCCGTCCAGGCCGTCGGTGAGGTTCACGGCATTGGAGAACGCGGCGATGATCACGGTGGCCCATACCACCCACAGCCCGGTGCCCATATGAAGGCCGATCGAGTCGTACCGGGTGAATGACAGTGTGGTCGAGGCGTGGGCCCAGTACACCGCGAGCAGCGAGAACAGCAGTCCGAGGCCGATCTGGGCCCCGAATTTGGCCCGCTTGTTCAGACCCAGGCTCCTGCGGTGCCGGACCTTGATCCAGTCGTCGGCGAAACCGATCGAACCGGCCCCGATGATGGCCAGCATGATGAGGGTTCCCGAGCGGGAGAAGTTCACCCCGGGAATGGCGTGGGCCACCAGATAGCCGATCACCAC
Organism: uncultured Acidimicrobiaceae bacterium; assembly: GCA_963824355.1. GTDB lineage: Bacteria > Actinomycetota > Acidimicrobiia > Acidimicrobiales > RAAP-2 > Bog-756. The sequence continues at coordinate 10,411 of CAWGOY010000015.1, read as the reverse complement.
TGCGGCCATGATGCCGATACCGCCCATGGTGGGGGTCCCGGCTTTGGCAATGTGCACCTGAGGGCCGTCTTCGCGGATCTGCTGGCCGATGTTGTTGCGTATGAGCCATCGGATCAACATCGGCGTGGACAGCACGGCCACCCAGAGCGCCGCCCCTCCCGACGTCATCAGGGAGATCATCGGCTCGACTCGCCGAACCGGCTGGCCAGGGCGGCCCTGGCCTCGCTGCGATCATCGAAGGGCCATGTGTGGCCGCTGGCCGTCTGGGTGGTCTCATGTCCCTTGCCGGCCACGAGGACGACATCACCGGGATCGGCTTCGTCCACCGCCATCTGGATGGCGACGGCACGATCCGGCTCGACCACGACGGCATCTGAGCCGCCCATCCCCGAGCGCACCTGGCCGATGATGGCCAGAGGGTCCTCCGACCTCGGATTGTCCGAGGTCAGCACGACAACGTCGGCCCGGCCGGCCGCCACCTGGCCCATCTCCGGCCGTTTCCCCTGGTCACGGTCGCCGCCGCAGCCGAACAGGCAGATCACCCGGCCGGTACCGGCCAGAACGCGGGCCGCGGACAGGGCCTCCTCCAGGGCCGCCGGGGTGTGGGCGTAGTCGACGACCACGGTCACCGGCACGCCGGCTGACACCACCTCCATCCGGCCTGGAACCGGAGTCGCTGCCTCCAGGCCGGCCACCACCTGGTCCTCGTCGATTCCGAGCGCCGTAGCCGCCGCCGCGGCCAGCAGGGCGTTGTCCACGTTGAACAGGCCGGTCAGGCCCATGGTCACCCTCTGGCCGCGCCACCCGAATGCCGTGGAGCCCGCCGTGACCTCGATGTCGGTAGCATCCCGCCTCTGCACCGGGACGGTCGAACGGCTCCCCCGCCGGTCGGCCAGACGCAGGCCCCAGGGATCGTCGACGTAGATGACGGCTGTGCGGGCCCGGACGGGTTCGAACAACTCGGCCTTGGCCGCGAAGTACTCCTCCATGGTCCCGTGGTGGTCGAGGTGGTCGCGGCTCAGGTTGGTGAAGACCGCCACGTCAAAGACGATCCCGTCCACCCGGTGCTGGGTCATTGCATGCGAAGAGACCTCCATGGCCACCGCCCGCCTGCCGGTATCCCGGAACTCGGCCAACTGGCGCTGGAGTACCGGGGACTCCGGGGTGGTGCGGGCGCCGGACAGGGTCCCGATGACTCCAGTGGGAGTACCGTCCCGGTCGAGGATCGACTGAACCAGATGGGTGACCGTGGTCTTGCCGTTGGTGCCGGTGACCCCGACCATGGTGAGTGACCTCGAAGGGTGGTGGTGGAACGCCGAAGCCACCTCGGCCATGGCCGAAGGCACCGATCCGGGAGCCACCCGGGCCTGGGTCACTCCGACATCCACGAATCGGTCGCACAGCAGGGCGACGGCTCCCCCGGCCACGGCCTCTCGAGCATGGAGGTGACCGTCGGTGTGGGAGCCGGGCACACAACAGAAGAGGGAGCCGGGCCCGACCCGGCGACTGTCGAACTCGACCGAACTGATCTCCGTGGATGCCGGATCGCCCCGCACACCGACCACAGCGATGTCGTGGATCAGATCGGTCATCTGCACAGTTGCGTGATCCAAGGGCTCCGAGGAGTAGTGAGGGCCCGACGTCTCCGGCGCGGGACCACCTACGGCCCTTCCGTGGTCGCTCCGGACGGTACCGAGATGGTACCGGAGGCCCCGATGGCCGAGTTCGACGCCGTCGGGGTGGCCACCGTCGTGGTCGGAATCCCGTAGTGATGGAGGGCGTAAGCCATGATGGTCGAGAACACCGGGGCGGCCACCGCACCCCCGTAGATGGGCGTCGGATGGTCGAGGACCACCACCGCTGACAGAACCGGGTCCTCGGCCGGTGCGAATCCGGCGAAGGAGCCCACGTAGGCACCGGAGATGTAGCCCAGATGGTTGGGGTCGGGGATTTGGGCGGTACCCGTCTTGCCGGCCACCGTGTACCCGTCGATGGCGGCACTGGTCCCGGTACCCGAGGACACCACGCCCTCCAGCATCTGGACCAGCTCAGCGTTGGTGGTCGGATCGATCACTCGGCGGGTCGGCGAGGGCCTGGCCGCCACCACCCCTCCCGACGGGCTGACGGTGGCCCTGATCAGGCGGGGGGCCACGTAGACCCCGCCGTTGGCCACCGAGTTGTAGGCGTCGAGGATCTGCTGGGCGGTGACCGCGTCATCCTGGCCGATGGGGGTCGACCCGATCGACGTGCCGGTCCACGCCGACGCACCCGGTACCAGGCCTTCTGACTCCCCCGGGAAGTTCAAACCGGTGGGTTTGCCAAACCCCAGGTTGCCGATCTGGTTCAACAGCCGGTTCTGGCCCAGCAACTGAGCGATCTCGATGGTCCCGATGTTGGACGACTGGGCCAGAATGGAGCTGGCGGTCAGCCGCTCGTTGCCGTGGGCCTCGGCGTCGTGGAAGGTATAGGTCCCCATGGGCAGCGAGGCAGGCACCGTGATCACCTGATTGGGCGTGGTCAGCCCGGCCTCCAGGGCGGCGGAGAAGGTCACCAGCTTGAACACCGATCCCGGTTCGTAGACCTGGGTCACCGCGGTGTTGGACGGCGCCTCCTCCACCCCCACAGGCAGGGTGTCGGCCTTGGAGACCAGCGTGGGACCGGACGACGGGGCAACCGCTGATGCCTTGGTGGCGGCCACCGTGACGGCCGCGGCCGTCCCCGCCGGTGGTGGCTGGGCGCCGGTGGTGGCCGAGCCGGTGGTCGACTGCAGGTCAGCCATGGCCAGGATGTCGCCGGTCTTCACGTCCATGACCACCGCGGTCCCGCTGTAGGCGTGGCTGGCGGCAATTTCGGCGGCCAGGGCCTGCTCGGCCACGTACTGGATCGACTCGTCGATGGTGAGCTCGATGCCAGTACCCGGTTGGGCAGCCACGGACGTGGCCGAGCTGCCGGGAAGGGTCACCCCGTCCGGTGCCTCCATCAGGCTCTTCGAGCCGGCCTTGCCGGCCAGGAGCGCCTGGTATTGGTACTCGAGTCCCGATGCGCCGGCTCCGGCCCAGTTCACCGTGCCGACCACCGGTTGTGCCAACTGTCCGTCCGGCTCCACCCGCTGGGACTCGGGAACGAGGTTGATCCCGGGCAGATCGAGGTTGTTCACCGCATTGGCCACCGAGTCGGAAACCCGGTGGGCCAGATAGACGAAGCCGGTCCGTTCGGTGAGATCGGCCCGCAGCTGAGCGGTGGACAGTCCGAGCAGGGGGGCGAGGGCGTCGGCCGTGGTGGCCGGGTGGGTGATCAGCTCCGGGTCGGCCACCACCGTCTGCTTGGTCACCGATTCAGCCAACACCTCGCCGTTTCGGTCGTAGATCCCACCCCGGATCGCCGGAACGGCCACGGTCTGTGTCAACTCCGACGCTGAGAGCGTGGCGTAGTGACGGTAGGAGAACTCCTGGACGCGGACCAGCTGGATAACCAAGGCCAGGAAGACGACCACCAGAACCAGACGCATGGCGCGTGAACGCCTGCCCAAGAGGACCGAGGGGCTCACCGGTAGGCCGGTACGGCGGCGGTCATGGACTGGCCGGAGCCGGCCCGGTGTTGGGCACCGGGAGGGGTACATTGAGCGGCACCTGGGGAAGATCCACCACCTGGCTCGGTGCCACCAGGCCCTGACTCTCGGCCTGGCTGACCACCACCGGGGGTGCCGCCTTTTCGGCCACTGCCACCTGGAGGGACTTCTGGACGGCCACCGCCGCCGACAGCTGACTCTGGGTGTTGGTCAACCGGACCTGTCCCTCGGTCACCATGGCGTCACCGAGCACCACGCCGACCAGGCTCCCCACCACCAACAGCCCGGAGAGCCACACGGAGGACCGACGGAGGACCCGCGAGCCGGACCGGGAGCGGGGAGCAGGCTCGAAGATCCGCAGCTGCGGTCGTCGCAGGCCCGACGGAGCCCCGCGAGGCGCCGTTCGGGCCGCACTGCGCCGGGCTGCTGTGCCGGCCGGCGGAGCCATCAGGCCACCTCGTCGCGGCTGGCCGGGCGGTCGGAAGCTGCCGGCAGCCGCTCGATGACCCGGAGTCGGGCCGACTCAGCCCTCCGGTTCCTGGCGATCTCGTCCTCGGTGGGCTTCTTTGACCCCCGAATGACCAGGCGGAACTGCGGATCCGCCCCACAGACACAGGGTAGGTCGGGCGGACACTGGCAATTGTCGGTGGCCGCCCGGGTGAACAGGGTCTTGACCAGGCGGTCCTCGCCGGAGTGGTAGGCGATGACCACACACCGACCGCCCGGCCGCAGCAGGTCGAGGGCGTCCTCTACCGCCGACTCCAACTGCTCCAACTCCTCGTTGACGGCGATCCGGATGGCCTGGAACACCCGGCGAGCCGGATGCCCGCCGGTCCGGCGGGTGGCCGCCGGGATGGCCGCCCGCACCACGTCGGCCAGCTGGCCGGTGGTGCTGATCGGCCGGGCCGCCACGATGGCCTTGGCGATGCGGCGGGCGAAGCGCGCCCTCACCGTTGTCGACAAACAAGGCGACCAGTTCGCCCTCATCCGACTGATTGACCACGTCGGCGGCGGTTCGACCCGAGGTCGGGTCCATCCTCATGTCGAGAGCGGCGTCCCTCCGGTAGGAGAAGCCGCGGTCGGCGACATCCAGCTGGGGTGAGCTCACACCCAGATCGAAGAAGGCCCCACTGAGCCCGCGCCGGTCCGGCGGGGTGTGGAGTTCGTCCTGGACCTGGTCGACCACCTGGGCTAGGGCATCGAAACGGGAACGGCGGATGACCGAGCGGTCGGCGAAGCGGGCCAGGGTCTCGCTCGCCGCGGCCACGGCCACCGGGTCACGGTCGATGCCGAGGACACTGATCTCGCTGAGGGCGGACAGCAGGGCGGCGGCGTGTCCACCGCCCCCCAGGGTGGTGTCGGCGATCAGACCGGGGGGCACGGTACCGAACAGGGCGACCACCTCGGACGCCATCACTGGCTCATGGGGGAACTGCTGGCTCATCCGCAGTCCCCCGACCGGCACGATGCCTGCGGGTGGAGTGCCGCGACTCTCAGCCTGGAAGTAGGCGGAGGAGGATTCTTCCAGGGATCCGGTCGGGGGACTGCGCATGGGCCAAACACGTTCGATGTGTACCTCGTGGCGAGCCACCGCGGCCAGGCCCGACTGGTACGGGGTAGGACGATGGCACACCTTGGACAACACGTTGGGCGACGGGTTATCCGGTGGGACGGAGATCGAGCTGATCCGCCGGATCGGCTTGCCCCCGTCAACGCTCGGGTGGTCAGGACTGATGTGGGGCCCGAAAACGACGACAGGTGCGTCGTCGTCGATCGGCCCGTCGACGGGCAGGGGGACCTCGGTGGCATGGCGGACGACGTGGAGGCGCACTGCGTCACTCAACCGTCGTCGCCCTGGGTGAGGCGCGCTTCCTCGGGAAGGATCTTCTGATCCCAGGAGTCGCGATTCCACAGTTCCACCCGGTCGATTGCTCCGAGCACCAGTACGTCCGACTCGAGGCCGGCGTACTCCCGCAGTCGTGCTGGAATGGCCATCCGTCCCTGCCGGTCGATCTCCATCTCGTGCGAGGTCGAGGCCCACAACCTCACCATGTTCCGGTCGCTCCGGCCGGCGTTGGCCTTCTCCAGCATCGACTCCATCTGCAGTTCGAACTCGTCCGGCGTCCACAGGGACAAGCACCCGTCCTGGTACTCGGTGAGATAGCCGCCGTGCTCGAAGTGCTGACGGAACTTCGACGGGAGAATTACTCGTCCCTTGTCGTCGAGCGAGTGCTCGTACCTGCCGAAGAACCGTGCCACTAGTGATTGCTCCCACAATGCTCCCCGCAGTGCCCAGAATCCGAAGGCTCGGATCCCTCCCTTTCACACCACTTTGCGCCACTTTACGCCCCAACTCCCCACTGGTCAACCACTAGGGCCAAGTTCCCTCCACCTCGGCCCACTGGTTTGGTGGGTGTCTCCGGTGCTCGGGCCTTCGGCGCCCGCTGGCGCAACGCGGTGCGACGGGTGGCAGATGCCGGTGAGCGCTGCGCCGGGACAGGTTCAGGTGGAGCCGACTGCCCTGGTGGTTGTCGTTCAGTGCTCGGGGAGCTGGGCCACCAGTGAGGCAGCCAGGTCGTCGGCCCCCAATCCCGGGACACCGGCCGCTTCTGCCAGGGCCGACGCCCCTACAACGGCGTCGGCGAGGCCGAGGGCCGCTGCCTGGCGTTCGCTGTCGGCCATAGCCAGCAGCCCGACCAGAGCGTCCGGATCCCAGCGGAGTACGCAGGCGCTGTGGAACAGGGTCCCCATCCGGTTCCGGCGCTGGGAGAGGCCCACCAGCTTGCGGCCGTCCTCGGTCACCACCTCGCCGGTGCCCACCCCCCCGAAACAGACCAGGGCCGACCACCGGGTACAGGACAGGTAGCCGCCCCGGTGGGCCGAGAGTCCGGAGATGCCCATCCGACCGAGCGCTCCCACCCATGCCTCCCCCAGCCAGTCGAAGGCCCGGTGCACGTCGCCACGCCACAGTGGATCGCCGGACGGAACCCACACGTCGATCCACAGCGGGTCGTTTGGGGTCACGAGGACGGCCCCTCCTCCCGATCTCCTCGTGGCCACCTCGACACCTTCGGTTACGGCCCGATCCCGGTCGACAACCGTCTCCGACTGGGACGAACCGAGGACCAGTGCTGGCACCGACACCCGACAACGGGCCACAGCCCGGGAGGTGGGGTCGGCCTCGACCGCCGGCCAGGCCTGGTGCAAGGACGACGCCGAGCCGGTCCGGTCCTCGAGTCTCCAGGCAGCAGCCACGTCGAAACTCTGCCACGGGCCACCGCATGGCCAAACGACGCCCCGAGCGTGGTCCGGTCCGTCACCCGGTGGTGGGCTGCTGGGCTACGCGGTGAGCTGCTCCCGCGGGTAAGCCGGACCCAGATATGTGCTCCAGTCCTCGCTGGCTCCACCGCAAAGGGCGAGCAGCTGCACGCGGTGCCGCGGTGCCACCGGAGTCGAGCGCAACACCATCCCCACCTCGTGGGGCAGGCGGTCCTCCTTGCGGGTATTACATCGTCGACAGGCGGCTACCACGTTCTCCCACGTGTGGGGCCCGCCCTTGCTCCGGGGGATCACGTGATCCAGGTTCTCGGCCGCCGAGCCGCAGTACTGACAGCGCGATCCGTCCCTGGCGAAGACAGTTCTGCGATTGACCGCCACCCGGTAGTGCCGGGGGACTTGGACGTAACGAACCAGGCGCACCACCGAGGGTTCCGGGACGGTCACTCGCTCGGCCCGGAAAACCCGGTCCGTCGTGTGCACCAGTTCGGCCTTGGTGTTGAGCACCAAGAGGACCGCCCTGCGTGACGAGACGATGCCGAGCGGTTCAAAGGTGGCGTTGAGGACGAGGGCACGCCGCGACGGAGATGACGGAGACCGGACGGGCTGGCCGCTGCCCGTGCGGGATCCGCCGGTGGAGGCGGTGTTCACCGCGTGCTTCGACCGTCGGTCCATTACGTCGGAAATTAGCCGGATCGGGCCGGGTCGCGGCGACGTGGGGAACGACGCAGGCCGGGCCGGGGGCCCGACCGCCGGGTCCGCTGATCGGCTGCGGTCGATCGGCACCATTCGAGATAGGAGATCAGGTCGTCGGGCTCGGGGCCCGCGTGGTCGTTGCCGTAGGCGGTGACCATGCGGAACTCCCACAAGCGTCGGTCGGGCACCGGCAGATGGGGGGCGTGGCGCCACCACCCGGGTGCAGCCAGGCGCCCCAGGGCGCCGACAGCCGCCCCCCACAGTCGGGGGTGGCGGACGACGGTGCGGGCCATTGTCGCCATTTGGTCGACCGTCGGGCCGGCGGACTGCTGGCCCAGGTCATCGAGTGCCCTCTTCCCCTCTCGGTTCACCGGGACGTGCCCCTTTCATCAGGGGACGACAGGGCGGCGCGAGCCACCGCGGCCGCCCCAACCAGAGGCCCTTCGGCTGCAAGGCCGGCCGGGACAATACGGGTTTCTCGGGAGAAATCCAGACGGGAACGAAGCGTGATCTCTTGGCGTGCCGCCTCGAAGAAGACCTCGCCGAATCCCAGGGCCACCGACCCGGCAACCACGACCAACTCCAGATCCAAGAGGTTGGCCACCGAGGACACCGCCCGGCCGACCAGGGCGCCTGTACGCCGACGGACCGCCAGCGGGGCCTCGGCAGCCGGCAGACCGGTGGCGCGCTCGATGGACAGACCCGAGGCTTCGGCCTCGAGACACCCCCGCGCCCCACAGGCACAGGGGTGGCCGTCGGGTTCGACCATCACGTGCCCGATGTGGCCGGCGTTCCCTTGCTCTCCGTCGAGGAGCCGTCCGTCGAGGACGATCCCACCGCCAACGCCAGTCGAGACCACCATGGCCAGGTAGTTGGCCGACCCCCGGGCCGCACCGAGCCAACCCTCGCCGAGGGCCAAGGCCTTGGCGTCGTTGTCGACCGCCACCCGGAGCCCGGTGAGCGCCTCCAGCCGCTGACGGAGCGGGAAGCTCCGCCAACCCGGGATGTTGAGAGGCGACACCGTTTCCCCGTTTCGCTCCATCGGCCCACCGCATCCCACCCCGCACGCCGCCGGAGGACCCACAGCCTCCGAGCTCACTTGGTCCACCACCCCGGCCAGGGCACTGAACACCTCCTCGGCTCCCTCAGCCTGGGGTGTCAGGGTCCGGGCTGAGCACCGGATCGTGCCGGATCCGTCGACCACGGCTGCCGCCATCTTGGTGCCACCGATGTCCACTGCCAGTACCGCCGGACCGTCGGCCGTTGTGTGCCCCTCGCCATCCCCGGAGCCGGAACGACCCCCCGGAATGACGGAGGTCACCGATCAGATCAGTCGTCGCGATGAAAGCGACCGCGGATCCAGTCCCGAGGATCGTGCACGGTGTTGCCGATGTTCCGGCTGTGCAACGAGCGGGAGATGTCGTCGATCCCCGCCTTGCCCATCCGCCGGGCATTGTTGGCGAAGACAACGCCGGACAGGAACATCACCACGACGCCACCGAAGCCCAGGATCAACGACTGCGAGAAGGTGAGCAACATGAACACGAGGGCGGCCACGAACACCAGCGCCGACCAGATGCAGTACCGCCCGGCATGGCGGTAGACCGTCTCCGAGCGCACACGTTCAGCGAAGCCCGGGTCCTCCTGATAGAGGGACTGCTCCAACTCGTGGAGGATTCGTTGTTCGTGCTCAGAGAGAGGCAAGAGATCGTTCCCTCCACCTACGGCCGTGTTCAGCGTTGCTCGCCGACCTCATCCTCGCGCATCCCCCACTCCAAAACACAGCGCACCGGACCAGAACGCTGGGCAACCGCTCCACGGATCAGACACCCACACCATATTACAGGGTGTCGGATCATTCACCTTCAATCTGAAGTCCGCCTGCCGGTAGGTCCCCACTGGGCCTCGCCCCGGTGTCTGACCCGCAGCCCGTCCGGCCCCGACCAGGGACGCCGGCCCGACCGACGATCCTCCGAACCGCTCCCGGATGGAGTCGACGGCTGCGGTGACCGGCCCCCACGACTGCTGGATCCGCTCGGCCTCCTCCTCGGCCGTAGCCAAACGCCCTGGCCGCCGGGTGCCGACCACACTCGGCGTTGTCGGCCCTTGGCCTTCGATTGGGCCCAGCCGTACCGTGGGCGGTCAGTTCGGCCGGGTCGTCGAAGCCGAGACTCAACTGCGTGCCTGACCCGAAGCCCCGAACCCGGTCAGACTCACGCCGAGAAGCCGGACTCCCCGGTCGAGGTCGACCGAGTCCAAAAGGGCCCCGGCCACCGCCCCGATGGCCGGGGTGGCGTCGATCGGTACGGTCATGGTGTGCGATCGGGTGATCATGGTGAAGTCGCCGAACCGGATCTTGACCGTGATGGTCCGGGCCGCCAGTGCGGACCGGCGCAGGTTGGTGGCCGAGGCGTCGACCATGCGCACGAGATGGGCCTGCAGAGTGACGGGATCCCACAGGTCGGACGGAAAGGTCTCCTCGTGGCCGATGGACTTGGCCTCCTGCTCGGGACCACCGGTCGGGGATCGTGTCCCCGGGCCAGCGCGGCCAGATGGGCTCCCCTGGGCGGTGCCCAGATAGCGCTGTAGTGCCCCGGGGGGGAGCGAGGCGATCTCCCCCACCGTGGTGATTCCGAGGGCGTCCAGCCGCCGGCCGGTGACTGGTCCGACACCCCAAAGGGCACGCACCGGCAGCGGGTGGAGGAACGACAGCTCCTCCTCGGCCGGCACCACCACCACGCCGGACCCGGGGGCGATTCCTGGCGGTCGGCAGTCGGCTTGGCCGCCTTGGAAGCCAGTTTGGCGATGAGCTTGCTCCGGCCAACGACCACCGAGCAGACCAGGCGGAGTTCGTCGGCCACCCTGGTGCGG
>CAWGOY010000014.1:0-30785 GCA_963824355.1 uncultured Acidimicrobiaceae bacterium | reverse complement strand
TCAGACGACGACGAGCAGGATCTGCTCGACGTGCTCATGTCGATCAACAACGCCGATGGACGACGCGCTTCCTGCGCAACGAAGTCACCGGCATGTTCATCTCGATGATGTTCGCCGGACACCACACCACCTCGGGCACGGCGGCCTGGACGCTCATCGAGCTGCTCCGCCACTCTGACGAACTCGAGGCGGTGGACAGTGAACTCGCCGAGCTCTACGCCGATGGCGCCGAGGTCAGCTACCAGGCGCTCCGGGAGATGCCCCGTCTTGAGTCGGCGATCAAAGAGGCGCTGCGGTTGCATCCGCCGCTCATCCTCCTCCTTCGGGTGGCCAAAGAGGACCTCGAGGTCGGTGGATTCACCATCACGGCCGGGCCAGATGGTCGGGGCCAGTCCCTCGGTCTCCAACCGGATCGCCGAGGACTTCCCCGAGGCCGACGAGTTCGTCCCGGACCGCTACCTGACACCCCGGGAAGAGGACCGAGCCAACCCCTGGACCTGGATCCCGTTCGGCGCCGGCCGCCACCGCTGCGTCGGGGCCGCCTTCGCCATGATGCAGCTCAAAGCCATCTTCTCGGTGCTGCTCCGCGACTGGGAGTTCGAGCTGGCCCAGCCGCCGGACACCTATCGCAACGACCATTCGAAGATGGTGGTCCAGCTCCAGCAGCCCTGCGTGGTCCGCTACCGGCGCAGGCGGCCGACGCACCCGTCGGGAGCGCAGCACGCTGATGCGGGTATCCGTCGACCTCGATCTCTGCCAGGGCCACGGCGGTCTGCGAGTCCGAGGCACCGACCGTCTTCGAGCTCGGCAAGAACGCACCGTCACCATCCTCGACGAGTACCCCCGACGAGCACGCTTCGCGCCAGCGGTCGAGAGCTGCCGTCCGCTTTTGCCCCACATCCGCACTCGCATCACCGAGGAGGAGTAGCCCATGCCCGCATTCCCACGCAGCGAGCTCGAAGAGACGATGGAGCGCTGGCTGGACATCAACAAGCGTTGCGAGGAGCAGCTCGACTGGCTGCCCATGGCCGACATGTACACCGAGGACGCCACCTACGGCTGGAACGTCGGGGCCAACGACGAGTTCATGGCCGTCGGTCGGGACCAGATCCGCGAGTTCGCCCTCGGCTCCGAAATGGAGGGGCTCGGCGGATGGACCTACCCCTACCAGCGGGTGCTCATCGACGACGCCCAGGGCGAGATCCTCGGGCTGTGGAGGCAGATTGCCGACGCCACCCGGCCCGACGGCAGCCACTACGAGATCGCCGGACTGGGCGGGAGTTGGTTCCGCTACGCGGGCGACTTCAAGTGGAGCTGGCAGCGTGACTTCTTCGACGTGGGCAACGCCACCGCCACCTTCATCGAGATGATCAGGACGGGGTCCTCACCCCGGGGATGCAGCAAGCGACTGGAAAAGGCCACGTCGGGCGAACGCCAGCCTGGCCACTACCGGCTGGGCGAAGCTCCGGTCGGTCTGTGGGAGGGCGTCTGAGCCTGTCTACGCCGAGGCAAATGCGTCGATGACCCGGGTCCGCCACTGGGCCAGAGTCTCCGAGTGCTCGGCTTCGGTGTGGCCCATCCTGACCAGCACCAGATCGAGTTCGGGACAGATGTCGATGTACTGGCCTTCTTGCCCGGCCGCCCAAAACGGCCGCGGGGGTTGTCCGCGTCCACCAGTGCGAGCCGTAGTAGGCACCATCGTCGGGGTCGACCGAGCGAGGCTTGCGGCCATGGTCCACCCATCCTGCCGGCAACAGCTTGCGACCTTCCCAGACTCCGTCCCGAAGATAGAGCAGGCCGAACCGTGCGTAGTCACGTGCGGTGGCATACACATAGGACGCGCCAACCGAGGTGCCCACGTCATCCAAGGTCACGCTGGCCGAGGTCATGCCGATGGGGCTGAACAGCCGATCAGCGAGGAACTGGCGATAGGGGTCACCGTGTCCGACGATTTGAGCGACGATCCCCGAGACGATGTTGCTGGTTCCACTCGAGTAGTTGAACCGGGTTCCTGGTGGCACCGCGAGCGGTCGGTCTGCTGCGAAGGTCGCCATGTCCTGTTGCCCCTTTCCGAACAACATCTGGAGCACATCAGATTGCTCGGGGTCTTCGTACTCCTCGAGAAAGTTGAGTCCATCACGCATCTCCAGAAGCTGCTGCAGAGTGATCTGGCCGCGGATCGTCCGATGACTGCCAGAGGGGCACCGGGCAGGATCGTCGAGCACCAGCTTCCCTTCTTCGGTCAGCATGCCGACAATCGCATGCAGCATGGACTTCGCCATCGACCACGACAGCAACGGCGTCTCCTGCACAACCGGCTTCCCTGGCTTGTCCCACTGTGGAAGCAATCCGTCATAGCGCTCGAAAACCAGTCGTCCTCGGTGCACAATGGCTACTGCGTAGGTCTGCTGAACAGGACCTTCTGGGTCGAAGGCCTCCGCCATCAAGTCATCGAGGTCAACTCCATCCGGCAACGGACCGAGTGGCCACTCCCTCGTCGGCCACGGCACGGATTCGTCCTGTACGGGTAGCGGAAGCAAAGGCGTATCAACCGGGTGGGCATCTGCCATGGGAGGCAAGCATCGCGGACCAACCCGCCTCCGGCCCGACCCGCCTTCTCCATCTCGATCTGAAGGGCAGATGGGACGCATACTGGTGGGATGCTGATCCGCATCGAAGCGCACGATCTGCCGGGACGATCGTGTGGACCCTCCCCCGAGCGGCCAGGGGGGCACCACGGGATCGAAGTCGGTGTCCAGCGCAAGAACAAACCAGGTGAGTTGATGGGGCAGGTGAGCGCTGACGTGGAGTCGGTTACCTGGGAGTTGGAGGCCACTCCCACAGGCTCCGAGGTCGCTGACTACAGGGGGCCCTACATCTCAGGTCCGCCCAAAGGCCGGTTCATTTACTTGGCATGGGGCGTTGTCGAACAGCCAGGTACGTTCGAAATGTTCAGGCGAGCCAAGATCATGTTCGACGGGATCCCCGACGAGGTGAGGGTGGCAGCTCAGACCGAGGGCGTACTCGTCGGCCGGTTGGGTCTCACCGACCCCAAGGGGAATCCGACCTGTGCGGCAGTGCGGCCACCGCTGATCGAATGGACGAGCGCCGGCGAATAGTCGCGATCTATTGCCAGTTCCGCTCTCCAGCTGACTGATTCCTCCATGGGTCTTGCGACTGGCACATCCCCAAACGATCAGGAGTCGATCGCTGCCCGGAGCGCAGCGAGACGGTCCCGGTTGAGCGAGTACCACACCCACGACCCGACGCTCTCCCCTGCACCAACCCGGCCTCACTCAGAATCTTCAGGTGATGGGAGATGGTCGGCTGGGACTTGCCGAGCGGTTCCACGAAGTCACACACGCAGACTTCGCCTCGGAGCGTCGGCCAACATGCTCAGCACCCGGAGTCGGACCGGGTCGGAAGTGCACTGAATCCCGAGGCCAACTCGGCGGCTTCGGTCGCATCGAGTGGAGCGGACAGTACCGAGGGGCAGCACTCATCAACCGAACGGACCTTGATCGCCGACCTTGCTTTGGGCATCTGATCGACCTCCCATTGACAGATGTGAATGCGTCCATCATACTCGATCGTATCGATACCTGTGAATGTAATGGAGGTATCTCATGTCCAGGGTCCAGCTCGCCCTCAATGTCGCCGACATCGACTCGGCAGTCGAATTCTACTCCAACGCTGTTCGGGACCGACCCGGCCAAGCGTCAGCCCGGATACGCAAACTTCGCCATCAGCGACCCACCCCTGAAGCTGGTGCTCATGGAGACGCCCGATGCCCGGGGGCACGGCGTCGAAGGTGCGCTCAACCATCTGGGCGTCGAGGTGGAGACACCCGAGGAGGTAGCGGTGGCGTCCGGTCGGCTGAGCAACGAGGGCCTGGCGACCGAAGTACAGGACCAGACCACCTGCTGCTTCGCGGTGCAGGACAAGGTGTGGGTCGAGGACCCCAACGGTGTTCCGTGGGAGGTCTACACCGTGCTGGCCGACGCCCCCGCTGACGGTATCGCTGGGGACGGTTCGTGCTGCGTCCCCGCAAGCCGTGAGCGATGTGGCGCTCGCTTCGGGTCCATCGTCCTGCTGCTGAACCGCGCACCCCCTTGGAGGTGCCTGCTCGCCGAGCTCTCTGGGGAGCGCCTTCCTGGCGGCAGTGGTCATCGGATCAGGCATCGCCGCCCAGCAGCTCTCACCCGGCAATGTCGGGCTCCAACTGTTCGAGAACGCCGCCGCCACCGCGGGTGGTCTGTACGCCATCATCCTCATGTTCGGCCCGGTATCCGGTGGTCACTTCAACCCGGTGGTCTCGTTCGTGGACGCCGCCTTCGGCGGAGTGAGCTGGCGGACCGCCAGTGCCTACCTGCCGGCCCAGGTGATCGGGTTGCATCGGTGGGGCGGTAGTGGCCAACCTCATGTTCTCCAAGGCGGCGGTCACCTTCTCGACGCACCACCGGGCCACGCCCGCCCACTTCCTGTCCGAGGTGGTGGCCACGCTCGGACTGATTCTGGTGATCTTCGCCCTGGCCCGGAGCGGACGTTCCCGCAGTGCACCGGCGGCGGTCGCCGCCTACATCGGCGCGGCCTACTTCTTCACCAGTTCGACCAGCTTCGCCAATCCGGCCATCTCCGTGGGCCGGATGTTCTCCAATACCTTCGCCGGCATCGCTCCGTCGTCGGTCCCGAGCTTCATCGCCGCCCAGATCGTCGGGGGCGTCTCGCCGTGGTGGTGATCAAAGTGCTCTACCCGGACATGACCCCGGCCGAGGCTGCCGACATCATGGTTCCCCACGAGATCGGCCGACCGCCGACCGAGGCGTCGGAGAGCCGACCATGAGCCGACGACCGACCCGTCGTGCTGTTCCTCTGCATCCACAACTCCGGGCGGAGCCTGGCCGCCCGCGTCCTGCTCGACCACTACGCCGAAGGTCGGATCCGGGTTGAGTCGGCAGGTTCGGATCCGGGCGACCAGCTCAACCCTTCGGTGGTGGCCATCCTCACGGAGCGCGGGCTCGATCCTCGACCGAGTTCCCGAAGCCACTGACCGACGAGACGGCCCGATTGGCCGATGTCATCGTGACGATGGGCTGCGGCGACACTTGTCCGGTCTACCCGGGAAGCGATACCTCGACTGGGAGCTGGACGATCCGGCAGGCAAGTCGGTCGACCAGGTCCGCCCTATCGTGGACGAGATCGATCGGAGGGTACGGAGGTTGCTCGCCGAGCTGCTCGACCAGACGACCTCCTCGCATGACTCCCTACTGCGAATGGCCGACCAGGAGCGCAAACCCTCGCCAGCGCCAGAGGCAATCGACTTGCGAAAGCCCGGCCTGTCGCATCCAGGTGAGTTGCGCTTCGACTGGGGCGAGCCCATCCTCCGGGTCATCGTCAGCACGGCCATTAGATCCAAGAACTGGCGGTGGAGTTCGGCGTGGCCGATGCAACGACTTCCTTGGCGAACACGCCATCGCTGGTGAGTTGTTCGGCGACCTCACCAAACAGACCCTGCTTGCGTTGATCCTCAACGTGGTGAATAGAGAATCCAGCAACGACAACGTCGAATGCTCCAAGTGACGAAAGCGGATCATCAAGGTCCCACTCCCGAACCTGAACTCGATCATCTCCATCGAATCGACTTCGGGCATACTCGAGCATGGCCGGCGACGAGTCCACCGCCACCACCCGCTCGAGGCTTGGACGATGTTCGAGCACCAGAGCGGCAAGCCTGCCATCACCGCAGCCCAAGTCCAATACTGACCGGGGCGCTTCCGGCAACACCGACACCAAGACGTCTTCACCTGCGGCCCGTGGAGCGAGGCCACCGATGCGGGTCAGGAGCGGTCCACCAGGTCGGGGTCACTCCATGTGGCTGTTTGGGACTGGTCGGGACCCGGTGAGATGCTCACTTCAAGATACTGACCGATAGGACGCTTCGGTGTCGCCTTAATCCCGTTCGACCGTTCGAAGTCCTCGCTCAGGCGTCCATGACTCAACGACCAGCTTGTTGGCCTCCGCGTTGAGCTTGGTGATCACCACCTCGGTGATATCGGCAGTGAACATCTCCCCGTCGGCATCTGCGGTGACCGGGCCGACGGGGATGGCTCGTCCGGTGATCTTTGCCTCACCGGGCCAATCCTTTTCGTTTCCCAGCTCGGGGTGGAACGTTGGCCCGTGGAGGGCGAATCGAGGATCCCTTCTGAGGTCCGCTCCCTTGCGTGCACGAGGCATCGATCCAAAGCAGAGATCCCGTTGGTGAACTCGCATCGATGCCCGAGATACGAGGTGAGCCATCGACACGCAACGTCGCGATCGTCTTGCGTCTGCCCGCATCGAAGAACTCCCGGACTCTTCGCGAACTCAGGTTCCGCTTGCTCGATGAGCTCCCATGTCGGCACGGCACCGCAGCTTATTCAGACCTTCGAAGTCCGCCAGTCAATCCAGCGGCCATGTGGGTGGGTCATCGCGAGCAACTCTGCCCCGCGGGCACCGTGATCAAACAAGATCGCGCCCAGCAGGTCCACGGCGATCGAGTCGCGCCTTCTCC
Source organism: uncultured Acidimicrobiaceae bacterium (assembly GCA_963824355.1). Taxonomy (GTDB): domain Bacteria; phylum Actinomycetota; class Acidimicrobiia; order Acidimicrobiales; family RAAP-2; genus Bog-756. The sequence continues at coordinate 24,235 of CAWGOY010000014.1, read as the reverse complement.
CCGGGTACCTCGGCGAATGCATCGACCACCCCGGGCCCTTCAGCACTCAGCCACGCGATGGGGCGCTGGTTCGAAGCGTCGTCAAGAATTTCGGTGAAGCGCTGGCGCTGCTCCAGCGAGAAGTAGGCGAGGGCCCAGGTGGTCAGCACGATGGCCGGCGTCTCGCCCGGCAGGTCCGCAAGCACTCCCGGCAGGACCTCGTTGGCATCGCCTTTGATCAAGGTCGGAGGATCGGCTTTGGCCAGCCGATCGAGGCGGCAGTGCGCTCGAGCCGACCGGTGTCAGGCCAAACACAGGCCAGCAGCCAGCGGGCATCCTCCGGCTTGGAGACATCGATCGGCGACCGGTCGATCCCCACCGGGAGGCCAACCCCGGGGCCGTTTCGCCGATGGGTGGTTCTCCACCGACCACGTCGCACGTGACCACGACTGGCGAGTCTGTCGGACCGGTGGCGCCACGGTCGCCGTAGTCAAGTCGATATCGATCACAGAGGAGCGTGAGTCCGGCACTGCACCAACGTCGATCAGCGCAGGGGGTGACCCGAGCTTGGATGCCAACCAGGTGAGGCCGGGGACAACCAGCGCACTTCGACCACAGTCGTTGGTCTGGACATGACGGATGGCAAGGAGCGCACCGATCTCGTCCCAGTGGGTGCGACACACTTCGATGAAAGGTGGCACCGGATCGGCATCGGACCCTCCCGGCATAGATCTCGGCAAGCGCAGGTTCGACTCCGTCCAATACCAGGTAGTGGACCGCTGCGAGCAACGACAGCGGGAGGTGTGACTCAGGCGGCAGGGTTGAGATCTGGGTGAGCATCGACCGGTCGGCGGCGACGCCCCGAACAATCCGTTCATAGAGCGGCGAGTAGCCCTTCATGTTTTCGTCGGCCATCCATTGCCACAGATTGCCGAGGTCGTCGATCGGATCGCTCACAGCGGGCATGGTCGCATCTTCGCGCTATCGATCGAGCACAGGCTTGCTCTTCGAGCTCGAACGTTGCGGAGGCCTCTCGCCTGATAAAACGGCAGGAACACCCAACCGGGGATGATGCCGAGTGCCACTACCTACGAACCACAGGCTGGACGTTCCCGGTGCCACGTTGTACTACGAGGTACAAGGATCTGGCCCTCTACTCATGCTGGTCGGCCACCCGATGGGTACTTCGGGATTTGCCTCGATCGCACCACTGCTCGCCCAGTCCTACACGGTGATCACCTACGACCCCGAGGCTTCGGCCGCAGCACGATCGACGATCCCGACCAGGATGGCCAGCCGGATCTGGTGGCCGAAGACATGCGCCGCGTACTGGAGGCCGTCGGCAAGGTCCCTGCCCATGTATTCGGCAGCAGTGGTGGTGCGGTCACGGGACTCGCGTTGGTCACCCGATACCCCGACCTGGTTGGAACCCTCATTGCCCACGAGGCGCCACTCGCCCTGCTCTTGCCGGAAGCGAAAGAAGCGAGCTCGGGAATGCACGAGATCTACGACACCTACCGCCACTTGGGCATCAGTGCCGCCTGGGAGAAGTTCTCCTCGTTCACCGGCATGGATACCGGCCCCCGAGACGACAACGTCGATCCGGAACCGCCATCAGCCGAAGAGGTGGCCACCAGTGAACGCTTCTTCGGCCATGGGCTTCTCCCTATCGCTCTCTACCAACCGGACTTCTCCGCACTGCACACGGCGTCATCCCGAATCGTCGTCGCCGGAGGAACGACCTCCAAAGGTGAGTTCCCCCAGCGGACGGCCGTCGCTCTTGCCAAACGCCTGGGCACACCACTGATCGATTTTCCCGGTGGGCATGTCGGCTTCATCAGCGACCCGAAGGAATTCGCTGGCGTCCTTCAACGTGTGTTGACCTAGCTCACTCAAAAGCACCTGGGAGGCTCACGCCTTAGTCGGGAGCAGGCCGGCCCTCAGCCATCCCTTCTCGAATCCCATGCGTCATATCGAAGCTCCGCTAGAGGTGGAGCTGATGGGGTCATTCGACCGGCCGAGTTGGCAATCGCCTGCTTGATGGCCTGAACCGCATCGTTTGCCTCAGAGTGAGACGAGCTTGGAGGACCAGGTGCTGATTGGTTTTACCGAGACCGCTCCGCCGTACCGTTTGATCACAACAAGCTCTAGTGGCCCGAGGCTCGGTTCACTACCGAGGAAGGCCACCACGAGGTCCAATAGCCACCAGATGAACACGCCGTAGAAACCCCCTCCGAGGAATCCAGCACCTGAAGCCCCGGGAGCCGGTGAACCCTTCTCGACCAGTGCGGCATCCACGAGGTCGGTGAGTGACAAGTCGAATTTGGAAAAGGTCCATTTCCAGGTCACCCGAGTTGAACTGAGCTCCAAACGAGCTGTGATGCGTCCGAGACCGCCAACAAGAATGGCCAGTCCGAGGACGGACAGGGTCAAGCCAATCGGCAGTCCATCCCGTCGGCCTCGCGTGGCAACAATGATCCCTCCGCCGACCAGTGCTGCTCCGAGAACCATGTCGACAAGCCCAGCCACACGCACCGCTGAGTGCGAAACACCTGGATCCGATCAGTGCTCCCGCCAACGGTGTTCGCCATGCACCTGTAATCGGCCCACTCCTACTTGCCCTTGAGCTCGCACCGACGCTTGCGGGTTGTACCGTCTTCCGATGGAGAACGACCTCTGGGAGAAGGGGGCGGACTGGTGGCAACGGAGCTTCACCGAAGGAGCTGATCCCGAGTACGAGGAACAGATCCTTCCGCTGGTCGAGCAGTATGCCCGTGGCGCTCGACGAGTATTGGACATCGGCTGTGGAGAAGGCCAGGTTGGACGACGGCTCGCCGATCAGGGCGCCGAGGTGGTTGGCCTCGATCCCACTGAGTCCCAGATTCGCAAGGCGGCGATCGAGGAGGTCTCTCCGGCTACTTACGAGCATTCGCCCACCAGCTCCCGTGTCGAGACGCCCAGTTCGACACGGTTGTGCTGTGTTTGGCGATCGAACACGTCGAACCTTTTGAGGCTGCCATTCAAGAGGTCGCACGAGTGCTTCTGCCGGGGGGTCGATTCCTGTACTTCTGGTCCATCCACTACTGCAGTCGCCCGGAAGTGGTTGGGTGGAGGATGTCGATTCTGATGACCACTTCTGGCGAGTGGGCTCCTACCTGGAAGACAACATCGCCGACGATCAGGTTGGGCCAGGGATCCGTCTGATGTTTATCCATCGCCCTCTCAGTCGGTACGTCCACGAACTGGGCCGGTGCGGATTGCTGATCGATGACATGGTGGAGCCAGCCCCTCCTCCTGCAATCATTCAGGAGACCGGGGGGTTTCCGAACGCAAGTTCAATCCCGCGGCTACTTCTGCTGTGGCTCGCGCTTCTTCCTGAGTCGGAAGTGGCCAACCATCGTTGTGATCGGTCGAGGAGTTGCCCTGGACGACTGGCGTGCCCGTCGATCCGGCAGGCGATATGGGGCAGCGTTCAGGCCAGCTGGACTCGAGCGTTCCACGCCGAGGTACCGTCATCCAATGGATCTTGGGCAAGTGGGCGTCTGGTGGAGCGGTGCATGGCGGTCCGCCGAGGACGCCTCGATTGACGTCGCGGCCGAGTTGGAAGAACTCGGCTACTCGGCCCTGTGGTCCTCGGGTGGATTCGAACCAGGTCTTTCGCCACATTTCGAACGCCTGCTCGCCTAGCAACAACTCGGATGGTGGTCTGCAGCGGCATCGTGAGCATTTGGTCGACCCCCCGGAGGTATCGGCTCAGGCCGTCGGCAGACCTCGACGTCCGGTATCCGGGCCGGTTGTTCTCGGTCTTGGGGCCAGCCACACGGCAATCGTCGAGGACTACCGCCGCCCGTACAGCCAGATGGTGGCATACCTCGATGCCCTCGATGGTATTGCCGGGGCATCCCGGCCGCGCCAGGGAGCGGAGGGTTTCGCTGCGCTCGGGCCACGGATGCTGCGTCTTTCGGCCGATCGAGCCGCGGGTGCCCACCCCTACTTCGTACCGGTTGAACACACGGCGCGAGCTCGTGAGGTTTTGGGAGCCTGATGCATTGCTGGCCCCTGAGGTCAGCGTGGTGCTGGAGAAGGACGCGAGCGCGGCACGACAGGCTAGCGCGGGCGTTCACGGCTGGGTACCTCTCACTGCCGAACTACGCCAACAATCTCCGTTCGTTGGGCTTCGGGGATGACGACCTCGCCAGAGGGTGGAAGCGACCGAACGGTCGATGCCGTCGTCGCCTGGGGGGACCAGGACGACATCGCCCATCGCATACGTCAACACCTGGAAGCTGGGGCGAACCATGTCTGCATTCAGGTCATCGCTCCTCCGGGGTCGTTCCCGCTGCAGACCTACCGCGAGTTGGCTCCTGCGCTTATTGCACTCTGAGCAGTTGTCCGTACGGATAGGCAGTAGCAGGTGATCTGGGGCATGTGGATGTTCAGCGATTAGCTGGGCGACCTCGTCTTGACTTTCTCCAGCTTCTAGCGCCGACCTGACAATGCCGACCGAGTCCATTCCTCCATCATGCCTGGGGTGGCAGACGCAACGCCATGAAATGTGGCTGGCGGGAACAGACGATAATGGTCGTCGAGCCGGTTGTCGGGGGCAGGCTCAGGGATCGAGTCGAAGCAGCCGATAGTCACATCATGCGGGTACATGAGGGCGTCCGATGATCTCCGTCATTTCCGGTGTCGAGCTATTCCTGATGTCGTTCTCCGCGATCTACTTTGTGATCGGGTTCGGCATTGGCTGGGATGTGGGGCGCAGTTCTGGGAGCTCCCCACGAACATTCATCTGGGTCGGCGTGTTCATCTTCGGCGCATTCGTTTCAATCATCGTAGGTGGCATTACCGGGGTCGCAGGGCTTTGGGTCGGCAACATGATCGGCAAGCACCGTCGTCGGACCATGACCTAGGACCCTGAAGGCCATTGTCACTGATCAGGGGCGGTCATACACCGGGTTGTTGCTGAAGCTGATTCACGACCGCGAGGAGGATGGCCCGTTGTGCAGCCGTTGTAACTTCGGGGGCAACGGCGACATTGATCTGATAACTGATGTCTGAATCATGGAACGTGACGAAACTATCGCCGGTGGGTTGGCTGATAATGAAACAAACCCGTTGCCCGTTCGGCGAGACCGCTGGCCCACCGATAGACGTTCCCGTCGGGCATGGCTTGTCGAGTCGAAATCCGGGGAAGGCGGATTCTTGAAGCCAGTCGCCAGTCCCCTTGTCGATGTAGGCAAAGTTAAAGACCCAAGTCTTTTCAGGATGGCCAGCTGACAGAATCCAACCCTTGCTGAAGGTGAGGCTGTTAGTGGAGGGGACCTTCAGCGATTCGTGGCCCACATAGCCTTGTTGCATGGCTAACTGAACACACGCCCTTGGGCTGGCGCAGTACTGCCGGGCAACCTTGGGCTTCGATTCAGTACTAGGAGCAGTGGACCCGCAAGCGGTCAGGATCAATGCGGCGATTGCCATCAAAGCGAGCGCCAACGCTGCGCTGCGCTGTCTTGATGGCATCTACTTTGGATCGACCAAGTCACTCCTGGGCTTGAGATGCAGGCAACCTAATCGTCTGGGCACAGTGGGAAATGGGCGAAGGGTTGTGACCCAGCCCACTTATCCACATGCCCACATGCGCCGATCGGCCACGACGGATAACCGCCGTTGACCCGCTGCGATGGCCCCACAGCAATGGCTACTGACTTGAAACGGATCGGAGGCGCTTTCGTTTGAACAATTGCCATGAGAGAACTACGTCAGAACGAATAGGCGGTGGCGATCATGAGGCGTGTTGCTGGGCGGATCGGAATCGCGGTAGCAGCAGTCTTCGCTGTCATCATCTTGGTGTCGACGGCAGGGGCGACGACGTCACAGCCGTTGAGTGGCGTTCGATCGGTGAACAGCGGCGACGCCGGCTCGTGCGCCATCGTCACGTCCGGCACGGTGGACTGCTGGGGTACGGCCACTTCGGTCAGCTCGGGAACGGGAACTTCTACTCGTCGAGCGTCTCCGGTATTCAAGGTTCCGCCATCCCGGTGGCGGTCCAAGGGTTGGGTGGAACGGGCACCCTCACTGGCGCAGTCAGTCTCGTCAGCGCCGACAACAGCTTCTGCGCTCTGCTTACCTCCGGCGGGGTGGACTGCTGGGGCTACGGCGCTGACGGGGAGCTTGGCGACGGGACGTTCTACGCCGGGATCCAACAGGGCTCAGCCTTCCCGGTGGCGGTCACAGGGGTGGGTGGATCCGGCACCCTCTCGGGCGTGGCAAGCCTCGCCAGCGAGAACAACAGCTTCTGCGCCCTGCTCACCTCCGGCGGGGTGGACTGCTGGGGCTACGGCGCCGGCGGGGAGCTTGGCGACGGGACGTTCTACGCCGGGATCCAACAGGGCTCAGCCTTCCCGGTAGTGGTCACGGGGGTGGGTGGATCCGGCACCCTCACCGGAGTGGCCAGCCTCACCGGAATCAACCACAGCTACTGCGCCCTCCTCACCTCCGGCGAGGTGGACTGCTGGGGTCAGGGGTCCAAGGGCCAGCTCGGGAACGGGACCTTCTATACCAGCGCCAACTTCGGCTCCGCCGTCCCGGTGGCAGTCAAAGGGTCGGCGGATCCGGCGCCCTGACACGTGTGGCCAGCCTCACCGGTGCCGGCATCGGCTCGTGTGCCCGTCTCTCCTCGGGTGGGGTGGACTGTTGGGGGGAGCACCGCGGTGCCGGTGGCGATCAAAGGCGTGGGTGGATCCGGCACCCTCACTGGCGTGGCAAGCCTCATCGGCTTCCGCCGAGGCTCCTGTGCCCGGCTCACCTCCGGCAAGGTGGACTGCCTGGGGGGAGGGCTCCTCCGGGCAGCTTGGTAATGGGAGCATCGACAGTTCCACTGTGCCGGTGGCAGTCAAAGGGGTGGCTGGATCGGGACGCTCAGTGACGTAGCCAGCCTGACCAGCACCCAGTATGGCTCCTGTGCCCGCCTCACCTCAGGCAAGGTGGACTGCTGGGGGGAGAGCAACTGGGGCACACTCGGTAACGGGTCGTTCCGCTACTCAGCTGTGCCGGTCGCAGTCAAAGGAGTGAGTGGGTCCGGCACCCTCACTGGCGTGGTGAGTCTCACGGAGCAACGGCCCGGGTGACCTCATGTCTGCCCGACTCACTTCCGGCGAAGTGGTCTGCTGGGGGCAGGGCTACGACGGGCAGCTTGGTAACGGAAGGTTTACACCAACTGGCTCTCCCGGCACGAACACTGACGGCTCCGCCGCCCCGGTGGCAGTGCTCACACCGGCCAGTGCAGCGGCTTCACCGGCCTAGAAAGGGGCTCCGTGATCGTCAGACGCAAGATGTGGCGGTGGTTGCCGAAGCGAGCAGCGCTCGTGGGTTCAATCGCACTTGTGCTCGCCGGCTGCAGGTCTCTGGAGTATGTAGTGGCGGCCCCACCCACTTGAACTACGACTCGTCGGACGTGATCACGAGCGGCAGCGTGAATACTCTCGCAGAAGCGGGAACCACCGCGGCGGAATTGACGGCACTGACGGTTTGATCAGCTCATCACCAACTGTCGGGCCGAATGACGTGCTCTACGGGACTGCGAACTATATAGACCCGAACGATTCGGAGGATACGACCGGCGAGTTGTACCCATACCCCGCGAGTGCCGGAACGACGGGTTGTCCGACCCCGACTCAGGGCAATCCGACCTTGAACTGCAAACCGAGCTGGACGGTCATTCCAACTCCAACGAACGGGTTGACCACGTCGGCGGCTGTCGACACTTCGCTCCGACCCCAGCCGTGTACGTCGGAAGCAAAGACGGCGAGGTGTACGCGTACAACGCCTCGAAGGGCACCCCGCTCTGGCATTCACAGAGCCTCGGAGGTTCTATCGATGGGTCGCTCACCATCGCCAATGGATACATCTACGTTCCTGAGGACTATGGATGGGTCTACGTCTTCCCCTCGACCACCGGGACCAATGGGAACGACAAGAACTGTTGGACGGCGTCAAAGGTACGGGAGTGCGACCCGGATTGGGGCTACGACACTGGAGGGAACAACTTCGCGACGCCGGCGATCGCGAACGGGATGATGTACCAAGCCGCCGGGGATCATGTGGGTGGTGGTTCCGACAAGAATGATCCAGATCAGTATGCGGTGTATGGCTTCAACGCCTCCTACAAGGCCAGCCAGTGCCCAGGAACGTATGCTCCACATGAATCCGGTCAATCGCTCACAGCCATCGCAACGTGCACGCCTGCGTGGTCTGCTCCCTGGCAGTACGGAGGCCAATGGGATGGCGGAGGCTCGTCACCAGCAGTAGCCAACGGCGATGTTTACATCGAATCCTGACACCAACGGGCTGCTCGCGGTCCTCTGCCGGCGGATCCGCTCACTGTACGGGCACCAAATACGTCGGGCAGTGGGGGGGAGATCTGCACACCACTATGGATGGGCGCGCGACAGGTATCGCCGTACGTGTATGGTGCCCACGCCGGCCCGACTCCCGCGGTGGCGAAAGGGATCGTCTATGTCGGCGATAGGGCTGGCGAAGTGTATGCATTCGACGCCACGACCGGAAATCTCCCGAGTGGTCCTATGCAACCGGCGGAGCAATCGACTCATCCATGGCCGTCGCTGGAGATAGTGCCTCCGATGCCGTCGCCCTCGTCGGGTGCTCCGAACGAGTCTCGGGCCAGATTTGCACCCATAGTTCCTTTGCGTTCAATGCTGCGGACGGAGGTTCGCCTCTCTGGACCGCGAACACCGGAGGCTCGGTCGACAACCCACCGATCATCGCTGATGCGGGGGCTGGCAGTGGAACCGGCGCCGTCTACGTCCCGTCTGGCAAACAGATATTCACCTACGCACTCCCCACTTCGACCTAGGGGTTCGTCGAAGTCACCCACCCGACCGACTGTTCGACCGACGATTTGGCACAATCTTGGGATGAGCGAGTGGGGTGTATCGATCTACGGCGAGCCGTGTCGAGGTTGTGGCTTCTCGTGGAGTGTGACCGTCGGCGATGCCATCGTGTTGGTCGCCGACGTCCCTGGCACCTACGCGCGCACTCTGGTCGGAGCCACCGGAACCGAGCGTCACCCTGACCTTTCGTGGTCGGTGTCGAGCTACGTGAGCCACGTGGCCGACAACTTGCGGATCTGGGCGGAGCGCCTTGCAGGGGTCGCGGCCGGAGCATCTCTTGAGGTGGGTGGCTACGACGAGGACGAGCTCGCCCGGGCCCGGGGCTATGACCAGATTCCCCTCCAAGCAGCGATGTGGTCACTCGCCCGTTCGGTCGCCGGTTGGCAGTATGCGGTCCGCCAGACCCAGCGCACAGGAGTGGTGCTCGATCCACCCCGAGCGGGGTGCTCAGTTGCTGTCCGACGTCGTGCTGACCAACGCGGACGACACGTTCCACCACCACTGGGACATCGAGAGGTCGCTCGCTTCGGAACCCGCAGAGCCCGAACCCAGAAGACAGTAACCACACCGACCCGTTTCTGCACAGACCGCCCGACATGTGTCGTAGACATGCTGCAGGGCGTCTCCGAAGAGACGCCCTGCGATAACAGATTGCTGATTGAGATCACCGGGGTTCCCGTGAAGCGCCGGATGGGACCTGGGTCCGGCTAGGTCGCCCGGTGGGTGTCTGGCTGGGATTCGCCAGGTGGTACAGCGAGCCGCCTTAGCGGCCAGCCACCTCCAGGGTCCCAAAATGTTGACTGCTCAGTTGGACCACCTCCTCTCTCTGGTGCACCACATGCTAGCGAGCCAGATCGCGTACACGCTGTGGGAACCGTCAGATGACCCTGATTAGGCCGTGGGACCCACTGGTCATCTTCGACCATGAGGCGTTACTCTACGAACATATGTTCGTAGGACTGATGGACCAGCCCTCACCCAGCCACCTCGAAACGGACAGAGCATGGAGCAAGGAATCCTTGGCACTTCTTGGCCGAGCGCGCCCGGCCGTCTCCTCGAGCCAGACCCGGCTCCTTCCGGTGATCCCGCCTCTGGTCGGACCTGTTCCCCGACGGCAGCCTGCGCCGGGGAACACCATCGTCGTCACCGGCCAGGCCACTGCCGGCGGCTCCCGACCGGGGTGGTGGTGGTGACGTCAGTCTGGCGCTGGCCCTTCTCGCCTCGGCGTCGGGCGCAGGTTGTTGGTGCGCGCTGGTCGGCCTCCCCGGCGCTCGGCGCTGTTGCTGCCGACGACATGGGTATCGACCTGACCCGACTGGCCGTGGTTCCCCGGCCGGGTGCCGCCTGGGCCGAGGTTACCGCTGCGTTGATCGACGGGCTCGACCTGGTGGTGCTCTGCCCATCCTTCCCTCCCCGGCCGGCCATGGCCCGACGGTTGGTGGCGAGAGCCAGGGACCGCCGGTCGGTACTGGTGGTGACCGGACGATACGGATGGCCCGAACAACCCGATGTGCATCTGAGCATCGACGATCTGCGCTGGGAGGGCATCGGTGCGGGCGAGGGGCACCTCCGCAGCCGACAGATGACGGTGACCGCCACCGGTCGTCGCTCGTCAACGCGCCCCGCCACGGACAGTTGTGGCTCCCATCGACGGACGGCGGCGCACGACGACATGAGCATGAACCGCCTCCTCGTCGTGCGCTGTCCCGACCTTCTCGACGAGGACGAGGATGGAAGCACGCTGCGCTCGTTCATCGAGGTGATCAGCGTGGTGGAGGTCTTCTGTCCGTGGATTACCGCGGTGCGAACAGGGATCTGCTCGCTCCCGGCCCGCGGGCCGGCTCGCTACTTCGGCGGCGAAGGCCCGTTGGTCCACCAGGTGGTCGACACCGTCTCGGTCATCACCTCCGTCGAGGTCGGGGTGGCCGATGGGCTGTTCGCCGCGGTCCTCGCCGCCCATGGCAATCTGATCGTCCCGACCGGTGGAACTCCTGACTTCCTGGCCCCCTTTCCGGTGGGGGTCCTCGGTCGCCCCGACCTGACCGAGCTGCTCGATCGGTTGGGCATCCGCACCCTCGGTGATCTGGCCGCTCTTCCCGAGTCTCCAGTGCTCGGCAGGTTCGGAACTGACGGGGTCGTCTGTCACGAAGTAGCCGCCGGCCGGAGTGGCGAACTCGGGGATCTGCGCCAACCGGCGATCGGTCGACGGATTGATGCACTGCGCCGTGGACCTGGTGCCGACGACACGGTCACCGGCCATCCCGAATTCTGGGGTGGGGTGAGCGACACCGATGCACGGGCCGCTCGAGCGCTGGGCACGGTGCAGGACCTGCTCGGTCCCGACGGAGTGGTCACCCCGCGCCTCCAAGGAGGTCGCGGGCCGGCCCAGCGGGCCCGCTTCATCACCTGGAATGCCTCGGAGAGTCTGGTGGACACCACCCTCGATCCACCGCTCGGCGCGCCATGGCCCGGACAGATTCCTCCACCGGCCCCGATGGTCGTACACTCCACCCCCCTCCATGCCGAGCTCGCCGATGCCGAAGGCCACCCGGTCTCAGTCTCGGGACGGGGTCTGCTCACCGCAGCTCCGTGTCGGCTTTCCGTGGAGAAGAGCCCATGGTCAGAGGTGGCCGCCTGGGCCGGTCCGTGGCCCTCCGACGAACGGTGGTGGTCGAGGTCCCGCCGGAGGAGCGCCCGGATGCAAGCGGTCGCCGGCACCGAAGCCCACCTGCTCCTGATCGAACGGGGCCGGTGGTGGGTCGAGCCACCTACGGATGACCGGACAGTTCGACCCACCATGGCCTACGCCGAACTGCACGCCCACTCCAACTTCTCTTTCCTCGACGGCGCCAGCCATCCCGAGGAGCTGGCCGCCGAGGCGGCCCGGCTGGGTCTGGCCGGCGCTCGCCCTCACCGACCACGACGGTCTCTACGGCGTGGTCCGCTTCGCCGAGGCGGCCCGGGCCCTCGGCCTGCCGACCGTCTTCGGTGCCGAGCTCACCTCTGGGACCGGGGTCGGACCGTCGGCCCGAGTCGACCGGTCGCACCGGAGTACCCGATCCGGACGGCACCCACCTGGTGGTGCTGGCCCGTGACCCCGAGGGCTACGCCCGGCTCAGCCGGGCGATCGCCGAAGCCCAGCTGGCAGGAGGAGAGAAGGGGGCGCCGATCATCACCCTCGACGAGCTTGGCCGATCACCACGGGGGGCACTGGCAGGTGCTGACCGGATGCCGGAAGGGGGCGGTGCCCGCCGCCCTGATCACCGAGGGCCCGGCAGCCGCGGCCCGACGCTCGACCAGCTGGTCGCACGGTTCGGCCGCGAGCACCTGGCGGTCGAGCTGTGGGACCACGGCGACCCGCTCGACTCGGCCCGCAACGACGCCCTGGCCCTGCTGGCCATCGAGCGCGGCGTGGACCCGGTCGCCACCAACAACGTGCACTACGCCACCCCGGCCCGCTTCCCCTTGGCCACCGCGCTGGCCGCGGTGCGGGCTCGACGCACCCTCGACGACCTCGACGGCTGGCTCCCGGCCGTCGGCCACCGCCCGCCTTCGCGGTGAGGCCGAGCAGCGCCGCCGGTTCGCCCGATAGCCCGGCGTGGTCGAACGGACGGCCGAGATCGCCGCCGACTGCGCCTTCGACCTCGCCTGGTGGCGCCGCGACTTCCCGACTTTCCCGTGCCCGACCGGCCACGACGAGCTGAGCTGGCTGGGCGAGCTGGTCCGAGCAGGGCGCCACCGACCGCTACGGGCCGCGGGACGCCGAGCGGGTCCGGGCGCGTGGGCCCAGATCGACCACGAGCTGGACGTCATCGGGCGCTCGGCTTCCCCGGCTACTTCCTGACCGTGTGGGACATCGTCGAGTTCTGCCGGCGAGCAAGACATCTTCTGCCAGGGTCGGGGCTCGGCCGCCAACTCGGCGGTCTGTTACGCCCTCGGCATCACCAACGCCGACGCGGTGGCCCTCGGCCTGCTGTTCGAGCGGTTCCTCTCCCCCGAGCGCGACGGGCCGCCCGACATCGACGTCGACATCGAGTCGGGCCGGCGCGAAGAGGTCATCCAGTACGTCTACGAGCGCTACGGCCGCCTGCACGCCGCCCAGGTGGCCAACGTCATCACCTACCGGTCCCGCTCGGCGCTCCGCGACATGGGCAAGGCCCTCGGGCACTCCGCCGAGGAAGCAGACGCCTGGGCCAAGTCGGTCGACCGGGGCGAGCCGCTCGCCGAGCGGAACGACCTGCCCGCCGCTGGTGCGCGACGCTGGCCGCCGAGGTCGCTCGACTTCCCCCGCCACCTGGGCATCCACTCGGGGGGCATGGTCATCTGCGACCGGCCGGTGGTCGAGGTCTGCCCGGTCGAGTGGGCCCGCATGGCCGGCCGCACCGTGCTCCAGTGGGACAAGGACGACTGCGCCGCGGCCGGCCTGGTCAAGTTCGACCTGCTGGGCCTGGGCATGCTCGACGCCCTGCACCACATGGTCGACCTGGTCCGCGAGCTCCACCACGTCGAGGTCGACCTGGCCGACCTCCCCCAGGAGGACGCGGTCTACGACATGTTGTGCCGGGCCGACACGGTCGGGGTGTTCCAGGTCGAGAGCCGGGCCCAGATGGGCACCCTGCCCCGGCTGAAGCCCCGCTGCTTCTACGACCTGGTGGTCGAGGTGGCGCTGATCCGGCCCGGGCCCGATCCAGGGCGGCTCGGTCCACCCCTACATCCGGCGGCGCAACGGGACCGAGGAGATCACCTACCTCCACCCGCTGCTGCGAGCCGGCCCTGGAACGACCCTCGGGGTGCCCCTGTTCCAGGAGCAGCTCATGCAGATGGCCATCGACGTGGCCGGGTTCAGCCCCGCCGAGGCCGACCAGCTGCGCCAGGCCATGAGCTCCAAGCGATCGGGCGAGCGGATGGACCGCCTGCGCGGACCGGCTGTTCGCCGGCATGGCCGCCCGGCAGGTGCTCGGTGGAGGTGGCCGACCAGATCTTCGACAGCGCTGGCCGCCTTCGCCAACTTCGGCTTCCCCGAAAGCCACTCGGTGGCCTTCGCCTACCTGGTGTACTCCTCGGCCTGGTGCAAGCTGCACTACCCGGCCGCGTTCACCGCCGGGCTGCTCAACGCCCAGCCGATGGGGTTCTGGTCGCCCCAGAGCCTGGTGGCCGACGCCAAGCGCCACGGGGTGGTCGTCCTGCGCCCCGAGGTCAACGCCGGACGAGCCGACGCGGCGCTTGGAGCAGATCGAGTGCAACGACGACCGCCGACCGGGCCGGCCGTGCGGCTCGGACTGACCTCGGTCCGCAGCATCGGGAAAGAGACCGCGGAAAGGATCGCCGCAGGGACGGCCGTGGTCGAGCATGGAGGACCTGGTGCGCCGGGCCGGTGTCACCAGGGCCCAGTTGGAGGCCCTCGCAACCGCCGGCGCGCTCGATGATCTCGAGCAGGGCCCAATAAACAGGGCGCGACCGAACAGAAACAACCGTGGCCAAACCCAGGCGGCGAGCCGGAGCCCGAACCGGCGAGCGCTGGTCTGGGGGGCGGGTGCTGCTTCCCAGGCCACCGCGGACCGCCTCCCCGGCGTGGTCACCGGATCCGATCCTCCCCTCCTCCCCCACCCCACCTAGTGGGAGACGGTCGCCGACGACCTGTGGTCGCTCGGGATGGCGCCGGACACCACCGCCATGGAGTTGGCCCGGGAGCGGCTGACCGAGCGGGGGGTGCTCGGCCGCCGCACTCCAGTCGAGGCCGACCGGAGATGAGGATCACGGTGGGGGGCGTGGTGACCCACCGTCAACAACCGGAGAGTGCGCACGGTGCCGTGTTCTTGAACCTCGAAGACGAGACCGGCATGGTCAACGTCGTCTGCTCCCGCGGTGCTTGGGTCCGATGGAAGCCGGTGGCCCGTTCCTCCCCGGCACTGGTGGTTCGGGGTCGGATTGAACGCTCGGAAGGATCGATGACCGTGGTCGCCGAGCGGTTCGAGCCCCTCGAGCTCGGCCCGGTCCCGTTATCGAGAGATTTCCGATGACGACTCTTGACTACACAGAGTATTTTAGTGAACACTTAGAGTGATTTCACCGACAGGAGGGGCAAAACTCCACAGCAATGTCGATGGTCGAGAAAGCGAAAACAACAAGGGCGGCGACAACAGGGGCGGCATCAACAGGAGGCTGTGGCGCATGACAGGACAGATCGCAGGACCGAGCACCTTCTCGCTCGAGTTGGTCGGAGCGATCATCGGCGTATCGATGATCGCCGGTGCCGTCGATGTCCTCCGCCAACCCAGTTGGGCCTGGAAACGGGCCGAAAAGAACGAGATCGGCAACCTCATCCTGGTGCTGCTGGTGCCGCTGGTCGGACTGGGCATCTACCTGCGATCGATCCGACCGAAGGTGGCCCCGATCGCGGCTGCGGGCAAAGCAGCAAGCTTCCCCTTCGAGCAGTTCGGCAACGATGCCGAACGTCGCCAGCGCAAGCATCGCAGGCACCGGATGGAGCAGCGACAGCAGGATGATCGCAATGGGTCGACCGGGACACCCGCCTTGCCGGCAGGCTTCGCCAGTTTCAGCACCACCTTCGAAGAGATCGCCGGCGCGACCGCAATCATCGATGGCGAAGCGGTGATGATCGAAGCCCCGGCGACCAGCACGCCCGCCGCGGCAGAGGTGAGCGGCACCTTCTTCAGCACGAGCAGCGGGGGAAGTGCCCGCGCCCTTAAGGCCGCCCGGCGGCCTTACCCGGGGCTACCGCCCCAGACAACGCACGAGCGTGGTCCAGCCGGCCGCGGAACGAGCGAGCGTTCCCTCTGGCTGGAAGGCCGACCCGACCGGCCGTCACCAATTCCGATTCTGGGATGGTTCGCAGTGGACCGAAAATGTCGCCGACGATGGCAACCAAACCTTGGACTCGGTCGACTCGATGAGCTGGTCGGCCGCCGGTTCGTGATCGAATCTGTCCCCCGCTGTCGCTAACGGGCCGGGCGCCAGTCGGCTCAGTCGAGCCACCAACACCTCCAGGACCGTCTCCCCCGGGACCCCGGTGTCGCCCCGCAGGTCCAGGTCGGCTGGGCCAGCAGCTGGATGGCCCGGGCGATCCGAGCCATGCCCAACCGGCGCGTCTCGGCCAGCGCCTTCTTGGCCGGGTACGCGCTTCTGATCCCCAGCAGCTGGGCCGCTTCCTCCGCCGACGTCACGCCGGACCCGTCCAGCTGCAGCATCTTGCGGTAGTGACCGTGGAGATTGCCATCACCACCAGCGGATGGGCCTCGCCGGCCCCGAGCATTCGGTGGAGCACGCCGAGTGCCTTGGCCGTCCGGCCCGCGTCGATGGCGTCGGTCAGGTCCCAAGGGGCCAGGGCCCCGGCCTTGCCCAGGAAGGGCTGAGGTCGTCGGCCGTGACGGTCGCTCCCGGTCCGTAGGCCGAGGCGAGGTGTCGAGCAGCCCTTCGAGACGGCCCATGTCCTCCCCCAGGTGGTCCGAGAGGAGGGCGCTGGCCGGTCCGTCCAGCCGGACCGGGCCACCCCGCAGATGGTCGGCCAGCCACTGCGCCCGGGCCTTCCCGTCGCCCACCGACGCGTCCACCACCTGGCCGGACGCCGCCACCGCCTTGGACAGGGACTGAGGCAGGGTCCCACCGCCGGCCGCCAGGACCAGGGCTGTGGTGGCAACGGGTCCTGAAGGTACGACGAGGCGCTTGGCGTCGGCCGGGTTGAGCTGGCCGATTTCACGGACCACCACCACCCGACGCTCCACCAGGAACGGGGGCGTGGTGCAGGCATCGATCACTGCGCCCACCTCGAACGGCTCGACGCCCGGCCCCCCGAATTCCTCCACCATGAGCGAGGGGTCCCCGCCGGCCACCAGCTGTTCGCAGAGGGCGTGGGCGGCCTGGGCCACCAGCGAGGGTCGTCTCCCTGCACCAGGTAGACCGGCTGGACGGCCGCGCCGAGCCGGCGGCGAGCCGGCTGGCGGCCACGTTGGTCCCGCTCACGACCGCACCCCGGTCACCGCCCCGGTCGCTCGCCGCCGCCTCGACGGCGGCCACCACGTACAGACCTGGCGGTTGGCCGCCACGTCGTGCACCCGCATGATCCGCAGCCCAGGCTGGCGCCCAGCGCGGTGGCGGCCATCGAGGCCTCCCGCCGCTCACCGATCTCGAGCCCGAGGACCTCGCCGAGGAAGGTCTTGTTGGACGCCGACAGCAGCAGTGGGTAGCCGAGGTCGGCCAGCCGGTCCGAGGCCCGCAACAGCGCCAGGACTGCTCGGCCGTCTTGCCCAGGTCGAGCCCGGCATCCAGCACGATCCGGTCCGCGGCGATCACGCCGGCCGTCGGCCCGGGCGGCCCGCTCCAGCAGGTAGGCAGCCACTCGTCTCGACCACGTCGTCGTAGACCGGCTCCGGATCGGGGATGCGGGGGCCGAGCCGGATGTGGGTGGCCACCACGGTGGCCCCCGCCGCGGCGGCCACCGACAGATAATCGGGATCGGCGAAGCCGCTGATGTCGTTGCCCACCACCGCCCCGACGCCGTAGGCCTCCGCGGCCACCGACGCCCTCCAGGTGTCGACCGACAGCGGGATGTCGAAACGGTCATGCAGCGCCGCGAGGGCCGGGATCACCCGGTCGAGCTCCTCGGCCTCGCCACCGCCGGGCCCGGACCGGCCTTGACCCCGCCCACGTCGAGCATGTCCGCGCCTCGGCCTCGACCAGACGCTCCGCCCGGCGCAGCAGATCGTCCAGGGCGTAGGTGGCGCCCTTGTCGTAGAAGGAGTCGGGGGTCCGGTTGAGTATCCCCATCACCAGGGCCGGTCGGTGATGTCGAAGGACCTGCTCACCGAGGGTCAGCCGGGTCGCTCGCACGGCCGTGACGCTATCCGCCGCGGTCGGCCTGGCGTCGGCACCCGGCCGGTCAGAAGAGGCGGGAGGCCAGGGCCTTGCGGTAGCCGGACGTCGCGGGGTCCTCGGGCCCGAGGGTCTCCAACAGGTCGAGGAACTCCTGTCGGGCGGCTCGGGATCCTCGCTGACCCGCTCGAGCAGCCCGTCCAAGCAGGGCTCCCCACATCGGCCGCTCGACGTCGACCTCCTGGGAGGCCAGCCGGGCCTCGGCCAGCAGCCGGCGGGTCTCGGCGGTCTCGGGAATCCGCCCGAGCAGGGCGATGGCCTCATCGGTCCGCCATCGGGCGACCAGCATCGCGCGGCCAGGCCGGCGATGGCGCCCTCGTGGTCGGGCTGCAGTTCGAGGGCCCGGCGCAACGGCTCCTCGGTACCGGCGCGGCACTCCCTCGGCGACCAGGATGTCGGCCTCGGACGGGGCCGGGTGAGCTTGGCCACGAACTCTGCCACCGCCGCCTCGGGCAGGGCACCGATGAACCCGTCGACCACCTTCCCGTCCTTCAGCGCGAAGACGGCCGGGATCGACTGCACCTGAAAGCTGCCCGAGATCGGCCGGGTTCTCGTCCACGTTGACCTTGGCCAGGGCCACCGCGCCCTCGGTGTCGTCGACCACCTGCTCGATGATCGGCCCGAGGGTCCGGCACGGTCCGCACCACGGTGCCCAGAGGTCGACCACCACCGGGACCTCGGCGGATCGCAGGAGGACCTCCTGCTCGAATGTGGCATCGGTGACGTCGACCATCGCCGACGACGATACCGGGACGCCGGTCCACCCGGCGGGCCGAGGCATGCGTGCGCCGGGGCTGGCGATCGCAGCGCGGGTAGCGTCGTAGGGCATGGACGCAGGGCCACCGACCTCGAGGTCGTCGACGTCGAGGGGATCGACCGCCGACCGGGTCACCGCGTGGATGGTCGGCCACCGTGCCCGGAGTCCGAGGCCCCCTTCACCTTCGAGCTCATCGCCGGTGGGCGCTCCAACCTCACCTACCGGGTCACCGACGACGCCGGTCGGTCCTTCGCCCTCCGCCGGCCGCCGGTCAGCCACGTGCTGCCCACCGCCCACGACATGAGCCGCGAGCACACCGTCATCAGCGCGCTCGGGCCGCACCGGATGTCCCGGTGCCCCGCGCCCTCGGGCTGTGCACCGACGAGTCGGTCAACGGCGCGCCGTTCTACGTGATGTCCTTCGTCGAGGGCCACATCGCTCCGCGACGAGCGCGGCCGCCCGCGAGCTGTCCGAGGCCAGCCGGGCCCGGGCCGGCGACTCGCTCATCGACACCCTGGCCCGGCTCCACGCCGTCGACGTCGACGCGGTCGGCCTGGGGACTTCGCCCGGCGGGACGGCTACATCGCCCGGCAGCTCAAGCGGTGGCACGGCCAGTTCACCCAGTCGACGGTCGACGGCCGGCCCGGGCCCGGCGGTGGTCGACCGGGTCCACGAGCTGCTGGCGGCCCGGATCCCCGAGCAGCAGGGCGTGGCCATCGTCCACGGCGACTACCGGCTGGACAACACCGTCCTCGACGACGACGGCGACGGTGCGTGGCCATCCTCGACTGGGAGATCTGCACGCTCGGTGACCCGCTGGCCGACCTCGGGCCTGCTGCTCGTCTACTGGGCCGAGCCCGAAGACGGCGACCAGGCCCTGCTGGGCGTGGCCCCGACCGCCCTCCCGGGTTCGCCCGCCGGGCCGACCTGCTGGAGCGCTACGCCGAGGCTGTCCGGTCGGGACGTCTCGCACATCGCCTACTACCGGGCGTTCGGGTTCTGGAAGTTGGCCTGCATCCTCCAAGGGGTCCATGTGCGCTACGCCGGAGGGGCCGCCGCCGGCGACCGGACCGGCGTCGACCAGTTCGCCGCCCACGTGGGTCGGCTGGGCGAGCGGGCACTGGCCGAGGTGGAGTCGCTGTGACCGATCGCGATCCGTCGTCGCTCTATCGAGTTCGATCCGAGCTGGGGCGAGCCTGCGGTCGCAGCGGCTCTCCCGACCGGTCCTGGTGGTGGCGCTCGAGGGCTGGGTCGATGCCGGCATGGGGGCGTCGGCGGCCATCGCCGAGCTGCTGACCTCGTCCCGACCACGCTGGTGGCCTCGTTCGACACCGAGACTGCTCATCGACCAGCGGGCCCGGCGGCCCATCGCCCGACTGGAGGACGGGGTGACCACCGAGCTGACCTGGCCGGCCATCCGGGTGGTGGCGGCCAAGGACCGGGTCGGTGCCGACATCCTGTACCTCACCGGCCCCGAGCCCGACTTCCGCTGGCCCACCTTCATCGACGCCGTGGTCGGGCTGGCCCAGGGCCTCGACGTCCGCACCGTGGTCGGCCTCGGCGCGTTTCCCGGCCCCCACGCCCCACACCCGGCCGGTCCGCCTGGCCTCGACCGTCCCTCCCCAGTCGGCGGAGCTGGCCGGTCGGGTGGGCACGGTGCACGGCACCCTCGAGGTGCCGGCCGGTGTGCAGGCCGCGCTCGAGGTGGCCCTGGGCTGGCCGGGCATACCGGTCATCGGCCTGTGGGCGCGCGTCCCCCACTACGTCTCGGCCATGCCCTACCCCGAGGCCAGCGCCGCCCTCATCGAGGGCCTGTGCGCGGTGACCGGCACCGTGCTCGACAGCTCATCCTGCGTGACGCGGCCGAAGCGTCTCGTCGTCAGGTCGACGAGCTGATCGGGGCCAACCCCGACCACCTCGAGATGGTCCGACGGCTGGAGGCTGCGCTCGACTCCGAGGAGGTGCCGCTCGGCGGTCCTCGACGTCGACGTGCCCAGCGGCGACGAGATCGCCGCCGAGCTGGAGCAGTTCCTCAGAGGCGAAGGCCACTGATCGGCTGCGCGGCCACCGGGGCGGCGGCACGCCCGACCGTGGTTGCGGACAGGTGGTCGACCGAGAGGGCGAAGACGACGAGCGACGCCACGCACGATCACGACCACCACGCCGAGCAGCAACCCAGTCGATCGGCGTCCGACGCCGATGCGGCGCCGGGCATCGGGGACCGCCGCCGTCGGCTCCGGCCGCGGACCGGGTCGACAGGCGGTGATCGGTGCCGGCAGGGCGAAGGCCGGAAGTTCGGTGACGATCTCCCGCATCTGTGTCGTCGCTGGTGGCCTCGGCCAGCTCCCGGAGGCGGATCTGGTACTCGTCGGGTCGAGCAGTCCCCGCTCGGCGGCGCGGTCGAGCAGAAGCCCGTAGCGGGTGCGCTCCTCGTCGGTGCGACCTCGGCAGGTCGGGTCGAGCGGCGGCCGGCCATCTCCGGACGTCGGCTGCGTCGGTCGGCCCGAGGACCGGGAGTCGGCCAGCGACTGCACCGCCTCGCACACCAACCGGGTCGGGGCCGGCCGCGTTCGGGCCGATCGCTGGGGTGATCCGTCGATCGGGTCGATCGGCCAGGGGCGACCGCGGTCGAGATCGTCGGTCACCAGGGAAATTGTGGGGCATGCTGGCCGCGGCTGACGCAACCACCGTCGCCTCACGGCGCCCGACCCGCGGTCGGCGACTAGACGGGATAGCGTGGCCCATGCACGTCGACGGAGGCATCGGATTCGACCCCAGCGGGGTCGTCGAGTCGGCCCGAGATGGCCGAGCGGGTCGGCTACGACGGCCTCTGGTCGGCCGAGACCAGCCACGACCCGTTCCTGCCGCTGGTGCTGGCGGCCGAGCACACCGAACGGATCCAGCTCGGCACCGGCATCGCCGTGGCCTTCGCCCGCAACCCGATGACCCTGGCCATCGTGGCCAACGACCTCCAGACCCTGTCCGAGGGACGGTTCATGCTGGGCCTCGGCTCCCAGATCAAGCCCCACATCGAGAAGCGCTTCTCCATGCCGTGGTCGCACCCGGCCCCCCGGATGCGCGAGCTGATCCTGGCCATCCGGGCCATCTGGGCCAGCTGGGCGGACGGGAGCCGGCTGGCCTTCCGGGGCGAGTTCTACCGCCACACCCTGATGACCCCGATGTTCGACCCGGGGCCCAATCCCTTCGGCAACCCCCGGATCTTCCTGGCCGCCGTCGGCGAGCGGATGACCGAGGTGGCCGGCGAGGTGGCCGACGGCATGCTGGCCCACGGCTTCACCACCGAGCGCTACCTGCGGGAGGTCACCGTGCCCGCGCTCGAGCGCGGCCTGGCGGCCAGCGGGCGGGACGCGGTCCGACTCGAGATCTCCTACCCGGGGATGGTGGTGACCGGCGCCGACGAGGCGGGGTTCGCGAGGCGGCCACCAAGGCGGTCAAGACCCAGCTCGCCTTCTACGGCTCGACCCCGGCCTACCGACCGGTGCTCGAGCTGCACGGCTGGGGCGACCTCCAGACCGAGCTCAACACGCTGTCCAAGCGCGGCGCCTGGGACGAGATGGCCGACCTGATCGACGACGAGGTGCTCGACACCTTCGCCGTGGTGGGCGCGCTCGACGACATCGCCGGCCAGGTGCTCGAGCGGTTCGGCGGCATGGTCGACCGGTTCAACTTCTACGCGCCCTACCCGATGGAGCCCGAACGTTGGGCCGAGGTGCTGGCCGGCTTCAAGTAGACCGCTCATTTGAAGTGGCGGCTGCAACTCGTTCGCATAGTGAATGCCAAGGTCGGTTCCGCGTTCGGCGATCCAGTCCGAGATACGGGTCGTGCCGGTTGCCGGACCATCGGTGTCGGCCAATCCCTCGGCCATCGCATGAAGCTCATCCTTGGTGAGGAGCACGTCGCGAAGGAGTAGCCCGAGCAGCGAGGAAAGCAGGGGAACCAGGACGTAAGGCACATGCACGACCAAGCTGCGTGAGCCGACCGCCTCCCGGATGCAACCCACCAGTTCGTTGAAGGTCGGACGTTCAGGTCCGACCGCGTCAATCACACTGTCTTCGGTTTGTTGGCTCGCCTCGAGACAGAGCTTGGCAAGGTCATCGATGTGAATAGCACGAATCCGATAGTTCCCGTCACCTCCTATTCCAAAGACCGGCAGGTGACGGAGCAGCCTAGGCGATGTTGTTGATCAGTACCCCGTCGCCCCCGAAACAGGATCGCTGGGCGGAGCACCGCGTAGGGGACCTCGGACTCGGCCAGCGCGCGCTCCACCAACGCCTTGCCCCTGAAGTAGGCGTAGGGCGACTGGACGCTCGGGTGAGTGATGCTGAGGTGGACGATCTTCTGGACCCCTGCTCGCTTGGCGGCGAGGAAGAGGGTCCGTGAGTTGGCCACCGCCAGGTCGTGATCGACCTGTCGGTGTGGGAACCTGACCCAGTAGGTGTTGTAGAGCGTGGTCGCTCCTTGGAGGGATTCGACCAGCCCGAGCTGATCGTCGAAGTCGAGCGGACGGATCTCCACGCCCGGCTGTTCCACCGCGCCCGGGTGACCGGTCATGGTCCGCACGTCGCCCACGTCCACCAGTGCCTTGGCGATCGCCGCACCCGAGTAGCCGAAGGCTCCGGTGACCACATCCAGACCGGTGTCGTCCGAGTCGGAAGTGAGGTTGGGTGTGCCGAGTGTCGAGGTCATTGGGCTCCTTGGTGGTGTGGGCGTTGTGATCGCTTCGAGCAGCGAAGCGAGCTGTTTGCGCGTGGGCGAACAGGTCGAGGGTGGTTGGGCGTTCACCGCCCAGGTGGGCGAGCATCTCCAGTCCCAGATAGAGGGCGACCACCGCGTGGGCGACAACCCCGGCCGGAAGCACGCTGCCCAGGGGCGACTTCACCGACGGCCGCTTCAATGGTCGACTGGGCGAAGGTGCGCCACGGTTCGATGCGAGCCGCACCTCGGGGCCGAGGCCGGGCGTCGACGACGCCCCGGCGATCAGTTCGACCAGCACGGTGATGTAGCCGGCATCGAGATCGTTCCGGAAATCCCTTCGCGACGTCCACCAGCTCACTCGAGGCCGGTCACGTCGGACACCGCGGCGTCGTAGGTCTGCAGACGATCGTCACTGACCGCATCGAGGGCCGCCAGCAGCAGATTGGCCACCGAACCGAAGTGGTAGAAGATCAGGCCCTGGTTCAGACCTGCCCGTTGGGCGATCGACCGGGCGCTCGCTCCCACATAGCCGTCCGACTGCAACGTCTCGATCGCCGCCTCCACCAGGCGATGCCGGGTGTCGGCCGAGCGGTCCGACCCCGTGGTGACCGCCCTGCTCGGAGTACCTGCCTTGGCCATCGTCCACCTCGATACGAAGGATTTGATCGACTACAAACTATACGCTCAAATATCCGCACGGTTCAAGCGAGGTGTCATCAACAGTGAATTTTCAGTGGGGAGCCTGTTGGTCAGATGACGATGTTGACCAGCTTCGGCGGGCGGGCGATCACCCGTCGGGGCTCAGCACCCGCTAATGCGTGGACCACCGCATCGGTGGCCGGGCCAGCTCAACTGCGCCCGGCTCGGAAATATCTGGAGCAACCTCGACTCGGGCCCGCACCTTTCCGTTGACCTGCACCACCATGGTCACCGACTCAGCTGCGGCCAACTTCGGGGTCCGCGATTGGCCAAGGACGAAGGTGAA
>CAWGOY010000013.1:0-19387 GCA_963824355.1 uncultured Acidimicrobiaceae bacterium | reverse complement strand
TGCACCTCCCGGGCTGGCTGGACCTCGATACCCAACGCCGACTGGCTGCGGAGTGCCGGGCCTGGGCCTCTGCGGCCGGAGGCTGTCCGGCCGCCCCGCATGCCGAGGGGAGGGATCATGTCGGTGCAGATCACCTGTCTCGGGATGGCACCGGTATCCCTACCGGTACTCGCGGACCGTGGACGACGGTGACGGCCGGACGGTGGCCCCGTTCCCGGCTGGTTGGAAGAACTGGGCCGGCCGTCCGTGGTCCGACGCCGCCGCCGTCGACCCCGGTCCATCCCTACGTCGAGGAAGCGGGGCTGAGAAGCCGGGGGAGGGACCGGCGGGGTCCGGACCGGCTACGTACCCGATGTGGCCCTGGTCAACTGGTACCGACCGCAAGCCCGGATGGGGATGCACGTCCACCGGGACGAGCCGAGCCCGGCCCCGGTGGTGTCGCTCAGCCTCGGAGACACCTGCGTGTTCCGTTTCGGGAACGCCGACGGGCGTGGGCGTCCTTGGACCGATGTGGTTCTCGAGTCCGGCGACCTGTTCGTATTTGGTGGCCCGTCGTGCCGGGCTGACCACGGGGTGCCCAAGGTCCTGCCCGGCACCGGCCATCCCGACTCGGACCGAAGGAGGCCGGTTCAACATCACCTTGCGGCAGTCAGGGTTGGAGGGCGACAACACCCTCAGCCAGCCTTAACGTTCCCTTAAATGCTTGCCAAGATCGTGAGGGCCGACGGGGAGAAAATTCGTGATCACAGAAAGGGGCAGACATGCAACAAGAAGCGCGGCCGGGACGAGAAGCCGGAGCTCCAGAAGCTCGGACTTCTCCGTGATCCCACCAAGTTCAGCTTCAACGGTCACCAGCCTTACTGATCGAAGTTGGTCTTCCATGGTCCAGTCGAACCGTTGACGCTGCGTTGCTAGCTCAGGGCAGCGTCTTCGGTCGGCGGGACCGGGTCATGGTCCAACAGGTCGAGGGCCAGACCGTCCTCCTCGACATTCGAGAGCGGCGATACTTCGCGCTCAACGATGTAGGCCGCAGCGTCTGGGATCTGTGCGATGGCACCCGCACAGTGGCGGAAGTGGTTGAGGCCATCTGCTCCGAGTACGACGTCCCGGCGGAGACAGCATCCGATGACACCGGCGCGCTTCTTGAAAGCCTCGTCGGGGCGGGTCTTGTCGTCGACCTAGCACTGGCGCTCACCCGCCGACCCCCACCCCTACTGCTGTTCCGGTTGGCGGTGGTGGCCATCGCCACCCCCTGCTGATGCGGGCGGGGCTTCCACGACTTCAGCGGTGGCTCGAACCCGGTCGAAAGCCGACACCGATCGACCCCTACGAATCCGGTCCCCTCGAGGACCAGATGGGTCGCTGGGTGGACTCCATCATCCGACGGGGCCAGCCGCTGGTACGACCGGGCTGCCTCACCCGTGGGGTGACGCTCTACTACGCCCTCCGCCGGGCCGGCGACGACGTCTCGTTGTGCTTCGGGGTCGGTAGCGACCAGGGGCAGCCGGCCGGCCACTGCTGGTTGGACAAGGACGGAGAGCCGCTGCTCGAACTGGTCGATCCACGGTCCAAGTTCACCGAGGTGGTTCGGCTGACACCGGACGGTGTGATCCACTGAGACCGGCATCGGACCGGACCGTCCGGTGAGCGCCACTTCGTACCTACTCGGCGGACTGACCATCGAGGTCCGGTGTGCCGACGACTCGGTGGCCGCGCTCGATCGACTCGCGGTTCGGTTCACTGCGCACCGAGGGGTCCGGTCCCGCCGACCTCCTGGTGGAGGTGCGCGGACCGGGGGGTGAACGCACCTGGCCCCCGGAGCCTTCCGGAACAGGCCGACCCATCTATGACGCACCCAGCGCCCAGGTCGAGTACTTCGATGGGTCGGACCAACTGTTCGTGGACTACGAGGGCCGGGCCCGCCTGCTGTGCTCCCCCGCCAAGGGCCTGATCGAGATCTCCATCATCGGTTCGGCCCCGGGCGATCCCGTGTTGGCCACCCACCCGATGCTGACCATCGCCCTGGTCGAAACGTTGAAGCGGTTCGAGAGGTACTCGTTGCACGCCGCCGGTCTGGCCTGGAACGGTCGTGGGGTCCTGGTACCCGGGGCCAGTGGGGCCGGCAAATCCACGACGTCGGTGACCCTGGTCCGGGCGGGCTTCGGCTTCCTCTCCGACGACACGGTCTTTCTCACCCGCGACGGTGGGGGCATCTGGGTGGCAGGCTTCCCCGATGAGGTCGACGTGACCGACAACACGGTGGCCATGATCCCCGAACTGGCCTACCTGGCCGGGTCGGCCATCCGGCCCGGTCGGGACAAGCACAGCTTCCGGGTCGAGGAGGTGTTCGGCGTCACGCCCCTCGCCGGCTGCCGTCCGGAGGTGCTGTTGGCGCCGCGGGTGGTGGCCGGGCCGGATACCAGGGTCGAGCCGTTGTCGCCGTCCGAGGCCCTGATGGCCCTCCTTCCCAACGTGCTGTTGACCGAGCCGGCGGCCACCCAGGCCCATCTGGACATGCTGGCCGAGCTGGTCGGGTCCCTGCGCTGCCGGAGACTCCTGGTGGGGTCGGACCTGGATGCCGCGGCGGCCTGCGTCGCTGATCTGGTCTCGTGACCCAACGGGGGCCCTCCGATCGGGCCGCCGGCCAGGTGGGCCGCCTCCTGGTGGAGTTGGTCCGGCGGGATGACGTCCGAACCATCGATCCACGGTCCCTGCTCGACCAGGTGCCGGCTGCCCTGTTGGTGGATCGGGCCCTCTACCACCGGGTGCCCGGGGTGGTCTACCGGAGCCTGGTGGCCCTGGGCCGGGACGGGGCTGACTTCGCCGACCTGCGCTCGGCCTGCCAGATGGCCACCCTGGCCCACGGGCGTTGCCTGGTCGAGTTGGCCTCGGTGGCGGAGGTCCTCGGGACCTCCGGACGGCCGTGGATGGTGGTGAAGGGCCCGGTGCTGGCTGAGCTGGCCTATGGCGACCCCGGTGCCCGCCTGTACGAGGATCTCGATCTGGTGGTGCCGGCCTCCGACCTCTCGTCGGTCCTCGACGCCCTGGAGGGAGCCGGCGGTGAGGTGACGGACCTCAACTGGCCGATGATGGTGGACCTGGTCCGCGCCGAGATCCCCATGGTCCTCTCGCACGGGATGCTGGCTGATCTCCACTGGCACCTGTTGGTGACGCCACGTATCCGGTCCCGCTTCACCATGCCCATGGGCGAGCTGTTCGCCCGCCGGCGGAGCGTCCGGTTGGGTGGGGTGGAGACACCAACCCTCGAGGTCGTCGACGGGCTCTTGTACCTGTGCCTCCACGGCTCCCTCTCCGGCGGTGATCAGCTGGTGTGGCTCAAGGACCTCGACCAGGCCATCGGGGCCGAGGATGTCGACTGGGACGAGTTGGTCCGCCGGGCCCGCCGCTACCGGGTGGCCCTGGTGGCCGCCATCCAGCTGGAGCGGGCCCGGGTGGTGCTGGGGGCCAGGGTACCCGAGTCCGTGCCGGCCGACCTGGCCGGTGGCGAGCCCTGGTGGCGGTGGTGGCGGATGCGGGAGCGGAGGGTCGGCCTCGGTGAGTGGGGCGCCCCACACCGCTCCGACGGCCGGCTGGTATCGGCCACGTCGGATGGCAGCCTGGCCAGTGCCGTCGAGCTGTCCCGGGTGGTGGCCACCGACATGGCGGAGCATTACCTCAAAAGGGGGCGATCGCACGGAGCCGGGCCCGACGATGCCGTGCCGACCCTCTACCGGTCGGAAGGAGCTCAGGGGGCCCGGGCGGCGTACCTGTCGCTGGTGGAGGCGGGCACCTGGGAGTGACACGGCCCGGCGGGAACGCACGGGCTCAGCGGTCGTTGTGTGCCGCTCATTGCCCGACTGGAACCGCTCGTTCCGGTGTCTCCTGTTGCCGGGTCACTCAGGGTTCAGCCAGCCCTCCACCTGCGCCATCATCAGGTCGTTGGTGGCAGCTTCAATCTCCGCAGGGGCCGCGTCCAGAAGCCGCAGGCTGCGGATGGCCGCATCGCTGTCGTCCGGGAATTGGGACAACGTGACCAGGGCCCTGATGGCGCCGGTGCGCGCCTCTTCTTGTTGCGACATCTTGGCGTAGTGGCTGCGTTGTCGAGTCGTGATCGCCACGGATCTGCCCCCAATCGTCTGTGCCCCGACACAGCTACTTGCTTTGGCTCGTGTACTTCTTACCGCTCATCTTGCCAGCCCGCCACTCCTGTGCACGGTCAACGCCGCGGTCCTCGAGGGCTGTTTTTGGCCAGGGGACAATGAAAACAGCTCATGGCCCCAAGGCCGGCCGCACGGTGCGGCCGATGCACGAAAGGGCACAGGAGGTCAGATGAAACGCGGTGATTTGATGCCGCAGAACTCCGGGTGAACGGCCCTATCGGTTGGCGGTGCAACCGGGCCCGCCGTCACTCCCCGGTACTGCCGTCCACCGACTCCCGTAGGAGATCGGCGTGCCCGTTGTGCCGGGCGTACTCCTCGATCATGTGACAGAGGATCCATCGGAGGCTCGGGGAACGGCCGTCGGGCCAACTCCGGCGAGCCTGCTGTTCCACCCCACCGTGGCGGAGTGATGTAGCGATGAGGCTCTGCGAGCGATCCACCGACCCTTGCCATAGGGCGAGCAGTTGCTCGGGAGAGTCATAGGCGGCCGAGTGCCACTCCCAGTCAGGATCAGCGGCCCAGTCCACCATGTCCCAGGGCGGACCGTTCTCCTGCCCGTGCAGGTAGCGGCCGAACCAGTGGTCTTCCACAAAGGCCATGTGCTTGAGGATCCCGCCCAGGGTCATCGAGGAGGCGGCCACCGTGAGCCGGAGGCCCTCGGAGTCCACCCCTTGGCACTTCCACAACAGCGTGGCCCGTTGGTACTCCAAGAAACCCACGAGCATCTCGGACTCGTCGGCGTTTGGTGGGGGCTCCGGACGACCGTGATCATCGATGTCCGCCATGGTCTGACGTTACCCGTTACCCGTTACCCGTTCCGGCAAACCGGGCCCTTTGGTCGGCCGGGGTGGCTCTCGTCGGCCGGTGGGAGTCAGCCGAGCCGCGCCACCAGCTTCTTCGGTGCCAGGACCCGGTAGCTATCGATCACGGGCTCACGGATCTCCTCCCACTCCGTCTGGTCGGTGAGTCTCACCCCGATGCGATCACCGGTAGATCGGGGGGCGAAATGGGGGTGGCCGATGGACAACAACGCCTGGCGTTCTTGAGGGTCCGCTCGCAGGATCAGCATCGGGAGGGACTTGCCCGTCGAGCTCGCCGCCGCCACGAGCAGGCAGAACGACCGTCGGCGGATGTCGAACGAGTGTGCCGTCGATCTCGATCTCGTTCGCGAGTAGTCCACTCGCACCGTTACCTCGGGCAAGGCTAAACAGAGCGCACCGATTCGCTGGACGATGTCCTTCGGCACCCTGACCGACTCGGCCGGTGGATCGTTGTTCATCGACGCTGGTGTTCAAGTAGTTGGGTGAGCCAAGGCACCACCTGTTTGGCGGCGGCCCTGGCTCCATCCTCGGTGGTGAAGGTGCGGCCAGAAAAGTAGGTGACCGGGGTCCAAGCCCCCATGTCCTCGGGGTCTCTACGAAACTCCTCAAAGCCGAAGCTGCCGTCCCGCCGGCGAAAGACATCGACACAGCGGTCGCCTTCGACGGTCTGGTGGCTGGCCAGTACCAGCCGGGATCTGTCCAGCCGCTGAGACATCCTCCAACGATATTCCGCCTGCCATCGAGTGGACAGCTCGGAGCGTCCCGGTTCTGCCTCGAGCTGCGGCCAGGTTGACTCATGGAGAAGGCAGGCGCAGCCATTCCTCCCACGTGACATCCGATCCGATGAACCGCGGGTTGATGAACGGCCACGACTCTCCGATCCACCGTCGAACCACCTTGTCCAGGGAGGTGGCTACCGAGGATCCGTCCAGTGGGTGGATTACCCAATAGCTGATGTCGGCGTCCGCCCCCACCCGCTCGGGGGGATCGATGTACACACACCCGGCCAGGTACGTCTCGTCACGATCGAGCAAGGCGTAGTTGAACGAACGGTTGTCACCCATCTCGGCTTCATGTCGGATGAGATCGGCAAGATCGTCTTCGTAGGTGAGCGACTCGTGGGGCCAACCGTGAGGCTCTCCGAACTGCGCCCACAGCCGCTCACGTGAACCCATGACGGCGGGATAGTCGATGTCCACGTCGGACGGTCGAATCGGCCTCAGGTGGTGGTCAGGTGGAACCGGCACCAGTTCGGGATGTACAAAGCTCTCGGGCAGCCAGGGGTCCATCCGCACATCGTCTCATGGGACGCAGCCAAGGACCGTCCACTGATCCGAACGCCGACCGAGGGACCTGATGGACAGGGTGTTAGGGCGGAGATCGTCGCTTCACCGAGGCTCCGTTCGAACGAGGCGGTCGATCCCGTCGTCGAGCAGTAGCGTCTGTCCTATGCCAGCACCGGAGCCATACCTGCTTCTTCCCGGGACGGCCCGCCAAGCCCTGACCTTCTACCACGAGATCTTTGGCGGGGAGCTGACCCTCAACACGTTCGGAGAGTTCGGTCGGGACGACGGCCCCGCTGACGCCATCGCCCACGGCATTTTGAGCGGTCCCGTTTCCATCCTCGCCGCCGACGCGGCCGGCGAGGATCCGTTCCACAGTGCTGGGCTCATGTTCTCCCTTCTCTGCACCATATCGCCGGAGGGGCTCCGCTCCTGGTTCGACGCGCGGGCCGCGGGTGGGACCATTCTCGATGCACTACAGCCTCGCCCGTGGGGCGCCTCCGATGGCCAGGTCCTAGACCAGTACGGGGTGCGCTGGCTGATCGGTTTCGAGGAGGCCGGAACCGGAGAGGCTGCGTCGGGGACGGATCGGTAGGGAGTGCTGCGGGGTGCGACCATCGGTTCCCTCTAACTCCCGTCCCCCCGGACAGCGCAAACGTGAACGTCAGCGACGGAAGCCAGTGGAGCGTGTGTTAGGTCAGCCCGAAACGTGAAGGTACGTCCAGGTCAAACGTGAAGACCACAGCGTGCCCCCGGCAGGACTCGAACCTGCGCACACGGCTCCGGAGGCCGATGCTCTATCCGCTGAGCTACGAGGGCGTGGACGGGCCGGGAGCCCGGTCGCATCCGACCTGGCCCCCCCGTGACGGAGTGCCAACTGTAGTGCGGCCCGTCAGGGCCTGTCCGGAACGACCCCGGGGCCTCGCGGCCACCGGTCCGCCACGACGTATCCTCGCAGCACCATGTCCATCCGTGACCACCTCGCCCAAGCCGTCAGCGGCGCCCTCGCCACCGTCGCCGCCAGCGGACGGCCTGGACCTGGCCGCCGACCCCGCCTCGTCCACCTCGAGCGCCCGGCCCGTCGCGAGCACGGCGACTGGTCCACCAACGTGGCCCTGGTGCGCGGCCAAGCGGGCCGGCACCAACCCCCGGGCCCTGGCCACCGTCCCTGGTGGAGGCCCTGAAGGCCGATCCGCCCCCCCACGTGACCTCGATCGAGATCGCCGGTCCGGGATTCGTCAACTTCCGCCTCGACGACGGCTGGCTGCACGACGCCCTGGCCGAGGTGCTCGACCAGGGCGAGGACGGGTACGCCCGGCCCGACGTCGGCCACGGCGAGCGGGTCCAGGTCGAGTTCATCTCCGCCAACCCCACCGGCCCGATCCATGTGGGCAACGGCTGGTGGGGGAGCTACGGCGACGCCCTGGCCCGGGTGCTGGCCCGGGCCGGGCTACCGGGTGAGCCGCGAGTACTACGTCAACGACACCGGCGGCCAGATCCGCACGCCTGGGGGAGAGCCTGCTGGCCCGGCGCCACGGCCGACCAGGTCCCCGAGGGCGGCTACCAGGGCGAGTACGTGACCGAGCTGGCCGCCGACTACGACGGCCCCGACGACGTGACCGCCGCCGGGCGGTGGGCGGCCGAGCGGATCCTCGACCACATCCGGGCCACCCTGGCCTCGGTGGGCATCGTCTTCGACGAGTGGTACAGCCAGGCCTCCATCGAGGAGAGCGGGGCCGTCGACGAGACCATCGCCCTGCTGGCCGAGCAGGGGCCTCGTCTTCGAGCAGGACGGCGCCACCTGGTTCCGGGCCACCGAGCTGGGCGACACCCGCGACCGGGTCCTCCGCAAGTCCAACGGGGACGCCACCTACCTGGCCGGCGACCTGGCCTACCACCGCGACAAGTTCCTGGTCCGGGGCTTCGACCGGGTCATCGACGTCTTCGGCGCCGACCACCACGGCCAGGTGGCCAGCCTGATGGCCGGGGTCGAGGCCCTGGGGATCGATCCCGGCCGCCTCGAGGTCAAGCTGGGCCAGATGGTCTCGCTGATGGACGGGGACGAGGCGGTCAAGATGGGCAAGCGGGCCGGCAACGCCATCTCCCTCGACTCGCTGGTCGCCGACATCGGCCCCGACGCCACCCGGATCCTCAGTCTGATGAGCTCGCTCGACCAGGCCACCACCTTCGACCTGGCCTCGGTGCGGGAGCAGTCGGTGGAGAACCCGGTCTTCTACGTGCAGATGGCCAGCGCCCGGATCGGCGGGCGTGGGCCGCAAGGCGGTCGAGCGCGGCGTGGTCCGGGCCCCGCTGCCGAGGTCGACCTGAGCCTGCTCGCCCACCCGCGCGAGCTCGAGCTCATCCGCTGCCTCGAGGAGCTCCCCGAGGTGGTGGCCGACGCCGCCGTCGACCGGGCCCCGACCAAGGTCACCACCTGGGTGCGCCGCCTGGCCGGCGTGCTTCCACGGCTTCTACCACGACTGCCCGATCCTGGCCGACGACGTCGACCCGGCCCTGACCCAGGCCCGGCTGTGGCTGGTCGAGGCGACCCGGATCGGCCTGGCCATCGGCCTCGGGCTGCTCGGGGTGTCGGCGCCGGAGGCGATGTGACCGGCGACGACGGCGGCCCGACCGAGCCGGCCACCGGTCCGGTGGCCCCGGCCTCCTGCCCCTCGACGGCGCCGATCGGTGACGACGGTCGGCTGCGGGTGGGCGGCTGTCGACCTGGTCGACCTGGCCGAGGAGTTCGGCACCCCGCTGTTCGTCTACGACGAGGCCCACCTGCGGGCCCGCTGCCGCGAGGCCGTGGAGGCCTGGGGCGACGGGGTGGCCTACGCCACCAAGGCCTTCCTGTGCGTGGCCATGGCCCGGCTGGCCCACGAGGAGGGCATGTGCCTCGACGTCTCCACCGGCGGCGAGCTGCACGTGGCCCTGGCCGCCGGGGTCCCGGCCGACCGGCTGGTGCTCCACGGCAACAACAAGTCCGACGAGGAGCTGGCCGCGGCCCTGGCGGTCGGCGTGGGCCGGATCGTCGTCGACTCCTTCGACGAGATCGACCGCCTGGAGCGACTGCGTGCGCCGGGATCGCCGGCGAGCCGGACCGCCGGCCGTCCGGCCCCAGGTGCTGGCCCGGATCACCCCGGGGGTGGAGGTGCACACCCACGAGTTCGTGCGCACCGGCCAGGACGACTCCAAGTTCGGCTTCGGCCTGGCCTCGGGGGCCGCCGCCGCGGCCGTCGACCGGCTCGCCGGCCTCGACGCCGCGGGGTGGTCGAGTTCGTGGGCATCCACGCCCACCTCGGCAGCCAGGTCTTCGCCCTGGCCCCCTTCGCCCAGGCCATCGAGGTGCTGGCCGAGTTCTTCGCCCCGCTCGGCCTGCCCGAGCTGGTGGTGGGCGGCGGCCTCGGCGTGGCCTACGTCAACGGCGAGGAGGCACCGCCCATGGCCCAGTGGGCGGCGTCGGTGCGCCAGGCCTGCCGGCGGGCCGGGCATCCCCGAGTCGGTGCGGGTCACCGCCGAGCCGGGGCGGTCCATCGTGGCCGCCGCCGGCGTCACCCTCTACCGGGTGGGCACGATCAAGGACGTCCCCGGGCACCGGACCTACGTGTCGGTGGACGGCGGGATGAGCGACAACCCCCGCCCGGTGCTCTACGGCAGCGGCTACGAGGCCTTCCTGCCCCGGGAGACCGACGGCGGCCCGGCCCGCGGCCGGTCCGGGTGGTGGGCAAGCACTGCGAGACCGGCGACGTGGTGGTGGCCGAGGGCTTCGTCCCCGAGGACCTGGCCGTCGGCGACGTCCTGGCCACCCCGGTCACCGGCGCCTACGGCCACTCGATGGCCTCCAACTACAACAAGGTGCCCCGGCCGGCGGTGGTCTTCGTGGCCGACGGCGAGGCCCGGACGGTGGTCCGCCGGGAGACCTTCGACGACCTGGTCCGCCTGGACGTCTGAGGCCGCCCGGGTCCTCGACCGCGCGGCCAGGCGGTAGCGTGACCGGGTGACCTCGGCGCCCCCGTCCGCACCGCGCGGTCCGCGTCGCCGTGCTCGGCTGCGGGAACGTGGGTCGGCCCTGGTCGGGCATCCTCCAGGACCGGGCCGAGGCCCTGGCCGTCCAGAGCGGCGCCCGGCTCGAGATCGCCGGGATCGCCGTCAACGACCTCGAGCCCGGCCGCGGCCGGCCCACGTCCCGCGCGACCTGCTCACCGACCGACGCCGCCGGCCTGGTGGCCGACCCCTCGATCGACGTGGTGGTGGAGCTGATCGGGGGCATCGAGCCGGCCGGCGCCCTGGTGCGGGCGGCCCTCGATGCCGGCAAGCCGGTGGTCACCGCCAACAAGGCGCTGCTGGCCTCGCCCGAGGGCGTGGGGCTGCGGACCCTGGCCCGCGAGCAGGGCGTGGACCTGCTGTACGAGGCCGCGGTGGCCGGCGCCATCCCGCTGGTCCGGGCGCTGCGGGAGTCGCTCACCGGCGAGCGGATCCACCGGGTGATGGGCATCGTCAACGGCACCACCAACTTCATCCTCACCCGGATGAGCGAGCAGGGTGCCGACTACGCCGACGTCCTGGCCGAGGCCCAGGCCCTCGGCCTGGCCGAGCGCGACCCGACCGCCGACGTGGAGGGCTACGACGCCGCGGCCAAGGCCGCCATCCTGGCCGGCGTGGCCTTCGGCTACGACGTGGCCGGTGCCGATGTCATGCGCGAGGGGATCACCGGCATCCGGGCCGTCGACGTCGAGTTCGCCGAGCGGCTCGGCTACGTGGTCAAGCTGCTGGCCATCGTGGAGCGGACCGGCGACGACGCGCTGTCGGTCCGGGTCCACCCGGCCCTGGTGCCCGAAGCCCATCCGCTGGCCGGGGTGCGCGACGCCTTCAACGCCGTGTTCATCGAGGGCGAGGCGGCCGGCGAGCTGATGCTCTACGGACAGGGCGCCGGCGGACTGCCCACGGCCAGCGCCGTGGTCGGCGACCTGATCGATGCCGCCCGCAACCGTCTGGCCGGCACCACCGCCCCGGCCCCGGACCGCCAGCCGGCCCGGCTGCTGCCCGAGTCCGAGCTGCGGACCCAGTACTACCTGAGCCTCGACGTGACCGACCGGCCCGGCGTGCTCGGCCGCGGTGACCACGGTCTTCGGCGACCACGGGGTCTCGATCCGCTCGATGGAGCAGGAGGGCATGCGCCGGGCGAGGCCCGGCTGCTCTTCGTCACCCACCTGGCCCGCGAGGGCGACGTGCGGGCCACGCTGGCCGACCTGGCCGGCCTCGACGCGGTGGAGCGGATCGGCGGCGTGATGCGGATCGTCGGGGACGGCGAGTGACGGAGCCGGGCGCAGCCGGGCGTCGGCTGGCGCGGGGTGATCGAGGAGTACCGCGAGTTCCTCCCGGTCTCGGCGGCCACGCCGGTGGTCACCCTGCTCGAGGGCGGCACCCCGCTGCTGCCGGCGCCCCGGCTGTCCGCCCGGGTGGGGGCCCGGGTCCTGCTGAAGGTGGAGGGGGCCAACCCCACCGGCTCGTTCAAGGACCGGGGCATGACCGTGGCCATCTCCAAGGCCGCCGAGGAAGGGGCCAAGGCGGTGGTGTGCGCCTCGACCGGCAACACCTCGGCGTCGGCCGCCGCCTTCGCGGCCCGGGCCGGCCTGACCTGCGCCGTGCTCATCCCCGAGGGCCACATCGCCCTGGGCAAGCTGGCCCAGGCGCTGATCCACGGGGCGAGGGTGCTCCAGGTGCGGGGCAACTTCGACCAGGCCCTCGCCATCGTCCGCGAGCTCGGCGAGCGGGCCCCGGTCACCGTGGTCAACTCGGTCAACCCCTACCGGATCGAAGGCCAGAAGTCCGGCGCCTTCGAGATCGTCGACGCAGCTGGGCGACGCCCCCGACGTGCACTGCATCCCGGTGGGCAACGCCGGCAACATCACCGCCTACTGGAAGGGCTACCTCGAGTACAAAGAGGCCGGCCGGTCCACCCGGCTGCCGCGGATGCTCGGCTTCCAGGCCGCCGGGGCCGCCCCCATCGTGGAGGGCCACCCGATCGAGCACCCCGAGACGGTGGCCACCGCCATCCGGATCGGCAATCCGGCCAGTTGGTACGGGGCCACGTCGGCGGCCTCCGAGTCGGGCGGCGGCATCGCCGCGGTCACCGACGAGGAGATCCTCGACGCCTACCGGTTCCTGGCCGCCGAGGAGTCGGTGTTCTGCGAGCCGGCCTCGGCGGCCTCGGTGGCCGGGCTGCTGAAGGCCGGGCTGCCTGACGGCGTCGGCGCAGGGGCCACGGTGGTCTGCGTGCTGACCGGCCACGGTCTGAAGGACCCCGACATCGCCATCAGCCAGATCTGCGTGCCGACGGTGGTCGACGCCGACCTCGGCGCCGTGCTCGACGAGTTGTCCCTGTAGCCGTCTGATCGGCGGCGGCCTGGCCGGGCGTCACCGGTCGGGCGGAGTGCCGGCTGCCGAGTGTCATGGTTGTTGCCGGGCGGCCGGTCGCCTGTACGATGGGTGCACCTTCGCTTCCACAGTGCCCGTTCGGGCTTGTGGGCGGGACCTCCTGGTTCGATTCGCTGATGCGACCAGCCCGTAGACGGCGTCGGGGGGAGTTGCCGGCGAGAGTCGATCTCGAGTCCCGCCTCCCCACCCCTATTCCCTGGCAGGTGGAGTCAATCCACCTGCCAACGAGGACATCGAAACGAGGAAGCCGATGACTGCCGAACAGCAGCTCGAGCGCTCGGTGTTGGAGGGCAAGGAGCGCGATGAGCTCCACGCCATCGCCCAGGCCCTGTCTGTGAAGACCAACACCCGAACCAAAAAGGCCGACATGATCGACGGCATCCTGAAGGCCACCGGCGTGGCGGTGGACGACAGCCCCGGCGGCCCGGCCGCCGCCAACGGCCCGCAGCGGCGCCGCGGCCGGCCCGCCGGCCGACGGAGCGCGGCAGCCGCGCAGCGACGCCGCCGGCCGACGACGGACGGCCACCGACACGGCCCGAGGCAGGCCGCCGACCGGTCGGGTCGCCGGCGACCGAGCCGGTCGTGCAGTCGTTCGGCCCGGACGACGACGCCGCCGGTCCGACGTGTCGTCGGAGCTCGGACGACGACTTCGATGAGACCTCGGCCGTCCGCGGCTCGGCCGAGCGACGGGCGGCGGCCGAGACCGGTCAGCGGAACGATACCGGCGGCGGCACCAGGCCGGGGGGACAGACCGGGCCGACGGCGGCCAGACCGGGGCGGCCAGGCCAGCCGGAACAACCGGGCGGGCAGGACAGCCGGAACAACCGCAACAACCAGAACAACAGCAGAACAACCAGGGCAACCGAACAACCAGAACAACAACCAGAACAACCAGCAACAACCAGAACAACCAGGGCAACCGGAACAACCAGGGCGGCGGCAACGACGACATCGGCAACCGGCGGACCAACCGCCGCCGCCGGGGCCGCGACCGCCAGGGCGGCGGGGGCGAGGGCGATCTGCAGGGCGCCGGCGGCAACCAGGAGCAGCAGTACCAGGGTGAGCTCATCCCGGTCCGCGGCCTGCTCGACCTGCGCGACGAGGGCTACGGCTTCCTGCGCTGCGACGGCTATCTGCCCTCGCCAAGGACGTCTACGTCTCGATCAGCCAGGCCCGCCGGTTCGCCCTGCGCAAGGGCGACAGCGTCGAGGGGTTCTGCCGCCCGGCCGGCAGCACCGAGAAGTACCCGGCCCTGCTGCAGATCGACACGGTGTCGTGCACTGATCCCGAGGAGGCCCGCAACCGGCCCCGGTTCGAGGACCTGACCCCGCTGTTCCCCGACGAGAGGCTGCACCTCGAGATGCCGGGCGACAAGGACAACATGACCGCCCGCATCGTCGACCTCATCTCGCCGATCGGCAAGGGCCAGCGCGGGCTGATCGTCTCGCCGCCCAAGGCGGGCAAGACCACGGTGATGAAGCAGATCGCCCACTCGATCGAGGCCAACAACCCCGACGTCCACCTCATGGTCCTGCTGGTCGACGAGCGGCCCGAAGAAGTCACCGACATGCGCCGCTCGGTCAAGGGCGAAGTCGTCGCCTCCACCTTCGACCGGCCGGCCGAGGAGCACACCGCGGTGGCCGAGCTGGCCATCGAGCGGGCCAAGCGCCTGGTCGAGGCCGGCCGGGACGTGGTCATCGTCCTCGACGGCATCACCCGGCTGGCCCGGGCCTACAACCTGGCCCAGCCGGCCACCGGGCGGATCATGTCCGGTGGTATCGACTCCGGCGCCCTGTACCCGCCGAAGAAGTTCTTCGGTGCGGCCCGCAACATCGAAGAAGGCGGCTCGCTGACGATCCTGGCCACCGCCCTGGTCGAGACCGGGCCGAAGATGGACGAGGTCATCTTCGAGGAGTTCAAGGGCACCGGCAACATGGAGCTGCGCCTCGACCGCAGGCTGGCCGAGCGGCGGCTGTACCCGGCGATCGACGTCAATGCCAGCTCCACCCGCCACGAGGAGCTGCTCTTCGACCGGTCCCAGCTCCAGCAGGTCTGGAAGCTGCGCCGGGTGCTCAACGCCCTGGCCAACGACGGCAGCGCCGCCGCCGGCCTGGAGCTCCTGATGGACAAGATCCGCACCACCAAGAGCAACGACGAGTTCCTGGCCGAGATCGCCAAGGGCCCGGCCACCTGACGAGTCTGACCGCCGGCTCCGGCGATCGATGACGGCCGGCCGGTTCCGTTACACTCGTGTCCTCTGCGACGAGGGCGTCACTCGGCATCCGGTGCCGCCACCACAGGAGAATCCCATGAAAACTGACATCCACCCCGAGTACGTCGAGGCCTCGGTCGCTGCTCGTGCGGCAACACCTTCACGACCCGCTCGACCAAGCCCGAGATCCATATCGAGCTGTGCAACGAGTGCCACCCCTTCTTCACCGGCAAGCAGAAGCTGGTGGACACCGGTGGTCGTGTCGAGCGCTTCGAGCGCCGCTACGCCAGACCGGCTCCCGCAAGAAGACCGGCCACACCCGCCGCATCCTGAGTCCTGACGCCGGCGGTCGTGCCGGCCCGGCCTCCGCGTCGGCGCCGCCGGCACGGCCGAGTGTGATCTCGACGGGTGGCGCTACCCTCGGCCCCGTGCTCAACGACCGGCTGAATGACCGCCTGAGGAGCTCGAGCGGGAGTACGAGGCGGTCCTTGCCGAGCTCAACGACCCGGACCTGTCGTCGGACCCGGATCGCCTCCGCGAGTCTCGCGGCGCCACCGCGAGCTCGAGGAGGTCGTCGGATGCTTGGCGCCGGCTCCAGGCGGCCGAGTCGGACCTCGAGGCCGCCCGCGAGATGTCGCCGACTCCGCCGGCGACGAGCGCGAGCTGCCCAGGCCGAGGTCGGCCAGGCCGAAGCAGGACATCGCCCGGCTCGAGGAGGAGCTCCGGCTGCTCCTGGTGCCGCGGGACCCCAACGACGGCCGCAACGTGATCATGGAGATCCGCGGCGCCGAGGGCGGCGAAGAGGCCAACCTGTTCGCCAAGGACCTCTACGAGATGTACTCCCGCTACGCCGCCCGCACGGGCTGGAAGGTCGAGGTCCTCTCGTCCAGCCCGTCCGAGCGGGCGGCCTCAACGAGATCACCTTCCTGGTCAAGGGCGACGACGCCTGGCAGCGCCTGAAGCACGAAGGCGGGCCCCACCGGGTGCAGCGGGTCCCGGTCACCGAGTCCCAGGGCCGGGTCCACACCTCGTCGGCGACTGTGACGGTCCTGCCCGAGGCGGAGGAGGTCGACGTGCCATCGAGCCCAAGGACCTCAAGATCGACGTCTACCGTTCGACCGGGCCAGGGGGCCAGTCGGTCAACACCACCGACTCGGCCGTGCGCATCACCCACTTGCCCACCGGCATCGTGGTGGCCATGCAGGACGAGAAGAGCCAGATCCAAAACAGGGCCAAGGCCATGCAGGTCCTGCGGGCTCGGCTGCTGAAGGCGGAGCAAGACCGCCAGGCCGCCGAGCTCTCCGAGCAGCGGCGCAGCCAGGTCGGCGGCGGGGGTCGCTCGGAGAAGATCCGGACCTACAACTACAAGGACAACCGGGTTACCGACCACCGGATCGGCCTGACCCTGCACAAGCTCGACCGGGTGCTGATGGGCGAGCTCGACGAGATCGTCGATGCCCTCATGGCCGACGAGCGCTACCGGCAGCTGGACGAGGAGTGAGGCCCGGTGGCGCAGGGTCTGGTGGGCGGTTCGCATGACGCCCGAGGACGCCTGCACCCGAGGCGGCGACCGTCCAGGTCGTGGCTTCGATGCCGAGCATCTGGGCTCGAGGCAGGAGGCCGGCTGGATCGTCGACCACGCCGGGGTGGATCTGGCCCCGGAGCTGGCGAGCACGGCGGATGGCCGGCGAGCCCCTCCAGTACGTGCTCGGCCACTGGCCGTTCCGATCGCTCGAGCTGGCTGTGGACCGGCGGGTGCTGATCCCCCGACCCGAGACCGAACAGGTCGTCGAGGTGGCGCTGGGCGAACTGGAGCGGGTGCCGCCTCCGTCGATGCGCAGGCCCCCACCCGGTCTGCGTCGACCTGGGGACCGGCTCGGGAGCCATCGCCCTCTCGCTGGCCGTCGAAGGGCGCTCCGGCCACCCGGATCTGGAGGTCTGGGCCACCGACGTCTCGACGGACGCGCTGGCGGTGGCCCGGGCCAACCTGGCCGGCCTGGCCCGGACCGATCGGGCGGCGGCCGGCCGGGTTCGTTCGCCGAGGGCCGCTGGTTCGAGGCCCTCCCGTCCCACTGGCCGGCCGGGTGGACCTGCTGGTGGCCAATCCGCCCTACGTTGCCGAAGGCGAGTACGCCGGCGCTGACCCGAGGGTTCGCCTCTGGGAGCCCACGAGGCCCTGGTGGCGCCGGAGCGATGACGTGGGGGTGCCGGGCATGGCGGCCATCGCCGCCATCATCTCGGCGCCCGCGGTGGCTGGCACCCCGGGCCTTGTCGTCGAGATCGCCCCGTCACTGGCCGGACCGGGGCTGGCTGCGGCCCGCCGAGCCGCTTCGGCTCGGTGTCCACGGAGCGGGACTGGCCGGGCGGCTCCGGCCCTGGTGGCCCGGTGGTGAGTGTGGCTTCGCTGGGCCCCGCCCGGGGGGAGTGGCTGCGGCCATCGAGGCCTTGGGCGCTGGGCAGGTGGTGGCCGTGCCCACC
Source organism: uncultured Acidimicrobiaceae bacterium (assembly GCA_963824355.1). GTDB lineage: Bacteria > Actinomycetota > Acidimicrobiia > Acidimicrobiales > RAAP-2 > Bog-756. The sequence goes on along the minus strand of CAWGOY010000013.1, from coordinate 1,995 downwards.
GACACCGTCTACGGGCTGGCCGTCGACCCCTCGGTGCCGGCGCCGTCGACCGGCTGTTCGCACTGAAGGGCCGACCGAGGGAGGTTCCCCTTCCCGGTCTTGGTGGCCCACCGACGAACAAGTGGATGCCGCTGGCCGGCTCCTTGAGCGGGCGGCCCGGCACCTGGCCTCCCGGTACTGGCCCGGTGCGCTGACCCTGGTGGTGCCCCGGGCGCCGGGTTTCACGGTGGATCTGGGCGGCCCGCCGTCGGCACGGCTGACCGTCGGGGTGCGGTGGCCGGACCATCCCGCCATCGAGGCAGCTGTCCCGGGCGCTCGGCCCGCTGGCTGTGACCAGTGCCAACCGGCACGGGGCCCCTCCGGCCACCACCGCGGCCGAGGTGCTGGCCGAGCTGTCCGGTGAAGGACAGTCCGTGCTGGTGCTGGACGGGGGGAGATGTGCCGGAGCGCCCTCCACCGTGGTGGAGTGCCGGGGGCCGGCCACCCGCTGTCTCCGTGAGGGAGCCGTCCCTTGGCGGGAGCTGACGGGGACCCGCTGGATGGAGCTTTCCTCGACTGAGGCGGGCCGTCCGCTACCATTCGAACTCGAGGCAGTGACTACAGGGGGTCGGCCTTGGTATTTTCGAACGTCGTCGTCGGCGCCGATGGGACCGACGCGGCATCTGGAGCAGTGGCCCTGGCGGTCCGACTGGCCCACCAGAACGAGGCCACCCTCCACCTGGTCATCGGGGTCACTCGCCGGCGGCGGTAGCCGTGCCGGCCGGCGGGGCCGACGTCTCCGACCCGTCGGGCGGTCGGCTGTTGGTCAGGCTGGCCCAGGGCATGCTGGAGAGTGTGGCCGAGGAGCCGAGGGTCTCGACGTCCAGATCCACTCCGAGGCGGGAGACCCGGCCGATGTCATCGTCCGGGTGGACGATACGGTCGGCGCCGACCTGATCGTCGTGGGCAGCAGGGGCATACGGGGGAGCTGACGGATCCTGGGCTCGGTCCCCGACAGCGTCGCCCATCAGGCCGGCTGCAATGTCTGGTGGCCAGAACCGTCTGAGTCGGTGCCTGGCGGGCCCTGGGAAATGCCGGGGACCGTCGGGTGACGTCTCCCCCCGATCGGGGACACTGGAGTCACTATGGGTACACCACGTGACGTCTACGGCAAGGTAACGATTATTCAGTAGGCACATGCCGACCGGTATGTGCCTGTCGTCGTCCACTTGGTGGGCAGTTTTTCAAATCGACAACGGGGCTGCACCGGTTGCTCTGGCAGGGCGCCCCGAACCGGTGTGAGGTCGCCTCGTTCGTCCATCCAGCCGTGAGCCTGGTGCGCTAGACCCGAGGGATGGCGCGGTCGAAGACCGCGGGAACGACAAGACAAGGGCAGAGGAACTGGGACAGTGAGCACGTACAAGGTGGGGATCATCGGAGGGGACGGCATCGGGCCCGAAGTGGTGGCCGAGGCCCTCAAGGTGGTGAATGCCGCCGGGGTGACCCTCGACACCACGGAGTACGACCTCGGGGCCGGCCGCTACTTCCGCACCGGCGAGATCTTGCCCGATCCGGTTCTGGAGGAGCTCCGGGGCCAGGATGCCATCCTCCTCGGGGCCGTCGGCCCCCGGTGGGCTCCACCGCGGTGCCGTCCGGTGCCCTGGAGCGTGGCCTGCTCCTCCGTCTGCGCTTCGACCTCGACCTGTACGTCAATCTGCGCCCCTTCCCGGGGTTCCGGGTCGCTCGCCCCGGCCTGCGACTTCGTGGTGATCCGCGAGAACACCGAGGGCACCTACGCCGGCGAGGGGGGTTCCTCCGGAAGGGCACCCCATTCGAGGTGGCCACCCAGGGTTCGGTCAATACCCGCCTCGGGGTGGAGCGCTGCGCCCGTTTCGCCTTCGACCTGGCCTCGGGCCGGCCCCAACCATCTGACGTTGGTCCACAAGACCAACGTGCTGACCTTCGCCGGTGACCTGTGGCAGCGTACGGTCAACGAAGTCTCCACCGACTTCCCCG
>CAWGOY010000012.1:0-147685 GCA_963824355.1 uncultured Acidimicrobiaceae bacterium | reverse complement strand
CAACGTATTGCTAGTTGATCCGTGGCGACCATTACCTAGAGGTTATATAACCAAATGGTAAAAGTCAACCAGCACGTTGCTCAGCGTGGATTTCGGAGGACAGATTGCGAGCGCGAGCCCGGGCTGGGCCTCTCTTCGAATCCGGGCGGAGGGGTGGGCAGTCAAACCGGCTGCCGTGAGGCGCAACTCGGAGTGATGTCGTTAAACACTCGGTAAGAGCGCACCTGGTGATGAGGATCACTCGACCTCTAGCGCTCGGTGAGGCGGCCGTTCAGGAATCGCTGAACAACGGTCCGGGCATCCGGGAACTCGATCTCAGAGGAAGTCACTCGCCGCAGAAGCGTGATGACGAGTAGGGGGGCGAGTAGCGCTTGGACCGCGAAGTCGGTGGGTTCCTCGACCATCTGTCCGACACGCTGGTACCCGGCGAAGATTTCAGCCAGTCGCGACATGGCCCCGAGGGGCTCTTTGATGAGGGCGGCCACGTCAGGGTTCCGCGCACCTTCGAGGAGGAGCGTGCCAACCAGTCCGTTTCGGTGCTCATAGAGGTCCGAGTAGTACTCGACCACTCGGACCAGGTCGGCTTCGATGTCTCCCGTCGTGGTGAGCCCGTTGTCGGCGAGTCGCGCGATGTCGGCATGGATGGCGGCCAGGATCAGCTGGCGCTTGTCCCCGAATCGCCGGAACAGGGTCACCTCGTTGATGCCAGCCGCCTCTGCGATTCGCCGCGTGGTTGCTCCCGCATACCCTCGCTCGGCCAGCACGGCTAGGGCGGCGTCGAACATCGTCGCATCGGTCACAGGTTCGGCCAAGGCTTCTCCTCGAGATTGGGTCCAGGCTGTGAAGTCTACTTCACGATAGCAAGTAAGTACTTGCCACCAACTGGAGACGAGTCGAGTGACCTTCTCACCCAGGTCCGACGACGGTATACAAGCAACTACTTGCTTTCAAGCTGCGAGAAGCGTATGGTCAGTGAATGCAAGTAGTTACTTGCTCACCGGTGGAGTGTTTCGGCACTTCATCCCGACGAAAGGGACCAAACCATGAAGTCATTCCTGAAGAAAAAGATCCGGTGGATTCTCATCCCTCTCCTCGGCGTGATCGTGGTCGGTGGAGCAGGCTTCTACTGGATGCTGAGCGGCACCTCGGCCGCGCCGCTTGCTCTGCGGCCTAGCGCCCCCCTGTCGGCGACCGCGTCCGGAAGCGTTCTCGGCGGCCATTGGACGGTGGTTCCCGGGCCGGTCGACGAGCCCACCACCGCCGGCTATCGGGTGGAGGAGAAGGTCGCCGGCGGCCTCGCGTCGGACACTGCAACCGGTCGAACGGGCGATGTAACCGGATCGGTGACGGTGGTGGGCAAGCAGGTCACCGCCGCTAACTTCACGGTCAACATGGCCACGCTGAAGAGCGACAAGAGTCTCCGCGACACGGTCCTCAAGACCAACGCCATCGAGACGAACAAGTATCCGACGGCCGACTTCACCCTGGCGGACCCGATTGACCTGCCCAACATCATCCCCGGCAAGATCTATACGGCCAAAGCCCGAGGAATGCTCCGGTTGCACGGAATCTCAAACGTGGTCAATGTCACCCTTCAGTACCAGCAGACCCAGGCGGGCATTGTCCTCCTGGCTGACATGCCGATCATGATGGCCGACTACGCCATCAAGGCACCCAGTATTGCCGGCGTCGTCGCCGTCGAGAACCACGGCTCCTTCGAGTTCCGCGCCAATCTGGTGAAATGAGGGTCCCAACTGTCGCCGGCTGCGCCCAGGAGCTATTTACAGACTGGTTGCACCTACAACAAGGTGGGAAAGCACGACCGTTAGCGTGGGAGATTCCTCCGAAGCGAGCGCAGTCAGACCAGTGGATATCCGCGCACCGACCCGAGTCGGATCATCCGTGCCCCGAACGCGATCGCCCCATAAACTGGGATCGTCGGTTGGACACTAAAAGTGCAAGTGGGGGGACGGACCAATGTCGAGGTTCGCTTCGATTAGGCGGCTCGGTAGCGGCATTGTTGCATTGCTCAGCGTGTTGACGATTTGCTTGGCAGCTATACCGACAGCGGGAGCCGCGCCGACCCAGGCCAAACGTCAGCCTGCCCCCACGATTAGTGCGTTCTCTGCCGCGCCGACCGTGCTCAGCAGTCTTGGCGGGACCGTGACACTTTCCGCCAGCGTGGCCAACGCGTCAAACTGCAGCTTTTCATCCAACAAACCCGCTACCGGAGTGCCGGTCACCGCAAATTGCTCTCAGGGTCGGGCAAGCATCCAAGTCCAGCTGCCTGCGAACACAAAAAAGAGTGCACTGGTGGTCACCTTCACTGTCAAGGCATCCGCACAGAAGTCGGTCGAAGCGACACTTCAAGTGACGGTCGGAGAGAAGACCAAGTGCACAACGCTCGCACCCGGGGCGAATCTCTCGGGATGCAATCTGGCAAGCGCCGACATGGTGGGTGCCAACCTCACCGGTGCCAATCTCAGTAGTGCCGACTTGTCGGGATCTGACCTCGCAAGGGCCAACATCACAGATGCCAACCTCACCAGCGCCAATCTTCAGAACGCCAACCTGGCGGGCGCAACCGTCGCAGGGGCTGTCCTGACCAACGCCTCACTCGATGGGGTGCTGTCGGGTGGGTTGGTAGCGCAGCCGTCCGCGCTCCCGGTCGGCTGGACAGTTAGTGGGGGCTGGCTGATCGGCGCTGGGGCCGACCTAGCTGGAGCTCAACTTACCTTCGGCAACCTGTCCGGCATGGACCTGTCCGGAATGGACCTGTCTGGAGCCATTCTGTACATGGTGAACCTCACCGGAGCCGACCTCTCGGACGCCAACTTGTCAGGAGCGATTCTGTCGACGGTCGATCTCGCCGGGTCCAATCTTTCCGGGACCGACCTGACAGGAGCCAAGCTGCTCCAGGTCTCGTCGGGAGGCATCATCGGGGTCCCGAGTGCGCTACCCGTCGCCTCCGCCTTGGCCAACGGGTATCTCGTCGGAACGACGGCCGTACTGATCGGCGCGCAGTTGAGCGGAACGACATTGACGGGCGTCGATCTCTATGGTGCGAACCTCACCAATGCCGATCTGACCGGGGCCGTGCTCACCGGCGCCGACCTAGGCACAGCCGCGCTAGCTGGCGCCAACTTTACGGATACCACGCTCAGCGGCGTTTCCTCCGGTGGCCTGACCGGAACTCCGACGGCACTGCCCGATGGATGGGAACTCTACGGCGGCTACCTGATTGGGCCCGGTGCTGATCTTGCCGGTTCCGACCTCGCGTTGTTCGACGACACCGGTGCCGACCTCGCTGGCGTGAACCTCGCCGGAGCCAGTGTCGATGGGGCGTACCTCAACGACGCAGATCTCGCCGGTTCCAACCTCGCGGGCGCGAACCTCAACTCGACCGATCTGGCCGGATCCGACCTGGAGGGCGCCGACCTGACTCGTGCGAATCTGCAGGCCTCGTCCCTGGGTGGCACCGATCTGACCGGGGCCACCCTGACCGGGCTGTACTCGGGCTCGGTCATTGGTACGCCGTTGGTGCTCCCGGCAAACTGGTCCCTCGAGGTCGGCTACTTGATTGGCCCGGGCGCCAACCTTTCGAGTTCGTATCTCACGGGGGCGGATCTTTCCGGGGTCGACATGGCTGGCGTGTTGTTGAACGGCGTCGTCTCCGGTGGGATCACGGGCGTTCCCATAGACCTCCCGACCGGGTGGGAAGTGACCGCGGGGTATCTGATCGGGCCGGGTGCCTTCCTCTACGGCGCTGACCTCGCCGGCACTGACCTGGCCGGCGTTGACCTTGCCGGTGACTGCCTAACGAACGCGTCACTTTCTGGCACCAACCTTTCTGGCACCGATCTTGCTGGCGTCACATTGAGCGGCGCCGCACTGGAAGGCGCCTCGCTCGACGACGCCGACCTGACCGGGGCAAAACTTACTGGAGCCAGCCTCAACGGAGCAGACCTCGCGGGAGCCACGCTGAGCCAGGTGCTGTCAGGCGGAGTCGTAGGGTTGCCCAGCGCGCTGCCGACCGGTTGGATTCTTGACGGTGGTCAGCTGATAGGCCCCGGCGCCAACCTGACGGGAGCCACGCTCACTAGCGACAACCTGCAAGGCATCGACCTCTCGGCAGCCACGATGACCGGAGCCGGTGGGGAGTCCGTAACGGGTGCGCCCACGGGACTGCCGACCGGTTGGCACCTCATCGGTGGGTTTCTGATCGGGCCGACCGCGAATCTGGCGAACTTCAATCTCGGTACCATCAATCTGTCAGGTGTTGATCTGGAAGGCGCGAACCTGGACGGCACCAATCTGTCGGGAGGCGACCTCAACGGGGTCATGACGGGCGGTGTGATTGGACCAGCAAGCGCCTTACCGCCGAACTGGGTGTTGCTCGCCGGCTACCTGCTGGGCCCGGGTGCCAACCTTACGAACGGCGACCTCTCGGAGTTCGATCTCGCTGGTCTCGACCTGGCTGGTGCTGACTTCGCCGGCAACACACTCATAGGTACACAATTTCACGGGAAGTGACCTCGAGGACGCAAGCTTCGCCGGAGCTGATCTCGGGGCGGCCCAAATGGCCGGGGCCAATCTCGCCGGCGCTGACTGGACCGGTGCCACATGCCCGGACGGGTCGTCCAGTGCCAGCGACGGCGGTACCTGCATCAATGACCTGAGTTGAGACACGCGGGCATCAACGGAGCCGCATCTAGGACTCCGAGATTGTGACCGACACCATCCGGTGGAGGGTAACTGGCGTACCGGTCTCGCTTGACGACGCCGAACCGCCGGCGTTGATTTGCTGGACCACATTCAGGCCCGAGGTCACCTGGCCGAACAGGGCGTAGTAGGGGGCGAGCGTCTCGCCTTCGGCCCCGGCCACGATGAAGAACTGGCTGCCATTTGTGCTGGGATTGCTGGAGGGCTGCGAGTCGCCGTTAGCCATCACCACCGAACCCAGCGGATACTGGGGTGATGCAGTCGGCGGGGCCGGAGCAGTGAAGTCGTATCCGGGGCCGCCCGTTCCCGTTCCAGTGGGATCCCCGGTCTGGTCGACAAAGGTCTGGACCACCCGGTGGAAGATGATGCAGTCGTAGAAGTGCTGCTTGGCCAAAAAGACGAAGTTGTTGACGGCTACCGGGTACTGCTTGGCATCGAGGGCGATGGTGAAGGCGCCGATGTCAGTGGTTACGGTGGCCGTGTAGGTCTTGGAGGTATCGAGTGTCATCTTTGGAGGTGACGACCAATACGGCTTGTTCAGGGTTGCGCTGAAGTTGGTCGGGCAGTCGGCCGATGTGGTGATGGCGCTCGGTGACGTGTCGCCGGATCCTCCAGTCTGAACTGGCACTGTCGAGGTGGGCGGGGTGGACGTCGTCTGGACCTCCGGGACAGTGGTGGTGGCCCGCGAGTGAGGCGACACCTGTATCACAGCAGTGCAGGCGGTAGTAGCTAATGCGAGCACGGCGACGCTCAACGTCGCGCTGCTGAGTGGTCTCATCGACTGATCTCCTCGTCTGTACAACATTCAATAACCGGCTCGTCGTAGTGATCTATGGGTGTCGGGATGGGATCGACCTTCTTGACATTTATCGAGTGAATTGGACTTGCGCTCAGCGTCTCACTTACGGAATCATTCAAATCCGCAAGACGCTAAGTCAGTATTACTGAGTGGCGCACTACCTTCCAGCGCATGGCCACAGATCAAGGCCGGCGTCCATCGGTAGAGTTGGGAACGAGTCCATGCGTTGCCCACCATCCGATCTATTCAGGCTTTCGAGCCCTAAGCGAATAGGTCAAGGGATATTTGGGGAACCTATCTGGGAGTCGATAGAACCCATCTTCCCCTCTGACCGTCCAGGGCCATGGCGCGTTGGTGTAGTCCTGTTCCCGAAACAGCTCAATCGACAACCCAACTGCCAGGACGGCACTGAGAACATCGCTCAAACCATGGACCCGCTCGAATGTAACGGTGTTGCGCATTGCCGCATGGGGGACTGCGTAGGTCCCGCCTGGCAGTGCGTTGGCTCGGTAGTCGGCATGAATGATGTCGTGCGCCAACGACCGCCCGTTCTGGGAGACACCGAACACCAAAGGGTGAATTTCGGCTAGGTACAGAGTGCCACCGGGGCGGAGAAGTTGATCGACTACATTCGCCCAAGCCTGCAGGTCCCCGAGCCAATTGAGAGCTCCAATGCCTGTGTACACGATGTCGAATCTGCGATGTTCCAGTGCTTGAGGCGCCTCGTACACGTCGGAACATACGTACTCGATGGTGACCCCGCAATCGACGGCGAGCTGTCTCGCTGTCTCGACAGATCTTGACGAGAAGTCGAGTCCAACCACTCGAGCGCCCCGCCGTGCCCAGGACAGGGTGTCGGTACCGAGATGGCACTGAAGATGAACGAGATCGCGCCCCGAGACGTCGCCGATCTCGGCCACTTCGTGAGGCCGCATAGCGTCTCGTCCCGACCGGAGGCTGTCCAGGTCGTAGAACTCGCTTCCAGCGTGCAGAAGTGACGCCTCTTCCCACCAAGCCAGATTGGCGGCCAACCCCGGTTCTTGCTCATGATCCACAGGATGAAAGTAATCGAAAGCACCAGGTTGGGCGTCGAATTACCGACACGCGTCGGTCCGCGCTTTGAATTGCGAGACGTCGGCCAACCCTCTGAACTTCACCGGAAGGTCTGGCTCGTCAACAGGCAACAGCGGCGACTCTCTGTTCGTTAGGATGATGACGATGCTCGGGGTAATCGATTCGGATCAGCATCTGTTCGAGACTCGCTCGCTATGGGCCGACCATATCGACCCCGCTCGACGAGAGGAAGCGCTCGCCATCGTCGATGACGACCTGGGTTACCCTTGGCTGACCTGGCGAGGAGAACACATCTCGCTGGCCCAGGTTCAACATCCGGGTGAGACCTCCGAACTGGGGCGCTTGACACAGCGAAGCCGAAAGCGTCTTCCGCCCGACTCGTCCTACGACGAAGAGCTGCCGGCGAACTATTGGGAGCCTGCGGCGCGTCTCGAACAGCTCACTTCGATGGGACTAGAAGGGGCCGTGTTGTTCCCCAATTTTGGGCTCCTGTGGGAGCGATCGCTTTCGAAATCACTAATCGCCCTCACCAGCAACATGACGGCATGGAATCGCTGGTGCGGCACGGTCGTTGCTGAAGGTGCCGGCCGTCTTCATCCCGTAGCCCACCTGACCCTTCGAGACCCTGCGTGGTTGGAATCCGAGCTCAAGGCTCTATCGGTCAATGGTGTCCGCCTCGCCATGATCGCACCTTCAGCAGTTGAGGGACGACCGTTGTCACACCCTGACCATCACCGACTGTGGGCCGCATTCGTCCATCATGGAGTCACGCCCGTGTTCCACGTGGCTGATCAACCTCGCATTGTTGACGAGGCCTTCTATCCGAAGCTGGACGATACGGCAATCTCCCCATTGGACTCCATCTTTCTTTGGGTACCACCGGCGATCGCCATCACCGACCTCATCGTCAATGGCGTGCTCGAACAACATCCGCAACTGCGAATTGGGATCGTGGAGCTCTCTTCAATCTGGGTCCCGCTCTACCTGCGAATGCTTGATGGTGGGTGGGAGTTCACGTCGGCGCTCAATGGTGAGGCTCCGTCCGAGCTGACAAAACGCCCCAGTGACTATTTTCGGGGGCAGGTGCGCGTGTCCGCATTCTCGTATGAGCAGCCCAGCCGACTGATGGCCGCCTCGGGCGATTTGTTCATGTGCTGTAGCGACTACCCACATTCCGAGGGTTCTGCCTCACCGCTCCTGGACTATGCCGGCAGCGGGGGTCCACCGGCCGATGCAAACGGATTTTTTCGTGCCAACGTAGAGGCACTCCTGGGACGTTAGGACTTCGCGATGCGCGGGCAACTGCACAGCCCGCGGCTGGTTGCGTTACTCAGCATTAGGGCTGAGGTCGAGGTTCACAACCTCAGCTCACTGAGCTAAGGGCGTAGCTCCGCTAGCCGCGGCAACCTTTCGTTCGAGTCCGATGAAAACGCCACCTACGGTCCCTTCACCTATTCAGCAGATCAGACAGCGTGGACATCTACGCCCGGTGCGCCAGCGAATCAATCGTTTACCACAACCTTCGTACCGGACCCCCATTGGACGATGGACCTCGGGGTGACCTATGCACTTGCGGACAAATCGCCCGGCGCCGTGCTCACGGTAGGAGAGGTCGACTTCGCGTCCCTAAAGGCCGAAGTGAAGCTGGTCGAAATGGGAAACGATCTCTTGACTGCCGAGGTGGGTCCGACACTTGCCCTTCAGCTACAGATCTCGGACAAGAGCCTCGTTGATGATCTGGCAAAGGCTGACGCCACAGAAGGTGATGAGGACGTGGCTGCTGATGATGTGGCGACCGAATTAGCGGGTGACGAGGCATCGGCGGTGGCAAGTATCGGTGAGGGCTACTTCGGAATGACTTCCGCGGAGATCCAAGCCCAGGTCGTTTCCCAAATGCAGCCCGCCCTGAGTCAGACTCTCGATAGCTTCTATGCGTCACTACAACCAGGTAGCGCTGACTATTCGGAGTTCGAAAACGACGAAGCGACCGTGGATGGTGCAACGGATGGAGCCGCGGCACTGGATGCTGACTCTGGTGGTGCTCTTGATCTAATCAGCCTTGCCTGCGATGCCGCATTCGGTGGCCCCGAGGATCCGATAGGTGACGTAGTGTGTTTCCATTGAGCATGCGCCCGCGAATCGGCGCGACGATCGCCATATTTGCATGCGCCGGACTGTTCGCCGGATGTGCCAGCTCCACCCCGAACCGGTCCTCGCCGGAGTCAAGTCGGGTAAACAAAGTCCGCCATCTGCTCCCCCCAGGGTTTTCGATTCACGAGGGCCAGAAGTTTGCTGCACCTTCGGATCTCATGGTGGCTCCGGCCAAAGACTTAAAACCCTCCTCGGTGCACCTGGCGACCTTGCCGCCCAGGGCCCAACTGTCCACGGTGGTTGCTTCGGTGATCAACCAGCCCGCCGCCATACAGGTCCGACCGATCTTGCTGGGTGGAACTCCCGCCGCCGGTGCGCGGATCATCGTTGCTGCCGCACATCTCGCGGCGACAACAAGTCATCCCGTCCTGTTCATTCTTCAAGGACCGAACTACAGAGGTGAGCATCTGGTGACCTCAGCAGAAGGGGTCGAAGGGTTGGATGAGGCTCCGGAACCTAAGCTCCAGAGGGACAAAGCTGGATCGAATTGCTCGAATAGTCACGTCCAGCTCGTCGTTCTGACGAGGAGCAAAGTGTCCGCGGTCGACCTCAGTTATGAATCTGGCAACTGATACAGAAACCAGCTACCGAACTGTGCAGCGTGTCCCCTTCGATGTTCTCAGCTGGCATGGCTGCGTATCAGCTATCCGTCCTCAAAGGACCGGCTGAGTCCTCTATGACCGGAGCCCACGAGCGGTCGTGGCTCGGGGTCCAACACCAGGGTGCTCGCCACGGCGGCCGAGGCTAGCGTCGGGAGCAACCCGGAGCACCGGGTCTCGACTCGGGGGAGGTTCGTGATGGCGCTGGTGACCGAAGACCGGTCGGTGCCGCTGGCCATCGGGCCGTCCATGTTGGCCGGAGGTGGTGGCACCTATGCGGTGTTCAATCCGGCCCATCCCGACGAAGTGGTCCTGCACGCACCGGCCGCCTCCCCTGACCAACTGGACGCGGCGGTGGCCGCGGCTCGGTCAGCCCAGCTGGGCTGGGCCGCCGTGGGATTCGATGCCCGGCTGTCCTGTCTCCAGACGGCTTGTGAGCGGGCCCTCGGCTCGATCGACCTCGAGTCCACCTCGGAGCTGCTGACCCGAGAGCACGGCAAGATCCGGGTGGAGGCGCTCTTCGACGTGGCGACCACGGCCGGCATGGTCGGGGCCCTGGCCGAGTTGGTGGCGGAGTCGCTCCAGCCCCGACTGCTTGCCGGCACGGTCATCGAGCGGGTTCCCCACGGGGTGGTGGCCGCCATCCTCCCCTTCAACTGGCCGGCCGCGGTGATGGGGAACAAGGTGATCCCGTCCCTGCTGACCGGCAACACAGTCGTGGTCAAGGCCCCACCCACATGTCCGGGGGCGGTGCTGACCTTGGCCGGGGCCATCGCCTCACACCTCCCGCCCGGCGTGCTCAACACACTGAACGGTCCCTCGCCGGCCCTCGGCGCAGCCCTGGTCGGACACCCCGGGATCGACATGGTCTCCTTCACCGGTGGCGTCGCCGTCGGGCCGGGCCGTTCAGGCCTCCTGCGCTCCTCGCCTGCGCCCAGCCGTACTGGAGCTCGGTGGCAACGACCCGGCCATTATTGCCCCCGACCTCGAGCCGACCGAGGAGCTGGCAGAGCGCATCCTGCAGGCGGCCTTCGCCACGTCGGGCCAGGTGTGCATGGCGATCAAGCGGCTCTATGTCCCTGCCGCCCGGCGGTCGGAGTGGCGCGATGCCCTGGTGGCTGGGTTGGCCCAGACCGTGGTCGGGGACGGCCTCGACGATGGGGTCACGATGGGACCGGTTCACACCGAGGCAGCCCGGGACCGGGTCGAGGACATGCTGGCGCAGGCGGCTGTCGGCGCCGCCGAGGTGGTCCGGCCGGCCACCGTCCTGGATACAGGTCACGGTTGGCGGGTCTCACCGGCCCTGGTAGTCGACCCTGACCCCGGCACCCCGCTGGTCAGTGAGGAGCAATTCGCTCCGGCGTTGCCCATCCTGTCCTATGGCGACCTAGACGCCGCGGTGGCGGCGGCCAACGACACACCGTTCGGGCTGAGCGCCTCGGTGTGGAGCGAGGATCTCGAACTGGCCGACCGCCTGTCGGGCCGCCTGGAGGCGGGGACCGTGTGGGTGAACGACCATGGGATGGGAGCCATGGACCACCTGGCTCCCATGGGTGGCTGGGGCCAGTCCGGGCTCGGCCTAGAGCTCGGGATCGAGGGAATGGCTGCCTTCACCCGCCCCCGTGTCCGGCGGTTGGGACCTCGATGATGGACACGATTGTCCGGGGCGGGGAGGTGTCGTCACTGCCGATTTCACTCGGGGCTCAGGGGTGCTCGGTTCGGCGCCGGGGCGGAACCTACGAGGTTCATCCGCTTGATTCTCAGACGGAATAATCATAAAGTCCACAATGTCATAAAGCGGTTTATCTTTTTTCCTAGCCCCCGCACGCCGATGCCCGGCTGCGTGATCCCCTTGGGCGCGCCGGCGCAGAGGGAAGGTCCACGATGTACATCAACGGCATTGATCCGGCAACTGGGGTGGGCCGGTCCAACTGTTGGCCCGTGAACTCGGGATTCAGCCCGTCGAGATCCGCCAACGGGTGTGGTCGTCAGGAAGCCACTTGACGTCACGCTGCCATTGGCATGGTCAAATCTCCCCGCGTGGGTGGCACGCCGTATCGCTGTGACCAGGTCGGAGAACAGAGCAAAGGAGCGCATGATGATGCAGAACCCGGTCGATACACCCGACCGAAGGTACAAGGTCGTCGTCTGGGCGACCGGCCGTGTCGGCAAAATGGCAATCAGAACCATCGCCGATCGACCGAACCTCGATCTTGTCGGTGTCTGGGTCCATTCTGAATCGAAGGATGGCATGGACGCCGGTGCCCTCGCCGAGATCGATCCCCTCGGAGTGCTGGCGACGCGCGAAAAGGAAGCGATACTCGAAGGTGACGCAGACTGTGTCGTCTACACCGGACCGGCGACCGACCGGCCCCGCGAGGCAATCGAGGACTTCTGCCGCATTCTCGAAGCCGGAAAGAACATCGTGACAACATCACTTCCCGGTCTGGTGTACCCGCGGGGATCCATGCGCGAGTCGGCATTGACTCGCCTCAGCGACTCCGCCATGCGAGGCAACAGCTCGATCTACTCCACGGGCATCGAGCCCGGTTTCGGCTGCGACCTGTTCGCTGTCGCACTGACATCCATGTCGAGCCGCGTGTATTCGATTCGGGGGCTTGAGATCACCGACTATTCCCGCGACAGCTTGGTCTACGAGATGCGTGAACTCTTTGGATTCGGCCAACCGCTTGATTATCAAGGTGGCGTCATGATGCCCGGATCATCAAGTTCGGTTGGGGCGCCGCTGTCACCATGGTCGCGGAGGCGCTCGGAGTGCAGCTGGACGAGATCCGTGAGTCCTGTCAGTTCGCTCCCGCTCCGCGTCGACTCGAGACCGGCACCGGTGTGATCGAGGCAGGGACGGTGGGTGCGATCTGGTTCCGATGCATCGGTGTGGTCGACGGAGAGGAGGCGATAACCATCGAGCACATCGACCGCATGTGCAGCGATGCGGCGCCGGACTGGCCCAAGAGCCGTGCAGGCGGGATCGACGGTGTGTGGCGAGTGATCATCGAGGGTGAACCGAGCTTCGACGCGGAATTCGAAGTCGGATTCAATGCCAATGAGGACTCGACTCCTCACGGCCTCCTCGCAACAGGGATGCGAGCGGTCAACGCTATCCCTTGGGTGTGTGCCGCTGAGCAGGAATCGTCGACGCGCTCCACCTCCCGCTACACCTCCGCCATCGGCGCGCTACGACCGAAGCGCGACGGCATACCGACCCTTTGAGCCCACAGGACTCGAATTTGCCGCCGTCGCCATGGAGACCACGATGAACACCATCGCGGACACAACGCGTCGTCCAATGGACGACCGGCAACGTCGGCCGAAGGTCCGTAGTCGCCATTTGCGAGAACCCCGGGTTGGAACTGGTCGGCTGTTTCGCATGGTCTCGGGACAAGGTTGGACGTGATGTCGGTGATCTCTGTGGGCTCGACCGACCGCTGGGAGTCCTGGCGACAAACGACCGGGCCGCGCTGCTCGCGCTCCGTCCCGACTGCGTCGTCTACAACCCGAAGTGGCCCGACGTCGACGAACTCGTCGCCATTCTGGAGGCTGGTGTCAATATCGTGACAACTGCAGCCTTCATCACCGGCGACGCCTTGGGGGCCGATCGGGGAAGGATCGTCGACGCCTGCGACCGTGGGAGCAGTTCGATCTTCGGTTCGGGGATGAACCCGGGTTTGGCCAACCTGCTCGGCATCGTGTCGGCAACCATCTGTGACCGCATCGACTCCATCACCATCACCGAATCGGTCGATTCCACCGGTTATGACTCACCGGAGACTGAGCTCCCGGTTGGATTCGCCCGACCGCTCGACGACCCTGGTCTCCCCGCGATGACCGAGTCCGGTACGGCGGTCTTCGGTGACGCCGTCCGCCTCGTGGCCGATGCGTTGGGCATCGAGCTGGACGACGTTGTGTGCGAGGCTGAATACGCCCGGACGACCCGAGACCTCGACCTTGGCTCATGGTCGATCCCGGAAGGCCATGTTGCCGGCGTCTCCATCAGCTGGCAAGGGCGGCGCGACGACCGCACCGTGATCGCTCTTAACGCTCGTTGGCGGAAAGGCGAGCACCTCGACCCGGACTGGTCGATCGAGCACGGCTACATCGTCGACATTCAAGGACGACCTTGCGTACGAACCAAGCTCGAGGTCTATCCTCCCCCCGACTTCCAGGCGCACTCGTTCGGCGACTTACATGGTCCTCGGCATGATCATGACGGCGCTTCCTGCCGTCAATGCCATTCCGTACGTCTGTGCCGCCCCACCTGGCATCGTGACCTATCTGGATCTCCCACTCATCGCCGGACGGGGCTGGGTAGCTCAGATCTGAGCTACCCCGGATGTTGTCGGTCCGAGCTCACGGCCATCCGATCCCGCGATCATGAGTTTCTATTCAGGGAACCGGACCGTCGCGGCAGAGGCCGGCGGTGGCCGGGTGGCGAGCGGCCCGGATGACCCCAGCGCGGTCGGGCCGGTGGCAATGGCTGGAACCCGGGCCACCGCTTTCCGACGGCGCTGGTGTTCCCGAATAGTCGCCGGTGTTCCACAGATTCTGGTGTACCTCAGGCCAGGCGCCACTGGGCTCCGACGCCGGGGCACCGGATTGCCAGACGAACAACTCCCCCTCGCGGGTTCCGGCCACCAGCACCTGGTTCGGCATCGATCCGAGCCGGCCGAACACCGCACCACCGGTGACCCAACCCCCAGTCAGCTTGGGGAAGCCCGGGGCTTCATGACCGTCGGCATCGAGTGCCCTCAGATCGGAGTCCGAGCTCACCTCCACGGCGTAGGCCTGTCCCCGGCTGCCCGTCAGGTTCGCCACAATCGGCTGGTCGAAGAATTGCAGACTGTCCATCACCTGGGGAAACCCGGCGAGGAAGTTTCCGGTTGCCACGTTCCACGCGTCGAGTTGGCTGTCATGTGGGGACTGGTCGGCCGGTTCGGAGACATCGAACAGCTCGCCCGCGCTCTCGGCAGCACCTAGCACGTCGAGCGAGCTGCCCTTCCCCGATGCCCGGCCGAGAGGAGCGATGATCGGAGCTCCCAGTGCGGGGACGCTGGTAGCAAGGATCCCGGTCGAATTGGACTTGGATCCCGATGGTCCCGACGACAGCACATTGGGTAGACCCCCTGTCGTCCCCAGGGCGTCACCTCCGTCCGCGTTGAGCAGATACACCGGCCCGACATCGCTCTGCACGGCGATCAGTGGGGCGCCACCGGGAGCGGTGGCTACCGCCGGACCGTTGCTGGCACCGTCGCCGATGTCGGGCAGTAAATTGGGGTCGAGGTCGGCGATGGCCGCCGGCCAGCCCGGAAGGAATGCCCCAGGGTTCGGATAGCCCGGTGGATCCGGAGCGTCGGCGGCCTTCTGGTGCAACGACCCGTCAGGCCAGATGGCGTACACCCGGCTGTTGGCCGCATTCGAAAGTTCCCCGGTGAGTGAGAAGAGCGTGCCCAGCGTTCCGAGTGACGCATTGGGCGGCCCGGCATACTGCTCATTCGATGTGACCACCACCTCGGGCGGACCGCCGGGTACGAGCTGGGCAATGGCCGGAGTGTCGACGAGTTTGGTTCCGGTGTCGCCGTGGGCAGTGGGCAGGAAGGTGACCTGGCCGTCGGGAGGGCTGACCGACTGCACCTCGCTCGGATCCACCACCTCCACCGGCCAACCGGGTGCGGCCGTTCCGCTGGGTTGCCAGGCGTAGACATGACGGTCCATCGAGGCCGCTACTACGTCGAGCGTGCCGTTTCCCTGCAGGTCCCCGAGCACCGGTGCCCCGAGGATTCCGCGGAGCACCTCGTTGGCCGTGTTGGCCACGCCAGGCCCCGAAAAGGCGCCATCGGTCCGCACCGGCCAGCCCGGCAAGAGGCTCCCCTGGGCATCCCACGCCCAGACCCGTCCCGTCAGATCGGTCGCCACGACGTCGAGATCGTGCCCTGACGCGTCGTTCAGATCCCCTACCGCCAGACCCCCGACGATCTCGCCGCGTGGCACGGTCGGCACGGCGTTCGAGGCGTACGCCTCCTCGCCGTGGTGGTAGCCGGTGTCGGCAGCGGTGTGGACCGGCCAACCTGGTAGCTCCCGTCCGCTGGAGTCGTATGCGTTGACAGTGCCGTCCGCGGTCGCCACCAGGAGGGCGTTGGTCCCTCCTGGTCCGATGGGGGCGAGCACCGGAGGAGCCACGATCGAGCTGGGGAACTGGGTGGGTGCCCCGTTGACCAAGCTCGCATCCTCATGGAGGAACTCGGTCCGTCGGGCCATACCCACCATGCCGGCCGCGTCCTGGACGACCACCCGGATGGTGAACATGTACTTGTCGGGCAGCGGCTGCCCGTCGGCTGCCGCCGGCGACCCGTCCAACTTGATCGAACCGGGGAACAGTGCGGCGACCTCGGACAGGGGAACCCGGGCAAGCACGCCGGTGCGCACCCCCGACCCGGTGCCACTCGACACGACCCGCCAAGCCGACTGAGCCGGCGCCTCGCCTTGCGCCACCTGTACCTCGTAGCGCCACGACGGGCTGCGGGTCGTCCCCACCACGCCCGCGACAGTCAGGTTCTGTGCTGGGGAGAGGACTTGGTACCACGGCAGGTTATCGATCTCGGCCTGTGGCGGAATGCGGCCCGTAGCGATCCACTGGACCAGACGGGCGGCATCGATGCGACCGTAACCGCTGGTGGCATCGAACCCCGGCCCGGTGGGATCGCGCTCGGTCGTGACCAACGGGAGATCCGTCTTCACACTGGTGTTGTCGGCCGGTCCGTTCGGGGGTGCAGCCTTGGCAAAGTCGATGTCGTCGGCCGACATGGTGACCAATTGTGTGATCTCGTTCACCGAGAGCGGCACGGGAGCCCCGGTGGCCGTGTGCAGCCCCGGGTAGGGGGCGATGACACGGTCGGCCATGGCCACAGCGGCAGCGGACTCGGCCAGACCCACGATCCCTCCGGTCTTGCCCGTGGCCTCGGACGAGCACGAATCGCTCTCCACACTCACCGAGATGTTGGCGCCATAGTTGGTGCAGCCGTTCAGGTAGAGGTAGCTGGGCGGGTCGAAGCTACTGTCATGGGTGACGCTGTTGACGACGATGGTGTTCTGGAGCACGGCAGGAAGATTGTGGTGCTCGGATTCCTCGTCGGCTGAGCTGGCCACGACCGGCACCCCGTGGTCCTCGGCGTAGTTGATCGCCTCGGTGTCAGTTTGGGTGACGTCGTAGGTGCCGAGCGCCTCTTGGATCACGGTGGCACCGGAGTCCACGGCGAACAGCGCCCCTTCGGCAAATGCGTTCCCGGACGTAATGAACGAGTCACCCACCTTGATGGGCATCACCATGCAGTTGGGGCAGGTGCCCACCTCCTGGGCCAGCGTGCTGGCGGAGCCCACCGCGTCCTCCGACGTGCCGGTGCCGTGGTCGTAGTGCACCGCGTCGAAGGGGTTGTTGTTGTCGTCGACGAAGTCCCATCCGGCGATGGCGTCGGTAAAACCCGTTGGACCGGTCCGGGCTGCGTAGTGCGCGCTTCCCGGAGTGCCGAATGCCGCGATCAGGTCGGCGGCCGAAATGCCGGTGTAGCCCGAACCGTCCCCGTCATTGGTGGAGCAGAGGTAGGGCTTGGCGATGCGGGGGTCGTCGGCGTACTGCTCCACGTTCAGTATCCCTGAATCGTCGAGGTCGTAGGGATCGGAGTCGGAGAAGTGCTCCCCGGCCGCCTCGAGCTGTGGTTTGGTCAGTCCTTCAGAATTCTCGGGCAGGGGCAGGGCGTCGCGGTTGAGGAATACCTTGTCGACCAGCGCCGGGTCGCACCACTCGATGCCCGAATCGGTCACCGCGATCACTGTGGAAGGCCGACCGGTGGTCGTCTGCCACGCGGTGTCGGCGCTGTTCCCTTCGACCCCGCAGAGCTCCTGGGGATTGTCGGACAGGACCGTTTCGTTGGAGCGGGCGCTGGTCAGTTTGACGCTGCCCCCACCCTGACTCCAGTTGGCCGGGCGCTCGGGTATCGCCGACTGCGGAGTGTGCGGATCGCTGATCCAGTCCGCCTCCGACGTCCCCGCCGGCGCTGCCGGCCACGGGAACTCCCCGGTGGGAGTGGCAGTGCCCGAGCCGGTGTTGGGGTCGTCGCTCAACGGTGGACAGGACGCCGGTCGAGCATCCACCGTCGCCGACCTGGTGGGAAGCGTGGCCGAAGGGAGCGGGGAGGAAACTCGGGGCGCAGTGGAGGTTGTCGCGCCCGCCACCGATGCGTTGGTCGAAGCGTCGGCGCTCATGGCAATTCCCGACGCGATCGCCAGCGCCAGCAGTGCGCGCACCACCGCCCGAACTGCATTGCTGCCAGCGGGTGTAGGCCATCTGAATCTGCGGCTCGAGCCCAACGATCCCTCCAGGCTCGTCTTCGTCAACCGCCCGGCACGCTATGAGGCGGACGCCCCGCCGTCAAGAGAGACCCCTGGTAGTCACCCGGCGTTGTCGCACTAGCATCAGGCGGATCACACCGGACTCCGCATCGCATCTGTCGGCGGTTGACGATCCACTTCAGCGGGAGGAGCGGCCGTGAAATGGAACCTGCTACACCCATTGTCCGAAGCTGAGCAACGTGCCCTCCTGGCCCGTTGCACCCGTCAGCGGTTTCCGCGCAATGCGTTCATTTTCCATGAAGGGGAAGCTGGGGAAAGCGTCCACCTCATTGACACTGGCACCGTGGCGGTGCGAGTGACTTCGCCGACCGGTGATGCAGTCACCCTTGACGTCCTCGGCTCCGGTGACGCCTTCGGGGAGCAAGCTCTCATCGGCGAGGATGCGCACCGGACCGCCACCGTGATTGCCCTTGAACGGACCGAGACCAGACGTTTCACCCGGACCGAATTCGAGACCCTACTGTCCGACCACCCCTCGACGGCCATGGTTGTAGCCCGGATGTTGGACGATCGTCTCAGATCAACTTCCCACGCGCTTATGGAGGCCCTTTACCTGCCAGCCGAGACCCGGGTCCTGCGGAGGTTGTCCCGCCTGGCCGAGATCTACGCCGGTCACTCGTCCCAGTCGATCCCACTAACCCAGGACGATCTTGCCAGCCTGGCCGGGACCACCCGCCAGACGGTGAACCGGGTCCTCGGTCAAGCCCAAGAGGATGGAATGCTCCAGCTATCGCGCGGTCGGATCACCGTCACCGACCCGGAGGGTCTGGCCCAGTGGGCCCGCTAGCACCCTGCCTCGGTTCTTAGCCCCCGAACTGGGCAATGGCACCAAGCAGTGGCGGAGTTGAGAAGGACTGCCCCGACGCTTTGGAGAGCGAGGCGAGATCGTTCAGCCACACGGTCGCGTACGTATCGGTGACGCTGGGCACGCTCGCTTTATCGCTGGACACGGTCGCGTGAGGTTCGCCAGCGCCGCTGACGCTCGGCGGTGGGACTCGGACTGAGTAATCGTTGGTTGGCCCCGGATCTCGGACTGGCTGGGCCTGGAGGCCGACTCGAGCCATGTCTACCGGTTCGCCCGTCAGTCCGGGTGGCGGGATCTGTTTGGGAACTTGCCGTTCACTAGTCGTGATCCCGCCAAACCGCCCGATCCAGGTCGGCAGGGTAGCTCGGTCGACGCCCTTTGTTTCGACCCCGACGATGATCTTCGAGTAGTTGTGGTTCCAATAGAACTCCGGTACCACGCCGTTGGGAAAGCTGGTGAGCTGCCTGATCGCTTTGGTCTGTACGTCCACGGCGTAGAGATCGGAGTTGAAGTCAGGACCGACGAAGTCCGACAGAAATTGGAGAGTCTGTGTCGATCCCGTATCTGGCGCGTCGAAGCCCGTCCGCATGGCTGCGGAGACGATCAGGTCGTACCAGGACATCTGAGGCCTACTCCGGTTGGACATCATGATGACCGTCCTCATGTCTGGGGTGAAGATCGCCTGTTCGTTGTAAGCAGGTGTGTCGTCGCTGATCTGTGTCACTTGAGGTTGCGAAGGTGAAGCGCCCCGACCATACAGACGCATGAAGTAGAGCTGCATGTGTCCCCAACCCGGATCGGTCGACTGAAGCGGCGATTTGAGTCCGCCGGCAGCCGAAAACAGAAAGCCACTTCCGTCGGGGGCCCATGGTTGGGTCTCATAGACGCCGTAGGGTTTGCCCACCACCCGTACGTTCTGCAGTGAGGGCACCCCCTTGTTGACCGTGAAGTCTCCGAGAAGCATTTCCCAGGTCTGGCCACCGTCAGAGAGCGGGTTGGCCTCGGTGTGGGTCCAGACGATCTGTTTCCCGTTTGGGGACCAGTAGGCGTGGAAGTTGTCATAGGGGATACCGCTCGTGGATGTGTATACCGATCCGTCATTGGGGTCGGAGTTGGTCGTCAACCGGTATGGGTGGGAGCCGTCCTCGCGCATGACGTAGAGATCGCCGCCGTAGCCACCCAAGCCAGGGGTGCCGGTGTGAATGGGCTGCTGGCCGTAGGAGTCGAACAAGATCCAGTCGGCTTCAGGCCGCTCCTGCGGGAAGGCGTTTGGACCCTGGACTGTCCGACAGGTCATACACGTTTGGTCGCTGCCATCGAGGTTCGAGCGATAGATCTGGCTCAACCCGGCACTGTCCAGCTGCGCCGAGAGCACCTGGCCGCTGGGGCTCCACGACGCCGCTTGACCAAATGCATAGCTGTTCTGCTGGATGGTGAAGGCCGCGCCAAAGTAGGGGCCTATCAGGGACTTTTCTGCTGCAGCAGCATGGCCGCCGAACGTGCACAGCGGAAGGCAAACCACCAAGGTGAATCCTGCACGGTAGCTAAATCTGAGTATTCGCCTCCGCTCACCCGAGCGACTTCTCACGACTTGTTCCCCCTAGATCTTGTTGACCCCAGTTGGGGACAAAGCCATCCGTCAGCTGGCGATGACCAGGGAGTAGACCTGCACCCCAGTCGGTCCACGGCCCGAGCTGACGCCGATGGTGACACCGGAACTTCCCGTTTGGGTCGGGGTCCCGCTGATTCTCCCGGTTCGAGTATCCAGCACCAGACCGACGGGAAGACCACCGGAAAGTACCGACCATCGGGTCTCACGCCCGAGCGGCGACGCCGTTAGCGAAGCCTGGTATGGCGTTCCAACCACGCCAGCCGGAAGGGTGGCCGGCCCCACAACTGGAGTGTTTGGCACCGCTCCCCGCGCCACAGCGTCCCTGGGAGGAATCGTTCCGGGCCCGGTCGCGAGGCAGCTCTCGGAGAGAGCCGGATTCGCCGGGGGGTGCAGGCGCGGCGGGTCGAGGAAGGCTGGCGGGGCGTTCAGGGCAACCATGTCGAACAGGTCCAAAGCGTTGGCATCTCGTCGGGTCATCGCCGGCAGGTTCCATTTCCGCTCCAGTGTCGCCAGGACGGACGTGTGGTCGTAGACACTGTGGGAGACGAAGTCACGAATAGCGAAAGGGGACACGACGCCGGCCGGCACCCGGAAGCCGTACTGGTCGAACCCTCCTGGTGCCTGGTTGGCGGACAGGATCACCGGGCGCACGTCATCGGGCGGAATGGCGGCGGGCGGCTGAACGTGGTCGTACCAACCGCCCCACTCGTCGTACGTCCAGATGAGCATGGACTTCTTCCATTGCGGACCGGACATCACCGCGTTCACGATGCCGGCCAGGAACTGATCGCCGAACTGGATGTCCTGTGGGTTCTCCTCGGACGAGTTGTTGTAGTCCGGCTCCACGTAGGAGAACTGGGGAGAGCTCCTTGTTGGGCGTCGATGTAGAACTGGTCGATCTTGTTGATGTGGCTGGTGATCGAGGGTTCACCGAGCAGCGGCGTCCAGACCCCGACCGAGGGGAGGTTCGAGTAATAGTCCTTCCAGGAGATTCCGAAGCGATTGAGGAGATCGAAGATGGTGCCGTTGGGTGGGAGATCGCTATTCAGATCATCGTTGATCTGACCCAGCGATGTTCCGGCCAGTAGAAAGCGCCGGTTTGGATCCGTCTGGCCGAGGAGGGACGCAAACCATCGATCGGCGATCGGAAACGTACGGGCCATGTCCCAGGTGAACGGTAGGTCAGAACCGCGGAAGTACCCCAAGGCTTCCCCGGTCGAGCCCTCGACGAACCCGTGGTTGTCGTTCACTAACGAGTGGTGGGCCAGATTCCAGTTCTGGCCTACTCCGTTGGTCTGGCACTCACTCGGCATGTGGAAGGCGCTCACCAGATTTCCGTGCCCATCAGACATGGTGATGGTTGGCTTCCCGTCCGGCCCCTTCGGCCAGCAATCGCCGCGACCCAACATTCCGAGAATGTTGTCGAACGAATGGTTCTCCATCATCACCACGATGAAGTTCTCGATCTCCGGCACCTGGTCGGTCCCAGCCGGCACGTTCGGGTTGGGAAGGGAACCGGGTCGGCGGAGGCCCCCGAAGGCGGTGCTCGCAGGTGCTGTGCGAGCGGCCGGGCCGGCTCGGTCTTCGGCCGCCCCCGCTGTCCCGCCTGAGGCGAAACCGATCCCCACCCCCAAGGTCCCTGCCGCCGCGCCGAGAAACGAACGGCGACTGATGCGGCGCGTAGCCATCAGTACGAAGTTAGCACCGGGTCCAAAACGACAAATGCCGGATGCGCCGTTGCCACCGACGAGCGATTCCGGACCTTGCTCAGTTCCGCTCTTCGTCCTGGATGGCTGCTTGTACGAGCCCCAGCTCAGTATCGGACGAATCGACCTCTCCTCGATGGGCCAGCCACGCCCGCCCCCACTGACGGAAGGGAGCCTCGGCAAAGCGGTACGACAAGGCGACCACGATGCCAATGACCGCAAGGTCGACCGGCAACACCTCGTGGAGCTCCAGGTGGGTGATCCGAGGAACCAGGACCAAGAGGGTCAGACCGTACAGATAGATGCCGTAGGAGCGAACACCGATCCAACGGGATACCGGACTGGCCAGCAATCGGGAAACGAACGAATTCGCGTTGAGCGTGCAATGAAGCAAAAGCGCGGTGGCGGCCAGCTCAACGAGGAGACCCGACGCATAGCCCATTGCCCCCGTCGGTACCTTCACGAGCGCAAAGGCGAACAGTGGCAGGCAGGCGGCCGCCAGTCGACTGTCTCGCAACAGGGGCGTCAGTCGGCTCGTCGCCTGCGACTGAATCGACCAACAGGCCGCCCAGCAGCCCAACGCCAGTGGCACCAGATGGCCGGTGGGTAGCGCGTACTGCCCGACGGTCAGTTCGATCAGCAGAGAGAGCCCGACGAACCCGACCATGGCGCGCCGAACTCCTAGTGACGTAAGTCGGCCCATGGCCAATGCCAACAGAAATGGCCACACCAGGTAGAACTGCTCCTCAACGGACAGTGACCACGACTGCCCATAACCGACGGCAAGTTTGTCCGTGTACGCAGCGAGAAAGTCATTGAAGTAGAGAAGCGCTCCTGCCGTGCTTATCGGGATCTTCGACGCCTGGTGGAAGAGGATGGCGGTGGGTGCGGCGATCAGGATCAGCCACAACACGAGCGCGGGCGCCAGACGAAAGAACCGGCGCCAGTAGAAGGCGGGATAATCGACCTTGCTCCGCGTCTGGCGCTCACGGAGAAGAATTCTTGTGATGAGGTAGGACGACAGGATGAAGAAGATGTCGACTCCCAGAAAGCCGCCGGGGAAATACTTCTGGTCGAAGTGCAGGAGAAAGACCGCTCCGATGGCCAGGGCCCTGATGCCGTCGAGCGAGTCAAGATGCCCTGTCCGGCTGTCCCCGCTCGTCTTTCCCATGGTTCAGCTCTCGTGACGCTGCCGGGAACCCATGGGAGAGTCATCGAACCAATGAGCTCACCACTTGAGGCCTACGGCGAACTGGCCACCGATGCAGATCAGAGTGAAGATGCAGACCGGAAGGGAGCACAGCATTCATGAAGCACATCAACTTGGGAGCACTCGAGGTCTCCCGCATCGGCCTCGGCACCATGGGCATGTCCACCGCCTACACCGGGGCCGGCTCGGACGACGCCGAGTCCATCCGCACCATCCACCGCGCCCTCGAGCTCGGGGTGACCCTGATCGACACCGCCGAGATCTACGGGCCGTTCGCAACGAGGAGCTCGTCGGCCGGGCCATCAGCGGCCGCCGCGACCAGGTGGTCGCTGGCCACCAAGTTCGGCATGATCTCCCACGCCGGGGATCGGTCCCGGCACCCTCGACAGCTCCCCGGCCAACATCCGCACCGCCCTCGAGGGGTCCCTCCAGCGGCTCGGTGTCGACCACATCGACCTCTACTACCAGCACCGGGTCGACCCGAACACTCCCATCGAGGACACCGTGGGCGCGCTGGCCGAGCTGGTCGCCGAGGGCAAGATCCGCCACATCGGGCTGTCCGAGGCCGGTCCGGACACCATCCGCCGGGCCCACGCCGTCCACCCGATCACCGCGCTGCAGTCCGAGTACTCGCTGTGGACCCGGGACCCCGAGGCCTGGACACTGCCGGTGCTGCGGGAGCTGGGCATCGGCTTCGTGGCCTACTCGCCGTTGGGCCGGGGGATGCTCACCGGGACCGTGCGCTCGACCGACGACCTGGCCGACACCGACTTTCGCCGGACCAACCCGCGCTTCACCGGGGAGAACTTCCGACACAACCTGAGCAGTGCCGACGAGGTCCGGGCCATCGCCGCCGAGGTCGGGTGCACGCCGGCCCAGGTCTCGCTGGCCTGGCTGCTCGCCCAGGGCGACGACATCGCCCCGATCCCCGGCACCAAGCGGGTGTCCCGGGTCGAGGAGAACGTCGCCGCCGACGACATCGCGCTCAGCGCCGACCAGCTCGACCGCCTCGACAAGCTCACCCCCGCCGCCGGCGATCACCACAGCGAAGAGCAGATGCGGATGATCGAGCGCTGACGCCGGCTCCCGGCATCGAGCAGGTCGACGGAGGCCGGATCGTGGCCGGTACCTTAGGATCGGAGCGTGCCTCAGGACTTCCCGATACCACCGACCTTGGCTTCCCTGGTCGCCGTGCTGGAGCGGGCGGGCACCACCGAGGAGCCCAACGAGGAGATCGTCGGTCTGACCATCCTGCACCACGGGCTGCAGTGCGCAGCCCTGCTGGCCGCTTCGGACCCGGACGACAACGAGCTCCAGGTGGCCGGCCTCCTCCACGACATCGGCCATGTGCTCGTGCCTGGCGCTGACGACATCCACGGCGCGGTCGGCGCCGACGCGATCCGGCCGGTGCTGGGGGTGCGGGTGGCCGCCCTCATCGAGGGCCATGTGGCCGCCAAGCGCTTTTTGGTGGCGGTCGACGACTCGTACCGGGATGCGCTCTCCGAGGGGAGCCTTCGCACTCTGGCCGTCCAGGGGGATGCCATGAGCGCGTCCGAAGTGGTGGCGTTCTCACGCAGCGCCCACTTCGATGCCACGGTGCGCCTCCGTCGGGCCGATGAGGCAGCCAAGGATCCCACCAGCGTGGTACCACCCCTGGACGCCTGGCTCCCGGCGCTGGAACTGCTGGCCGGTTGACCCCTGAGCGGGAGCCAGCGGACCAGGGCCCCCGGGGGTTTGGCCCCAAGGTGCTCTTCGTGGTGCTCGACGGTGTGTCCCCCCGCCACGTGAACGAGACCGTCATGCCGGGACTGACCGGCCGGGCCCGGGCCGGGGGATGGTGCCCTGCCGGCATCCCCGGGGTCCTGCCCACCTCGACCTACCCCAACCACGCCACCTTCGTGACCGGGCTGGTGCCGGCCGACCACGGGGTAGTGGCCAACGAGATTCCGATCCCGGGTGGAACCGTTGCCGCCGACAAGCGGGGTCCGGCGGTCCCCACCCTCTTCGATTCGATGCGGGCAGCCGGACGGCCGGCGGCTGCGGTCTTCGGCGACCACCACCTGGTCGGGGTCACCGGAGCCGCCGGCGTCGACTACCTGTGGCCGGTAGGGGGCTTCGAGGCCGGGGTGGCCACCGATGTCCTGGGCTACGCCAAGGACCGCGAGACCATCGCCCGGATCCGGCAGGCCGTGGACCTCGGCGCCGACCTGATCGTCGCCCAGTTGAACGAGACGGACACCGCCGGGCACCTCTTCGGACCGGACAGTACTGAGTCCCTCCACCGCTACGGTCGAGCTGACGTCCATCTCGGGGAGCTGTTCGAGTGGTTGGGCGACCGGTGGAACCAATGGGTGATCATCGTGGTGAGCGACCACAGTCAGGAGTCGGTCACGGTGCCGGAGCCCATCGATCTGCGCGCTGCCGCTGTTCGGGAAGGCCGGCACGGCGTGGTGGTCGACGACGGGGCCGTGGCTGTACTGGGCGGGCCCATGGCCAGGGACACCGTCTGGATCACCGGGGTCCCCGGGGTCGACGGCGTCAGCCGCGTCGACGAGGACACCGTTCTGGCCTGGGCCGCCGACGGTCGTTGGTTCTCGTCCCTCGCCTTGCCGGTGCGCGGGGTCCACGGCAGCCCCCGCACCGCGCCCCAGGTGGCGGTGGTCACCGGGGGTCACCCGGCCACCGCCCGGCTGGCTGCCGCGTTGGAATCCTCTCCTGCGTCGTCGACATGGTGGGCCCCTGCCGTTGCCGGGCTGCTCGGGATCACCGCCCCGGCCGATCTCGCCTAGGTTGCGTCTTCGGAGGCCAGGGTGCTGATGTTGGGGCACGCAAGGACCTCGGGCCCGGGCTCGGCCGGCCCTTGACGTCCTCGACACGGAGCGGAGCAGCATTGACTGAATCGACCATCATCTACACCCACACCGATGAGGCGCCGGCCCTCGCCACTTACTCGTTCCTGCCGGTGGTCGAGGCCTACGCTGCGACAGCGGGGGTGGCCGTGGAGACCCGGGACATCTCGCTGGCCGGCCGGATTCTGGCGCGGTTTCCCGAATGGCTCGAGGAGGGCCAGCGCACCCCCGACGCCCTCGCCGAGCTGGGCCAGCTGGTCCAGACCCCCGAGGCCAATGTGATCAAGCTGCCCAACGTCTCGGCTTCCAAGCCCCAGCTGCTGGCGGCCATCGCCGAGTTGCGCGACCACGGCTACGCCCTGCCCGACTTCCCCGACGAACCGATCACCGACGACGAGCGCGACATCCGGGCGCGCTACGACAAGGTAATGGGCAGCGCGGTCAATCCCGTCCTGCGCCAGGGCAACTCGGATCGTCGGGCCCCCGCCTCGGTCAAGCGCTATGCCCGGGCGCACCCCCACTCGATGGGACCCTGGTCGCCGGAGTCGCGCACCAACGTGGCCCACATGGAGGCCGACGACTTCCGCTCCACCGAGCGCTCGGTCGTGGTCACCGAGGCCGGCTCCCTCCGCATCGAGCTGGTGGCCGGGGACGGCACCACCACCGTGCTGCGCCCCCCGGTGCCGGTGCTGGCCGGCGAGGTGGTGGACGGTTCGGTCCTCCGGGTCGGGGCGCTGCACCGCTTCCTCACCGATCAGATCGCCCGGGCCAAGGCCCTGGACGTGCTGTTCTCGGTGCATCTCAAGGCCACCATGATGAAGATTTCGGACCCGATCATCTTCGGGCACGTGGTGAAGGCGTTCTTCCCCGAGACCTTTGCCCGCTTCGGTGACGTGCTGGCCGGGGCCGGTCTCAACCCCAACAACGGGCTGGGTGCGATCTTCGACGGCTTGCCCGGGCTGGCCGACGGCCCCGCCATCCTGGCCTCGTTCGAGGCCGAGCTGGCCGCCGGGCCGCGCCTGGCCATGGTCGACTCGGACCGCGGCATCACCAACCTGCATGTGCCGAGCGATGTCATCGTCGACGCCTCCATGCCGGCCATGATCCGGAACTCGGGCCACATGTGGGGCCCCGACGGCGGCGAGGAGGACACCCTTGCCGTCATCCCCGACCACAGTTACGCCGGGGTCTACCAGGTGGTCATCGAGGACTGCCGGCAAAACGGCGCCTTCGACCCGGCCACGATGGGCTCGGTACCCAACGTGGGTCTGATGGCCCAGGCGGCCGAGGAGTACGGCAGCCACGACAAGACCTTCGAGATCCCCGTCGCCGGCACGGTCCGGGTGGTGGATCTGGCCGACCGGGTGGTGCTCGAGCAACCGGTGGCTGCCGGGGACATCTTCCGCATGTGCCAGACCAAGGACGTGCCCATCCGTGACTGGGTGAAGTTGGCCGTGCACCGGGCCCGGGCCACCGGCTCCCCGGCTGTCTTCTGGCTCGACGAGTCACGCGCCCACGATGCTGTCCTCATCGCCAAGGTGCGGTCGTACCTGGCCGAGCACGACACAGACGGCCTGGCCATCGAGATCATGGCCCCCGAGTGGGCCACCGCGTTCTCGCTCGAGCGCATCCGACGCGGCGAGGACACCATCTCGGTCACCGGCAACGTGCTCCGTGACTACCTGACCGACCTCTTCCCCATCATGGAGCTCGGTACCAGCGCCAAGATGCTCTCCATCGTGCCCCTCATCGCCGGGGGAGGACTGTTCGAGACCGGGGCGGGCGGCTCGGCCCCCAAGCACGTGCAGCAGCTGATCAAGGAGAACTACCTGCGCTGGGACAGCCTGGGTGAGTTTCTGGCCCTCGCTGCCAGTTTCGAGCAGCTGGCCCAGAGCACCGGCAACGCCCGGGCCCGGATCCTGGCCGACACTCTGGACCGGGCCACGGGAACCTTTCTCGACCGTGACAAGTCACCGAGCCGCCGGCTGGGAGGCATCGACAACCGGGGCAGTCACTTCTATCTGGCCCTCTACTGGGCCCAGGAGCTGGCCGCCCAGACCGAGGACGCACAGCTGGCCGAGGCCTTCACCGGGCTGGCCGCCATCCTCGCCGACCAGGAGCAGGCCATCATGGACGAGCTGTTGGCGGTCCAGGGCTCGCCGGCCGACATCGGTGGCTACTACCAACCCGACCCGGCCATGGCCGAGGCGGTGATGCGGCCTTCGGCCACGTTCAACGGGGCGATCGCCACCCTGGCCTGATCGGAGATCCTCGGCAGGGTAGCGGCGCGACCTACGAGGTCCGGGCGTCCTCGTCGAGCACCTGGCGGGCCAACCGGCGCGGTGCGATCAGGGTGTAGGAGCTCCTTACCCATTCTTCGATCTCACGCCAGCGCACCGCGCTGACCCGTCGACCGAGCACGACCGTGACCCAGCCGGCGCGGCCGAGCCCGTAGCCGGTGGTCGACGCCTCGGGGTCGGTGGCGACGACCGCGGCGGCCTCCTCGATAGGGAGCTTCACGCTGATGGTGGTGGCGTCGTGATTGGCGAACACGAAGTTCTTGTTGGCCACCCGGAAGGTGGGCTCGCCGCCCCACGCCTCGATGTCCACCCGGCTGGACTGGGGGAGCCGGCCGACGATCTCCTCGAGTCGTTCCATGTTCGAGGTCATCGGGTCGGCTCCGCCTCCGTGCTCATCGACGTCCACCGGCAAACTACCGGAACGGTGGAGGGCAACGTCTCGGGCCGGGGACGGCCGCCCGCCTTCAGCTCCCGCACAGGTGGCTGGTCTACGTTGACCGGTAGTCCTGGAGAAGGGGAACCACATGTCGGCTGAGATCGCTGTGGGCGACGCCTTGTTCCTGCCCGCCGCCACCATGTGTGCCGCCGTGTGCCTGTGGGCGTTCGTGGACGTGTGTGGACGCTCGGAGGCGGCCTTCCGGAGGAGTGGCCACAACAAGGTCCGCTGGCTGGTGTTGCTGGCCTCGGGAGTGGTGGTGGCGGTGCTCGGGCAAGCCGCCGGCCTGGCCGTGGCCGGGGTGCTCGGTGCCGACTACCTGGTGACCGTCCGGTCCTCGGTGCGGGCTATGGCCGAGGTGGTGCCCCCACCGCGAGACAACGAGGCTCCCCGGCCCGAGTAAGCCGGACTACCGGGGGCCGGCCGAGGGGTCGCCCAGCCGGCGGGTGAAGCCGTCGGGGACCGCCAGATCGTCCGACGACAGAGCGTCGACCGAGGAGTGGCCGAGACCGAGCACCGCCGAGTCGACCCCGGCCCGCAAGAGATCGAGAACGTTCTCCACCCCGGCCTGACCGTTGGCCGCCAGGCCCCACAGGTACGCCCGTCCGATCATCACCGCCCGGGCGCCGAGGGCCAGCGCTTTGACCACATCGCTGCCCCGGCGGATCCCCCCGTCGAGCAGCAGCTCGACCTGGTCGCCCACCGCCTCGGCGATTACCGGGAGCATCCGGATGGTGCCCGGTGTGCCGTCGAGATTGTTGCCGCCGTGGTTGGACACCGAGATGGCGGTGACTCCGGCATCCACTGCCCGCCTGGCGTCATCCACCCGAACGACGCCCTTCAGCATGAAGGGTCCTCCCCACTGCTCGCGCAGCCAGCGCACATCGTCCCAGGTCGGTGGGGGGGTCTGCATCCACTTCCCGTAGGCCCCGAAAAAGGTGGGCGCCTGCTCGCCCGGTCGGGCCAGGTTGGGGACGGTCAGGTCCGGGATGGCCCGTTGGCGGGCGAAGTCGCGGAGCCACCCCGGTCGGAGGAGCACCTCGGGAGCGAAGCGCAGGGCCGTTTTCAGGTCGATCTGATCGGGGATGGTCGGGCTGCCCCAGTCGCGTCCGTTGGAGAAGGACCAGTCGAAGGTGGCGATGAGTCCCACCGCTCCGGCCGCTCGGGCCCGGCCGACCCGCTCGGCCATCTCGTCTTTGTCTCCCACCCAGTAGGTCTGGAAGAAGGTCTGCGGGTTGGCGGCCACCACCTCTTCGATGGGCTTGCTAGCGAAGCAGCTGAGGCCGATCACCGTGCCCCGGGCCGCCGCCGCCCGGGCCACCGCCACCTCGCCGTCGGGGTGGACGGCCTGGACCCCGGTCGGCGAGATGATCACCGGCAAGGAGATGGCCTGGCCCATCACCGTGGTGGCCAGGTCCCGCTTCTCGGACAGACCTGCCACGTGGGGGGCCAGGCCGAGCTCCCCGAAGGCGGCCACGTTGTCATCCACGGTGAGGCCCTTTTCGGATCCGGCCACGAGGGCCATGTAGACCGAGGACGGCAGTCGCCGCTTGGCCCGCCGTTGGGCTTCCGCCACCGTTTCGAACCAGGCGTTACCCACCGTTCGATCCCCTGTCTGCTCGGTGATCCGTCCATTGGGCGGTCATCGGATGCTGCTCCCGCCGTCGATGGTGAACTCCAGTCCGGTGACGTAGCGGGAGTCGTCCGATGCCAGGAAGAGTACGGCCTCGCTCACGTCGCGCGGCGCCACCGTGCTGATCGGAAGCGTGTTGTCGAACAGCGGCCTCAGCTCGGGGTGGTGGCTGAGCAGCGGGTCGAGCCCGACCAGGCCCAGCAGCATGGGCGTGTCCACCCCGGTGGGATGGATCGTGTTGACCCTGATGTGGTGGTGGGCAAGCTCGTTGGCCAGCGAGCGGGCGATGCCCACGATGGCGTGCTTGGTGGCCACGTAGGGAGCAAGGAAGGGGAAGCCCTTGAGACCGGCCACCGAGCTGGTGGCGATGATCGACCCTCCGCCGTTGTCAATGAGATAGGGAACCGCCGACACCATGGTGTTCCACACCCCGGTCAGGTTGGTGTCGAGCGTGTCCTGCCAGATCCGAGCGTCCACCTGGTCCCAGGGCTGGACCGAGCAGATACCGGCGTTAGCGCTCACGATGTCGAGATGACCGAGACGGTCGACACCCTCGGCCAGCGCCGCCTTCAGCGAGTCGGCGTCCCGAACGTCAGCCTTCCTCGCCACGATGTGGCGTCCGAGGCCCTCGACCAGTTTGACCGTCTCCTCCAGATCGCCGACCGACGCCATGGGGTACCGCACGGAGGGGTAGTCCTCCAGAACGTCCACCGCGATGATGTCGGCGCCCTCCTCGGCCAGCCGGACGGCGTGGCTGCGTCCCTGCCCCCGAGCGGCCCCGGTGATGAACGCCACCTTTCCCTCGACCCGGCCCGCCTCCCGTCCCTCGACCCGGCCCGCCTCTCGTCCCTCGACCCGGCCCGCCTCCCGTCCCTCGACCCGGCCTTCCACCTGTCCGTCCATGGTCTCCTGCAGTTCTCCCGCTCATCGGCGGCCCGCGGCGTTGGCGCATCATAATGGCACTGAGTGCCAATTTCAAGGAGACTCCTCCGGTCCGCACCCTCGGACCCGCTCCGGTCCGCACCCTCAGAGGTCGGGGCCGGTCCCCCTCGGCTCTGAGAGCACTCCCTCTGTGGACAAGGGGCAGAACCCCTGGTCCCTGGCGTTGTCACCGCGTTCCCAGGCTCAAGGTTGGCCTCCAACCGGACGATGATCGGTCATGGCTCTACGTACGGAGCGGCTGGTGGCGGAGCCGCACGGTGAAGAGGCGGTCCGACACGCCATCCGGTTCCTGTGCGAGCCCGGGGTGATCGAGGCCTTCGTGCAGCCGGTGGTCCGCCCCGCCGACCAGCTCATCGTGGGCTACGAGGCCCTCGCCCGCATGCCACTCGACCCGGTCCGTTCGCCGGACTGGTGGCTGGCCCGAGCCGAAGAGGTCGGGCTGCGGACCAGCCTGGAGATCGCCTGCCTGCGAGCCGCCACCACCCTCGGGTCCACACCCGAGGACCGACTGCTCTTCGTCAACCTGAGCCCGTCACTGCTGGCCGAGCCCGGAGCCCTCGGCCTCCTCGCCGACCTGCCCGAGCGCCTGGTCATCGAACTCACCGAGCAGGAGGCGGTCGAGGACTACGACGGGCTGCGGTCCGACCTCGAACCCTGGCTGGCCCGGGGCGTGCGCATCGCCATCGACGATGCCGGCGCCGGGTACTCGAGCCTCCGCCACGTCATCGAACTGACCCCGGACTTCCTCAAGCTCGACCGCGAGCTGGTCCGGGACCTCGACCACGACCGGAACCGGCGGGCGCTGGTCAGCGCCATGTCCGCCTTCGCCGGCGAGGTGGGCACCAGCGTCATCGCCGAGGGTGTGGAGACGGTGAGTGAGCTGGAGGTCCTTCGCGACGCCGAGGTCGACCTGGTCCAGGGCTTCCTGCTGGCCCGGCCGGCCCGACCCTGGCCCGTCATCACCGTCGACCAGGTGCCGGCCCGGCCGGCACGTCCGTCGGGTTCCGGACAGGCGGCGGCCGAGGCCCGGATGATCGAGGCGCTCGACCGGGCCGCCGACTCGCGGCAGGCCTGTTCCGCGGTGGTCGAGCACCTGTTCCGCCAGGGCCAGATCATGCCCAGCATCTACCTCGAGCGTCACGAGGAGCTCCGCTGTACCGCCCAGCGCGGCCTGTGGCAGATCCTCGACGGGATGTCCGGTTCGGCCGGCATCACCGGGCGCACCTGGAAGACGGGCCGACCCATCATCGTCCCCGACGTCTCCAAGAACCCCGACTATCTGGAGGCCATCCCCGGCGTCGTCTCGGAGATCTGCGTGCCGATCACCGTCGGCGGCAAGGTCATCGGGGCCCTCAATGTGGAGTCCCTCACCCCGCTGCCGGTCGACATGCTCGAGCAGCTGGAGCGCTGCGCGGCGGCCCTGGCCGACCGGCTCCACGTCATCGGTGACCACCTGGAGGAGTCGTCGTGGGATCGTACGGTGCGGGCATCGATCGCTATCTCCGGTGTGCCCGACACCGCCCAGTATGCCCGCCCGGCTGCTGCACTGCCTGCTGGGAGCATCGCGGATGGACTCGGGGGCGCTGATCCTCGACTACCCGGACGGTTTGACGGTGGAGGCCGCCGCCGGTCCGCTGGCCGGCGCGTTGATCGATCTCACCGACTCCGAGCTGTCGTCGCTGTCCTCGCTGGTCAACGACATCCGCTCGTGTTACACGGGTGGGGACGCCCTCGGCCGGGGGTTCGTGGGAACCGACTCCCTCCGTGACGGCGGGGCCCGGGTGGTTGCGGTGTTGCCCCTGTGGGCCCAACGCATGCGCCTGGGCAGCGTGGTGCTGGCCCACTCCCGCCCGCTGCAACTGAGCGGTGAAGAGGTACGGCCGTTGGAGACCCTGGCCGACCACGTGGCCTCGGCCCTGGCCTCGAGGCGGCGGCGAGGGCCGGGTCCGGCGCTGCTGCCCGACGACGGTCGGTCCCGAGTCCGCCCGCCCGACCGTCCTAGACGCGACCGTCGTTCGGGTTCATCGCCAGATCCAACGTGATCAGTACGGCTACCACCGCACCCATCAGCGGGAGCACCAGGCCCAACGACCACCAGTGGGCGGTGAAGGCCAGCCCGATCAATGCCGCCGCCGCTCCCGGAATGGACCAAGGACGGATGGTCCACCGCGGACTGATCCGGGCGAGGAGCACCGCGGTGACCACCAG
Organism: uncultured Acidimicrobiaceae bacterium; assembly: GCA_963824355.1. GTDB lineage: Bacteria > Actinomycetota > Acidimicrobiia > Acidimicrobiales > RAAP-2 > Bog-756. The sequence goes on along the minus strand of CAWGOY010000012.1, from coordinate 114,218 downwards.
GTAGATGGCCACCGGAGCGGCTACCGCCAAAGAAGCGGTGACCGTCGACGGCCCACCCGGTTGGCTCACCGCGGTCACCGACACCTCGAGTCCGGCGCCGAAGGCGGCGACGGCCGCGAATACCGCATAGTGGCCGTAGCCCCAGGGATAGGCCATCCGCGGGGTCAGGCGGAGGCCCTCCTCGGCCGAGTGGTCGAAGTACCACCACCACTGACCGAACACCAGGAGCAGCCCACCTCCGGCGACACCGATGAGTGACGCCGACAGATGGCCCGAGCCGACAGCGGTCTTGATGGCAACGGTGGCCGCGGCCACGCTCTCGCCCATGACGATGAGGGTGAACAGGCCGTAGCGCTCGGTGATGTGGCCGGGGTGCCAGCTGGTCAGCCGGTCGCCCCGCTCCGCCCACAGGGGTACGGCCATCTCGGCCAGCGCCAGCACGCAGAAGGAGGCATCGGCCCACGACCGGGGCAGGACCAGGCGGACCACCCACCCCACCTGGCACAGGGTGATCCCGAGCGCATAGCGGAGCGCCACCGTCCGACCCTCGCGGTCGGAGGCCGCCGCCCGTAGCCACTGGGCTACCAGACCCACCCGCATCACCACATAGCCGATGGTGATGGTGGTGTAGTCGCCGCTGCCGAAAGCCGACGAAACGCCGGCCGCCAGGATGAGCACCCCGGCGATCTGGATCAGGGTGAGCAGCCGGTAGGGGATGTCGTCGATGTCGTAGGCCGACGCGAACCACGTGAAGTTGACCCAGGCCCACCAGATGGCGAAGAACACCATCAGGTAGCCCACGATCGTGGCGCGGATGTGGCCGTCGGAGATTCCGTGGTTGAGCTGGCTGGCCGCCTGCGAGACAGCCACCACGAAGCACAGGTCGAACAGCAGTTCCAACGGTGTCGAGGCCCGGTGTGCCTCCTCGGTGTCCCGGGGGGCCATCGACCGGAGGCGGCTGCCGATGGTCACGGTCAGCGGTCCGATTCGGTCATCGGGCGGGTCTCCTGGCGGCGGGATCGAGTCAGTTCCGGGCTCGGATGGGTCCTTTCGGCCTCCGGTCGGCCGCATGTTACCGGGACGTCGGCCATCCCCCGTGCCCGGTCGGCCCGGTACCATCGGTGGGGAGCCCGCCGTGCATCCGGCCGGTGTGGACGCCGCCAGGAGACGCCATGACCGATGCCGAAGAGTTCTGCCACCATCTCGATCAGGTGCAGGCGGTCACTCCGTCCTCGGACGGCTGTGAGGACTGCCTGCGCATCGGCGGGCACTGGGTCCATCTCCGGATGTGCATGATCTGCGGCCACGTCGGGTGCTGTGACAACTCGCCCGGGCATCACGCCACCAGCCATTTCGACGAGACGGGCCATCCCCTCATCCAGTCGTTCGAACCGGGGGAGGAGTGGTGGTGGTGCTACGTCGACGAGTTCGCCTTCGAGGTCGACGGAGCGCCCAGCTTCCAGCACTCCTGAGTCCATGGACCCGGCCGGCGCCGGCGGCCCTGCCGCCTCGGCCGGCCCGGTCATCGCTAGGGTCAGCACCAGCTATGGCTGCCACCCGACCTGCCTCCCGCCGACCCCGGTCCGGGCGGCGGAGGACGCCGAGCCGGTGGATGGCGCTGGTCGGCGCGGTGGTCATCACCACCTCGGGATGCGCGCTGGTCGACAACCCCCAGCCGACGACGGTCGATGATCCGTCGCTGGCCCCCTCCGGGTCGTTCGGCTACGTGGTCTGCACCAATGCGGTGACTCCGGTCGAGTTGGCCTCCCACACCGCCGAGGCCTCTATCCGGCTGCCCATCTCCGGAACCCCGGTACTCGGGGACTTCGCCATCGCCACGTCACCGGACGGGCAGTGGGCCTACGTGGACACCTCGGACGGCGTAGAGGCGGCTCGTCGGGCCCCCCGTCCGAAGCCGACCGCCGCCCCGGCGTCGACCCCGACCACCACCACCTCCGGCGAACCCACCGTCCCCCCGTCCGGTGTGGGCGTCCAGAACGTGGTCATCCCCATCAACCTGGTCACCCAGCAGGCGGAGCACCCGATCAAGATCCCCGGTCAGGGCGGTACCCATGCCATCGTCGTCCTTCCCGGCGGACTGACCGTGCTGGCCGCCAGCGGCAGCACCATCGTTCCCATCGACACGGTGACCGACCAGGTCGGGACGCCCCTCGACCTCGGTCCCGGACAGACCGTTTTCGGGATGGTGCTCAATCCGACAAGTCCACTGCTCTACGCGCTGGTCTCCGGAGGGGTCTTTCCCGTCAACACGGCCAACGACAGCGCCGGTGTGGAGATCCCCACCGGCCTGGCCGTCTCGTCGGTGTACTCGCCTCATGGCATCGTGGTCACCGCTGACGGATCCACCGTCTACGTGGTCGGCCAGGGTGGAACCGACTTCTACGGGGAGGTGGTACCCATCTCCGTCACCTCGGGCACGGCCGACACACCGGCCGGGTTCGGCGCCTATGGCATCTCCGATCCGGCCGCGGTGGCCCTGCTGCCGAGCGGAACGGGGGTGCTGGTGGTCGACTCGGCCAACAACTGGATCAACCCCGTCCCGTTCGCCTCGTTCACCAACCCACCCGAACCGGTCCGGCTGCCCCAGCGGGCCGTGAGCCCGACCAGTGCCGGCACCGGACACCCCACCGACATCGTGTTCGGTCCGGGTCAGACCGGAGCGTTCGTTGTCGACGGCTTCGACACCGTCGTGCCCTACGCCCCGACCTCCCAGACGTTCGGCCCGGCCATACCGGTGTGCTCGGGTGCGTCGTCGATGGCCGTGGCCCCGGCCCCGTAGCCACCGGCCGCGCGCGCCGGCCTCAGATTCCGATGCCCGAGGCGCGGAGTGCCTCAGCCGCCTCCTCCGACCGGTAGGTGACAGGGGGTTCCCCGGCCGACTCCAGCAACTCGTCGAGGGCCAACGGGATGCCGGCGGTGAGGTTCCAGACCCGGGGAATGGTGTCGGGACAGGCCATGATCCCCCAATAGAGGACACCTCGGTAGCTCATGATGGTGACGTTCACCCCCATTCCGTCCATCACCGGCCCGAGCGGGAATCCCGCCTCCAGGACCGCCCCTCCGAGGTAGAGAGGAAAGTCCGGTCCCGGGAACGTTGGAGATGACCAGGTTGGCGATCGGTCGGTGGCGGTCGGCCAGGTGCATCCGCGAGTAGAGGCGTGCCGCGGTGGCGAACACATTGGGTGTGGAGTGTTCGGCCCAGTTGAGCAGCATGTCGGCACCCGAGGGCGTTGTGCTCCTCTTTGGCCCCCTTGGTCCCGTCGTGGATGGCCATCAGGCGGTCCAACGGGTCGTGGAGTTCCACCGGCAGTTGGACGAACATGGAGGACACCTGGTTGGAGCCCTTGGGGCTGTCGATGTCGGGACGAACCGAGACGGGGACCACCGCCACCAAGGGCTTGTCCGGGAGTTCGTCCCCCTCCAACAGGAAGGAACGCAGGGCTCCTGTGCACACGGCGAGCACCACGTCGTTGACGGTGGTTCCGGTGGACTTCTTCAGACGCTTGACGTCCTCGAGCCCGATGGCCGACAGGGCCACGCTCCGCCGCCAGGTCACTGAAGCGTTGAACGAGGTACGGGGGGCCGACAGACGGTAGGGCCGCCTTGGACTGGGGTGCGCGGTGCTGCGGTTCATTGCGGACCTTACGGACATCGAGCACCCGCTGACCGGTCCGCACGACGTTGCGGGTGATCTCGAAGGGCCGCAGGGTGCGGGACAGCGCCGCCTGGCCCATCAGCTCGAGTCCCGACGGTACCCGGGTATCGACCGGTACCGTCTCCGGCATGCTCACCGGCTCGGGCTCCGGTTCGAGGTCGAAGAGCACCGAAAGCAGGGCGGCGCCTGACACCCCGTCGACAGTCGAGTGGTGCATCTTGGCGATGAAGCCGATCCGGTCACCGGCCAGACCCTCGACCACCCACATCTCCCACAGGGGCCGTGAGCGGTCCAGTTGACGGCCGGCGATATCACCGGCCAGGTCGGCCAGCTGGCGCAGGCCGCCCGGACGGGGAACTGCGGCCAGTCGAACGTGGTAATCGATGTCGAAGTCGGCGTCGTCCACCCACACCGGGTGGCCCAGCCGGAACGGCACCTCGACCAACCGCCGGCGGAAGACCGGAGCACAGGGGATCCGGTTGGCGATGGACGACTTCATCCGCTCGAAGGAGTACCCGCCCGGTACAGTCGACGGATCGAACACCAGAGTCAGAGCCACGTGCATGTGCAGGCTCGGGGTCTCGAGGTAGAGGAAGCTGGCGTCGAGTCCGCTGAGTCGCTCCACGGTCCTCCCTTTTCTCATGATGACTGTCGATGGTGGCGGCTGTCCGCACCGGCTGCCCGGCCCGACCACCGCCCGTGGTCCTCGGGCCGATGGACTTCACTCAGGCCGCGGGACCGTGTTGTATGGAGGGATGGCCTGGGTGTTCCTCGCAGTCAGCATTGTCTTCGCGATCCTCGCGGTCAACGCCTTCTTTCCGGTGCGGCGCGATCCCTGGGGCGTGTTCTGCTTCGCCTTGGGCTGGATCCCCGGGGAGCTACCCATCCAGGTGGGTGTCCTGTGGGTGGCCGGCACGGTGGCCTTCGGCCTGACCGGCGGTCTGCACGGCTGGCCGGGGTGGGTTGGCCTGGTCCTGGCCGTGGCCACCTGGGCTGCCTTCGCCCGACTGGCCCTCCTGGCCCACCGGACCGGCGCCCTGGTCGACGAAGCCCTGGACCGGGCGACCGGTGGTGCGATCCGGGTCGACGGGCTCGATCCGGTGGCCACCTGGAACCGGTGGTGGCGTCTGGTCATCGCCATCCCCTTCCGGTTCCGGGGGATCCGCCGGGCCCGGAACATCGACTACTGGGGTGACGGGAACTATCGCCACAAACTGGACATCCTCACCCGTCGAGCGGTGATGCCGGAGCGGTCCCCGGTGCTGGTCTACATCCACGGAGGCGCCTGGATCATCGGCGACAAACGCCAACAGGGAATCCCCATGATGCACGAGCTGGTCCGGCGGGGCTGGGTCTGTGTGGCCATCAACTACCGGCTGAGCCCCCGGGCCACCTGGCCGGCCCACATCGTGGACTGCAAGCGGGCGGTGGCCTGGGTGCGCCAGCACATCGCCGAGTACGGGGGCGACCCCGACTTCATCGCCGTCTCCGGCGGATCGGCCGGGGGCCACCTGAGCGCCCTGCTCGCCCTCACCCCCAACGAACCGGAATGGCAGCCCGGCTTCGAGGAGCTCGACACCTCGGTGGACGCCTGCCTGCCCTTCTACGGGGTCTACGACACCACCGGCGACCCCGACCGGTCCGGGGCCTACGGCGACGGCACGTTGGACCTGCTCGAGCGCATGGTCATGAAGACCTCGGCCCGGGACAACCCCGGGGTGTTCGAGCGGGCCTCTCCGGAAGCCGGGTCACCGCGGCGGCCCCGCCCATGTTCGTGTTCCACGGCACCAATGACACATTGGTGCCACTGGCCGTGGCCCGCCACTTCGTGGCCGCCCTGCGGCTGGTGTCGGAGGCCCCGGTGGCCTACGTCGAGCTGCCCCGGGCCCAGCACGCCTTCGACGTGCTCGCCTCCATCCGGTGCCGGCACACCACGATGGGGGCCGTCCGGTTCCTCGAGGGCATGCGGGCCAGGGTCGACCGCTGACACCGACGTCCCGGTTCACCTGGGTAGATTGTGGGACCCGGGCCGCCATTTTTGGACACGGGGCCGAGTTTCTGACGTAGAGTCACATACTGGGAACACAGCGGGAACGGCCAGTCCTGGTGCTCGGTGCGCCGGCCGCACCAGCACGAGATCTAGGGGGAGTTTTGGGTACTGCACCGTGGAGGGCGCGCCTGGTGGCGCTGGGGATGGTCGGCCTGGTGGCCACCGCCGCTGTGGGATGCAGTTCCACCAACTCCTCCTCGTCCACGACGGCGGCGTCGGGCAGTAACTCGTCCAGCTCGAAGATCCCCCAGAGCGCGTTCAGCGACCACACCGGCATCACCTCGTCCACGGTCAACATCGCCAACGTCTCCACCCTGGCCATCGGCGGCCTCTTCAAGGGGGCGGCGGTCGGAACCCAGGCCTACGCCGACTACGTCAACTCCACCGGCGGCGTCAACGGGCGCAAGATCGTGGTCGACTCCGGGGACGACCAGTTCACCGGGGCCGGCAACCAGCAGCTGACCCAGAACGCCATCACCAATGACTTCGCCCTGGTCGGAGGGTTCTCCCTGTTCGACAGCTTCGGCGGCGCCCTGCTGGCCAAGGATCCGGGTATGCCGGACGTGACCCAGGTCCTCGACCAGAAGACCAACAAGCTGCCCAACGTGTTCTCGGCCGTGCCCCTCAACGGCGGCTGGGAGGAGGGTCCCCTCCAGTACTACAAGCACCGGTTCCCCCACGACATCGACGGCGTGGGCACCATCGTCTCCAACACGCCGTCGGCCCTGGTCGACTGGGCGGGCGAGAAGTACGCCATGGAGAAGGTGGGCTACAAGGTGGTCTACGACCCGAGCATCCCGGTGACCCAGACCGACTTCACCGCCAACGTGGTGGCCATGAAGAACGCCGGTGTGAAGATCCTGTTCATCGACCAGTTGCCGGAGAATTACGCATCGGCCCTGCTCAAGAACCTGGTCCAGCAGAACTTCCATCCCCAGGTGATCATGGGGGCGGCCAGCTACAGCCACTCGCTGGTTACGGCGTCCGGTGGACCGTCGGCGGTGGACGGGTCCCTCATCGACCAGAACACGTCTTTCTTCCTGGGCGAGGACGCCTCGGTCATTCCCGCCGTCGCCCTGTTCAACAAGTGGGTCCAGATCGCCTCGCCGGGGTTCAAGACCGACCTGTTCACCCTGTACGGGTGGCTGTCGGCCCAGCTGTTCACCCAGGCCCTGCGAAACGCCGGTTCCGACCCCAGCCGGGGATCGCTCCTCCAGGCCCTGGGCAAGATCACCTCGTTCAACGGTGACAACATCGTCACCACCAGCAATCCGGCGGCCAAGATTGTCGGGAACTGCTATCTGCTGGGTCAGATCGCCAACGGCACCTATCAGCGGCTGGACGATCCACCGGTCAGTGGCCCGACCGCCGGTTACCGTTGTGACTACCAGTACGTGACACCACCTGGCTCCTGACCAGGGCGCACGACACCGAGGGGGTGTGAGGTGACGTATCAGGGGACGAGGATGATTCGGTGAGCAACTTTCTCCAGTACACCGTGTTCGGGGTCATGCTCGGCGCCGGGTACGCCATTGCCGCCACCGGCCTGGTGGTGACGTACACGACGTCGGGTGTGTTCAACTTCGCCCAGGGCGCGGTGGGGATGATCGCCGCCTTCTGCTACTGGGAGTTGGTATCGGCGCACAACCTTCCGGTGGCCGTGGCCCTGATCGTCATCCTGCTGGTGGGTGCACCCATCGCCGGTGGGGTGGTCGAGCGGGGCTTGATGCGCCGGCTCCACGGAGCGTCGGCCGAGCGACCCGTCATGGTGACCCTGGGCCTCATGGTGATCCTGACCGGACTGGCCGCCATCATCTGGAACCCGAGCACCCAGCGCACCGTCAACTCGATGATCTCGGGCCAGTTCGGCCTGTTCGGAATCAACATCCAGTACCAAGAGGTGCTGATCATCGCCGTGGCCATCGCCGTGGCCATCGCGCTCCGGGCCCTCTTCTACTCCACCCGGACCGGCTACGCCCTCCGGGCGGTGGTGGACGACCCCGAACTGCTGGCCATGTCCGGGGTCTCCCCCAACCGGATGAGCCAGTACGGATGGGTGCTGGGCTTCGTGATGGCTGCCTTGGCCGGGGTGCTCCTGGCCCCCACCCAGACCACCGGCATCAGCATCGAAGCCATGACCCTGTTGGTGGTCAACGGCTATGCCGCCGCCATCGTCGGACGCCTGCGGAACATCCCGGTCACCTTCGCCGCCGCCATCGGCATCGGCCTGGCCGAGAACTATGTGATCAACTACGTCCTGCCCCACGTGCCCCAGGACCTGGTGCCTGACATCACCGTGGCCCTGCCCATGGTGTTCTTGTTCATCGCCCTGGTCACTCTGCCGTCGGTCCGGCTGCGGGCGGTCGGACGTCTCACCACCTCACGGGCCCCCCGGGTGGCCGGTGGTCTCGAGTCCCTGGTGGCCGGTGTGGTGTTCTTCGCGGTGGCGGTGGTGCTGGCCATCGTCTTCGCCAACACCCAGTTCAACGGGACCACCATCCTCGATCTGGGCGGCCTGATCATGAGTCTCGGGATCGTCGGCCTGTCGCTGGTGCTGGTCACCGGGTACTCGGGCCAGGTCACGTTGTGCCAGTTCTCCTTCATGGGCATCGGGGCCTTCGTGATGGGCAAGATCGCCGGCGGTGGGTCGCTGCTCGGTCTGCTGGCCGCCACGCTGGTCTGCGCCGTGATCGGCGCTCTCATCGCCCTGCCCACCATTCGCCTGCGTGACCTCTACCTGGCCCTCGCCACCTTCGCCTTCGCCGATGCCGTGGCCACCGGGTTCTTTCCCGACAGCCACATCTACGGCGGCGGAGGAGTGAGCATCGGCCGCATCATCATCCCCGGGCTCAACTTCGGCAGCGACAGCGCGGAGTTCCTCATGGTGACCGCCTTCTTCGTGCTCGCCGCCTGGCTGGTCCTGGCCATCCGACGCAGCCTGTTCGGCCGTAGGCTGGTGGCCCTCAACGACTCGCCGGCTGCCTATGCCACCGTCGGGCTCAACATCGGGTTCACCAAGGTGGCGGTGTTCGCCATCGGAGCGGCCATGGCCGGACTGGCCGGCGCGCTCTACGGAACGGTCCAAGGAGTCGTCGGCACCACCGACTTCGACTTCTTCCCCGGCATCATGTTCGTGCTCTTCGTGACCATCTGGAGCATCCGCACCGTGTCCGGCGCGCTGCTGGCTGCCATCACCTATGTGGCCCTCAACCAACTGTGGCCCAACGGACTGGGCATCTTCGCCGGGGTCGGCATCATCCTCATCGGCCGGGCGGTGGGCGGCATCCTGGGCATCGAGGCCTTCCAATTCCGGCTGCCCTGGGTGGGGCGTTCCCCCGCCGACACCGAAGTGGCTCCATCGGGCACCTTGGGTGGCGGACCCTTCCTCGGGGAGACCCGTGCAGCCGGCTGATCCCACCGTCGTGGGGAGTGCGGCACTGACCGTCTCCGAGGTCGCCGTCCGCTTCGGCGGGGTGTCGGCGCTCAGTGCGGCCAGCCTGAGCGTCCAACCCGGGACGGTGACCGGCCTCATCGGTCCCAACGGAGCCGGAAAGACCACGCTGTTCAACGTGATCAGCGGGCTGCAGGCCCCCGACCGGGGCACCGTCCACCTGTTCGACGACGACATCACCGCCATGAAGCCCCACCGCCGGGCTCGCCTGGGCCTGGCCCGCACCTTCCAGCGCCTGGAGGTCTTCGGCTCCCTGACCGCCAGTGAGAACGTGCAGGTCGGCCTGGAGTCGACGGTCAGGTGGTGGGAATGGCACCATCTGCGCGGGGTCCTGCCGTGGAACAAGAAGGTCGACCCGGCCAACGGAGCCTCCGGCCAACCGACCAACGGCCTGGCCGCTCTCGCCACCTGTGATCGGCTGCTCGAGGGCGTGGGCCTGGCCGGACTGGGTGGCGAGCAGTCGTCCACCATGTCCACCGGTCTCGCCCGCATGGTGGAGCTGGCTCGGGCTCTGGCCATCGGTCCGAAGCTCCTACTCCTCGACGAGCCCGGTTCGGGTCTGGATGAGGCCGAGTCGACGGCCCTCGGGGACCTGTTGGCCAAGCTGGCCGCCGCGGGAATGGCCGTGCTGCTGGTTGAACACGACATGGAGCTGGTCATGAGGATCTGTGACCACATCTACGTCCTCGACTTCGGAGAGGTCATCGCCTCGGGCAGCCCCGAGGCGATCCGCAACGATCCGCTGGTCCAAGCGGCCTACCTGGGTGAGGCCCCCCCGAGCCCCCAGAGCGCGGACCCCGCGCTGGTGGACCCCCCCATGGATACCGGAGCCGACGGATGACCGACATCAACACGCTGCTCGGGCTCCCCCCCGAGGAGCCCGAACCGCCGGCGCCGGCCGGGCCCGGGTCGGTCGCCACCGACGAGCCCTACCGACTGCCCCCGAGCATTGTGATCGACCAGGTGCGGGCGGCTTATGGGCGGATCGAGGTGCTCCACGGTGTCAACCTGGTGGTGCCCCCAGGGAGCGTGTTCGCGCTGCTCGGCCCCAACGGTGCCGGTAAATCGACCCTGCTCAAGGTGGTCAGCGGACGCCTCAGGTCCACTGGCGGCGAGGTGCGGATCGGCGACACCGCCGTGGGCAGGCGGACTACCGAGAAGCTGGCCAGAAGCGGAGTGTGCGCCATCCCCGAGGGTCGGGGCATCTTCCCCAACCTCACCGTCCGCGAGAATCTCCGCATCTGGACCTACCGGGGCGGTCTGACCGTGCACGACGTGGAGGAGAAGACCTTCGCGGCCTTTCCCCGTCTCAAGGAGCGTCGCCGGCAGCTGGCCGGAACCCTGTCGGGCGGCGAGCAGCAGATGCTGGCCATCTCGCGTGCCCTGGTCACCGAGCCGGAGGTCCTCCTTCTCGACGAGCTGTCGATGGGGCTGGCCCCACTGATCGTCACCGAGCTCTACGAGCTGGTGGGTGGCCTGGCCCGGCAGGGCATGACCATCCTGCTGGTGGAGCAGTTCGTCACCACTGCGTTGTCGGTGGCCACCCGGGCCGCCATCATGGTGCACGGCCGGGTCACCCAGGAGGGAACGCCCCAGGAGATGGCCGATGCCGCCCTGGGTGTCTACCTGGCCTGACCGGTCACGGCCGAGGCTCGACCCCGGCTCCCGGACAGCAGTTCACTCCTCGTCGGCCAGCACCACCTCGACCGACACGGCGTCGGCCACCTCGGTCACCAGACTGCGGATCACTCCGGCGTCGCTGAGGTCGTCCTCGGCCGCACGAAGGGCGGTGATCCACCCGGCCGGACCGCTCGCGCTCAGCTCGGCCACCGGCCAGCGCATGGAGCGCTTGGCGGTGGTCTTGGCCTTGCGGACCAGGCCCAGCACCTCGGAGGCCACGTCGAGGACCGCGGACCCCTCGTCCGGACCGGCCGGGATGGCCAGCTCGTCGGTGATGGGCCACGGGGCGACATGGATGGAGCCGTCCTGCCACCACGACCACACCTCCTCGGTGACGAAGGGGAGGACCGGGGCGTAGAGGCGCAGGAGGGCCGACAGGGCCAGGGCCAGGGCGCCTTGGGCCGAGGCCGGCCCGGGCTGGGTGCCGTCACCGTAGGCCCGGGTCTTGACCAGTTCGAGGTAGTCGTCGCAGAAGGACCAGAAGAACGATTCGGTGCGCTCGAGGGCCCGGGCGTAGTCGAAAGCCAGAAAGGCGGTGGTCGACTCGTCCACCACGCCGGCCAGGCGGCGGACCATGGCCCGGTCGAGCGGGGCGGCGATGGCATCGGCCCCCGGCGCAGTCACCTCGCCGCCGCCCAGACGCCCTAGTACGAACCGTGAGGCGTTGAGCACTTTGATGGCCAGTCGGCGACCCACTTTGATCTGGCCCTCGTCGAAGGCGGTGTCGGTCCCCGGCCTGCCCCCTGCGGCCCAGTAGCGGACGGCGTCGGCTCCGTACTGCTCGAGCAAGGGGAGAGGCGTGACCACGGCACCCTTGGACTTGGACATCTTCTTGCGGTCGGGGTCGAGGACCCAGCCGGAGATGGCCGCGTCCGTCCAGGGCAGGGAACCGTGCTCGAGCTCGGACCGCACCACCGTCGAGAAGAGCCAGGTACGGATGATCTCGTGGGCCTGGGGCCGGACGTCCATCGGGTACACCCGGGCGAAGAGATCAGGGTCGTCTCCCCAGCCACCGGCGATCTGGGGGGTGAGTGACGAGGTGGCCCAGGTGTCCATCACATCGGGATCGCCCACGAAGCCCCCCGCCTGTCCACGCTGGGACTCGGTGAAGCCATCGGGGAGGTCGGTGGAGGGGTCGACCGGCAGCCGGTCCTCGGTGGCGTAGAGGGGGGTGTCGAAGCGGACCTCGCCGGAGTCGTCGACCGGGTACCAGACCGGGAAGGGCACCCCGAAGAACCGCTGACGGCTGATGTTCCAGTCACTGTTGAGTCCCTCCACCCAGGCCCGGTAGCGGTGGGCCATGTACGGCGGGTGCCAGTGCAACTCCTCGCCCCGGGCCAGCAACCGATCCCGTAGTGGAAGGGTCAGCACGAACCACTGTCGGGACGAGACGATCTCGAGGGGCCGGTCGCCCTTCTCGTAGAACTTGACCGGGTGGGTGATCGGGGTGGGTTCGCCGATCAGGTCGCCGGAGTCAGCCAGCAGCTCGACGATGCGGGTCTGGGCCTGTTTGACCGTCTTGCCGGCCAGCTCGCCGTAGTGGGCCGTGGCCAGATCCGGCTGGTCCGACTCCCAGCCCGGTGTACCCCAGGCCACCGGCTGGAGCCGGCCGTCGCGGCCGACGACCGTCCGGGTGGGCAACGAGAGCTCGCGCCACCACACCACGTCGGTGGTATCCCCGAAGGTGCAGATCATGGCTATGCCCGATCCCTTGTCGGGATCGGCCAGCGGATGGGCCAGAACCGGCACCCGCACCCCGAACAGCGGGGTGCGCACCTCCTGGCCGAACCGCCGGCGCGTAGCGCTCATCATCGGGATGGGCCACCAGGGCCACGCAGGCCGGGAGCAGCTCGGGACGGGTGGTCTCGATGTCGATCCCACCGGTCCCGTCCACCAAGGCGAACCGGAGCCGGTGGTAGGCCCCGGGCCGGTCCCGGTCCTCCATCTCGGCCTGGGACACCGCGGTACGGAAGTCGACGTCCCACAGTGTGGGCGCGGTGCGCTGGACCACCTGGCCGCGGCCGGCCATTCGTAGGAATCCCCGTTGTGACGCCCGTTGGGCCCGTTCGGAGATGGTGGCGTAGGTGTGGGACCAATCCACCGACAGGCCGAGGGTGCGCCAGAGGTGCTCGAAGACCTGTTCGTCCTGGGCGGTGAGCTGGTGGCACAGGTCCACGAAGTTGGGGCGGGACACCGACACCGGGTCCTTCGGGGGCTCCTCCGGAGGTTGGAAACCGGGGTCGTAGGGGAGCGTGGGATCGCAGCGCACCCCGAAGTAGTTCTGGACCCGGCGCTCGGTGGGGAGCCCGTTGTCGTCCCAGCCCATGGGGTAGAAGACGGCCCGGCCCCGCATGCGCTGGAAGCGGGCCACCGCGTCGGTGTGGGTGTAGGAGAACATGTGGCCGATGTGCAGGGAACCCGACACGGTGGGCGGTGGGGTGTCGATGGAGAACACCCGGTTGCGGTCGGCCGTCCGGTCGAAGGCGTAGGTGGCCTGCTCTTGCCAGCGGCGTGTCCAGACCGCCTCGAGTCCGTCCAAGCTGGGCTTGTCGGGGACGCCCCCTGTCCGGGCGGCCGGGACGGTCATGTCGGTGCTCATGATCGGGTTACCGTACCCTGCGTGCTCCAGCTCCACGACACCGCCACCGGGGTGTCACAACCGCTCCGCCTCCGCGACCCGGGTCGGGTCTCCCTCTATGTCTGCGGCCCGACCGTGTACGACGCACCCCATCTGGGCCACGGCCGGTTCGCCCTGGTGTTCGACGTGCTCCGCCGGTACCTGCTGTTCTCGGGGCTGGACGTGACCTACGTGTCCAACATCACCGACATCGAGGACAAGATCATCGAGCGGGCGGCGCGGGAAGGGGTCACCGAGTCCGAGCTGAGTGCCACCTACGAGCAGGTGTGGTGGGAGGCCATGGACGCTCTGGGCGTGCTTCGGCCCGACGAGACCCCGCACGCCACCGCCTACGTGGCCGACATGGTGGCCCTCATCGGCGAGCTGGTGGACCGGGGCGTGGCCTACCGGACCGGGGACGGTATCTACCTGTCCGTGCAGAAAGTACCCGGCTACGGGTTGCTGGCCCACCAGCCGCTCGACAGCTTGCGGGCCGGGGCCCGGGTGGCCACCGACGACGAGAAGCAGTCGCCCCTCGACTTCGCCCTGTGGAAGGCGGCCAAGCCGGGCGAACCGACCTGGGATTCGCCCTGGGGCCCCGGTCGGCCCGGTTGGCACACCGAGTGCGTGGTGATGTCGCTCGACCTGTTGGGCGACGGCTTCGACCTCCACGGCGGGGCCATCGACCTCATCTTCCCCCACCACGAGAACGAGCGGGCCCAGGCAGTAGCGGTGGGCCGCCCGTTCGCCCGGCACTGGGTGCACAACGGCTGGGTCACCGTCGACGGCGAGAAGATGTCCAAGTCGCTGGGCAACTTCACCTCGCTCGGCGACCTGCTCGACCGCAGCGACGCCCGGGCCTACCGACTCCTCGTATTGCGCTCCCACTACCGCTCGCCCATCGAGGTCACCGCCGGGACGGTGGCCGACGCCGAGGCGGGACTGGCCCGTCTTGACGAGATGGCCCGAAGGTTCGATCTCCCCGACCTGCTGGCCGACGGGCCGGTGGTCGACCCCACCGCGTCGGGCCGACCCGAGTCCCACCGGGTGGATCCTGACGCGGTGGAGCGGTTCCGTCAGCGGATGGACGACGACCTTGACACCCCGGGTGCCTTGGCCACGGTGTTCGATCTGGTGCGTCGGGCCAATGCGGCCGCCGACGCCGGCGACGGGCCGGGGGCGCTCCGGGCCGCTACCACCGCCGGGCTGCTCTGTGCGGCCATGGGTCTGCGTCTGGCCGACCGGAGCGGGGTCGACACCGATGCCGCCACGGCCGAGTTGATCCGGCTGCGTGACGAGGCTCGCGCCCAGCGTGACTGGGCCGGCGCCGACGCGCTCCGCGACCAGTTGGAAGCGTCGGGATGGGTGGTCGAGGACGGCCCGGAGGGGACCCGGGTCCGCCGGAGGTGAGGGCAGTTCCACCGTCAATGAACGCCGCGTGAACACCGGCCCGGAAGGGCCTTCCCCGGTTGATTCTCCAGGGGAGACTGCTAGCGTTTTCCTTCTCGGGGAGTCTCCTTCGGTCGGTGGTCGAAGACCCGCTCGCAGGCGTGAGGGTCGGGACCAGACGGACGGGCCGGGCTTCCTGTACACGCGTGTGGAGGAAAGGGGAATGCCACCGTGGCTTCCGGAACAGTCAAGTGGTTCAACGCCGAGAAGGGCTTCGGCTTCATCTCGCAACCGGATGGCGGCGCCGATGTGTTCGTACATCACACCGCCATCCAGATGAACGGTTTCCGATCGCTGGAAGAGGGTCAGGCGGTCGAGTTCGATCTTCAGGAAGGACCCAAGGGTCTCCAGGCGGTTGACGTCCGCCTGGCTCAGCCCGCCTGACGGTCACCGATCCGGGCCCAGGCCCGTCCACCCGTTCCGCCAAAACGCAGCGTTGCGCTGTTCTGTCGCGCCGATCGGCGCCGGGGCGCACCGATGTCGGTGCTTGTCGCGGGAACCGCCTCCCCGTGCCCTCGTCGTGGTCAGGTTCCGGGGAACATTCCTGGTCACCTGCGCTTTTCTGAGATGGTGGCACATCGGCCCGATTGAGGTTACCATTGAGTAACCCAGACGATCAGCCGGCCCGGACGGCCGGCGGCCGGTGGGCACGACGCGGCAAGGACGTACAGCGCCGCCGCCGCCGAGCATCAACCACGGTCGAGGCCCCCCCGGGGCCGGAACGGAGCAGGGCGCCATGGCCGAATTCTCGCTGGACCTCAACGAGGACCAACTACAGATCCAGAAGTGGGTGCACGACTTCGCTGAGAACGTCATCCGGCCGGCCGGCCACGAGTGGGACGAGCGGGAGGAGACCCCCTGGCCGATCATCGAGGAGGCGTCCCGAATCGGGCTGTACTCCTTCGACTTCATCTCTCAGGCCTTCTTCGACGACACCGGCCTGCTGATGCCTATCGCCAACGAGGAGATGGCCTGGGGTGACGCCGGCATCGCCCTCGCCATCTTCGGATCCACGCTGGGGCTGGCCGGGATCGCCAGCAATGGCACCCCCGAACAGCTGCTGGAGTGGGGTCCCCAGTGCTTCGGGACCCCTGACAAGATCCAGCTGGCCGCTTTTGCCGTCTCCGAGCCCGACGCCGGGTCCGATGTCTCCTCGCTCCGGACCCGGGCCGTGTACGACGAGGCCAAGGACGAATGGGTTCTCAACGGCACGAAGACCTGGATCACCAACGGGGGTATCGCCGACATCCACGTGGTGGTGGCCTCGGTCGATCCCGAGCTCGGCTCGCGGGGTCAGGCCAGTTTCATCGTGCCCCCCGGCACCTCCGGCATCTCGCAGGGACAGAAATTCCAGAAGATGGGCATCCGGGCGTCCCACACCGCCGAGGTGGTGCTCGATGACTGTCGTGTGCCCGGGCACTGCCTGCTCGGGGGCAAGGACAAGCTCGACGAGAAATTGGCCCGGGCCCGCGAGGGGAAGCGGTCGACCAGCCAGGCGGCCATGAAGACCTTCGAGGCCTCGCGGCCGACGGTGGGAGCTCAGGCGCTCGGAATCGCCCGGGCCGCCTACGAGTACTCGCTCGACTACGCCAAGGAGCGCAGGGCGTTCGGCCGAGCCATCATCGAGAACCAGGCCATCGCCTTCAAGCTGGCCGACATGAAGACCCGCATCGACGCCTCGCGGCTGCTCATCTGGAGGGCCTCGTGGATGGGCCGCACCGGCAAGGACTTCACCGCCGGCGAGGGGTCGATGTCCAAGCTCTACGCCGGGGAGACAGCGGTCCACGTGACCGAGGAGGCGATCCAGATCATGGGCGGCTACGGCTACATCCGCGAGCACCCGGTCGAGCGTTGGCACCGCGACTCGAAGATCTACACCATCTTCGAGGGGACCTCGGAGATCCAGCGGCTGATCATCGCCCGGGCCATTTCCGGGGTGCACATCCAGTAGGAAGGTCGACGGGGATGGTCGATAACGTGGCGGACCACGGCCGGCACCGCCGGGCCCACCCACTACCCGTTGAGGTACGTTGAACCACGTGGAAGCGGACCGTTTCGGACCGATCGACTTTGACTGGTTCCACCGCGACCACCTGCCACACCTTCTCGAAGGCCGTGGTCGGGTGTTCTCCGCGTCGGACCAGTCCGTCCTCCGTCCCCTCGCCTTCCGTCTCGAGGACGGCCGGGCCTATACCTACGTACCCTCCGGTACGGGGTTCGCGGTGGAAGAGGGGGCCGACGGGGCCCACACCGTGGCCCAGCTCACCGAGGAGGCGTGGACCAGCTTCGTATGGGAGTTGCGGTCGTGTTTCGCCCTCCTCTACGCCGAGGAGTTGACCATCACCGAGGGCAGCTTCGGGCAGTTGGCCCGATGGGAGCCCCCCCTTCGCTTCGCCATCGACGGTCAGGCCATGTACGACATCGATGACCCACCGCCGGTCGTCGATGCCCATGGGGCGCCTCTCGACGGTGCCCGCTCCTTCACCTTGGACACACCACAGGCTGAGTTGTCCGACTATTTGGCCCGGGCCGGATTCCTCCACCTTCGCGGCGTACTCGATGCCGGCGAGCTACGGGCGCTCCGCTCCGAGGTCGAGGCGGCCGCGGACCGTGCCCGACCCGACGACCGGCGTTCGTGGTGGACCAACGTGGACGGCCGGGACGTCTGCAGCCGGGTCAACTACGTGAACGATCACTCCCCGCTGGTCGCCGGCCTCGGGGAGGACGAGCGATTCCTGCGGATCGCCGCCCTCGGAGGGCCCGATCTCCGCGACGCCCGTGACCGACTGGACGGGAACAGCGTGGTCATCAAGGTTCCCGGATCGGCCGGTGGACTGGCCGATCTTCCCTGGCACCGCGACTGCGGCATGGGCGGACACCCGGTCAAGTGCCCGATGCTCAACGTGGGTATCCAGCTCGATCCGGCCACGCCCGAAACCGGCCAGCTGGAGATGATCCCCGGCTCGCACCGGGGCACGTCCCGGCTCCCCGGTCCCCGCGAGACGCGGGGTCTTCCCGTCGTGCCCATCACCACCGAGGCCGGGGACGTGACCGTCCACTTCGGCCACACCCTGCATGCCGCTCCGCCGCCCACCGATCCGTCGGCCAGCGGGCGCAAGGCCCTCTATCTGACCTTCGTCCCCCCGGTCACCTTCGAGACGATCGGTCCCGGTCAGGGCTACAACGACGTGTTGTTCACCCGGCACGGTGGCCACCTGCAACACGTCGACCAACTCGGCTGACCCGAGCGCCTCTCGATGTCCCCGGGGCCGGTGCCGCCGGCCAGGCCGAACGTTGGAGCCGGACCACTAGGGTCCCCTCGGTGAACGCCGACAGCCACCTCTCATCACCACGGCTACTGACCCTGTGCACCGGCAACGCCGCCCGTTCGGTCATGGCCGGGGCCATGCTGGTCTCCGCACCAGTGCACATCGTGACCGCCGGCACCCATGTGGTCGAAGGACAGCCCATGAGTCGAAGGACCCGCGACGCCCTCGGTGCCGTGGGTTTTCGGGCCGACGGCCACCGCAGCCACCAGCTCACCGATGGGGACATCGAGGAGGCCGATCTGATCCTGGCCATGGCCGGTGAGCACGTGGCCTTCATCCGACGGCGCTATCCCGAGGCCTCGGGTCGAACCGCCACCATCAAGCGACTGTGCCTCCAGTTACCGCTTCCACCACCATCGCTGGTCGAGCGGCTCGGTGGCCTCGGTCTGGCCGACCTCCCCATCGAGCCCTGGGAGGACGTGGCCGATCCGGCTGGAGGGGACGACATGGCCTATCGGCTCTGCGCCGAGGAGTTGGCCGACCTGTGTGCCTTGTTGCTCCCGAGACTGGAGTAACCGGCTCTTGTTGCTCACCAGGCGACGGTCTGGCCCAGGTAGTCGAGATAATGCAGGCCGGTGCGGCCGCGTTGGGCGTCGATGGTCGTAACCAGATGGGGGATGCTCTCGTCGATGGTGAGGCGAGCCTTGGGCCCGCCCAGATCGGTTTTGACCCAGCCCGGCGCCATAAGAAGCAACGTTCGGCTGTCGTCGTGGTGGCGGGCGGCGTAGCTGCGCATGAGTTGGTTGAGGGCGGATTTGCTGGCTCGGTAGATCTCGAAGCCGCCGCGTTCGTTGTTGGCGACGCTTCCCTGGCCGGACGACATGATCGCGATGGTGCCGTTCGGGACGACGAGCTCGCCGAGCGTTTCGATGACCCGCATCGGGCTCAGCGCGTTGGTGACCATCAGGCGGGTGAACTCCTCGGTGGTGACGTCGCCTGTGGTCTGCTGCGGACCGTTGGCCACGCCGGCATTGACGAAGAGAAGATCGAACCTGCGGTCACCGAGCCGGTCGCGGAGGGCCCGGACCTGTTCGGGCACGTTGATGTCGACGTGCTCGATCTCCAGCCGCTCGCCGGCGGTGTCCTGCAACTCGTGCAGGGCGGTGCGGTCCGGGCCGCGGACGGTCGCCACGACCTGGGAGCCACGATCGATGTACTCCTCGGCGATGGCGTAGCCCAAACCGCGCGAGGCGCCGATGAGGAGAACGGTTGCGTTGTCGGAGACCGAGGTCATGACCGCCCCGGAGACGGAACGACCGGGGTCAGGCCGGTCGGCCGGAGGAGAGTTGCGGGTGTCGGAGGGAGATGTCGGCACAGGCCTCGCAGACCTCCTCGGGGATCACTCCGACCTTCATCAAGTAGCCGAAGGCGATGCATCCGAGGCAGATCCCGAAGACCGACTCGAGGGTGGCGGCCACGGCCAGCAGGGCCAGCACCACCCAGGCTGCGGTGGCCAAGCCGAATCCGTAGTAGAGAACCAGCGCGGTGGTCGAGAAGGCCACGCCGATGGCCTGGGCGAACCGTTTGGGCGGTCCGGCCACCAACTTGGGCCGTCCGGGCAGGCGGGGCGCGACCACCCTCGTGGCCAGTTGACCGAGCGGGCTCAGCGTGGGGCCGGTGAGGACCCGGGCCCAGAACCCATAGGCCAGTGGGATGAGGATCCAGCCTTGCTGGAAGGCGATGGCCATCACCGCCATGACCACCACGCCGCCCGCCACCGTCCGGGCCGCGTATTCGTTGACCGGATTGGGGAACTTGAACACCCACATAGTTTACGTGTTCAGTCGGGTTTCTGCTCCGGCCGGCCGTCCGGTCGCCCCGCCGACCCGGTCGCCCCGTCGGGTGGCTCCTCAGGCTGCGGCCACCGCCCCGTGCAGGAGGTTGAGGCCGCTCAGACCGGGCAGGCGGTCGACCCGCCGGTCGATGCGCTCGGCCATGGCCTGGCCGTCGTCATCGCCGAACAGGTAGTCACGGAGAAAGGCCACCTCGCGGTCGGGGACCACCCCGGTGCCGACCGGTGCCCAGAACCTCCGCAGCGCCCAACGGGTGACCCGTTGGGCCGCCCGGCTGTCCGCCAACCGTGACCGGGCCTGGGTGGCGTAGAAGTCGATGTGACGTCCCTCCTGCTTCATGATGCGGTGCAGCAGCTCACTGAGGGTGGGATGGTCGGCCAGCTTGGCCAGCCGGGCGTAGGCGGCCTGCGTGGTCCATTCGTTGACCGCACCCCAGGTCATGTGGACGGCGGTGAGATGGGGCGTGATGGCCGAGGCCAGCTGGAAGCTCACCGGCTTCCAGGCATCCCGCTTCGGCAGTCGTTGGCGCAAGGCAGCGATGCGGCCCGTGCCAGCCAGCTCCTCGTGGGCTTTCAGGATGCCGGCGATGGCCTCCCCGTGCCAGAACTCCTCGTAGTTCCACAATGTCAGGAACGACGTCACCTCGGGGTCGCGGTGGGCCCGGGTCACCAGGACATCGCGCAGATAGCAAACGGTGTGGCTCTCGACATCGTGCATGTAGCGCAGACAACGGAGGGCATCGGGCGTCAGCGGCTGGTCGCGAAAGTCATCGAAGTCGATGTCCCGTGTCTCCAGTTTCTCCGAGAGTCGTTGGTAGGTTTCGATGTCGAAGCTCATGTCCTGTATTCGTGGCGGTGGCGGTTAGGGATGAGTGACGGCGGGTCGGCGACCGGCCTGGCTGCCGTGTCGACCGTCGCTCCGAAACTACCAACCGCGCCGCACCGACAGGGTGACCGCGGGACTCCCCAGCGGTCGCGGACGCGGACGACGGCCGGCTCCACGAGCCGGCCGTCGTGTCCTGCAACGCGTCCGTTCTGATGGCGGGAGTCGCCCAGTGCCGCCTCTCGATCAGCCCCGGTAGTCGCTGACCGGTCGGGCCGAGGCCGTGCTGGCGAATGCGTTGGGCACCGGGTACTGGCCGAGCACGAAGTTGAGGATGGCCGCGTGCTGCATCTCCACCGGTTGGATGCTGGCCGCCACCTTGACTGACGATGTCGCCTTCACCGCGCTGATGGCTGACAGGTAGGTGGCCGCGGCCACGTCCTCCAGCATCAGGGCCAGCTGGGCCGCTCCGGTCACGTCGGTCACCTTGGCGAAGTCCTTGGTGATGACCGGGGTGAGTACCGGGTCGGGAACCGTGATCGCCGAATGGCCGGCGGCCACGATGGCCGAGTTCCAGGCCTGGGCGTGCTGGGTGTGCTGGCCCTTTACCGTGGTCACGAAGGTGGCCACGGCCGGTGGAACCGTGCCGAGCTTGCCGGCCCCTGGCCGCAGTGAGCACGTCGCCGTAGGCGGCCACGGCCAGGTTCTCCAGGCTGGCGGCCAGGGCGGCCACCGCCAGGTCTCCGGTGAGCGCCCGACGCACCGGAGCCGCTGCCGCTGGCCTTGGTGGTGGTCGTCGAGCTGGACGAGCCCGACGAGCAGGCGGCCAGGACGGCCCCACCGGCCACGGCTCCGGCTCCGATGAGGAAGCCGCGCCGGCTGGTGCGCGAACGTTCGGTCCATTGCTCGATGGCCCGGTGCATGGCCGGCATGCCCACGTCGTTGTGGATCTGTTCGAGGTCGCGGGTCATCGCCGTCGAGTTCGTGCTCGGAGATGGCCATGATGTCCGTGGTGCGGTTGCGTCGCCTCATGAGAGTGCTCCTTCAGTGCTGGGACGGGCCTGGTCGGTGGGGAAGAAGGCGTTGGGGAAGCCGACCGACCCGGCGGCTGCCGGCAGGTTGGCGACGTTGCCCGGCGCCAGGGTGATGAGCTGGGGGGCTCCGCCGTTGAGCAGGGCCTGCACGGCCAGTAGCACCGAGGCGTGCTGGGCTTCCACACCCATGATGGAAGCGGTCACCTTCTTGGCATTGGCATCGGAGAGGGCGGCCACGTCGGCCACGTAGGTTTCGGCGGCTCCCTGCTCGAGTTCGAGGGCCAGCGCCACTACCGGTCCGGGCGCGGTCAGCCCGGGCACGGCGGCCGCCACCACCTTTTCCAGGGCCGGATCGGGATTGGTCTGGGCCTTGCCGCCCAGGCCGGTGATAGCGGCGTTGAAGGCGTCGAGGTGCTGCTGGTGCTGCTGCATGGTGGTGGTGGCGAACGCCTTGACCACCGCATTGGCCGAGGCCCCCCCGATGAAGGGAAGGGTCAGAGCCGTCTTGTAGGTCGACACGGCCAGCACCTCGATGGATGAAGCCGTCTGGAGAATCTGGATGTCGGTGGCCGATGCGGCGAAGGCCGGTGAAGCGAACAGCGTCTCCAGGGCACCGGCGATGCCGGCGGCGGCCAGGATCCCCCCGCCGAAGGCCGCTCCGGTGAGTAGCCGCGACCGGGTGGCGGCCACATGACGGGATTCGTCCGGATCGATCTGACCGTGGGCCCGCAGCTCGGTACCGGTCTCCACCAACTCGTCGAGGGTGACGGTGGTGGTGGCCATGGCATCGCTGTGGAGGTCCTGGGACTCTTCCAGCAACTCCCCCATGGCCTGGGGATCGATGTCCGGGTCGGCGTTCCGGGGGGTCGGTGCGCCCGACGGCAACCTGCCTGTCATGGTGTTCCTCCTGTTTTGTCGTTGGATGCGGTGAGAGCGGATGGGCGCGGTGGTGGCCGAGCTGTGGCGTCGCTACGAGACGGTGAGTGTCCCCGTCATGAACTGATGGATCGAGCAGATGTACGGATAGCGGCCCGGCGTGCTCGGAGCGGTGAAGGTCGCCGAGGCGCCGGGCAGAATGTCCCCGGTGTTGAAACCACCCTTGGACGAGGTCACCGTGTGGGCGACCTGGTCCTTGTTGGTCACCGTCACGTGCGCTCCCGGGGCGACGGCGATGGAGTTGGGACTGAAGGCGAAATTGGAGATGGTGATGGTGTCTGTCTTCTGCGCCGTGGCCGCATGGCCCGAGCTGTTCGACGGGCTCGAGGTGCTGCCCGATGACGAGCAAGCGGCCAGGGTCACCGCCGCGGCCACGGTGACCAGCGCCGTCACGATCAGTCGGCGTCCCGGTGAAGGCCGGTATCCCCGCGGCCGGGATGCGGCCATCGGGGTGCCGGTCGTCGGAGTCTGGTCGGTTCGGGGTTGCTTGGTCATCACGGTGCGTTCGATGCCGCCGGTCATCTGGATGTCCTTTCGAGGCGGGCGGTGGCTGCTGCACTCCTCAACCCGTTCCGGACGCGGGCAGCCATCCCACCCGGGGCGGGGACGAGCATCCAGAATCGGTGGCGGCACCGAATACAGTGCTGTGATGTTCGATGTGGAGCAGGCCAGCGACGCCAACCTGGTGGTTGCCGTCGGCCGCTGGAACGAACAGGCCCTGGCCGAGGTGTACCGACGCCACGGCGGTGCTGTGCACGCCCTGTCCCGTCGGATCCTTCGCAGCGACCCCCCGGCCGAGGAGATCACCCAGGAGGTCTTCTTGGATCTCTGGAACCATCCGGAGAAGTTCGACTCCCAGCGGGGAACGCTTCGCTCCTTTCTCCTGGCCCGCACCCATGGGAAGTCGGTCGACTATGTGCGATCCGAGATGGCCCGACGCAAGCGCGAGGAGAAGACCTCCCGCGAGACGGCTACCGCCGGCTACGACATCGATCACGAAGTATGGGACATGGCCGTGGCCGAACAGGTGCAAGAGGCGCTCGGCGCCCTGCCCGACGAACTGCGTCAACCCATCGAGCTGGCCTACTTCGGCGGCCACACCTACCGGGAGGTTGCCACCATGCTCGACCAACCGGAGGGCACCGTGAAGAGCCGCATCCGGTCCGGGCTCGGTCGCCTCCGCGCCAACCTGGCCGAACGGGGCGTGCAGCCGGCGGGAGCAGAACAATGACCACGCCGGCACCGCCGCCCAGTCACGAGGAGATCCAGGAGCTCCTCGGCGTGTATGCCCTCGACGCCGTCGACCCGGAGACCGCGGCCATGGTCGAACTCCATCTCGAGGAGTGCGTCAGATGCTCGATCGAGGTGGCCCAGCACCACGAGGTGGCCGGCCTTTTGGCCAACTCGGGAGGTGAATCACCGGCCGGTCTGTGGAACGGGATCGCCAGCCGTCTCGACGGTGCCGCTCCACCGGACTGGGAGGAGCTGGCTTCGCAACTCGAGCCGGTCGGCGACCAGCCCGACCGTCTGATCGACCCGGGCAACCACCCGACCCGACCCTCCGGGGATCCGGCGCCGGGGCCGGACGCCGTGGTGGTCCCGATCACCGCCGGCCGGAGGCGGAACCGGTCGATGGCGGCGGCGGCCACGTTGGTTGCCGTGGCGGCCGCCGTGGTGGCCATCGTCCTCGGTGCCCAGGTCAACCATCTCAACCATAACGTGAGCTCCCTTCGGGCCAATGCAGGGGTGACGGCGGCCGAGCAGGCGGCGCTGGCCCTGCCGACCACCAAGAAGGTCCGGCTCGCCCCGCTGTCCACCTCGACCGGCGCCTCGGCGCCCCAGGTGACCGTGGTGCTGACCGAGGCAGGCACGGGCTTCGTGCAGGCCGACCGTCTCGCCTCCCTGCCGGCCGACAAGACCTACCAGCTGTGGGGGGTGATCGGTCACCGGACCATCTCGCTCGGCCTCTTGGGGTCGAGCCCATCGGTGGTCCCCTTCAGCGTGGCCGGGGGCGTGCCGGTCAGTGCCTTCGCCATCACCGCCGAGCACTCGGGCGGGGTGGTCCAAAGTGCCAACCAACCGGTGGTGGCCGGGCAGGTCACCTGAGGTCGGCCGGTAGCCGACCGGCCAACCTCAGATCCGGTGGACCTGTCGGAGCCCGGCCCAGGCCAGGTCGGCCAGTCGGGTGGCCAGATGGGCAGCGTCCCCGCTGCTCGCCGACTCGGCAGTGAGCACCTCACCCCGGTCGTCCACCCCGGTCGGCCCCGGCCTGCTCCTTCGGGCGTCCAGCCAGTGCCGGCTAGCCCCTTCGGCCATGCCCACCACCGCGTGGGCCAGGAGCCGACGGTGGCCTGGGTCGAGACCGGCGTCGATCAACGGGTCGATGGCCTGGGCGATGGTCTCCTCCACCCGTCGGAGGGCGGCACCCAGCTCGGCGTCGTCGGGGGCGTCCCGCCCGTAGAGGAGGCGGAAGGCCTGTTCGTTGGCCACCATCAGCTCGAAGTAGGCGGCGAAACCCAGTTCGACCTGCTGACGGGGGCCCTCGGCATTGGCGGTGGCCTTGACGATCCGGGTGACCAGCTCCTTCGAGAACACGTCCATCAACTCGAGGTAGAGGGCCCGCTTGGACTCGAAGTGCTGGTAGACGAGCGGCTTGGTCACGCCGGCCGCCTCGGCGATGTCCTCCATGGTGGTGGCTGCATAGCCGTGCTCGGCGAACAGCGACAGGGCCACCTCGAAGAGCTGTCGGCGGCGGGCGCCGGCGGTCAGTCGGCGACCGGCGGGAGCGCCCGGACGGGCGGCGTCCGCTCCAGAATCCCCTGCGCCGGTCATGGATCCATGGTAGCCGGGGGCCGGTTCGGGCCCCGGGGGAGGGCTGATCGGATGGGCCTCACAGCGGGGGCAGGACGGCCGCGATCCGGTTGGGCAGATCCTCCAGCGAGAAGTGCTCGACGGCGATGGCGGCGTTGCGGTCCAACAGACCGGTCTCCGGCCGGTTCAGCCACGACCGGAGCCGGGTCATCTCGTCGAGGCCGAACCATTCGAACCCGAACCCGGCCAGCTCGCTGGCCACCGGATAGCCCCCGACGGCCAGGGGTCGCCGGTGGATGGCCGACTCGATGGCGGGATTGCCGAAGCCCTCCCAGGTGGAAGGCAGAGTGACCAGGTCCGACGCCCGGTAGGCGTCGTCGACATCCCAGGGCTCGTCTCCGGGAGGCATCCCGAGGACGACGGGGCAGCCGGCTGCCGCCACCAGTGCCTCGAGCTCGGGCGCGTACCCGTCCTCAGCCGGACCGAGCAACCAGTAGACGGCACCCAACTCCTCGGCCACCCCGATGCCGCCACCGACGTTCTTGCGCGGAATGGCCCGGGTAGGTTGCAGGACGAGGCGCTGACCCTCCTCGACTCCCAGCAACCGGCGGAGTGAGCGACGTCGCCCTTCCCGGTCGGGACCGCTGCCGGCAGGATCCGGTGGAGCGAATGCGTTGTACACGGTGGTGGCCGTCCGACCCCGCTCAGCCAGTTGCCGTCGGCTCAACTCGTTGATGGTCACCTGACTCCATCGACGGTCGGTGGGAGGTGGCGGGTGGTCGGCGAACTGCTGGCGCTGCCAGGGCAGGTCATGGTGGTGGAGCACCGCCGGTCGACCGGACAGGACCCGGGCCACCCGGGCTGCGGCCTGCGGGTTGAGGGGCAAGGAGCAGAGGTTCTCCACCACCACCAGGTCGGCTGGGACCAGCGCGTCGGACAGCTCGGTCAAAGCCGGCGGTTCGGCCGCGCCGATAGCCAATCCAGGGAGGAGGACGTCGACCGGACCGGCGCCGGCCACGGTCATGGTGGTGAAACCGAGCGTGTGGAGGGCGCCCTCCCACTTTGCTGCCTCGACGGCCACGCCGTCGGACCCACCGAGGCGGAAGGAGAGCAGTGCGGCGGTCGGAATGGCGTCACCGTAGTGCCGGCCGCCGCCCGGGCCGCCGGTGGACCGGGAGAACGCGGCGGCCGGTCGGCGGGGGACCGGACAAGGCCCCGGTCCCCGGGATAGCGTCATCCGGTGCCCGAAGCCGTCGATACCCAACCCGCCGGACCGGCGACCAGCGAGCTGCTGGCCTCGGTGAGCCGTGGCGTGTTGACCCTGACCATCAACCGGCCCGAACGCCGCAACGCTATGACCTGGGAGGTCATCAGCGGCCTCCGCATGCATCTGGCCCGGGCCAAGGTCGACCCGGCGGTACGGGTGGTGGTGCTCGCTGGATCCGGGGAGCAGGCCTTCTGCGCCGGGGCCGACCTCTCGGGTATGGCGCCAAACGACCCGGGCGGTCCGACCGACGAGTATGCCGACCACCACCGGGCCCGGGGCTGGCTGGCCGAGCTGTTCGAGGAGATGTGGCACCTGGGCAAGCCCACCATCGCCCGGGTCCAGGGCTGGGCCATGGCCGGCGGGTTCGGGCTGGCGTTGGCCTGCGACATGGTGGTCGCCTCGGACGACGCCCGGTTCGGCGCCCCCGAACTCAACGTGGGCCTGTGGCCCTACATGGTCACTGTGCCCATGCTGCGCTCGATGCCCCCCAAAAAGGCACTCGAGCTGATGTTGACCAGCCGGGTGGTCGGCGCCGAGGAGGCGGATCGGATCGGCTTTGTCACCCAGGTGGTTCCGGCTGGTCAGCTGGACCGCGCGGTGGCCGACCTGGCTGCCGTGCTGGCGCAGAAACCACCCGGTGTGATGAGAATGGGTCGCGAATCGTTCTACGCTGTAGTGGACTCGGCGGCGACCGAGGCATTGCCCTACCTGCACGCCATGCTCACGGTGACCAGCCAGACCGCCGAGGCCGCCGAGGGGATCGCCGCCTTCATCGAGAAGCGGGCACCATCATGGCGAGCGGCGCCCGACGACACCGACACGGACTGACGACCGAGGAGCCACGGCATGGCCAAGCGAGCACTCATCACCGGCATCACCGGACAGGACGGCTCCTACCTGGCCGAGTTCTTGCTCGACCAGGGCTATGAGGTCTGCGGCATGGTCCGCCGGTCGAGCACCCTCAACTTCGAGCGCATCGCCCACATCCAGGACCGCATCACCCTGGTGGCCGGTGACCTGCTCGACGAGGTGTCGATGATCAACATCCTCCGGGACAATCACCCCACCGAGGTCTACAACCTGGCCGCCCAGTCCTTCGTCCAGACATCGTGGAGCCAGCCGGTGCTGACCGGCGAGACCACCGCTCTCGGAGTGACCCGCGTCCTCGACGCCATTCGCATCGTGGACCCGGAGATCCGCTTCTACCAGGCCAGCTCGTCCGAGATGTTCGGCAAGGTCCTCGAGGTCCCCCAACAGGAGTCCACCCCGTTCTACCCCCGTAGTCCGTACGGGGTGGCCAAGGTCTATGGCCACTGGATCACCGTCAACTACCGCGAGAGCTACGACCTCCACGCTTCGTCGGGCATCCTGTTCAACCACGAATCGCCGCGGCGGGGTCTTGAGTTCGTGACCCGAAAAGTGACCCATGGGGTGGCCCGCATCAAACAGGGCATCGACGAGAAGCTGGCCCTCGGCAACCTCGACGCCCAGCGTGACTGGGGATTCGCCGCCGACTACGTGCGAGCCATGTGGATGATGCTGCAACAGGACCGGCCCGACGACTACGTGGTGGCGACGGGCGAGACCCACTCGGTCAAGGAGCTGGTCGAGCTGGCCTTCGCCGCCGTCGATCTCGACTGGCAGCAACACGTGTTCATCGACGAGCGGTTCCTGCGGCCGGCCGAGGTCGATCTTCTGGTCGGGGACCCGGCCAAGGCCGAGGCCACCCTGGGCTGGCACCGCGAGGTTGATTTTCCTTCCCTCGTCCAGATGATGGTCGAGGCCGACCTGGCACTGGTCAAGTCCCAGCTGGTCTAACGGTGCCGGTGACCCTGATGGCGGCGATCCACGCCGACCCGCTCGGTCTGCTGGTGGCCTTCGGCGCCGGCATGTTGTCCTTCCTCTCGCCGTGCGTCCTGCCGCTGGTGCCGGGCTACCTGTCCATGGTCTCGGGGCTGTCGGCCGCCGAACTCAGTGCCCTCTCCCCGTCGCCCCGCACGGCATCGTCGCCGGCGTCGGCGGCGGCGGTCGTGGTGGTGGGCCCGGCCGGGCTGGCCGAACTGGACGCACCGTCGGCCGAGCCCGGGTCACCGTCGACCGCGGCCGCCGAGGGACCGGATGCCGAGGCGCTGGCTACCGAGCGCCGCCGCCTGCTCCGCGGGATCCTGGCCTTCATCGCCGGGTTCACCGTCATCTTCACCATCCTCGGTGCCTCGGCTTCGGCCGTCGGCCGGTTGTTCCTCACTCACCAACGGACGCTCGAGACAGTCTCGGGCATTCTCATCGTGATGTTCGGCGCCCTGCTGATGGCCCTGGCCGCCGGGTTGCCCCTCCCGGTGGCCCTGGCCGGCGAGAAGCGGTTCTCGGTGCGCCCCTCGGCACTCGGGGCATGGGCGCCGCCCATCATGGGCATGGCCTTCGCCTTCGCCTGGACGCCCTGCATCGGGCCGGTGCTGGGCAGCGTGCTGGCCCTGGCCGCCGGGACGGGGGGTTCGACCACGGGGGGGATCGCCCTGTTGCTGGCCTACTCGCTCGGTCTCGGCGTCCCGTTCCTGCTCAGCGGGTTGGCCTTCGGACGGATGACCGATGCCCTGGCCCGGGTCCGGAGCCGGTTGCGCCTGATCGATCTGGTGGGCGGCGCGGTGCTGATCGTCTTCGGCCTGCTCCTGCTCACCGGCAACGTGGACATCGTCTCGGCCCATATCGCCACCTGGCTCCGTGACCTGCACCTGAGCCGGCTGTCCAGCAGCTGAACCACCACTCGGGGCGGCGGCCGGGCACCGCCCCTGGTCGGAACCCACCCCCGCTTGGCCCCGGAACGTCCCGACTCGTAGCATGGTGCCGGCTATGGCCCCACCAGCCCCACTTTCCCCGGCTCTCTTCCTCCGTGACGCCGTCGCGCTGTCGGGGCGGTTTCCCCTGCTCGCCGGGGTGGATCTCTGCGTGGAGGTGGGGGAGACCGTGCTCATCGAGGGTCCCAACGGGGCCGGCAAGACCAGCCTGCTCCGGGTCTGCGCCGGACTGGTCCCCCTCAGCTCGGGTCAGGTGCGGGTGCTCGGATTGGATCCGGTCCGGCACCGCACGCAGGTTCGTCGGCGGGTCGGGTTGCTGTCCCATGCGTCCCACCTCTACGACGACCTCACGGTGCGTGAGAACGTCCGGTTCGCGGTCAGGGCGTCCGGTGCCGATGCCGACCGGGTCGACGCCGCCTGTGCACGGTTGGGTTTGACCGGTCGACTGGCCAAGACCAGCGCCTCCAAGCTGTCGGCCGGACAGCGACGGCGGGTGGCCCTGGCCGTGCTCACCGCCCGGTGGCCCGAGCTGTGGCTGCTCGACGAGCCCCACGCCGGACTGGATGCGTCGGCTCGCCAGGTGCTCGACCGCCTCATCGGCGAGGCCAAGGCCTCGGGGGTCACCGTGGTGATCGCCTCGCACGAGGGTGGGGTGGTCGAGGCCATGGCCGGCCGGGCGTTCACCGTTACCGGCGGTCGGGTCACCGCGGTGCGGTCCCTCGGCCCGACGCTGTCCCCGACCCGGGTCCCGCTGGCTCCGGCCGGTGGCACCGGGACCGTCGGGAAGGTCGCCCATGTGGCGTGACACCCTGCTCGTGGCGGGCAAGGACCTGCGCATCGAGGCCCGTTCACGGGTGGGTCTGTCCCAGGTGGCGCCGTTCGGGGTGGTGGCCCTGTTCATGTTGGCCTTCGCCCTCGGTCCCGACCGGACGGTGATGGCCGAAGGGGCACCCGGACTGTTCTGGGTAGCCGTCCTGTTCTGCACGGTGCTGGCTGTTCAGCGCAGCGTGTCGGTGGAGTCGGTGGACGGGGCGAGGGACGGCCTCCGGCTCTCCGGTCTCGATCCGGCCGGACTGTTCCTCGGCAAGTCGGCGGCGGTGGCCGCCCAGCTGGTGGTGCTGGAGTTGGTGCTCGGTCTCGGTGTGGTCCTGCTCTACGGGGCGAGGATCGAGGTGGCCTGGCTCATCGTCGTCTCTTCGGTGCTCGGGACCATCGGGCTGGCGGCCACCGGGACCCTGTACGGAGCCCTGTCCGCCGGCATCAAGGTCAAAGAGACGCTGCTCCCACTGTTGCTCCTGCCCATCACCGCTCCGGTGCTGTTGGCCGGCACCCGGATCTGGCAGGCGGCCATGGCCGGGGGAACCCCGTCCGACGGGACCCAGTGGCTGCGCCTGCTGGTGGTCTTCGATGCCGTCTATGTGGCCCTGGGCGTGGTCATCTACGGACCCATCCAGGAGTCGGCATGAACCGGAGCCCCGAAACCCGGCCCCCGTGGGTCCAGTCGGACCGGGCCACCTGGACGGTACGGATCATCGGGATCACAGCAGGGGTGGGCGTGGCCTTCACCGTGTGGCTCGGCCTGTGGGTAACACCTCCGGACGTGACCCAGGGCAACCTGGTCCGGCTGGTCTACATCCACCCCGGCGTGGCCTGGGTGGCCCTGTATTTGGCCTTCGGCCTGGCCGCCGGCGCCAGTCTCTGCTACCTCTGGCCGAGGACACGGTCGCTGTTCTGGGACCGGTTGGCCGCGGCCGCCGTCGAGGTCGGGGTGGTCTTCAACGTCTGCACACTCATCTCGGGCTCGATCTGGGGCAAGCCCACCTGGGGGGTCTGGTGGGCCTGGGACGCCCGCCTGACCAGCACCGCTGTCCTGTTGGTACTGTTCCTCGGCTACCTGGCCATCCGCCGCATCCCGGCCGAGCCCGAGGTCCGGGCCAAGCGGTGTGCGTTCGTCGCCCTGTTCGCCTCGTTGGACATCCCCATCGTGCACTTCTCGGTGCTGTGGTGGCGGACCCTGCACCAGGGGGCCACCGTGCTCAACCCCAACCTGTCGCCGACCATTCACGGGTCGATGGCCTGGACCCTGCTGCTCGGCTTCGTGGCCCTCACCCTGGTCTTCGTCTGGATGCTCCTGGTCCGCTACCGGATCGGTGTGCTGGAGGACCTCCTCGGCACCGGTGAGCTGGACGAGGCCCTGCGCGAGCGGCAGGCCGAGGGCGTTCGGATCGCCGACGACGAGGCCGCCTGATGCGCTACGTCGTCGCCGGGTACGTCATCGTATTGAGCATCCTGTTCCTCTACGGGCTCTGGCTGCTGTGGCGCCGCCGCCGGCTCACCCGGGCCCTGGCCCGGGTGACCACCTCGACCGTGGCCACTGCGGTCGGGACGGTCGGCACGGTCGGCACGGTCGGCACGGTGACGCCGGACGATCCGCTCGGAGACGACCGGTGACCACGGCACCTCCACGGCTTCCTCCGCCCACCGACGATCCCGACGCCGATCGGCTGGCTTCGGCGCCCATCCCTCGGTTGTCTGCTGCGCCTCAACCGGCGAGCCACCGCCTGCGCTACGTGGTGGTCGGACTGGTGCTGGTCGGCGCGCTCACCTTCCTCCTGGTGAAGGGACTGGGCAGCGCACTCGACTTCTACCTGCCGGCCAACCAGGCGGTGGCCGACAGAGCCAGTCTGGGGGACAAGACCTTCAACCTCGAGGGTCTGGTCGAGCGCGGCTCGATCCACCCGACCCGTGACGGGGTGGACTTCGTGGTCACCGCAGGCGCCATTAAAGTGACGGTCCACAACACCAGTAGCCCTCCCGAGCTGTTCCAGGTGAACATCCCGGTCATCGCCGTGGGCCACTTCAACGGTCCGTTCTTCCTGTCCGACCAGATCCTGGTCAAGCACTCGGCGGACTACATCGCCGCCCACCCGGGTCGGGTCACCGCGCCGAACGGCACGAAGCGATGATCGGCGGTGCACGGGGCAACCGGCGTGTCACCGGCACCACGCGGTGAACGGCACCCTCGGACACATCGGCGTCCTCTTGGGGTTCGCCGCCGCGGTGGTCGGTGTGGTGGTGCTGGCCGTGGGCCTGGCCCGGAGCCGGCCGCAGACCATGCGCCGGGGCCAGATCTACGCCCCCGTCATTCTGGTGGGCGCCGTCCTCGCCGTCGCCGCCATGGAACATGCGCTGATCACCCACGACTTCTCCCTCGTCTACGTGGCCGACAACAACAGCCGCTCCACGCCGTGGCTCTACTCCATCACCGGGCTCTGGTCAGCGCTGGCCGGCTCGATCCTCCTGTGGGGCGTGGTGTTGGCCGGGTACGCCACAGCCATGGTCTGGCGGTTCCGCGGGCGGTCCGGCGATGAGTTGGTGGCCTGGGCCACGCTGGTGGTTTACGTGGTGGCCGCCTTCTTCTTCGGTCTCATGCTCGGACCGGCCGATCCGTTCAGGCATGTGGCCGGGGCCATCCCCACCAACGGGCCCGGTCCCAACTCGCTGCTCCAGGATAACCCGCTGGTGCTCATCCACCCGCCCATGCTCTATCTGGGCCTGGTGGGCTTCACCCTTCCCTTCGCGTTCGCCATCGCCTCGCTGATCACCGGCCGGCTGGATGAGGACTGGCAAGGGGAGACCCGGCGGTGGACACTGTTCGCCTGGGCCTTCCTGTCCATGGGCATCCTGCTCGGCGCCTGGTGGTCCTATCAGGTGCTCGGGTGGGGTGGGTTCTGGGGGTGGGACCCGGTGGAGAACGCCGCCCTGTTGCCGTGGCTGGTGGGCACCGCGTACCTGCACTCGGTGATGGTCCAGCAGCGCCGGGGCCTGCTCCGCATCTGGAACCTCTCACTGGTGGTGGCCGCCTTCAGCCTGACCATCCTCGGGACCTTCCTCACCCGGTCAGGGGTTATCGAGTCGGTGCACTCCTTCTCCGAGTCGAGCATCGGACCGCTGCTACTGGGGTTCTTCGGGGTGGTCCTATTCACCGGTGTGGGCCTCATCGCCTGGCGTGGTGACCGCCTCCACTCGGCCGGCGGCATCGACTCGCCCATCAGTCGTGAGGGCGCCTTTCTGGTCAACAACCTGCTGTTCGTGGGATTCGCCTTCGTGGTGTTGTTGGGCACGGTGTTCCCGCTCCTCTACGAGGCGCTCCACGACGGCACCTCGGTGGGGGTGGGGGCCCCGTACTTCAACCGGTTCTTCGTGCCGGTGGGTCTGGCCCTCCTGTTCCTCATGGCCGTGGCTCCGGCCCTCCCGTGGCGCAAGACCACCGTCTCGGTGATGCGGGGGCGACTGGCCGTCCCTGCCGCGGTCGGTGTGGCCGTTCTTGTGCTCTGCGTGCTGGCCGGTGTGCGCGGCTTCGAACCGCTGCTGGCCTTCGGCCTGGGGGCGTTCGCCGCCGCATCGGCCGGCCGGGCCCTGGTCCTGTCGGTACGGGCTGCCTACCGTTCCTCGCGCGCCTCGGGGGCCTCGTCGGGCCGAGCGTCCCTGGCCGGTTGGCGGGGCTTCGTCGGCCGAGCCAACGGCGGCATGGTGGTCCACATCGGGGTGGTGGTGGTGGCCATCGGGCTGGCCGCGGCCACGTCCTACCTCCACCGCGGCCAGGTCCACCTGGCGGTGGGGGAGAGCGCCACTTTCTCCGGACACACGGTCGAGTTCGCTGGCACCCGCGTGGTCAACACGCCCTCGCACTCCTCGTTCGAGGCGGTGCTCCGGGTCGACCACGGCGGCCTCTTCTACCCGGCCGTCAGCCAGTTCGGGGCCGGCAGCGCCACGGTGGGCACGCCGGCCATCGACTCCAGCTGGCGGGACGACCTCTACCTGACCATCGCCTCGATCCCGGCCAACGCCGGCAGTTCGGGGAAGTCCACCCTCTGGACCTTCGGCGTGGTGGAACAGCCCCTGGTCATGTGGTTGTGGATCGGCGCCGGCCTCATCGGCTTCGGTTCGGTCCTCTCGGCCATCCCCGGGCGCCGCCGGCGGCCCACCGACCCGGTATCGGCACCGGTGGTCGAAGCGGCCCCACCGGTCACCCCGGACGGCACCCCTCCGATCGCCGGGCCCGAGGACCGCCCCTCCGTCGAGTCCGATCCGCTGCCGGTCGGGGCCGGCGATCCGTCGTGAGCCTCGATGTCGGGGCTCCGGCCGAACCGACCGGGCCGGCCGAACCGGCCGCCGAGCGCACCGATCCACCACCTGCGACTCCGGTCAGGGGCGGCTACACCGCCCGGTGGGTGGCCGTCACTGTGCTGGTCATCGCGGCCGGACTCATCGCCGTGCTGGCCACCCGGCCCTCGGCCACCGACGGTCGAGGCCAAGAGCCCGCTGGTCGGCCAACTGGCCCCGACGGTCGGCGGGGCCACGGTCGACGGCACCCGGTTCGAGCTGCCCCGGGTTCCCGGCCACTACGTCGTCCTCAACTTCTTCGCCAGTTGGTGCACCCCCTGCCAGATCGAGAGGCCCGAGCTGGTGGCATTCCAGTTCCAGCACAGCCGGAAGGCGGGATGCGCTCGGTGGTCAGCGTGGTGTTCGACGACACCATCGCCGCCGCCCGCCAGTACCAGGCCAAGCTCGGGGTGACCTGGCCCACCCTGGCCGATGCCAGCGGGGACCTGGCCCTGGCCTACGGGGTCCGGGACAACCCGACCTCGTTCGTGATCGCCCCCGACCGGCCGGGTGGTGGCCTCGATCCTGGCCGGGGTGACCGCCGCCGGCCTCGACCAGATCATCGCCAGGGCCGAGGCCCGCGGGTACGGCACGTGACCGGACGGCGGTTCCCGCTGTGGATCGCTCCTAGGCGTGGTGCTGGTCGTGGCCCTGGTGGTGGGCAGCGGCGTCTTGCGCCCGTCGCCGCCCACCGCCGGCGCAGCGGGCCGCGTCCATCGAGTCGGTGGTGCGCTGCCCGAGCTGTGAGGACCTGTCGGTGGCCGCAGTCCACCGCCCCGACCGCGGTGGCCGTGCGGGCCACGGTGAGCCAGCTCATCGCCGAGGGCCGCACCGACCAGCAGATCGAGAACTATCTGGTGGCCCGCTATGGATCGACCATCGTGCTCGACCCGCCGGCCAGCGGCTGGTCGCTCGCTCGTGTGGGTGCTCCCGCTGGCCGGTGGGGCGGTGGCCGTCGGCTGGCTGGTGGTCCTGTTCGTCCGGCGCCGCCGGTCGACGGCGGTGGGACGACGGAGCCGGCGGGGACCGGGCGGACTCCCCCGGTCGCCTGGGGGCGACCTCTCGACGGTCGGCCTCGCGGAGCAGCGCCGCTTCCTCGACCCAGTCGCTGGCCGACGCCGACGCCGAGTACCTGGCCGGCGACCTGTCCGACCACGACTACCTGGCCCTGCGCCGCCGGGACCTGGCCCGGCTGGCCACCGCTGGGGCCCGGATGGCCGCGGCCGGCGCCGCCACCGGGGACGACGCCGAGACCCGGCCGCGGGAGCCACCCTGACCGCGGTGGCCCCGGCGGCCCCGGCCACCCGGCTGCCATGGCACCAGCGGAGGTCGGGAGACCCCTGCCGCGGAAGACCCGGCGCCGGCGGAGCTGGTGGTTCCTGGTCGGGGCGGTGGCCGCTTTCGCCGCCGCCCTCGATCGTGACCGTCCCGCTCTTCGCCTCCGACCGCCTCCCCGGCCAGTCGGTCACCGGCAGCGTCGCCACCACGCCGGCCCAGCAGGCAGCCGAGATCCTGGCCCAGGCGGCCGCCGACGAGAACCAGGGCCAGCTCGGCCAGGCGGCCCAGCTCTACCAGTCGGTCCTCGACACCCATCCCGACAACGAGGTGGCCCTGGCCCAGCTGGGCTGGCTGGAGTACCAGACCGGCCAGCAGGGGACCGAGCGCGTCGCTGATGGCCGACGGCCGGGCCAAGCTCGACCGGGCCGTGCCAGCTCGACCCGGGCGACTACGCCGTCCACCTCTATCTGGGCACGGTGCTGCTTGCAGCAGGACGACGACCCCGCTGGTGCCGTCGACCCAGTACCAGCAGTTCCTGGCCGACCATCCGCCGGCCGGCGGTGGTCAGCCAGGCCGCCGCCGAGCTCCGGCAGGCCTTCGCCGCAGGCCGGTGAGCCGGTGCCGGCCGGGATCGCCCGCCGCGCTGACGCCCAGTCGGGGCTCAGGGGACGAGCACCGCCTTGCCGCCGATGGTCCGGTCGATGAGCCCGGCCATCACCGCCGCCGCGTCGTCGAGGGGATGGCCGGCCGGCTCGGCCGGATGGAGGCGCCCGTCGGCCACCATGGCCATCAGCTCGTCGATGAGGGCTCGGTTGCCGAACGGGTCCGTGAACGTCCAGCCGCCCCAGTCGACCCCCACCACGGTCCGGTTGTTGAGCAGGACCTGGTTGAGCGGGATCGACGGGATGGGCCCGGAGGCGAAGCCGATCACGCAGAACCGGCCCGAGGTGGCCGGTGGCCCGCAGGGCCGGCTCGCTGTGGCGGCCCGCCCACCGGGTCGACGACCACGTCGACCCCGCCCCCGGACAGCTCCCGGGCCCGGATCTTCAGGTCCTCCTCCTCGTAGGCGATGGTCGCCTCGGCCCCCATGGCCACGGCCGCCTCCAGCTTGTCCGGCGTGGACGCGGCGGCGATCACCCGGCGCCCCGAGGGCGCTGGCCACGTCGACGGCGGCCAGGCCGATCCCGCCGCCGGCCCCGAGCACCAGCACCCACTCGCCGGGGGCGACGCGTGGTCCGCCGGGTCAGCGTGAACAGCATCGTGCAGTAGCTCTGGATGAGGGCGGCGGCCTGGCCGAAGTCGATGGTGTCCGGCACGGCCACCAGCGACAGGGCCGGGCACCACCACCTGTCCGGCGAATCCGCCGAACCCGCAGAAGGCGATGCACCCGGTCGCCGACCGACCACGCCGCTGACGCCCGGGTCCGACGGCGCGAGACCTGCCCGGCGATCTCGCTGCCCGGGCACGAAGGGGGTCGGCGGCTTGAGCTGGTACCGGCCCTGGCAGATCAGGCCGTCGACGAAGTTGACCCCGGCCGCGGCCACGTCGACCACCACCTGGCCCTCACCGGGCTCGGGGGCTGCCGGTCCTCGACCACCAGATGTCGAGGGGCCCGAACTCGTGACAGACGACGGCGCGCATGGCGGCGAACCTACTGCGGGTCCCCCGGTTCCCACCGGCCGGGCGGTCGGCCTCTCGTGTCACCGGCGTAGGTCAGCGGAGGCCGGCCACCACCGCCGGCGAAGGCGACCGGCGAAGGCGTCGACGTCGGCCTCGGTCGTCGACCAACCCGACCGACAGTCGGAGCGAGCGCTCGGCGTCCACCCCCATGGCCTCGAGCACCGGGGACGGCTCCAGCGTCTCCGACGAGCACGACGAGCCCGAGTGGACGGCGACCCCGGCCTGGTCCAGGCCGAGCAGGACCGGCTCGGCCTCCACCCCGTCGACGCCCAGGCAGACGATGTGGGGCACCCGGTCGATCGGGTCGCCGAAGGCGGGTGACCCCCTCGACGTCGCAGGGCCGCCCGGGCAGCGCCTCGGTCAGCGGACCGCGCCTCGGCCTCCTCGCGTCCTAGTCGGTCATCCGAGGCCAGCGCCGCGGCGGCGGCGCCGAAGCCGATGGCGCCGACCACGTGCTCGAGCCCGCCCGCGACGGGCCCGCTCCTGTTCGCCACCGACGAGGAGCGGTTCGATCCGCAGGCCCCGTCGCAGGACGAGCGCACCGACGCCGGCCGGTCCCCCGAGCTTGTGGGACGACACCGACACCAGGTCGGCGCCGAGAGCGTCGAGGTCGAACGGCACGTGCCCGGCGGCCGCCACCGCGTCGACGTGGACCGGGGCCCCGCATCCGACGGCAGACGTCCGACGACCTCGGCCACCGTCCTGGACCGTGCCCACCTCGTGGTTGGCCCACTGGCAGTGGACGAGGGCCGGGAGGCGACCGTGTTCGGCCGCGACACTCGCTCCACGGCCCGTCGACCACCGCCGGGTCGATCCGGCCGTGGCCGTCGACGGCGATGGTGACCAGCGGCGCCGAGCCGGGCCGAGGCGTCCCGCACCGCCGAGTGCTCGACGGCGGCGCAGGCCACCGGCGCCCGGGATCGGCCCGGACAGCACGCCCCACACGGCGGCGTTGATGGCCTCGGTGCCGCCGGAGGTGAGGACCACCTGGCGGGGGCGGACGCCGAAGAGCGCGGCCACCTGGTCCCGGGCGTCCTCCAGCGGCGGCCCGGACCATCCGGCCCTCGGTGTGGACCCGGCCGGGGTCGGCGGTGACGCCGAGGTCGTCCCAGGCCGCCATGGCCGCCCGGGCCTCGGGGCGCAGGGTGTGGTGGAGGCGTGGTCGAGGTAGTGGCGGGCCACGCGGGGTCGCCGGTCAGACCACGGCGGCGCAGGCGTCGTCGCCCCGGGCCCGGGACGACGACAGCACCACCGGGACGGTGCCGTCCGGGTCGTTCGCCGCACAGCCCGGCGAGCAGTCCCTTGACCATGCCCCGGTCGACCGCGCACAGCACCGGGTACTGCGAGGCGGCGTCGCCGAACGGGCAGTTGTCGGCCACCAC
Organism: uncultured Acidimicrobiaceae bacterium; assembly: GCA_963824355.1. Lineage (GTDB taxonomy): Bacteria > Actinomycetota > Acidimicrobiia > Acidimicrobiales > RAAP-2 > Bog-756. The sequence continues at coordinate 75,005 of CAWGOY010000012.1, read as the reverse complement.
CGCGGTGGTCGCCCCCTGGTCCTCGGCGTGGGCGGCGAACCCGTGGGCGGTCAGGGTGTCGGCGATGGCGTGCATGGCCGTGCGCAGCGACCGCTGCCCGTCGCCCGGCGACATCTGGCCGGCCAGCGTCCGCCCGTACTCCTCGCCGACCCGCTCGGCCATGCCCTCGGCGGCCAGGGGTCCGAGCATCTGGAGGGCCTCCTGGAGCAGCAGCACCAGCAGGTCGTCGCGTCGGGTCAGCAGGTCGAGGGTGGGATCGTTGCCGATGGCCCGGAACCGCTTGGACGGCCGGCCGGCGCCGTTGCCGGCGGCCCGCTCCATGGTCACCTCGACGTAGCCCCCGGCGGCCAGGCGCTCGAGGTGGTGGCGGGCCACGTTGGGATGGAGGGAGAAGCGGGCGGCCACCTCGGAGGCGGTCGCTCCCGGATTGGACCGGACGAACAGGTAGATCTCCCGGCGGGTCGGATCGCCGAAGGCCGAGGTGACCGCCGTCACCGCCGCGGCGAACTGGCTGTCGGACTCGGCCGAGTCCGCTACCGCCTCCACGGGTCCGGCTCCGGTCGACGATTCGGCTAGATGCACCGGCCTGTCCGGGTCGTGCTGCACGTCCCCTAGTGTACCGGGTGACGCCGAATTTCCTCCAGGAGACCCCCCATGTCCATCGACGAGTCCCAGGTCACAGCGGCGGTCGCCACGGTGATCGACCCCGAGCTGCGCCGCCCGCTGGGGGAGCTGGGCATGGTCGGGACGGTCCAGGTCAAGCGGAAGCGGGCGACGGTCGAGCTGGCCCTGCCCGTGGCCCACTACCCCCAGGTCGACGAGCTGGTCGCCCGGGTCCGGCCGGGCGGTCGGTCCCTGCGGCGGGGTGGACGAGGTCGTCGGTGGACACGGTGGTCATGGACGAGGAGCCCCGGGCCCGGCTGCGGATGCTGCTCCGGGGCGAGCCGGTCGACGGGGGGACTCATGCACGCCGCCGACGACCACGGGCACGACCACGGCCACGCCACGGGCCACCGCTCGGCCACGAGGAGGGCCGACCCAACAGGTTCATGCAGCCCCGTTCGAAGACCCGGATCCTCGGCATCTCCTCGGGCAAGGGCGGCGTCGGCAAGTCCTCGGTGACCGTCAACCTGGCCGTGGCCCTGGCCCGGGCCGGGCTACGACGTCGGGCATCCTCGACGCCGACGTCTACGGCTTCTCGGTGCCCAAGATGCTCGGCGTCAACACCGACCCGCTGATCATCGGCGACCTGGTGGTTCCGCCCGACGGCCAACGGGGTCCGCTGCCTGTCCATGGGCTTCTTCGTCGCCGACGACACCCCGGTGATCTGGCGCGGGCCCGATGCTGCACAAGGCGCTCGAGCAGTTCCTGGTCGACGCCTACTGGGGCGAGCCCGACTTCCTGCTCATCGACATGCCCCCGGGCACCGGGGACGTGACCCTCTCGCTCGGTCAGTACCTGACCAAGACCGAGGTCTATCGTGGTCACCACGCCCCAGCCGGCCGCCCAGCGGGTGGCCCAGCGCTCGGCCTACGCCGCCCGCAAGCTGAAGCTGGCCGTGCGCGGGGTGATCGAGAACATGAGCTGGTTCACCGGCGACGACGGCACCCGCTACGAGCTGTTCGGGGCCGGCGGCGGACGCCAGCTGGCCGACGAGCTCGGCGTGCCCCTGCTGGCCCAGGTACCGCTGGTGCCCGCCCTGCGGGTCGGGGGCGACGAGGGGGTCCCGGTGTGGTGGCCGAGCCCGACGGCGAGGTCGCCGCCGTGTTCGACACGCCTGGCCGCCACCATCGTCGAGCTCGGGCCCGGCCCGCGTCTACCGGCAGAGCTCACCGTCAAGCTGAGCGGTCCGCTGAGTCCCGGGGCGTCAGTCCCACTCGGCCGGGTGCGGCCGGCATGCCGCTCCGGCCGTCGTCATCGGGGAGCACACCCAGCACCTGGTGGATGGCCAGTCCCGCCGTCCTCGAAGCCGTTGGCCGAGCGCGGCCATGTAGAGCCGCCAGATGTTGGCCCGGGCCGGTGCCCACCAGGTCCACCGCCTCGTCCCAGTGGGCCTCGAGGTTGGCCACCCAGTGGTGCAGGGTCCGGGAGTAGTGCTCGCGCAGCGACTCGACGTCGCGGACCTCGAACCCGGCCCGCTGCATGGCCCCGACCACCTCGGCCACGTCGACCAGCTCGCCGTCGGGGAAGACGTAGCGGCCGATGAAGCGTCCGCCGGCCCGAGCACCGACCCGCCGGGCTTGGAGATGGCGTGGTTGAGCAGCCGTCCGGTCGGCGCCAGCAGGTGCGCGGAGGGTCTCGAAGTACCGGGCCATCCTCGAGGCGCCCACGTGCTCGAACATCCCGATCGAGGAGATGGCGTCGAACTGCTCGCCCCGGAGCTCGCGGTAGTCCTGCAGCCGGATCTCCACCCGGTCGCCGAGCCCGGCGTCGTGCACCCGCCGTCTGGCCTCGTCCACCTGCTCGCGGCTGAGAGCCACGCCCGACCACCCGGGCACCGTGGTGTCGGGCGGCGTGGATGGCCATCGATCCCCATCCGCAGCCCACGTCGAGCAGGCGGGACCCCGGTCGCCGGTCGATGCCCAACTTGCGGCAGATCAGCTCGTACTTGGCCGCCTGGGCCTCCTCGAGTGTGGTCTCCTCGGTGACGAAGCGGGCGCACGAGTAGGTCATGCTCGGCCCGAGGACCAGCCGGTAGAACTCGTTGCCGACGTCGTAGTGGTGGCTGATGGCCTTGGCGTCCCGCGACAGCGAGTGGAGCCGGCCGGCCGGCTTGCACTCCTCGGCCGGGGCCGGCAACGGGGGACCGAGGACGCCCAACCGGCGGGCGGCGTCGACCGCAGTGGCGACGGTCCGCAGCCCCATCTGGCGGAAGTCGCTGGGCGAGGCGTCGTGCAGTACCCGGAGCAGGGCGTAGAGGTCGCCGTCGATGACCAGATCGCCGGCCACGAAGGCCCGGGCCACGCCCAGCTCACCCGGTGCCCAGAGCACCCGGCGCAGGGCGTCGGCCGACCGGACCTCGATGGTCCCGATCCCGTCAGCCGGTCCGAGGCTGCTCCCGTCCCAGAAGGTGAACCGGACCGGAACCGACGTCCCGACCAGGGCGGCCAGTAGCGGGGCCATGGCCGAGGCCACGCAGTCCGCAGCCGGCCCCCGATCTGCGGGCCCGTTCGTTCGGTCCCCGTCGGTGGTCACCGATGGGGACGTGGACCCGTCCGGCCGGGCCGGCCGGACGGTGACGGATGGGTTCGATACGTCGGTGACCATCGGCGATCTCCTCGACCGGGCGACACTCCGGCCCGGTCGATCCTACGGCGAGCCGGGGTCGGTCTCCACCGGGATCAGCTACTTCGGGCCCGGCCTCACGGTGGCGAACCCGGCCCCAGGCGGCTGGTCATCCCCACGCCCACCGGGAGCTTGTCAGGGTCCCAGCCGAGCAGGGCCACGGCCTGGCTGAAGGCGAACCGGTCGGTCATGCCGGCCACGTAGGCCACCGCCGAGCGGACCGCCTCAGCGTCCCCGCCGGTCATGCCGGCTGTCCGCGCCCCCTGGTCGGGGATGAGATTGGGCCGGTCACAGAAGTAGTCGACCAGGGCCCGCAGCACCGACACCACCGAGCGGCCCTGGGCCACCGAGCTCGGCCGCAGGTAGATGTGGTCGTAGTTACTGGCCCGGAAGGCGGCCAGGGCCTCGGCGTGGTCCCCGGCCATGCCGATCCGTCCGGTGCCGAGGATGGTCGACACCATGGCGTCGATGAAGCTGTCCAACTGCTGGCTGCGGCGGTCGCCGCACCGCTCACGGACCACCTCGGGGAGGACGTCAGGGGTGACGATTCCACTGGCCACCGCGTCCTCGAAGTCGTGGCAGACATAGGCGATCCGGTCGGCCCAGCTCACCACCTCACCCTCCGGCGTGGACGGTGCCGGCCGTGACCACGAGTGGTTGCGGATGCCGTCGAGGGTCTCCATGCACAGGTTGAGCGGCGCCAGGGAGATGTCCGCCCCCCACGGTGCATGGTCGAACCCGCCGTCGAGGTAAGGGGATAGGGCGTCTTCACTGGCGTGGCCGCCCGGTCCGTGCCCGCAGTCGTGACCGAGGGCGATGGCCTCGGTGAGGGCCACGTTGAGCCGGCAGGCCCGGGCCACGCTGGCCGCCACCTGGGCCACCTCCAGGGCGTGGGTCAGCCGGGTGCGCTGGTGGTCGTCGGGGAACACGAACACCTGGGTCTTGCCGGCCAGGCGGCGAAAGGCAGTGGCATGCAGGATACGGTCGCGGTCCCGCTGGAAACAGGTGCGCCACGGGTCAGGCTCCTCGGGACGGGCCCTGACGCCGGCCCCGACACCCCGGGTCGCACCCGGGGCCAGCCGCTCCGACTCCTCCTGCTCGCGTTGGCGGCGGTCCAGCCCGGAGAGCGGTCCGTGGGCGGCCTCGGCCCGGCTGTCGGCATGGGCAAAGGTGATCCCTCCGTCCCCATGTCCGGCCATGGTGGCCGCCCACCGGCGGTTTCGCGCGCTTTCACCTTCTCCATCCATGGCGCCAGTGTGCCCCACGGGTGTGACGGCCGGACGGCCACCCGCCTGCGACCTTGTATCGTCGGAGCGTCGGTACTCCTGCCGGACCCAGCTGAGAAGGAGCGTGCCAGGTGGACGTGCGTATCGGAATCGTGCAGTCGATGAAGGAGCTCGACATCGAGTTGCCCGACGATGCGGACCGCGACAAGGTACTGGCCGACATCGAGTCGGCACTCGGCGAGGACGGGACCATCCTGTGGCTGACCGACCGCAAGGGCCGTCAGGTGGGCGTGCCGGTGACCAAGGTCGCCTATGTCGAGGTGGACCCCCCGGCGTCCGAACGCCGGGTCGGTTTCGGAGCCTCCTGATCCCGGACACCGCGGCCGGTCGGACCGGCTGTCGGTGACCGGCAGGTTGCGGCCATGACCGGACTCCTCGATCTCAGGCTGGTCTTCGTGACCGGCAAGGGTGGAGTGGGCAAGACCACGGTGGCCTCGGCTCTGGCCCTGCTCGGATCTCTTCGGGGGAAGCGGGTCCTCATCTGCGAGGTCGATGCCAAGGGTGATGTGGCCGGGTTCTACGAGGCGCCCCCCACCGCCTTCAACGAGAAGGAGATCCTCCCCGGTCTGTTCGCCATGACCATGGACACCGAGGCGTCGCTGCGCGAGTACCTCAAGTTGCAGCTGCGCATCCCGGTGGTGGGGCGGATCGGCCCGCTGGCCAAGGCCTTCGACTTCGTGGCCACCGCCGCCCCCGGTGTTCGCGAGATCCTCACCGTCGGCAAGCCCTGCTACGAGGTACGCGAGCGCCACTATGACCTGGTGGTGGTGGACGCGCCCGCCTCCGGCCACATCATCGGACTTTTGGCTGCTCCCCAAGCCATCAATGACCTGGTCAAAGTGGGCCTCATCCGCTCACAGACGGACTGGATGGTCGACATCCTGGGTGACGCCCGCACCACCGGACTGGTGGCCGTGTGCACGCCCGAGGAGATGCCGGTCAACGAGACAATCGAGCTGGCCACGCGGGTGCGCGTCGAGACCAATGTCCAACTGTCGGCGGTGGTGGTCAACCGGGTGCTCCCCGAACTGTTCGGTCGGCAGGAGGAGGCGGTCTTCGACGCCTTGGGCCGACCGGCGCCTCTGCAGAAGCTGGACGAGGCGGTGGCGGGCGACGCCGCTCCGGTGCTCGATGCCGCTCGCCTGGCCGTGACCATGCGGCGAACCCGGACCACGCACCTCGACCGTCTGCGAGAAGGCATCGATGGGGAGGTCCCCATGCTCTACCTGCCCTACCTGTTCACCCGGTCCCACGGGTTGCGGACCACCCGCCAGGTGGCCGCGTCCCTCGGCGAGGAGCTGGGCTACTGATGGCCGCCGGTCGGTCCGCACGCCGGTCGGGGCCCTCCGCCGAGCAGGCCCGCCCGGCCGAGGGCTCGAAACCGGCGGCCGGCAGCGGATCGATCGACGGCCTCCTCGCCACCAAGGAGATTGTGGTGGCCTGCGGACCGGGCGGGGTGGGCAAGACCACCACAGCGGCCGCCGGTGCGGTGATGGCTGCGCTCCGCCACGGCAGCAAGGTGCTGGTGCTGACCGTCGATCCGGCCCGGCGCTTGGCGGACGCCCTGGGCCTCGACGGGATCGGGAACAGCGAGCACCGGGTGCCCGACGAGGCGTTTCGGGCCGCCGGCCTCAAGCCCCGCGGCCAGCTGTGGGCGGCCATGCTCGACACCAAGGAGTCGTGGGACGCGCTGATCCGGCTGCACGCCCCGGACAAGCAGACCCGGGACGAGATCCTGGCCAATCCGCTGTACCAGAACATCTCGGGCAAGTTCGTCCAGAGCCACGACTACATCGCCATGGAGCGGCTCTACGAGATCCACTCGAAGAGCGACTACGACCTCATCGTGGTGGATACGCCTCCCACCCGCAACGCGCTCGACTTCCTCGACGCCCCGAAACGCATGGCTGATTTCTTTTCGTCGCGCCTGCTGCGGTGGTTGATCGTCCCCTACCGGTCGCGCTTGGTCAACGTGGCCACCAAGCCCTTTTATCAGGTGGCCGACCGGATCCTCGGAACCGAATTCCTGGCCGACATCTCCGAGTTCTTCATCCTCTTCCAATCCATGTACGACGGGTTCGTCGAGCGTTCCGAGTCGGTGGGTCGGCTGCTGTCCGATCGGCGGAGCACCTTCGTGGTGGTGTCCACGTTGGAGGCGGTGCCGCTACGCGAGGCCGAGTTCTTCGCCGAGCAGCTCACCGCCCGTAAGCTCCACCTGGGCGCCATCGTGTTGAACAAGGTGCTGCCCGACTACCTGCGGGGCCCCGAGGGTGCCGCGGTGGCCGAGTCGATGCGGGACCGGGCCGACAGCCTGGCCGCCGAGCTCGCACCCCTTCTCACCGAGGTCGACGGCTCGCTCACCGATGCCGACCAGATCACACGAGTGCTCACCGAGGTCGCCGACAGCTATCTGAACTTCCAGGTGGTGGCTTTGCGGGAGATGGAGGAACGGTCGACGCTCTCGGTGGTTCCCGATGTGCTGGCCACCGTGCCGTTCTTCGACACCGACATCTACGACCTGGCCGGACTGGTGCGCCTGGGCGAACAGATCTGGGAGTAGTGACCTTCCGGCACCCCGGCCCAGCTGACTTACGATGCAGGAAATGACCGACATCGTTGACCCCGCACTCGAGGCCTACGCCACCGAGCACACCACCGCCCCACCCGCCTATCTCGAGGACCTGGCCGCTGATCTGTCCGCCACCCTGGCCTCACCGGGGATGATGGTGGGCCGGCTGGAGGGCCGGTTCCTCGAACTGCTCACGTTCGCGCTGGGTGCTCGGGCCGTGCTCGAGATCGGCACCTTCGGGGGCTACTCGGCCCTGTCGATGGCCGCCGGCCTGGCCCCGGGGGACGCATCACCACCTGTGAGATCTCACCGGTTCACGCCGAGTTCGCCCGACGACACATCGCGGCCAGTCCCTATGCGGAATGCATCGAGGTAGTCGTAGGCCCGGCCCTTTCCACCATCGCCGCCCTGGAGGGTCCCTTCGACCTGGTGTTCATCGACGCCGACAAGGGCGCTTACCGACAGTACTTCGAGGCGGTGCTGGAAAAGCTGGCGCCCCGCGGTTTGATCGCCGCCGACAACACCCTGTGGAGCGGCCGCATTCTCGACGGCACCGATCTCACCGAGGACACCGTCGAGCTCCGGCGGTTCAACGACGCCGTGGCCAACGACCCCCGGGTGGTGGTGGTGCAGACCACCGTGCGCGACGGGGTCACCCTCATTCGGCGGGCCGGATAGCAGGTCCGGTGCTGGACTACCACCTCCACCTTTGGCCCCACTCGCAGAGCGACGCCGAGGCCACCGTAGAACAGGTCACCGCCTACTGTGAGCGGGCGCTGGCCGCCGGGGTCACCGAGATCGCTCTCACCGAGCACCTGTTCCGCTTCACCCAGGCACGGGATCTGGTCGGCGGATTCTGGAACGACCTGCCCGGGGAGGCCCTCCGCCCGGGTATGGCCGCCTACTGGGAGCACCATGCCCGGGTCGACCTCGATGCCTACGTCGAGGTCGTCCTGGCCGTGAAGGCCGCCGGACTGCCGGTCGTCCTCGGCCTCGAGGTCGATTACTACCAGGACCGGATGGACCAGGTGGCCGGGCTGTTGGCGCAGTATCCCTTCGACGTCCTGCTCGGATCGGTGCACTGGCTCGGGACATGGCGGTTCGACGTGCTGAACGACCCCCTGGTCATGGCCGAGTGGGATGTCCGGGACATCGACGCGGTGTGGGACGAGTACACCCGGGCCATGGAGGAGCTGGGAGCGTCGGGGGCGTGCGACGTCTTCGCCCACCCCGACCTGGTCAAGGTGGCCGGACGGGTGCCGGCGGTGCCCGATGAGTTCTACGACCGCATCACCGAGGCCGCCGTCCGCTCGGGGATGTCGGCCGAGGTGTCCTCAGCCGGGTGGCGCAAACCGGTGGGGGAGGAGTATCCGGCGCCGGCCCTGTTGCGCCGCTTTGTGGACCAAGGGGTGCCCCTCACCACCGCGTCTGACGCCCACAGTCTTCCCGATGTGGCCGATCGGGCCGATGACCTGCGGGTGCTGCTGGCCGGCGCCGGTGTGACCCGGTTGCAGGGTTATCGTGCCCGTCGCTCCTACCCGGTGCCGGTGGCACCGTCGCCCGAAGGCCTCTAGGGCCGATGACCCCCCGACCCAAAGGACGCTAGGGATGGCCACACCCGCCGAACTGGCCTTCGAGCGCACCAACCTCAACGAGGTCCAGCTCGGACACCTGCAACGTCTTCTCGGGACCTGGGGGATCCTGGCCGACCTCTCCTTCTCCGATCTGGTGCTCCTCGCTCCCATGGCCATCGCTCCTTTAGCCGCACCAAAGGCCTCGCACGAGCTGGTAATCCTCGGCCAGATGCGCCCGTCCAACAGCGCCACCGTGGTCCAGCATGACCTGGTCGGCCAGACGGTGGCGGCAGCCGACTGGCCCCTCGCCGTCCAGGCCGTCGAATCCGGTGAGGCCACCCGGGGCGAGGTCCTCCTCGAGCCCGGAGACGAGCCGGTCCGGCTCCACTGCATCCCGGTGCGGTGCGAGGGGGAGACGGTGGCGGTGCTGGCCCGGCTGGCCGCCGGGGCCGGCCGGCGGCCGGGCCACCTCGAGCGCACCTACCGTGACCTGTTCGACCGCTTCGCCATCATGCTGGCCGAGTCGACCTTCCCGTTTCCGAGCGAGGAGGTGGCCACCGAGGAGGCGCCGAGGGTGGGGGACGGCGTCGTGGTGGTCGACGAGGAGGGACGGGTCCGCTACGCCTCGCCCAACGCCACCAACGCCCTCCACCGGATGGGCATGTACTCCCAGACCGAAGGCCGACGCCTGACCGACCTGGGTATCGAGGAGTCGGCCATCGAGTGGGCCCTGGCCTCCGCGCTGCCGGTGGTCGAGGAGGTGGAACGCCGACCGGACGTGACCGTGCTGCTCCACTGCATCCCCCTGCTGGAGCACGACGTGGTCACCGGCTGCCTGGTCCTGCTCCGCGATGTGACTGACGTGCGCCGCCTCGACCGGCTGCTCCTGTCCAAGGACGCCGCCATCCGCGAGGTGCACCATCGGGTCAAGAACAACCTGCAGACCATCTCGGCCCTGCTCCGGCTGCAAGCCAGGCGGCTGCCTCGTGGTGAGGGCCGGATCGCCCTCTTCGAGGCCGAGCGCCGGGTCCGCTCCATCGCCATCGTCCACGAGATCCTGTCCCGCGAGCCGAGTGACCAGGTTCCCTTCGACGAGATCGTGACCTCGCTGATCCGCATGGCCAAGGACTCGGTCGTCCAGTCCCGGGACCTGAGGTTCGAGGTGACCGGCCAGCTGGGCGAAGTCCCGGCCGACGTGGCCACCCCCCTGGCGGTGGTGCTCGCCGAGCTCCTCCAGAACGCGGTCGAGCACGCCTTTGCCGACGCGACCGCCGAGGACGGCGACGACAGCAGCCGGTCCGGTCCCGATCTCGCACGCGCCCCGTCCGCCCAGCCACCCGGGCACATCCGTGTCCACCTGGTAAACGATGTGGCCAACCTCACCCTGCAGGTGATCGACGACGGGTCGGGTCTGCCGCCGGGGTTCGACATCGACGCCACCCAGAGCCTCGGGCTCTCCATCGTCCGCGACCTGGTCCGGAGTCAGCTGGAGGGCACCATCACCATGCGCGACCGGAGGGGCATCTCCGCCGACGAGCGGGGAACCGTGGTGTCGATCGAACTACCGGTGCAGGACGCAGCGGCAATAGGTCTCTGACCCCACCGGGGCCCCCGATTCGTCCAGCGCTTGCCCGACCAGGGCAGAACCCGGGCCTCGGACCGGGTCGGACAGGTCGGGACCGACGGTCAGGAAGCGCGTCGGCGTGCGGCCAGCCAGGCCTTGCGCAGCTTGCGGCGCTCCTCCTCGGAGGTGCCCCCCCAGACCCCGGACTCCTGATTGGTGGCCAGAGCGAAGTCGAGACAGGGTTCTTGGGCATCACAACCGCGGCATACCCGCTTGGCCGCTTCGATCTGGTCGATGGCCGGCCCGGTGGTCCCGATGGGGAAAAACAGGTCGGGCTCGGTGCTCCGGCAAGCTGCGAGCTGCCTCCAGTCGTTGTCGTCCCATTCGACCGTACGGTTCCACATAAGAGCCACGTTGAATCCTCCGCTCCCCGTCTCCGAGAGTTGCCGATTGTGATCTGTTTCACATAGCCGGCCACCAAAGGGGTAGCCGGCCGTTCAGGGTGCGTTCATTAGAGTAATCATCAGCCCCCTGCGTTGCAACCGATGTCGGGGACGTTTTTCGCGGTTCTGTCACCGTCCTTGTCACCGTTCGGCGTCTCCTGGCGCCGGGAACTTGGAGGTCAGAGCGATGCCGTCGATGGCCGTGGTGGGTCACCGGGGTAGCCCCGATCAGGAAGAAGGCGTGGTCGAGAACACCCTCGAAGCCTTTCGGCGGGCCCGTCGCCTGGGCGCCGATGGAGTCGAGCTCGATGTGCGGCTGACCGCCGACGGAGGCTTGGCCGTCCATCACGACCCGTTCGTCCCGGGTGCCGGACCGGTCCACGCCCTGTCCGCTGACGATCTGCCGGAATGGGTCCCCACACTCGAGTCGGCGCTCGATGCCTGTAGCGGTCTGCTCGTCAACATCGAGGTCAAGAACCTGCCCGGCGAGGAGGGGTTCGATCCCGGTGACCGGGTGGCCCGGGCGGTGACCGACCGGGTGTTGGCCGCCGACCGGGTCAGCGAGGTGGTGGTGTCGTCGTTCTGGCCGAAGACGCTGGAGGTGGTCCGAGCCGCCTGTCCCGGGGTGGCGACCGGGCTGTTGGTGGCCGGATGGTTCGATCCCGGGGCCTGCGTACCCGCGGCCCTCGAGCACGGGTGTTCCGCCCTTCACCTGCACGCATCGCTGGTCACCGACGGGCTGGTCACCGAGGCCCACCGGGCCGGCCTGTCCGTGGCCGCCTGGACGGTCAACGACCGGACGCAGCTGCTGGCCCTGGCCGCAGCCGGTGTGGACACGGTCATCACCGACAACGTGGCGACGGCCCGCGAGGTGGTCGACGGCTCCTGATCGTTCGCCCGACGCCGACCTCGACCGGGCCGGAGGTCCTGCTTGTTCGGTTCTACGACCGGGTGTCCTGACCTGGGATCGCGGTCCGATTGGTCGAAGGGTCCGATTTCAACAACAATGCACGCCCATGAACGTCGTTGTCTGTGTGAAGCAGATCCCCGATCCGGCCGCTCCTCCGGCCCTCGATCCGGGGACGAAGAACCTTGTCCGAGCGGGAAAGCTCATTCTCGACGATTCCGACGCCTACGGCGTGGAGATGGCCCTGCAGCTGGCCGATGCCGCCGGCGGCGGCGAGGTGACCCTGGTGTCGATGGCCCCCAACGGGGAGACGTCCGGCCTGCGCACCGCGCTGGCCATGGGCGCGGCCAAGGCCATCCTGATCAGTGACGATGCCCTGGCCGGGTCCGACGCCCTCGGCACGGCCAAGGTCCTGGCCGCCGCCATCCGGCGGGCCGAGCCCGACCTGATCCTGGCCGCCACCGAGTCGACCGACGGCTACACCGGCACCACCCCGGTCCAGGTGGCCGAGCTGCTCGGCCTGCCCTCGGTCACCTTCGCCAAGAAGGTCGAGGTCACCGGGCGACTCCGTCAGGGTGGAGCGCCAGACCGAGGCCGGCTACGACGAGGTGGAGAGCCCGCTGCCGGCCGTGGTCACCGTGACCGCCGGCGTGGTCGAGCCCCGGTACCCCTCGTTCAAGGGGATCATGGCGGCCAAGTCCAAGCCGGTCGAGACCCTCACCGTGGCCGACCTCGGCATCGACGCCGGCCAGGTCGGTGCGGCCGGTGCCCGCCAGGAGATCACCGAGGTGGCCGAGGCCGAAGCCCGGGCCTCGGGCGAGATCGTGGTCGACGAGGGCGAGGGCTCACGAGCGGGTCATCGAATTCCTCGAGCAGCTGAAGGTCCTCTAGGACCGGTAGGAGAGTACGTACCGATGCCTGTCGACAAGATCTGGGTCCTGGCCGAAGTGGCCGACGGGGCCCCCATCACCACCTCACTCGAGCTGATCACCCAGGCCCGGTCCCTGGCCGGCACGGTCGAGGCCGTCGCCTGCGGCGACGCCACCGCCTGTGGCCGCCACCCTTGGCGAGTACGGCGTGACCACCGTCCACGACGTCGGCGACCTGGCCGGCGCCCTGCCCGGCGCCCCGGTGGCCGCCGCCATCGCCGCCGCCGTCGCCGGTGGAGGGGGACCCGACGCCATCCTCTTCCCCGCCACCTACGACGGCCGGGACATCGCCGGCCGACTGTCGGTCAAGCTCGACCGCCCGGTGCTGACCAACGTGGTCGGCCTGGCCGCCGGTCGACGGCGGGCTGGTCACCGAGCACGCCATCTTCGGCGGCAGCCAGATCCTGACCGCCCGCTTCACCGGCGAAGGCCCGGGGATCTTCGTGATCCGGGCCAAGTCGTTCGCCGCCGAGCCGTCGGGCGGATCGCCGGCCGCAGGTGGTGGCCGCCCCGGCTCCCGACACCGGGGCCACCGGCGCGGCCAAGATCGTCGCCCGCCACGTCGAGGAGCGCACCGGTCCCAAGCTGGACGAGGCCGACGTGGTCGTCTCCGGTGGCCGGGGCCTGGGCGAGAAGGACCAGTACGTCCTCATCGAGGAGCTGGCCACGCTGCTCCACGGCGCCGCCGGGCGCCAGCCGGGCCATCGTCGACGCCGGCTGGGTGCCCTACTCCCACCAGGTGGGCCAGACCGGCAAGACGGTCAAGCCGACCGTCTACGTGGCCTGCGGCATCTCCGGGGCCACCCAGCACCTGGTGGGCATGAAGAACTCGAAGAACATCGTGGCCATCAACAAGGACCAGGACGCCCCCATCTTCTCGGTGGCCGACCTCGGCATCGTCGGCGACGTCCACAAGGTGCTCCCCAAGCTGATCGAGGCGCTCAAGGCCCGCGGCTGATCCTGATCGAACAGGCGGCGGCCCCCGGTCGACCAGCCTGATCGGTCCCCTCCGGTGGGCGGATGGCGGTCCCCGCTGGCCGACGGCCCGCGGACACCGACGGGCTCACCCCACGATCACGGGAAACGCACAAGTGGCCGGGTAATGTCCGGGCAGGCGCCGCGCCGGCGCCCGACCCATTGCCCAGCCACCGCCCGACAGCCGATAGGTCACGTGCTCTTTCCCACCATCGACTTCGCCATCTTCTTTGCCGTGGTCTACACGGTGCAGTGGCTGCTCAACCCCTACGCCGGCCCGTGGAAGGCGTTCATGGTGGTGGCCAGCTACTTCTTCTACGCCTGGTGGGACTGGCGTTTCATCTTCCTCCTGGCCGCCTCCACCGCCATCGCCCAGGTGGGGGGACGGCTCATCCACCAGGCATCGGGTGTCCGTCGCCGGATCACCTTGTGGACCACCCTGGCCCTCCTCCTCGGCCTCTTGGCCTGGTTCAAGTACTACGGCTTCGTCGCCGTCAACCTCGACAACCTGCTCCACGTCGTGGGGCTGGGCCGACCCCTCCCGTTGCTCACCATCACCCTGCCCGGTCGGCATCTCCTTCTTCACCTTCATGGCCATCAGCTACGTGGTGGACATCCACCGGGGGGTGCTGAAGCCGGCCCGGGCCATCGACATCGCCGTCTACCTGTCCTTCTTCCCCCACCTGGTGGCCGGCCCCATCGTGCGGGGCACCGAGCTGCTGCCCCAGATCCGCCGCCGGCGGGACCCGAGCGCACATCGACTACGTCGAGGCCTGCTGGCTGATCATGGCCGGCCTGGCCAAGAAGGTGGTGCTCTCCTCCTACCTGTCCACGTACGTGGTCGACCCGGTGTTCGCCGACCCCAAGCAGCACTCGGCCCTCGAGGTGCTGTTCGCCATCTACGGCTACGCCGTCCAGATCTACGCCGACTTCAGCGGCTACACCGACATCGCCATCGGCCTCGCCCTGCTGATGGGCTTCCGGTTCCCCCAGAACTTCCGCCGGCCCTACACGGCCATCGACCTCCAGGACTTCTGGCGACGGTGGCACATCACCCTGTCCTTCTGGTTGCGCGACTACCTGTACATCCCGCTCGGCGGCAACCGGGGCAGCGAGTGGAGGATCTCCATCAACATCCTCATCACCATGCTGCTCGGCGGCCTGTGGCACGGGGCGGCCTGGACCTTCGTGGTCTGGGGCCTCTACCACGGCATCGGTCAGCTCATCGGCCGTCGGCGCCGGCGGTGCCGGGCCGACCGCGGCCTTCCCCTCGAGCCCGGTGGGCCGGGGCCGGGTGCGCCTGGCCCAGTTCGTCACGTTCCAGGTGGTGTGCCTGGGCTGGCTCTTCTTCCGGGCCGACACCATGGGCAACGTCTGGCAGATGCTGAGCCGTCTGCTCGACGGCTGGGGTCCCCTCACCGCTGGTCACGCCGCTGGCCGTGCTGGCCATCGCCTCCGGTATCGCCAGCCAGTACCTACCTGACGACTGGCTCGACCGGGTCCAGGCGTTCTTCGCCGACCGCCGACCGGTGGTCCAGGGAGGCATACTGGGGTTGGTGCTCCTGGCCATCACCACCCTGGGCCCCCAGGGTGTGGCGCCCTTCATCTACTACCGCTTCTGACCCGAACATGGCACCCTCCTCGTCCCCAGCCACCGATCGTCCCAGTGTCGGTTCGGAGCCGGACGCCTCCGGCGAGGCGGACCCACCGCGGCGACCGATCGACGACCGGGGTGGTCACGGGTGGCTCCGGTCGGGTACCCGACCGGGCATACCGTGGACCCGCATGCTGCTCATCGGTCTGGTCTGCTTCGCCGTCTGGCTCCTGCTCGACGCACCGAGTCTCCAACACTCCGCCATCCTCTCGCCGGTCGGGTGCCCGCCGCACGGTCTCCCTCGACGTCGTCGGCCCCATCGCCGCGCTCAGTCGTGGCCTCGGCCTCTCCCACGTGGTCGGATGGGCCGACGAGGCGGCCGGCCGGACCCCCGGAGGTGGGCCCACCCTGTCGGTGGCCGCCCAGCCGGTGAAGCCGAAGCGGCCGACGAGGACGTCCGGTTCGGCCGGTCCGACCACCACCACCTCCACCACACTTCCCCCCCTGGCGACGAACCCGACGGCCGCCGATCCGCTACGGGTCCTGGTGGTCGGGGACTCGATCGGGCTCGATCTGGGACAGCCTCTGGTCAACGATCTGGCCAACACGGGCGTCGTGACACCGACACTCGATGGACGGGTGGACACCGGTCTCTCCCGGCCCGACTACTTCAACTGGCCGGCCGAGCTCCAGGTTGACCTGGCCAACAGCCGGCCTCAGCTGGTGGTGGCGATGATCGGGGCCAACGATCCCCAGTCGCTGGTCGACGGCTCGACGGTCATCCCGTACGGGTCGCCGGCCTGGAATGTCGCCTATGGCCAGCGGGTCGGCGCCTTCATCGACGAGGCCAACGCGGCCGGGGCCCACGTGCTGTGGGTGGGGATGCCGCCAATGGCCGGTTCTCAGCTCAACAGCGAGATGCAGGTGATCAACGGCGTAGTGCAGGCCCAGGTGGCCTCCCGCCCCAAGGGTGCCAGCTATCTGTCCTCGACCGGCGTGCTCGGGAACCCACAAGGGAACTTCACCGCCTACCTGGCCGACAGCTCCGGCGCCGAGATCAACGTCCGTACGCCGGACGGTATCCACCTGGCCCCCGGTGGGGGCGAGTTGCTATCCCAGGCGGTGCTGGCCTCGATGCGGTCCACGCTGCACATCGATCTCCCCGCCTCTTGACCCCGACGACCCCACCGCCCTTCAGCGACACGGTCCTTGGCGTGGAGCGTCCGTTCAGACGAGGGGCCACGGGTAGGGGGGCCGCTGGCCGATGGGCTCCGGGAATGTGCCGGTCTCGAGCAGCCGTTCGACCCGGGCGGCGAGTGCGGTCAGCTCGTCGCCATCGAGGAGCTGACCCAGCTCGTCGGGGACCTGCTCGATCAACCGTTCGAGGTCCGGAATCAGTTGGGTGGGAATGTCCTCCCCGGCGAAGTCCCAGATGACCGTGCGCAACTTGGGCAGGGCGTGGAAGCACAGCCCGTGGTCGATGCCCCAGAGTCGGTCGTCGGTACCCACCAGCACGTGGCCTCCCTTGCGGTCGGCGTTGTTGGCCACGATGTCGAACACGCCGATGGTTTCGAGCGTGTCGCGATGCCGGTTCTCGTCCAGCAGCGTGAAGTAGTGCTGTTCGTAGTCGGCTTCCACGAAGAGCTGCAGGGATCCGGCACCGAAGGGCCCGTCCTCCCGCTCGACGGTGGGCGGGACGAGTCCCCAGCCCAATGCCTCGGAGAGGGCGAACGCAGCCACCTCCCGCCGGTAGAGGCCGTCGGGGAAGTCCCACAGGGACTGCTCGCCACGAGCCGGCTTGTATACCGCATAGAGCCCAGTGCCACTGCCACTGCCGTCGCTCTCTGGCCCAGCTCCCGGGTCGGCCTCGGCGCGCCGTTCGTCCGCGTCCTCCAGACTGTCGAGCGCTTCGTCCACGGACACGAGGAAGGTCAGATTGGAACTCCACGGGAGGCGGCCGAGCACCGTGAGCTCGCCTTGGCGGAGTCGGTCGAGGGCCGCGTCGAGGCTGGGACCCGTCCCGGGACCCCAGCCGGTTACACCGCCGGCGGACGGTGGCCGTTGGTCCGTGGACATTCGTGCCCCGAAGGGTCGAGGGGGGACCCGCACAACGGGCAGGGGGGCCGGCCCGACTCCACCAACCGGGTGGCCTGGATGGCGAAGGCCGCCGCCTGCTCTCGGCTGATGGAGAGCCGGGCAATGGCCCCCGATTCGTCCTCGGCGACCAACTCCTCGATGACCAGGATGACCCGGTCGTCGGCCTCGTCGTAGGAGACTCCGATGGTCCCGACCACCCAGGCGGGCTCGTCGGGCTGCTCGAGATCGCCGGCCTCGGGCAGGTGACCGGGACGCTGCTGGTCGCGGATGATGCGGGCCAGGTAGTCGGCCACCACCGCTACCTGCTGCTTCTCGATCTTCAGGGTGAGCAGGGTGGTGCCCTGGCGGCACTGCAGGAGGAAGAGTCGGTTGCCCACCGGCCCCACGGCTCCGACCGTGATCCGGTCCGGCGCCGACAGGTCGTAGCCCTCGCTCATGACCCGCCGCCGCTCATGACAGGGCCAGATCGG
Source organism: uncultured Acidimicrobiaceae bacterium (assembly GCA_963824355.1). GTDB lineage: Bacteria > Actinomycetota > Acidimicrobiia > Acidimicrobiales > RAAP-2 > Bog-756. Next base: position 57,312 of record CAWGOY010000012.1, on the reverse strand, counting down.
TGAGCGACCCGGTGGAGTTGACTGCCAGCACGTGGGGACCAGCCCCGCTGAAGGCCAGCGCCGAGACCGAGCACGGGGAGATGGTCAGGCGCTGGAAGAGGTCGAGGTGGGTACCGGCGGTCGAGGATACGGCGGCCTTGATCGGATCGGCGTGCGACACCGCCACCACCGTCTGGCCCGGGTGCAGGCGTGTGAGCCTGGCCAGGGCCGACGACATGCGGGCCTGCATCTCGAGGAAGGACTCGCCCCCCGGGAACCGGAAGCCGCTCGGCCACCGTTGGACCTGGACCCATTCGGGCTTCTTGGCCAGTGCCTTCAGTCGGGCACCGGTCCACTCCCCGAAGTCGCACTCGATCAGTCCACGCTCGGTCCGGACCCGGAGGCCGAGCTGGCGGGCGATGGGCTTCGCCGTCTCGGTGGTCCGTTCGAGGGGGGACGCGTAGACGGCCACCGGCCCGCCGTCGGTCAGAGCGGCGATGCGGGTGGCCACCGCCTCGGCCTGGGCCTGGCCCTCGTCGGACAGGTGCAGTCCGGCGGCCCGTCCGGGGAGAACTGCTCCAGTGGTTGGTGTCTTTCCGTGCCTGACCAACAGGACCACGGTGGGTCGACTGGGGGGAGTCGGTCGTCTGGCCACGACCGTTCACCGTACTCTGTCGGAAAGCCGGCCCAACCGTCCGACCGTCACCGCCGGCGGGCTCGGGATCCCCCGTCCGCGAGGCGGTGGAGTCGGTCAGGTGGGGGCGCCGACCAGGGTGCGGTCGGGGGCTGTGGCGTCGGCGTCGGAATCGGGGTCGTCGTCGGCCGGTGGGACCGGATCGTGTTCGTGGTCCTCGTCGGAGAGCCGTGACGGCCACCAGTTCCATCGGCCCAGCAGGACCACGACCGATGGCACCAGCAGGGTGCGGACGAAGAAGGTGTCGAGCAGGATGCCGGCGGCCAGGCCCATGCCGATCTCTTGGACCTGGGTGTTGCCGGTCACGGTCAGAACCCCGAACGTGCCGGCCAGGATGAGCCCGGCCGAGGTGACCGTGGTGCCGGTGGCCTCGACCGCCCGCCTCACCGCTACCCGGATCGAGGCATGATGCGCCTCCTCGCGGATCCGGGTCATCACCAGGATGTTGTAGTCCTGGCCGAGGGCCATGATGAACAGGAACATGAAGAACGGCAGCACGAAATTGATCCCGTCCTGGCCGCCGATCAGCTCGAACACCAGCACGGCCAGTCCCAGCGATGCCAGGTAGGAGAGGCCCACGCTGACCACCAGGTACAACGGGGCGATCAGACTGCGCAGCACGATGGCCAGCAGGAGGGCCAGCACGATCATCACGATGGGGATGATCCGAATCAGGTCATCACCGGAAAGGCTGCCGACGTCGGCGGCCTGGGCGGCGTAGCCGTCCACCCCGCTCGCTCTCGCCCCGATCGACCGGGCAACCGCAGTGGTCGCCAGGCGGGCCGCGGGGATGGCCGCCTCGCCGGCCGTACTGGTGGCCGAACCGGCCTCGAGGGTGACCTGATAGCGGATGGTTCTCCCATCTGCGCTGATGAACTGGGCCGAGCCCTGGTACGCGTCGTAGGCCGCGGAGGACAGGGAGGTGCCGGCCGGAGCGGTGACCGGGAGCTGGGCCGCCGGTCCCAACGGAGCCAGTTCGCTGTGGGCGGCGACCAGTTCAGAGGTGGACACGTCGACGCCGTCGGGGTTGAGGGCACCGGTCACCGCCGAGAACACCCCGGACCGGGCCAGGCCCTGCTGGGCCGCGGCCAGTGCCTGCGGGTCCGTCCACACCGACTCTGGCAGCCGGAACAGCACCGAGGTGGGGTTGGCCTGCTGCGACGGGAAGTTGGCGGTGAGTACGGCCTGGCCGCGGCCCGAGTCGGACCGCGACGGCGGCGGCTGGTCCCCGAAGCCCGAGGGGGCGTAGGCCAGCATGGACAGCGCCAGTCCGCCGAAGATCACCAGGCCGGTGACGAGGGTGAGTACCGGTCGGCAGACCACACGCCCGGCGATGCGGCCCCAGGTGCCTCCCAGGTGTTGGCCGACCTCGGGAATCCGCGGCCAGAACACGCTCCGCCCCAGTACCGCGAGGAGGGCCGGAAGCAGGGTGAGGTTGGCCAGAAGGGCGACGGCGATCCCGATGGCCAGGGCCGGTCCCAGTCCCTGGTAGAGCCCGAAGGTGGCGATGACCACGGTGGCCAGGGCACCGATCACCGTAAGGCCGGAGAAGGTGATGGACTCACCCACCTTGCACACCGAAAAGGAGACGGCGTCGTCGACACTCTTGCCACGACGCAGCTCCTCCCGCAGCCTGAAGATGAGGAACAGCCCGTAGTCGGTGCCGGCTCCCAGCAGGACCACGGTGAGGAGGATGGGGGTCAGGTCGGACACCTGAACCCCGAGGTGCGACGACGCCGCGATCACCGGGCCTGAGGCCACCAATGCCACCGCCGAGGGGAGCAGGGCGACGATCGGGGCCAGGAGAGCCCGGAAGGTGAGGAACAGGAGGGCCACGATGAACAGGACCGAGAGCAGCTCGACGATGGTCTGCGTGCTGCCGTTCTGGTTCTGCTGGTCGACCGATTGGGCCAGGCCGCCGGTCAGGTGCATGGACAATCCCGGCGGAGCGCCCGAGGTGGAGAAGGTGGATCGAAGGCCGGCTACCACGTCGTCGGCCCGTTTGTTGTCAGCCGACGACGGCAGGTCGATCTCGACCAGGGCTCGGCGGGCCCGACCGTTGGCCGACATTCCCTGGTCGACCACCGCGACCACCCGGGGGATGGAGCGCATGGCCTGCTCGGCGCGCCCGATGGCCGCACTGTCGGCCGAAGTGAGCCCACCGGAGTCGGCCAGGGCCACGAAGGTGATGTCGGACCGGTTGGTGGAAGCGAACGGTGCGGCCAGTGTGGCTGCGGCCACGCTGGGTGAGCTGGCCGGCAGGAACTGCGAATTGCTGCTCTTCTCCACGCTGGACAGCCCGGGAAGCGTGGTGGCCAGGACCACGGTAACCAATATCCAGCCGGCAATGATCAACCAGCGGAAGCGTACGGCGATTCGTCCCAGGGCGGCGAACAAGCGGTGGTCCTCCAGTGTCCGTTGGCTGCCCCGCCGGCTTTTTCACCCCTGCCGGAAGCGGACGGGGCACCGGGACTGCCGGTCCTTCACCAAGCGCCGCTACCGCCGGATGGCGCCGGGCTTTGGACACCCTACGCCGGTCGACCCCTGGTGCTCAGGGTCCTTTGGCCCTAAGGGGTCGATTATTACGAAATTTTCACGTGGGGGCAGGCAGGCGCCGGGGCATAGGGATGGCCGTCTCCGGCCACCGGCGCCGGCTCACCCGGGCCAGGCGGTGCAGTAGGGCGATGGCCCCGGGGTCGTCGTCCCCCGGGCGGGTCTCGATGGCTCCGTCGTCGATCATCCCGTTCGAGCAGGTCGCGGCCCTGCTCGGTGCGCACCAGGGTCAAGGTCCAGTCGTTGAAGGCACCGATGCCGCCAGTCGAGATGTCGGCGTGTTCGGCGGCGAAGTCGGGACAGCTGGTGCAGCCCTCCCTGGTCCAGGCGTGAGCTTCCTTGAGGGGGATCTCGTGGTAGCCGCCGTCGCGGGTCCAGACCTGGAACACGCCTTTGATGTTCATCTTGGCGATGTCGGCCCGGGCGATCCCGTAGCGGGCCTCGAACAGCTCGGGGAAGATGGCGTCGTCGAACGTCTTGGAGCACATGAGGCCGATGGTCAGCGACAGCCTGCGGGCGATCTTGCCGGCTTTTCTGGCCTTCATCACCGGGGCGGCCGAGGCCTGGCATCCCATGCCCACGAGGGCGATGCGCTCGGCGCCGGCTTCGATGGCCTGGGCGTAGGCCAGAGGATTGGCCGAGTAGGTGTAACGGGAACCGGCTGCGGCCAGGACCTCGGCCCGGCTGGTGGCGACCCGGGGACGGCCTTCCAGGTCGATCCGTCACCCTCGAGGACCGACACCAGGGCGGCGTCGATAAGGTCGTGCTCGAGGGCCCAGATGAGCAGGGCCGAGACCAGACCGCCGTCCTGGCCCAGCTCGAGGATCTCGGGATCGGTGGCCCGCACCAGCAGGGTGTCGGACGACACTCCGGCCACCTCCTCGTCGGTGCGCTCACGACCGAACAGGTGGGTGTCGATCTCGGGCTCCCACAGCCGGAACCGGGGACAGGCCCGGGTGCACATGGTGCAGCCCTTGACGCCGTGGGTGCAGTCGTCGGGACCCCCCTCGGCGTCGATGTGGAACGGCTTGTACCGACCGCCGGTGTCGTCGTAGGACAGGACGTCGTAGGGGCAGGCCACGACGCAGCGCGGCACAGCCGGTGCACAGTCCGGAGGTGACCACTTCGGTGAACAGCTCGGCCCATTGCGGCTTCTCGGGGGGCATGGCCCAACCCTAGCGAGGGCCGCCGGTGGCCCGGGGCCGGTTTGGCTACCCTCGCCTCGGTGCCCGAGCTTCCCGAGGTCGAGAGCTACCGCCGGCTGGCCGAGGCCGCCCTGGGTCGCGCCATCTCGACCGCCTCCAGCCCCGACCCCTGGTACCTGAAGGGGGCGGCCACCGCTCGGTCGCTCCGCGGCCTGCTGGTCGGACACCGGCTGGTGGCCGCCCGGCGGATCGGGAAGCTGCTGCTGTTGGACGTGGACACCGGCCTGACGGTGGGCATCCGCTTCGGCATGACCGGCAACCTGCTCGTCGACGGTCGGGGCGGCGTCGGTCAGATGCACTACGCGGCCACGACGGCGGGATCCGGCCTGGGACCGCTGGTCCCTGCGGTTCGAGGACGGCGGTTCGCTGGTGGTCCACGATCCCCGTCGTCTCGGCGGCATCTCGCTCGATCCCGACCTCTCCCACCTCGGTCCCGACGCCCTCTCCCTCACGCCGGGCCAGCTGGCCGGAGCGCTCCGAGGATCCCAGGCGCCGCTCAAGGCCCGGCTGCTCGACCAGTCGCGCCTGGCCGGGGTGGGCAACCTCATCGCCGACGAGGTGCTGTGGCGAGCCGGGCTCTCACCCCTTCGGTCCTCGGCACGCTGACCCCCACCGAGCTGCGGCGTCTGCACGCAACACCTTGTCCGGACCATCGCCGATCTCCTGCGACGGGGCGGCTCCCACACCGGCCGACCTGATGGACGAGCGCCACCCGGGGGGCCGGTGCCCGAAGGACGGGACCGAGCTGACCCGGTCCAGCGTCGGAGGACGTACCTCGTTCTGGTGTGGCGCCCCCAGATCTGACCCATCGGCCTGGGCAGCCGACGGTTGGCCCGGTGGGCGTCCGACCTAGCTCTCCAGCTCGGCCAGCACCTTGGCCGCGTGACCGTCGGCCTTCACGTGGTACCAGGCCCGTTCGATGGTCCCGTCGGCGGCGACGAGGAAGGTGGAGCGGATGACCCCGATCGACTTCTTGCCGTAGAGGGTCTTCTCGCCCCAGGCCCCGTAGGCCTCGCCGACCTTGTGGTCGGCGTCGGTGAGCAGGGGGAAGCTCGAGGCCGTACTTGGCCCGGAACTTCTGGTGCTTCTCGGCGCTGTCGCCGGACACCCCGAGGACCGGCACCTTGGCCTTGGCGAAGGCGTGGAGGTTGTCGTTGAACTGGCAGGCCTCCTTGGTGCAGCCCGGCGTGTCGTCCCGCGGGTAGAAGTAGAGGACGAACCGGCTGCCCGGCGAAGTCCTTCGAGGAGACCTTCTTGCCGTCCTGGTCGGGCAGGGTGAAGGCGGGAGCCTTGTCGCCGGCTTCGAGTTTTCCCATGGTCGGCTTCCTTTCGTGGGGTGTGCCGGACGTTTGGTCCGGACTGCGTCACAGGGTAGGTGCTGGGATCCGAATGGGCATCTCCGGGTCGGACCCAGGCATCGGCAGAACCGCGGCAGACCAGCACCGCCGGTGTCGTCGGAGCCCGTCTCGGTGGTCGCTGTCCAGCACCGGAAAGGTCACGCGGGGTGGTTGTTTGCCTTCTGACCAGGTGTAACGGCAGACACAGGGTAGACTGGTGTTCGTGGTCGGGCTGGTGCCCGGCCACCGGGGTCTTCCTCATCCTGTTCTCCGGGCTGCCGACGCAGCCGGACGATGGCCCGAGGCGGGCCCGCAGGCATCCGTGAATGGCACGGTGTCGACGGTCGGCCTCCGGCCGTCACCGAACGATGAGAGAGAGCTTCTGAACCCCATGACCACCATCGCCGATCCGTCGGATCGCGTCTTCGATCCGTCCGATCCGTCCGTCTCCCGCCGACCGACGCCGGCCGTCCCGACCTTCGCCTCCCTCGGCGTGGATCCCTCCCTGGTCAAGGCCCTGGCCGCCCAGGGCATCACCACACACCTTCGCCATCCAGGCCATGACGGTGGCCGACGCCCTGGCCGGCCGGGACGTCTGCGGCAAGGCCAAGACGGGCTCGGGCAAGACCCTGGCCTTCGGCGTCCCGCTCCTGCAGCGCACCATGGCGGCCCGGTCCACCGAGCCGGGCCGGCCCCGGGCCCTGGTGCTCGTACCCACCCGCGAGCTGGCCGTCCAGGTCAGCGAGGTGCTCGAGCCGCTGGCCAACGAGGCCGGTCTTCGGATCGTTGCCGTCTACGGCGGGGCCGACATCGAGCGCCAGGTCAAGAAGCTCCGCCGAGGCGTGGACGTGATCATCGCCACGCCGGGCCGGCTCATCGACCTCGGGGACCGGGGCGAGCTCTCGGTGGCCGACATCGAGACCCTGGTGCTGGACGAGGCCGACCGGATGGCCGACATGGGCTTCATGCCCCAGGTGGAGTGGGTCCTCCGCCGCCTGGAGCGCGACGCACCAGACCCTTCTGTTCTCGGCCACCCTGGACGGGGCGGTCGACCGGCTGGTCAGCCGCTATCTCACCGACCCGGTCCTCCACGAGGTGGCGTCGCCCAGCACCACCGTCGAGGCCATGGAGCACCGGTTCCTCGAGGTGCACCAGATGGACCGGGTCAAGGTGTGTGCCGCCATCTGTCGTAACTCGGAGAAGACCCTGGTCTTCGTGCGCACCAAGCGGGGCGCCGACCGGCTGGTCGAGCAGTTGCGCAAGGAGGGCGTCCGGGCCGACGCCATCCACGGCGACCTGCGCCAGTCCAACCGTGAGCGGACCCTGAAGGACTTCAGCGAGGGCAAGCTCCCCGCCCTGGTGGCCACCGACGTGGCCGCCCGTGGCCTGGACATCGACATGGTCGACGTCGTCATCCACTTCGATCCTCCCGAGGACCACAAGGCCTACCTGCACCGGTCGGGCCGGACGGCCCGGGCCGGCGAGGCCGGGCTGGTGGTCACCCTGGTCCAGTGGAACCAGGTCCTCGAGATCGAGCGTATCCAGACCCGCATCGGCCTGCGCTCGCCCATCGTCGAGATCTTCTCGAACGACCCCCGGCTGGACCGACCTGGACTGCCTGGGTCCCCGGCCGAGGACTGACGGTGCCGGAGGACCAGTTCCCCACGCCCGATGACGGTGGGTTCCGGCATCGACGGTGTCGAGCGGGTGCTGGTGGTCACCGCCCACCCTGACGACGTGGACTTCGCAGCCGCCGGAACGGTGGCGGTGTGGTCGGATGCCGGAATCGAGGTGGCCTACTGCATCGCCACCGACGGCGACGCCGGAGGATCGGACCGGTCCGTGTCGCGGGCCGAGATGGCCGACACTCCGTCGCGCCGAACAGCGGGAGGCGGCCCATCAGGTGGGAGTGTCCGACGTCACGTTCCTCGGCTTCCCCGACGGTCGACTGGAGCCCGGCCTCGACCTCCGCCGGGCCATCGCCCGGGTGATCCGCCAGTTCCGACCCGACCGGGTGGTTGCCCAGTCGCCCGAGCGCAACTGGGCCCGGATCTACGCCAGCCATCCCGACCACCTGGCCGCCGGCGAGGCCGCGCTGTGCGCCGTCTACCCCGACGCCCGCAACCCGTTCGCCTTCCCCGAGCTGCTGGAGGAGGGCCTCGAGCCCCATACGGTGCCCGAACTGTGGATCATGGCCACCGACCGGGCCGACCGGGCGGTCGACGCCACCGAGTTCTTCACCGGCCAAGCTGGCCGCCCTCCGGTCCCACGTCAGCCAGGTGGGGGACGGCGATCACCTCGAGGGTCTGCTGCGAACGTGGATGTCCAGTACCGCACTGGCCGCCGGACTGCCCGATGGTCGGCTGGCCGAGTCGTTCCACCTGGTGGACTCGGCCTGATGGGCAGCGGCGGACCCGGTTCTGACGGGGCGCCACCATCGGGACGCTGGGCGGTGGTCCAGCACGTCGCATACGAAGGCCCTGGTCTCATCGGCCGGGCATTGGAAGAGGCCGGTCTTCCCTTCGACGTCTTCCGCACTCGACCGGGCCGACCGCCTCCCCGATGGCGGGACGCTGGCCGGCCTGGTGGTGATGGGCGGTCCGATGGGGGTCCACGACGAGGCCGCCCATTCCTGGCTTCCCGTCGAGCGGACCCTGATCAGCGCAGTGGCCCAGCGGAAAAAGCCGGTGCTCGGCGTCTGCCTCGGAGCCCAGCAGCTGGCTGCGGCGCTCGGTGCCGAGGTCTTCACCGGCCCGGCGGAGGAGCTGGGGATCGGCGAGGTCACGCTTACCGGAGCCGGCCGCCAGGATCCGGTGCTCGGCCCTGAGTACGGCGGCCTCGCCACCACCACCGTCCCCTGCGTTCACTGGCACCGTGACACCTTCACCCTCCCCGAAGGCGCAGTGCATCTGGCCGCCACCCGTCTCGTTCCCCATCAGGCGTTCCGCTGGGGCCGGTCGGCCTACGGCCTGCAGTTCCACGTCGAGGTCGACCGCCACCTCGCCGATGGGTGGGCCGCGCACCTGCCCGCCGGCGTGGTCCTCGAACCGTCGGCTCTGACCCGCGTCGAGACGGCCGGTCGCCGGCTGCTCCGGCGGTTCGTCGGGCATGTCTCGTCGGTCGAGGGCGACGCCGACGGGTCGGTGGGCGGGGGACCAGCGTGACCGCTGACACCACCGACGGCGGTGGACCACGGTCCCGATCCTGGCGACACGGAACCGGTCAAGCCTCGGCTTCGCGGGGTCTTTCACCAGGTGGCGTTTTTCGTCTCGTTGGTCTCGGGTGTGGCCCTGGTCTGGGCGGCACCGACCACCGGCTCGGCGCTGATCATGGCCGTCTACGCCGTCTCGCTCTCCCTGCTGTTCGGCGTGAGCGCCCTCTTCCACCGTCACACCTGGGGCCCGGTGGGCCGTCGCCGGATGCGGCGTCCGACCATTCGACCATCTTCGTCGCTATCGCCGGCTCCTACACCGCGGTGGCGGCCATCGCCCTCACCGGGTGGGCCCGGACCACCGTGCTCTGCGTGGTCTGGATCGGAGCCGCCCTCGGCATCACCCTCCGGCAGGTCTGGTTGGACGCACCCAAGTGGGTGATCGCCCTCCCCTATGTGGTGGTGGGCTGGGCCGCGGTGGCCGTTCTGCCCCAGCTGGAGCGGGCCCTCGGGGCCACCGGGTTCGTTCTGCTGCTGGCTGGCGGCCTGGCCTACTCGGCCGGAGCGGTGGTCTATGCGGCAAAGAAACCCAACCCGATCCCCGGGGTGTTCGGCTACCACGAGGTGTTCCACGCCTGCACCGTGGTCGGAGCCGTCCTTCACTTCGTGGTCATCGCCTGGTTCGTGCTGCCTCTGGCCAGCTGAGGCGAGGGTGTGGTGGGGGCCCACCCCGGGGGCCGACCCGGGAGCGGACTACTCCGCAGTCCAGGAGCGTCCTATTCAGCAGCCATCTGACGCAGCATGTACGGCAGGATTCCCCCGTTGCGGTAGTACTCAGCCTCCATCGGGGTGTCGATCCGGAGCCGGGCCTCGAACTCGACCTGGCGGCCGCCGTCCACCGCCGTCACCGCCACCGTCTTTGGTGCCACGCCCTGGTTGAGTGAGTCGAGACCAGTGACGGAGAAGACCTCGTGACCGGTGAGGCCGAGCGACTCGGCGTTCTCGCCCTCGGCGAACTGCAGCGGGAGCACACCCATGCCGATCAGGTTGGAGCGGTGGATGCGCTCGTAGCTCTCGGCCAGAACCGCCCGGATGCCGAGCAACGTGGTCCCCTTGGCCGCCCAGTCCCGCGAAGACCCCGATCCGTACTCCTTGCCGGCCAGCACCACCAGCGGCACGCCTTCGGCCCCGTAGCGCTGAGCTGCCTCGTAGATGGTGGTCTGCTCGCCGCCGGGCAGATGGAGGGTGAACCCGCCCTCGGTCCCCGGCGCCAGTTGGTTGCGCAGGCGTACGTTGGCGAAGGTGCCCCGCACCATCACCTCGTGGTTGCCGCGCCGGGCCCCGTAGGAATTGAAATCGCTGGGGTGGACGCCCTTGTCGGCCAGATAGTGGCCGGCCGGCGAGGACACGGCGATGTTGCCGGCCGGTGAGATGTGGTCGGTGGTCACGCTGTCCCCCAGCCTGGCCAGCACCCGTGCCCCGACCACATCGGTCACCGCCGCCGGCCGTTCGGTGAGCCCCTCGAGGAAGGTGGGGCGCAGCACGTAGGTGGAGTCGTGGTCCCAGGCGAAGGTGTCGCCGGTGGCCGTGGCCACTGCCCGCCACCGCTCGTCCCCGTCGAACACCGCGGCGTAGCGCTCGCGGAACATCTCGGAGGTGAGCGACGTCCGGATGGCCTCGGTGACCTCCTCGGCCGTGGGCCACAGATCGGCCAGGGTGACCGGCTGCCCGTCCGATCCGATACCCAGCGGTTGGGTGGTGAGGTCGATGTCCATGGTGCCGGCGAGGGCGTAGGCCACCACCAGGGGAGGTGAGGCCAGGTAGTTCATCCGGACGTCGGGATGGATGCGGCCCTCGAAGTTACGGTTGCCCGACAGGACCGAGGCCACCGACAGGTCGTACTCGTGCACTGCCTCGGACACGCCCGGCAGCAGCGGCCCCGAGTTACCGATGCAAGTGGTGCATCCGAACCCGACCAGGTCGAAGCCCATACGGGCCAGGGGCTCGGTCAGCCCGGCCCGGTCGAGGTAGTCCATGACCACCCGTGATCCGGGAGCCAAGGTGGTCTTGACCCAGGGCTTGGGGGCAAGGCCGAGCTCGACGGCTCGTCGGGCCACCAGCCCGGCAGCCACCATCACCTGGGGATTGGAGGTGTTGGTGCAGCTGGTGATGGCCGCCACCACCACGGCACCGTCCTCCAGCTCTACCGACGATCCGTCCTCCAGCGAAGCGGTGCCCGACCGGACATCGCGTCCGAGGGCGGTCCGGTAGGCGGCCCCGGCCCCGGCCACCGTCACCAGGTCCTGGGGCCGCGACGGCCCGGCGATGCTCGGTACCACCGTGGACAGGTCGAGCTCGATGACCTCGGAGTACACCGGCTCCTCCCCGCCGGCCAGGTGGAACATGCCCTGTTCTTTGGCATAGGCCTCGACCAGGGCCACGTGGTGGTCGTCACGGCCGGTGAAGCGCAGGTAGTCGAGGGTCACCTCGTCGATGGGGAAGATGGCACAGGTGGCCCCGTACTCGGGGGACATGTTCCCGATGGTGGCCCGGTTGGCCAGGGGCACGGCGGCCACCCCGGGACCGAAGAATTCGACGAACTTGCCCACTACCCCGTGCTGGCGCAGCAGGTGGGTGATGGTGAGGACCAGGTCGGTGGCCGTCGTCCCGGGGCTCTGCTCGCCGGTCAGGCGGAATCCCACCACCGGTGGGAGTAGCAGTGAGAGGGGCTGGCCGAGCATGGCCGCCTCTGCCTCGATGCCGCCAACCCCCCAGCCCAGTACCCCGAGGCCGTTGACCATGGTGGTGTGGGAGTCGGTGCCGACCAGGGTGTCGCAGTAGGCCCGGTGGTCGTCGGTGACGAAGACCACCCGGGACAGGTACTCCAGGTTGACCTGGTGACAGATGCCGGTACCAGGCGGGACCACCCGGAACCCGTCGAAGGCCTGCTGGGCCCAGCGCAGGAGTTGGTAGCGCTCCATATTCCGCTGATACTCGATGTCCACGTTCCGGTCGTAGGCGTCGGGCCGGCCCGATACCTCGGCGATGACCGAGTGGTCGATGACCAGCTCGACCGGCACCAGGGGATTGACCTTGGCCGGGTCGCCGCCCAGATGGGAAAGCGCGTCGCGCATGGCGGCCAGGTCGACCACGCCGGGCACACCGGTGAAGTCCTGCATGAGGACCCGCTCGGGGGTCAGGGCGATTTCGGCGGCGTCTTCGCCCCCGATGCCGTGGCGCTCGGGCCGCACGCCCCAGCCGGCCACCGCCTCGATGTCCGCCGGGCGCACGGCCAGCCCGTCCTCGTGTCGGAGCAGGTTCTCCAGCACGACCTTGATGGAGTAGGGGAGGCGGGCCACGTCGTACCGGTCGGCCAGCGCGTTGATCCGGTAGATCTCGTAGGTGGAACCCCCGACCGTGAGGGAGCCGCGGGCTCCGAAGGAGTCGGGGGGGTCGGAGCTGGGGGAGTCGGCCATGTCCCCATTCTGCCACCGGGTCGGCCGGGACGAACCGGTGGTCTCGACCGGTGGGCCGGGTCGTACGGTCGTCCGGTCAGGTGCGGGTGCGGTAGCGCCGGACGGCCAGCGGGATGAGGACGATCAGGAGGGCGATGGACCAGGCCAGCGACTGGATGACCCATTTGGATGTCGTGCCGCCCAGCATGAGCGCCCGACAGGCGCTGACCGTGACGCTCACCGGCTGGTAGGTGGCGAAGCCCTGCAGCCAGCTGGGCATGGAGTTGACCGGAACGAAGGCCGACGAGATGAAGGTGAGCGGGAAGAGGATGGGGAACGACATCACCTGGGCCGTCTCGCTGTTGGGGGCGGAGAGGCCGATCACCGCGAAGCCCCACGAGAGTGCGTAGGCGAACAGGAGGATGAGGAGGATGGCGGCGATGTAGGCGGCCACGCCGGTGGTGGGTCGGAACCCCACCGCGAAACCCACCGCGGTGATGATGATCACCGTGAAGACGTTGCGGACCATGTCGGCGCCGGTGCGGCCGGTGAGGACGGCCGAGCGGGCCATGGGCAGGGCCCGGAACCGCTCGATGAGTCCCTTCTGGAGGTCCTCGGCCAGGCCGATGCTGGTGCTCACCGCCCCGAAGGCCACCGTCTGGACGAAGATGCCCGGCATCAGGTAGTTGACGTAATGGCCGCCCGGCACATGGATGGCCCCACCGAACACGTAGGTGAACAGCAGCACGAACATGATGGGCTGCACGGTGGAGAAGAACAGCTGCTCGGGGATCCGGGTGATGGCCAGCAGATTGCGTTTGGTGATGGTGAGGGTGTCCGATACCGCCCAGCGCAAGCGGGAGGCCATCGATCCCGTGCCGGGAGTCGCCGTGACAGGCGGAGCGGCCACGGTGGTGGTCATGCCGGCTCTCCGGTGGACACCGGTACGGCCAGCTCGGCGGCTCGCCGGCCGCGTCGGCGCCGCGAGGGGCTGTCGGTACTGTCAGTGCTGTCGGTGTCCTCGTCCTCGGTGCGTCGGCCGGTGAGGGCCAGGAACACATCGTCGAGGCTGGGCTCGCGCAGGGTGAAGGCGGTCGGGACGATGCCGGCCTGGTCCAGCGACCGGAGGGCGGCCATCGCCGTCGTGGGACCGTCGTCCACCGTCACCTCGACCACCGTTCCGTTGACCTGGGCGGTGTGGGAGCCAAGGAAGTTCAGGAGTGGGGCGGTCCGGGCCGCGTCGTCGATGCTTCCCAGGCCCACCTCGAGCACGGTGGCTCCGAGGTCGCTCTTGAGCTCGGAGGGGGTTCCCTCGGCGATGACCTTTCCGTGGTCGAGAACGGCCAGATTGTCGGCCAGCCGGTCGGCCTCTTCGAGGTACTGGGTGGTGAGCAGCACCGAGGTGCCCCCGCCGACCAGACCCTCGATGACCTCCCACAGGTCGTTGCGGCTCTGGGGGTCGAGACCGGTGGTGGGCTCGTCGAGGAACAGGACCGACGGCCGGGCCACCAGGGCGGCGGCCAGGTCGAGACGTCGCCGCATACCGCCCGAGTAGGTCTTGAGTGGCCGGTCACCGGCGTCGGCCAGGTCGAACTGGGCCAGCAGCTCGGCGGTCCGGCCGGAAACCTCGTCGGTGGCCAGGTGGTTGAGGCGCCCCACCATTTGCAGGTTCTCCCGCCCGGTCAGGTTCTCGTCCACGGCCGCGTACTGGCCGGCCAGGCCGATGAGGGTCCGGACCAGTGCCGACTTCTTGGTCACGTCGTAGCCGAGGACGCGACCGGTCCCGCTGTCGGGTCGGAGGATGGTGGTGAGCACCCGCACCGCGGTGGTCTTGCCCGATCCGTTGGGTCCGAGCAGACCGAACACGGTGCCCTCCTCGACGCCGAAGCTGACGCCGGCGAGGGCGTGGACCTCGTGCTTGCCTCGGAATGTCTTCTCGAGTCGGTCAGCTTCGATTGCGTAGGGCACGGCCTGTCTTCCTCTTCGATCGGCTGGGGTCCATCGGCCGGTTGCCCCGTACCGGGCCGGGCACGACCCGGAACTCCCGGGTGGCGACAGCCGGAAGGCGCGGCCAGATGGGAGGTGCTGCCGACGCATCTTAGGGTGAACGGGATGTTCACTGACGCACGGCCGACCGGGCCCCGGTAGCCTCGGGTCTATGCAAAAAGGAGACCAGGTACCGGACTTCGAGCTACCCGATGAGGACGGCACGCCGAGGAAGTTGAGCGACCTGGCCGCAGCTGGCCCGGTGGTGCTGTTCTTCTACCCGGCGGCGATGACCCCGGGCTGCACCGCCGAAAGCTGTCACTTCCGCGATATGAAGGCGGAGTTCGACGCAGTCGGGGCCCAGCGGGTGGGCATCAGTGCCGACAAGGTGGAGAAGCAGAAGCAGTTCTCCGACAAGCACTCGTTTGACTACCCGCTGCTGTCGGATCCCGACGGTGCTGTGGCCACCCAGTTCGGTGTCCGGCGCCGGTTCACCAAGCTGTCACCGACCAAGCGGGCGACCTTCGTGATCGGTCCGGATCTCCGGGTCATCGATGTCATCCAGAGCGAGGTGCGGATGAACGTGCATGCCGACCGGGCCCTTGACGTGCTCCGGGCGGCCACTCCGGCCTGATCTGTTCTTCCGGTCGGCCGCGATCGGCCGCCGTCCTGGCACTCCGGCCTGCGCTCGATTCGACCACCGACCACCGACCACCGACCGTCGCACCGTCCCCGAACCGGTACCCAACCGATGGGAAGCTGTACGGATGCACGCACGGGCGTCCACGGGGCTCGCTTGAGTCCGGTACCCGGCTCCGGTCGGATGGAGCAGCTGGCCCAGGCCGTGGCCGAGCACGTGGTCAGCATCGTGATGGACGCCATCGACATCGACGCGCTGTTGGAACGGATCGATGTCGATGCCATCGTGTCGCGAGTCGACGTTGACGCGGTGGTGAGCCGCGTCGACGTGGACAAACTGATCGACCGGGTCGATGTGGAGAAGATCGTCGAACGGGTCGACGTGGAGAAGATCATCGAACGGGTCGACATCGATGCGCTGATGGAGAAGACCGAGTTGGGCTCGATCATCGCCCGGTCGACCACCGGCGTGGCCTCGGAGATCCTCGATGTGATCCGGGCCCAGGGCGTCGGCCTCGACGACTTTTTCGCCCGGTGGGTGACGAGAATCCTCCGACGTGATCCGAACGGCCTGCCTCTCGGTCCGCCCACCCTTGTCGAATCGACCCCGGTCCTGCCCGCCTTGACCACCGGGTCCGGTTGATGGCCGCGGCCGTCGTCGCCGAGCCCATCGAAGGGCGCCAGGGCCACTACGCCGGTGCGGTCACCAGGCTGGTGGCCTTCGCTGCCGACGTGGGTGCCTCCTGGGGGCTGTTCACGTTGGGAGCTGCCGCCCTGGCCTTCACTGTCCAGCTGATCACCGGGTCCAAGTTCTCGCTGACCAATCATCAGATTGCCTCCCTGGTCAGTGCGGTCATCTGGGAGTTCCTCTACTTCGCCTACCAGTGGACCCTGAGTGGCAAGACCGTGGGCATGGCCGTCCTCGGCATCAGGGTGGTGAAAAAGGATGGCAGCCCGGTGGCTGCCCGCCAGGCGGTGATCCGTACTCTCACCCTCCCGCTCAGCTTCCTCGTGTTCGGTCTGGGCTTCCTCGGTATCCTCACCAGCCGCGACCGCTACGCGTTGCACGACCGCCTGGCCGGCACCGCCGTCGTCTACTCGTGGGATGCCCGGGCGGCCCGGCTCCGCTGGCTGGCCCGACAGGACCCGGCCTCGGCCGTCTCCTCGAGCGTTGCCCCCGACCGGGTTGCCCGGCCGGGCCCGTCCGCCGACCCCTCCCCGAGCTCGAACCCCACCTCTGCATCCGGCTGAACCGGGTGAGGGCCCGGCCGGCTCGACCGGATGCAACCGATAGTGGCCAGGTGGTGTTGAGTAAGGGTATGGACCCGACATCAGCGCCGAGCCCGGCCCCGTGCTGAACCCGCCACTCCTCCGGGAGGTACCGGCCGCCGAGGTCGACGAGGCGTTCGTCCACCTGTTCGAGCACCAGCGGGATCGGGTGTTCTCGATCGCCCTCCGCCTCACCGGCCGTCGGTCGGACGCCGAGGACCTGGCCGCCGACACCTTTCTCCAGGCCTACCGCTCGATGGCCGGGTTCGACGTGGAGCGGCTCGATTCACTGCAACCCCGGGCCTGGCTCAGCACCATCGTGGTCAACCAGTGGCGAAACCATTGCCGGACCGCCTCCCGCCGGCCACGGGTGTCGGTGCCCGACGGCGACCACGCCCCCGATCCCGTCGACCGGCGTGCCGATGTCGATCAGCAGGTCCTCAACCGTGAAGACGGGCGTCACCTGGCCGGACTCCTTCTCGGGCTCCCGGAGCGTCAGCGGGTGGCCCTCGTATTGCGGTTCGTGGCCGACCTCCCCGTCGCCGAGGTCGCCGAAGTGATGGCCTGCCCCCCCGGCACCGTCAAGTCCCTGGTCAGTCGCGGCCTGGCCCGGCTCCGGGCGCCGCTCGTGGTCGGGGGAGCGGGACCCACCACCCAGAGGCAAGGAGCCCTCCGTTGACCACCACCGACCAGGATCCCCTCAGCCGTGCACTGGGCGGGCTGTCGGCTGCCGCCCCCCCCGACCTGATGGACCGGATCGCCGCCCACTGGTCCTATGTACCCGGACCGGTCGAGGACGCCTACGTGGCCACCACCGACGAGGGGATCGCCAGCGTGATGCCGGCGTCGAGCGTCGGTGGTGACGCCGGGTTCGCCGCTGCCTTCCGTCGACACTTCGGCCGACCGCTGTTCCCCTCCCGACGAGCTCCGGTCGGTGTGCAAGAGGCCCTTCGCACCGGTATCGCCTCCCAACTGCGCTTTGATCTCCGGGGAAGGACCTCATTCGAACAGGACGTTCTCGAGGCCACCCTCGGGATCCCACCGGGTGAGATTCGCCCCTATGCCTGGGTGGCCGAACAGATCGGACGTCCCCGCGCCGTACGGGCGGTCGGCACCGCCCTCGGGCACAACCCGGTGCCGCTCCTCATCCCCTGCCACCGGGTGATCCGGTCGGACGGGAACATGGGCCAGTATGGCTTCGGCACCGAGATGAAGCGGCGGCTGCTCAGTGGTGAGGGCGTCGATGTCGACGAGGTGGCGACCACAGTGCGGCGGGGGTCGCCTCTGATCGGCAACCGG
The DNA here is from genome assembly GCA_963824355.1 of uncultured Acidimicrobiaceae bacterium. Lineage (GTDB taxonomy): Bacteria > Actinomycetota > Acidimicrobiia > Acidimicrobiales > RAAP-2 > Bog-756. The sequence goes on along the minus strand of CAWGOY010000012.1, from coordinate 39,745 downwards.
TCCGACCGGGTGGTGTGCATGCCCACCTGCCACCGGTTGGCCGACGTTGCTCCCGAGCAACGTCGGGCCTTCCGCACGCTGCCGGCGGCCACCGCAGCCGGTTTCCGGCCCTGCGAGCACTGCCGGCCCAACGGACGGTAGAGGGAGCCGGCCGATGGCCAGGCATGCCACCGTCGTAGCCCCCGGTGCCGTGCACATCCGGGGGTGGCTCGATCCCGACGGACAACGGGACCTGGTCGCGTCGTGCTGGGCGTGGTCCGAGCTGGCCGGGGGATTGCGCTCACCGCGCCTTCCTCGGCGGGGGACCATGTCGGCCGAGATCGCCTGCCTTGGATGGCACTGGCTCCCGTACCGTTACTCGAAGACGGTGGACGATGGGGACGGTAGGGCGGTGGCGGCCTTCCCCCCGGTGCTGTGCGACCTGTCTCGCCGGGCTGTCGGCGACGCCGTGGTCCTTCAGCCGGTGATTGCCGATCCGGTGGGAGGGTCGACACGGCCGGTGGCCGACTGGTACCGGCCGGACGTCGCCCTGATCAACTGGTACCGGCCCGACGCCAGGATGGGCATGCACGCCGACCGGGAGGAGCAGGTGGCCGCTCCGGTTGTGTCGGTCAGCCTGGGCGACAGTGGGGTCTTCCGTTTCGGAAATGCCGCTGGCCGCGGACGGCCGTGGACCGAGGTGGTGCTGGAATCGGGGGACCTGTTCGTCTTCGGCGGCCCGTCCCGTCTCGCCTACCACGGCGTCACCAAAATCCTCGCCGGAACGGCCGATCCGGGTATCGGGATGGGCCCCGGACGCTTCAACCTGACCGTCCGCCAGTCAGGTCTGGACGGCTCGGTGTGACGGCCAAGCGCCCGTTTGATCAGCAGATCCTTGCCTAAGGGCCGGAAGCCGGTGGTACGATCGTCGGATCTAGGAAAGGGGCAGACATGGAAGGCAAGCGTACGTATGAGAAGCCCGAACTGCAGCGTCTCGGGCTCCTCCGTCGGCTTACCAAGGCCAGTGGTTGGCAGTATCCGCCGCCGCCTCACTCTGGCTGAGCGGGTTTGACCACCTGGATCCGGCCGGTCGGTTGACGCTTTCATGATCAATCACGACAGGGTCGTCGGCCGGCGGGATCGGGTGGTGGTGCAGCAGGTCGAGGGTGAGTCCGTGCTGTTGGACATCGACAGTGGTGAATATTTCTCCCTCAATTCGGTCGGCGGACGGGTCTGGGAGCTCGCCGACGGCACCCACTCGGTAGGTGCGATCATCGATACGATCTGTGCCGAGTACGACGTCGATCCGGAGATCGCGTCACGTGATACCGGCGAGCTGATCGACAACCTGGCCGGGGTCGGCCTTGTCGTCGAGCACTAGAACGGCGCACATTGCCCGAACGCCGTCGCCCCTGCTTCTCTGCCGACTGACCGTGGTGGCGGCGGCAGCGCCGCTCCTGGTCCGGGCCGGACTTCCCCGCCTCCAGCACTGGCTGGAACCGCGCCGGGAGGTGAACCGCGTTGCCGACGCCGACCAAGCTGTGGTGGCCGAGCAGTACGCACGGTGGGTGGACGGGATCATCCGAAGGGGCCGGCCGGCCGTGCGCCCCGGCTGCCTGACCCGGGGCATCACTCTGTACGCCGGCCTCCGTCGGGCCGGCGCCGATGTCGCTCTGTGCTTCGGCGTCGGTCCCCAGGACGGTCAGATGGCCGGGCACTGCTGGTTGACGCTGGACGGTGAGCCCCTGGCGGAACCGTCCGACCCCCGAGCTGTGTTCAGCGAGGTGGTGCGGATGTCCCGCCATGGCGTGACCCACTGATGCCGGTGACCGAGGCGACCGGCACGGTCGAGGCGTTCTATCGGCTGGCCGGCATCTCGGTGGTAGTGACCTGCACGGACCCTTCGGTGGCCGAGCTGGTCGACCAGCGCCTGCGCCCGTTGCGGTCCGATCCGGCAGAACGGGCCGACGTCACCATCGAAATCCGCGGGCCGGACGCCGACCCCCACTGGCTGGAGCGACCCGGCGGCGTCGGCCGTCCGGTCTACGACTCCCCGTCGGAACCGGTCGAGTACTTCGACGGTGTCGATGAGCTGTACATCGACTACGGGGGAGTGGCCCGAATGCGCTGCTCCCCGGCGGAGGGTCGGATCCGGGTCGCCGTCACCGGGACCGACCCCCTCGACACCGTGCTGGCTACCCACCCTCTGTTCACCGTCGCCCTCCTCGACACGATGAAGCGGTTCGGTCGCTACTCGCTCCACGCCGCCACCTTGGGCCGAAGGGATCAGGGGGTGGTGGTCCCCGGTTCCAGCGGAGCGGGCAAGTCGACGTTGACAGTGATGTTGGTGCGGGCCGGCTTCGACTTCGTCTCCGACGACACGGTGTTCCTCGATCCCACCGACGGGGAGGAGATCCGGTTGTCCGGTTTTCCCGACGAGGTCGACGTGACCGCCCGCACGGTGGCCATGTTCCCGGAGTTGCACCATCTCACCGATCAGGGGTTGCGTCCGGGACGGGACAAGTTCAGCTTCCGGGTCGACGACGTCTACGGCGTGGCGCCACTGGCCGGGTGCCGGCCGGCCGCCCTGGTCTTCCCCCAGGTGGTCACTGTGCCCACGCCCGAGCTGGAGCCGCTGTCGCCGTCAGAAGCCCTCGTCCAGCTGATGCCCAACCTGCTGGCCACCGAGCCATGGGCCACCCAGTGCCATCTCGACGTGCTGGCCGATCTGGTCCGCACCGTTCCCAGCTACACGCTGCGTCCGGGATCCGATCCCGATGCCGCGGCCGCCTGTATCGCCGATCTGGTCGACGGTTGATCTCGGCCAACGTCGAGCCGATCATCGGATGACCGCCGGGTCCCGCGCGGATGCCGAACGGCTGGGCTCGGTGCTGGTCGGGCTGACCAGGCGACCGGAGGCCAGGTCGGTCGATCCGCTGGTCGATCTCGACCGGATCCCTTTCGACCAGCTGGTGGAGCTGGCCGCCTACCACCGGGTACCCGGTGTGGTCTACCGGTCCCTGGTCGATCTCGGGGTGGACGATGGCCGCCTGGGTGGACTGCGGGCCACCTATCAGGGGGCGGCGCTGGGCCACGGGCGATGCCTGCTCGAACTGGTCGGGGCCGTCGATTTCCTGGCCGCGCTGGACCGACCCTGGTTGGTGGTCAAGGGCCCGGTATTGACCGACATCGGCTACCGCGACCCCGGAGCCCGTCTCTACGAGGACCTCGATCTCCTGGTGGCACCGGACGACCTCGGACCTGCCCTCTCGCTGATCGAGCGATCCGGCGGGTCGGTACCCGAGCTCAACTGGCCGCTGATGACCAGGCAGCGCCGGGCCGAGGTTCCCGTGATCCTCCCCTCGGGCATGTCCGGCGATCTCCATTGGCACCTTTCGGTCACCACCAACATCCGGTCGCGCTTTTCGTTACCGCTGGACGAGATGGTCGAACGACGTCGCCCGGTGCCGGTCGGGTCGGTCGAGGTGGAGACCCTCGACGTGGTCGACGGCTTGTTGTACCTGTGTCTGCACGGGTCCCTTTCCGGGGGCCACCAGCTGGTCTGGTTGAAGGACCTCGAGGTGATGATCGACCGGGAGCCTCCCGACTGGGACGAACTGGTCCGTCGGGCCCGGCGTTACGGTGCCGACCTGGTGGCGGCCCTGCAACTGGACCGGGCCCGTACGGTGCTGGGTGCCCCGGTGCCCGAGGCGGTGGTCGATGCCCTGGCCGCGGACGACCGATGGTGGCGCTGGTGGCGGGCCCGGGAGGAGCGGGTCGGCGCGGCCCGGTGGGGTGGGTACGACCGGACCGGACGTACATTCGTCTCCGCCACGTCCCGGGGTCTGGGTCCGAGCCTGGTCCAACTGTCCCGGTCGCTGGTGGTCGACGTGGCCCGCCCGGCCGTGTGGGAGCGCCTGCCCATGACCGGCGTGGCCCAACCCGGCTACGTGCCCCCGCTCTACCGCCCGATGGGCGGAGCGAAAGGGCGGTCCGACTACCTGGCCACGGTCCGGTCGGGAGCGTGGGGCTGACCCGGGGAGGTACGTCCTGCCCCCTCGGACTCGAAACGGTCGCGGCAGCGGTCGGAGCAGAAGAAAACGGCCTGACCGTCCTGGTCCGACCGGGCCGGAGCGGTGTGGATCTCCACCTGCATGCCGCAGACCGGATCGATGGCGTAACCACCACCTCCACCCAGGCGCTGGCGGTTGCGGTAGGTCCAGTAGAGAAGGGCGAACACCGCTACGAAGACGATATTGAGATAGGTGGTGGCGTTCCACGAGAACTGGGACGGCGCCACCTGAGTCGGCCGGGTGGTGGGCACCAGGCCGGCCAGCCGGAAGATGCCCTCGGTGATCAGTCCGGCCGCCGACATCACGCCCCAGAAGACGAGCAGCATCCTGCCGGTCAACCGGGTCCCGTAGTAGCGGCGGTAGATGAGAAGGAGAGGGAACGTGATCAGGTCGGCGAAGATGAAGGAGATCACCCCGCCGAAGGAGATCCCTCCTTTCCACAGCGAGGCAGCCAGGGGAACGTTGCCGATCGAGCAGACGAAGCTGATGACGGCGATGAACGGCCCGACGATGACATTCTCCAGGCTGGTCCAGAACCCGTGGCCGTGGAGAAAGACCAGGTTCCAGAATCGGACGGGGACGGCCACGGCGAGGAAGCCGGCCACCGCGTAGCCGATGACCAGCTCGCGCCGCAGCATGGTGATGTCGCTCATCGTGTAGGTGGCGGCATCGGCCCAGCCAGCCTTGGAGCGGAGCTTCACCGACCATGGCTGTTGCTGCAGATCGTTGTCCGCACCGGAGCCGTGCTGGTGATCGTGTCCCTGGTCCGCCTCCAGCCGTTGCCGGGCCCGGACCACCAGGCGGCCCCGCAGCCAGAGGGCCCCCACGGTGGCCAGGAGGGCGATCATGAGGATCCCGCCGAGGAACTCGCTGACCGCGAACTGCCAACCCATCAGGACCACCAGCACGATCCCGAGCTCGATCACCAGGTTGGTCGAGGCGAACATGAACACACAGACCGCGACGAAGTCCGCCCCCTTCACGAAGATGGACTTGGCCATGGCCGTTGCCGCGTAGGAGCACGAGGATGAGACCATCCCGTACAGCGAGGCCCGGGTCACCGCGGCCGGTCCATGGTTCCCGAGCTTGGCCTGCATCGAAGCGCGGCTGACGAAGGACTGGACGGCACCGGACAGGGTGAACCCCAAGATGAGCGGCCACAGGGTCTCCCAGAACATGAAAAAGCCCTCCCGTAGGCTGGCTCCGATCGTGTTGAGCCAGCCGGCGGTAGCCAGCAACCCGATTCCGTTCACCGGGGTGCCCCGGACTGGTCTGGCCTTCGACGGACGACCGGATTCAAGAGCGCACCAGCCGGGCGATGGCCGCCGACGCCTCAGTCAGTTTCGCTTCGGCCTCCTCGCCGCCGGTCTCGACGGCGTCGGCCACACAGTGGGCCAGGTGGTCGGTGAGCAGCTGCAGAGCCACTGACTGGAGGGCCCGGGTGGCCGCTGCCACCTGCTCGAGGATGTCGATGCAGTAGCGGTCGTCTTCGACCATGCGTTGCAGCCCTCGGACCTGACCTTCGACCCGACGCAACCGGGTGTGGATCGCCGCCTTGTCGTCCCTGTAGCCGTGGTCCATCGGACCCCTCCTGCTCGACCCCTCCTTCGCAGAGTCCAGTATACCCCATGGGGGTATAAAGGGATCCGGTTCGATGTCGACTCTTCCTCAGCGACGGTGTCCCCGCGAGATCGAGGAGCCAGCGTCTCCGCTGGTCATCCGGCGGTCATCCGGCGGTCATCCGGCGGTCATCCGGCGGTCATCCGATGGTCCTCCGGGGGCCATTCCGGGCACATCCGTCAACGGCCTGCGAATACTGCCCGATAGTGTCGGGTGGCGTGGAAACGGACCACAGGGTTGCACCCAGTGCCAGCCCACCCAGGTCGAAACTGAAGGGTGGCCAGAAATGGTTGATCGCGGGCCTCATCTGTCTCCAGGTCCCTGCGAGCGCAATCTTCTTTCCCCTGGCTGCCGTCTTCGCATTGACGGGAATCGGAGTGCCGCTGAGTGTGGTGCTCTTGGCAGTCGGCACATTGCCGTACTCGTCAGCCATGAAGCGCATGGCCACCTGGCAATCAGCCGGAGCGTCGGCACCTTGACCGTTGCCGGCAACCACCAGGCCGGTGCCCGGTGGAAGCCACGGAGCCAACCATCAGACGTGGGCAAAGACCTCACGGATCTTCATATCGAGCTGGGTGACACCGGGCATGGGCGGCAACGGATACTTCGCCGCATCGTCTGCATGTGCCTTGGTCTCGAACACCAACACCGATGTCCCGATCCCATCAATCGGTTCCAGCCAGTAGCCGCATACGATTCCCGGAGCCCGAGCGACGAGGGTTTCTCGAGCCTCGGGCAGGAGCAGTCGAGCCTGGTCGGGGTGCTCGACATGGACATTCGTCACGATTGCGTACATAGGGCCTCCCCTTTTCCTGGTCTTCAGTCCAACAAGCTAAAGGGGCGCCGGGTGCGCCTGCCCGAGCTCATGGAAGGGTCGGCAGGGGGATCAGTCGGTCGCCCGATGCAACGCAGCTTCTACTGGTGGACGTATCCCCTCCAGGCTGACAACGAGGCCGATGCTCAAGATCCCGAGAAGCGTGTGCTCCTGACCATCCGGGTAGTGCATTACCGGGACGCCTGCCAGACCATCGACTGGCCGTGACTCTGGACGAACGCCAGCACCTCGGTTCGGGGGGAGGTTCCCCCTGCGAAGGTCACGCTGGTGAGTACGTCGGTCTCCGTGCTCTCCGTTGAAGGCACCGCTACCCCGGTGGGTAGCTCGACCACGCCGGGAGCGTCCATGCAGAGCCAGATCACCGGACGGTCTCGCCCGACTGCGGCCAGCAGCTCGACGTAGTCCTGACGCTGCTCGACGGAGAAGTAGGAGAACGACCACGAATTGAGCACGATGATCTGACCCTCACCCTGACCGGCCAGTACCTCGGGAAGCGCTTCGAGGGCATCGCCCTGGAGCACCGGTGGTGGGTCGACCTGACCCAGCTCGATGGCGCGCTGGGCCCGCTGGAATCGGCCTGTCCCAGGCCACACGCAGGCCAACAGCCATCGGGCGTCTCCGGGGTCGCTGAGATCGGGCGGATCCAGATCGATGCCGATCCGGCCGGCGATCACCGGAAGAGACGGGGCGATGGGCGGTGCCCCGGCCACCACCCGGCAGTCGATGCGCACCGGGGAGTCAGCCGGTCCGGTTGCCCCGTGCTCGCCGTAATCGAGTCGGAAACGCTCGCAGAGCATGTTGAGCCCGGCGCTACAGCCGACATCCACCAGCCGCACCGTCTCGCCACCCGCCGTCCAGGTGAGAGCCGGTCCGAGGAGAGCGCTGCGACCGACCTCGTTGGTCTGCACCGTTCGGGTATTGAGCACCTCGAGGAGGGCAGTCCGGTTCGCCAGGCACAATTCCCGAAAGAGGGGAGACGCCGGCTCTGATGACCGTCCGGCGTACACGTCGGCGAGAGGGTGTTCGACGCCGCTCAAGAGGAGGTGGTGGGCGCCGGCCAGCAGCATTGGCGGTAGATGCGCGTGGGGACGAGCCGAGTACTGGAGCGACAGGAGTTCGCGGTCTTCGGCCACCGACCGGGCGATCTCGTCGTAGAGCGGGCAGTAGCCGGCCATGATGCCGTCAGCGAACCACTGCCACAGTGCCGCGAGGTCATCTAGGGGATCGGCCACGATGGTGACGCTACAAGAACAACGGGCGGTTCGATGGCCTGGCGACTACCAAAGGATTGTGCGCCGGCTGATCCATTGACCGCGGGATCAATGTTGGCCAACGGCAAGCGCCGGGCACCCGAGGGTGAGGCTAGATTCCTTCAGGTGAAGGTCGATCCGACGGATAGATTGCATTGGGCTGATCGTGAGCATCTGCGAGTGGGACACGCAGAGTTCTTTTTGACCTTCGACCCCGATGTGATGGCTGTCTCTGAGTCAGATTCGGAACGCTTTGTTTTGGTCAAGGACAAGCCGATGGTCGAAGACCTCATCGCAGTGGCCCCCGATCCCACGGAAAATATCGTTGACCTCGGCATCTACAAGGGCGGCAGCATTGCCCTCTACCACGAGCTGTTCCAACCGAAACGATTGGTGGGTATCGACTTAAGCCAGAATCGGGTGAGGGCTCTCGATGACTTCATTTCCGAGCACGCCTTGGGTGAAACCATCCATCTCTACTATGCAACGCACCAGGGGGATAAGGAACGACTGAGGACCATTGTCCGTGACGAATTCGGAGAGGAGTGGCTCGATCTTGTCGTTGACGACTGCTCCCATCTGTTCGCACAGACCAGGGCGTCGTTCAACGTACTGTTCCCCCGTGTCCGTCCGGGCGGTCTGTACGTCATCGAGGACTGGGGCTCGGCTCATTGGCCGGGCGACCACTGGCAAGGGGGTACCACCCACCTCGCGAAAGCGCAGTATCCGCTGTCGAGGCTGATCCTTGAGATCGTGATGGTCTCAGCGTCACGGCGGGGCCTTGTCCGGCGAGTCACGATCGATGGAACCACGGTCTACATTGAGCGAGGCCATGAGGTGGTGTCGGACGCCGAATTCGACATCAGCAGTAGCTACCTGACTGCTGGGAGGAAGATCTTCCATGAGCCCAACACTTGGGAGACTCGCTTGGCCCACAGGTTCGTAGCTTTGTTCGGCACCATTCAACGCGACTGACACCCGGTTAGCTCCACCTAGGTCCTGTTCGATGTCACACCCCGACCGCCGGTGGCAGGTCGGTCATCGACATCGACAGATGTGCATGTCGTGGATACTCACATCCGGTTAGAGCCAACGTCTTCGCTGCCACCAACTGCGGACGGAGCCCTCATACAGAAGTTTCCTACCGGGAGTGCTGTGAAAATTGTCAATGTCGAACCCGTTCTCGGAAACGGATGCGTGGCCTCGGGTCACAAAGACGAGCCCGGGCACGACGTTGATCTCGCGGATGAGATCCGGTCTACTGGCAACCACCGAGACCAGTTCGAGTATGAGTTTTGACATTGGCGTTCGCTGATCCTTGAAGGTCTCCTGATTTCTCTGCCAATTTGCGGGACTTCCTCCTGGGTAGTGGGCCCACCCCCAATCCTCGATGACATAGACCCCTCCTGGACGAACTCTCGGTAGCAGCGCATTGAGCGACGCCTTGGTCAGTTCGTACATGTGGGAACAGTCGTCTACCACCAGGTCCAGGGGCTCGGCACCGAAGGTTTCGTTGGTCAATCTGGTCAGTGTCCCTCGATCACCTTGGTCCGTCCCGTACGAAAGGCGCACGGCATCAGCCCTCTGATGCCGTGCGAGGTATCCATCGAGGGCTTCCACCCGAGAAGGAGTCAAGTCGACCCCGAGCATCTTCTTCGGTGCGAACAGCTCCTCGTAGAGAGCGATGCTGCCCCCCTTGAAGATTCCCAGGTCCACGATGTTGTCAACCCGATCGGGGGCAAACCTGAGCAGGCTGTCCAGGTAGTGACGGGACTTCAGCAATACGAACTGGTCGACTGTCGAATCCCAACTGTTCCAGTCACTTGGATCGATGGTCAGAGCAAAGTGTGTGTTGCCGACCTGGAGACTGCCATCGTCGTCGCTCCATTGCATCTTGGCCGAGCGAACGGATAAGGGAGTCGGGTCTTCCGATGGCTGCGGGTTGTCCACCATGTCAGTTCTCCTTATCGGTTGGTTCGTCCTTGTTTCTGTCGAACCGTCGAGGTCTGTCCCGTTGGTCCCAGCAGGAACTTCAGATCCGAAGCACGACTGAGGTCAAGAACGCGACAGACGCCCAAGCCAAGCGGTGGAGTGCCCCACGGCACCGGTGGCTTCGCAGCCCACTGCGCCAGTGAGCATATGACCCAGATACCTGGCAATCCACCAAACGCCGGACCCCGAGGTCGGTCTTCGATGCCCGGGAGAAGGCCAAGCCCACCGCCCCCATCATCAAGATCAACGACCGGCGCTTACGCCTCGACAAGGTGGATACGGCCAGTTCGGTGACACTGCGCCATCAAGGGCGCCTCCACCACATCGGCATCGGTCGTGCCTATGCCGGTTGGCGGGTGGCCATGCTCATCGAGGGACTCGACATCGAAGTGGTCGGCCTGGACGGCTCCCCTTTGCGGCGCCTCGTCGTCGACCCGACCAAGGACTACCAGCGCATGCCCTGACGGGAATGTCCTGGTCTACGATGTCTTGACACACCGGTCTCCGATGTCTCGCGACATCACACACCGTGCCCCCGGCAGTGTCTGGTTCCATCACTTAGTGGACAGCATGTCCCATGACATCGTGGACACCTACTCAGGTGGTGAGGAGGGCGAGCTGCTACGGCACCTCACCCTCGATCCCACCAGGGACTACCAGCGCCTGGGCGTCGGCCCTTGATCAGACCTAGCCTGCGTGGGTTCGTCTGTCCGCGATGTCATGGGACAGAACAACCGTGCCCCCGGCAGGACTCGAACCTGCGCACACGGCTCCGGAGGCCGATGCTCTATCCGCTGAGCTACGAGGGCGGGGCCGGATCTGAACGGCCGGTGGCTTCACTGGCGTCCGTCGCCGGAGTGCCAACTGTAGTGCCACCATCGGGGTGGCCCCCCGCCCCATTCGGGTGGTGGCCCCCGAGGACGTATCCTCGCAGGATCCATGTCAGTCCGTGACCCACTCGCCCAGGCCGTCAGCCGCGCCCTCGATACCATTGCCCAACGCGAAGGCCTGGCCCTGGTCGTCGACCCTGACGCCGTGGAGCTCGAGCGTCCGGCCCGGCGGGACCACGGGGACTGGTCTACCAACATCGCCCTGGTAACGGCCAAAAAGGCCGGCAGGTCGCCGCGTGACCTGGCCTCTGCCCTCGCCGAGGTGCTGACCACCGACCCTCCACGCCATGTCACCGCCATCGAGGTGGCCGGTCCCGGCTTTGTCAACTTCACGCTGGACAACGGATGGCTCCATGAGGCGCTGGCCCAGGTGCTGTCCGAGGGGGAGCAGGGATACGCCCGGCCCGACGTCGGCCACGGCGAGCGAGTCCAGGTCGAGTTCATCTCGGCCAACCCGACCGGACCGATTCACGTGGGCAACGGCTGGTGGGGAAGCTACGGAGATGCCCTGGCCCGGGTTCTGGCCCGAGCCGGTTACCAGGTCAGCCGCGAGTACTACGTCAACGATACCGGTGGCCAGATCCGGACCCTCGGTGAGAGCATCCTTGCCCGTCGTCGCGGTGACGAAGTGCCCGATGGGGGCTATTCCGGCGAGTATGTGACCGAGCTGGCTGCCACCTACGACGGTCCCGACGACGTCACCGAGGCCGGACGGTGGGCCGCCGACCGGATCCTCGAGCACATTCGGGCCACCCTCGCCTCGGTGGGGATCGTCTTTGACGAGTGGTACAGCCAGGCTTCCATCGAGGAGAGCGGCGCAGTGGACGAGACCATTGCGCTGTTGGCCGAACGGGGCCTGGTCTTCGAACAGGAGGGTGCAACCTGGTTCCGGGCCACCGAGATGGGTGACAGCCGCGACCGCGTGCTGCGCAAGTCGAACGGTGATGCCACCTACCTGGCCGGGGATCTGGCCTACCACCGCGACAAGTTCCTGGTCCGGGGCTTCGACCGGGTCATCGACGTGTTCGGGGCCGACCACCACGGTCAAGTGGCCAGCCTCCGGGCCGGAGTGGAAGCGCTGGGCATCGACCCCGAGCGCCTCGAGGTGAAGTTAGGTCAGATGGTCTCGCTCATGGACGGCGACGAAGCGGTGAAGATGGGGAAGCGGGCCGGCAATGCCATCACCCTCGACTCCCTGGTCGCCGACATCGGCGCCGATGCCACCCGCATCCTCAGCCTGATGAGCTCGCTCGATCAGGCCACCACCTTCGACCTGGCCTCGGTCAGGGAGCAGTCGGTGGAGAACCCGGTCTTCTATGTGCAGATGGCCAGTGCTCGCATCGGTGGTGTGGGTCGCAAGGCGATCGAGCGCGGGGTGGTGCGGGCCCCGCTGGCCGACGTCGACCTCACCGTGCTCACCCACCCCCGTGAGCTCGAGCTGATCCGTTGCCTCGAGGAGCTCCCCGAGGTGGTGGCCGATGCCGCCATCGATCGGGCACCGACCAAGGTCACCACTTGGGTTCGTCGCCTGGCCACCTGCGTTCACGGCTTCTATCATGACTGCCCGATCCTGGCCGAAGAAGTGGACCCGGCGCTGACCCAGGCCCGCCTGTGGCTGGTGGAAGGAGCCCGGATTGGCCTGGCCATCGGGCTCGGGCTGCTGGGTGTCTCCGCTCCGGAGGCGATGTGACGGGGGCCCGATCGTGATCGGAGACGGGCCGGCCGAGACCACCTCGCCGGCCGGCGACCCCGACGCGCCGGTGGCGCCGGGTCTCTTCCCGTTGACCGCCGAGGTGGTCGACGGACGTCTGCGGGTTGGCCGGGTCGACCTGGTCGAATTGGCTGAACAGGTCGGGACTCCGCTGTTCGTCTACGACGAGGCCCACCTGCGGGCCCGGTGCCGTGAGGCGGTCGAGGCATGGGGCGACGGTGTGGCCTACGCCACTAAGGCCTTCTTGTGTGTGGCCATGGCCCGCCTGGCCCACGAAGAGGGGATGTGCCTCGACGTCTCCACCGGGGGCGAGCTCCACGTCGCCCTGACCGCCGGAGTCCCGGCCGATCGACTGGTGCTCCACGGAAACAACAAGTCGGATGAGGAGTTGGCCGCCGCGCTAGCTGTCGGCGTGGGCCGCATCGTCGTCGACTCCTTCGACGAGATCGACCGGCTCGAGCACCTGGTTCCACCGGATGGCCGGCCGCGGGTGCTGGCCCGGATCACCCCGGGGGTCGAGGTCCATACCCACGAGTTCGTCCGCACCGGCCAGGACGACTCCAAATTCGGGTTCGGACTGGCGTCGGGGGCGGCGGCCCGGGCCGTCGAGCGCCTCCGCGACCTCGAGCGACGGGGGTTGGTCGAGTTCGTGGGAATCCACGCCCATCTGGGCAGCCAGGTGTTCGCCCTCGCCCCTTTTGCCCGGGCCGTCGAGGTGCTGGCCGGGTTCTTCGCCCCGCTCGACCTCCCCGAGCTGGTCGTCGGAGGCGGACTGGGGGTGGCCTATGTCAACGGGGAGGAGGCACCGCCCATGGCCCAGTGGGCGGCCTCGGTGCGCCAGGCCTGCCGACAGGCCGGGATTCCCGAGGCGGTCCGGGTCACCGCCGAACCGGGACGGTCCATCGTGGCCTCCGCCGGCATCACTCTCTACCGGGTGGGAACGGTGAAGGAGGTGGCTGGATACCGCACCTACGTCTCGGTCGACGGAGGCATGAGCGACAATCCCCGTCCCGTCCTCTATGGCAGCGGCTACGAGGCCTTTCTGCCCCGGGAGGCCGATGCGCTCCGACTTTGGGCTGTGCGAGTGGTGGGCAAGCACTGCGAGACGGGTGACGTGGTGGTTTCCGAGGGGTACGTGCCCGAGGATCTGGTGGTGGGGGACATCCTGGCCACCCCGGTCACCGGCGCCTACGGCCACTCGATGGCTTCCAACTACAACAAGGTGCCCCGTCCCGCCGTGGTCTTCGTGGTCAACGGTGAGGCTCGGATCGTGGTCCGCCGGGAGACTCTCGACGACTTGGTCCGACTCGACCTCTGACGGGCGTACGTCTCCGGACGGTCGACCGATTGGGGCTGGCCGGTCGCCGGTCCACCGGCGGCCAGGCGGTAGCGTGACCGGGTGACCTTGGCCCCCCCGTCCGAGCGGGTCGTGCGCATCGCCGTGCTCGGGTGCGGCAACGTCGGCGCGGCCCTGGTCGGCATCCTGAAGGACCGGGCCGATGCGCTGGCTGTGCAGAGTGGTGCCCGTCTGGAGATCGCCGGTATTGCCGTTCACGACCTGTCACGGGCCCGTGACTCGCAGATTCCGGTCGAGCTGCTCACCGACGACCCGGCCGGGCTGGTGGCCGACTCGTCGGTCGACGTGGTGGTGGAGCTCATCGGCGGGCTGGATCCGGCAGGGTTGCTCGTGCGAAACGCCCTTGAGTCCGACAAGCCGGTGATCACCGCCAACAAGGCGCTGCTGGCCTCTCCGGAGGGTGTGGCCCTTCGGAGCCTCGCCCAGCGGCGTGGCGTCGACCTGCTGTACGAAGCCGCCGTGGCTGGAGCCATCCCCCTGGTCAGGGCCCTACGAGAGTCGCTGACCGGCGAGCGGATCCAGCGGGTGATGGGCATTGTCAACGGTACGACCAATTTCATCCTCACCGAGATGAGCGAGCGCGGTGCCGACTATTCCGATGCGCTGGCCGAGGCCCAGGCCTTGGGGTTCGCCGAACGGGACCCCACGGCTGACGTCGAGGGCTACGACGCTGCGGCCAAGGCTGCCATTCTGGCCGGGGTGGCCTTCGGCTACGACGTGGCCGGAGCCGAAGTGATGCGAGAGGGCATCACCGCGGTGCGGGCGTCCGACGTGCAGTTCGCCAAACGCCTTGGGTACTCGGTCAAGCTCCTGGCCATCGTGGAACGGACCGGAGACGACGCGCTGTCCGTCCGGGTCCATCCGGCGCTGGTGCCCCAATCGCACCCTCTGGCCGGTGTCCGTGGGGCCTTCAACGCGGTGTTCATCGAGGGAGAGGCAGCCGGAGAACTCATGCTCTATGGCCAAGGTGCCGGTGGCCTGCCCACGGCAAGCGCTGTGGTCGGCGACCTGATCGATGCCGTTCGCAACCGACTGGCTGGCACCACGGCACCGGCACCGGATCGCCAACCGGCCAGGTTGCTTCCCCAGGACGAGCTGCTGACCCGGTGCTACGTGAGCCTCGACGTCGCCGATCGCTCCGGAGTGCTGGCCTCGGTGGCCAAGGTGTTCGGCGACAACGACGTATCGATCCGGTCGATGGAACAGGAGGGACACGTCGGTGACGCGCGCCTGTTGTTCGTCACCCACCTGGCCCGTGAGGGCGATCTCCGCACCACGCTCGAGGATCTCGACCGGCTGGATGTCGTCGAGCGGATCGGTGGGGTCCTACGGATCGTCGGGGATTCGCGATGACCGCCGTACCGGGGCGTCCCGGCTGGCGCGGCGTCATCGAGGAGTACCGACCCTTCCTTCCGGTCACCGCGGCCACGCCGGTGGTGACCCTGTACGAGGGTGGGACACCGCTGCTTCCCGCCCCAAGGCTCTCCGACCGGCTCGGTGCCCGGGTGCTGTTGAAGGTGGAGGGGGCCAACCCCACCGGTTCGTTCAAGGACCGGGGCATGACCGTGGCCATCTCCAAGGCGGCCGAGGAGGGGGCCAAGGCGGTGGTCTGCGCCTCCACCGGCAACACGTCGGCGTCGGCCGCGGCCTTCGCCGCCCGGGCCGGACTGACCTGCGCGGTGCTCATTCCCGAGGGCCACATCGCCCTCGGGAAGCTGGCCCAGGCCCTCATCCACGGGGCGCGGGTCCTGCAGGTGCGGGGCAACTTCGACCAGTCCCTGACCATCGTGCGCGAACTGGGGGAGCGGGCGCCGGTCACCGTGGTCAACTCGGTGAACCCCTACCGCATCGAGGGCCAGAAGTCGGGGGCATTCGAGATCGTTGACGAGCTCGGTGATGCACCCGAAGTGCACTGCATCCCGGTGGGAAATGCCGGCAACATCACCGCCTACTGGAAGGGTTACCTCGAATTCAAAGAGGCTGGCCGGAGCACGCGGCTGCCGCGGATGCTCGGCTTCCAGGCCGCCGGAGCCGCGCCCATCGTCGAGGGCCATGTCGTCGAACATCCGGAGACGGTGGCCACAGCAATCCGTATCGGTAATCCGGCCAGCTGGTACGGCGCTACATCGGCCGCCTCCGAGTCGGGTGGCGGGATCGCCGCCGTTTCCGACGAGGAGATCCTCAACGCCTACCGCTTCCTGGCATCGGAGGAGTCGGTCTTCTGCGAGCCGGCGTCGGCCGCATCGGTGGCCGGGCTCATGAAGTTCGGACTCCCCGACGGTGTCGGGTCGGGCAGCACCGTGGTCTGCGTGCTCACCGGTCATGGGCTGAAGGATCCCGACATTGCCATCAGCCAGATTTCGGTTCCGACCGTGGTCGACGCCGACCTCGGTGCGGTGCTGGCCGAGCTTAAGTTGTGACGAAGATACCGGGCGGTCCGGCCGGTGGGAATGACCGGGGAATGCCACCGTCGCCGTGAGGGTTGTTGCCGGACAGCCCAGTCACCTGTACTATGGGTACGCCTTCGCTTCCACATGTGGCCCGCTCGGGCCTGTGGACGGGAGCTTCTGGTTCTTGATCGCATGATCACACCAGCCCGTATCCGGCGTCGGGGGGAGTAGCAGGCGAGAGGCGATCTCGAGACCCGCGATTCCCCACCCTGATTCCCTGGCAGGCGGGGTCAATCCATCTGCCAACGAGGACATTTGAAACGAGGAAGCCGATGACTGCCGAACAGCAGCTCGAGCGCTCGGTGTTGGAAGGCAAAGAGCGAGAAGAGCTCCACGCCATCGCGCAGGCACTGTCTGTGAAGACCAATACCAGAACGAAGAAAGCCGACATCATTGACGGCATCCTGAAGGCCGCCGGAGTGGCGGTCGACGGAGGTACCGCGACCAACGGTGACGGAGGCGCCGGTTCCCGTAACGGCGATGGCTCCAGCAACGGAGGTGGCCCCACGCCCAGAGGGAACGGGTCCGTTGAACAAGGACGACGGCGTGGCCAGGCGAGACCGAGTCCGGTCGTCCGTTCCTTCGGTCCGGACGATGATGCTCAGGCGTCCGACGTCCCGGTGGCGCTCGAGGACGACTTCGGCGATGCCCCTTCGGCCAACGGCTCGTCGGCCGATACCGCCGATGCCTCCGGCGGGGAGGGCAAAGGCGATGTTCGCGGCAGCGACCATGACAGCGGATCCGGTGGAACTGGCACGCAGACCGACAGCAGCCGCCAGGGCAGTCAGTCCGGAGGCAACAACCGCAACAATCAGAACAACCGCAATAACCAGGGCAACCAGAACAACAACCGCAACAACCGCAATAACCAGAACAACCGCAACAATCAGGGTGGAGGCGGTAACGACGATCTGGGCAACCGTCGGAGCAACCGGCGTCGTCGTGGTCGTGACCGCCAGGGCCCGGGGGGCGAGGGCGATCTGCAGGGGGCTGGTTCCAACCAGGACCAGCAATACCAGGGTGAGCTCATCCCGGTCCGCGGCCTCCTCGACCTGCGAGACGAAGGATACGGATTCTTGAGATGCGAGGGCTACCTCCCTTCATCCAAGGATGTCTATGTATCGATCAGTCAGGCTCGACGCTTCGCACTGCGAAAGGGCGACAGCATCGAGGGGTTCTGCAGACCTGCTGGCAGCACCGAGAAGTTCCCGGCGCTCCTCCAGATCGACACCATCTCAAACCTCGATCCCGAGGCCGCCCGCAACCGTCCGCGGTTCGAGGATCTGACCCCGCTGTTTCCCGACGAGAGGCTCAACCTCGAAATGCCGGGTGAGAAGGAGAACATGACGACTCGTATCGTCGACCTCCTCTCTCCCATCGGGAAGGGACAGCGCGGACTCATCGTGTCCCCACCCAAGGCCGGCAAGACCACGGTGATGAAGCACATAGCCCACTCCATCGAGGCCAACAATCCCGACGTCCACCTGATGGTGCTCCTTGTCGATGAGCGACCAGAGGAAGTCACCGATATGCGCCGTTCGGTGAAAGGCGAGGTGGTTGCGTCCACCTTCGACCGTCCGGCCGAGGAGCACACCGCGGTAGCCGAGTTGGCCATCGAGCGAGCCAAGCGACTGGTCGAGGCCGGCCGCGACGTGGTCATCATCCTCGACGGGATCACTCGCCTGGCCCGGGCCTACAATCTGGCCCAGCCGGCCACTGGCCGAATCATGTCCGGTGGTGTCGACTCGGGAGCGCTTTACCCTCCCAAGAAGTTCTTCGGCGCGGCAAGGAACATCGAAGAGGGCGGCTCGCTCACCATCCTGGCCACCGCGCTTGTGGAAACGGGTTCGAAGATGGACGAAGTCATCTTCGAGGAATTCAAAGGCACCGGAAACATGGAGCTCCGCCTCGACCGGCGCCTGGCCGAGCGACGGCTGTATCCCTCCATCGACGTCAACGCCAGCTCCACCCGGCACGAGGAACTGTTGTTCGACCGGTCCGAGCTCCAACAGGTCTGGAAGCTCCGTCGGGTGCTCAACGCGCTGGCCAACGAGGGGAGTGCGGCGGCCGGCCTCGAACTCCTGATGGACAAGATCCGCACCACCAAAAGCAACGACGAGTTCCTGGCCGAGATCGCCAAGGGTCCCGCTACCTGATCCCACGACTGCTCGACTCGGCCGGGGCCGCCGCTACACTGCCTTCGCTGCACAAGTGCCGGTGATCGGTGCCGATGGGCGGCAACCACAGGAGACCTCCATGAAGACTGACATCCACCCCACCTACGTCGAATCCTCGGTCCGTTGCTCGTGCGGCAACACTTTCACGACGCGGTCGACCAAGCCGGAGATCCATCTCGAGTTGTGCAACGAGTGCCATCCCTTCTTCACCGGCAAGCAGAAGCTGGTGGACTCGGGTGGTCGGGTCGAGCGCTTCCAGCGTCGCTACGCCAAGACCGGATCCCGCAAAAAGTCAGCGGCGCCACCCGCTTCCTGAACTCGGCAACCTGCCTCCGGACCCCGGTCGGTGGGGTTTGTGCCGGCTGAGGTCGGCCGGGCGGTTGGCGCTACCCTGGCCCAGTGTTCAGCCACCGCATGCAGGAGCTCGAGCGGGAGTACGAACTCGTTCTGGCCGAACTGCAGCGCCCCTGATCTCTCGGCTGATCCCCGTCGACTCCGCGAGGTCACCCGCCGTCATCGTGAGCTCGAAGAGGTGGTGGACACCTGGCGCCGGCTCCAGGCGGCAGAGTCCGACCTCGAGACCGCACGTGAGATGTACACCGATTCGTCGGGCGACCGAGCGCGAGCTGGCGCAGGCCGAGGTAAACCAGGCCGAAGCGGACGTCACCCGCCTGGAAGAGGAGCTCCGTCTGCTCCTCGTACCCCGCGATCCCAATGCCGGCCGGAACGTCATCATGGAGATCCGGGGTGCTGAAGGCGGGGAGGAGGCGAACCTCTTTGCCAAGGATCTCTACGAGATGTACTCCCGGTACGCGGCGATACGGGGGTGGAAGGTCGAGGTCCTCTCCTCCAGTCCCTCCGAGCGCGACGGACTGAACGAGATCACCTTCGTGGTCAAAGGTGACGATGCCTGGCAGCGCCTCGAGCACGAGGGTGGGCCCCACCGGGTCCAAAGGGTGCCGGTCACCGAGTCGCAGGGCCGCATCCACACCTCGTCGGCCGCGGTGGCCGTCCTACCCGAGGCCGAAGAGGTCGACGTGGCCATCGACCCGAGCGATCTCAAGATCGACGTCTACCGCTCCACCGGACCGGGCGGCCAGTCGGTCAACACCACCGACTCGGCGGTCCGCATCACCCACCTGCCCACGGGCATGGTGGTGGCCATGCAGGACGAGAAGAGCCAGATGCAGAATCGGGCCAAGGCGATGACCGTGCTCCGCTCCAGGCTCTTGAAGGCTGAGCAGGACCGGCAGGCGGCCGAGCTGTCGGAGCAGCGCAGAAGCCAGGTCGGCGGCGGTCGGCCGCTCCGAGAAGATCCGGACCTACAACTACAAGGACAACCGGGTCACCGACCACCGGATCAAACTGACCCTGCACAAGCTCGACCGAATCCTGCTGGGCGACCTCGACGAGCTGACCGATGCCCTCATGGCCGATAAGCGATATCGACAACTGGACGAAGGCTGACCCCATGGCTGTGGATGAGGTACGAGCTGGCGCATCGGCGCCCCCGTCGGGCGCTCCGACCGGGACGAGTCACGCCTGGTCGAGCCCTCGCCGCACAACTGGGCTCGGTGCCCGAGGCTCGGTGGATCGTCGACCACGGGGGGGCCGCTTCGGCCCAGGTCCTGGCCGATCGTCGAGCGGCGGGGGAGCCTCTCCAGTACGTGCTGGGTCGGCTGGCCCTTCCGGTCGATCGAGCTGCAGCTCGATCGACGGGTGCTGATTCCCCGCCCCGAGACCGAACAGGTGGTGGAGGTGGCTCTCACCGAGTTGCGACGACTCTGGGATCGGTTTTTCGACCCCTTCCGCCCCGGGCCCACCTCCGGCCCCTGGTGGTCGACTTGGGCACCGGCTCGGGAGCCATCGCCCTGTCCCTGGCCACCGAGGGAGGTCGTTTCGCTCCGGGCATCCAGGTTTGGGCCACCGACGTGTCGTCCGATGCGACCGAGGTGGCCCGGGCCAATCTGGTCGAAGTGGCACGACGAGGGGGCTGGTCCCGAGGCCGGGTCATCGTGGCCGAGGGGCCGTGGTTCGACGCCCTTCCCCGCGATCTCGCCGGCCGGTGGACCTGGTGGTATCCAACCCGCCCTACGTCGCTGAGTCCGAGTACGCCGGTCTGGACGCCACCGTCCGCGACTGGGAGCCCCGTGTGGCCCTGGTGGCGGCGTCCGGTCCGGGGGGCGCGGAGGGATGGCCGCCGTCGAGTTGATCATTGCCGGCGCGTGCGCTGGTTGCGGTCTCCGGGGACCCTGGTCGTCGAGATCAGCCCCAGCCAGCGTGAGCCTTCGCTCGAGGCTGCCCGTCACGCTGGGTTCGCTGAGGCTGCCGTAGCCGACGACCTTGCTGGGCGACCCCGAATGCTGGTGGCCCGTCGGTGAGCCGTGTCGAGCTCCTCGTCCCGGATCCTGAGACGTTGGACCGGGCCATCGGGGCCCTCCATGACGGGTGGGTGGTGGCGATCCCGACCGACACTGTCTATGGCTTGGCCGTGGATCCCTGGAACGCTGGTGCGGTAGAGCGACTGTTCGCCGTCAAGGAGCGGCCGCCCGAGGTGGCCTTGCCGGTCCTGGTCGGTGATCGCCGACAGCTCGACCTGGTAGCCGGCCGCCTCGACGGCGCCGCTGCCCATCTGGCTGACCGCTACTGGCCCGGTCCGCTCACCCTGGTCGTCCCCCGGCAGCCCGGGTTCACCGCCGACCTCGGAGGTCCCAGCGCTGCCCGACAGACCGTCGGGGTCCGCCTTCCGGATTACCCGCTCATTCGGGACCTGTGCCGAAAGACGGGTCCGCTGGCCGTGTCCAGCGCCAACCGGCACGGCCGAACTCCTGCCTCCTCGGCTGGACAGGTGGCCGAAGCCTTCGTCGGATCGGAGCACCTGGCGTTCGTACTCGACGGAGGCCCCTGTCAGGGGACCCCGTCAACAGTGGTGGAGTGCCGAGGACCGGCGTCTCGCTGTCTCCGCGAAGGCGCCCTGCCCTGGTCGGAGCTGGCTGAGGGGTCGGATCCCGGTGACCTGGGTCACCGGATCCGGTGACCACTGCTCCCGGTCAGGCGACCTCGTCGGTCCGCCAGCGGCATGATCCGCTACCATCGCTTGCCGGGGCTCAAAAGGTAGGAGGAGAGGTCGTGTTCTCTAACATCGTGGTCGGGACCGACGGCTCCGAAACCGCCAGTGCCGCAGTGGCTCTGGCGGTCCAGCTGGCTGGGGAGCAGGGCGCCAAGCTCCACCTGGTCATCGGGGTCCACTCGCCAACTGCGGTCGCCGTTCCTTCCGGGGGCGCCAACATTTCGGACCCCTCCGGCGGCGGGGTCCTCCGTCAGGCTGCTCAACACATGCTCGAGAAGGTGGCGGGGGACGTGAAGAACCTCGAGACGGAGATCCACACCAGGGGTGGGGACCCGGCCGAGGTCATCATCCATCTGGCCGATGAGGTCGGTGCCGATCTCATCGTTGTGGGCAGCAAAGGGCTACGGGGGACCAGGCGGATCCTTGGATCGGTACCCAATACGGTGGCCCACAAGGCCGGGTGCCATGTGCTCATCGCCCGGACCACCTGAAGCCAGACGCACGAGAGGTCATCGTTCCCAACGCTCTGTGGGGTTGACGGTCCACCCCTGGACGGGGGACACTGGTTACCTATGGAAGCTCAGGTCGGCCCACGCAGCAACGTAATCATTATCGACTAGGCGCATACCGCTCCGGTGTGTGCCCCTCGACCGTCCACCTGGTGGACGGTTTTTCAATTGAGGGCGGAGGTCGTCGCCTGGTCGGTGGTGGAGACCCGCCGATGATCCGTGGAGCGGGCCTCCGCCTGGGATAGACCTCGAGAGGTGGTTGGAGGCGATCGGGCTGGAAACCAGGTGCGGGCCGATGACGTGGATGACAGACCAAGAACGGGAGAAACGTGGCTAGGTATCAGGTGGGAGTGATCGGTGGGGACGGCATCGGCCCCGAGGTGGTGGCCGAGGCACTGAAGGTGGTCGAGGCGGCCGGCGTGCCTCTGGGCGTCACTCACTACGACCTAGGTGCCGACCGCTACATTCGGACCGGTGACGTGCTGCCCGATCCGGTGCTCGAGGAGCTCCGGTCCCAGGACGCCATCCTCCTCGGTGCCGTCGGGCCGCCGGTTGGATCCACGACCGTCCCCCCCGGGGCACTGGAGCGGGGGCTGCTACTCCGTCTGCGGTTCGCGCTCGACCTCTACGTCAACATGCGCCCCTTCATCGGCGTGCCCGGATCGGTGGCACCGGACAGTGACTTCGTGGTCATTCGTGAGAATACCGAGGGGACCTATGCCGGCGAAGGAGGGTTCCTCCGCAAGAACACTCCCTTCGAGGTGGCAACGCAGGGATCAGTCAATACCGCGGCACGGAGTGGAGCGGTGCGTCCGCTTTGCCTTCCAGCTGGCCTCCATCCGGCCCCGGACCCATCTGACCCTGGTGCACAAGACCAACGTGCTCACCTTTGCCGGAGACCTCTGGCAACGGACTGTCGACGAGGTGTCCGTCGACTACCCGAAGGTGGCCCGCGACTACAACCACGTCGATGCCACCTGCATCTACCTGGTGGAGAACGCCGCCCGCTATGACGTCATCGTCACCGACAACCTGTTCGGCGACATCATCACCGATCTGGCCGGTGCGGTGACCGGCGGCATCGGCTACGCGGCCTCGGCCAACCTCAATCCGGACCGGACCGGACCGTCCCTGTTCGAGCCCGTCCACGGCGCGGCCCACGACATCGCCGGAACCGGCAGGGCCAATCCGGCCGCAGCCATCCGCTCGGCCGCCCTGATGCTCGATCACCTTGGTGAGGAATCGGCCGCCCACAAGGTGACCTCCGCGGTCACCGAATTCACCTCGTCCAATCCCCATACGACCCTCTCGACCGCCGCAATCGGCGACGCCATCGCAGAAAGGCTCTGAGCCATGCCCGTTACCCCAACCGAAAAGATCTGGATGGACGGCAAACTGGTCGACTGGGCCGATGCCACCGTGCACGTCCTCACCCACACCATGCACTACGGGTCGGGCGTTTTCGAGGGCATTCGTGCCTATCCCACCGAGCGGGGGGTGGCTGTGTTCCGGCTGCGCGACCACATTGAGCGTCTCTTCGTCTCGGCCAAGGTGTTCATGATCGACGTCCCTTTCTCAGTGGACGAGATCGTCGACGCGGCCAGGACCGTCGTGCGGGTCAATGGACTCGACGACGGCTGCTACATCCGGCCGCTGGTCTACCTCGGCTACGGGGAGATGGGGTTGAACCCCATGCCCTGCCCGGTCAACGTCTCCATCGCTGCCTGGCCCTGGGGTACCTACCTGGGTGACGAGGGTGTGGCCAACGGCGTCACCACCAAGATCAGCTCCTGGCGGCGGCACGACCCCAACGCTGTCCCCACCGCGGCGAAGGGAACCGGCATGTATGTCAACTCGTCGCTGGCCAAGGTCGAGGCGCTGCGGGCGGGGTACGACGAGGCAATCCTGCTCGGACCGGACGGCCATGTGAGCGAGTGCACCGGCGAGAATATCTTCATCGTGCGCAAGGGCCACCTGGTCACGCCCCCATCGTCAGATTCGGGAGCGCTGGAGGGCATCACCCAGCAGTCGGTGGAGACCATGGCCCGGGATCTGGGCTATGCGGTTACCTACGAGCCGATCATCCGCACCGACCTCTATACCGCCGACGAGGCCTTCTTGACCGGCACCGCTGCAGAGGTGGTTCCGATCCGGTCCGTCGACGACCGACCGGTGGGTGACGGTCGGCCCGGGCCGATCACCCAGAAGCTCCAACAGACCTACTTCGCAACCGTCCGGGGCGAGGTGGACCAGTACAAGGATTGGTTGGATTATGTCGAGTGACGGACCGACGCTCAACGATGAGTCGCCCACCGGGGAACAACCGGGGGTGGGCCATGGCCACACCCATGCCCATGCCCATGGGAACGGGGTGACCCACTCGCACCCATTGACCCCGGGGCAGCAGGCCCACGCCCGAGGCCGCCAGGCCAGCCGACCCGGCGAGGGTCCGGGACACGACTTCGATCTCCCCGCGCTACCCGAAGCGGTCGACGTCTTCGACACCACGCTGAGGGACGGATCCCAACAGGAGGGCCTGTCACTTACCGTTGATGACAAGCTCCGGGTGGCGGAACAGCTCGATCACCTGGGGGTCACGTTCATCGAAGGAGGCTGGCCCGGTGCCAACCCCAAGGACGCCGAATTCTTCGCTCGGGCCCCGAGCGAACTCACGTTGTCCCGTTCGACCCTGGTGGCCTTCGGGTCGACCCGCCGGGCCGGCGTACGGGCCGACGACGACGAGACCCTTCGTCACCTGGTCAACGCTCAGACCGAGGCGGTTTGCATCGTGGCCAAGTCCTCGGAGATGCACGTAGTCGATGCCCTGCGCACCACCCTTGATGAGGCGGTCGCCATGGTGGCCGACTCGGTTGCCTTTCTCCGGGCCAACGATCTCCGGGTCTTCCTCGATGCCGAGCACTTCTTCGACGGGTACAAGGCCAACCCCGAGTTCACGCTGCGGGTCCTCCAAGCCGCCGAAGAGGCCGGGGCCGAGGCCCTCGTCCTATGCGACACGAATGGCGGGACGCTGCCCTACGAGGTTGAGCGGATCGTGGCCAGCGTCCTGAGACATTTCGAGACCCAGGTCGGGGTTCACTTCCACAATGACAGCGGTTGCGCGGTGGCCAACTCGCTGGCCGCTGTCGGAGCGGGTGCTACGCACGTCCAAGGATGTGTGAACGGCTATGGCGAGCGAGCGGGCAATGCCGACCTCTCCGCCACCATCCCTGATCTCACCCTCAAGTTGGACGTGGACACCATCCCGCGCCAGCGTCTGGAATTGCTCACACCGGTCTCCCATCACATCGCCGAGCTGGTCAACATCGCCCCTGACCCACAACAACCGTTCGTCGGTGCGTCCGTCTTCGCGCACAAAGCCGGACTTCACACCTCGGCAATCGCCCGGCGCTCCGACGCCTACGAGCACATCGTCCCCGAATCAGTGGGGAACGGCACCCGGTTCGTGGTGTCCGAATTGGCCGGGCGCTCGACTCTGGCCATGAAGGCGACCGAACTGGGTCTGGAGCTGGACTCCCAGGCCATGGCGTCAGTACTCGACTCGCTGAAGCGCCTCGAGTACGAGGGCTATCACTTCGAGGTGGCCGACGGCTCCCTCGAGCTGTTGCTGCGGAACTCGACCGGATGGGTGCAGGACTTCTTTCAGCTGGAGTCCTACCGGGTGATCGCCGACCACGGTGACCGCGGCGAACATGACGAGCACCTCCAGACCACCGAGGCGACGGTAAAGCTATCGGTGGGTAAGGATCGGATCATCGCCACAGCCGAAGGGAACGGCCCGGTCAACGCCCTGGACGGCGCGGTGAGGGCGGCTATCGGGACCCGGTACCCGGCCCTCACCGGCATCCACCTGGTGGACTACCGCGTGCGGGTCCTCGACTCGGCCCGTGGTACCGGATCGGTCACCCGGGTCCTCATCGACTCCACCGACGGCGACCGTACCTGGACGACCATCGGGGTCTCCGAGAACATCATCGCCGCCTCCTGGCAGGCCCTGTCCGACTCGATCGTCTACGGTCTGCTCCATGCCGGAGTGGCCGCCGGTAGGTAACCCGGCCACTTCCCCCATCGCCGCCATCGATCCCCAGGAGCCGTACGTGACCCAACCCAGTTTTGTGCCCATCGTCGAGGCCGACCAGGTGCGCCAGGCCTACCGGCTCGAGGTGCCAAACATCTGGACCCAGTCACGCCCGTCGGAGTTGCGCGGGACGTCATTACCCAAGGGTCGCCAGCTAGGGAGACCCGGCCCCGACCAGGGATTTGCCCTCAAACTGGCCCGTCGGTTCGAGGACCGTCTGGTGCTGATGGCCGGGGAGTCGGCCGAGGATGCCATTGCCGGATGTACGGCAGTAGCAATGCGTCGGTGCGCCAAGTTCGGTCGTGCGCCATCGGTGTACGACCTGACCTTCGCCTTCACGCTGTGGGGCTTTCTCGGGGGGGCCCCGGCCGATCTGGTGGAGGTACGGGGACCCCTCTTCCGGTCAGCAGCCCACCACTACAAGGCTCAGCGGCTCATCGCCGACAGTGTCAGCGAGGAGACGCTCAGGCTGACGCCCGAGGATGTGGAGGAACGGCTTTCCGAGTGGCGAGACCTGTTGGCGATCCCTGACTCGGACTGACCGGATCGGAGGGTCAGCGACCCTTCCGCCACCGGCGCTTTGCACTGGCTCCGAACGTGGCACCCGCCGCTGCGGGCTGCGCGGCCCCGCCCGACCGGGCCCGGGTGGGGCCGCCACCGGTCCGACCGGCTGGCCCGGGAGAGGGCACGTTGCGTTCGTCGTCCCCGTCGTACTTGACCGAGACGTTGTCGGCCAGATGGGATCCTTCGAGAGCCTTCTGGAATAGGTCAGGGAATTGGGGACCCACGTGAGCGGGTCGCTCATCCCGAGCCTGCCCCAGCTGCGCCTTCTGGCCCGGCTTCTGGTTCTGAGCCCGGGACGGCGAATGGGCCGCCGCCACGGTTTGGTGGTCTGATTCGGCGGAAGACGCATCCCTCACCGAAGGGTGCAGCTCTGGCGGGTACCACTTGCCGTCACTGGCGATCCACCAGCCTGGCCCCTCGGATTTATCACTCATACGGTTGCCTCCACCACTCTAAGTGTTAATTTATGTTCGAAGCATAGCTTCTGAATGTGCAATTTGTCAGGTGGAAAGTATGTCGGCCGTTTGGGCGTTCTACTTGAGAACCTCCTGCTCACCAGGCCGAACACCCGGTGGCCGGCCGGATTGTCGTGTGGTCCGCGGCCGCCTGTCCGGCTTGGGAATGGTGGATTTCGCCAGGGTGAGTAATTTGTCTGGATGGACTCACCTGGCTTCGCCCTCACCGACTCTCAACGGGAGTTCCGGGACACCATGCGCCGGTTCTCCGAGGATCGGATATCCCCTAATGCCGCCGAAGCCGACCGTGAGGCCAGCTTCCCCAAGAAATCGTTCGACGCCTGCGTGCAGCTCGAGCTCCCGTCACTTGGCATTCCGGTCGAGTACGGGGGAGCCGGAGCGGACATGATCACCCAAGCGATCATGGCCGAGGAGCTGGCCCGGGTGTGTGCGTCGACCTCGCTTACCATGCTGATCTCGAAACTGGGCATGTTGCCGGTGATCAACTGGGGGTCGGACGAGCTCAAGCAGCGCTATCTGCCCCGGGTGGCGTCAGGCGAGCGCCAGGCCAGCTACTGCCTGTCAGAAGCGGATGCCGGCAGCGACGTCGCCGCCATGCGGACCCGCGCGGTCCGCGACGGGGCCGACTACCTCCTGACCGGCACCAAGTACTGGATCACCAACGCTGGCATCTCGGACACCTACACGGTGTTCGCGGTGACCGACCCATCCGCCGGTCGCCGGGGTATCAGCTGCTTCGTGGTCGAAGCCGACTGGGGGGTCGAGGTGGCGCCGCACGAGGACAAGATGGGAGTACGGGGCAGTCCGACGGCAGCCGTGTCCTTTGATGAGGTCAGGGTGCCGGCGGCCAATCTGGTTGGTGAGGAGGGGATGGGATTCGCCATCGCCATGCACACCCTGGACCGGAGCCGACCGACCATCGGCGCCCAGGCGGTGGGGATCGCCCAAGGCGCGGTCGATATCGCCGCCACGTACCTCCAGGAGCGGAAGGCCTTCGGCAAGCCCATCGCCGACCTGCAGGGTCTCCGGTTCATGTTGGCGGAAATGGCCATGCGCACCGAGGCGTCCCGGGGCCTCGTCTACCGAGCCTGCTCCGTCATCGACAGCGGCGACCCGAACGGCGAGTTGACCATGATCGGGGCCATGGCCAAGTGCTTCGCCTCCGACACTGCCATGGCCGTCACCACCGACGCTGTGCAGCTGCTCGGTGGTTACGGATTCGTGAAGGACTTCCCCGTGGAGCGCTTCATGCGTGACGCCAAGATCACCCAGATCTACGAGGGCACCAACCAGATCCAGCGGGTGGTGATGGCCAAGAAGCTGCTCGGATAGGTCTTCTGGCTTTACCTGCGGGAGACATGTATTCGCATGTCTGCCTCGCTCAGATTGGGAAACGTTGCCGGGACCGGTGCGCTTTCAGGTACGCGTTATTTAGCGTGGGTCGGGCTATGTTGGCCAACGGTAAGCAGCAGGCGGAAGTTGGGGACAGACATTGAATAGGTACAACCGAGCCTTGGTAGTCGGCACTCTCGGAGTCGTAGCAATCTCGTTGGCTGCTTGTAGCAGTTCGGTCAATAGTGGAACGGCGGT
The DNA here is from genome assembly GCA_963824355.1 of uncultured Acidimicrobiaceae bacterium. Classification (GTDB taxonomy): domain Bacteria; phylum Actinomycetota; class Acidimicrobiia; order Acidimicrobiales; family RAAP-2; genus Bog-756. The sequence goes on along the minus strand of CAWGOY010000012.1, from coordinate 11,106 downwards.
TACCACCACAACGGCCAGCGCCAGCAATGCGACGACGGTGACGACGGCACCGGTGACCACAACGACCGCGGCACCGGCGACGACCCCGTCAGCGAATGGGATTTATCCCATGGGTACCGTTGTGTCAGTCCCCATCAACGTCAACGGCATCGACAAGGCGGGCGTCTACGGGTTTTATCCGAACGTCACAACCAATCAACCCAACGTAGACAAACCGCCGTCGGGTGATACCTATGGTGCTGTCGATGCTGGTGAGTGTGCAGGTCCGAGTGGCGCAAGCAGTGGCGCCGACCCCAGTGACTTCTCAGTTCTTTTGTCGAATGGCTCCACAGCACAGCAAGATACGGTTGTTGGGCACATGACGATTCGGCCCATTGCCTCAGAGGCTCAGTTGGGATCGTCCACCTCCGGTATGTCTGCTGGACAGTGCCAGCGGGGCTGGGTGATCTTTGATATGCCGCAAGGTCTGACGCCAACTTATGTCGAGTTCATCGGTACGACGGCGAGCATCACAAGCAGTACTCCGGTCGCGAAGTGGACGATACCGGCTTAAAGGTGGTTTAAAGGACCGTCGAACCTGTACCGCAAAACGACCGTCGATGTTCTGCGAATTCGTTCGACCCGGTGAGGATCACGGTGCTTTTTGGACTCATTGTCGACTTTTGAGGTCTACACCTCTGGCCTACGAGCCACTATGAGTGGCTGAAGTGGGTGGTGCGGTCATAGGTCGAGCTGAGGTCGAGGGTCCGTAGCCGGTGGCATTGCAGTCGTGACTGCAACCCAGCTGGGCAAGCGGAATCAGGTGCCCAGGGGGCGCATCGGCCAGTTTGTCGAGATGTTGACTGGCGGAGGACGGCTATCAGGCGCGGCAGGCCGAACGAGTGGGGCGACCTGAGGGAACCTTCAGCCGTCGAGCGTAGGCCGGCCGGCGACCTGACCCTCGGGCTACGTTGATCAGGTGCAGATCCGTCGTGTTGCCATCCTGGTTGCTGGTGTGGCTCTCGTTGTGACCACATGCTTTGTGGCCACCTCAACGACCGCAGCTTCGCAAGGATCGTCCACGCATGTGACGTCGATCTGGCTGAAGTCGGCCACCTATACGCCCAAGGCACCTACTGGGGCGACCGATGACTACCACTGCACCGTGCTCGACCCGCACATCGCTCACAGTTCGTACATCATATCCAGCCAGTTCTTCCCCGGCAGTGTCGAGGATCACCACGCTGCCCTCTACCTCCTCCCGCAATCACTCGTGGCGCAGGCCAAGCAAGATGAAGTGTTCAAGAACGGATGGACGTGCTTCGGGGAGGGAACACTGCCAAACGCTCCACTATCCGACTTTGCAGAGACCACACTGCTGAGCAACTGGTCACCGGGCTCCGGGTCCGTTGACTTTCCGAACGGAACGGGTTTTATAATTCCGGCCGGGAGCATGGTGATCATGCAGGTTCACTACAACCTGCTCGTCGGTGACAAGCCGGTGAACAATTCCTTGGTGCTTCACACCGTTCCATTGTCGACACCGCTACTGCCCCTTCACGTCCAAGAGATGGAGGCAGCACCCGATATCCCTTGCCCAGCGGGGGCGACCGGTCCACTCTGCAATCGGGCTGCGTCACTGGCCAACCAGGGCCAACGCTTCGGCGAGAATGCAGTTCTCACAGTCGACGGGATTGAGGCACTGTGCGGTCGCAACCCGTCGGACCCGCCCGTAGGGGATTCGACGTCCTGTACCTCACACATGAGCACAGGCGGGTACCTCGTGAGGATCGCACCGCACATGCACCTGTTGGGAGTGGGCTTCACCATGGTGCTCAACCCGGGAACCCCCGAGGCGAAGACGGTCCTCGATGTCCCCAACTACGACTTCCACCACCAACGGGCCTACAACTTGGCAACGCCTGTGCCGGTCACTACCGGTGAACCCGTCCAGATCACCTGCACCTACGACCCGACCCTGGCCCAAGAACTCCCCATCCTCCGGAGGGTCCCACCTCACTTCGTTACCTGGGGCGACGGGTCGACGGACGAGATGTGCGTAGGCGTGACTTGGACGTCAGCTACGCTTCCCGATTCTCACGACCCGATCTAGTCGGATCAATCGACTTCGAGCCGGGAGCCAGTTCTCCGCCACGTGCCACACAACAGCTTGGCGACGGAATTGACGGGTGTGCCCGCCCGCTAACCGCCCATGAACAACACGTCGGGGCGAGTCCATGCCCCCAGGAGACACTCGTGCTCACAGCCGAGACAGCGGCTCCACAGTCGTCTGTAACCGGTACGGTAGCTCTCATGAGTGAGATTCCAGCAAGTGATCGTGCAATGAAAGTTCCAATCACCTTGCTGGCCGTTATTGGTCTCCTCTCGTTCATCGCCGCATGCGGTCTTCCTTCACGTGCATCAGCGTCAACGAGCACCACGACGGTCTCCCAGACCGATCCGGCTGGGACAGTGTGGCTGTGCCGCCCCGGCCTCAGTGACAACCCGTGTGACGGAAATATGATCACGACGACAGTAACGGCCGACGGCAAGAGAACGGTCCAGTCGGACGCCGTGAGCAACAAGCACCGCTTCGACTGCTTCTACCTCTATCCGACAGCCAGCAATGAAGCGACCGTCAACTCGGACCTCACCGTGCAGTCCACCGAGACGTCCATCGCCATGGACCAGGCAGCCCGCTTCTCAAAGGTCTGCAATGTTTGGGCACCCATGTACCGCCAGATCACCGTCAGCGGACTCAGCCAGGCCAACACCACCGACCCTGGGGCCTACACCGTGGCCTACGACAGCGTGCTCTCGGACTGGAACGACTTCATCACCAACTACGACGATGGTGTCCCGATCATCTTCATCGGGCACTCTCAAGGCTCGGTCATGCTCATCAAGCTGCTCCAGGCCCAGGTGGACACCAATCCAGCGCTCAGAAAGTTGATGGCAACGGCCATCATCGCCGGGGGCAACGTGACTGTGCCGACCGGCAAGACAGAGGGAGTCACCTTCCAGAACCTGCCCCTCTGCACCGCATCGCAACTGAGCGGGTGCATCATCGCCTACTCCTCCTTCCCCTCGCAGCCACCAGCCAACGCCAACTTCGGTATTCCCGGGCAGGGCATCAGCCTCAACACCGGGCAGACGGCCACTGCCGGGGTACAGGTGGCGTGCGTCAATCCCGCTGATATCGGTGGAGGCACAGCCACCCTGAAGACCTACTGGCCGGTGAGCACGCCTCTCCCCATCCCGTCCATGGCACCTCCTGCCCCTGCTGTTTCCACGCCCTGGCTCTACTACCCCGGGCAGTACACGGGGACCTGTGAGAGTGCAGGTGGAGCGACATGGTTGCAGGTGACCAATACCGCGAAGAAGGGTGATACCCGACCCGTGGTCCACGAGATCGCTGGACCGACCTGGGGCTACCACTTCCAGGACATCAATCTGGTTCTCGGAAATCTCGTCAACGATGTCCGAGGAGCGGAAGCGGCCTATAGCTCATAGCGCTGGCCCGTGTCTGTCTTGGAGTTGATGCCCCTGCCCCAAGATCGCTACCGGCTGGAGGACGGCATCACGGGGTCGACGACGAATGCCGGAAGTATGATCACTGGTATAGCCAAAACAAGATCGCCGTCAGCCTTCCAGCTGGACTAGTTGAGCAAGCCCAGCGTGCAGTGGCCGAGGGGCGTTCTTCGAGCGTGAGCGCCTACGTGGCTCGCGCATTGGAGGAGCAGACAAAGCTCGACGACCTAGCTTCGCTACTCGAGGAGATGCTGGCCGAGACGGGTGGACCGCTCACAGCAGCGGAACGGAAGGCTGCGGACCAAGCCCTCGGCGATGACCGCTGTTGTTCTCGATACTGGGGCACTCATCGGATTCGAGCGGAACGATCGCCATATTGTTGCGATTATCGTCCGAGCACTTGAGCATCAGGACTCGTCTTTCGCTCCGGCGGGTGTGGTTGCCCAAGCCTGGAGAGATGGCAGCCGTCAGGCAAGGCTGGCCCGGCTCCTCGGGTCTCCGCTCTGCGAGGTGTTCGCCCTTGATGACCACCTGGCGGGCCGTCTGGTACCCGGCATTCCCGGCTGGGTGAACAGGCTTGCCATATTTTGGGCGGCGCGCTTTCGCTCGATGTAATACTGCGCCCATGACGCTCGTTGAGTTGGACGCCCGCGCTCTCAGGACGGCACTCTTCAACGACGGCTACGTGGTTGTCCGCCAGCTCGTCCCGAACGAGATGTGCGAGGCAGTGCTGCAGGCATTCGGCACGGAACTCGGAATATGGATGCACGACCCTGCCAGCTGGGACCGGGTGTCATCCGAGATCGATCAAGTCCCGTTGTGGGGTCACCAGAGCCTGTGGGACATTCGCCAACTCCCCGACGTCCACCGCCTCTGGACCACGGTTTGGGGCACAGAGAAGCTCTGGTCCGATCGGAACTCCTGTCGGTTCACCCCGCCATTCCGCCCTGGTCGGGCAGGTCCCATCCGGCTCCACTGGGACAACGACCCGTGGGACAGAGCGATTCAATGGTTTCCGGGCATCCTGGCGCTAACCGACGCCGAGGCGGGCGAGGGCGGGTTCTGTTGTGCTTCGCGGCTTATGGCCAACCGGGACCGCTGGCCGACCAAAGGGAAGGTGGAGCAGTGGGGCATCGATTACCGGCTTGACAGGGTCGTGCGTCGCGGCGACATAGTGGAGGTCCCCCTGCGGGTCGGCGACCTCTTGATCCTTGACAACCACTTGCCCCATGGCACCGTTCGCAACGACGGCGACGCGCCGAGGGCCGTCTTCTACCTCCAGTTGTACCCGGCGGGGACCCCCGAGGAGGCGGCGACCAGAATCGAAGACCACGAAGCAGGCCTGGCCCCGGAGTGGTGGAGATGGAAGCCCGGCCATGACCGCGCCGAGGCCAGCCCACCGGCCACTCTCACAACTCACGGTCGGCGCCTTCTCGGCTACGAAAGCTGGTAGTTCGCCTTTACCGGACGCGTCGGCTGGGGTCGCGGGTACCCGGTATCGGTGGTTCCAGCCCTCGCTTGCAACGTGCCGACACTGAGGGTGCCCCATACGCCGCGAGTGGGGTCCTGCTCGTGAGGACCGGGGGGTAGCCTGAATCGAGCGAGTAAGCGTCTCGATGGGAGGCGGCAATGAACCACGGTGCTCAAAGGTACCTGGCGGACCGTCTATTGGCGGCACGGGAACGCCCGTCCACGATTGAGGTGCTTCCGTGGAGGCAGCAGATGCTCGCCGGGTTCGGAGGGGCCCTAGAAGCTCTTCGTGCCGCGGATGTCGTAGATGCCGACGAGGTCCACGATTGGACGAACCGGATGCTCATAGCCCTCGGCTTAGCGCCACTGGATCCCGTGCCTCCCGGATCAAACGTCATGCGCGCCGTCTACATCGGAGAGGGAGAACGGCCGCCGCCGCCTCCGGTGGTGCCCGTTGCCCAGTTCTTGAATCTCATCCCTGTGCAGACCGCCGACACGCCGGTACCCTACGGCGGTCAGCTGCAAATCCTAGGTATCGAACGCTATGACTCAAAGGTGGCGGTGGCATGGCGGATGGCACCGCTCCCAGATCCAGAAGCTAAGTACGCCTTGGAACTGAGTGCCCACGACCGGGACACCGAAGGACTCCCCGAGGACGAACGGCGGATGAGCCGGATGAGACTTGCCCATCGACTCATGGGATCAGGGATTGACTGCTTCGGTCTCACGGACGACCTGGGTACTGAGTACCACCACACGGGCGGGGGGTCCGGTGGCGGTGGGAATGAGCGCACGGGACGCGCCCAGTTCATGCCAGGAATACCCGAGGCCGCCTCCTTGCTCACTGTCCATTGGGAGGATCTGACATTCACCGTGTCGCTCAGCTGAGGTGGCGGTCACTCCTAGCTACGAAATACCCAGAAGCTGTGGGATCAATCGGTGCATGTCAAGCGTTGGGGGGCAGTCTCCCCGCTGGAATCCGCTGCTACCCAGGGTCTTGTGGATGGATGGTCTCGCCTCGGGCGAGCATCTCGACGAGTTGCTTGATCCGTTTGGCCCTTGTCTCGTCCTTTTTCGCCGTGCTGATGCGATAGAGGACGGAGTAGCGGTTAGCACTCGTGAGCGTCCCGAACATCTCGTTGGCACGAGGGTTGGCGGTCAACGCCTCTACTAGATCCTCCGGCACTTGCGCATCGGCTTGTCCAGCGTAGGCGGCCTCCCAGCGACCGTCTTCTTTCGCCCGACGAACCTGGTCCTCCCCAGATCGGTGCATTCGGCCGGAGGCGGCCAGCCTCTCAGCGAGAGCGACGTTCCGCTTCGACCAGGGGCTCCGAGCACCACGAGGGGAGAAGCGTCGCCGGAAGGTCGTCTCATCACGCCTTGCAAGCTGTCCGTCGATCCAGCCAAAGCAGATCGCCTCGACAAGCGCATCGTCGTAGATGAGAGCCGTCGGATGGGTGGTGCCCTTCTTGGCCAGCACCAGCCATACTCCCGTTGATTTTGAGTGCTGGTCGCTCAACCAGGTCCGCCACTCGGCAGCATCGGTGACTAGCAGTTCGGGAAGATCCATGGGATCACGGTAACGTCGCAAGCCGGAGTTGTGGGGCACATGCTTCGGTTGTTCAGTCCGGAAATTCTGTCATTACTCTGCGTCGATAGGCAGAGGGTGGCTCCCAGGTATGACGCTTGAACGCACGGGTGAAGGCACTCACGCTGTCGAAGCCAACGATGGTGGCAAGCGTCGCACTACCACCACGGAAATTGAGCGGGCGACCGGGGAGTGTTGACTCCTGTCCCAGCTTGCCTGAGATCAGAACCGCTTAGTCCGACCCGCCACCGCCCTTGCCGGCTCGGCCTTGGCGGTGGAGCCGGTACAGCTACTCGTAGATGAGCACGCCGCGGATGTTCTTGCCGTCCAACATGTCGGCGTAGCCCTGATTCACGTCCTCTAGCTTGTACGTGCGGGTGACCATGCCGTCGAGGTCCAGCTGCCCCTGGTCGTACAACCGCAACAGATGGGGGATGTCGTACCGGATGTTGGCCGAGCCGAAGATGGTGCCGACCAGCTGCTTCTCCATCAGCGTCAGCCAGGTGAGCGACAGGGTGACCTCGGTCTCGGACATCGGGTGGATGTTGGTGACCACCACCCGCCCGCGCTTGGCGGTGAGTTGCATGATGGTCTCGATCATCCGGCCGTCACCCACGCCCATCGTGCAGATGACCTTGTCGGCGTTCTTGCCCCAGGTCACCTCGTTGACCAGCGGCAGGGCCTCCTCCACACTTGCCGCGGTGTGGGTGGCGCCGAATTTGGTGGCCATCTCCCGCTTGAACGGAACCGGGTCGATGGCGAAGATCCGTTCGGCGCCGGCCAGCTTGGCTCCCTGGATGGCCGATGCCCCGATGCCGCCGATGCCGATGATCACGACGTCGTCACCGGGCCGGACCTCGGCCGCGTAGACCGACGATCCCCAGCCGGTGGTGACGCCGCATCCGACGAGACATGCCTTGTCCAGGGGATAGTGGTCGAGGATCTTGACGCAGGAGGCCTGGTTGACCACGGTGTGCTTGGCGAACGTCCCCAGACACACCATGGTGTGGAGGTCCTCGCCGTTGGCCGAGTGGTGACGGTACGTACCGTCGGCCTGGGTTCCCATCATGAGCTCGGCTCCCACGTCACACAGGCTGGAGTGGCCTCGGGCACACGAGGGACACTTGCCGCAGGCCGGCACGAACCCGAACACGACGTGGTCCCCCGGCGCCAGACCCACGACCTCGGGGCCGACTTCCTCGACCACGCCGGCGCCCTCATGGCCACCGATGATCGGATACAGGCCGCCCAGGTCACCGGTCCGGAGATGCTCGTCGCTGTGGCACATGCCCGAGGCGGCGATCCGGACCAGCACCTCGCCCGTCTTCGGCGCATCGAGCTGGATCGTCTCGGTCTTCCAGTCTCCGCCCATTTCCCACAGGATCGCTGCTTCGGTTTCCATCGTGTTCCCTCCGGACTCGAGTCGCTCGGTCGTCGACGCCCCCTGGTCCGCCGGGCGACCGGAACGGTCGAACGACGGGGTCGGTGGGCTCCTACGCCTCTTCTCTGTGAGGTTAGTCCTCGGGACACCCTTCAGGGGCTGGCAACCGCTCCGTCGGCTCGGTCCGGGCCTGGCATGCAGGGAATCCCGGGGCCGGGGACGCTGTTGACCCGGGCATCCGTTGCCGGGCTCCATTCCAGGAGTGTGCGATCGACCCGAAAGGAGCGGTGATCATGGCGGCAGTGATCGATCAACCCGACCGGGGTCGCTTCGTAGAGACCATCGACGGGGAGGTAGCCGAGCTGTTTTACCGGATCGCCGACGGGCTGATGGTCCTCATCCACACCGAGGTGCCCGATGCGCTCGGTGGTCGGGGGATCGGTGGCCATCTGGTCCGCGCCGCGGTCGACCGGGCGGCACGGGACAGTCTCACGATCGTCCCCCTCTGTCCTTTTGCCCGGCACTGGCTGGAGACCCATCCCGATGAGGCAGCCGCCACCCCCGTCGACTGGCAATCGGGCTAGTGACGCTCAGCCGGTGGGCCGCAGGGGTCGCAACGCCGCGGCAACTCGCACCAGTTCGTCCAGCATCACCACCGCTGCGGTGTGCATGGTCTCGTTCGGGGCCATCCGGCCGTCGTCATCGATGAACTGGGTGACGAAGGGTATGGATACTGCTTCGGGGATCGGAGTCATCTTGAGGGTGGTGACCACCTGTTTGATCATCTGGGCAGCCCTGGTCCCCGCAGCTACTCCTCCATAGCTGACCAAACCCACCGGCTTGTAGGTCCACTCCACATGGAGGAAGTCGATGGCGTTCTTCAGTGGGGCGTTGAACCCGTAGTTGTACTCGGGCATCACGAACAGGAAGGCGTCGGCCCTGGCCACCGTGGCGCTCCACTGTTTGGTGTGCTCATGTTCGTACTGCTGGAAACGCGGGTGTCGGGGTTCGTCCAGGAAGGGCAGGTCGATCTCGGCCAGGTCGACCATCTCCACATCGAATCCACCGTGGGCTCCGGCCACCCCATGGATCCACTGGGCCACCGGCAGGCCGACGCGGCCCGGGCGGGTGCTGGCGATGATGATCTGGAGGACGGGCGGGGCCATGGCATCCATTCGTTGGTAGGCGATGGGTCGAGGAGAGGAGCACCAGGCTGCTACCCCTTGTGAGTGGGGTCAAACCCACGGCGGCGACGCCAGGTCCCGGCGATCGACGGCCCGGGGGATGCCACCCGTGGGGGCGAGTAGAACAAGTTCTATACTTGAACCCGTTACCATCAGGTCGGCCGCGCCGACTGGATGAAACAGCACCGAACCTCACCATTCATCCGCTAAGTCAGAAACCTCAAGGGGGACCGCATGGCCCAACCAGTGATCGTCGAAGCAGTGCGCACGCCCGATCGGAAAGCGGAACGGCTGGCTGTCAGGGTTCCACGCCGCCGAGCTGCTCGGAAACGCCCAGGTCGAGCTGGTCAAGCGGGCCGGCGTCGACCCCGGCGAGGTCGAGCAGATCGTGGGCGGGTGCGTCACCCAGGCCGGTGAGCAGGCCTCCAACGTGACCCGGACCGCCTGGCTGAGCCAGGGCCTGCCCTACGAGGTGGCGGCCACCACCGTCGACTGCCAGTGCGGTTCGGCCCAGCAGGCCAACAACTTCGTGGCCAACCTGATCAGCGCCGACGCCATCGACATCGGGATCGCCTGTGGCGTCGAGGCCATGAGCCGGGTGGGCCTCGGGGCCAACGCCTTCAACGGACCGGGCCGGTCCAAGCCGGAGAATTTCCCCTGGGACATGCCCGACCAGTTCGGAGCGGCCGAGCGGATCGCCCAGAAGTACGGGATCACCCGTGACGACGTCGACTGGTTGGGCTTCGAGTCCCAGCGGAAGGCGGCGGTGGCCGTGGCCGAGGGTCGTTTCGATCGCGAGATCGTGCCGGTCGAGGCTCCCGTGGTGGGCCCGACGGTCCTACCGGTGAGAAGACCGCTTGTCACCAAGGACCAGGGTCCCCGCGACACCACCCGGGAAGGCCTGGCCGGACTCAAGCCGGTACTCCCCGACGGCATGCACACCGCCGGCAACAGCTCGCAGATCTCCGACGGTGCCGCCGCCGTGCTGTGGATGTCCGAGGACCGGGCTGGCGAGGTCGGCCTGCGGCCCCGGGCCCGGATCGTGGCCCAGACCCTGGTCGGATCCGACCCCTACTACCACCTCGACGGACCGATCGCCGCTACCGCCGACGTACTCGCGCAAGGCCGGCATGACCATGGACGACATCGACCTCTTCGAGGTCAACGAGGCCTTCGCCTCGGTGGTCATGTCCTGGGGCAAGGTCCACGAGGTCGACTGGGACAAGGTCAACGTCAACGGCGGGGCCATCGCCCTCGGACACCCGGTCGGTTCGACCGGCAGCCCGCCTGATCACCACCGCTCTTCACGAGCTCGAGCGCAGCGACAAGAATCTGGCGCTGATCACCATGTGCTGCGGTGGGGCACTTGCCACCGGGACCATCATCGAGCGCATCTGACCAACCCGACGGGTGGGTCTGGTGGGCACGACCGCCGTGACCGGCGCCGAAGCACTCACGAAAGAGGAGCACAGTGACTGGACCGAACACCTGACCTACGAACGCGTAGGGGCCACTGCAGTGGTCACCATGAACCGTCCCGAGGCCAAAAATGCGCTGTCCGGGCCCATGCTGGTTGGCATGGTCGACGCCTGGATGGAGATCGATTCCAACGATGACATCCGCTGCGCCATCTTGACCGGGGCCGGCGGCACCTTCTGCGCCGGTATGGACCTGAAGTCGATGTCCGGGCCGGGCACTGAGACATCAGCCAGCGTATGGCCGAGGACCCCGATCTTCACTGGAAGGCCCTCCTCCGGCATTATTCACTGAAGAAGCCCCTGATCGCCGCGGTGGAAGGTTGGGCGGTGGCCGGTGGCACCGAGATTCTCCAGGCCACCGACATCCGGGTGGCCGGGAGAGCGCCAAGTTCGGCATCTTCGAGGCCCGTCGTGGACTGTTCCCCTTGGGGGGTTCAACGGTACGCCTCCGCCGGCAGATCCCGTTCACGGTGGCCATGGATCTCCTGCTGACTG
>CAWGOY010000011.1:0-35987 GCA_963824355.1 uncultured Acidimicrobiaceae bacterium | reverse complement strand
GATCCAGGCGGCAATGGAGGCTCCGTCACCAAGGAGCGCGCGGAGCCGGTGACGTCCACAAAGGCCTCATCGAGGGAGATCCCCTCGATCAAGGGGCTGGCGTCGGCCAGAATGGCGTGCAGCTTTTGACTCTCTTCCACATACCGGTGGAACCGTCCGTCAACGAAGACGGCCTTCGGGCACAACCGACGGGCGACACTCGACGGCATGGCCGAGTGAACTCCGAACATACGGGCTTCATACGTACAGGCGGCCACCACGCCCCGGGCTCCGGCTCCGCCCACGATGACCGGGAGACCGGCGAGCGTGGGGTCGTCGAGCACTTCGACCGAGGCGAAGAATGCGTCCATGTCGACGTGCAGGACGACCCGGTCCCAGTGTCCGTCAGCCGCCGGTTGTGTCCGCCCGGGCAACCGGTCCGAATCAGCCAGTCGACGCTCACCCACCGAGCCGAAGCCTCCGAAACCCTTCGGCATAGGGCACCCCGGCCTGCCGTCCAGCGTCCTCGGCGGCCAGCCTCACCGCAGTGGTGGCCCACTCCACCCCGTCGGGGAATTGGCTGCGATGACACCCGACGGCCCCGGCCTTTACGTCCACCGTGGCCGAGATGTCCACCCACACATCGGGCTCGAGGGTCCCCGAAAGCAGGACGGTGGAAACCTGGTGGGGCGGACCGGCCTCGGGGAAGTAGTGCGGGAGCGCAGCAGCCGGCGACACCGCGTCGAGTGTGGCCAGTCCGGTGACCCGGTGGTCGCGATGGTTGAAATACTCCTGGCCGAAGAAGATGGCAGTCGGGTCGGGGCACAGGACCACGTCGGGCCGGAAGCGGCGGACGGTGGCCACCAGCTGGCCGCGGAACCCGGGTCCGTCGTCGAGTTCGCCGTCGGGGTAGTCGAGCGACTCCTGGGCAGTGATCCCGATGAGCGCGCCGGCCTCGGCAGCTTCGGCGGCTCGTCGCTCAGCCAGCTCGGCCGCCACCGCCGAGGGATCAGCCGAGCCCTTGGCGCCGTCGGTACACAAGAGGACCTGGACCACGCATCCGGCCTTGGCCCAGGCCGCCAGCGTGCCGCCACAGGAAACATCAGGATCGTCAGGATGTGCGTAGACGGCCAGAGCCCGTGCCGGTACCTCCACCAGCAGTTCGGACACTTGCTATCCCTCCGTTTGCTTCGGAGCGGTCGTCTTGGTCAGAAGTCCGACCTCGCGGCGGAAGTCATCCAGGCCCTCGAATCCCTTGTACACGCTGGCAAAGCGCAGGTACGCAACCTCGTCGACCACCCGGAGTCGCTCCAGCACAGCCAGGCCCACCTGCTCAGACGTGGGTTCTGAGCCCTCTTCGCGGAGCTCGTCCTCAACGAGGCGAGCCACCTCCTCGAGCTGTTCCTCGGTGACCGGACGGTTTTTGGTAGCCGCCCGCAGCCCGTCGATCAGCTTGCCGGGATCGAACGGCTGGCGAGCCCCCGACCGCTTGATCACCATCAACGGAATCTCGTCGATCCGCTCGAAGGTGGTATACCGGTGGCCGCACTCGGCGCACTCCCGGCGCCGCCTGATAGCCGCGCCATCCTCGGCCAACCGAGAGTCGACCACCCGGTCGTCATCGGCCAGACACCACGGACATCGCACGAGACGAGGCTAGTGCTCAACCCTCGTCTCCACCGCGTCGGGGGGCGCCAGTCGGGAGCGGCGGGCAATGACCCGACGAGGAATCAGGGGAGGACGATCTGCTCTCCTGGCACTACCGTATCCGACCCGATCCGCGCGGCCAGCTGGGCCACCAAAGGACGGGGATCCACGCGTGGGAACCGCTGTTCCACGATGGACCACAGGGTGTCACCAGCCCGGACGGTATACGTCGCCGAGCGGGCATTCCCCGCCGGAGCGGAACCAGTGGCGTGGGAGCGACCACCGGTTCCGCTCAGCGGAAGAGCCAGGCCGACGACGAGGAGTGCAGCCACCGCCAACAGGGTCCGACGGCGCCTGACGGCGACGGAGGGAGTCCGTCGGACAGTCGGCACCGGTCGCCGGTGGGGGGCGAGAACCTCCGGGTCGGCCCAGTCCCAGTCGGCCGCTTCGTCAGCTCCGACGAGTCTCAGGTCCGTACGACTGGACCCGGGCTGACCTCCACCGGGCGGGTGGTCCCCCAGGGGATCTGCCGATAGCCAGAGCGCCGTCATGACCGGAACCCCTCTTGCTGTGATGTTGCACCTGTCACGGCCGGGTCCGAAGAAGGACCCGGAGCCGATGCGGAGACTGAGGCGTCCTTAGCCGGCCAGCAGTTCGTCGAACCTGTGTTCGTCATGTCTGCATCTCACCACGAACACCTGTTCGCTGTCAAGCCATTCGTCGAACGGGTGTTTGCTTATGGGGCTCCCGAGGGCTACGTTCTTGCAAACAGGTGTTCGGTGGCCGCCCGGCAGCGGACTGGTCGACGGCCACCGATCACGACACCGAGCACAAGGGGAGTAATGGCCCAAGTACTGAGCAGCAAGCGGAAACAGATACTGGACTGCATCTCCGAGGCCGTCCGCGACCGCGGCTATCCGCCCTCGGTGCGGGAGATCGGGGAGGCGGTTGGACTCACGTCGTCGTCCACCGTGCACGCTCATCTCGCCGTCCTCCAGCGCGAGGGCTACCTGCGCCGGGATCCGACAAAGCCACGCGCCATCGAGGTGTGTTACGACCCCTCATCCAAGGTGATCAAGGACGCCCGGCCCATCCGACACGTACCGCTGGTGGGGGAAGTGGCCGCAGGGACGGGGGTACTGGCCCAGGAGAATGTGGAGGAGCTCTTCCCCTTGCCCGAGGACTTCACCGGAAGCGGGACGCTCTTCATGGTCGGTGTGCGGGGCGACTCGATGATCGAGGCCGGCATCATGGATGGCGACTACGTGGTGGTCCGCCAGCAGCCCGAGGCAGAACAGGGTGACCTGGTGGTAGCCGGCATCCCCGACGGCGAGGCCACCGTCAAGAGGTTCTCGTCCCGCAACGGACGGGTGATCCTCACGCCGGCCAACCCCCGCATGGGTCCCATGGAGTTCGACCCGGCGGAGGTCACCGTCTACGGCAAGGTGGTGACCGTCCTGCGCCGCCTCTGACCGGCGCCGATTGGCCCGGACGGCCGATTGGCCCGGACGGCCGGATGGCACCGGACGGCCGGATGGCACCGGCCGGCCGGATGGTCCTCGGAGGATGGTCAGGCCTTTGGCGTGATGGCCCCGATCGATGTCATATCGGGATACCGATTGCCGGCGCCAGCTCCGACCGGGAACACCTCCTCGAGGGCGGTCAGGTCGTCGTCGTCGAGCGCGAGTTCGGTTGCTGCCACGTTCTCCTCGAGGTAGGTCCGCCGCTTGGTCCCTGGGATGGGAACCACGTCGTCGCCGCGGGAGAGGACCCAGGCCAGGGCCAGCTGACCGGGCGTGCATCCCTTGGCCTCGGCCAGCTGGCGCACCCGGTCGACCAGCTCGATGTTGTGAACGAAGTTCTCCCCGGTGAACCGCGGGAGGTTGCCCCGGAAGTCACCGGCAGGGAAGTCGTCTGGCGAGGTGATCTGACCGGTCAGGAACCCGCGTCCCAGCGGGCTGTAGGCGACGATCCCGATACCGAGCTCTCTGGCCGTCGCCGACCACCTCCTCTTCGATGTCCCGGCTCCAGAGGGACCACTCGCTCTGCAGGGCGGCGATGGGGTGGACGGTCACGGCCCGGCGCAGTGTGTCCGGACCGGCCTCGGACAGGCCCAGATAGCGGACCTTTCCCTCCACCACCAGTTCGGCCATGGCCCCCACCGTCTCCTCGATGGGCACGCCGCTGTCCGTGCGGTGCTGGTAGTAGAGGTCGATGTGGTCCACCCCCAACCGCCCCAGCGAGGCCTCGCAGCACTGCCGGACGTAGTCGGGGTCGCCCCGGACCGAACGGTCGGCCGGGTTCTCCCCACGGACGATGCCGAACTTGGTGGCCAGCACCACCTGGTCGCGATGGCCGGCGATGGCCTTCCCGACCAGCTCCTCGTTCCGGTAGGGGCCGTACATGTCGGCGGTGTCCAACAGATCGACGCCCAGGTCGAGAGCCCGGTGGATGGTGGCGATCGATTCCCGCTCGTCGCCCGGCCCGTAGAACTCGCTCATCCCCATGCAGCCGAGACCGAGGGGAGCGACCCGGAGACCCCCGGAGCCGAGCGATCGGGACGTCATACCCATTGCTGTGACGTTACCGGCCCGAACGCAACAGCGCGTCGAGCACGGCGGCCGCACCGTCGAGGTCGGCAGCCCGGACCCGCTCGTCCGGCGTGTGGGCCAACAGCGGGTCGCCGGGACCGAAATTGGCCGCCGGGATCCCGTGGGCCCACAGCGAGGCCACGTCGGTCCACCCCTGCTTGGCACTCGGAGCGGTGCCAGTGGCCGCCACCAGTCGGGCCAACAGGGGGTGGTCGAGGGCAGGCGGCGCCCCGGCGGCGTATTCGGTGAGCTCCCAGTGGTCGCCGTCCTCGAGATGGGGACCGAGCAGCTCCCGCAGCGAGGCCTCGGCCTCCTCCACCGAGCGGTCCGGCGCGAACCGGTGGTTGATGAGCAAGGACGCCTCGTCGGGCACCACATTGCCGGATACGCCCCCGATCACCTCGACCACCTGGAGCTGCTCCACGTACTCGCAGCCGTCGAGCACCGGCCGGCGGCTCTGGTAGCCGGCCACGGCGGCCAGTAGCGGCGCCAACCGGTGGATGGCGTTTCGGCCGGTGTGGGGCCGGGCCGTGTGGGCCCTCAGGCCCTCCATCACGATGCGGATCCGCAGGGTGCCCTGGCATCCCGCCTCGACTACGCCGTCGGTGGGCTCGGCCAGGATGCCGGCGTCGGCTGCCAGCAGGTCGGGACGGTTCGCCCACAGGTAGCGGAGACCGTTGTGCTTCTGCTCCACCTCTTCGCCGACGTAGAAACAGAACGTCACGTCCACGGCCGGCTCGGGGACGGTACCGGCCAGGTGGAGCAGCACGGCCAGGCCCCCCTTCATGTCGGCGGCCCCGACGCCGTAGAGGGTGTCGTCGACGACGCGGGGCTCCTCATTGCCGCCGGCGGGAGGGACGGTGTCGAGATGGCCGGCCAGGAGCACCCGCTGGTCCCGGCCCAGCTCGGTGCGGGCCACCACGTTGTCGCCCACTCGTTCGACCGACAGCCACGGGCACAGTCGCAGCGCGGCCTCGACCGCGTCGGCCATCGGGCCCTCGGCGAGGCTGACCGAAGGGATGGCCACCAGCGCGGTGGTCAGGCCGAACAGCCCGGTGTCGTCGATCATGTGGACACCCCGTGTTGGCGAAGGATGTCGTTGAGCTGGGCCTTGTCGTGACGTTGGCCCTCGGTCAGCCGCTTGAGGATCAGGACGCAGGGCAAGAAGAACTCGCCGCCGGGGAACTCTCGGCGCCGTGACGCCTGAACAGCCACACACCACGGAGGAACATGACCACGGCTCACCTCCTCGCCGGTGTCGGCGTCGATGACCGGGATCGAGGGATTGAGGATGGTCCCTTCACCCACCACGGCGCCTCGCCCCACTCGTGCGCCCTGGGTGATCATGCACCGACTGCCGATCATGACCTCGTCCTCGATGATGACCGGAGCGGCCTGGGCCGGCTCGAGCACTCCCCCGATACCCACACCGCCGGACAGGTGGACCTGCTCACCGATCTGGGCACAGGATCCCACGGTGGCCCAGGTGTCCACCATGGACCCGGCCCCGACCCGGGCCCCGATGTTCACGTAGCTGGGCATGCAGATGACCCCTTTGCCGAGGAAGGAGCCCCACCGGGCCGAGGCACCGGGCACCACCCGCACCCCGGCGGCCGCGTAGGCCTTCTTCAGAGGGAGCTTGTCGGCGAACTCGAAGGGCCCCACCTCCACCGTCTCCATGGCCTTCAGGCGGAAGAGCAGCAGGATGGCCTTCTTCAGCCATTCATGGACCACCACTTCGTCGGTGTCCTCGTCGATCTCTGCCACCCGGGCCGTCCCCTTGTCCAGCAGTTCGATGGCCTCGGTCACCATGGCCAGGGCGTCGGTATCGGCCGGACCCAACTGGTCGGCCCGGTCCCACAGGGATTCGATCTGGGAAGGAAGGTCTGCCATAGAACGACGTTACCCCTGCGGCCGAGGCGTTCCCGAACCGGTGGGGGCCGTGCCGACCCAGCGGATCGGTGCTGGAAGTCCGTTGCGACCGGCGATTATGGCCTCGGGAACGGTCGCCTCTCGGCCAACCGGTTCGCCACCAGTCGCAGTCGCTCCATGGGCTGGACCACTGCCACACGGCAGAACTGCTCCCCGTCGGGCCCGTACAGATCGCCGGGGCTGACCAGGAGCCCGCCTTCGAGGGCCAGCGCCTCGGCCACCGCCCAGCTCCCTCCGGGCTGGGCCGGGGGCACCGGCACCCACAGGTAGAAGCCGCCGGCCGGCATCGGCGCCGGGAGGCCGACCCCGGCCAGGGTGTCAGCCAGCCCGATCAGCCGCTCCTCGTACCTCAGGCGCTGCTCCACCACGTGCCGGTCGTCCCCGAAGGCCACCGCACCGCCCGCCTGCACCGGCCCGGGGACCATCAGGCCGGCATGGCGTCGGACATCGGTCAGAAAGGTGACCAGCCGGCGGTCGCCGGCGTAGAACCCGGCCCGGACACCGGCCAAATTGGAGCGTTTGGACAGTGAGTGGACCGCCACCACACCGTCCAGGCCTGACGTCAGGATGGAGGCCGCGGGTCCGTCCCAGGTGAACTCGGCGTAGCACTCGTCGGAGAACACCGGTATGTCCCGGCTCCTCCCCCACCCGGCCACCCGGTCGAGGTCGGTCAGCAGTCCGGTCGGATTGGACGGGGAATTGACCCACAGCAGCAGCGCCCGGCCGGCGTCGCTTGGATCGACCGAGTCCAGGTCGGGTCCCCCCCCGGGCAACTCCGGCACCGGAACGGCGCGGCAACCGGCCAGCGCGCCCCCATGGCGTAGGTCGGATAGGAGACGGCTGGAAAGAGCACGGTGTCCCGGTCCGGGGTCCGGAGGGACAGGTACTGGGCGGTCGATGCCACGAACTCCTTGGTCCCGACACAGGCGGCCAGCTCGGTGACCGGGTCGACCTCCACTCCGAAGCGGCGGTGCAACCAGGCAGCCGCCGACTCTCGGTAGGCCCGGCTCCCGGCTGAGGCCGGATAGCCCCGCTCGGAGCCGGAGGTGGCCATGGCCTCGACGACCGCCGGCGGGGGCGGATCACAAGGTGTGCCGATCGAGCAGTCGACCAGCCCGCCGGCTCCGGCGAAGCGCTCGACGGCCCGCTCCTTGATCACGTCCAGGCGATCGTAGGGGTAGGGCGGTGGTTCGAAGGCGGTGGCGGTCACGAGGCCAGGAATTCCGAGAACCGCGACCGACCGACCTCGTCGAGGACAACGTGGATCCGCGTAGCCAGATCACCCGCCTCCTCACCCACGATCTCCCCCTCGCGGTGGACGGCGGCCAGCACATCGCCACGGGACCAGGGGATCACCAGTTCGACCACCCGGTCGCCGATTCGCAGTCTGTCGCCCATCATGGCCAGCAGCTCGTCGATCCCCTGTCCGGTCCGCGCCGAGACCATCAGCGAGCCGGCGTGGGCCTCCATCAGCCGTCTCGCCTCTTCTCCTGATCCGTCGCCCCGGGCGGCCACCGCATCGGCCTTGTTCATCACCAAGAGCTCGGGCAGCCCGTCGCCACCGATCTCAGCCAGCACGGTGCGCACCGCGTCGACCTGGCCTTCGAAGTCCGGAGCCGATCCGTCGACCACGTGGACGAGCAGGTCGGATTCGACCACTACTTCGAGAGTGGACCGGAAAGCCTCGACCACCTGATGGGGAAGCTTTCTCACGAAGCCCACGGTGTCAGTCAACAGCACCGTCTCGCCCCCGGGCAGGGCAAGCTGTCGCGTCCTCGGATCCAGCGTGGAGAACAGCCGGTTCTCGACCAGCACGTCAGCGCCGCACAGCCGATTGAGCAGCGTCGACTTGCCGGCGTTGGTGTAGCCGACCAGGGAGACGGTGCGTTGCCGCGACCGAGTCCGTCCCCGGCGCTGGGTGCGGCGGGTACGGTCGAGCTGGCGCAGATCGGCCTCCAGGCGCCCCATCCGTCGGACCAGGCGCCGCCGGTCCACCTCCAGGGCCGTCTCGCCGGGTCCACGCGTCCCGATCCCGCCGGCCTGCTGGCTGAAGGCCCGACCCCGGCCGCGCAGCCGGGGCAGCCGGTAGCGCAGCAGCGCCAGCTCCACCTGGGCCCGCCCCTCGGGAGTACGGGCATTCTGGGCAAAGATGTCGAGGATGACCGCGGTGCGGTCGATGGCCGTGCGTCCCAGGATCTTCTCCAGATTGCGTTGCTGGGCCGGCGAAAGGTCGGCGTCGAACACCACGGTGTCGGCGTCCACCGCCAGGCACACCGACAGCAGGCCCTCGGCCTTGCCCCGTCCCAGATAGGTTGCCGGGTCGGGGGTGGACCGCCGCTGGATCACCCGGTCCATCACGTCGGCTCCGGCGGTGCCGACCAGCAGGGCCAGCTCGTCCAGTCCGGCCTCGGTGTCGGCCAAAGTGAGGGGGGGAAGGTCACACCCACCAGGACGATGCGCTCCCGGATCGAACGGGAGATGAGGGTGTCGGTGAACGCCGAGTCGCCGGGTGTCAACGCTGGGCCCTCAGCACCTGGTCGGTGTCGACCTCGAGTTCGGCCACCTTCCGCACCGGGCCGGTCAGCCGGATCTCCTCGCCGGTCAGTGCCACCTGGAGGGTCCCGCCGGGATTGTGCACGTCGACCGTCTCCCCCACCAGGCCCCAGCTCCTGGCGGCCACCGCGGCGGCCGCGCTGCCGGTGCCACAGGCCTGCGTCTCGCCGACCCCCCGCTCCCATACCCGGAGGGTGAGGGCGTTCGGACCGGGTCCGACGGCGATGAACTCCACGTTTATCCCGCCGGGATGGACGTCCTGGAGGCGTTGCCCGAGATCACCCACGTCCACGCCGGCGGGATCAGGCCCCAGCAACACCAGATGCGGGTTGCCCATGTCGACCTGACGGGCCCGCCGGTCGGCGAATTGCTGGGCCTGGTCGGGCCCGAGCTCGGCCTTGCCCATGTCCACCGAGGCCCTCGCCGTCCCCGGTGCCGACCCGGGGACGAATTCGACGGCCTTGGGCCCAGCCAGCGTGGCCACGGTGAAGGTGGGGGGCTCGACAAGCCCGGCGTCGACGGCGGCCTGAGCCAGGCAGCGCAAGCCGTTCCCCGTGGTCTCGGCCACAGTCCCGTCGGCATTGCGGAGGTCCATGGTCAGGGCCGCGCCGTCCTGGCCGGCCAGGATCCGGATGACGCCGTCGGCGCCGATCCCGAACCACCGATGACAGAGTGCCCGCACCAGGGTCGCGTCCAGTGGCTGCTCCTCGGCCAGGTCCACCAGGACCAGGAAGTCGTTGCCGGCGCCGTGGTGCTTGGTGAGCTGGAGGATTCGGCCGTTGGTCATGGGAGGATCGTGGTGGCGCCGGCCTCCCGCCCGACCTGCGGGCGGACCGGGGAGCCGACATGGTGGCCAGAATGGCTGTGGGAATGGCTGCCAGAATGGCTGTGGGAATGGCTGTGGGAATGGTTGCGGGCATGATCGAGCAGGCGACCGAGGATCGCCTCCGCCGCCTGCTCCGGATCCACCCACACGATGCGGGGATCGCGTCGGAACCAGGCCATCTGCCGGCGGCTCAGGGACCGGGTACGCCGGACCGCCTCGGCCACCGCCACTTCCAGCGGAACCCCGTCTTCGATGTGGGTCAACAGTTCGCGGTAGCCCAGGGCCTGACGAGCCGTCCTCGACATCCCCCGGGGTCGGGCGGCCAGACTCCGGACCTCGTCGAGTAGCCCGAGGTCCATAAGCCCGGTGAAGCGCTCGGCGATCCGCTTGTCCAACAGTTCAGGTTCGAGATGGAGTCCGATCATCGGCACCCCAGTGGACGGGTAGCGGTCCAGACCGGGACCAAACGACGAGAACGGATGTCCCGACCCCAATGTGACCTCGAGGGCACGCACCAGCCGCCGGCGGTTGGACGGCTCGATCCTCCGCGCCGCCACCGGGTCCAGGGCGGCCAGCCGCCGATGCAGCCCGGCCAGCGCGGACCGCTCACCCTCGCTCCCCTCGGGGCCGGCCGCATCGACCTCGGCGTCGAGGGCGGTGGCCACCGATTCGAACCGACCGGGAAAGGTCAGGTCATCGGTCACCGAGCGGAGATACAGCCCGGTGCCGCCGACCAGCATGGCCGCGTGGCGCCGGCTGGCGATACTGGCCAGAGCCCCTCGTGCTGCCGACTGGAACTGCTGGACGGTGAACTCCTCTGCCGGATCGACGAGGTCGATCAGGTGGTAGGGGACGAGCGCCTGCACGGCGGGCGTCGGCTTGGCCGTGCCCACGTCCATGCCGCGGTAGACGGCCATCGAATCGACCGACACCAGCTCGACCGGTGGCAGGCCGGCATAGGCCGCGGAAGGTCCCGTTCCCCCACCGGCGGCCAGGGCCACCTCGAGTGCCACCGCCGACTTGCCCGAGGCCGTCGGGCCGACGAGCGCGACCACCACGCCCAGCTCCCCTCCGCGCACTGAATCGGCAAGGGAAGCCGGCGATAGTGCCGCGTCAGGACCGGCGATCGCCCGGTCCAGCGACTCAACCGGCGGCAACCGGAATCCGGACTCGGTAGGTCGGGCGGGCGGTCACCGCCACCAGCTCGCCGAGCAGGTGATGGCGGGCGGCAGCGGTGATACGAACGTCGGCATAGGAACCGACAACAGGCGGGCCGGTGTCGCGCGGGGCGAAGTGCACCAGCTTGTTCTGGGAGGTCCGCCCGGTGATCACCGCTCTGTCGCGCTTGGACGGGCCCTCGACCACCACCTCTTCGACCCGACCGATCCGCTCGGCGTGGCGTACCGTGGCCGACCGCTCGACCACCGTCCGCAACCGCTCCAATCGCTCCACCTTCACCTGATCGGGGACGAAGCGATCCTCCATCGCTGCGGCGCGAGTTCCCGGTCGCGGCGAGAAGATGAAGGTGTAGGCACTGTCGTAGCCAGCCTCGGCAGCCACCTCGAGGGTCCGTTCGAAATCGTCCTCCGACTCCCCGGGGAAGCCGACGATGAGGTCGGTGGTGACCGCCAGGTCGGGGATGGCCTCCCGGGCGGCCCCCAGTCGGTCGAGGTAGCGCTGGGCGGTGTAACCCCGGCGCATGGCGGCCAGGGTGGCATCACTGCCCGACTGCAGGGGCAGGTGGAGGTGGTTGCACACCTCGGGTGTCTCGGCCATGGCGGCGATGGTCTCCGGTCGCAGGTCCTTCGGGTGGGGACTGGTGAACCGCACCCTCTTGATGCCGTCGACCGCACCGACCGACCGGAGCAGCCGGGCGAAGAGGGGTCGGCGCCGCGTCAGGTCTCGGCCGTACGAGTTCACGTTCTGCCCGAGGAGGGTGACCTCGGTGACCCCTCGGGCGGCCAGGGTGCGGACCTCGGCCGCCAGGTCGTCGAATGGGCGGGACACCTCCCCACCCCGCACGGAAGGGACGATGCAGAATGCGCAGGAGTTGTCGCAGCCCGTCTGGATGGTCACCCACGCCGCGTAGGGAAGGTCCCGAACCGCAGCCAGGGCGGTGGCCTGGTGGTCGGGCCCGGTCGGGTCGGACGGAGTCGGTGGCCCCTCGAAGATCTCCACTACCGGTCCCGAAACTGCTGCCTGCCGGAGCAGTTCGGGTGCCCGGTTGAGATTGTGGGTGCCGAAGACCACGTCCACGTGGGGCGCCCGCTGGCGGATGCGGTCCCGGTCCATCTGGGCCAGGCACCCGCCCACCGCGATCTGCATGTCAGGGCGGCTCTCCCGCAGGGTCTTGAGCTTGCCCAGGTGCCCGTAGAAGCGGTTGTCGGCGTTCTCCCGGATGCAGCAGGTGTTGAACACCACCACGTCGGCTGATTCGAGATCAGGCGCGACCACCATGCCCTGGGCGGTAAAGGCCCCGGCCAGCCGCTCTGAGTCGTGCTCGTTCATCTGGCATCCGAAGGTGCGGATGTGGAACGAGCGGACCGGGTCCGTCGTCCCTGAGTCCGGCGCCGCCGGATCGGGCACGTTTCCTCTGGCGGTCATGCGTCCAGGTTACGGCCACTGCGAGTGGCCCAGGACCGAAGCCCCCGAGGCCACCGCATCCTAGGACCCGGTGTCGAAATCGAAGAGGCCGGTGGTTCCGTCCCGGTCGAGGATCAGGCCGTGCATGTCCGGGTTGAGGACCAGTACCGTCCCCGGCACGTCGGCCTCGGACAGGGCAGCCGTGGCCGCCGACTCCACCGCCGACGATTCCGCCCGGTGGCAGATACCGAGTAGGGACGGCCCCGCCCCGGACCAGCACACGGCCAGCGCGCCACCCTCGGACATTCTCGTCATCAACTTGGGTGCTGCCGGAAACAGTGGGCTCCGGTAGTCCTGGTGCAGTCGGTCCTCGGTGGCTTCACTGATCAGGACCCGACTGTCAGCCAGGCCAGCGATGAGCAGGGCCATCCGCGAAAGATTGAAGGCCGCGCTCTCCCGACTGACCATGGTGGGGAGAGCCTGGCGGGCCCGGGTGGTGGACAGCGTGACGTCAGGGACGATGACCACGAAGGCCAGGCTCACGTCAAGTCCCAACCGGACCGCCTGGACCCCGCCCCTGACCCGGGCAGCGGCCACCAGACCCCCGACCATCGAGGCGGCGGCGTTGTCGGCATGACCATCCATGGCCGCGGCCACGGCCAGCGGGTCCTTGGCGCCGGCGGCAGCAGCCGCAGCCACCGCCAGGGCGGCCGAGGAACCGAGTCCCCGGGCGATGGGAATCTGTGATCGAACGGTGATGGCCAGGTGGTCGGTGCCGGCGACATCAATGGCAATCCGTGCGGCCAGGTGCGACGGATCGTCGGACAGGCCAGCGCCCTCCCCCTCCGAGCGCACGACCAGCCGTGACGACGGCTCGACCTCGACTTCGACGTAACGGTCAAGCGCAATGGCCAGGGTATCGAAACCCGGCCCGAGATTGGCCGCCGACGCTGGGGCTCGTGCGCGACACCGACACGGTACTCCGAGCCGGCCTGATCAGTTGTGGACCAGCCTCCACCACCAGGACGGCTCGGGCACGGTGGCAGCCAGCTGCAGCGGGACCACATCGAGCTGGCTCCCGAGGGTGTACCGGGCGGTTCCGGTCCGACTCCCCGGCGACCCTCCGGGCCTGACCGGAGCCAGGTCGATGGCCACCGCCACCTGCTGGCCGGGCCACCCGAGGAACCAGGCCGCCTTCGACGCCACCACGTCGACCTGATGATCGGTCGAGCCCCAGTGGGCGGTCACCGTCCCCACCACCTGACCCCGGGTGGTCACAGCCACCGGGATCACTGCAGCCTCGGTGGCAGTGAGCAGTCCCTCTACCACCGGCCTGGTGTACCGGAACGGATCGGGCACATTGAGATCGTTGAGCGGCACTGTGGTGGTCGTGGTCGGTTCGGTGGGCTGTGGTGGAGCCGTGGTCGCCGGAACCGCACCACCCACCGGTGCAGCCGTGGTTGGGGTCGTGGACGCCGGAGGGGCTTCCGTGGTGGTCGCCTTGGGCGCGCTGGGTGGCGGGGTCGGCTGGCCCAGCACAGCCACCAACACCAGGACCGACCGGCCTTGAACCACCCGATCGGCGGCCAGCACCATGCACCCCCGGGCCTCTGAGGTGTACCCGGATTTGATCCCTACCACACCATTGGATCCGATCTCGGTGACGATGTTGGGCACGGTCCCGATAAGGGGAAGCGTGACCTGGCTCATGCCCACCACCTCGGCGAAGGTCGGTACCTGCATGGCCGCCGCCGCGATGCGCAGGCAGTCCGCCGCGGTCGAGACTGACTGGGGGTCGTACCCGCTGGCGTCCACGTAGTGGGTCGAGCCAGCACCGAGCGATGCGGCCAGCGCATTCATCTTGGCCACGAAGGCCGGGATGCTGCCGCTGTCCCATACAGCCAGCGAGTAGGCGATGTCGTTGGCCGACTGGGTCAGCAACGCTTCGAGCATCTGGCGTTCGGTGAGCACTTCGCCGGTGCGGATGGCCACCGTCGACTGGTCCTCGTGCAACTCCAGATCGTACTCGGCCACGTCATCGGCAGTGATGGCGATCGCGGGCCCATCCGCTCCGGCGGGGAGTGGATGGTCTCGGAGGACGACCAGGGCATTGGTCATCTTGGTCAGGGAGGCAATGGGCACCGAGCTCTCCGGGCCCGACTGCTCGGCATAGTCCAGGGCGGGGATGGAGACTGCCCCCTGGCCGGTGGTCGGCCAGGGCAGGGTCGGACTGGATCCGGACACGGTGAGGGCCGCCGGCAGGGACGATCGCTGGGTCGGCACCGGCAGCGGGCGGTTGATCCGTTGCCCACCCACCCATCCGGCACCGGCCACGACCAACGCCAGCACGACCACCAATGCCCAGGTGAGCCGCCGGCGTGTGCGCTGCCTGCGACTGCGAGCCGCCCGGGGCGCCGGGTTGGCGGCGGCACCTGTGCCGGGCACAGCAGTCGGGGCGATCGTCACAGCCGCACCGGTTGCCGCCGTCGATGGAGGTGTCGGCGCCGGTCGTTCCCCAGCCGAGGTCTCGGGGGCTCCCGCTCCCGCACTCGGACCGGCCAGACCCGATGATGGGCCTGTCGGCGCCAGTGGTGCCGTGATGTCCACCAGAGCCGGTGCGGGCAGCGGCACGATCCCGGGGCGGGGTGGCAGGGTGGTGATGCCGACCGGCTCTCCGTCCGACTCTCGCCCGCCCACCGGTGCTTTCCCCGGTGGAGTATCTGGCGGTGGGCCGGACGATGCGCCCAGGGACGGCCCCGCTCCGGGCTCGTCGGCAGGACCCTCGTTCAGCGGGCGTCCAATTCTTCGGGCGTCATGAGCACGGCTCGGGCCTTCGATCCCTCCGACGGTCCCACGACGCCCCGACGTTCCATCAGGTCCATCAGTCGGCCGGCCCGGGCGAACCCGACGCGGAGTTTTCGCTGCAGCATGGAGGTCGACCCCAGCTGGGAACGGACCACCAGGTCCATGGCCTGGTCGAGAAGCTCGTCATCTCCGTCATCACCCTCCGACCGGGTCGTCTCCGACCCGACCACCTCTTCGATTCCGGCCACGACCTCCATCGGGCGCTGCCGCTTCCAGTGGGCGGTCACCGCCCGCACCTCGTCCTCGCCGACCCAGGGGCCCTGCAGCCGCTGCGGATTCGACGAGGATGCCGAGAGCAGCAGCATGTCACCTTTCCCGATCAGACGCTCGGCGCCCGGCTGGTCGAGGATCACCCGGCTATCGGCCAGCGATGACACCGAGAAGGCCAACCGGGAGGGAATGTTGGCCTTGATCACCCCGGTGATGACATCGACCGACGGACGTTGGGTGGCCAGCACCAGATGAATGCCCACCGCCCGGGCCATCTGGGCGATCCGGCAGACGGATTCCTCCACGTCACGGGCCGCCACCATCATCAGATCGTTCAGCTCATCCACCACGATCAGGATGAACGGGAGCCGCTGGAAGCGCGGTGTGACCTCCTCGTCGTCTTCGTCCGGTTCGTCGGCGTCCCCACCGAGCCCCGCATCCTCGCCTGGTACTCCTCTTCGAACTCATCGAGATCGCCCTCGTCGAAGGCGGCGTTGTAGCCGGTGATGTCCCGCATCCCCACTTCGGCCAGCAGGTCGTAGCGACGCTCCATCTCGGTGACCGCCCAGCTCAGCGCGTTGGCCGCCTTCTTGGGATCCACCACCACCTGCGTGAGAAGGTGGGGCAGGTCGTTGTACTGACCGAGTTCGACCCGCTTCGGGTCGACCAGGATCAGCCGGACCTGGTCCGGGGTTGCCCGGGTCAGGATCGAGGTCAGCAAGGAGTTGATGCAGGAGGACTTCCCCGATCCCGTGGCACCGGACACCAGCACATGGGGCATCTCCGCCAGGTTGACCATGACCGCCCGGCCGGCGATGTCCCGGCCCAGGGCGACCTCGAGCGGATGGAGGGCGTTGGCCGCCTCGGGCGAGGCCAGGATGTCGGCCAGGGCCACCAGCTGGCGATGGCGATTGGGCACCTCGACCCCGATGGCCGACTTCCCGGGAATCGGGGCGAGGATCCGGACGTCGGGCGAGGCCATGGCATAGGCGATGTCCTTGGACAATGAGGTGACCCGGGCCACCTTCACCCCGGCCCCGAGTTCGAGTTCGTACCGGGTCACCGAGGGGCCGACGGTCCGACCGACCAGTCGGGTCTCCACGCCGTGGGCGGCCAGGGCTCGGACCAGGGCCACGCCGCCCGCGTCGATCTCCTTCTCGTCGACCGCCTGCGGCTTGGACCGGGTCAACAGCTTGGCCGGAGGGAGCTTCCAGTTCCCGACGGTCGGGCTCAGCCGCATCTCCAGTTGGGCTCCGGTCCCAGGCCGGGTGGCCGCTTCGGGGAGCTGTTCGGTCCGAAGCGGTTCCGGCTCGTCCTCGGGGAGGTCGTCCGGCTGGTCGTCCGGCTGGTCGAACGGCTCGTCGAACAGCTCATCGAACAGCTCGGTGGGCATGATGGGTTCGGCGGTTCGTCGAAGGCGACGATCGGGCCACCGCCCGGCCGAAGGGGTCAGTGGGCGACCCGTCGTCCTCGATTCCCTCTTCGTCGTCCGGCTCCTCCCCGTCGCCGGCCAACGACGCGGACCAGCGGGCAGCCCGAACCACCCCGCCGACTGCAGTCGAGACGGAGATGCCGGTGGCCAGAACCATCGCCGCCACCAGCACGGCCACCAAGACCACCGCCGCACCGAAGCCGCCGAGGGCATCGCGGAACGGGTCACCGGCCACCGCCCCGACCCAGCCTCCAGCCGAAGCCGACGCTGGGTGGTCGATGCCCGCAGGTGGGCGAGCCTCCGGCCAGGGAAGCCAGGCCGGCCACGGCCAAAAGGGTCAGTGTTGCTCCGATGACCGCTCGGGCCGGTTCGGGCACCCTCCGTCTCCCTCCTCATCGTCGCCGCCGTGTCCCCCGACCAGCAGGAGATACGCCGACCACGATGGCCACCGGCGGAACCAAAAATCGCCCCCAACCGAGCAGATCGCCCACCGCTACCCGGGCAGCGTGGGAGGCCGGAGCCGACGAGTCGGCATAGAAGGCCACAGCGGCAAGAACGCCCACCGTTACCAGCACCACACCCCACAGGTCGGTGGAGTGGCCAACCACAACCGCCCACATGGAGTCCCGAAGGCGCAGGCTCGTTCTTCTTCGCCCGTCGGTTGCGGGCAGCCGATCGGCTGCCCGCGTTGGCCGAGCGCCTCCGATCCGGGGCCGAGGCACGAGCCCGCGGGCGAGAGGACGACCCGGACCTGCCCTTTGACCGCGAAGGCCCGGACCGGCCCGCCTGTCGCTTGGTGGCGGTCGTCACAGTGGGTAAGAGGTTACTCTCGCTCCGTCACCGTAACGTGGACACCGGAGAAGGTTCGGACTGGCGGTCGGCAGGCCGGCGCCGGTCCACGGCGGACCGCCGGACCGGCCGCCCCTGGGACAGCCCTGACGCCCAGGTCGAAGCCCTCAGACGGTGACGATGACCGGGACGATCATCGGCCGTTGGCGGGTTCGGTCACCCACCAACCGACCCATGGCCTTCCGGGCCACCCGGTTGAGCGTCTCGTGGTCGTTGCTGCCCGAGGCCAACGCCTGCTCGAGTGCCTTGGTCACCTGGACACGAGCATCGTCGAGCAGCGCCTCGGTGTCGCTGTCGTAGGCCCACCCCCGGGTCACGATCTGGGGAACGCCGACCACCTCCCCCCGCTTGAGGTCGACGGTGGCCACTGCCATGACCACGCCCTCCTCGGCCAGCACCAGACGGTCCCGAAGCACTCCGTGGCCGATATCACCCACCGAACTACCGTCGACGAACAGGTAGCCGCCCGGTACCGTTCCGTCGCGATGAAGCCCGGTGCTGTCCAGGCGGACTGCATCTCCATCTTCACAGAGGAGGACTCGGTCACCGCTGATCCCCATCGAGGCGGCCAGTCGGACGTGGTTGGCCATGTGGCGGTACTCGCCATGGACGGGGATGAAGTAATCGGGCTTGGTGACCGACATCAGCATGGCCAGCTCCCCCTGCCGAGCGTGGCCGCTCACGTGGACGGAGTCGACACCGGAGTGGATCACCTCCACACCGAGTCGGTGCAGACTGTCGATGACCCGTCCGACCGACCATTCGTTCCCGGGGATGGGGTGGGCGCTGATCACCACGACATCATCCGCCTGGAGCCGGAAGAATCGGTTCTCACCTGTGGCCAATCGCGACAGGGCCGACATCGGCTCGCCCTGGGATCCGGTCGAGATCACACAGACCTGGCCGGGCTCCAGCTTGTCGATGTCCTCGATGTCGACCAGCGCGTGATCGGGAATGTGGAGCAGACCGAGTCGGCGGGCCAGAGCCACGTTCTTCTGCATGGACCGACCGAGCGTGGCCACCGACCGCCCTCCGGCGATAGCGGCGTCAGCTACCTGCTGGACCCGGTGAATATGGCTGGCGAAGCAGGTGACGATGAACCGCCGATCGGGTCGTGCCAGAAACACCTTGCGGAGCGTCTCCCCCACTGTCGACTCCGACGGGGTGAATCCCGGCTCCTCGGCATTGGTCGAGTCGGCCAAGAGCAGCCGTACTCCCTGCTCGGAACCGAGCGCGCCCATCCGGGCCAGGTCGGTCCAGCGCCCGTCCACTGGGTGCAGGTCGATCTTGAAGTCACCCGAGTGGAGGATGACGCCCTGCGGGGTGTGGAAGGCGGTGGCGAAGGCGTGGGGCACCGAGTGGGTGACCGGGATGAACTCGACGTCGCACGGGCCGATGCGTCGACGTTCCCCGTCCTTCACGGGGATGAACTGGGCCCGTTCGGCCATGCCGGCCTCATCGACCCGGTTGCGGGCCAGGGCCAGCGTCAGCTCGGAGCCGTAGACCGGAACCGGGAAGTCCCGGAGGAGATAGGCCAGCCCCCCGGTATGGTCCTCGTGGCCATGGGTCAGGATGACCGCGTCGACCCGGTCGGCGTTCTCCCGCAGATAGGTGAAGTCGGGCAGCACCAGGTCGACCCCGGGCATGTCCGGATCGGGGAACATGATGCCCACGTCGAGCACCAGGATCCGACCGTCGATCTCGATGCAGGCGCAGTTGCGCCCGATCTCCCCCAACCCGCCCAGAAAGACGATCCGCACCGGTGACCTGCCGTCGGACGCAGCCTCCTTTTTTGGCTTTGCCCGCTTCTTGGCCGGTGACCCCTTGGTGACGGTGTGTCGTCCTGCTTGCCTCTGCTTGCCGACTGCGTAGACCCGCTTCTCTTGGCGACCTTGCCGCCCGACCGCCCCGGCCGATCGGAGTCAGACAACCGACTGGTGTGGCGAGTTGAACGGCACCAGGGCCTCGATGACCGTGCGGGCGCGTTCGTCGAGCGATGCCGGGGCCGGAGCGTTGGGGAGGCGGCACTGACCTACCGGCAGTCCGAGGGCCCGGCAGGCCGCCTTGGCCGGGACCGGGTTGGGATACTCCTCCGTGGACTGAAACAGATAGGACTCGGCCAGCCGCTGGTTGGCTGCCATGGCCTGCTTCACGTCACCGGCCCGGAAGTCGCGGAGCATGGTGCTGAAGACGTGGCCGGCCCAGTGGGCGGCGACACTGATCACACCGGCTCCGCCGATGGCCGCGAACGGCAGGGTGAGCGAGTCGTCCCCGCAGATGACGTCGAATCCGTCAGCGGTGGCTGCCACCACCCTGGCCGCGGCGGGAACGTCCCCGGTGGCATCCTTCACCCCGACGATGTTGGGAACCTCGCGAGCCAGCTCGATGGTCAGCTCGGGCCCGATCCGTCTCCCCGACCGGACCGGGATGTCGTAGAGCACGACGGGGAGATCGCTGGCCGCGGCCACGGCACGGAAATGAGCCGACAGGCCGGCCGGTGACGGCCGGTTGTAGTAGGGCGTGACCACCAGGACGGCGGCCGCACCACAGGCCTTGGCCTCCCGGGTCAGCATGATCGAGTGGGCGGTGTCGTTGGTGCCGGTGGAAGCGATGACCGGCACGTCCACTGCCTCGACCACCGCCCGGAACAGGTCGAGCCGCTCCTCGTCGGTGAGGACCGACCCCTCGCCGGTGGAACCGGCCACCACCAGGCCGTCACTACCCGAAGCGACCAGGTGACGGGCCAGAACCTGCGCCCCGTCCAGGTCGATCTGGCCGTCGAGATGGAACGGGGTGACCATTGCTGTGATGACTGAACCGAAGAGCGGCATATTCCGTCAGACCCCGGGCCGGCACGTTGGGTTCACGAAAGGCCTCACGATGTCGCAGGCTACCAGCAGCCAACATGGGTACCGGGTGGGACCGTGTCCAACCCGGTCACCGGGTCAGGAGGGAATCCTGTCCTTGGGCGGGACCGACGCCATGGCGTCGTACTCCTCGGAGGTGTCCACCCACGACTCGAATTCGATGACCCCGAGTTCGGTGAACTTGGTGCGCAGCCATCCATCGGCGGCGTCCAGAAGTCCGAGCTTCTTGCAGTTGGGGACGATCTTCGAGAACAGCAGCGCCTGGAACTCGCCGCGCTCTGGCGCCTGCTGGACCACCGGCACGATGGCCTTGGGATCCACACCCATCCGGTCCCAGACCTCCTGCTGGAGGAAGCGGTCCCGCATCCGCACCGCCGCCTCGAAGGCGAACTCCTGACGCTCACGGAGTTCGGCGGCGTTCAGGCCTTCGTAGTACTCCTGCAAGCTGAGCACACCGAAGGCCACGTGCCTCGCCTCGTCGGCCATCACGTAGCGGAGCAACTGCTTCAACAGGGGGTCGGTGGTCATGGAGTGCATCAGTCCGAAGGCAGCCAGGGCCAGGCCCTCGACCATGATCTGCATACCCAGATAGGTCATGTCCCAGCGCGAGTCGGCGATGATGTCGTCGAGCAGGAGTCGGAGATGGGCATTGATCGGGTAGTGCCCCGAAAGCTTCTCGTCGAGGTACTTCCCGAACACCTCGACATGACGGGCCTCGTCCATCACCTGGGTGGCCGCGTAGTACTTGGCATCGATCCAGGGCACCGACTCCACGATTTTGGCCGTACAGATCAGGGCACCCTGCTCACCATGGAGGAACTGGGAAAGGGTCCAGTTCTGGCTCTCCACACCGAAATCGATCCACTCCTTCTCCCCCCACTTCTCCACCGGTGTGCCCGACAGGTCGAAGCCGGCACCGAACCCGCCGGTGGCTTCAGCCTGCTCGACGACCATACGGCGCTGGTCGACCTCGGTCTCCCAGGGAGATCGGTCTCGCCGTTCCACTGGGCCCCCTTGGCCTTCTCGTAGAGCTTGTTGAGCTTGGGCCGCGCACCCTTCTCGTAATCCCAGGTGAAGATGGAGTCATAGTCGGAATGGACGACGTGTCGCCCGTCCGCCTCCTCGGTACCGACCACCGAGAGGATCGCCTCGAAGTCGTCGATCTCTGACCGGCCGATGATGGCTTCGGTGCTGTTCATCTCAATGGTCATGGTGTCCTTCTCTCTGGCTGGTTGGTATCTGCCGTTCACTCGTTCTGGTCGGGCTCTTTCGCACATCCCGGTCCTGGTGGGTGCGGTCGGTGACGTGCTCGAAGGGGGTGATGTCGATGGCCGTCACCGCCCGCGACTCGTGGAGGGCCTTGATCCCCGGCAGGACGAAGGTCTCGACCAGGTGGCGGGCATGGGCCGGATCGTTGAGCTCCATGCGGTCAGAGGGGGCGATGGCGTACGACAGCACGATACGGGTGGCCCACTCGGCCACCCGCACCGCCTCCATCGGGCTCATCCAGCGGGCCAGGAACGGAGCCGTGAACCTCGATGCTGCGCCGAGCAGACGATCAGATTCGTCGAAGGCCAGATGTCCGAGCACCATCTCGGGCTCGTGCTCGACCAGATAGGCCAGCGCTGCGTGGTTCCGGATCCGGGTGGATGCCTCCACGATCGCGGCCACCAAGGCGTCGGCCAGGTCACTGGCCTCACCCAGTCTCACGCCCAGAGCCGAGAAGAGCCGAGCCATCTCCGTGTCGACCACCGCGCTCAGCACCTCGTCCCGACCTCCGGGAAACACCCGGTAGACGGTGGCCCGGGACACCCCCGCCTGTCGGGCGATGTCGTCGACCGTGGTCTTGGCGGTGCCGTGACTGGCCAGGCAGACCAGGGTGGCGTCGATGATGGTGACCCGGTGGAGGGAGCCCGACCGCAGCGGCGAGGCCGTTCCGGTGCCGCCAGATTCGTCCGGCACGACGTGCAGCGGAACCCCCAATGTGGTCATGGGTGAAACGCTAGGTCGGAATTTGTCTCATTGTCAACGCATTGGGTTGTGCCCAGGTCCGGGCCTCCCGGCCCTACCGACTTCCGACGCCACCACCACGCCGGCCAGTAGTTCTGCCCGAACCAGTTGCGCCACCTGGTCGGGGTCGTCCAGATCCCACCGCCCGGGTGCCGACATGTAGGAGAGCACCATCCGGGCCAGGAAGTCGGCTGCCTCGTCGAGGTCCACTCCCGGAGCCAGGCCACGCTGACGGAGATAGGGGGTCAGGAATTCGGCGATGCCCTGGCGGATGCGAATGCTCTCGAACGTCAGGGCGGGCAGCAGCTTCTCTGGTTCGGTCTGCATCACCCGCTGCAGGACATCGTGTTCGACGATGGATCGGTGAGCGAACATGATGCCCTGTTCCATCACCTGCTCCAGGCTCTCGGCCTCCTGGATGTGTTCGTACAGGCGAGTGAAGAACTCGACCGTGGCCCAGGCCACCACCGCGCTGATCAGTTCGTCCCGGCCGCCGGGGAAGGTGCGGTAGACCGTCGCCCGGGACACCTTGGCCTCCCGGGCCGCATCCTCCACCGTCGTCTTGGCTAGACCCCAGCGGGCCACGCACACATAGGTGGCTTCCAGGATCTGTTGGCGGGTGTCGTCCATCGCCGGATCTTGGTCAGAGTCCGAGCAGCGGTTCGATCCCGATGGTGAGACCCGGACGCTCGGGCACGCCCAGGACGGCCACGACCACCCCGTCCATGAACGACGTGCGTCCAAAGGAATCGTGACGGATGGTCAGGCTTTGCCCCGTCCCACCGAAGATCACCTCCTGGTGAGCCACCAGACCGGGAAGACGGACCGAATGCATGCGAATGCCGGCCGGGCCGGCTCCGCCGCGGCTACCTTCCACCACCGTGGTCGCCGTCCGGTCAGCCGGGAATTCTCCCGCACCGCTGGCCTGTCGGGCGGCGGCCATGCGTTCGGCTGTTCGCATCGACGTTCCCGAGGGGGCGTCGAGTTTCTCGCCGTGGTGCAGTTCCACGATCTCTGCCCCCTCGAACCAAGGCGCGGCCATCTCGGCAAACCGCATCATCAGGACAGCTCCGATGGCGAAGTTGGCGGCCACGATGCAATTGGGCGCACCGGCTGCGGGTCCGCCGAACAGCGACGCCAACTGGGAGAGGTCCTCTTCGGTGAATCCGGTGGTCCCGACCACCGCGTGGATCCCCGCTTCGGCGCAGGCGACCAGGTTGGTCCGGGCCGCTTCCTTGTGGGTGAAGTCCACAGCCACTTCGGGCTCGGCTGCCACCAGTGAACCAATGTCGGCGCCCACGATCAGCTCCGCACCGGGTTCCTCGTCCACTCCCACCATCTGGGCCAGGACGGCGCCCGCACACTGCGGATCCACGACGGCCACCAGGTCGAGATCGGGATGGGCCAGGACTGTCCGGCAGACCTCTCGACCCATCTTGCCGCCGGCTCCGATCACCCCGATGCGCATGCCGGCCACCCTACCGTCGCCGTCCCGTCGGACCGGGATACCGTCGCCGTCCCGTCGGACCGGGATACCGTCGCCGTCCCGTCGGACCGGGATACCGTCGCCGTCCCGTCGGACCGGGATACCGTCGCCGTCCCGTCGGACCGGGATACCGTCGCCGTCCCGTCGGACCGGGATACCGTCGCCGTCCCGTCGGACCGGGATACCGTCGCCGTCCCGTCGGACCGGTTCAGCCCAGTCGAAGTGCGTCAGTGTCGAACTGCGACTCGTCGAAGGGGCCCACCACCGACAGTGTGCGTGGCGCTGCCACCAGTTGAGTGGCGGCAGCATGGACCTCCTCGAGGGTGAGGGCCTCGACGCGTGCCAGCACCTCGTCCACCGTAAGAATCTCCCCGTGGAGCAGTAGGCCGGCGCCGATACGGCTCATCCGGGCTCCGGAGTCCTCGCAGGCCAGCAAGGTCTCGGCTCGAAGGTTGCCTTTGGCGATATTCAGCTCTCGCTCGGTGATCCCGTCGGTTCCCAGGCGTTCCAGCTCGTAGGAGACGATGTCCAGCACCTCAGCGACATGCTCGGGCGCAGTGCCCATGCCCACGCTCACCGAGCCGGCGTCGTGGTAGGCGACCCGCTCTGACCATACCGAGTAGGCCAGTCCCCGGCGCTCCCTGATCTCCTGGAAGAGACGGCTGGACAGCCCTCCGCCCAGGACGTGATTGACCACAGCCAAGGCGTACCGCCGGCGGTCCATGCGATTGACCGAACGTGAGGCCAGTACCACGTGGGCCTGCTCGGTGCTGCGGCGCGTCACCCGCAGGGGCTCCACCTTGTCCTCGGGGGACTCCCGTTTCGGGGTCGCTCCGCCCTGGGTACCGGCGAACCGCTGCTCCACCCCGTCGGCCACCGCCTGGTGTTCCAGATCTCCTGCCACCGCCACCACCATGTTGCCGGGGCGATAGTGGAGGGCGAAGAAGTCGCGGATCCGCTCGACGGTCATCGATGACACCGACTCCGGCGTCCCCAGGACCTCACGACCCAGTGGGTGTTCCGGAAAGAGGAGCGCCGAACTCTGCTCAGAGGCTTCGTCGGCCGGCTCGTCGGCATGCATCAGGATCTCGTCCAGGATGACCTGTCGCTCGGCATCCAGGTCCTCCCGACGGAGAGCGGGCTGCCACATGATGTCGGAGAGGATGTCGAGACCGAGATTGAGGTGCTCGGCCAGGAGCCTGATGTAGAACGAGGTGTACTCCTTGGTGGTGAAGGCATTGAAGTCCCCACCGACCTCATCGACGGCTTCCACGATGGCCGATGACGAGCGGTCAGCGGTCCCCTTGAACAGCAAGTGCTCGAGGAAATGGGAGGAGCCGGCCTGACTGTCCTCCTCGTCCCGCGACCCGGTGCCCACCCAAAAGCCGATGCACACCGATCGGGCGTCGGCCATCCGCTCAGTGGCGATGGCTATCCCCGACGGTAGGACCTCGGTTCTGATCACGACCGGCTGGACCGGTGATCGGCGGCCAGCTCAGCGGCCGAACGGAAGCGATCTGGACCCATCAGGCAAGGGGTGCACTGCCAGACGACCGAGGCCGCCCGGCAGGCGCACGTGCTCAACGGCGGCGGCGACCACCCCGGCCGCCTCCGCCACCCCCGCCGGGGCGATCACTGGACTCGGCCAGGGCCGGTCCCAGATCGCCGAACTCCTGGGCCAACTCCACCTCGAAGGCCTCCTCAAACGATGCTGCCCCGGCCGGCGCCGGACTGGACTCGGCCGGTCGCCGCCCACGATCACCACGATCACCACGATCACCGGGGTCGGCGTGATCACCACGAGGCGGTCGGCTGCGGCCTCCCGAATCACCCCGTCCCCCGCGGTCGGCTCCACCCGACGAAGCATTGGTGGGTGCCTCGCCGGCCAGAGACAGCGAGACCTTGCCCTGAGGGTCGATGTCATCGACTCGGACCTCAACCGGCTGGCCCAGCTCGAAGACGTCCTCCACCCGCTCGACTCGCTTCCCCTGACCCATCTTGGAGATGTGGAGAAGGCCGTCGCGCCCGGGAAGGATGTTGACAAAGGCGCCGAACTTGGTGATGTTGACCACCTTGCCAGGGTAGGTGGCGCCGACCTCGGCCAACGGCGGGTCGAGAATGGTCGAGATCCTCCGACGGGCCTCTTCGACAGCCAGTCCGTCCTTGGCTCCGATGGTCACCGTTCCCACCATCCCGTCGTCGTCGACGGCGATGTCGGCCCCGGTCTCCTGCTGCAGGGCGTTGATGACCTTGCCCTTGGGTCCGATGACCTCACCGATCTTGTCCATCGGGATCTCGAAGGAGATGATCTTCGGAGCCGATTCGGCCACCTCGCTACGGGGCTCGGCGATAGCTCCGGCCATCACCTCGAGAATGGTGAGCCGGGCCTCCTTGGCCTGTAGGAGAGCCTTGGTCAGCACATCGAGCGGCAGGCCGTCGATCTTGGTGTCCAACTGCAGAGCGGTGACCACGTCCTTGGTGCCGGCCACCTTGAAGTCCATGTCCCCGAAGGCGTCCTCAGCTCCAAGGATGTCGGTCAGGGTGACATAGGAACCCCCGTCGTAGACCAGGCCCATGGCGATTCCGGCCACAGGGGCTTTCAGCGGCACACCGGCCGCCATCAGCGACAATGTCGAACCACACACCGAGGCCATCGAGGTGGACCCGTTTGAGGCCAGTACGTCGGAGACCAGACGGAGGGTATAGGGGAAATCCTCCTCGTAAGGGACGACGGGGAGGAGGGCCCGCTCGGCCAGTAGGCCGTGGCCGATCTCCCGGCGCTTGGGGCCACGCATGAACCCTGTCTCTCCCGTCGAGAAGGGCGGGAAGTTGTAGTGGTGCATGTAGCGCTTGTGCTCATCCGGGGTGATGGTGTCGAGCAGCTGGTTCATCCGGGGCATGCCCAGGGTGGTCACATTGAGCACCTGGGTCTCGCCCCGCTGGAACAGCGCAGAGCCGTGGGCCGTCGGGAACAGGTCGATCTCGGCCGAGAGCGGTCGGATCTCGGTGGTGGTGCGTCCGTCGATCCGAAGACCCTCGTCCACGATGCGCCTGCGCACCAACTTCTTGGTCAGACCGCGTACCGCCGCTTTGAGCTCGCCGGCCCGCTCGGGGAACTCGCCCGTCAGCGTCTCGATGATGAAGGTGGAGGCGGCGTCGAGGGCGGCGTTGCGCTCGGCCTTGGCCACGATCTTGTTGGCCTCGGTGATGGCGTCGGTGCCCACTGCCTGGACCCGCTCGAAGACGTCGTCCTCGTAGTCGGCAAAGGTCGAATAGGGGATGATCTCGACGGGGCCGCGGTCAGCCACGTAGGCGTCCACCAACTTGCGCTGGAGCTCGATCGACTCGCGGATCCAGGTCTTGGCCGCCTCGAGGCCGTCGGCCAGCACCTCCTCGGTGACATGGGGGGCGCCCTCGTCGTAGTACTGGAACGAGCGTTCCGACCCGCCGGCCTCCACCATCATGATGGCGATCTCGGCATTGGCCGCGTCGGATAGGGCCCGACCGGCCACCACCAGCTCGAAGGTGGACTCGTCACCCTCCTGGAAGCTGGGGTGCGGAATCCATTGGCCGTCGGTGGAGTAGGCCACCCGGACCGCCCCGATGGGTCCCTCGAAGGGGATCCCCGAGATCATCAGCGCAGCGGATGCGGCGTTGATGGCCAGGACGTCGTGGGGGTTGACCTGGTCGGCACCGAAGACGGTCCCCACGATGTGGACCTCATTGCGGAAGCCCTTGGGGAAGGACGGGCGCAGGGGCCGGTCGATGAGCCGGTCGGTGAGGATGGCCTGGTCCGAGGACTTGCCCTCCCGGCGGAAGAACGAGCCGGGGATCTTGCCGGCGGCGTAGGTCCGCTCCTCGATGTCTACGGTCAAGGGGAAGAAGTCGGCTCCCTCCCGGACCGACCGTGACGCAGTGGCCGTGGCCAGTAGGACGGTGTCACCGATCCTGGCCAGCACGGCGCCGTCGGCCAACTGGGCCAGCTTGCCGGCCTCGAATGAAAGTGTGCGGTCGGTGCCGCTGATGGGCGCCGACACGGAAATGGCGTCTGACATGACGCTCCTTGGTCTGTTCGGGGACTCCCGGAGCCAGTTCCCAGTTGTCGACCACCCACCCATGGCCCGGTGGTGGGGTGATCGGCAACTGGTGACTGACCTCGATGGGAACCCAGGTTGGTATGTCGTCAGCCGGCCCTCGGAGGACAGGCTGCTTCCTGCTGGAGGCCGACACTGTGCCGACCTGTTCTCCGCCCGACCGGTGGTCGACGGAGAACATGCGACCGCCCGGCCGAAGCCGGGCGGAGCGAAATGGTTTGCCGCGTAGCGGCGAAGGCCGAGGCGACCGATAATTTCCCGGTAGCGCTCGACGTCGTTGTTGCGGACGTAGTCGAGAAGTCGGCGGCGGCGTCCGATCAGTTTGAGGAGACCCCTCCGGGTGTGATGGTCGCCCTTGTGAATCTTGAGATGCTCGGTGAGATGGATGATGCGTTCGCTCAAGATGGCGATCTGCACCTCCGGTGACCCGGTATCCGTCTCGTGAAGGCGGTACTCGGTGATGGTGGCCTGCTTGTCTGGCATAGGGGAGATGGACCTCAGAATTCTTCGTGATGGCCGGCGGACAGGACACGCCGGATACCCAATGCTAGCAGGACGGCCGTTCCGGGGGGACCCGGTCCGCATTTCCCCAGTTGATGGACGGCTAACGCCACGAGTGTCCGAACCCCACCCTGACGGCACGCCCGATCCCCTGACCATCCCGCTCCGCCTCGGGGATCCTCAGAGACACCTGACGCCGGACCGGCGCCGGTCCGGTCCCCCGCCGGGACCGGACCGCACAGTCGGCGCGCTCGTCGCTACTTGTTGGGCTGGGGAGTGATCCGCAAGTAGGGCTTGACGGCTTTGAATCCCTTGGGGAACCGCTCCTTCGCCTCCTCGTCGGAGACGGCTGGAACGATGACCACATCCTCACCGTCCTTCCAGTTCACCGGCGTTGCCACCTTGTAGTCGGCGGTCAGCTGCAGCGAGTCGAGGACCCGAAGCACCTCGTCCACATTCCGTCCGGTCGACGCCGGGT
The DNA here is from genome assembly GCA_963824355.1 of uncultured Acidimicrobiaceae bacterium. Lineage (GTDB taxonomy): Bacteria > Actinomycetota > Acidimicrobiia > Acidimicrobiales > RAAP-2 > Bog-756. The sequence goes on along the minus strand of CAWGOY010000011.1, from coordinate 7,084 downwards.
AGGTCAGGGTGAGCTTGACCTTCTTGTCGGGACCAATGATGAACACCGAACGCACGGTGGCGGTGTCGTTGGCGTTGGGGTGGATCATGTCGTAGAGGTCGGCAACCTTGCGGTCCTCGTCCCCGATGAGCGGGAAGTTGAGGGCGGTGCCCTGCGTCTCCTCGATGTCGCTGGCCCACTTGCCGTGCGAAGTCACATCGTCGACCGAGAGCCCGATCAGCTTGGTGTCCCGCTTGTCGAACTCGGCCTTGGCCTTCGAAAAGGCCCCCAGCTCAGTAGTGCAGATCGGCGTGAAGTCCTTGGGGTGAGAGAACAGGACACCCCAACTGTCCCCGAGATATTCGTGGAAGTTGATGGTGCCTTCGGTGGTCTCCGCAGTGAAGTCGGGGGCTTCGTCGCCCAGTCGGATTGGCATGAGTTGCTCCTTTTGTTGCCGTGAGTCGCTAACGCGAACCTGTCGCGGCGGTTGCCGCGAGCTCGTCGCCCGTTCAGGATAGACGACACCCCAATTATTGTCGACCGAGTAGGTCATCTTTTGTCGGCCGGCACCACTGACCGCCCCGATGGCCTGGCCCCGGACCGCCGTGTCGATCATGCTGGCGGGTATGACTTCCACCGTACGGGTGGACCGGGACGGACCGGTCACCCTCGTCACCATCGACCGGCCGGCTCGCCGGAACGCTGTCGATCCGGCTTCTGCTGCCGATCTGTTCACCGCGTTTGCCGCCTTCGACGCCGACCAGACAGCCTCGGTCGCCGTCCTGGCCGGAAGCGGGGGCAACTTCTGTGCCGGAGCCGACCTCAAGGCTCTGGCCGAGGGTGACCGTCATCGGGTGGGGGTCGACGGACCAGGACCTCTCGGACCCACCCGGATGGAACTGGGGAAGCCGGTGATCGCCGCCGTCGAAGGGTACGCAGTGGCCGGCGGCCTGGAGCTGGCGTTGTGGTGCGATCTCCGGGTGGCCTCGGAGGGGGCCAGGTTCGGGGTGTTCTGCCGCCGGTTCGGCGTGCCGCTGGTCGATGGTGGGACCGTCCGCCTGCCCCGGCTGATCGGCCAGGGCCGGGCCATGGATCTCATCCTCACCGGTCGGGAAGTCGGTCCCGACGAGGCTCTGGCCATGGGACTGGTCAACCGGGTAGTGCCGGAGGGCCAGGCGGTCGAGTCCGCACTGGCCTGGGGCCACCAACTGGCCGCACTCCCCCAGACCTGCATGCGCAACGATCGTCGTTCGGCACTGGCCCAGTGGGGTCTCTCCACCGAGGACGCCCTGCGGATGGAGACCCGGTTCGGGCTGGATAGTTTGGCTGCTCCCGACGCCCGAGCCGGTCCGGAGGCGTTCGCCGCCGGGGTGGGCCGGAGGGGATCCGCGGTTGACCCAATCGGCCCATCGTGAACGTACGAACTGTGCGCATCCGCTTCCGGTGGGCGACCGTGCGGATCCCGCATGCCTGACCTGGCCGCCTTCGACTTCGACGGAACGCTCACTTCGGGGGGGAGCGTGTTCGCATTCCTCCAGGCTGTCACCGACCGCGGATCCGTCTGGTCGCCCTCGTTAGCCCTGGCTCCCCGTCTGGCTCGGGCCGCTCTGGTCGGAGGTACCGTCGCCGACCAGACCAAAGAGGAGCTCTTTCAGCGCACCTTGGGTGGGGTCCCCCTGGTCCACGCCACTCAGGTAGCCGACCGATTCGCACGGACCCACCTGGCCCGACACCAACGCCCGGAGGTCCGTGCACGGCTGGACCGCCACCTGTCCCGCGGCGACCGAGTGGTCATTGTGTCCGCGTCGCCAGCCCTCTACGTGGAGATGGCCGGAGTCATCCTCGGTGCCCACGGGGTGATCGCCACGGAGCTCGCCGTCGGCCAGGACGGCACCCTTACCGGTCGATACGAAGGGGCCAACTGCCGCGGAGCCGAGAAGCTCCGGAGGCTCCGGCTGTGGATCGACGAGTTCGGCGATGCCCCCGACAGGGTCTGGGCCTACGGCAACAGCCGGGGTGATCTCAAGATGCTCGGGGCCGCCCATGTCGGAGTCAACGTGGGCCGACTGGGCCGGTGCGGCGCCCTGCGGGCGTTCCCCGGCCTGGACGCGACCCAACTCTGACGGCAACCGGTGTCAGAGGTACTCCTTCTTGCGCATCCACACCAGCACGAACCAGCCCCAGATGGGCGGAAGGTAGGCGGTGAACAGGCGTTGGACGAAGACGGCGGCTACCGCGTCCGACTCGTTGATGCCGGCCGCGGTCAGCCCGATGATCATGCCCGCCTCGACGACACCCATCCCTCCGGGAACCGGCGAAACGCCACCCAACATCGAGCCCAGGGTGAGCACGACGATCAGCGTGGCCAGGTTGAGGTGGTCCCCGAAGGCGTGCAGGGACGCCCCCAGCGCCAGGGCCACGAAGATCTGGGCCGCGGCACTGCCGCCGAAGATCTCCACCAGGTTGCGGGGGTGCCCGGCCAGAAGTTTGAGGTGCGACCACACCTCGGATGCCTTCGGGCGCAACTTGGCTGCGGCCAGGCGGCGCCAGCGGGGGACGGCGAACACCAGCCCGAGGGCCACGCCGACCACGACGATGGCCACGACGATCAACCAGACCAGATGGGAGTTACCGCTGCTGTCACTGGACGGTGAAGAATTGAAATGCAGGTCTCCGATGGCGAACGGGAGGGCGATGAGGAAGAGGGCACCCTTCACGATCCAGCTGGCCGTGCTGACCAACACGCCGGAGCTCACCGCGACCGTGGGTGTGTACCCCTCCTGCTGGAAGAACCTGACCCGGGTGGCCAGCACGGCCATCGAGCCACCGGCCAGGGCCACGAAGGTGTCCGCTACCTCGAGGGCCAGCGTCCTTCCATAGGGCAACGGATTGGTCACCGAGCCCACCGTGGTCACCGCGATGGCCGGATAGGCCGCCTGGGCCAGCACGAAGGTCACCGCCACCCATCCCCATGCCGCACCGGTGATGGTGCTCCACGACTTGGTCACGTTGATCAGCACGCCGATCAGAGCCCAACCACCGATGAGGGTGCCGAAGACCAACGCCAGGTTGACCCAGCTGATCCGACGTGGCTCGACCAGCTTGGGAACCTCTACCCCAGCGGCTTCCGCCCCCTGCTCCCGAAGTTGGTTGAGGAGCGCCTTCTTGCCGCGGAGGGTACGGGAGGCCACCGGATCGAGTGCCGCCCGCTGGAGAAACGGCAGGGCGGCCACCAGAGCGTCGGCGGGAAGCGACCGGGTGGCCGCCTCGAGGGTCCGCTCCGGTCCTGCCACCACGGTCATAGCCGCCAACACCGCCGCCGTGTCGCGGTTCAGCTGGTCTTCGCTGGCCACGGTCGAAGCCAGCCGGAAGTCGACGAATCCGGCACCGGCGGCCTCATCCACCACGATGGTCTCGATGGACAGAGCGCCGTGGGCGATGCCGGCGCTGCGAAGCGCCATCAACTGGGTGAAGATGGTCCCGAGCGCTTCATCGGTGATCTCCGGGCCCGCCGGTTCTGAGTTGTCTTCGTCCGTGGCGTCCTCGACCTGGTCCGGCGCCATGTCGGCCTCATCATGGCCATCGGACGTCTGTCCCCCGTCGCTCGAGTCGTGCTCGGGTGCAGGCGTCGGCGGAACGTAGCGGGCGAACGTAGCCAGTCGTTCACCAGCTGGTGGCCTGGTCACGAAGAGGGCATCCCTCGCCGGTCCAGCCGGCCCAGCCGCCAGCACCGCCGGCGTTCGGGCCCCGGCCCGTTCGGCCATCAGGGTGAGATAGGCCTCGTGTTCCACCTGCTGGCGCCGGGTAAGGGCCAGAGTCGGCCCCGAATCCCGGTAGAAGAGAAAGCGGCCGGTCTTGGCCAGCAGCTGGGCATCGGAAGCGTCACGACCGTAGACCGAGACGTCGACCCTCGAGTCCTTCAGCCGTCCGCTGAACCGGCCCACTCCCCACTCCTGATCGGGCTTGGGCACCACGTCCCGGGCGTCGATCTCCAGGTCGCCGAGCAGTAGCTCGACCTCGTGGGTCGACGGTAGCCCGAGAGGAGATCCGAAAATCAGATGGACGAGAGCAGTGACCCCCCAGCCCAGGCCGAGACTGGCCAGCACGGCCACCGGCAGACCCGAACCGGTCACCACTGCAGCCAGGGCCAAGAGCCCGATGGCCGTATCCATGGTCAGTTGGAGCCATCGACTCAGATACGGAATGGCCGCGGTGACCACACCCACGGTCGCCGCCACCCGGGCTACCGGAAACGAAATGCTGAACTGATGGAGGAAGGCGGTCGACGAACGCCCACCGCTGGAGCCCAGCAGCTGCACAGCCACCAGGCAGAGCACCCACGCACCAAGGCCTGAGGCACCGATGTCACGGATGGCCGACCAGCGCCGGGAGACTAGGGCAAGGACGGCCACGATCACGATGGCGCCCACCGAACTCACCCACCAGATGATCGTGACCAGCCAGCGGATCCCGTCGGGCGGCGAGGCCATGGTGGTGGCGATGGTGTGTTCGGCGTTTGAGTTGGCCCGGGTGGCCACCCAGCAGATCAGCACGATCAGACAGGCCAGGCCGAGCCGGAGGGCATCCGATCCACGGCGCCGGGTCTGGCCGTCACCCACCGGAGCAAAGACGATGGCTTTCCAGGACCGGCCCGACTGCCGCCACCGTGACCGCTGGGAACCCTTCGAGCCACGGCCGGACGAGTCGGCGGATGCCGTTGCCACCTGACCGGAGGAGGTGCCGGATTGGTGGTCGACTGCGAGGGTCTCGTTCAGCCCTTGCTCTGGCTCGGAGCCGCGCCCCGAAGGCTGTGTCATGGCAACGAGCACACTACGGCGCCACCTCGGCAGAGACGGACATGGAGCCACTCCGATTGGTTCCGTCCCTGCTCACCGAGCCGTACCGGAACGCTGCGGGATCGGACGCGCCCTATCCCGCAGCCGAGCCAGAGAAGAGGGCGTCGCCGAAGGTGAAGATGCCACCGTCGGAGGCCACCAGCCAGTACCCGCCGCCATCGGGGGTGGCGGCCATACCCACCACCGGCTGGTTCAGATGCATGCCCCCGGTCGAGCCATAGAACCGGGCGTCGCCGAAGGTGAATACGCCACCGTCGGAGGCCACCAGCCAGTACCCGCCGCCATCGGGGGTGGCGGCCATACCCACCACCGGCTGGTTCAGATGCATGCCCCCGGTCGAGCCATAGAACCGGGCGTCGCCGAAGGTGAATACGCCACCGTCGGAGGCCACCAGCCAGTACCCGCCGCCATCGGGGGTGGCGGCCATACCCACCACCGGCTGGTTCAGATGCATGCCCCCGGTCGAGCCATAGAACCGGGCGTCGCCGAAGGTGAATACGCCACCGTCGGAGGCCACCAGCCAGTACCCGCCGCCATCGGGGGTGGCGGCCATACCCACCACCGGCTGGTTCAGATGCATGCCCCCGGTCGAGCCATAGAACCGGGCGTCGCCGAAGGTGAATACGCCACCGTCGGAGGCCACCAGCCAGTACCCGCCGCCATCGGGGGTGGCGGCCATACCCACCACCGGCTTGTTGAGGAAGGCTGGCGAGCCATCGGGGGTGGCGTCGCCGAACGCAGCTATGCCACCGTTGCCGCCCGCTACCCAGTAACCCTGTCCGCTGTGGCTCGAGGCCATCCCCACCGCCGGTCCACCGAGGGTGGTGGCGGTCGTGAACCAATCCGACTGCAGTCCGAGGGCAGTGGCGAACTGGTCGCCGGTGAGGGAAACATCCTGGTCAGAACCGTTGAGGCTCATGGCGGTGACCCGCCCACCCCAGTCGCCGTACCCGTTGCGGCCGGTGATGCTGATGGACTGCAGGGTACCCAGCTGCGGCCAGGTCGCATCGATGGTCGAGACGGCGACCGAGGTGGTCCAGGTGTGGTTGGGGTTGCACGCCCCCGGGATGCATACCGAGTCCCCTGCATCGGGTACCGCCGGGAAGGTTCCTGGATTGGTGTAGCCACCGGTCGACGCCGAGTACTGGGTGGCCGCCACTGATCCGCCGGGGAACTCCATGACCTGGCCAACCGTGTCGGCAACAGCCAGATCGGTGATCGCCGACTCGTTCAATGTGCCTCGGTAGGTCTGGCATGTCTGATCGCAGGTGTCGGCGTAGCCGCCGTAAGAGCCGAGTCCGGACATCACGTAAGAGCGGACGGCCACCGCCTGGGCCTCGAGCTCCTGGAATCCCCACGGTTCGCCCTGCGGACCGGCCGTGCCCAGCGTTCCCCAGTAGGCCGGTGACTCGTTGGGGACCACGCCGGCCACATACTGCTCGAGTGGGATGGTGTTGACGGTCCGAGTCTGACCAAGGGAGTTGTAGGTCGCCTCGATTGATCCTCGCACGGTGACGTTGCCGGCACCTTGGCAGAGTTGCAACGCCTCGGTATTGGCATTGGGGTCCCCGAGTGCAGGGCTGTTGTTGGGAACCGCGACCGGATTGCTCGCGCCGGAGACTGCGGGCGAGCTCGGCCACGGTCCCGAACAGCCTGGACCCTGGTAGATGGCCCAGAGACCGTTGGGTGCTTCGGCCATCTCGGCGGCCTGTCCAGCTGGAATCGACAATCCCGCCACGGTGAACGGCGAGCCGGAGGTGACGATGGTGGTGGTGCTCCCGTTGTTCTCGGTCATCGCCACCCGCACTTGGGTGCTCTCCTGAAGGCTGCTCAGACCACTCAACGAGGTGCCGCCGTAGTAGTACGAAACAATCGACTGATAGCTGGTCTGGTTCAGGGCGTAGCCGAGCGCACCCCACTGTCCCATTCCGTAGCCATGGCCGTAGCCGTGGCCCTCCAGAGTGACCGTGGCAGATGGGTAGGCGCTGGCCGGTGGGGCGGTAGCGACGATCCCCAACGCCGAGCCCGAGAGGGCCGCGACCAGCACCACCAGCCTGCCCATCTGCCCTTGGGTCGTCTGTCTGTGTCTCACCTGCACCTCGACGAGCACAGTACTTGTCCTCCCCCACCAACGGGCGGACTGTCCCTGGCCAGGCGCCCTCCTCTCCGGCCCTGCTCGGCTACCGGTCGGCTCCGACCGGGACGGTGGCACCCGCCTGGCACCCGACCCGACCACGTTCGGTGGTCTC
>CAWGOY010000010.1:0-23442 GCA_963824355.1 uncultured Acidimicrobiaceae bacterium | reverse complement strand
GGGAATCGCGTTGATACACCCCCCTGGTTCACTGTGTTCATGGCCACCGTGGTCGACAGCTTCGAGATGGGTTCCGGCCCCGGTTCGGGACCGGGTTCCAGCCCCGGTTCGGACCCGGGCGGCGTGGGTCTCGGCGTCCCGGCTGTCCGCCGCCCGGGCGGGGTTGGCGTCGGTCCTGGACGAGCTGGACCCCGACCGCCTGACCGGGGCCGATGCCACCCTCCTCTACGGCGAGTTCGTAGCCGCCGAGCGCCTGTGCGTAGCTGGCAAGACCCTCCTCGCCCCCCGCATCGAGGCCTCGAACGTCTGGAAGGAGGGCGGCCACAGCGACGCCGCCTCCATGCTCGCCCTCGTGGAGGGGGTCTCCCCGGGCCAGGCCCGGGCCACCCTGGCCAACGGCCGCCACCTCGACGACCTGCCCGCCACCGAGGAGGCCCTGCGCCACGGCGACCTCTCGGCCGCCAAGCTCACCGAGCTGTGCGGGGCCGGGGCCCTCGACCCCGACCGCGAGTCCGAACTGGTCGACGGGGCAGCCGAGGCTCCCCTGGCCCAGGTGAAGGAGCGGTGCCGGGCGTCCCGGGCCACCTCGGCGGCCCGGGACCCGAAGGCCACCACCAAGAGGATCCGGGCCGGGCGGTTCTTCTCCTGGTGGACCGACGAGGAGGGGGCCTTCTGCTACAAGGGCCGTGACACCGCCGACCGGGGGGCGGCGATCCGCCAGCACCTGGGCCATGCCGCCACCGTCATCCGGAGGGACCGCAGGGCCAGGGCCAAGGCGGGGGCCACCCAGGACAACGGCGCCACCCAGGCCACCGGGACCACCGGGACCACCGCCACCCCGGACCCCGACGACGAGGGCCCCATCTCCCAGGGGGCCCTGTGGGCCGACGCCTTCTTCGCCCTGGTCACCCAGCAGGGCAGCGACCCGGTCCCCGCAGGCACAGACCCGGACCAGACACAGACACAGGCACAGACTCAGGCACGCCGGCCGAGGCTGACTTCGACCACAGAGCCCGCCGGCCAGGAGCCGACTCGACCAGGAGCCCACCGCCCAGGAGCCCACCGACCAGGAACCCTTCGCCCAGGAGCCCGCCGACCCGCCCTCTCCCCATGCCCTCTCGGTCATCACCCGGCCCCCCACCTGCACCACCATCGTGGTGGTGGACATCGAGGCGCTCCTGCGGGGGGAGGCCCTCCCCGGCGAGCGCTGTGAGATCGACGGCCAGGGCCCCATCCCGGTGCCCATGGCCCGGGACCTGGCCAACGACTCGTTCCTGGCCGTGCTGTTCCACCGGGCCGGGGACATCCGGGCCGTCTCCCATAGGGGGCGGACCATCAACGCCGCCCTCCGGACCGCCCTCGTCTACCGGGACCGGACCTGTGTGGTCCCGGGCTGCGGGGTGACCAAGGGCTTGGAGATCGACCACGTCATCCCCTTCGCCGAGGGCGGGCCCACCGAGCTCGATAACTTGGCCTTGCTCTGCTACGACCACCACCACAAGAAGACCTACGAGGGCTGGGTGCTCACCCGCACCGGCGTCGGCGACCAGGGCAGGGCCACCTGGACCTTCGAGCCGCAGCCGCCCTTCGGCCAGGAGCCCGGACTGGGCCTCGACACCGACGAGGGCAGGGCGGAGTGGCGCCGGCGGAGGGAATGAATCGGCCATCGGGGCCAGCCGGGGTGGCCACGAGCCGATAGCTGCTGCCGCGGGTACCGGCCGACCAGCCAATTCGCCCTGTTGCGCAGAGCTCATCAAGCCGGGTCCCGGGGCAAGGTTGGTAGGATCCGTAGGCCATGCCGGCGTACCTCGACACCATCGTCTCTGCCCACCGGGACGCGGCCGCCGGCGATGAGCGGCAGGTCGACGAGCTCCTGGAGCAGGTCGGCCGGGCTGGCCCGGTGCGCTCGTTCCGCGACGCCATCAACGATGAAGCGTCCCGACGGGGCATGGCCCTCATCTCCGAGATCAAGCGTCGCTCGCCCTCGAAGGGGGACCTCGATCCCACGCTCGATCCCGTGCGGGTGGCCCAGGAGTACGAGGCCGGGGGAGCGGCCTGCCTCTCGGTGCTGACCGATCGTGGGCTTCTTCGGTGGCAGCGTCGAGGATCTCCGTGCGGCACGCGCCGCCTGCGCACTGCCCGTCCTCCGCAAGGACTTCACGGTGAGCGCCTCTCGATGTCTGCGATGCCCGACTGATGGGCGCCGACGCCGTGCTCCTGATCGTGGCCGCGCTCACCGACGCCGAACTGACGACCTTCCTCGACCTGGCCCGGCAGTGCTCGTTGACCGCTCTGGTGGAGGTGCACGACGACCTCGAACTGGCGCGGGCCATCGAGAGCGGCGCCGAGGTGATCGGAGTAAACCAACGGGACCTCCGCACCTTCGAGGTCGATCACCAGCGGGCCCTCCGCCTCGGCGAGGCGATGCCCGCCGACGTCACTGCGGTGGCCGAATCGGGCATCGAGGGCCCTGACGATGTGCGTCGCCTGGCTGACGCCGGGTATGAGGCCGTTCTGGTGGGGGAACGCCTGGTCCGCTCCGGGGACCGGCGCACCGCCGTGGAGCAGCTGCTCGGGGTGGGAGCGTGACCGTGTCCGGGGCGAGTGGGGTCGGGCCCGAGCACGATGGCGACACGGAGGGTCTGTTCGTCAAGATCTGCGGGATCACCTCGGAGGCGGACGCCCTCCTGGCCGTGGGGATGGGGGCCAATGCCGTCGGGTTCATCTTTGCCCCCTCGCCGCGCCAGATGGCCCCGACGGCGGTGGCCGACATCGTCAAACGCCTGCCTCACGAGACCGTCACCGTGGGAGTGTTCCGAGACGAGGCCCCGCAGCGGGTGGTGGAGATCGCCAACCAGATCGGGCTGGGCGCGGTCCAGCTCCACGGCATGGAGTCCATCGAGGACACCCAGTGGGTGCGCACCCGGACCCCGTGGACCATCAAGGCCTTCCCGGCCGGCCACCGGAACATCGAGCGGTTCGGCGAGTACGGCGCCCAGACGCTGCTGATCGACGGGGCCAATCCCGGTTCGGGAGAGCTCTTCGACTGGCGGCTGGCCGAAGGTGTGGTCGATCCCACCAGGCTGATCGTCTCGGGTGGACTCCGCCCCGAGAACGTCGGTGCAGCCATCGCCCACCTCCATCCCTGGGGGGTCGATGTGGACTCGGGGGTCGAGGCGTCACCCGGGGTCAAGGATCCCGCCAAGCTACGGGCGTTCATCACCGCCGCCCATGACGCGGCCCGGGTGGTGGCGGCCACCGCCGGCGAGGCCGCCGCCAGCACCGACACCATGTCGCGACGGCGGAGCCGACAGTGGTCCCGGGCCCTTCGACTGGCAGGACGACGAATGACCGAGCGGTTGCGATCGGTCGGCACCGAGGACCACCCCGCGCCCACGGGTCCCATCATGGGCGACCCCGGACCGAGCGGGCGGTTCGGCGAGTTCGGGGGCCGGTTCGTGCCCGAGTCGCTGGTGCCGGCCTGCATGGAGCTCGAGGCGCGCCTTCCGCTCGGCCTGGGCCGACCCGACGTTCCATGCCGAGTTCGACGGCATCCTCCGCCACTACGGGGGCCGACCCACCCCGGTCACCGAGTGCGGCCGGCTGTCCGAGGAGCTGGGCATCCGGGTCCTGCTGAAGCGCGAGGACCTGGCCCACACCGGGTCGCACAAGCTCAACAACGTGATCGGCCAGGGCCTGCTGGCCCGGCGGATGGGCAAGCGCCGGCTGATCGCCGAGACCGGGGCCGGCCAGCACGGCGTGGCCACGGCCACCGCCGCCGCCCTGTTCGGCATGGAGTGCGTCGTCTACATGGGCGAGGTGGACACCCAACGCCAGGAGCTCAACGTGTTCCGCATGGAGCTGCTGGGGGCCGAGGTCCGGCCGGTGACGAGCGGGAGCCGCACCCTGAAGGACGCCGTCAACGAGGCCCTGCGGGACTGGGTGGCCTCGGTGGGGGACACCCACTACTGCCTGGGATCGGTGATGGGCCCCCACCCCTATCCCGTGGATGGTCCGGGAGTTCCAGCGGGTCATCGGCGACGAGGCCCGCGAGCAGTGCCGGGAGCTGCTCGACGGTGCCGACCCCGACGTGGTGGTGGCCTGCGCCGGTGGCGGCTCCAACGCCGCCGGCATCTTCGCCGGCTTCGCCGACGCCACCGTCGTCGGCCCTGGTGGCGGTGGAGGCGGCCGGGGGGGCGGCCATGACCACCGGCATCCCCGGGGTGCTCCACGGGATGCGGAGCGCCCTCATGCAGGACGAGGAGGGCCAGATCCTCGAGGCCCACTCCATCTCGGCCGGGCTCGACTATCCGGGCATCGGCCCCGAGCACGCCCATCTGGGCGAGCTGGGCCGGGCCCGCTACGAGTCGGCCGACGACGCCGAGGTGCTCGAGGCCTTCCAGCGGCTGGCCCGCACCGAGGGCATCATCCCCGCCCTCGAGTCGGCCCATGCCCTGGCCTGGGTGATCGCCAGTGCCGGCACCGCCGGACCTGCCGACCGGGTCGACCGTGCTGGTCAACCTGTCCGGCCGAGGCGACAAGGACGTGGCCCAGGTGCGCGACCTGCTGCGGTCATGAGCGAGCTGCGAGCCCGCGATCGCCGCGGGCGGCCGCACCGGCGCCGGGCATCGGCCCGGTCGTACCGACCCGGACGCCTCGAGTCCGGCTCACCGGCCGACGGGACGCCGGCCACAAGCTCCTCGTCCCCTACGTGACCGGCGGGATGGACGACGACTGGCTGCTGACCGTGGAGGCGCTGGCCGGAGCCGGGGCCGACGCCATCGAGGTGGGCATCCCCTTCTCCGACCCGATGATCGACGGGCCCGACCATCCAGGAGGCTCGCTGCGGGCCCTCGAGCGGGGCACCACGCCCGACGGGATCCTGGCCGACCTGAGCCGCATCGATGTCGGCGTCCCCCTGGTGGTGATGACCTACTACAACCTCATCTACCGGGCCGGGCCACGACCGGATCGCCGGGCTGATGGCCGAGTCGGGGGTGGCCGGGGCCATCATCCCCGACCTGCCGCTCGAGGAGCTGGGTCCGTGGGCCGAGGCCGCCGACGAGGCCGGTGTGGCCACCGTGCTGCTGGTGGCACCCTCGACCCCGGCGGACCGGATCGCCGCCATCTGCCGGCGGTCCCGGGGCTTCGTCTACGCCGTCGGCCGGATGGGGGTGACCGGCGAGCAGGCCGAGCTGGCCGACTCGGCCCGCGCAGGTGGCCGACCGGGTCGGCCAGGCGCCACCGAGCTGCCGGTGTGCGTGGGGATCGGGGTGTCCACGCCCGAGCAGGCGGCCGACGGTGTGCGAGGTGGCCGACGGGGTGGTGGTCGGCTCGGCGCTGGTGCGCCGGCTGCTCGAGGGCGAGGGACCCGAGGGCGCCGCCGACGTTCGTCGCCTCGCTGCGCCAGGCCCTCGACGCCACTGACGAGTCACGAGTCGGCCACTGTCTCGCGCGGTCCGCCGAGTCCCACCGACTGCCGGCCCAGGAGCCCGCGGCCGCCAGCTCCGACCGCCAGCGTGGCCGGGTCAGCCGATCGCCAGGCCCGAGCAGCCGGACAGCCCGACGCCGTCAGCCCGGATCGCCCCGATCGGGCCGGATCAACCGGTAGACGGCCCGGAGGAAGGAGTCCGGCTGGTTCTCGGTCCGTGCCGAGCCGGCGCCGGATCAGCTCCCGGCGCTCCTGCAGGTCGCGGAAGGTGATGGCATCGGTCTCGTCGGTGAAGCCCATGGCCGCCCGGTAGCCGTCGAGGTCGATCGGGGTCGTCGAGCAGGTCCACGCCCGACCTCGCGGGCGATCTGCTCGCCGTGGTGCTCGGTGAAGTAGGTGACCACGGCCAGGATCTCGCCGAGGATGTCGACGTCGGGGGCCATGGTGGCCATGGCCCCGTTGAGGAACAGGATGTCCTTGACGAAGAGCATCAGCTCCTTGGGCATGCGGGCGCCGTAGCCGAGCAGCGCCTTGGTCACCTCCCGGAGCTCGGCCACCATCTCGTCGGCGGTCAGGGTGGTCGGGTCGACGGGCGGCCGGTCGAGGCCCAGGTCGCGGATGACCGCCTCGACGTCGGTGTCGGCGGGCAGGGCGCCGAGGTCGCGGAGGGCCTCGACCTGGACGGACAGGTTGTTGGTGGTGGCCCCCATCTGCAGGCGCAGGAAGGCCAGGCGCTTGCGCTCGTCCAGGCGGCCGGTGATCCCGAAGTCGAGCAGGGCCACCGTGCCGTCCGGCTGGACCAACAGGTTGCCGCCGTGGAGGTCGCCGTGGAAGACGCCGTAGAGCAGGGCGCCCTCGAGGAAGGCGATCAGGCTGGAGCGCAGCACGCGCGGCGGTGTCGATCCCGGCGGCCCGCATGCCGGCGGCGTCGCCCCAGGCGAAGCCGTGGAGGTGCTCCATGACCAGCACCCGCCGGGTCACCAGCTCGGGGTGGGGCCGGGGCACCACGATGGACCGCTGGCCGGTGCCGGCGAAGACGCGCGGCGATGTCCAGCATGTTCTGGGCCTCGAGGCGGAAGTCGAGCTCCTCGACGATGGTCTCGGCGAACAGCTCGACCAGGGCCGGGGGATTGGCCAGCGCGGCGACCGGGATGCGGCCGACCAGCATGGGGGCGATCCAGGACATGGCGGCGATGTCCAGGCGGACCAGCGAGGCCACGTTCGCGCCGCTGCACCTTGACCACCACCCGCTCGCCGGTGCGCAGGGTGGCCGCGTGCACCTGGGCGATGGAGGCCGAGGCGATGGGCGCGCGGTCGAAGGAGACGAAGACCTCGGCCAGGGGGCGGCCCAGGTCCTCCTCGATGGTGCGGCGGACCGTGGTCGAAGGGCTCGGGCGGCACCCGGTCGCGCAGGAGCCGGAACTCCTCGACCAGCTCCTCGGGGAAGATCCCCTCGCCCGAGGAGATGATCTGGCCCAGCTTGATGTAGGTCGGGCCCGAGGCGCTCGAAGGCCGGGCGCAGCCGGCGGGACAGTCCCGCTCGCGACGACGGGCGTGCCCCGGTCGCGGAGGCCCCAGCCGAGCAGGGCGGAGCCGAGCCGGTAGCCGACCGTAGCCACCCGGGCCACCGAGGGCAGGTGCTTCGGGTCGGACCAGCTGGCGGGCCAGGACGGCGGCCTCGCTGCGCAGGGCATCGATCCCGCCGGCGACGTGGCCGGACGGGGAATCGCCAGGCCATGGCCGCGGGGTCGACCGTCCAGGGCCCGTGGGGGGTGAAGGCACCGATGGCCAGATCGGGTCGGCCCACCCGTCGCCGGGTCGGGTCGACCTTCGGCTCGGCCGACCTCGATCGGTGCGTCGACGTCGGGTCGCCGTGGCAGGCACGGGATCCCGGCCATGGGCGACTCAGCTATGGGCCACGGTCGAGCATGGGCACGCGACCGGTAGGGGGCTCCGCGCCGTCCGCCGCCGCACTGCGGCCGAGCCTGGTCGCCGACCGGATGGCGAGCCGCCGGTCAGGCCGGCGCGATGACCAGGCAGCCGTTGTGGCCACCGAACCCGAAGGAGTTGGACAGGACCGGCGCCGGGCTCCCACGGGCGGGCGGCGCCGGCCACGATGTCGAGGTGGATGTCGGGGTCGGGCTGCTCGTAGCCGGAGGTGGGCGGGATGCAGGCCGTGCTCGATGCTGAGGACGCACGGCCACCGCCTCGATGGCGCCGCAGGCGCCCGAGCCCGTGACCGGTGATGCCCTTGGTGGAGGTCACCGGCGGGCGCGCGCGCCGAACACCTTGGCGATGGCGTCCGACTCGGCCTGGTCGTTGAGCGGGGTCGAGGTCCCGTGGGCGTTGATGTGGCCGATCTGGTCGGGCGCGACGCCGGCGTCCTCCATGGCCAGGGTCATGCAGGCGGCCGCACCCGAGCCACCGGGGATGGGGGCGGTGATGTGGTGGGCGTCGGCCGTGCTGGCCGACCCGGCCAGCTCGCCGTAGATGTGGGCCCCGCGGGCCACGGCCCGGTCCCAGTCCTCGAGGACCAGGGCGCCGGCCCCCTCGGTGATCACGAAGCCGTCGCGCCGGACGTCGAAGGGCCGCGAGTGCCCCGACGTCGACAGGGCGGTCATGTTGGAGAAGGCGGCGATGCCCACGCCGGTCATGCCGGCCTCGGCGGCGCCGCCGATGGCCACGTCGCAGCGGCCCGAGGCCACCAGGCGGGCGGCGTGGCCGATGCTGTGGGCACCGGCGGCACAGGCGGTGGTGATCGTCTCGGACGGGCCGTGCCAGCCCGAGCCGCATGGAGACGGCGGCGGCGCCGGCGTTGGACATCATCATGGGCACCAGGCGGGGGGAGACCCGGCGGGCGCCCTTCTCGCCGAAGACCAGGATCTGGGTCTCGAGGGTCTCGAGGCCGCCGACCCCGGTGCCCATGATCACGCCCGACCGGCCCGGGATCGGCGTCGAGCTCGCCGGCGTCGTCGAGGGCCATGTCGGCCACGGCCACGGCGAACTGGGCGAACCGGTCGACCTGGCGGGCCTCCTTGGTGGTGAACCACTGCTCGGGGTCGAAGTCGGGGACCCGGCGCTCACCCTCGGGGGCGGGCCCGTTGAGCCCGGTCCAGAGCGCGTCGGGGCCCGATGCCGCAGCACGACGACCACGCCGATGCCGGTGATGGCCACCCGCCGACCGGCCACCGGGCCGTCGGGACCGACACCCAGCAGCATCAGAGCTTGGCGGTGATCAGGTCGAAGGCCTGGCCGATGGTCTCGATGCCCTCGAGCTCGGTCTCGTCCACCGAGACGTCGAAGGTCTCCTCGAGGGCCATCACCAGCTCGACCAGGTCGAGGCTGTCGGCGTCGAGGTCCTCGGCGAACCGGGCCTCCCTGGTGACCTTGTCGGCGGGCACCTGGAGCACCTCCACCGCGCACTCCTTGAACTTCTCGAATGCCTCGTCGTTAGCTCACGCACTTGCTCCTTTGTCATGGTTGTCATCGATGTGCTCGACTCGTGCATGCTGATCCCGCGTCGGCGTCCGGATGCCGCGTTCCGGCCGCGGATCCGGGTCACAGACCCATGCCCAGGCCGCCGTCGACCGGCAGGACGGCACCGGTCATGTAGCCGGCCCCGTCCGAGGCCAGGAACCCGACGGCCTCGGCGATCTCCTCGGGCTGGGCCACCCGTCCCAACGGCACCTGGGCGGCGAACTCGCTCGATGCGGTCCTCGCCGAGTGCTGCGAGCATATTCGTTTCGACCAGGCCCGGAGCCACCACGTTGACGGTGATCGACCGGCTGGCCACCTCCCGGGCCATGGAGCGGGCCATGCCCACCAGGCCGGCCTTGGAGGCGGCGTAGTTGGCCTGGCCCGGCGGAGCCGATGAAGGCCCCCACCGACGAGACCATGATCACCCGGCCCCGGTGGAGGCGGATCATCTTGGCCAGGGCCCGCTTGGTCACCCGGAAGCACGCCGGTGAGGTTGGTGTCGATGACCTCGGACCAGGCGTCCTCGCTCATCCGCAGGACCAGGGTGTCCCGGGTGATCCCGGCGTTGGCCACCAGCACCTCCACCGGCCCCCAGGCCTCCTCGACGGCGGCGAAGGCCGCCTCCACCTGGTCGGGATCGGTCACGTCGCAGGCCAGGGAGAGGAACCGGTCCGGGCCGGCCGCGACCTCGCCGCTCGACCGCACCCGACCGGGAGGTGACGGCCACCCGGTCGCCGTGGGCCAGGAACCACTCGGCGCAGGCCAGGCCGATGCCCCGGGATCCGCCGGTCACCAGGACCACCCGGCCCGCCGGACGCCGCGTCGCTCATCGGGCACCGTCCATCGATCCGTGCCGTCCGGAGCCGGCGGTCACGAGCCGCTGCCCCGGGTGCGGATCCAGGCCACCGGCTGGCCCTCGACCACCCGCTCGCCCCGGACGGCCAGCCAGCGGACCAGGATCCCGTCGAACGGGGTGCGGACGTCGGTGAGGCCGACCGTGCCCACCCGGTCGCCCACGGCCAGGAGCGAGCCCGGCTCGTGCCCTCGCCGCTGCCCGGGGCGGCGGTGGCCTCGGCCAGGGCCGTGCTCTCCAGGGCGGCCAGGTGGACGTCGGGCTCGAACACGCCCGGGGCCGGGCTCACGATCACCCGCTCGGAGGTGTAGAGGTGCTCGCCCTGGTGGCCGGGGCCCGACGCGGTCCACTCGTCCGCTGCCGGCCACCGTGTCCATCAGCTTGTCGAGGTCGGCGGGGACGGCCACCGCCACGCCCCGCACGTCGGGGATGGTCCGGCGCACCATGCCGGTCAGCACGCCGCCGGGTCCGAGCTCGGCCACGACGGTGGCGCCCCGTCCGCTCAGGGCCTCGAGGGACTGGCGCCAGCGCACCGGGCTGCACAGCTGGGCCGAGAGCAGTCCGGGCCACTCGGCCGGCGTCGGTGTGGACCCGGGCGTCGACGTTGGCCACCACCGGGACCTCGGGGGAGTGGAAGGTGACCGCGTCGAGGCGTCTCGCGGAGCCGGGCGCGGGCCGGCAGCATCAGCTGGGTGTGGAAGGCGCCCGACACCGGGATGGGCAGCACCTTGCGGGCCCCGAGCTCCTTGGCGCGCTCGGTGGCCGCGGCCACCCCCTCCTCGGTGCCGGCGATGACCACCTGGCCCGGGGCGTTGTAGTTGGCCACCCAGACGTCGGCCTCGGCCCGCTGACAGGCGGCCTCGGCGTCGTCGTCGGCGATCCCGATGAGGGCGGCCATGGTGCCGGGCCGCTCGTCGGCCGCCTCCTGCATGGCGTCGCCCCGCTCGATGACCAGGCGGGTGCCGTCGGCCAGGGAGAGGGCGCCCGAGGCCACCAGGGCGGTGTACTCGCCCAGGCTGTGACCGGCGCAGGCGGCCGGGAACGAGCCCGAGGCGCTCGACGGCGTCCAGGACCACCAGGCTCATGACGAAGGTGGCCAGCTGGGCGTTGGCCGTGCGGGTCAGCTCCTCCATCGGGGCGTCGAGCAGCAGGCCGGTCAGGTCCCGCCCGGCGATCTCGGAGGCCTCGGCCGCCACCTCCCACGAGGGGTGCTCGACCCAGGCATGACCCATCCCGGACCGCTGCGATCCCTGTCCCGGGAAGGTAAAGGCCAGCACCTACCGACTCCTCTCGAATGGGTCCTCACGGCGTGGTGGGGATAGATCTCGTCCCTACGTTTCCGATGGCCGGACAAGTGTGGCACGGCAGCCGCTCCGGTCCGGTGATTACTCCTGGGTCACCGAGGTGCGGTGGGGTGCCGTGGGGGACCTGTTCTTCCCGCCCATTCCGCCCGAGCCCTGGCCGTCTATCGGCTGTACCCGCCTGGGTCCTGCGTGTTCCGCAGGCTCGCCGGGGGGCGTGGCCCCGGGGAGCCTGCGGATCTGCCCATGGGCCTCCCCTTCACCCAATGGGTCTCCGCCATGGGTGCTCGGCGAAGGATGCGTGCCCTCTGGATCTCTCGGCCGGCGTCTCGGCTGCCTTGTAGCCTGCGGAAGATGTGGAGGACCGGCGAAAGGCCGAGGGGACGGGGAAGGCCGGGCGAAGGCCGACAAGCCCCGGCGACCGAAGTTCGAACCATGGGAGATCGAAGCTCGAGACGCCACCGAGCGCCTTCGGCAGGCTCTGGCCCAGCTCCTCGGGCTTGAACGAGCCTTTCACGCCGGCTCCGTCGAGGACGAGGAGCTGCTGGAGAGGTTGCGTGGCGTCAATGCCACGGCCGGCTCTGTTCGTGGCTGGTGGCAGGAATGGCAAACCCAGACCGCCGCGCTCAGGTCCTCTCGGGCCGTGGCTCTCTCGGTGTTTCGGGCTGCCTGCCCGCGGTGTCCGATGCCGTCGACCTCTACAGCCAGTCGCTGGCCCTCTTCGCCATCTCACCGGACCTCTACGCCGGGGACGGGGACCTGGCCAGTCGGGGCGTCGACTGCCAAAGACGTCTCGTTGTTCGCCCTGCAGCTCCTGGACGACACGCCGGCCCTTCGTTCCATCGATCGAGCGGCGGTTGATGCCACTCTCGAGGGCCTGGACACTCTATCGAAACCCATGCTCGATCTGGTCGAGCCGATCGGTGCACGTGTGCTGGATTTGCGCAATGACAGTGAGAACTGACTGCGCCAAGCGGTCGAGTGCCCGGGCCGGGATTCGAACACTTGCCCCCATGTGCCATGGTCCACTCTGTCCATCCTGGCTACGAGCAGTCCACGGTCATGCCAGCCCCGCCAAGATCGCGGCGCGCGGCCGCAACGGCCTCAGGTCAGTGATCCAGGTCAAGAAGGATCCGCCGTAGCTACCGTGGTCCAGGCTTGCCGGCTCTCCGTGCGTTTTGGAGTTTTCAGCAAGAAGGGCCCCCGACGGGCGAGCGGATCGACGGGCTGAGCTCGCACGAACGCGCGATAGTCAACCCATGGAATCGCCATTCAGAAGCATTCGGCATCGGGAGCATTGTCCACCGGCAGCATTGTCGACGGCAGCAGTGTCTAGAGCGAGCATTGTCTAGAGCGAGCATTGTCTAGAAGCAGTACCACCCCTGTCAACGCCGGAAGGTCTCTCCGGCGGGGGCTGGTCACTGCAGCCGCATGCTGTGTCGCAGCCGCTGGGATGTTCTCGGGCACGATTGAGGTGGCGGTTCCCGGAGCATACGCGGGGGCCTCGCCAAGCAATCAACTTCGATCAGCCTTTGAAGATGCCGTGATTTCCGGGACCCGTACCGTCTACGTCGAGGCCAACGGTGGGTCGGACAGCAACGCCGGGACCTCGCCATCAACCGCATTCGCCACGATTCAGCACGCTGTCAATGTGGCGAGACCCGGCGATCGAATCCTGGTTGGTGCCGGTACCTACGGCTATTTGAGCATCTACGGGTATCGGGGAGATCCGACGCAGTGGCTCTCCATCGAGAGCATCAGCGACAGTGTCGCCCCGATCATCGACGTGGCGAACGACTCGGGCGACGACGGCGTAGACATCCAGCAGTCCAGCTACGTCGGACTCTACGGATTCGAAGTGGAGGGGCTGCAGACCTCGACCAACACCAATCCGTCCGGAGTCGCCGTGTTCCGTGGTTCCGACCACATCTACGTCTGGGACAACAATATCCACGACTTCCCCGGGGGCGGCGTGAATTGCTTCTACACCCCGGCGGTCGTTTACAACGGGCAGTCCCTACCGGCGGGTGGATGGGATCTTGTCAATATCTCCTTCAACCGGATCCATGAGACGAGCAAGTACAGCCCGAACAACACCTCGGGCATCTCCTTCTACGGAGCAGTCGACACGACCGGCTCGACTCTGGGTGGATACGGTTATGTGGCCGTCGGAAACTACATCTATGACGTGATCTGTCTTGTGAACTCGAGCTCGGGAGCAGGCAACTTCCCGTTCGTGACGGACGGGAACGGAATCAGCGTCGACAGTCTGTCGTTGCCCTACGTGTCGGGGCTCGCTCCTTACACGAAAACGGGACTCCTCGAGGGAAACGTCATTGCCGGCAATGGTGGACGGGCGATCCATGTGTTCAACTCGATCAACGTGGACGGCTATTTCAACACTGCCGTCGGCAATCTTCGATCCAATAGCCCGGCGATCAACGGAGGCGTGGAACTCGACTCGAACATTCCCGGAGGCAACGTTCGCTATTACGGCAACGTCATCGTCCCCCTGAACACACCGAACTCCACGGATTCGACTTCCACCTATAGCAACAATGTGATCGCCGGCGGGATCCAGGCAGTCCCCCCGGGCAACATCGACCGCCGTTCGCTCGGCGCTGCGTACCTCGTAGGTGATCCGAATGCCACGGCTGCGGTAGGCCCTCAGATGATGTCCTTCTATTCCCCCATGCTGGTCGACATCGTCCCTGCGGTGGCCGGAATGACGGGTTTTCAAGCGCTGGACGCCGGCCCCGTACGCAGTGATCCCACGCTTCCGGCAGGGGCCCTCGGTATTGCTCCGGCAGCCGCCGGCTACTGGGAAGCCGCGGCAGACGGAGGCGTCTTTGCCTTCGGGGACGCCCAGTTCGACGGCTCCATGGGAGGCCATCCGCTGAACCAGCCCGTCGTGGGCATGGCGGCGACGGGCGATGGGGGTGGCTACTGGCTCGTGGCCCGCGACGGTGGAGTCTTCTCCTTCGGGGACGCCCAGTTCGACGGCTCCATGGGAGGCCATCCGCTGAACCAGCCCGTCGTGGGCATGGCGGCGACGGGCGATGGGGGTGGCTACTGGCTCGTGGCCCGCGACGGTGGGAGTCTTCTCCTTCGGGGACGCCCAGTTCGACGGCTCCATGGGAGGCCATCCGCTGAACCAGCCCGTCGTGGGCATGGCGGCGACGCCGGATGGGGGTGGCTACTGGCTCGTGGCCCACGACGGTGGGGTCTTCTCCTTCGGGGACGCCCAGTTCGACGGCTCCATGGGAGGCCATCCGCTGAACCAGCCCGTCGTGGGCATGGCCGCGACGTCAAGCGGAGGCGGATACTGGCTAGTGGGCGCCGATGGAGGCGTCTTCTCCTTTGGTGACGCCGCCTTTTTCGGCTCGATGGGTGGCAAGGTCCTGTACCGCCCGGTGGTCGCCATCAGCAGCGCTCCGGACGGGACTGGCTATTGGCTTGTCGGCTGGGGACGGCGGCATTTTCGCGTTCGGATCGGCGGACTATCACGGGTCCATGGGCGGTATACCCCTGAAGGCGCCTGTAGTCGGTCTGGCGAGCGAGGGGTAAACCTCGTTTCGGCCCGCGTCGAATATCGCAGGGAGCATGGGAGAGCAGCCGCGGCTGGTCTGCCCGTTTGAGACTGTTCTCGCCTTCTACGAAGCACCGTGATCCGGCAAACGCGTCCTTTGACCCTGTCAATCCGACCGTGATCCGGTCCCGCAGGAGCAAGGGTGACCTGAGTGTTCCTCTCGTGCCCGGGGCGGGATTCGAACCCGCACGCCCTTTCGGACAATGGATTTTGAGTCCACCACGTCTGCCATTCCGTCACCCGGGCCCTACATACCCTGGGCTGGACTTTGTCACATCCAGGGCACCGTCAGGATCAGTCGCAGGACGAGTGGTGTAAACGTCTCAACCCTCCGAGGCCAACCCAGTGACGCATGGTATCTGTCAGATCGGGCCTCGTTGGTTGTGGGTCCGGGTCGACGCCGGCCGGAACTCAGTGGGGGCACGTTCAACACCTCAGCCGGACCACGAGGCGGCACTGAGGACCCAAAGGCGCGGAAGGGCCCGCCGCAGGCAGCCCCGCGACGGGCCCGGTTCCGCACCCCGATGACGGTGAGGGTTCAGTAGGACTGGACGGCCACGGTCAGCGTCTTGCCGGCGACACTCCCGATGGCGTAGACGATGGTCGTCGTCCCCGACTTGAGGTCAAGCGTTGCCGGTCCGATCACCGTGGTGGTCGTTCCGGTCACATTCACGTGCACCGGCACCTCACCGGCGGAAGTGACCAGCTCGGCCTGGTGCGGATTCGTCAGGTCGGTGATGACCTTGGCCGAGCCCGGCGTAGACGTCCACACCGGGGGCGGCGGCCACGTGACGGACGATGACCCGGGCCCGGCCGGCAGCCACCCTGCGTCGTGGGATCGACGAAGGCGTTGAGGGTCGGGGATCCCGAGGCGGTCAGATCGGCTGCCAGGGTGGCGTCCTCACCGGCCCGATAGCTTCACTGTGGTGGACAGGATGGGCTTGGACGTGTCCGGGGCGCCGTCCGGTCGGATGCGGACGGTGTGCTTGCCGGCACTGAGCTGAGCGGTCCGGCCACTGTGCCGAACGTGAAGTCGTGGAGCACCCGATGGCCATCGACGTAGACGTCGACCGGTGTGTTGGGAATGCCGTGGACCACGCTCACCTCGGCGCTGGAGGTTGCCGCCGATGACGGTGCAGCGGTCAGCAGCGGTGCCGCACAGGCCACCGCGCCGATGACGACCGCCGGCCGATCCCCGTTCGTAGACGCATGAGAAGTCTCCTTCGTTCAGTGGCACGAGCCCATTGCCGGTGCCGGGGTCTTCTTCGGGACGCGGCCGAAGTCCGGTTGCATCCATCACCGACAGTGGCCTACAGACCGACGAACGTGTTTGCCGGCAACCGAACGGGCAGAAGGTACGAAGGAGATGTGTGGTGCCTTCCCTGAACGACTCCGACCGGCCATGACCACGCTGATCGTCAACGGCTACAGGAGAGACGACGAGACGGCCCTCGACGAGTGCTATCGCTAGGCTCGGGCCGCTCGTTCGTTCCTATGTGGGCCACTTCGTACCCAGGGACGATGTCGAAGACGTCGTCCAGCAGGTCTTCTTCGAGTTGTGGCGCTCGCGTGAGCGGATGGACCCCGAACGGAGCCTCGAGGCCTTCATCCTCGGGATCGCACGCAAGCGCTCGATCGACCTGTTGCGCCGCCGCCGGAATATCGTGGTTGACGTCGAGCAGATTCGCGGACTGGTGGGCGAGGATGGTCGTGAGCTGGTGGAACAGTTGGCCTGGGCGGGCGAGATCCGGCGTGCGCTGGCGACGCTGCCCGACGAACAGCGGGAGTCCCTCGAGATGGCCTACTTCGAAGATCAGACGCAGCCCCAGATCGCGCAGCGGCTGGGTATCCCCCTGGGCACGGTCAAGGCCCGCATGGCCCGCGGCGTTCGGCGGCTGGCCGCCGAAATCGAAAGAGGTGAGCAGCAATGACCGAGCACGTCGAAGAGGATCTGCTGCCCCTTCTGACAGGGGAGCTCGATCGCGCCACCACGGCCGTCGGTCGCCGGGCACCTCCGGAACTGTGAGGCCTGCCGTGCACGCCTGGTGGACTCGGCCGTCGTCCATGGTACCCTGCGGTCCGCTTCCCGGGCCGAAGCCCAGCTGCGCGTCCCGGAGTACGACCTCGGTCCAGAGCGCAGAGGCCACCGCCCGGTGTCCCCGAGGCCCAGCCCCCGCTCAGCATCTCACCGGCACCCTCCAGGCACGATACCGGCGTCCGCCGTAACGGCGGTGGCCGCGGTGGCCGCGGCGGTGATCGTCGGGCTGGTCGGTCTGGGTTGGGCGGTGGGTCGCCAGTCGCCGGCGGCGCCGGCAGCGCCGGTCTCCGCGGTGGCATCGCTCCGGCACCTGGACGCACCCGCCTTCGCCGCCGGCGTGGTCATCGTGCGCTCGATCGGGTCCACCCGGCAGATGCACATCCGGATCGACGGGCTCGGTCCGGCCCCGCCGAACCACTTCTACGAGGTGTGGCTGCTCCGGCCGACGACCAACAAGATGCTCCCCGTGGGCATCCTGCCGCCCTCGGGAGCAGCGAGCTTCGAGCTCAGTGCGTCGCTGATGTCCCAGTACTCGGCGATCGATGTCAGCCTGCAGGTCAACGACGGGGACGCCACCCACTCATCGCAGAGCGTGCTCAGGGGACCCATCCAGGTCATCTCGACCTGACCTGCGACAGTGGCTCCAAAAGATCCGGCGTGGGAGTACGGCGGAACCGGGTGGGAGGCCCGGAGCCTCTCGCCAGGGCCTCTCGCCAGGGCCGAAGGGCCCACCGTGTCCTGCGCCAGTCCGGCCGGTTTCGCGGTACCTCATCGACCGTAGGCTCGGGCCATGGTCCGTGGTGCCGCCAACACCTCTCACGCCTCCGGTGTCCCCGGAGCCACGTTGTCCGACCGCTGGGCCGGACTGGGCCGGGATGCCACGGTGGTCGTGGACTCAGTCGAGTTGTGGTCGGTGGAGCTGCCCTTCGTGGACCCGGTGGCCACGGCCAAGGGCGTCCATCGGCGTCGACCGCTCGTGCTGGTCCACCTGCTGGGCCACTCCGAGGGCACCGCGTCCATCGGGACCGGAGGGCGTGCCGCGACCGCCCGCCCCGTCGAGGGATGGGGCGAGTCCGCGGCGCTGGCCGACTCAACGTTCGACGACGAGGACGTCGCCCGTGGCCTCGAGGTCCTCCATCGCCGTCTGGTCCCGGCGCTGATCGACCGGATGGCATCGGGGCGGGGCTCCCTGCCCGGGCCGTCCGAACTCGACGACGTCCGCCGGGCCGCCCCCGGCAGTCCACTGGCGTTCGCCACACTGGAGATGGCAGTGGCCGACGCCCACCTCCGGGCCGAGCAGCGCTCCCTGGCCGTACTCCTCGGCGTAGAGGGTCGGCCTCGTCGAGCCCGGAGCAGTGGTGGGGACGGAACCGACCGTGGCCGAGCTGCTGGTCGCCGTGGGCCGCCTCGTCGACCAGGGCTACTCGCGGGTGAAGGTCAAGATCGCTCCGGGATGGGACGTGGAGCCCGTCTCGGCTCTGGCCGAGGCATTCCCCGACCTGAGGCTCCAGGTCGATGCCAACGGCTCGTACCGGCCCGGAGATGGCGGCGATGGCGATGGCGGCGGGCCCGTCGCTGCGGACGGGGACGCGTCTGGTCGAGCTGGACCGCTTCGGGCTCCTCTGCATCGAGCAGCCCTTCGATCGGGCTGACCTGGGTGCCCACGCCCGACTGGCCGCCACGATGTCCACCCCGATCTGTCTCGACGAGAGCCTCGACTCACCCGAGAGGGTGGAGAGAGGCCCTGGCCATGGGGGCGTGCTCGGTGGTGTGCGTCAAGCCCGCCAGGCTGGGAGGCCTGGGGGCGGCACTGTCGGTCATCGAGCGCTGCCGCCGATCGGGGGTGCCCCTGTGGATGGGGGGCATGTTCGAGTCGGGCTATGCCCGAGGGCGTCAACCGCACGCTCGGCGCGTTGGAGGGCATGGCGTGGCCCGGGGATCTGAGCCCGTCACGGTCCTACCTAGGGGCCGACCTGGTGGCCGATCCCACTTCAGCGCAGGATGGTCCACGGTCCGCGCCACCCGATCCCGGCACAGCGCAGGTCGGTCCCCGGGCAGTTCCGGCCTGCCCACTCCCCCGGGGGCCGGGCATGGGTCCACCCCCCGATCCCGGGGCTCTGGCCCGCTACGGCACCCTCCGCCACGTCCTGGACGCCCGGCCCGGCTCGATCTGAGCTCCGACCCGACCCCGGGAGGACCTCCGACCCAGCCCCCGCGGTCTGATCCGGCCCCGGGAGGACCTCCGACCCGCCCCGGGAGCACTTCCGACCTCACGCCGGTCCCGGCATGCGTAGAATTGCCCTTCCATGCATCGCACCACCGTCGAACGCCGCCTCAGCGACGCCCACGAGCAGCTGGTGCGGCGCCCGGGCCGAGCTGGCCGTCCTCGACGAGCAGCTGGTGGTGGTCAACGAGATCGCCGACGACACCCGGCTGCGGGCCCTGGTGGCCGAGACCCCGGTGGCCTCCAAGGAGCACGACGAGGCCAACCGCCAGGCCACGGTCATGCTCCAGACCCGCGACGCCCTGGCCGACCGGATCGCCGACCTCGAGCGTCGCCAGGACGAACTGCTCGACCGACTGGTGGTCGGCCCCGGTTGACCGTCCGACCGCATGTCGTGGCGGTACCACCGGCAGGCCCTGGTCCCGCAACGGCCCGTCCAGGCGCGTCCACGCCGACGCGTCGGGCCTCCGGTCGGCGCCCGACCGGAAGGACCTGAGTCACCATGACCAGACGTGTGGTCATCGCCGAGGACGAGGCCATCATCCGGCTGGATCTGAAGGAGATCCTCCTGGACGAGGGGTACGACGTGGTGGGCGAGACCGGTCGCGGCGACGAGGCCGTCGACCTGGTCCGGGATCACCACCCCGACCTGGTCATCCTCGACGTGAAGATGCCCGGATCCGACGGCCTGGCCGCGGCCCGGGCCATCCGGGACCTCGAGCTCAAGGTGGCCGTCCTCATCCTGACCGCCTTCAGCCAGCGCAACCTGATCGACGAGGCCCGCGACGCCGGGTGGCCGCCTACCTGGTCAAGCCGTTCCAGCGCATCGAGCTCATCCCGGCCATCGACCAGGCCATGGCCCGGTGCGAGCAGGAGTGGGCCATCGACGCCGAAGCCCGGCAGGCGGCCTCCGAGGGCGGCACCGGGCCGCCGGTCAGCGCCGAGGACAAGCTCGAGACCCGCCGGCTGGTCGACGGGGCCAAGGGCGTGCTGATGGAGCGGTCGGGGATGACCGAGTCCGAGGCCTTCGGCTTCATCCAGAAGACGGCCATGGGCACCCGGTCGCGGATGATCGACGTCGCCCGCCAGGTCCTCGAGGGCACGCCTCGCTCCCTAGCGCGAGACCGAACTCCGACGCCGAGCCGGCGTCCCGACCACAGAGCACCGACATCGGCCGAACGTCCGACCGGTGCGCAGCGGGCCGAGCGGGCGGGACCCGGGCCGCGCCCCTGATCCTGCTGGACGGGATGTCCCTGGCCTTCCGGGCCTACTTCGCCCTCCCGCCGGATCTGGCCACCAGTGCCGGCGTGGTGACCAATGCCGTCCACGGGTTCGCCTCCATGGTGGTCAACCTGGTCCGCGACCACCGTCCGGTCGGGACTGGCCGTGGCCTTCGACCTGCCCGGTGGCACCTTCCGGGACGAGATCGTCGACGACTACAAGGCGGGGCGGGCCGAGACGCCCCCGACCTCCCGCCCCAGTTCGACATGATCCGCAACGCTGCTCGGATCGCTGGCCATCCCGGTGGTCGGCGCCGAGGGATTCGAGGCCGACGACGTGCTGGCCACCCTGGCCACCGAGGCCCGCGACCGCAACCACCCGGTGATCATCGTCACCGGTGACCGCGACTCCTACCAGCTGGTCGAGGACCCCTTCGTCCGGGTGCTGTACAACCGGCGCGGGGTGAGCGACTACGCCCTCTACGACGAGGCCGGCATCGAGGAGCGCACCGGGGTGCCCCCGGAGCAAGTACCCGCTCCTGGCCGCGCTCCGCGGCGATCCGTCGGACAACCTTCCCGGAGTCCCCGGGGTGGGGGAGAAGACGGCGGCCAAGCTGGTCAACGAGTACGGCGACCTCGACACCCTCTACGCCCATCTCGACGCCCTCTCACCCAAGCTCCGCCAGAACCTGGCCGACCATGCCGAGCAGGTGCGGATCAACGCCGAAGTCATCCCGCTGGTCCGGGATGTGCCGCTCGATGTCCACGTCGACCAGTTGACCCTCGGAGGCTGGGATCTGTGAGGAGGCCCGGAGGCCTTCGACCGAGTTGGAGCTGCGCTCGCTGTGGCCCCGGTTCACCGCCCTGATGGACGACGGCGCCTTCGGAGAGCCGGGACCGATTCCGGCCCGGCCCGGCCCGCTGGTCGGGGGAGGAGGCCAGCCGTCAGGCGGGCCGGTGGACGAGCCTACCCGAGCTGGCTGACGGCCCCCGGAGTGGCAGGCTACCTCGACCGCCGCCGCCGCCCGCGAGGCGGTCGCGGGCCGTCGTGTCCTCGGCGCCGTTCGAGCCTCCGCCAGGGCGACGTGGCCGTGGCCCTCTGCCCGCTGGACCGGTGACCCGGGGCGCTCGCCCCTGGCCAGCCTGACCTTCTCGCGCCGAGCCGGGGGCCGACGGGACGGGCGACGACCCGTCGTCCATCTCGGCCGCCGCCGCCGACGGCGGCAAGGCGCCGCTGCTCGACGATGCCAGCGTGCTCGAGGCTCTGGCTTCCGGCCTCGGACCGGATGGCGTCGGCGTGGTGGCCCACGACGCCAAGGAGATGATGCGCTCACTGCTCCCCCTGGGCGTGGACATGGCCGGCCTGGCCCTGGACACCGCGGTGGCCGCCTATCTCCTCGATCCCTCGACCGATCACTACCGGCTCGGCGATCTGGCCGACACGCTTCCTCGGGGTGTCGGTGGACGACGGCACCGGTGCCAAGGGTCAGGGCGCGTTCGTCCTCGACGCCTCCGGCGGACCCCGCGGACGGGGGCGACCGACCGTCGGGCTGACGAGGCGACTGGCGGCGCGCCCGGCTGGCCGCGGTCCTGGCCCGGCTCCGTGCGCCCCTGGTCACCGACGCGCTGGCGGCGGTGGGGGAGGGCGAGCTCTACGACGACATCGAACAGCCCCTGGTCCGGGTGCTGGCCCGCATGGAGGTGGTGGGCATCCCGCGTCGACCGCGAGGTCCTGCGGTCGATCGCCGCCGGCCTGGCCGAGGAGTGCCGCTCCCTGGAGGCCACCATCCAGGACCTGGCCGGCGAGCCGTTCAAGGTCAACTCGGTGCCCCAGCTGCGGACCGTGCTCTACGAGAAGCTGGGCCTCACGCCGGTGCGCAAGACCAAGACCGGATTTTCGACCGATGCCCGCACCCTCGAGCTCCTGCGCGGCCAGCACCCGATCATCGAGGCCCTGCTGCGCTACCGCGAGGTGGAGAAGCTCCGTTCCACCTACGGCGAGAGCCTGGCCGCCGAAGTGGCCCCCGATGGCCGGATCCACGCCACCTTCCGACAGACCGTGGCCCGCACCGGTCGGCTGTCCTCGGACCGGCCCAACCTCCACAACATCCCGGTCCGCACCGAGGAAGGCCGTCGCTTCCGCCAGGCCTTCGTGCCCGTCACCGGGCCGTCGACTGCTGGTGGCCGACTACGACCAGGTGGAGTTGCGGGCCATCGCCCACCTGTCCGGGGATCCCGGTCTCACCGCGGCCTTCGCCGCCGGCGAGGACATCCACCGCACGGTGGCCTCCCAGGTGTTCGGCGTCGAGCGCGACGCAGGTCACCCTCGCCCAGCGTTCCACGGCCAAGATGGTCTCCTACGGCCTGGCCTACGGCATGGAGGCCTACGGGCTCTCCCAGCGCCTGGCCGTACCGGTGGAGGAGGCCCAGGGCATCCTCCAGGCCTTCTTCGCCGCCTTTCCGTCGGTGCACGAGTACATGGACCGGGCGGTGTCCGAGGCCCGCAGCGCCGGGTACACCATCACCGCCTTCGGGCGCCGGCGGCCGCTGCCCGATCTGACCTCCACCGAACTACCAGGTGCGCCAGGCAGCCGAGCGCCAGGCCATGAACGCCGGCATCCAGGGCCTGGCCGCCGACCTGTTCAAGGTGGCCCTCATCCGCCTGGACGCCGGGCTCGAGCGAGGGCGGATTCGCTTCCGATCTGGTGCTCCAGGTCCACGACGAGGTCCTGGTGGACGTGGAGCCCGAGGAGGCCGACGAGGTCGCCGCCCTCACCGAGCAGGCGCTGACCGGCGCCGCCGACGCTGACGGTGCCGCTCAAGGTGGCCATGGCCTGGGGTTCCTCGTGGGCCGAGGCCAAGGGGGCCTGACCGGCCGACACGTCCGAGCCGGCCGGCACGGCCAGCCGGGCCGACCTGGCCGACCTGGTCGACCTCGAGCAGGCTGGCGGCCTAGCCGCGGCCGGCGGCGCTCCGTCGCCCCCGGACCGTCGAGTACGATTGACTCCCGGCCACCACGGTGTGGCCCTGATCTTCACCGCCGCACCCCCGTTGGGACGCGGTGATCCGTCCGGAAAGCGAGCTACCTACCTTCATGTCTGATACTCACGTCGTACCCGAAGGCACCGCCCTCTTGTCCCCCGAAGCCATGGGCACCTTCGACGAGAACGGGGTCTACATCCCCCGTTCGGTCACCGAAGACGACCTCGGTGGAGCGTCCCTCGAGGACGCCATGGCCGGAACCATCGTCGAGTTCGAGGACGGTGACCTGGTCGAGGGAACCGTGGTCAAGATCGACCGGGACGAGGT
>CAWGOY010000009.1:0-33066 GCA_963824355.1 uncultured Acidimicrobiaceae bacterium | reverse complement strand
ACTGTTCAGGTCTCGCTCGGTGGTCCCTGACCTGCGGGTTCGACGCGCGTATCGTTGGGAATTCCGGACGACGACTCTCCTCAGGGTGGCCCCAGACCCTCCTATTGGGCATTGGAGCAAGAGGTCGTCTCCCTGCGGGCCGCCTTGAACGAGGCGTCCACGCTGATCCAACAGATGAGCGTGGAGTTGGCCGAGCTTCGGGCCGAGCGGTCGACGAACTCCCGCAACTCGTCCAAGCCCCCCTCCTCGGACGGCTATGCCAAACCGGCACCCAAGTCCCGCCGGGTGCGGTCCGGGAAGAAGCCGGGCAAACAGCCCGGTGACCCTGGCCACCATCTGGCCACACGTGCCGATCCCGATCTCATCTGCGTGCATGCGCCGACGCAGTGTCGGTCCTGTGGTTCGGACCTGGCCGGTGTGGCGGCATCGTCGGTCGTCGCCCGCCAAGTGTTCGACCTGCCTCCCATGTCTCTCGTCTGCACCGAGCACCAGGCAGAGACCAGGCGCTGTCGCTGCGGGGTTCTCACCACCGGGTCGTTCCCCGACGAGGCTTCAGCCCCCGCCTGCTACGGCCCGGGTCTGCGGGCCCTGGTCTGTTACCTGGTGGCCCGCCAGCACCTCCCCGTCGCCCGGGTGGCCGAGCTGTTGGCCGACACTTACGGAGCGCCGGTGTCGACCGGGGCCATCGTGGCCATGGTCCGCCAGGGTGCCGGCAAGCTGGACCTGTTCTGCACCCTGGTGCGGGAGCTGCTCCGGGGATCCCCGGTCGTCCACTGCGACGAGACCGGCCTTCGGGTCAACGCCCGCCTGCACTGGGTGCACGCCGCTTCGAGCACCGACCTCACCCTCTACCACCTGGACCCACGACGGGGGAAAGAAGCCCTGGAGAACATGGGCGTCATCCAGGGCCATCAGGGGGTCCTCGTCCACGACGGCTGGCCGGCATATCGGAGCGGCTTCGCCGCCACCCATGCCTTGTGCAACGCCCATCACCTCCGTGAGCTGGAGGCAATCGCGGCACTGGAGGGCCAGGGGTGGGCCGCCGACATGGCCGACCTGCTCACCGGGGCCTGGCATCAGGTGCTCTCGGCCAAAGATGGTGGCCGAGAGCACCTGGACCGTGACCAGCTCCGCCGCCATCAGGACTCGCTACGCCGAAATCATCGACGCAGCCCATCGGGCCAACCCGCCACCGGTCACCACCTCGCCACGGCCCAAGCGGTCCAAAGCGCTCGCCCTTTTGACCCGTCTCGACTACTACGCCGACGACATCCTGCGCTTCGCTGCGGACTTCTCTGTCCCCTTCGACAACAACCTGTGCGAGCGCGACGTCCGGATGATCAAGATCGCCCAGAAGGTCTCCGGTGGATTCCGC
This sequence comes from uncultured Acidimicrobiaceae bacterium, assembly GCA_963824355.1. GTDB lineage: Bacteria > Actinomycetota > Acidimicrobiia > Acidimicrobiales > RAAP-2 > Bog-756. The sequence continues at coordinate 31,691 of CAWGOY010000009.1, read as the reverse complement.
AGCACCGAGGGAGCAGCCGCCTTCCTTGCCCTGCGCAGCTACCTCTCGACCGCCGGCAAACAGGGGGTCAACCGCCTGGGTGCCCTGCAGAGGCTCTACCTCGGGGATCCATGGATGCCCACTTTGCCAATACCTGGTTGAGCACTAACTTGGGCATCAGCCCAGCTCAGGGGGACCTGAACAGTTACTGAAAAGAGCGCACCGGAGGACTCCGGCAGCCAGGGGGTCCTGCACTATCGCCGGGCGGCCCACCCGATGCGCGCCAGAGCGTCCCGGCCGGATTACGAGGTAGCGGTAGCGGTGAACCGGCAGGGCAGGTGCTTGATGCCATTGATAAAGCTGGACCGCAGCCGGTCCGGCTCGGCTGTCGCCTCGATGTCCGGCAGCTTGACCAGCAGTTCCCGCAGCATCACGTCGATCTCGCGGCGGGCCAGGTGGGCCCCGAGACAGAAATGGGGTCCGGCGGCCCCGAAGCCCAGGTGGGGATTGGGCTCGCGGCGGACGTCGAAGCGGTAGGGGTCGTCGAACACCGCTTCGTCGCGGTTGGCCGAGTTGTAGAACAAAAGCACCTTGTCCCCTTCACTGAGCTGCTGGTCCGACAGGACCGCGTCCTCGGTGAGGGTGCGTCGCATCCAGATGACCGGAGTGCCCCATCGGACGATCTCGTCGACCCCGGTGCCGGCGATGCCGTCAGGATCGGCCTGCCACAGGGCCCGTTGCTCCGGATGCTCGGTGAAGGCCCACAGCCCGTGGGCGATGGCGTTCCGGGTGGTCTCGTTGCCGGCGGTCAGAAGGAGGATGAAGAACGAGGCCAGTTCGGCCTGAGTCAGTGCCTCGCCGTCGATGTTGGTGGTGATCAGCGCGGTGGTCAGATCGTCTTTGGGGTTGTCGATCCGGTCGGCGCTGATCTCGTGCATGAGATCGGTGAGTTGCTGGCCGGCCTCGAGGCCGGCCAGCACCGGGTCCTTGTCCACCGGTATGAACTCGGGGTCGCCCCCGGACAGGATGACGTTCGAGCAGTTGAAGACGGTGGCGTATTCGGAGGGAGGTACGCCCATCATGTCGCAGATGATCTCGAGGGGGAGTGGAGCGGCGATCTCGGTGACGAAGTCGCATTCGCCCTGGTTGGAGACCCGGTCGATGACCCGGACGGCCACCTCCTCAATGGTCTCCTCGATGCTCTTGATCCTGCGGGGATTGAAGGCGGCGGAGACGATCCGGCGCAGACGGGCATGGCGCGGATTGTCGGTGGAGATCATGCCGGCGAAGTACTCGACCATCTCGGGAGGCAGATCGAAGACACTGACCGCCCCCTGACCGGAGCAGTAGATCTCGGGATGGCGGCTGATCTCGGTGATGTCGGCATGGCGGGTGACGGCCCAGTAGCCGGGCCCCCTCGGCGGAGCGAGCGGCGAGCTGACGGTGAGGTCGGGCTCTTCGAAGACCGACAGCGGTCGCTCCTTGCGCAGCAGGGCGAAGGCGGACTCCCGTTCGGACCACGGGCGGGACCAGAAGGCCAGGTCCGAAAGGTCGATCTCGTCGAGGCTGAGCTCGGATGCAGAAGTCATGGGGCCACCTTACCGATGAGCCCGACCTGCCTGGGCTGGCCCGCGTGGTGCTGGGCGGACCGGATGGCAGCCGAAGCCGGTGGTGTGGTACCGGTGGGCATAAGGGCCCGTGGCTGGTCAGAGGCCATTTCCTATCAGATCGACCGGGATTGTTGTAAAACTTGATCTGATTAGTCATGTATAGTCGTTGGTGTCGGTTGTTCGCGAACGACTGGCCCTGTTCGGGTCACCGGAGCGGTCTCCGACGACGCATCACTCGATGGGGGAGCATCCTGTCCGGCCTCCTCGCAACTCGAGCGGGGACCGAAGTTCTTGCGACAGTTCGGAATGAGACCCGGTCGGCAAGGGTTCCCAAGTGAAGTGAGTGGATTCGTAGTAGTTGGACTGAAGACGTAGTAGTTGGACTGAAGACAGAGAGGTTCGTGAACGTGAGCATCGTGGCCAGTGGCACCGAACTGACACAGCTTCGTGAGGAGATGGAAGAGCAGTCGGCCGCGTTCGAGACGGCGCCCGCCGGGCTCATCGTGGCCTGGGCGGTCGAGCGGTTCGGCTCCCGGCTGGCCATGGCCTCGTCCTTCCAGGAGGCGGTGCTCATCGACATCGCGGTCCAGGTCGACCCCTCCATCGAGGTGGTCTTCCTCGATACCGGATCCCACTTCCCCGAGACCCTCGACTACGTCGAGGCCATCCGTTCGCGCTACAACCTGAACCTCACCGTGACCAAGCCGGTGGAGGGTGCCGAGCAGTGGCCGTGTGGTAGCGCCCAGTGCTGCGAGTTCCGCAAGGTCCGTCCTCTCAAGCAGGCATTGGCCGGTAAGGATGCCTGGGTCACCGGCCTCAAGCGGGTCGATGCCCACACGCGGCGCTCGGCACCGATCGTGGCCTACGACGACAGCTGGGGGATGGTCAAGATCAACCCGTTGGCCACCTGGACGGAACAGGACATCGCCAGCTACGGCGCCGACCACGGCATCCCCCGCCACCCGCTTTTGGCCCAGGGTTACCTGTCCATCGGTTGCGCCCCTACCACCCGACCCGTGCAGTTCGGCGAGGATCCCCGTGCCGGGCGTTGGGCCGACTCTGACAAGGTCGAGTGCGGATTGCACGTCTGACATGGCCCCGGGTCACGCATGACGAAGGACCGGGACGAGCTGTACGGGCTCAACATCAGAGGCATCGAGCGGCCGATGCCGTTCATCAATCCCTACCGGACCAAGGGCGAGCTCAACGAGATCGAGCAGTGGAAGCTGGAACGACATCCGCTGGAGATCGCCGACGCCATCATCGACACCTACTCGAAGACCGGTCCGGCCGGCATCGCCAAGGTGCCAGGAGAGGTGGAGCGGCTCAAGTGGGTTGGGGTCTACCCGCAGAAGCAGGGGGGCGACGCCTTCATGATGCGGGTCAAGATCCCGGGTGGTTTCCTCACCGCACCGCAGATCCGCGAGATCGGAGTGGTCGCTGACGCGTTCGGTGAGGGTCCCGACGGCACCGAAAGCCGGGTATTCGGCTCCCGCTACGCCGACCTGACCACCCGCCAGACCGTACAGATCCACTGGCTGCGTATCGAAGACATCCCACGGATCTGGCGCCGGTTCGCCGCCGTAGGACTGACCACCGTGCAGGCCTGCGGCGACTCGGCTCGCAACGTGCTCAGCTGTCCGGTCTCCGGGGTGGACGCCCACGAGGCGTTCGACGCCCTCCCCGTGGCCCGGGCCGTTTCGGCGTTCTTCACCGGTAACCGCGAGTACGCCAACCTGCCCCGCAAGTTCAAGATGTCGGTCACCGGGTGTATCGAGGACTGCGCCCAGGCCGAGATCAACGACATCGGCCTGTGGCCGGCCAAGGCCGAGGACGGCACCCTGGGGTTCAACCTGTTGGTCGGGGGCGGACTGTCTGATGGCGAGCGGATGGCCTCGGACATCGATGTGTTCGTCCGCTTGGACCAGGCGGTAGAGGTCACCCGGGCCATCGCCCAGCTCTTCGGTGAGCTGGGCAACCGTGAGAACCGGGGTCTGGCCCGCATGCGTTACCTGGTCCAGGAGCTGGGTCCCGAAGGATTCCGGGCCGAGCTGGCCACCCGGGCCCGGTTCGAGCTGGTGCCGGCTGGCGAGGACCTGACCCGTCGTTACCGCGGCGACCACGTCGGGGTCCACCCCCAAAAGCAGGACGGTCTCTTCTACGTGGGAGTGTCGGTCCCGGTCGGTCGGATGAACGGGCTCGAGCTGGTGGAGGCGGCCCGCCTGGCCGATACCTACGGCGACGGCACCGTGCGCATCGGGACCGATCAGAACCTCATCTTCACCGGGGTGCCCGAGGAACGCGTCGACGAGATGGTGGCCGAGTCCCTCCTCAAGAAGTACTCGCCCTATCCCGGACCGTTCACCCGCGGTGTGGTGGCCTGCACCGGCAGCGAGTTCTGCCGCTACGCCATCGTCGAGACCAAGGAGCGTGCGGTCAAGTGGGCTCGGTTCCTCGACGAGCAGCTGGCCGGTGAGCCGGTGGGCGCTCCCGTTGTCCCCTCTGGCCGTTCGGGCCCGAAGGAGGACGCCGGGGTCATCCGTATGCACTTCTCGGGCTGCTCGGCCAGCTGCGCTCAACCCCAGATCGCCGACATCGGGTTTCGGGGAGAAGTGGCCCACGTCGGCAACCACCTGGCCGAGGCGGTCGACATCGGCCTCGGAGGGTCCCTCGGTGCCGGGTCGGCCTTCATCGACTGGATTGAGCACGCCCGACCGGTCAACGACGTGCCCGACGCCTTGTTGCGGATGGTGCGCCGGTACCAGTCGGAGCGGAGGGACGACGAGCCGTTCTACAACTGGGCCCGGCGCGTGCCCAATGACGAGCTCGCCGCCACCCTCGGCGCCGAGGGCACCGGCACGCCGGTGACGCTTTCGAAGAAGCCTGAGGCAGTGTCATGAGTGAGGCAGTATCATGAAGGGCTACCGGATCCGCGACGAGATCAACGGGATCACCGAGCCGCCGGGCAAGACGTGGTTCTGGGAGCTACAGGCCGGAGTCATCGACGCCGACCGCTGCATCCAGTGCGGGACCTGCGTGGCCGCCTGCCCGTCCAATTCGATCGGCATCGACGAGGAAACCGAGCTCCCCGAGCTGGTCAAGATGTGCACCGGCTGCTCGCTGTGCTGGGACTTCTGCCCGCGGGGAGGGCTCCGTTACGAAGCCCTGTGGCCACCCTCGACGGTCACCGGCGACGCCCCCGACGGTGGCGTGAATGGCGAGGGAACGGTGGTCCGAACCGACGCCGCCGACAACTACTGGAAGATCACCGGTGGTCCTCCCGGTGACGGCCTCGGTGCGGTGATGGACTCCTACGCGGTGCGGGCCGGAGCCCGTCCCGATCAGGCTCAGGACGGAGGCGTGGTCTCCGCGCTCCTCATCGCTGCCCTGGCCGCAGGCGACATCGACGGTGCGCTGGTCACCCGACCCAGCGACGATCCCGACGAGCCGTGGAAGGGGGTGGCCCACATCGCCACCACCGCCAAGGAGATCACTTCGGCGGCCGGCAGTTACTACAACCAGACCATGGCGCTGGCCGAGCTGGACCTGTCCAAGTACGACCTGCCGGCCAAGCCCCGCATCGCCGTGGTCGGAACGCCGTGCGAGATCCAGGGCATCCGGGCCATGCAGTCGAGGCGGTGGCCGACCGGTGCCCACCGGATCGACGCGGTGGTGTTGACCATCGCCCTGTTGTGCACCAAGAGCTTCGACTACCAGGGTCTGATGCTGCAGCTCCTGGAGAAGGACCGGGGCATCGATCTCGAGCGGGTGAGCAAGGTCGATGTCATCAGGGGTCGGATGATTGTCGAGTACCGCGACGGTGAGCTGGCCGTCGACGAGCCGATCAAGCATTTCCACGGTGCCGCGCTCAAGGGGTGTGATGAGTGCGCCGACTTCCTCGGGCGGGGCGCCGACCTCTCGGTCGGCAGCGTGGGTTCGATGGACGGCTGGAGCAGCGTGCTGGTCCGCACCGAGCGGGGCAAGCGAGCCCTCGACAATGCTCGCGGCCGCCTCGACTTCCGGGAACTGGACAACCCCGAGGCCCTGGTCAAGCTGGACACCTTCGACAAGCGGATTGCCTTCGACAGCCTGCGTCGCCCGTTCGACCCCGATGCCCCCTTGTTCATCGATTTCGCCGACCACGTGGCCTCCTACGAGGGCACGGACCGGGCGCCCGTGGTGGCCGACCGCTAGCGCGGCCGGGATCCGGAGCCGGTCCGACGGGTTGTCCAGATGACGGTTCTGTTCCGATTCCTCCCGTTGTCCCAGGTGGGCTTGGGGTGAGGGCTGGGGTAAGGGCTGGGAAGCCCCAAAAAGGTCTAGCGGATGGGTAGGGTGGGGAGATGACCGTGTTGGAGGTGGAGGGTGGCCCCCGCCTCGAATTGCCCGAGGAGCCCGAGGACCTGAAGATCGGTCTGCGCGACGCCCTGCTCGCCGGACGGGACTGGCGGGAAGGATTCAGCGACGACATCTGCATCGGCCTCTGGCTGTGGCGCGGCTGGCAGCCGGCCCTCGAGCCCCACGGGATGAGCCGCGAGGACTTCGTCGACGTGGTTATCTCCTACAAGCGGGAGCTCTGGTTGTGGCTGATGGGGGAACGCCAATGGATCCAGTTCCTGAGCGGCCTGGCCGGGCGGGCCGTGCGGCGCTTGCCGACGCCGGCCGGGGCGTGAGCCCCGAAGATTCGCCCGCACCGTCCGATTGGTGAGGTTGGGTACCAGTCAGGATCACGAGGAGGAGCACTGATGCCGCGCGTCGCCGTACCTGCTGACAAGGACCCGCTGGTCTACGTGTGGACCGAGTTGGCCACACCGCTGACCGCGGCGGCCGGTGGCTATTCCAGTGCGGTGTACGAGCGGTCGTCGCTCTCGCTGCGTGAGTTCGAGGCGGCCCGCATCACCATGGCCCGGATCAACCAGTGCGCTATCTGCATCGACTGGCGCACCGCCCGCGATGTCCCGAGCCGGTCGGAGGATCCCGACGCCATACCCGAGTCGTTCTACGACGCGGTGGGCGTGCAGCGCGACTGGAGCGGGCTGAGCGACCGGGAGCAGCTGGCCGCCGAGTTCGCCGAGCGCTACAGCACCGATCATCTGGGTATGGACGATGCGTTCTGGAGTCGCCTGCACGCCCATTTCAGCGACGACGAGCTGGTCGACCTGGCCCTGTGCGTGGCCTCGTGGCTGGCCCTCGGGCGGTTCAACCAGGTCTTCGACATCGACGGGGCCTGCCGGGTCCCGGCACCGGCCACCGGCTGACCGCAGCTACCCTCGCAGTCCATGGAGAAGGTGATCTACCTGCTGTGGGGTGACGGCGGCGAAGCCACCGGGGACGCGCTGCGTGACCGCCTCCTCGGCGAAGTGGCTCCGGATCTGCTGGCCGCCGGTGTGCGGGGACTGTCGGTCAACGTCCACGATTCCGACGCGGCGCCGGCGCCCTCGCCGGCTCCGGCCCCCGAGGGCGAGGAACCTCACGTGGCCGAGGTATCGGTATGGCTCGACCGCTACGAGGACCGGGATCGGGTCGAGAAGCCCCTCGACGCCCTGGGCCGACGGTCTGCCGGCTACTTGGTGGTCGAGTCACTCTATGACGACTATGGCACCACGCCCTACGCCCCGACCCGCGACTGGGAGGACGGTGACCGCTCGCCCGGGGTACTCACCGTGGCGCTCATCCACCGTCCCGAGGATCTCGAGTACCGCGAGTGGATCACCCGATGGCACGGGACCCAGTCACCGGTGTCGGCCGAGTTGCAGCCCCGGACCCGCTACGTGCGTAACGAGGTGGTCCGGTCGCTGACCGACGGCGCACCGGCCATCGACGGGATCGTCGAGGAGGGCTGGCCCAGCACCGGTCATGTAGCCGACCCGATGCTGTTCTTCAACGCCTCGACGCCTGAGGAGCTGAGTGTCAACGTGGGCCGGATGATCACCAGTGTCGACGCCTGCCTCGACCTATCGCGGTTGCGCAGCGCCACGATGAGTGAATACCTGGTCAAGTCGCTGGCCTGAACTCCGGGACTGCGGCTCGGCCGCCGGGGGGCGACCCGGTTCCAGCGTCCATCCCCTACGCTCAGAGGTCGGCCCTCCGCCGGTCCGGCGGGCCACGACCGGGAGGAAACAACCCGTGGGACTGTCCATCGGCATCGTCGGTCTGCCCAACGTGGGTAAGTCGACCCTGTTCAACGCCCTGACCCGCAACGAGGTGCTGGCGGCCAACTACCCCTTTGCCACCATCGACCCCAACGTCGGGGTGGTGGCGGTGCCCGATCCCCGGCTCGACCGGCTGGCCGAGCTCTTCGACAGCAAAGAGATCGTGCCGGCCATGGTCACCTTCGTGGACATCGCCGGGATCGTGAAAGGTGCCTCGTTGGGTGAAGGCCTGGGTAACAAGTTCCTGGCCGCCATCCGCGAGAGCGATGCCATCTGCCAGGTGGTCCGGGTCTTTACCGACCCAGATGTAATCCACGTCGACGGACGGATCGCCCCGGCCGACGACATCGAGACCATCAACACCGAGCTGATCCTGGCCGACCTCCAGACGGTGGACAACCGTCTGGTCAAGCTGGCCAAGGAGTCGCGGAAGCAGCCCGAGCTGCTGCCGGCCCTGCGGGCTGCCGAGCAGGCCCGGGCCATCCTCGACGGGGGACGGACCATCGCCTCGGCGGCGGCGGCGGGTGAGGTCGACCCCGCCCTGCTGGCCGACCTCCACCTGTTGAGCGCCAAGCCCTTCATCTACGTGTTCAACGTGGACGAGGGCACGCTCGGCAACGATGCACTCCGGACCGAACTGGCCGGCCTGGTGGCACCGGCCGAGGCGGTGGTGGTGTGTGCCCAGATCGAGGCCGAGGTGGCCGCCCTCGATCCCGAGGACGCCGCCGAGCTCCTGGCCGGCTACGGCCAGGACGAGTCCGGTCTCGTCCAGCTGGTCCATGTGGGATTTTCGACCCTCGGCCTCCAGACGTTTCTCACCGCCGGGCCCAAGGAGGCCCGGGCCTGGACCATTCACGTCGGGGAGACCGCGCCCCAGGCGGCGGGGACCATCCACACCGACTTCGAGCGCGGCTTCATCAAGGCGGAGATCGTCGGCTACGACGACCTGATCGAGGCGGGATCCCTGGCCGCGGTGCGGGCCGCCGGCAAGGCCCGGGTCGAGGGTAAGGAGTACGTGATGCAGGACGGTGACGTGGTCGAGTTCCGCTTCAACGTATAGGGACGGAGCTGGTGGACGGGTCCGGGGAACAGGTCGGGGCCCCGGGGGGTTGTACCAGGAGGGCGACCATCCGAGGAGACGCCGTGACCGATGTGCTGACCGACCAATCCGCCGGCGATACCGTGGGAACCGAGGTGGCCGACTTCTGGTTCGACCCGCTCTGCCCCTGGGCCTGGTTGGCGTCCCGGTGGATCCTCAACGCCGCTGAGGTCCGACCCATCGAGGTCCAGTGGCACGTGATGTCACTGGCCTACCTCAACCAGGACAAGGAGGACCTGCCCGAGGAGTACAGGAAGCTCCTGGCCGAGGCCTGGGGTCCGGTGCGGGTGTGCATCGCCGCCGAGCAGGAGTTCGGTCCCGAGGTCCTGTTGCCCCTCTACACGGCGCTGGGCAATCGGTTCCATCGTGAGGGCAAGCCGAAGGATCGGGCCACCATCGTCGAGGCGCTGGCCGAGGCCGGCCTGCCCGCCTCGCTGGCCGATGCGGCGGAGACCGACGCGTACGACGACGCGGTCAAGAAGTCGCACCACGCCGGCATGGACCAGGTCGGCTATGAGGTGGGTACTCCGGTGATCAGCGTGAAGGGCGTGGCCTTCTTCGGTCCGGTGGTGACCCCGGCTCCGAAGGGCGAGGCCGCCGGTGTGCTGTGGGACGGCGTGTTGGCCGTGGCCGGGACCCCCGGGTTCTTCGAGCTCAAGCGCAGTCGGGACGTCGCTCCCATCTTCGACTGACCCACGGTCGGTGGGTCACCGAGGGTGCTCACCGGGGTGCCGGGGCAGTGCCCACGGGCTACTCTTCGGGGCGAGCCGGCAAAGCGCGCACCTAGCGGCGCCCGCCGGAGCGAGCCACACTCGGAGCCATGGAGCAGACCCCGCCCGTCAACCGTGTCGTGCTCCTGGCCGGACCGGGCGAGAGCACCGACATGGTGGCCAACGCGCTGGCCGCCGCCGTGGACGATCTCGTCGTGGTCATGGAGGAGCCGGCTTCTCGACTGAACATGGCCCGTCGGCGCGCCCGGCGATTGGGATGGACCACCGCCGCTGGTCAGGTCCTCTTCGTCGCCGGCATCCTCCCCGTGCTCCGGCGCCAGGGTGCCGGTCGTCACGCGATCATCCTGGCCGACAGCGGGCTGGCGACCACACCGGTGGTGCCCTCCCATCGCGTCCCCTCGGTCAACGACGACCGGGTGGTCGACCTGTTGGCCTCGCTTCGACCCGACCTGGTGGTGGTCAACGGGACCCGGATCATCGCCGGCCACGTCCTCGACTCGGTGCACTGCCCGGTCATCAACGTCCATGCCGGTATCACGCCCCGCTATCGCGGAGTCCACGGCGGATACTGGGCCCTGGTCGACGGCCATCCCGAATGGGTCGGCACCACCGTCCACCGGGTGGATCCGGGAATCGACACCGGCGGGATCCTCGGTCAGGCGGTGTTCACGGTGACCAACCAGGACTCATTCGCCACCTATCCCACGCTGCACGTGGTCGCCGGGCTGCCCTTGCTCGATGCCCAGGTGAAACGGGCCCTCAGCGGCGAACCCCTCGGGCCGGACGTGGAACCCCTGGCTCCCGGCTCCCACCTGTACTCCCATCCGACGGCATGGGGGTACCTGTGGTGCCGTTGGCGACGGGGGATTCGGTGAGCCCCGTCCGCTACCATCGTCGGGGTGGGGAAACGCATGGGGCGAGCAATGAATTCCGTCGATGGCGTCTGGCATCCGAGGCCGAAGCACCGTCCGGTCGGGTGAACAGGCCATGAGCACCCGGTCCCGTCACGGCGCGTTGGTGATCTCTCTCGACTTCGAACTCCACTGGGGAGTGCGCGACCACGTCGGGCGACAGGATGACCTCTACCGACGCCTTCCGGCGGCGCGTCAGGCAGTGACCGAGATGGCCGCCTTGTTCGAGGCCCGGGGCATCCGGGCCACCTGGGCCACGGTGGGCCTCCTGTTCGCCTCCACCGGCGAGGAGTCGGCGCGCTACCTGCCGACCACCCGTCCGACCTACCGCCACTCCGACCTCGACCCCTATGCCGAGCCGGTCGGCGACGACGAAGCCAGCGATCCCGAGCACCTGGCCGGATCGTTGGTCGACCTTTTGGCCGCGACCCCGGGTCAGGAAGTCGGCTCCCACACCTTCTCCCACTACTACTGCCTCGAGGCGGGCCAGTCAGAAGCGGAGTTCCGGGCCGACCTCGCCGCCGCTCAGGCCATTGCCGCCAGTCGCGCCATCAAGCTCCGGAGCCTTGTGCTGCCCCGCAACCAGTGGAACCCGGCCTACGCCCAGGCGGTGCTGGACAGCGGCTTCGAGTGCATCCGTGGGCCGCAGCGGAGTTGGGGCCATCAGGCCGGTGGACGCGATGCCTTCGGCACCACGCTCCGCCGGGGCGCCAGGATCCTCGACACCTACGCGGGAGTTGCGCCCCCTCCGACCACCGGGTGGGAGGACGTCCGACGCCCCTCGGGACTGGCTGACGTTCCGGCCAGCGCCTTCCTCCGGCCGTTCGACCCGGGACGTCGACCGCTCGAACCGCTGCGCCGGGCCCGACTCCGTTCCGGTCTGCGCGCTGCAGCCCGCCACGGGCGGATCTTCCACCTGTGGTGGCATCCCCACAACTTCTCGCAGTACCGCAGTGAGAACATGGCCGTCCTCGGCGATCTCCTCGATGAGTTCGAACGGCTGCAATCCTCGGAGGGCATGCGCTCCCTGTCCATGGGGGACGTGGTCGACGAATTGGGGCCGGCATCAGAGTCCGGGCCGGTCACGTCGACCCGGGTGCAGTCCGGCGGCGAGGGCCGATCGGGCCGACCGGCGGTTCGCTGATCCCTCCGCCGTTCCCCGGCGGCGATGGTGCCGCCGGATATCCTCTCCCGTTGTGCCCGGCGCCCACCCCTTGCATCGGCACGGTCCTCGGTGAGCGGGCCGTTCTTCGGGGATCAACCGCCCACCGCGGTGGCCGAGGCTCGCGACGGTGGCACAGCCGGCGCCGCCGACCCAGCGACGGGCCGCTGGCGCCCACTGCTCGTCGCCGCTCTGGTGGTGTGGGTGTTGCGTATCGGCGTCGGGCTGGCCATCGAGAAGTTCGCCATGCTGGTACTGCCGGCCGGTTCATCCCTCACCGGGACGCTGGCCCACCTGTTCACCTTCGAAGTCGATCCCGGATCCGGCCTCATCCACGGCCTCATGCACTGGGACGCCCGGCACTATCTGTATATCGCCCAGCACGGGTACGTCGGAGGAACTGGCCACCTCAGTGCCTACGCCGCCTTCTTCCCTCTCTATCCCCTCCTGGTGGGCGGGGTGGCCCGGGTGGTCCCGTTCGGCCACCATCCCTACGAGGTGGTGGCGGTGGTGGTCAGTTGGCTGTCCCTGCTGGCCGCCATCGCCGGGGTGATGGCGGTGGTGCGCCAGTGGACGGGAACCGACCGCTACGCCGACGCCGGGATGGCCTTTGCCTGGTTCCCGGTGTCGGTCTTCCTCATGGCTGGCTATCCCGAGTCGTTGTTTGTGGCCCTGGTCTCGTGGACCCTGTACTTCTGTTCCCGCGACCGCATGGTGCTGGCCGCGGTGCTGGCCGGGTTGGCTTCGGCCAGCCGGATGGAGGGTGCCCTCCTGGTGGTGGTCGTCGTCTGGCCGGTGGTGCGGGGAACGATGGGATGGGCGCGCGTGGTGGTGCTGGCGCTGGTGTCGGAGGCCGGCCTAGCCGCCTACGGGATCTTCTGCTGGATCCACTACGGCAACCCTCTGGCCTTCGCCCATGCCGAGAAACTCTGGGGGCGACGGCTCACTCTGCCCTTTCGTCCGGTGGAGGCCTTCTTCCACGAGTGGGCCCGGGGCAACGCGGGCACCCGCAGCGACATCGGGGTGCTGGCCCTGGATGCCTTCCTCGGTCTGGGTGCGCTGGTCGCCACCGTGGTCTTTGTGGTGTGGGCCCGCCGCCGGCCCGGTCTGGGTGGTGTGACGCTTTTCACCGTCCTCTTGTTGCTGGCCGCCTCGTCGACCGCCCCGGGGGGCACGTCGCCCGAGGCGCTGGGCCGATTCGTGATGTGCATCGTCCCCCTCTACGCCCTGGTGCCGGTGATCGTGCGCCGCATCCCGGGGTCGCGGTCCCTCCTGCTGGCCAGTGCGGCCATCGCCGGTTGTTGCCAGATCCTGTTCACGCTGGGCTACTGGCTGACCTGAGTGGTCACCGATCCTGCTGTCGTCCGCTTGGACGGTGTGTCCGTGGTGCGGGACGGGACCGCACTGCTCGACGACATCTCCTGGGAGGTGTGGGCCGGTGAGCGCTGGGTGGTGCTCGGTCCCAACGGGTCGGGCAAGACCACCCTGCTCCGGATCCTCGGGTCGACGCTGTGGCCCACCCGGGGTCGGGTCGAGCTCCTCGGGGAGACCTTGGGTCGGGTGGACATGCGGGCCCTCCGCCAACGTATCGCCGTGGTCAGCGCCTCGGTCGGTCGGTCCCTCCGGCCGGCCCTCCCCGCCCTCGAGGTGGTGCTGACCGGCCGGCACGCCGCCCTCGAGACCTGGTGGCACGAGTACGCAGCCGACGACCGGGATGAGGCGGCAGCCCTGTTGTCGGCGGCTGGATTCGGTGACCCGGGTTTCGCCGAACGACCCTTCGGCCTGCTGTCGGAGGGGGAGCGCCAACAGGTCCTCCTGGCCCGGGCTCTGATGGCCAGCCCCGAACTGCTGTTGATGGACGAACCGGCGGCCGGCCTCGACCTCGGTGCCCGGGAGCGGTTGCTCGGCCGCCTGGCCGATTTGGCCTCGGACCCGTCGGTCCCGCCACTGGTCCTGGTCACCCACCACTTGGAGGAGATCCCCCAAGGGGTCACCCACGCCGCACTGCTCCGGTCAGGCCGGATGGTGGCGGCCGGACCGGTGGACAAAGTGCTGACCGGCCGAGCGGTGTCGGAGGCGTTCGGAGTGGACGTGGTCACCGAGCGGGTGGGGGGCCGTTGGTCGGCCCGGGCCCGGTGACCGGCCACGTGATCAGAGGGATGCCGGCCGGTTGACGAACCGGCCGGCCCGGGGGGAGTAGAACCATCCGCCACCGGCCCTGGTACCTCCGTCCACCGCGATGTTGTGGCCGGTGACGAAGCCCGACTGGTCGGAGGCCAGGAACAGCGCCACCCGGGCCTGGTCCTCGGGCCAGCCCAAACGGCCCACCGGCGCCCATGCCGACCAGGGGTCGTCCTCGGACGAACCGCCGGCCAGGTAGTCGACCTGGGGGGTCTGGGTCAGGTCCGGACCGATGCCGTTGACCCGGATGCCGGACCGACCCACGGTGACGGCCAGGCTGGTGGTGAAGTGGGCAACCGCCGCCTTCATGGCCGCATAGACCGGATCGACGGGGTAGCCGCGCAGACCCTCCACCGAGTGCACGTTGATGACCGAGCCGCGGCCGGACGCGGCCAGTCCGTCGAGGAAGGCCCGGGTCACCAAAAGGACATGACCCAGGTTGGCGTCATAGATGGACTGCCACGACTCGGGTGTCGACCGCCCGAACGGTACCAGCGGTCGGTAGTCCCCCACGTTGTTGACCAGCACGTCGAGGTGGCCGTGGCGGCCCAACACGTCGGCGGCCAGCCGGGCGACGTCGTCCGGGTCGGTGACGTCGACGAGGTGGGTCCGGACCACCCCCCCGGAGGCCTCGATCTCTCCTCGGGTGCGTTCAGCCCGCTCCGGGTCGACCTCGGCGACCTCCACCGAAGCACCGTGCTGGGCGAAGAGCGTGGCGATGGCCGCTCCGATCCCGGCCCCACCCCCGGTGACCACGGCCACCCGGCCCGACAGCAGGTGAGCCCAGTCGTCAATGGGGGTGACGTCAGAGGGTTGTTGCCGGCTCATGGTGGGGCTCCTCGCTCAGTGGTCTCGAGGATGCATACTGCCCCCCGGTCACCGTCCCACGCTGAGCCGCCTGACGGTCGACGGTGCTTTGCCGGGCCACCACCCCGGCCGACCCGGGCAGGTAGCGGAAGGCCACCAGCGCACCGACCACCGCCACACCGGCTCCGACCAGGCAGGCCATCTTGAGTCCGGCCCCGAAGGCGGAGAAGGCGTCGGCCCTCAGGACGGGCTGGGCCACCGCCGGTGCGTGGTGAACAACGGCCAGGGCCGCGGCCATGGCCTGGTGGGCGGCCTGCTTGGCCGCCGCGGGGATGGGGTAGGGGGCGAAGGACCGGGTGATCCTCGGGGCATAGGCCGAGGCGAAGACCGACCCGAGCACGGCCACTCCGAGGGTGCCGCCGAGCTCGCGTGTGGTGTTGTTGACCGCGGCCCCCGATCCCAACTGGTCGGTGGCCAGCGCGCCCATCACCGCTTCGGTGGCCGGAGCAGTGATGGCTGACAGCCCGAGGGCGAGGAGCACCATGGCCACGATGATCGGGCCGAAGAACGCGGTGGTGGGTGTGGAGGTGAGCCCGGCCATGACCAGTCCGCCCCCCATCAGCACCAAGCCGACTCCGACCACCAGCCGTGTCCCGACCCGGAGGGCAACCACCGCGGCGAGGGGAGTGGCGACAGCGGCCACGACTGCGAACGGGAGGGTGTGCACGCCGGCCGACAGCGTCGAGTAGCCCTTCACGAACTGGAAGTACTGGGTGACGAGGAAGATGAACCCGAACAGGCAGAAGAAGGCCACGGCGATGGAGACGGCCCCGGAACTGAACCGGGGGATGGTGAACACCCGGACATCGAGAAGAGGTTCTGCGGTCCGCAGCTCGGCCCGGACGAACACGGCCAGCAGAGTGGCAGCCGCGGCGAAGCAGCCCAGGGTGCCCGGCGCGGCCCAGCCCCACTGGGGTCCCTCGATGATGGCCAGTACCAGCAGGCTGACCCCGACGGTCGACAGCACCACGCCGCGGGTGTCGAAGCGAGTCTGTCGCTCGGCGGCCAGCTTGGGGATGAGGAGATGGCTGCCGACAAGGGTGATGACCACGATGGGCACATTGATGAGAAAGATCGACCCGTACCAGAAGTGCTCGAGCAGGAACCCTCCGGTGATCGGCCCGAAGGCGACGGCGATGCCCGAGGTGGCTCCCCAAATCCCCAGGGCCTTCTGGCGCTCGGCATGGTCGGTGAAGACCGAGGTGAGGATGGCCAGCGTGGCCGGAAACACGAAGGCGGCGGCCACGCCCATGAGGGCCCGGCTGGTGATCAGCGTTCCCGTGGAGTGACTGGCCGCCGCGGCGGCCGAGAAGATCCCGAAGAACACCAACCCGATCTGCATCACCCGCTTGCGACCCCACCGGTCGCCGATCCCGCCTCCGGCCAGGAGCAGTCCCGAGAAGGCGAGGCTGTAGGCGTCGACGATCCACTGGAGGGAGGTGGTCGAGGCCCCCAGATCGCGGCTCAGACTGGGTAGGGCCACGTTGACGATGGTGTTGTCCACCACCACCAGAAAGACCGACAGACAGAGGACCGGCAGCATCAGCCAGCGGCGGGCGTGCGGAGAAGGGGCGGCACCGTCGGCAGCGGTGGAGCCCAGGGCATCGGTGGCGGTCGGCATGGGCGTTCCTTTGTTCCGGGAGTCGAACCGGCAGTGAAACGAGCCAGTAGTGAATCGAGCCAGTAGTGAATCGAGCCAGTAGTACAGTGTTCTACTGTTATAGTACGACGTTCTACAGTACGATGGCAAGATGGTGCCGACCCGGATCCGGACGCCCAGCGCAGGAATGGAACGGGCCCTCCTCGACGCCGCCGCCGAACTCCTGGAGGAGGAGGGCCCCGAGGCCCTGTCGGTCCGGCGGATCGCCACCGCCGCCGGCGTGGCTCCCATGGGCGTCTACAACCACTTCGCCTCCAAAGCCGGGATCGTCGAGGCGCTGTTCATCGAAGGGTTCGAGCGCTTGGCCCAGGCCATGGTCACCCTCGACGCGGTCGATGACCCGCTCGAGGCCCTGTTGGAGGGCGGCCGCCGCTACCGCTCGCTGGCCCTGGCCCACCCCAAGGTCTATGAGCTCATGTTCCTGCGGCCGGTACCGGGCTTCGAGCCCAGCGACGAGGCACTGGAGATCGCCGCCCAGGCCTTCGACGGTCTGGCCACCGTGGTTCGTCGGGCCATGGCCGCCGGCGTGCTGTCGGCGGGTGAGGTGGCCCTCACCTCCCAGGTGATCTGGGCCGGCATCCACGGCTGGGTCTCGCTCGAGCTGGCCGGAATCGGATTCGCCGACGACCAGGCCGCCGGAGCCGCCCGGATGTACGAGGTCCTGGTCTTCGGTCTGGCACCGCGGTCGTGAACGACCGGGTGCAGGCCGGGGTTCAATGGACGAGGGACAGCACCAACAGGATCTGGGCCAGGTGGTAGGTGACGTGCACCGGTAGTGGGCCCGCAGGAACGGGCGCGATGAACCGGTTCCAGGCGAGGAGCGTGTCCGACAATAGAAAGAGCACCGCGCCGACCGCAGCCGCTCTGTCCCCGACGTTGGTGGCCAGCACCACCATGGTGGCGATGGCGCCGATGTAGACGGTCACCGGGGCCGCCAACGCGTGCTCGCCCCGTCTCCTCAGTGAGGAGAACACAAGGGTGGTCGGCGCTGCCTCGACGGTCACCACGCAGAGGGCGGCCACCAACAGACCCTCGGTCGAAAAGGCGAACGGAGGAACCCCGGGCGGAGACGGCGGCTGCAGGAAGCCGACGATGAACAGCACGTGTCCGGCCAAAAAGGCGGCCAGGCCGGCAACGAAGTGATCACGCGGCAGCATGAGGGCGATATCCCCCAACAGGCAACAGACCAGGGCGCCGACGAACCACCACCGGCGGTCGACCAGGGCGGTGTGGGTCACGGGGAGCACGGCGGCGGCCAGGACCAGTGCGGCCAGCACGGTGGGCTTGGCCGCGTACTCGAGACGGTGGTCGATCCGGTGCAGCGCCCACCAGTCGACGACGGCCGCGACCGCGGCCCCGGCGATCAGAACCCAGAACGCGGTCACCGGGCCGACCCTACCGTCGGCTCGACCGTCGACCCTACGGTCGCCTGACCATCCACCACTGCCGAATTGCCTGTCATTAGGGTTTTTACCGGAGCAAGGCGGGCCGAGGAGTTGATGCCGTGGTCTTCGTGGTGGTCATCGTTGTGGCGTGGATCATCATCCTTGGGCCCAATCTGTTGCGACGGCGCTCGCGCCTGGTGGGCGGGATCAACTCGATCTCCCACTTCCGTCGTCAGCTACACATCCTCGAGCACTCGGCACCGCCGCCCATCGTGACCCCGGCGTTCCGGCTGCGCTCGGTGGACGGTTCCAAGGATCACGAGGCGGTCGATGGCGGCTTCGGCGGGGTCACCCCCAAGCTGACCGTGGTCGGAGCCGACCAACTGCCCCGGCCGGCGCTGGCCTTTCTCGGTCGATCGGCGGGCGATGACGCCGATGATCCGCCGAGCGCGGCGGCCGGCCAGCCCATCCTCGCCGGTCAGCCCGATCGGTTTTCTGTCCCCCGACCGGTCGATCCGCACGCTCGCCAACTGACCCTTCGTCGCCGTCGTGATGCACTGGGCGTGATGGCCATCGTCTTCGTGGGGACGCTGCTGATCGGGTGCATCCCCGGTGCCGGCGGCGCCTGGGTGGTCACCGTCATCGCCGGGGTTGCCCTCGCCTCCTACGTGGGCTTGCTGGTCCGAATGCGCCGTCTGGCCGAGGAGCGCGGGCGCAAGCTGCACTATCTCCATACGGGTGTCGGGGGCGTCACCGACCCCTCCGACCCCGGCCACTCGTCAGCCCTGGGCAGCCGTCCGGTCCGGGTGAGTGGCCGCTACGCCCACCCGTCCAGCCAGGCCGCGGCCGCCCGCTGATTCCAGGCCGCGGCCGCCCGCTGATCGCCCTTGGCCCGTCAGCGTTCCGGGCCGATGACGGCGGTGCGCCTCCTGGGTAGGATGCGGCATGACCTCCCAACCGATGTTCGATGCCCTGACCGACGCGCTCGAGGGGCGGGCCCTCCTCACGCATCCCTTCTACCAGCGCTGGGAGGCGGGTGAGCTGGCCGCCGGCGAACTGGCCGCCTACGCGGTCAACTACCGGCTGTTCGAAGAGGCTCTCCCCGTGGTACTGGCCGCGGTGGTCGACCGCCTGGTGGAGGCCGGGCATCAGACGGCGGCCGACGAGGTAGCCAAGAACCTGGCCGACGAGACCGGTCGGCCCGAGCCCCACCTGGCCCTGTTCGACCGCTTCGCCCGGGCACTCGAGGGGCCGGACCCCGGGACGGCCGGTCCGGCGGCGGCCGCGCTGGTGGGTACCTACCTGGCACTGGCCGACGAGGGTGCCCTGTCGGCCCTGGCCGGCCTGGCCGCTTACGAGACCCAGGCGTCGGCCGTGGCCGCCACCAAAGCCGACGGACTGCGGCGCTGGTACGGGCTGGACGATGAGGCGGTGGCCTTCTGGGACGTGCACGCGGCCATGGATGCCGACCATGGCCAATGGGCGGTGGATGCCCTCTGCCTGCTCGGTGCCGATCCGGACGACGTGGGTCGGGCCGCCCGGCGGGCCGCCGATGCCTGGTGGTCGTTCCTCGACGAGCGCGAGGCCGCCGCCCCGGTTCCCGCCTGAGCCTCCGCCGGGCGACTGTTGGCGCCAGCGCAGTGGCCTCGAGCTCGGCGGCGGCCGTCGAGCTCGGCGGCGTTCAGCCCAGCTCGGTACCGACCACCGACACGAACGAGACCATCTCCCCGGGGTAGCCCCCGAGGTTGTGGGTGAGAGCCAGGGTCCGGTCGGTGGCGATCTGCCGCTCCGGGGTGGCTTCGCCCCGTAGCTGGAGAAAGGTCTCGAAGAACATCCGGAGACCGGAGGCGCCCACCGGGTGGCCGAAGCTCTTCAGCCCGCCGTCGGGATTGACCGGCAGTTCCCCGTCCCGGTCGAAGGTGCCGGCCAGAACCTCCTTCCATGCCGTGCCCCGCTCGGCGAACCCGAGATCCTCCATCAGTACCAGCTCGGTGGGGGTGAAGCAGTCGTGCACCTCAGCCATGGCCAACTGGTGGCGCGGGTCGGTGATGCCGGCCTGGGCGTAGGCGTCCTCGGCCGCCCTCGCGCACTCGGGGAACCAGGTGTAGTCGTAGTCGGGGTCGATGAGGCCCGACCCACTGCCAGCCGAGAAGGACAGGGCCTTGATGTAGAGCGGCTTGTCGGTGTAGCGGAGGGCGTCCTCGGCCCGCACCACGATGGCGGCGGCGGCGCCATCGGCGACACCGGCGCAATCGAAGACCCCCAGGCGTCCGGCCACCCGGGGCGAGGCGCAGATCGTCTCGATCGACACCTCCTTGCGGAACTGGGCCCGGGGGTTCTGGGCACCGTTCCTGTGGTTCTTCCAGGAGATGCGGGCCAGTACCTCGGTCAGCTCGTCCTCACTGACGCCGTACTTCTTTCCGTAGGCCGGGGCCACCATGGAGAACATGGCCGCGGCGGTCAGGGTGCGGGCGGTGCCGTCGCCGGGGATGGGGAAGGCGTTGAGCCCCTGGTAGCCGGAGTCCTTGACCTTCTCGGCACCCACCGCCATGGCTACGTCGTAGGCCCCCGAGGCCACCGCGTAGGCGGCGGCCCGCAGGGCCTCGGACCCCGAGGTGCAGTAGTTCTCGACCCGCGACACCGGCTTGCCCTCCAACTGGAGCGGCCGGGCCAGGGTGATGCCGCTCATGCCCGACTGGGCAGTGCCGAGCCAGTAGGCGTCGACGTCCTCCTTGGTCACCCTGGCCGAGGCGAAGGTGTCCTCCGACGCTTCCACGATCAGGTCGTCGAGACTCTTGTCCCAGTGCTCGGCGAAGCGGGTGCAGCCCATCCCCACGATCGCCACCCGGTCCTTGATCCCATGTGATGCCATTGTCTCTCCTCGGTCCAGTCAGGGAGTGCCGTCAGGAACTCGTTGCACCATCGTCGGCTTCGAGTCGGGCACAGTTCATTTGGCCGGGCCGGCCGTCCGCACCGGCTTGGCCTTCCAGAAGTAGTCGTGGATGCCGTCGGCCGTATACAGCTTGCGGAAGGTCATGGTGACCTTGTCCCCGATGTCGACGGTGGTCGGGTCGACGTCGGTCAGCTCCACCGGGAACCGGCCACCGCCGTCGAAGTCGAGGATGGCGAAGACGATGGGGGGGCTGGCCGAGTAGGAGAGGTGGTCGATGGTGTAGGTGGCGATGGTGGCCTCGGTGTCGGCCAGACCGATGGGGTCCATGTCGTCGACGGCACCGCCTTTCATCGAGATCCTCGACGGGGGGAGGTGCACGGCCTCGGTGGTCCGGTCCCGCGAGCCGACGAACCCGAACTTCCACTCCTCGTTGCGCCAGGCGGCGGTGGATGACACCCGTTGGGGCTCGGGCCGGCGCGGCGGCTCGGTGGTGACCATTCCCCGCCAGGACAGGAACTTGCCGTAGGGGAGGTCGGCACCCCCGGCGATCTGGTCGGCCACCGTCCCGGCCGGGTGCCATGCCGACCGGGCCTCGGTGGTCCGAAAGCAGAGCACGTCGGCCCCGTCGGCCAGCGCCACCACCGCCACCACCTGACCCGGTTCGGACGCCTCGAGCATGGAGGCCAGTACCAGTCCGGGATGGGCGGCCCCGGTCTCGCCCACCGTGGTGGCCAGGTCGTCGAAGACCGCCCCCTCGGCCACCCCCAGCTTGCGGGTCAGCGCCTTGGCCGCACGACCGTGCATGCCGGTGACCACCACCCGGTCGATCTGGTCGGGGGTGAGGCCGGCGACCTTGAGCGCCGACTCCCACGCTTCGGCACCCAGAGGCACATAGCGGGTCTCCCCGAAGCGCTCCTCCCACACCTTGGAGCGCCGGTCGCCGGGGGTGCGCCACCGGTCGAGGAACTCGTCGCTCACCGAGGCACCCCCGAGGTACTCGGCGATGACCGGGGTGCCCGGCCCGTCGTCGCCGACCACCACGGCGGCGGCACCGTCGCCGCTGGCCGACTCGTCGGCCGAGGTGGGGAGGCCGTCGCGTAGGTCGGACAGCACCACCAGCGTGGTACCGGTGCCGGCCGCCTCCAGGCTCGACCGCAGGGCACCGACCCCCGAGCGCAGGGCCCCGCCGAAGTCGAATGCGGACACCTGCCTCGGCTGGCGCAGGGCGGCGTGGAGGGTGGTGGCGTTGGTCTTGTCCAGGTAGGCCGGTGTGGCCGTGGCGAACCAGATGCTGTCAGGCGCCGCCCCCGGCACCGAACGGAGGGCCAGGCGGGCCGCCTCCACCCCCATGGTGGTGGTGTCCTCATCGTGGGAGGCGACCGCACGGGTGCCCTTGCCCCCGCCGGAACCGAAGAGCTGGCTCACCGCCGCCCGCTGCAGACGACGGTAGGGGACGTACCCGGCGATGCCGACCACGCCCCTCACGGCTTCGACCTCCTCGTCGCTCTGCCCATGGGTGCGGACTTCCTTTCTGGCGCTTTCTGGCGGCTTGGTGTCCTGGTGGCTTGGGTGGGCACCATCCGGCGGGACCGACCTATCGTGCCTGGTCCGATCCGATGACGCGTCCGACCGGGCGTACCCGGGCCGACGCACCGACGGGCCGACGCTGGCCCCGCCTGGTTCCTCATCCTATGATGATCACAGTATCTGACGGTCAGTCAGGAAACCACAGCGGCCCCGGCCGCACCCGACGATGGAGGCCCCGACCATGGATTTCGAGTTCACGCCCGAACAGCTCGAATTCGTCAAGGAGGTCGAAGAGTTCCTCGATGCCAATGCCGATCCGGAGGTGTTCGACGTCACCCGCGAGAACATGGCCCAGATCGTCGACACCCCGCTCCGGCGTCAGTTCATGGCCAAGGTCGGCGAGCAGGGGTGGCTCGGGATCACCTGGCCGGAGGAGTACGGGGGCAAGGACGGCGAGGGCATCTACGAGTACCTGTTGAACGAGGCCCTGGCCGCCCGGGGCGGGCCGCAGATCGGCAAGGGCGTGGGCATCATCGGCAAGACCATCATCAGCCACGGCAGCGAGAAGCTGAAGCAGGAATTCCTCCCCAAAATCCTCCGGAACGAGGTCGAGTTCGCCGTTGGCTACTCGGAACCCAACGCCGGATCCGATGCCGCGTCGATGCAGCTGAAGGCGGTCCGGGACGGTGACGGCTGGATGCTCAATGGCCAGAAGACCTGGACCACCTCGGCCCACTTCGCCGACTGGTACTGGGTCGGTGCCCGCACCGATCCCGAGGCACCCAAGCACTTCGGGATCACCCTGTTCCTCGTGCCCATGAACCACCCGGGCATCACCGTCAAGCCCATCTGGACCATGGGCGACGAGCGAACCAACGAGGTCTACCTCGACGACGTGTGGGTGTCGGACGACTACGTGGTGGGCGAGCTCAACAAGGGCTTCCAGTACATCTCCGAAGCGCTTGACCTCGAGCGCTTCACGCTGTTCACCTACTCGCCCATCGCTCAGCGGCTGGACCTGCTCACCGAGTACGTGGCCACAGCCGTTCGGGACGGCGAGCCACTGTCGGACGACGCTGTTGTCCGTTCGCAGATCGCCCACCTCCACACCGAGGCCGAGGTAGCCCGGATGCTCGGGCTCAAGTTCGTGTTCGCCTCGTCCCAGGGCGGTGCGCCCCCGACGGCCCAGGCGTCGGAGTACAAGCTGTTCACCACCGAGTTCTCCCGCAAACTGGCCAACGCCTCGATGGATCTGGCCGGACCCGGGGGACAACTCCGGGTCCGCACCGACGAGGCCCCCATGGCCGGCCGGTCGGAGTCGACCTACCGCTACACGGTGATCGACACCATCGGGGGTGGGTCCTCGGAGATCCAGAAGAACATCATCGCCCGGCGCAAGCTCGGCCTGCCCAAGAACTTCTGAGACCGGCGCCATTCCGGTGACCGAACCGACCACCAACGCGTCCGGCGCGCCGCCTCCTGTCGCCCTGCCACCGGGTTCCCCCGGCGGCCCGCTGGCCGGTATCACCGTGCTCGACTTGGCCAGCGTGGGGCCGGCGGCCCGCTGCACCCGGATTCTGGCCGACTACGGGGCCACCGTGGTCAAGGTGGGGGCGGTCCCGGGGAGCGGGGCCGATCCCATCCAGCCGCCATTTTTCGCCTACTCCGGCTCGCGCTACCAGCTGCGAACGGGTATCGATCTGAAGGACCCCGACGGCAGGGAGGCCTTCTTTGCCCTGGTCCGGACGGCCGACGTGGTGGTGGAGAGCTTCCGTCCCGGAGTGGTCGACCGGCTGGGCATCGGCTTCGCCGACCTGACCGCGGTCAACCCGCGGATCATCCTCTGTTCGACCACCGGATACGGGCAGAACGGCCCACGGTCGGCGTGGGCCGGCCACGACATCAACTACCTGGCCGTCGGGGGCTACCTGGCCACTACCGAAGCCCGGGCCGACGGCGGGCCACCGGTGTCCGGCGCCACCATCGCCGATGCCGCCGGGGGCGGGATGCATGCGGCGCTGGCGGTGATGGCCGCTCTCGTCGAACGGGGAGGGGACGGTTCTGGCACCCACCTCGACGTGTCCATCGCCGACGGCGTCCTCTGGCTCACCTCGCTGGCCGTCGACGAGCACCTGGCCACCGGTGCCCCGGTGGGACCAGGGCACAACATCATCACCGGGCGCTACGCCTGTTATGACGCCTACCAGGCGGCCGACGGCCGGTGGCTGGCCGTCGGGGCCATCGAGCCCAAGTTCTTCGCCAACCTCTGCTCGCACCTGGGCTGTCCCCAGTGGATCGACCACCAACTGGACGACGACGTCCAGGACAAGATCCGGGCTGACTTCCGGGCCGCCTTCGCCACCCGGGACCGCAACTCGTGGGTGGCCGAGTTGGCCGCGTCCGATACCTGTGTGACCCCGGTCCTGTCGGTGGAGGAGTTGGTCGCCGACGAGCAGTTCGCTGCCCGCCACGCCATCATCGAGGCGGTCACCGATCCGAGCGCCGGCGAGGCCGAGGCGCACTTCCGCCAGGTCGGTCCCCTGCTGGCCGGCATGGAGGCACCGGAGCAGCCGGTGGCCACCCGAGGAGCCGGGCGATCGGACACCGATCGGCTGCTCGCAGGGGCCGGGCTGACCGCCGAACGCATCACCGCACTACGGGAGAAGGGGGTGGTGGCGTGAGCGCCATCAAAGAAGCCGACATCGAGGGCCTGATCGGGGTGGAGCTCTACGAGGAGGTAGGCGAGTTCCCGGTCGAGCTGGGCTACGTATGGACCACCTGTTCCTCGGTGGAGAACGCCAACCCCCTCTACTGGGAGCCCGAAGTGGCCGAGCAGATCACCGGTGGACCCATCGCTCCGCCGACCATGGTGTCGGTGTGGTTCCGGCCCCACCACTGGGCGCCGGGCCGCACCACCCAGGGTCTACCCCTTCAGGTCCACTTCGACCTGAAGGAGGGACTCGGTCTCCCCGAGGCGGTGATGAGCGACAACACCATCGTGTTCCACGAGCCGGTCCGTCCCGGTGACCGGCTGGTCACCCGGCAGATCCTGCGGTCGGTCAGTGACGAGAAGACCACCAAGCTGGGCACCGGTCGTTTCTGGGTCATCGACGTCGAATACCGCAACCAGCGCGACGAGCTGGTGGCCGTGGAGAGCTACACCGGCTTCGGCTACCGGCGCCCCGATGCTGTCGCCCCGACCGACCAGGCAGCAGGGGACCGGCCATGACCGCGGCCACCGACCGTCACCTGCTGCTCGCTGACATCTCGGTCGGGGACCAGCTCCCCGAGCTGTCCTACCCGGTGACCGCCACCACGGTGGTGCTCGGTGCCCTGGCCGCCCGCGACTGGCGGCCCATGCACCACGACAAGGACTTCGCCGTCAATCGCAACGGGACCCGCGACATCTTCCTCAACACCCCCAACCTGGCCGCCTGGTTCGAACGGTTCATCACCGACTGGACCGGACCCTACGGACGCCTCCGGCGGGTGACCTTCCGGATGCTCGGGTCGATCTTTCCGGGGGACACCATGGTGTTCCGCGGGGTGGTCACCGACACCGGCGTGGACGACGCCGGGTGCGGCTGGGTGGCCCTCGACATCTCGGTGTCGGTAGGAGGGGACGCCAAGACCACCTGCGCAGCCCGGGTGGCCGTCCCGGTGGACGCCGACGACAATCCCTGGCACCGCCGCGGCGACCGGTGGCAGCCGTGACCGGCCGTTCCGCTCCAGCGCTGTGCGTTTCCTTCCCGTTGTCCACCCCGTAGAGGAGAGCTGACCATGTTGGACCTGCAATTCGGCCCCGAGCAGGAGATGCTCCGCGAGACGGTGCGGGGGGTGTGCGCCACCGCCAGCCCCCTCACCGTCGTGCGCCAGCTGGAGGACGACCCGGTGGGGTACTCGCCCGACCTGTGGAAGCAGCTGGCCCACCTCGATCTCATCGGGCTCCACCTGCCCGAGGAGTACGGCGGCTCGGGAATGACCAGCGTGGAGAGCGTCGTCCTCTACGAGGAGTTCGGTCGGGCCCTCGCCCCTTCGCCCCACTTCGTCAGCGCCGTCCTCTCGGGTGGCGCGCTGGTTCGGGCCGGGAGTCAACAACAGAAGGAGGCGTGGCTGCCCAGGATGGTCACCGGCGAGGCCATCCTCACCCCGGCGTGGCTCGAGCCGGAGAACGGCTTCGGGCCGAAAGGCGTACAGGTCGAAGCGGTCGCCGACGGCGACGAGTTCATCATCTCGGGTGCGAAGCGGCATGTGGCCTTCGCCTCGTCGGCCCACGCCCTGGTGGTGCTGGCCCGCACCGGCGACGGGCCCACCGACGTCGACCTCTTCCTGGTCGATCCGGCCGACCCGAGGGTGACCCTGACCCAGCAGCTGTCCATCGCCTCGGACAACCAGTACCGGGTCGATCTCGACCAGGTCCGGGTATCGGCTGCCGACCGCATCGGCGGAGCGGCCAGTGGGTGGGCGACGTGGGATGCGGTGATGCACGACGCGATCATCCTTCTCGCCGCCCAGGCCGTAGGTGGCGCCCAGTACGCGTTGGAGATCACCGTGCAGTACGCCAAGGACCGCCAGCAGTTCGACAAGCCGCTCGGCGCCTTCCAGGCGCTGGCCCACTACCTGGCCGACGCGGCCACCGCGGTGGACGGGGCCGAGGTGCTGGTCCATGAGGCGGCCTGGGCCCGGTCGGAAGGCCGCACCGTGGCCAAGCTGGCCCCGATGGCCAAACTGTTCGCCTGTGAGACCTTCCGGGATGTGACGGCCACCGCCCAGCAGATCTTCGGGGGTATCGGCTTCACCGTCGAGTTCGACATCCAGCTGTACTTCCGCCGGGCCAAGCAACTACAGATTTCGTGGTGGGACACCCGCTATCTCGAGGAATTGGTGGCCGCAGCGGTGCTCGACCGCTGAGCGGTACCGGACCGGCCGGAATCGGTCGGGTACCGCCGACCGATATCCCGGATACGACGGGGTGGCTGTCGGTTGCGCTACGGTCGAACCGGTCATCCGGGAGGATCGTCGGAACCGAACGACAGGGGGAGCTGGTATGGCAGTCGACACCGCAGCAGGGGCGCCCGCCGGGCAACGGGGAAAACTCCCTCGGGCGACGGGCCAAAGGCGCCGATCGGCCAGGGGAGGGATGCTTCGGTGAGTGACGTCTCGCAGGGCCCAGGGTGGTGGCTGGCCTCCGACGGGAAATGGTATCCGCCGTCCGAGGTGCCGGGACCGGCTGAGCCGGTCGAAGCCGAAGCCGAAGCCGAAGTCGAAGCCGCGCCGGACCCTTCGGTCAGTGCCGTGCCACCCGGCCCGGGATGGTGGTTGGCCTCGGACGACAATTGGTATCCGCCGTCCGAGGTGCCGGGACCGGCTGAGCCGGCGGCCGAGCCCGATGCCGCCTTCGTGCCCGCCGGCCCGATGGCCGTTCCGGCCGACTTCGGCTCCGCGGCAGTTTCGGTTTCGTCCAACGGGGCGGCGCCGCATTCGACCCACGGGCCGCTGTTCCGATTCCTGTTCGTGCACGAGATCGACGAGTACCCGGGTAACGGGAAGCGAACCGCCTATCTGGCCCTGGCTGTGCTGGCCACCATCGTCCTCTACTACACCTACTTCACGCAGACCGGCGTGACCCCCCAGATTTTGCAGTACTACCACATGTCCTTTTCCTTCTACGTGCTCATCGTGGTGGTGTCCAACCTGATCGGTGCCTTCGCCTCGCTGCCGGCCAGCAAGACCGACAAACTGGGCCGATCCAACGTGGTCATCTACGGCCTGCTACTGGTCGGCCTGTTGGTGGCGGTGGGGGTGCCGGCCACCCACACCCAGTGGCAGTTCGCCATCGTCATCTCCGCCCTCGGGCTGGTCGAGGGGGCCATTCTGGTGGCCACCCCGGCCCTGGTCCGCGACTTCAGCCCGCAGTTGGGCCGGGCCTCGGCCATGGGGTTCTGGACAGTGGGCCCGGTGGCCGGCAGCTTGATCACCAGCATCGTGGCCACCAACACCCTCAATCACTTCCTGCGGACCAGCGGGGTATCAGGGTGGAAGAGCCAGTTCCTCATCTCCGGGATCACCTCACTGGTGGTCTTCGTGGTCGCCCTGTTCTTCATGAAGGACCTCTCGTCGCACCTGCGCGATCAGCTGATGGTGTCCGAACAGGACCGAGCCCTGGTCGAGGCCCGGGCCCGGGGCTTGTCGGAGACCGACATCATCACCGCCACCACCCACCCCTGGCGCCAGATCCTCAAGTGGGACCTGGTCGGTTCGGCGGTGGGCATCTCCCTCTTCCTGTTGGTGTATTACGCGGCCTCCGCCTTCTTCACCATCTACTGGGCGACGGTGTTCACCAACTCACAGGGACTCAACCTGACCACCTCCAACGCCAACTACCTCAACACCTGGTACTGGGGGGCCGATGCCGTGGCCCTCATCGTCTTCGGTGTGCTCTCCGACAAACTACGGGTCCGCAAGCCGCTCATGTTGGTCGGCGCCACCGGCTCCATCGTCATGCTCATCCTCTTCCTGCGTCAGGCCAACCACCCGACCACCCCCTTCAGCACGCTGATCCTCCTCGAGGTCCTGCTGGCCGCGTTCATCTCGCTCACCTACGCGCCGTGGATGGCCGCCTACACCGAGATGGTCGAGGCCAAGAACCCGGCCCTGGTGGGCACCGGTCTGGCGTTGTGGGGGTGGATCCTCCGTCTGACCGTCGGCCTCTCCTTCATCTTCCTGCCTCTGGTGGTCAACGCGGTCAACCCGGTGGTCGACAACCTGGGCGTCGCCCAGACGCCCCCCACCGGCAGCGCTCCGTTCAACGTCCAACAGTTCCAGCTCGAACACCCCCAGTTGGTGACCTTTGCCCAGGCCAACGCCAGCTGGCTGCGACCGCTCTCCGATCCGAAGAATGCGGCAGTGGTGGTGGCGGCCCACAACAACCCGGCCACCGGGCTGGCCGCCCTCACCAAGGCAGTCGGACCCGCAGTTGTCGCCCACATCGAGGCCAATTTCAAGGAAGTGAACGGTCCGGTGTTCACCTATCGAACCCAGTTGGCCTATCTCTCGGCCAACCAGGGCCGGCTCACCTCGCTCCTCTCCGGCGTGGCCAGGTCGCCCAAGCAGTGGCAGCGCTGGTTCTGGGTGTGCATAGCCGGCATGGTGCTCTTCATCCCCACCATCTTCCTCAACCGGGGCCGGTGGAGTCCTCGAAAGGCCCGAGCCGACGAGGCCCAACACGGCGAAGAGGTGGCCCAGGAGCTGCGAGAACTGGTGGGGGCCGACGCATGAGCATCGGCTTCCCTCGAGTTTCCGGCGTTCACTGAGGCTCAGCCGAGCAGGGGCACCACCCGGTCGACGAACAGCTCGAGGGACCGCCAACCGATGGCCGGATCGAGTCCGGCCACCAGAGGCTTGAGGGTCAGCGCGGCCCGGGGGTCGAGCGCCCGGCCCAAGGTGACGCACTCCTCGGGGGTGAGCACCGCGTAGAGGCCCGATCGGCGGAGGCCTTCGACTGTGGTGATCGGTCCGGCGGCCGGCCACGGGCTGGCCGCGGGAGCCGCTTCGGCCATGGCCGCGTAGGCCCGGGCCTCGTGGAGGGCGTGGTCGCCGATCTCGCTCCAGGCCCGCTCGGGGTCCTCGGCCACGAAGACCCACATCGGTCCGTCCGGTACGAGCAGGATGCCGTCGCCCTTGCCCAGGCGCCGGCATTCGGCCACGTAGGCCTCCCCCAGCCGCGGGTCGGCCACCGTGGGGAGAAAGGCGTCACCCATCCGGGCCGCCCGCTTGGGGGCAGCGCCGCCCACGATGACGAAGGGCCTCGGTCGCTGGATCGGGGGAGGGGTGATGGTGACCCGCCGGCCCCGGTAGGTGAACGGCTCGCCGGTCAGACCGTCGGTGAGGGCCGCCAGCTTCTCCTCGAAGACGGCGCCCCGCTCCTCGAAGGGGACGTCGAACATGGCGAACTCGGACGGGACGTAGCCGGGGACCACAGTGAGCTCGACCCGGCCGTTGCTGATGGTGTCGAGCACGGCCACATCCTCGGCGGTGGCCACCGGGTCGCGGAGGGTGAGGACCAGTGCCGAGAGCATGATCCGGAGGTGTTCGGTGCGGCCGGCCACCGCTCCGGCGAACACGAACGGTGACGGAAGGTAGCCGTCGTCAGCTCCGTGGTGCTCGGAGATGACCACCCGGGGGCAGCCGCGGGCGTCGGCCCACGAGGTCATGGACAGGGCCTCGGCGTAGAGCTCAGTGCGGGAGGTGCCGAAGGCCGGCGCCCGCAGGTCGTGGTGGAGGAGCCAGTTGGTCACCGCTCCGGCTCCCGCCGGCTCCGGACCGGGTCCCTGGTCGGCGGGTGTTCGCCGATCTGTCGTAGCCACCATCTACGGTGGACGGCGTGGAGGACCAAGGGGTGCGGCAACCGGGCTTCGCGGTGGTGGACGTTGAGACCACCGGCTTCTCGCCGGAGGACGAACGCATCATCGAGGTCGGGGTGGTGGTACTGGATGCGGACGGGGTGGAGATGGATGCGTTCTCCACCCTCTGCAACCCCGGACGTGACCCCGGTCCCACCCACATCCATGGCATCACCGCGGCCATGCTCGACGGTGCCCCCTCCTTTTCGGCCATCCATCCCTACCTGGCCGCCCAGCTGAGCGGTCGGGTGGTGGTGGGCCACAACGTCGACCGCTTCGATCTGGCCTTCCTGCGGGCCGAGTGCCGACGATCGGGGGGCGCCACCCTGGTGCCCGGTCCGGTCCCGACCGTGGACACTCTGTCGGTGGCCCAGGGCCAGCTCGAGCTCCCCGGCCGGGCCACCCTGGTGCACTGCTGTACGCACTTCGACCTCAGCTGGGACGAGCATCACCATGCCCTGGGCGATGCCCGAGTGACCGCTGCGCTGTTCAACGCCATGCGCCTGGCGTTGGGCGACAGCACCCTCGGGGTGGCCGGGCTGTTGGAGGAGGCGTCCGCCACCGCCTGGCCCGGCCGGTCGGCGGTGCCCCCCACCACCCGGCTCCGGGCCGCCTCCCTGGCCGGCTGAGCCGAAGCGGCCGCCGGCTTCCCGCCGGCGTTCAGGCGACCGGACCGCCACCGACCGAGGGCACCGGCTCGACGGCGTCGGCCACCGGAGCGGCTTCGTCCGGCCCGCCCACGTCGAGAGCCCGGTGGCGGGCACCACCCAACAGTTCGTCGAGGTCGCCAGCCTCGTGGGTTCCGGCCACCAGGGGCGAACGGGCCAGCAGCACGACACCGGCCACCAGCACGGCCAGGCAGGCCACCTCCAGGCTGACCCATCCCACCCCGGCCCGCAGCTTGTCGGCGAACAGGGTGACCCCGATCACGATGCTGACCAGTGGGTTGATGGTGACCAGGGTGGTCCGCGACGCGGTGATCGGCCCGGCGTGCAGCGCGTTCTGGAGCAGGAACACCGTGCCCAGACCGGTCACGGCCAGCATGTAGGGCTGGAAGTGGGTGAGGACGTGTCCCCAGCCCTGGGTGGTATAGGTGGTGATGGCCTTGGTCAGGCTGGCCGTATAGGCGGCG
>CAWGOY010000008.1:0-159537 GCA_963824355.1 uncultured Acidimicrobiaceae bacterium | reverse complement strand
GGTCGGGGGCAGGGGTAACCTGCGCTGTACCGGTCATTGGTCGGAGTCACCCCACACGTCGGCACCGGATGGAGGAGTGAGCCGCGGCTACGCTCGCTGAAGCTGAAGTGTGAAACAGAAGGAGACGGCGATATGTCGGAACGGATCATCGTTCTGCGCACCGAGCAACCACGGCAGGTTCTCGTCGATGTCTGTTCCGCTCTGGCCGATGCAATCAACGAGCCGCATGCATGGCGAACCACCGACACAGAGCTGCTCACGGTATACGCCGAGGCCGTTTCCTCGCTTGCTCGACTTCGGCGAGCGCAGCTGGCTGGGCGCCCGGGTACAGAGGTCCCCATGGCCATCATTGACCACTTATTTGACCGCCTGCGCCAGACGCGAGCAGGAGAGATCGAGATGCCCCTTGCTGACGTGGTCGGCCGGCTCCACGCTGAGGCGATCAGAGACCTGGTCACTGCCTGATCTCGAGCTTGACTGGGGCGCTGCCATCAGCTGGCGTGGCGAGAGACGTATTCGTCCAGGGCCTCACGACTCACGTCAGCCAAACGCTTGCCTTGTGCCCTGGCCAGTTCCTCCAGCGCTGCTCTGGTCTCTTGTGGCACACGAACGGTGAGACTGGGAGTACGTGCATTCCCACCCGTCACCGATGGCCGGCCCCGGTGGCGGGTGAGAGCACGTTCCGCCATCTCCTCGGCGACCTGTTCGGTCAGTCGCCTCCCATCGCCGAGGTAGACCTCCTCGGCATCGAGATCGACATCGGTCCCAATCGCTCCGGGCTTGATCTTGCGGCGTGTCATCGGCCCTTCTTTCGGTAGTGGGTAGGCATCACGTGAATAACCAGATAGCAGTCAGTTTCTCGATCGCCACGATCTCGAGTTCCCGATCGCGTTCATCGTCAGCGACCCAGCTGAGCACGGTCGCTCCGGTATCCGGATCAGTGGTGATGGTGGCATCGGTCGTGGAGATCACGCAGTAGGCGGACTTTCTGCCGACTCGGTCTATGCGGGATCCCCGAGTGAACCGGACCGGCTTCACTCTCATATTGTGTCAGACATAAATTGTTTGTGCCAGGCACAACGCCACTCGACGTCGGTAGCGATCACCCGTATAACCACAGAACGGGGGCGCCCCGATGTGCCGGTCGAGGGCGTTGGCGCTTAGCAAGCAAGAATGGTTCGATAATCGCCGCAGTCCCGGTCGTGGGGCAGGCTACGGGCAGGCTCGCGGCGACGACCAGGATGTCGAGTTTGCTTTGAACGTCCGACGGGTGGTGCGCATTTCCCTAGCTCGCGAGTAGCTGCTGGACCCTTTGATGTGAGATCCCAAGCAGGTCGGCCGCATCCCGCCGGCTCAGTCCCATGTCAGTCAATTGCCTTACGGCGCTGACGGTCGACTCCTGTGCAGTAGTGCCCGCTTGCTCAGCTTCCATGCGTGCCTGCGACACCGCACTTGCCAGGACGGCGATGTCTCGAGGCATTTCTGGAGTGATCACCAACGTGTCAGGCTCTCGGTCGAGCCAAGCAGCCAGCGCTTCTCGAATCCGTGAACCTGCTTGGCGAATCGTTCGGCCATAAGTCTGGCAGCCTTCGACACCCTTGATGTGGACGAGCCACACATTGTCATCGGCATCATGCTCATAAACAGCGACGAAGTTCTTCGTCCGATTCATCGCAACCATTCCTTCCCAAGGCAGGGCTCAAGCGACCGTTCGATCGCCCTTGCGAGTTCCGATCGGGAGGTCCTCGCCGCGGTGAACGGGGATGATTGTCTGGCATCCGCCTGGGCAGCGCACGATCACATGCGAACCCTCTGGCGGAGCCTAAGACAGCCGCTGCGCTCCGCAAGCTTGAGAGCCTCTCGACCTGTCATAAGTGTCTATTATACTAGACATGTACGGATTGAGGGTCTTGTCCTCACATGGCGGGCTAGCCTCGATCATTCGTCCGACTCCCGGCTGACTACGCAGCATAGACGAGGCAGTGGGTGTGACCGGAACCATGGTCCGGACTGCGTCGTGGACGTGAAGTGCCCCGGTGTTGTCATTCGGTTTCGGATGTCACGCCCTGCAGGTCTGCTTTCGGGTCGGGCGTTCTGACCCACCCGGTCACGGGATGGCTGCTCGCAGTCGGGCGAAGGCCTCGCAGAGGTCGGTGGCCCACGGCCAGGTCTCGTCCAGCCGCAGGGTGAGGCCCCGTGACTTGTGGGCGAGGTAGGCGGCCACGTGTAAGACCCGGTAGCGCATGGTCTTCGGCTCGGCCTTGGCCAGCGCACCGTCGAAGCAGACCATCTGGCTCCAGGCCAGGAGTGCTCCGGCGATGAGGGAGGTAGCCACCCAGGTCTCGTTGCGGACGAATGAGTCGAAGGGGAGGTTGGCCAGACCACAGTCCTTCCAGTTCCTGATCCGGTCCTCGACTCGGGCATGTCCCCGGTGGCGGAGCTCGAGGTCGGCGATGTCGGATCCCTCGGTGTTGGTGATGAAGCAGGTGTGGCGGAAACCCTCGACCGTGTCGAACAAGGTCAGTTGGGCCCCGGGGTGGGGACGCTCCCGCCGCATGATCAACCTGGTCTCCTCGGGCCAGGCCGACAGCAGGATGAGGTCGGTGAGTTCTGTCACCCAGGCGCCGTCGCGAACCGAGCCGTCGGTCTCTCGTGCCTGGATCCAGTCCTCCTCTTGGACCAGGACCATGGCATC
This sequence comes from uncultured Acidimicrobiaceae bacterium, assembly GCA_963824355.1. GTDB lineage: Bacteria > Actinomycetota > Acidimicrobiia > Acidimicrobiales > RAAP-2 > Bog-756. Next base: position 156,842 of record CAWGOY010000008.1, on the reverse strand, counting down.
ACGAACTCCCTGGTCGATGGGGAATCCGATGGAGAAGTCGCAATTGGCCGCCCTGATGGAGTCCACGAACCCGTGCGTGGCCCCGGCCGAGTCGGCCCGGATGAGAATCGGGTGTTCGACCTGGGCCGGGTGGTCGTGAGCGAAGTGGCCGGTCTGGTACTCCTCGGGCAGTCCCGACAGCGCCCGGTCGAGGAGTTCGACGTGATCGTCGGCGTCGTTGGCCCCAGTGTTCCCCGCCCGGAGCATGGCGGCCAGCGGCTCGTTCGTCGTGTCGCACCACACGCCGAGAGGGAAGAACCCGAAGCCCTTCTTGTAGGTGGGCGTGGCGTCCTGCTTCTCCGAGTAGGAGTTGACCAGGGTGGCATCGAAGTCCAGCACCAACGACTCTCCCGGAGGAGCAGCTGCCCACACCTTGGCCCGGGCAGCGGCGATCGCCTCGGGAATGGCCCGGAGTTCGAAGGCCGTCGTGGCCTCCACCGCCCGCCAGGCGGTGGCGACCGAGGCCACCGGCCCGAACAACTCGGACTGTTCACGCAGGGACGCCATGTCGGCCAGGCAGTCGGCACCATCGGCGATGGCCACGGCCAGGTGGGTGAGGACGATGCCGGGATCGTGGGTGTGCCAGTTGATCCCACAGGCCGACATGGCCACCGACATCGCTTCGGTCAGGCCACTGCGATCGGCCAGTTCGGACAGCAGTGCGGTGCCGGCGTGGGACACCAGATTCTTCCCGTCGGTGGTCACCCTCATCGACTGGGTGGCGCGAACTATCGTGCACCTTCAAGGAGCCCTTACTTTCCTGGTTGTGATTATTGCCTTAGCAACAGCAATCCTTCCAGGTGAGGAGGGCTTTTACGCGGACGCGGAGACCACCGGATCAGGGGCCGGATGAATTTCTCCCAGGCTAGGTCTCCCACCGACCGAGCATCCTTCCGGGATACCCCGGCAGGTCAGTTGGGGACGCTCAAGACGGTGTCCGAGTGCTGACGGGAGCGCTGTCGACAGTCGCCTTGCGAGCTATAGCCCGTAGGATTCAGCTTGTGTCATCTCCAACGAAGTAATACCCGTCGAGCACTTGCCCGAGTATTCGCCCCCTCCGAGAAGAAGCGTCGCACCAGAGAATGGGTAGGAGCCATGGACAGTGTCGACGTAAGCCGGACTGACCATCTCGACTGGAGCGACGAAGAAACTCCCGGTGAACATGCTCTCCTTGACCGAGCTGCTGTAGGTGAGCTTCAATTTCGCCGTGGCGTTGCTGCCATTCGAACAACCGTCTCCTCCGTTTGGAAAGGTCACCTTGCCCGAGATGGTGACGACGCCCGGACCGGGGGACCCGCCTGTACAGCCTGGGATCGTGGCAGAAACGGTCGCCTTGACCATCCCTTTCCCACTGTCACTCCAAGGCCGGTTCAATGTGATGTGTCCTTCTATGCCGACCAGGCTGCAGTCGTAAACACCGGACCCCACTGGCGTTCTTGCCCAAGCCAACCCCGGCTGCAGCGCGACCCCGGCCATCGTCATCACCGTCACGCCGGCGGCGAGCACAGCGGCTGCTTGACGAATTCTCATATTCACCCACCTTCTGCTCTGCCCATACGATAACGATGCACAAGCGGCGCTGCACAGGGCCACAAGGTTCCCGATGCCGATCCGGGTGCAGTGACAGAAGAGCAGATCAGCCACCCGATAGCCGCCCACGACCCGGCGTTTCGGGGCACCCTTATGGAGTAGTGGTGACTGGCACGCCGTCGGCGTTCAGCACGTACCAAAGCCCCCCTGAGTCGTTGAGTCCCTGCCCGGTCGCCTCGCCGGGCTGTGAGTCGCTGTGCCACAAGTAGAGGGGCCACCCGTTGTAGGTGATTTGCTCAAGGTCATCACGGTCACCGGTGCGCACTGTGGTGCCGAGAAGGGACGCGCTCGACGCCAGCCCCGGCGGCAGGGGCCTTCACCCCGTCCACCAGCAGCACCGGCGGCCACAAGTTCTCGCACTCGCCGTAGCAGGTGGATCTACCGGACTGCCGGTCCGGCTCGAACATGTACAGGGTAAATCCTTCTCCGTTGACAAGCACAGTCCCCAATCCCGCTACGGAACCCGTCGTCACCACGTAAAACGGTGGCGGTGCAGTGGTCGTGGTGGATGTCGCAGGGGTCGCAGGCGGCACCGTTTTGCTCCGCGAGGTGGCCGACGGCACCTGCGAAGTCGAACACGCTGCCGCCAGCACGGCGCAGGCGGCGAGGGCGAATGACACGACCAAGCGTGGAAGGCACAGCGAAGAATGGTGATCGTCGTTGAAGTCAAGGAGGTTCGACACTCGCTCACATCTTTGCACCCCGGGGGTACGGGACGGCCGGTGCGGGAGCGAGCGTCGATCTCGGAAGCGGGACCGTTGACTCGCCGAGAGAACGACATACCTCACTCACTGATCCAGTTGACAAATGCACTCGGTGCACTACCAAGGGGAGACGCCGGGGTGACCGAGACCTGACGGACCGTGTGGCCCCCTGACCCGGCAGCGGTCGGGCACCTCACCCACGCCGCACGTCGGCCCATTCCTCCACAGCGAAGGTCACCAGTGAACCGTCCGTAAGGGCCACAACCAAGCGGCCATCGGCATCGACGGTGTACGAGGTCGCATCGAGTGTTCGAATCTCTCGGACATCGGGAGCAATCACCTCGATATACATTGTTTCGTCGGCCATCCACCCATTCTGGACCCGTTCAGTCCTATGGATAGAACCGGCGTTGCGGGGCAACGATCGCTCTCCCTTATCGGCAGCATGATCTGCGCCGTGCCATCGTTGACAGAGTGGGTTCAAAAGATGTCGTGAGTCGGCTCGCTTCGTACATTCGTCAGCAGATGGACCCGGGGACTACGGGCTTCCGAGTCGCAATCGACGGCAAAGACGCCGGCGGAAAGACGACATTGGCCGACCACCTGGCTTCGGCACTTGTCGGGGGTCCGAGAGGTCGTCCGTGCGGAAATCGACGGATGGCACAATCCCGAAGAGGTTCGCTACAAGCGAGGTCGGCTCAGTCCCGTGGGCTATTACCAGGACTCCTTTGATCTACCTCATCTCCGACAGGATCTGCTCGACCCTTTGGGGCCAACAGGCAGCAATGAGTACCGGCTCGCTCGATTCGACCACCACACGGACAGCAGAGTGGACAATGGCACCAGGAAGGCAATCAGGCCGACGGTACTGATCTTCGACGGTGTGTTCCTCCTACGCCCCGAACTGGCCGATTGTTGGGAGCTATCCATCTACGTCTTCGTGCCACCCGAAGTGTCGATCCAGCGAGGGATTGAGAGAGACTCACTGATGATGGGCGGAGACAAGGAGGCGGAACATCGCTACCGACGCCGCTATCTCCCCGGACAGGCACTCTACGAGGCTGAGGTGTCGCCAACCTCAGTCGCAGACGTAGTCGTCGATAACTCAGATTTTCAGCATCCCGTGATAATCAAGTTTCCCGGCCTGGCCTAGCCCGGAAGTGTCTGGACGATCCATCGAGGCGATCGCGTTATTGGGGCACGGGAGTGTTTCCGCCCTCGGGGCCTGCACCATCGATCCGACGCAAGCGGCACGGCAACCGACCAGCGGACGGCCGCAATGGACTATCGGTGCGCCCACGGCCACACCGATGGAGGCGAGCTTTTCCGACGGCCAACGAGCCGAGAACCTCGAGCACCATCGATGGCGGCCCGGGCCGGCGCAGGCCGAAGCCGCAGCCGGCCCAGGCCGCCCAACGGTTTGGAGCATCAAGGTACTGTCGTGCACTGTTCCCATTCGGCTGATGGCGAACTCCAACTGGGAATGCCGAACGGCGAACCAGAAGACCGACTGTATGCCGAGCGAAGGACAGATCACCGCGACGACCGAACGTCGATCGCAAGGGCAGTTTTCGGGTTCTTGACCGGTACGGGCAGTCCGAGGAGACGTTGAACGACGCCCTCGACGCCCTGGCTGACGCATCGCGGGCTGCCGGCACGTCGACCCCGACGATCATCTGACCGCGAATGCCGCGAAAAACCCGAATACGATCGCGCCTGTGGCGCGCTCGCCGGGCGATTCCGCTTCGGCCGCCCAAGGAGCATGACGCTCTGACCTGGGTCTTTCGAGTGGGCGCTAGAGGACTCGAACCTCCGACCTCAGCCGTGTGAAGGCTGCGCTCTAACCAACTGAGCTAAACGCCCGAGAACAGCGACCTTCTGTCACCTGGCCACTGAGCAGGGAGACATGGTAGCCCCGTCGATCCTCGAGGGCGAGGCCCCAACGACCCGGATCAGCTGGCCGAACTGGCCGGATAGGCACTCAGGTCATCGAAGCCGATGGCCGCCTCCAGGGCGGCAGCTGACCGAAGGACGACCAGATCGCCGTGTTGGGGGCCGACCAACTGCAATCCCACCGGAAGGCCGGCTTCGGTCAGGCCCACGCAGACCGACGCGGCCGGCGACCGGGTCATGTTGAAGGGGTAGGTGAACTTGACCCAGTTGACGTCGGCCACGCCGTTGATGAGACCCGATCCGGCCAGGGTGCGGGGTGGCGCCGCCGCCGCGGTGGTCGGGGTGACCAACAGACGGACCTCATGGAACAACCCGACCAGGCGAAGGTTGAGGTCGTGACAGGCATCCTCGGCTCGTACCAGATCGAGGGCGCTGGTGGCGGCCGCGCCCTCGATGACCATGGCGAGAATGGGATCGACCGATTCCCACACCGGCGTACCCCGGACGTCAGCGTGGGTCCGCAGGTTGTACGTTCCCGAAAGGGTCAGCCACTGATCCACCGGGTCGTGATCGAACACGGTGTCGACCTCGACCACCTCGGTGCCCAACGAGGCCATCACCTCCACCGCCCGCTGGCAGATGGCCAACACCTCGGCGTCCACCTCGGCATAGCCCAGCGTGGGCGACCAGGCCACCCGCCGGGGCGGACGCGGCTCGACCAGGGCAGCCATCCAGGAGGCCTCGGGCCGGGGTAGTGACCGCAGGTCGGTGGGGTCGGGACCCACCACCACATCGAGCGCGGCCACCACGTCCGCCAGCCGCCGGGCCATCGGGCCCTTCGTCGACAGGTTGTGCCAGTCGGGGGCCGAATCTCCCCCGCTGGGGACCCGTCCGAGCGATGGCTTCATCGCCGACAGGCCGCAGCAGGCCGACGGGATCCGGAGAGAGCCCCCACCGTCCGAGCCGGTGGCCAGCGGAACCATCCCCGAGGCGATGGCCACCGCGCTCCCCCCCGACGATCCGCCCGGGGTGTGCTCCAGGTTCCACGGGTTGAGGGTCGGGCCGAACACCGTGTTGTCGGTGTCGGCTTTCCACCCGAGTTCGGGCGTGTTCGTCTTGCCCACCACCACACATCCAGCGGCCACCAGTCTCGCCACCAGTGGCGAGTCCTCGGTAGCCGGCGATCCGCCGGCATAGGCCATCGAGCCGTGCGTGGTGACGAATCCGGCCGCATCCTCCAGGTCCTTCACGCCGATGGGAATACCGGCCAACGGCCCCGGATCCCGACCGGCGGCCACGTCAGCGTCCACCCTGGCCGCTGCCGCCCGGGCCCGGTCCTCGTCCACGGCCACGAAGGCGTTGAGGGTCGGGTTGTGGGCGGCGATCTGGCCCAGGGCGTGATCGACCAGAGCCGCCGCGGGAATCTCACCCAGGCGAACCCCGGCGGCCAGGCTCACCACTGACTCGGTACGGAAGTCCACGCCGCCGACGGTACTGGCGGGATACCCGGGCCACAACCGGACTCCCCCACCGGCCCACCCGTTTCGACAACCCCGACGCGACAAGACCAGTCTGGACCCATGACCGTCGACACCATAGAGGGGGTGGTCCTCGACCACGTGGCCCACGCCGTGCCCCACTGGCAGGACGTATGGGATCGCTACGCCACCGATCTCGGCGCCGAGTGGAGCTCCGGCGGACCCGGGCCCGGATTCGCTCCCGGGCAGGTCCAGTTCGCCAACGGCGCACGGATCGAGATCCTCATGCCCCACAACCCCGAGGTGAACGACTTCCTCGTCCGGTTCCTGGCCCGCAGCGGACCCGGTCCCCATCACCTGACCTTCAAGGTGCCCAACCTCGACACCGCCCTCGACCGAGCCCGAGATGCGGGGTTCGAACCGATCGGCATCGACCGCACCGACCCCGAGTGGATGGAGGCCTTCATCCATCCCAAGCAGGCCACCGGCGTGGTGGTCCAGATGGCCGAGGCGCCCAACCCCTGGTCGAGTCCCCCACCCGACGGCTACCCGGTGGCCCGTCGCCAGCGTTCCGACGGGACGGGACCGGTGGCGGCCGCCTCACTGGTCCAGGTGGTCCACGCGGTGGCCGACCTGGATGCCGGAACCGCCCTGTTCGCCGGGTTGCTGGGAGGCACCCTGGTGGCCGAGGGGGGGCATCCCGATCATCGGTGGGTCGATCTGACCTGGGGCGGCCCCCTGGACATCCGCCTGGTGGCACCGATCCCCAGCTCCGCCAGGTCGCCGCTTCTGGGCTGGCTCGGCGCACGCCCCGGCCGCCTCCACCACCTCGAGTTGGTGGCCGAAGAACCCGAACGGGTGCCCGGAGCCGAACCCGGGGATCCCGCCCGGCTCGGTCTCGACACCGACCGGCGTCCGGGGGCCTACCGGGTGATCGCACCCGAGGCGAACGCCGGCCTCGGCCTGGTGATCACCGCACCCTGACGCGGCCCGGTGCGGGCGGGACCGGCTGGAGTCGTACCGCCGGTCAGGGACCGGTAGCCTCGGCCCGGTGTCCGACCCCCCCGATGACCGAGACGAGGAACGTCCGGCCGACCGGGCCAGCTCGGGTAGGGCCGCCCTCTTCGACCGCCTGATCTCGGGGGGACGGTCGACAGGAACCCGGCTGGCCCGTCCGACCTCGGTCAAGCGGGCCGTCGAACAGTTGGACGACCGGGAACGCCGATACTCGTTCATCGCCTCGGCCGCCGCCGTGGTGTTCGGAGTGATGATCTACCTGCTGGAGTCCCAACACCCCAAACCCCTCACCAAGGGTCAGCTGGCCCCGCTGACGACACTCATCCTCGGGTTGGCCTTCGGCGCCCTGCTCTTCGGGGCCACCCTCTGGGGCCGCCGGGCCCTGGTCGGCTTTGCCGCGTTGTTCACCGGCTTCATCTTCAGCAATGTCACTGTCGTGGCCGCACTTCCCTTCCTGGCTCTGGCCGGCTGGCTGCTCTACCACTCCTACAGGGTCCAAAAGGAGGCCGCAGCGGTTGCCCGCACCGCCCGGGCCGAGTCGTCCGGCCCGCGGGCGTCGACCGGCAAGACCGCCACCGCCCGCTCCAAACCCAGCCCTAAGGCCAACCCGAAGAAGGGCCCGGCCGGTCCCGAGGCCAACAAGCGCTACACCCCCAAGCGCCCCGCGCCCCCGCCACCGAAACCCTCACGTCGCGAGCGCAAGGCCAAGGCCTCCGAATAGGGCGGGATCATCCAGGGTCGGTGACGAGGGCCGACCGCAGCAGATCGAGGATCTCGTTGCGGCGCCGCACCAGCGACCGGGCGGTGGGCTCCTCGCCGAAGGCCCGCAGCACCTCCACTTCGGTGAGCATGCCGGTCACCGTGGCGTAGATGGCCAGCAGCAACAGGCGGGGCTCGTGCCGCCGCATGTGCCCGGCGTCCATCTCCGCCTCCAGGAACTCCGACGCTCGCCGGACCAGCGGCTCGAGCGCACTGACCAGACGGGTGGCGGCCGGCGTGCCCAACCTCCCCATCTCGCGGACCAGGCCCAGCAGTTCGGGCCGACGGGCGGCCAGGCGGAACACCGAGCGCACCACCGCCTCGACCCGGGCCCACCCCGACCCGGCTGTGGCCAGTGAAGCCTCCAGAGCGGTCGACAGGTCGGCCGCGCACCGGTCGATGACCGCCTCCAACAGGACCTCCTTCGAGGGGAACCAGTAGAGGATGGTCTGCTTGCGGATCTCCAGCCCGGCAGCCAAGGCGTCCAGGGAGGAGGCTTCGTAGCCCCGGGTGGCGAAAGAGGTGAGGGCGGCGTCGAGGATGCGGTCGGCGGTGCCTCCGGCCCCGGCCCCGCGCCGGCCGTTCCCGGGCGAGGTCCGGGTCCGGCTCTGGTCCCGGCCGTCTCCCCTGGCACCCTCGATGCTCGACTCATTCACTTACCATATGGTAGACAGATCTGGTGACCCGCGTCCGTGACGCCCTCAGCGGCAAGCAGTGCTTCATCACGGGAGCCACCGGGTTCTTGGGCACCGCCCTGGTGGAGCGGCTGCTGCGCGGTGTCCCCGACTGCCGGGTGGTCCTGCTCATCCGGCCGGGACGGCGCGCCACCCCGGCGCAGCGGGCCACCCGGGAGATCCTGAAGAACGACTGCTTCGACCTGCTGCGGTCCCAGTACGGCGACCGGTTCGATGCCGAGGTGGCCTCCCGGGTCACCGCGGTAGCCGGCGACGTGGCCACCGAGGGGCTTGGGACTCGACCAGGCCGGCCTGCAGGTCCTCTCGGAGTGCGACCTGGTGGTGCATTCGGCCGCAGCCGTGAGCTTCGACTCGCCGCTCGACGCCGCCGTCGAGGTCAACCTGCTCGGTCCGTCCCGGGTAGCCGCAGACGATGCTCGCTGCCCGAGCCCTCGCTTCCCGAGCAGGGACGCACCGGGCCGGAACACTTCATCCCGGTGTCCACCGCCTATGTGGCCGGGACCCACCAGGGCGAGGCCAAAGAGGAGCTGTTGGACGCCAACCCCTTCACCGTGGAGGTGGACTGGCGCCACGAAGTCGAGGCCGCCCGCCGACAGCGGGGGGATGCTGACGCCGAGTCGCGGCGACCGGAGCGCCTGGCCGGCTTCGCCAAGGATGCCCGGGGCGAGCTGGGTGGGGCCGGCCTGCACCTGCTGGCCGAGCGGGCCGAGCGGCTGCGCGAGGACTGGGTCCGAAAGCAGATGGTCCGCATCGGCCGGGCCCGGGCCCAGTCGTTGGGCTGGCCGGATGCCTACCCGTACACCAAGGCCCTCGGTGAACGGGCTCTGGTGTCCCAGTTCGGCGACGTCTTGCCCATGACCATCGTGCGCCCGTCGATCATCGAGTCCTCCCTGGCCGAGCCCCGTCCCGGCTGGATCCGGGGGTTCCGGATGGCCGAGCCGATCATCGTCTCCTACGCCCGCGGGCCTCCTGCGCGAGTTTCCCGGTGTGCCCGAAGGGGTGACCGACGTCATACCGGTCGACCTGGTGGTGGCGGCCATCATCGCGGTGGCCGCCGATGCCCTATCTGCCGAGCGACCGGCTACGTAGGTCCCACCGTGTACCACGTGGCCTCGGGGGTACGGAATCCCTTCCGCTACGGGCGGCTGGTCGAGCTGGTGCAGGCCTGGTTCACCGAGCACCCCCTCTACGACAGCGACGGTCAGCCCATCGTGGTTCCGGCCTGGTCCTTCCCCGGCCGGGGACGAGTGCAGCGCCAACTGTCCCGGGCCAGCAAGGCCATGGACGTCGCCGAGAAGGTGGTCGGCTCGCTGCCCATACGCGGCCGGCAGGCCGCCTGGATGGCCGCCCTCGAGGAGCAGCACCTGCTGGCCGACCGGGCGCTCGGGTACGTCGAGCTCTATGGCGCCTACACCGAGACCGAGGCCCGCTACCGGGTCGACCGCCTCATCGCCCTGTGGGACCGGATGGACCCCGACGACCGGCAGACGTTCTGCTTCGACCCTGCCGCCGTCGACTGGGCCGTCTACGTCAGAGACGATCCACCTGCCGTCGGTCATCGAGCACGCCCGGGTGCGGACGACGCCGACCCGTTCGAACCGGTCCGTCCCGGGCCGACCGGGCCAGGAAGGCCATCCTCTCCCCCGACCGGCACCTGGCCGCCTTCGACCTCGAGAACACCCTGATCGCCTCCAACGTGGTCGACTCCTACGCCTGGCTGGCCTCCCGGCACCTGGCCCCGGCCGAACGGGCGGCCTTCGTGGCCGACCTGGTGGCCGAGGCGCCGGCCTGCTAGCCCTCGACCGCCGCGACCGCGGCGACTTCCTCCGTTCGTTCTACCGCCGCTACGAGGGCGCGCCGGCCGACCGGCTTCGCGACGACGGATGGGAGCTCTTCCACCACCTGTTGCTGGCCAAGTCGTTTCCCGACGGGATCGCCCGGGTCCGACGCCACCGGGCCCTGGGCCACCGCACCGTGCTCATCACCGGGGCCCTCGACCTGGTGGTCGAACCCCTGCGGCCGCTGTTCGACGAAATCGTCTGCGCCCAGCTGGCCGAGGTGGACGGCCGGTTCACCGGACGGCTGGAGACTCTGCCGCCCATCGGCGAGGCCCGCGCCCTGGTGCTGGCCGACTACGCCGAGGCCGAGGGACTCCAACTCGAGGAGTCGATGGCCTACGCCGACTCGGCCAGCGACCTGCCCATGCTGGAGGCAGTGGGGTTCCCGGTGGCCGTCAACCCCGAGGCCAAGCTGGCCGCCATCGCCCGGCGCCGGGGCTGGCACGTCGAGCACTGGCACAAGGCAGACGGCGGGGCAGCAGCCCGTCCTGCCCCTCGGACCCGTCGACCGTCGGGGCTCCCTGGCCCGGGGCCGCACCAGTGCCGCCGCCCTGGCCGGTGCCGTGCGCCGTCTGTCGGTGGGAGTCCAGCGATGAAGTCCCTCGTCCTCGAGCGCAACGTGCCCCGCTTCGCCGCGTCGCGGGTGGCCTCGCTGCTCGGTTCGGGCCGGGGAGCCGGTATCGGTCCTCTCCAGCTGCTCGACAGCCGAGACGCCCGAGCTCCCCGGCGAGGACTGGTTCCCGCTCCGCCCCTGCTGTCGGGCATCTGCGGCTCCGACCTGGCCACCCTCGACGGCCGGAGCTCGCGCTACTTCGAGGACCTGGTCAGCTTCCCCTTCGTCCCCGGCCACGAGGTGGTCGGCGTGCTGGACGACGGTGGCGTCGACCACGCGGTCGGCCACTCGAGCCGGGAACCCGGGCGGTCATCGAGCCGGTGCTCGGCTGCGCCCCCCGGCGCATCCGGCCGCTCTGTCCCTACTGCGCCGAGGGCCACACCGGGCTGTGCGGGAACGTGGCCTTCGGGGAGCTCCGATCCCGGACTCCAGACCGGATTCTGCACCGACACCGGGGGCGGATGGTCCACCGCCGGCCTGGTCGCCCACGCCTCCCAACTCCACGCGGTGCCCGACGCCTTCTCCGACGAGGACGCGGTGATGGTCGAACCCACTGCCTGTGCCGTCCACGCCGCGCTGTCCGCCGGCGTCGACGACCGACGACGTGGTGGCCGTGGTCGGCGCCGGCACCCTCGGCCTCACCACCGTCGCCGCCCTCCACCATCTGGTGCGCACCGGTACGCGCCGTGCACGGTGGTGGTCGGGGCCAAGCACGCCCACCAGCGACAGACCGCCGAGCGACTGGGTGCCGACATCGTGGTCCCGCCGGACCAGCTGGCCCGGGCGGTGCGTCGCCAGGTCGGGTCCCTGGTGCTGGCCGGCCGGCTCACCGGGGGCGCCGACGTGGTCTTCGACTGCGTGGGCAGCTCCGAGTCCATCACCCAGGCCCTGGCCATGGTCCGACCCCGCGGCCGGGTGGTGCTGGTCGGCATGCCCGGCAAGGTCTCCGTCGACCTGGCCCCCCTGTGGCACCGCGAGCTCACCCTGGTCGGCGCCTACGCCTACGGCACGCGAACCGGCCGCCCGACCGCCGCCCGAGCCGCAGCGCACCTTCGAACTGGCCATCGACCTGGTCGGACCGGCCGGCCTCGGCTCGCTGGTGTCGGCCGCCTACCCGCTCGAGCGGTACGAGGAGGCCATCGCCCACGCCGGCGCCGCCGGCCGGCGTGGCGCGGTGAAGGTGGCCTTCGACCTGCGTCGATCCGAAAGGAAGCACCCGATGAGCCCCAGGCCCGGATTCGTGCTCGACGTCGACCGCTCGACGCCACCGACCCTGTTCTGGCACGGCGAGCGGTTCAGCCTGGAGACGCTGCCCGAGGGCAGCCGGGTCATCTACGCCCCCGAGCCGATCGATCCGCTGTCCGACCCCGCAGGCGGCCATCCGCCACGCGCTCCGCAATCCCGTCGGCGACCGGGATCCCCTCCCGGCTCTGCTCCGTCCGGGGATGAAGCTGACCATCGCCTTCGACGACATCTCGCTGCCCCTGCCGCCGATGGAGCGGCCCGACATCCGCCAGCTGGTCATCGAGCAGGTCCTGGACATGGCCGCCGATGCCGGCGTGGACGACGTCGAGCTCATCGTGGCCCTGGCCCTCCACCGCCGGATGACCGAGGCCGAGCTCCGCCACGCCGCTCGGCGACCGCATCTACGACGCCTTCGCCCCCAACGGCCTGCTCACCCAGCACGATGCCGAGGACCCCGACGCCCTGGTCCACCTGGGCCTGACCGACCAGGGCGAGGACGTGGAGATCAACAAGCGGGCCGCCGAGAGCGACCTGCTGGTCTACGTCAACATCAACCTGGTGGCCATGGACGGCGGGCACAAGAGCGTGGCCACCGGACTGGCCAGCTACAAGAGCCTCCGCCACCACCACAACCCGGACACCATGCAGCAGAGCCGGTCGTTCATGGACCAGCACCGCTCCGAGCTGCACTCGGCCAACTGGCGCATGGGCCGGCTCATCGCCGACAGCGGGGTCAACGGTCTTCCAGATCGAGACCACCCTCAACAACGACACCTTCCCCCCGGCGTTCGACTTCCTGCAGAAGCGGGAGTGGGAGTGGGGCGTCAAGGACCGGCTCGGCTATCGTGGCCACGTCCAAGGCCCTCGACCGCACCCCGGCCCGCCTGGCCCGCCAGATCTTCCACTCGGTGAAGGCCCCCCACCGGATGACCTCGGTCCAGGCCGGCGAGGTCGAGGCGGTCCACGCGGCTGACCACCGACAACGTCTGGGCCCAGCAGGGCGTGGTGGTCGACGGTCAGACCGACATCCTGACCATGGGGCTGCCCTACATCAGCCCCTACAACGTCAACTCGATCCTCAACCCGATCCTGGTGGCCTGCCTCGGCCTCGGCTACTTCTTCAACCTGTACCGGGGGAAGCCGCTGGTCCGCGAGGGCGGGGTGCTGATCATGACCCACCCCACCCCGTGGGAGTTCAATCCGGTCCACCATCCGAGCTACATCGACTTCTTCGAACAGGTGCTCAGCGAGACCACCGATCCCGATCGAGGTGGCCGAGCGGTTCGAGGAGTCGCTACGCCACCGACCCGTGGTACATCCACCTCTACCGCACCGGCCACGCCTACCACGGCGTCCATCCCTTCTACATGTGGTACTGGTGCGCCCACGCCCTCCAGCACCTGGGTGCGGTCATCATCGTCGGCGGCGACCCGGCGGCCGTCCACCGGCTCGGCTTCCGGGCCGCCTCCACCCTGGCCGACGCCCTGGAGATGGCCGCGCGACGTGGTCGGGACCGTCGCCGCACCTGACCCACCTGCACGCCCCGCCCATCCTCATGGCCGACGTCCAGTGACCACCGGACAGGACAGCGTCCAGCTCGCTCCGGTCCGACCCGAGCGGTCCGCACCGATGCCGACCTGGGCGCGCCCATCGGCAGCGACCGATCGGGCGTGGACCACCCGCTGGCGGCTCTCCCCCTCGGCACTGGCCGCCGGCGGGCCGGATCGGCTTCCCCCTGGCCGCACCCAGCTGGCCGGAGTCGGTGCCCCGCCCGGCACCCGAACCCGAACTCGGCGTGCACTACGACACCGCCTGGTCGCGCCGCTACCCGGTGCGCCTGGCCCGGGCCATGGTCCTCGACAACGTGGCCCGACCGCTGGCCCGGGTGGTGGCCTCGCCCCAGGTCCGGGGCGACGAGCACCTGGCCGACCTCGAGGCACCGGTCATCTTCGCCGCCAACCACGCCAGCCACGCCGACACCCCCCTGTTGCTCAGCTGCCTTCCCCTGCGCTTCCGCCACCGCACGGTGGTGGCCGCCGCGGCCGACTACTTCTTCGACCGGCGGTGGAAGGCCGACGCCTGGTCGTTCCTGCTGGCCGCCATTCCCTTCGAGCGGACCAAAGTCAACCGGCGCTCGGCCGAACTGGCCGCCGAGCTGCTCGACGACCGCTGGAACCTGGTCATCTTCCCCGAGGGCGGGCGGTCCCCCGACGGATGGGCCCAGAGCCTTCCACCCGGGCAGCGCCGCCTACCTGGCGGTCCGTTCCGGCCGGCCGGTGGTCCCGGTCCATCTCGACGGGACCCGGCACATCCTGCCCAAGGGGGGCTCGGGCATCCATCGCACCCGGACCTCGGTGACCTTCGGCACCCCGCTGTGGCCCGAGGAGGGCGAGGACGCGCGCCGCCTGGGCGCCCGTATCGAGACCGCCGTCGCCACCATGGCCGACGAAATGGCAACCGACTGGTGGACGGCCCGCAAGCGGGCCGCCGTCGGCACCACTCCCGCCCTGCAGGGACCCGACGCCTCGCCCTGGCGCCGATCGTGGGCGCTGTCGTCGGCTCCCGGCCTCCGTGACGCCGACAGCGAGCTCGGTGGCGACGTGGAGTGGCCCCGACGCCAGCGCTGAGCAGCACCGGGCTCGGCCTCAGGCGCGGGCGCCCCGGAGACGGCGGAACAGAAGCGAGCCCCGCCTGCCCTCGACGGCCCGGAGTCGCTCCTTCCTGAGGGCCACCTCCTCGTCCTCCTCCAACGGGTCCAACGGAAGGGGGCTCTCGCCCGAGCCCAGGGCCCAGCCCAGCAGCAGATCGGCCAGGGCCGTGTTGCGGGCCAGCAGCGGTCCATGGAGGTAGCACCCGAATACAGCTGACGACCAGGCTCCTTCGGTGGCGTCGCCGTCTCCGTTGCCCACCCCGCGCACCACCCGGGCCAACGGTCTCGATCCCGGGCCGACCGTGGTGATCCCGCCGTGGTTCTCGAATCCGGTCAGGTCGGGCAGGCGGCGGCCACCGGCCAGAAGCGGCGATCGGTCGGTGGCGGTGGCCAGCAGCTCGCCCACCGCCCGGGTGCCGTGCCCCTTGCGGGTGGTCACGTCGAGCAGGCCGAGGCCGGGATGGGGCCGGTCGTCGCTATCGGGGAACGACCGTCCGAGCAGTTGGAACCCGGCACAGACCCCGAGCACCACCGCACCCCGTTCCACACCCCGCTCGAGCGCACCGTCCGAGCCCAACGAGGTCGCTGCCCGGACCTGGGGACCATCCTCACCGCCACCCAGGCAGTAGAGGTCGGCCTCGGGGAGGGGACGACCGGAATCGGCCGGGATGAGCTGGGCGTCGATGCCCCGCCAGGAAGCGCGACGGGCCAGGACCAGACCGTTACCCCCATCGCCGTAGGTACCCAGCAGATCGGGATAGACCACAACGATGGTCAGCGCCACTCCCGAGCCCGAGCGGGTCACAGTCGGCCCCGCAGGTCGGCGAAGGCGGTGTAGTTGCCGAGGAAGTCGACGACATCGTGGTGGTGGTTCCGGCTGAGGGCCACCGCACAGTCCAGCGCGTCAACCGTGTCGGCCACCACCGTGCAGGCCACCTCGGCGTAGCGGAGTCGCACGGCGAGGTCGAGCCGGCGGTCACCGGTGGCCACCACCGGTCGTCCCCCGAGACGCTCGAAGGGCACGTCCCACAGCCAGCTGGTGTCGAACCCGTCAGCCACCCGGGCGTTGATGGCCAGGACCACCGGCGACCGGCCACCGGCGTCCTCGTCGAGCAGATCGAAGATGGCAGTCCATCCGGCCGGATTCTTGGCCAGCAGCAGCCGGATCGGCACTCCCCCCCGTTCGGTCACCGAGAAACGTCCGGCCACCTCGGTGACCGATGCCATCCGAGCCAGAGCCACGTCGACCTGCGCTCCCTCGTCAGCGTCATCGCCGACCAGAAGGGGAGCGGCCACCGCCACCATGGCCGCGTTGGCCCGGTTGAACCCTCCCGGCAGTCCGAGGTGCACAGGGTGGCGATCACCGTTGGCCAGCACCAGGAACGGCCCTTCCAGCCAGGCATCGTTATGGGGCCGGGCGAACGAGCAGCGCTCGCAGGCCCAGGTCCCCCCGAGGCCGAACACCACCCGGCCCCCACAGGACGGACAACCGATCGCATCGTTGTGCCACACCTGTCCGGCGGCCACCCAGCGGACCACCGGGGCGGCCTGGGCCGCCCAGGTCACCATCGGGTCGTCGGCGTTGGCCACCACCACTGTCTGGGTGCCTGTTCGATCGCCTTCTTTGGGAATTGCCTCGAACGCAGTCCGCCAACGGTCGACCAGCATGCGGACTTCAGCGATCCGGTCCAGCTGGTCTCGCGACAGATTGAGGAGGATGACCACCCTCGGGCCGGTCGCTTCGATGAGCCGGCCCAGATACCCCTCGTCGACCTCCAGAACGGCGAAGGAGGCGTCCGGCGCCGCAGCCAGGGCGGCCACGTGGCCGGCCGGCATGTTGGCTCCGGTCACGTTCGAGGCCACCTCGCTTCTGGTTCCGGCCTCTGGGTCGGTCAGCGCTGCCACCAGCATCCGGGTGGTGGTCGTCTTGCCGTTGGTGCCGGTGACCAGAGCCACCCGCTTGCCGGCGGCCAGCTCGCCCAGTAACGACGGGTCGATGGCCAATCCGACCCGGCCCCCGGCCACAGTCCCGCTCCCCCGACCGAGGGCACGGGAGAGGCCGTTCACCAACTTGAGGGCGTCGACAGCAGTAGACGCCCGTGGTGTCAGCGCCGAACCGGTCACGCCGGTGGTTGGGTGCGGGCCAGTTCCTCGTCGGAGGGAATCCTCGGCGCCCGGGCTTCCTCGGGCAACAGGTCGCAGATGGCGGCCATCAGCAAGGTCGTGTCGGCCGCGGCATCCTCCAGACCCAACGGTACCGGCGGCCCCACGGTGATCGACACCCGCGGTGGATGGGCCACCGTCGTCATGTTGGGGATCCGCGACGAGCGGGGCCACACCTGCTCGGTGCCCCACAGGCCGATAGGGACCACCGGTGCGCCGGTCTCGGCGGACAGGCGGGCCGCGCCGGTGTGGCCAACCAGGATCGGGTCGAAGAAGGCCTCGCCCCGGGGGATGGTCCCCTGGGGAAGCACGATGACCACCTCACCGGCCGAAAGGGCCGCCGCCGCCTGGCCCATCGGGTCGCCCGAGTGACGGGTGCGCTCGACGGGGATGCCACCGAGGGCCCGGGCCGCCTGGCCGACCACCGGCGCGTCGAACACCTCCTGCTTGGCCAAAAAGCGGACCGGTCGCCCCAGCTTGGCCGCCACCAGGCCGATGGCCACCACGTCGAAGTAGCTCCGGTGGTTGGATGCCAAGAGCACCGGGCCGGTGGTCGGGATGTTGTCCATGCCGCGGAGGTCGAACCGTGCGTACGGAAAGGTCTCGGGCCGGAAGAACAGGCGGATCAGGTGATAGGGCTCGAATCCCATCAGCGAGGGGATGCCCGGCGGCCGGTCCCAGTACTCGAGCGGCCACCTCCGGGCCAGCGCCACCGCCATTAGCCGGGGGTCGGCGTTGAGCGGATGGGGATGGCCCACGGTGAGCAGGAGTGGGAGGTCGAAGACGCTGTCGGTATAGGCGTGCGAGGACGACAATGGCACTCCGTGGTCGACAGCCCACTGTCCGACGGCGGCCTGCTTACCGATACCCCACACGAACCCTCCGTCGAGGCGCCCGGTGTAGGTCCCGTCACGCTCGGCGTAGCGGGTGGCGATCACGTCGTCGAACCCCAGAGCGGAGGCCAGGGGGGAGACCAGGTCCATCGGCGAGGTGGTGGCCAGGACGAGGGGCCTGCCCTCCTGCCTGTGGGCGGCCAGCGCGGCCATCGCCCACGGCTGGACCAGGTCGAGGAGTGACTCCACCGCCCGTTTGCCGGCCCGGCGGGTGGCGTCCGCCGACCGGTTCCGCATCACCCGGGCTGCTGCCCTGGCCAGGCCGATGGAGGGCACCGATTCCCCGAATCGGTTGTAGAAGCTGTACAGGAGCCGGTCCCCGGGCACGTTGCGTCCGGGCGAGAGGACGCCTTCGGCCACCATGGCCTCGTGCAGCACGGGTCCGCTGGCCGATCGGAGCAAGGTCCGGTCCAGGTCGACGAAGACGGCACCGGACGGGTCTCCCATCCCCTCACGCTACCGCCGGGTGGGAGGGTAGGAGAACCGACCCGCCGAATGGGGAAACTACCTGGTGAAAGGGCTATGCGCCCTCCCTGCGTCACCCCTGGACGCGGCAAAGGGACCGCCAGGGGGGGAAGGCGGTCCCTTCGCACTGACTCAACAAGGATGAGGAGGGGGATTCCTGCTTCCTGTGGTCTGATGCTCATGGTATACATCCGCGAGCAATCAGTCAAGCAGCTAATATTGATACCTGGTATCATCTTGAGAGATGGAACTGAGACACCTCCAGGCGCTGACCGCGATCAGCGACCACGGGACCTTTTCAGCCGCGGCCGAGCATCTGAACACCGTGCAGTCCAATGTCTCGGCACATGTGGCCCGGCTCGAGCGCGAACTGGGCGCCCCGCTGGTCGACCGGTCCGACGGCCGCCTCACCGAGGAGGGCACCGTGGTGGTGGCCCGGGCCCGACGCATCTTGTCCGAACTCGATGCGCTGGTCGCTGACGTGGCCGCTTGCAAGGACGAGGTCACCGGCACCGTGCGGGTGGGGATGATCGGGACCACCGCCCGCTGGCTGGTCCCCCGACTGATGGACGTGGCCCGCAAGCGGCACCCCAAGCTCCGCCTGGTCATCGTGGAGGGTATCGGCAACCGGCCTCGAGCCCCAACTGGCCGGCGGGCCAACTGGATCTGGCCGTCCTCAACCTGCCGGTGACCGGCCGGGACCTGGTGGCCCGGCAGCTCTTCGAGGAGGACCTGATGCTCATGGTGCCCGAAGGACACGCCATGGCCAGACCGGACCACACGCTCAGCCTCGAGGACCTGGCCGATCTGGAGCTGATCCTGCCCCTGCCCGGTACCGCCTTCCGCGATGAGCTCGACGCGGTGACCCGACCGCTCGGCGTCACCCTGTTGCCGGCCGCGGAAATCGACGGACTCCGACTCATCGCCTCGCTCACCTTCGAGGGCTACGGACCGGCCATCCTGCCGGCCACCGCCATTCCCGCCTACCTCCGATCCCAGTTCCACCCGGTGCCGATCGAAGGCCTCCCCCGCCGCAAGGTGGGTGTCGCCCAGCGCAGCCGTGGCCTCCCCTCAGCCCCAACACGGGCCCTGGTCGAGCTGTTGGCAACGGTTGTGTCGGTCCCCGAGGATCGGCCCGACGGGGTACACGCCAGCGACTGACCGACTACGGTTCTTCCCTATCGGGGACTATCGATGACCACTCGCGACGCAGCTCCACTCGGTGCGGCCTGTTGGACTGATCTGTGGACATCGGACGTCGACGGAAGCCGCGCCTTCTACTCGCAGCTCTTCGACTGGCAAGCCGAGGACCCCAGCCCCGAGTTCGGCGGCTACTTCATGTTCACCCGTCAGGGCGTCCCGGTGGCCGGCGGCATGGGCGATATGGGGGACACGGCCGACTGCGGGCCAACGACACCTGGAAGATCTACTTCAACACCGACGACATCACCCGCACCCTGGCTGACGCCCGAGCCGGAGGGGCGGACATCCTGAGCCCGGCCATGCCGGTGGCCGACCTCGGCATCCAGAGCGTCCTGGTCGATCCGACCGGCGCCCACCTCGGGGCCTGGCAGCCGGGGACCTTCCCTGGTTTCACCGTGCTGGACGAGCACGGTAGCCCCCAGCTGGTTCGAGCTGTTCACCCGCGACTACGCCGCAGCGGTGGCGTTCTACCGGACGGTGTTCGGCCTCGACGCAACCGTCGTCGGCGATGGCGACGACTTCCGTTACTCCACCCTCAACGAGCCCGGAGGCACCCGGGAACTGGCCGGCATCATGGACGCCACCGCATTCCTGCCCGAGGGGGTTCCGGCCCACTGGTCCACCTACTGGGAGGTCGACGACGTGGACGCCTCGGTGGCGATGGTGGTCACCCTGGGTGGTTCGGTGGTGGCTCCACCCACGGACAGCCCCTACGGCCGGATGGCCACGGTGACCGACCCGGCCGGCGCCTCGTTCAAACTGCGTACCGGCCCCCGGGGGCCTTCCGGTCAGTAGTCGGGTACCCGGGGCTCCCGCCACATCCGCCAGATCGTCGGGTTGTCGGGTTTCGAGCGCAACTCCTCGGTGACCTCGAATCCGAACCTGGCGTACAACGGGACGTTCCGGTCCTTCGATGACTCGAGGTAGGCCGGTACCCCCTCCTCGTCCGCCCGGTTCAGGGTGAACTGCAGCAGCGCCGATCCGATGCCCTTCCCCTGGCGGGACGGATCGGTTCCCAGGGTGGCCAGATACCAGTGGGGTTCCTTGGGGTGGAGGCCGTCCACCTCGAACAGCAGACGGAGGGCCCTGTGCATGCGGGGGCTGACCAGATAGGGCGCAGTGGGCAGCAGTTGCAACAGTTCAGCCACCCCGTGGCGAACCCGGTCCGGTGCGCCCCACACGGCTACTCCGTCCCGGTCATCGGTCGTATAGACATGGCCTCCGGGAAGGAACTGGTGGCGCATCTGCGAGGTGAAGAACGAACGCAGACCGCGCCGGCGGCGCTCGGGCCCGGCGAACATGAAGTTGGCCACCGGATCGTCGTCGAAGGCCCGCACCAGCATGTCGACCAGAGCGGGCACGTCCGCGCTCGACCGCCGGCCGCACCCCGGTCGGACTGCCGGATGTCCACCCGGGGATGGTAGCCGTCGGCGCTCAGTTCATGGCCGGATCGTCGGGGAACCCGGACACCACGGCCAGCGCACCCCCTTGGCGCCGAGCACCCGCCGCCACAGGCCCTTCGGGGTCGGCCGAGATGGGGTCGCGCGGCTCGGCCGGTACCACGTACCACGAACCCTCGTCGATCTCCGCCTCGAGCTGGCCCGAGTCCCATCCGGCGTAGCCGGAGAACAGCCGGACGCCGACGACCGACCCGGCCACGGTCGGCCGGGTCGGCACCCAGGTCGACCGTGCCCACCGGGCGGTCGGCGTCCACCAGCAGCCGCCATCCCACCGGGTGGTCGGCCGCGTCCGCATCCCGTCCAGCTGGGCGGCAGCCGGACCAGTCCGATCAGGGCGTTGCGGGCCACCGGACCACCGGTGAACAGCTCGGCCGGCGCGGTGGCCAGCTCCTGCCACTGGGGCAGCAACTCGCCCACCGCCACCCCGCCGGGCCGGTCGATGACCACCCCGAGGGCCCCGTGGTCCCCGTGGTCGAGGACCAGCACCACCCGGCGGGAGAAGTTGGGATCGTCCAGCCGGGGGCGGCCACCAGCAGGTGGCCCGACCAAGCGCTCGGGCGGGTCGGCTCCGCCGTAGGGCTCGAAGGCGCTGAACGGTTCCATCGGCACCCCACGATGATGGCCCAATCCGGCAGGCGAGTGGCGCCGGCCGTCCGGTTCGGTGAGGCTGGGGGCATGGCCCTCGTCACGCCTCGACCCGGTCCGCCCCCACGTCCGGGCTGGTCACCCTGGACAATCCGTCCCGGCTCAATTCGCTGTCCTTCGCCCTGGTCACCGACCTCTACGCCGCCCTCGACGAGGTGGCCGCCGACAACGACTGTCGGGTGGTGGTCCTGACCGGCGCCGGACGGGCCTTCTGTTCCGGCCTCGAACTCGAGCACGCCGGCATGCCGCCGGGCACCGAGGACCTCGGGCGTCACCGGATGGGCATGCGGGCCATGGAGTACATGGGCGGGCATCGTCCCGGCGCTCCGGGCCATCCCCCAACCGGTCATCGCCGCCATCAAGGGTCCGGCCTACGGCGGCGGGATGTGCCTCTCGCTCGGGGCCGACATCCGTCTGGCCGGGCGAGTCGGCGGTGTTCTGCGGCGCCGGCATCAGCAACGGGCTGTCCGGGACCGAGCTCGGGGTCAGCTGGCTGCTGCCCCGAGCCGTGGGGACCTCCAACTCCGCCGAGATCCTCCTCACCGGCAAGAAGGTCGACGCCGACCGAGGCACTGCGGATCGGCCTGGTGTCCCAGGTCCACCCGGACGATCGACCTGCTGGCCAAGGCCACGGCGATGGCCGAGGGGATGTGCGCCTTCAGCCCCTTCGGTCTGGCCCTGACCAAGGACACCCTGTGGGACGTCCCTGGAGGTGGGCAGCCTGCGGGCCGCGGTCGACCTCGAGAACCGGACCCAACTCCTGGCCGGTCACACCGGCAACCTCACCGAGGCCACGGCCGCCTTCAAGGAGAAGCGCCCGCCCGTGTACACCGAATAGTGAGCAGCCGGCGCCGTCCGGGGAGAGAGTCATGGCCAAGGCCCGCCGGGGTGGGAAACGCGACCGTACCGGCCAGTCGGCGGGTCCCCGTCGGTGCCGACCGGTTCGTCCCGCGAGCACTGGCGCACCGACGGTCAACCCAAGACCCGGTTCGCCAGCCAGGACGAAGCCAACCGGGCATCCCTGCGGTTGCGGCTCGAGAACGGTGCCGACCTCGATCCCTATCGCTGCGGGTTCTGCAACGGCTGGCACCTCGGGAACCGGCGACCGTGACCACCAGAGCCGATCACCGGCGCCGAGCTGGCGTTGACCGGCTGAGCGTCGACGAGACTGGGGTCGTGCTTCTGATCGATGCGGCGAACGTCATCGGGTCCCGACCGAACGGTTGGTGGCGCGATCGCCCAGGAGCAGCCGGCGCGTTCGTGGAGCAGGTCCGGGCCGCCGCGGTGGCCGGTCGGTTCGCCGAACCCGTTGTCGTCGTCCTCGAAGGTGCTGCACGCGGCGGCGTCGAGGAGGGCGTCGCCCACGGTGTCCGCGTCCTGCATGCATCAGGCAGCGGTGACGACCGGCTCGTGGCCGCAGCTACGGCGACCCCTGATCCCGTCACGCTCGTCTCGGCCGATCGCGCCCTGCGACAGCGTGCCGAGGCTCTGGGCGCAGAGGTGGTCGGTCCGCGGTGGCTTCTCGACCTCCTCGATGCCTGAAGCGGACAGGTCGTCCCAGCCACGATCACCACCCGGACCAGGGCTCTGCGCTTCTCCCACCCAGGGCGGTCGACCCCACGTCGGCCCTGCAATCGACTATACCGTCCAGACGGTATAGTCGGGGGATGTCACAAACCGACCTGCCGCTCAACGCCGCCGCGGCCTTCTGGTGACGACGTCGGACAATCGGTACCCACCCGCTCGTCCGCCGGCACCAAGGCCCGCATCATCCACGCCGCCGAGGAGGTGGTGCTGCGCGACGGGGTGGCCCACCTGACCCTGGACGCCGCCGCTGCCGAGGCCGGGCTCAGCAAGGGCGGCGTCCTCTACCACTTCCCCAGCCGGGACTCCCTGGTGGCCGGCATGGTCGACAAGATCATCGACGAGTTCGACCGGGACATCGAGTCCCGACTGGACCCGTCGGGCCGGCCCGGATCGTTCACCCGGGCCTACATCCGTGCCGACCATGGAGCCGGGCACGGCCACACCGGAGCGCGAGGACCGACTGGGAGCGGCTCTCATCGCCGCGGCGGCCGCCGAACCGGGTCTACTGGCTCCGCTCCAGGCGCGCCTCCGGCCGCTGGCAGCGGCGCCTCGAACACGACGGGCTGGATCCGACGGTGGCCACGGTGGTCCGGCTGGCCTGCGACGGCCTGTGGCTGTGCGACCTGTTCGGTCTGGCTCCCCCCGTCGGCATCCGGCCGCCACTCCCTCAGCCGCGAACTCGAACGACTCACCGGGGACTCGTGATGGCCGACGTCATCACCCAGCGGGACACCACCCCGGCCGACGGCACCGTCCGACTCATCCGCACGTTGACCATCACCGTCTTCCTGCAGTGGATGGGCGCCACCGCCATCGTGCCCATGCTCCCCGTCTACATCCGTCGACCTGGGAGGCACCGACGCGCTGGCCGGCGTGGTCATGGCCTCGTTCTTCGCCGCCGGCGTCCTGTCCCAGTACCCGGTGGGCCGTCTGGCCGACCGCATCGGCCGACGGCCGGTGCTGGTGAGCGGGCTGGTCGTCTACGGCACGGCCAGTCTCCTGTTCCTCGCTCCCATCACCGCCTGGCGTGGCCATCGCCCTCCGGGCCCTCCAGGGCATCGGCGCCGGCGCGGCCGCGGTGGCCTCGCTGGCCATGATCTCCTGCATCGGTGTCCGAGGACGGCGGGGACGGGCCTTCGCCTCCATCTTCGGCGGCGAGATCGCCGGTATGGCCGTCGGCCCCCTGGTGGGCAGCGTCGCTCGGCGTGCGCAACATGTGGGTCATCTTTCTCGGCCTCGGGGCTCCTCTCCTTCGCCGCCTGCGTGCCCGCGCTCCGGCTGCGGGAGGACGCCCAGGTGACCACCGACCGGAACGAAGCCCGGACCCGTCGGATCGGAGGCACCGCCCGCCGGTTGGAGCGCATCAGCGTCAACCGCTCGATGGCCGGGGCCCTCGTCACCGGGTCGGTACTGGGTCTGGCCAACGGCGTCTATGACATCTGCTGGACACTTCTACTGGTGTCGCGGGGGCGTCGGGCTGGGAGATCGGCGTGTCGTGGACGCTGTTCGCCGTGCCCTTCGTGCTGGCCGCCAAACCCAGCGGCTGGCTGGCCGACCACATGGACCGCCGGGTGCTGGTGCTGGCCGGCATCGGTCTGGCCGCCAGCCTTTGTGCCAGCTATCCCTTCATCCACCGGGTCCCGGTGCTGATCGTGCTTGGCCGCCATCGAGGCACTGGGCTTCGCCGCGGCCATGCCCGCCGGGCAGTCGATGCTGACCCAGGGCTCCGATCCGTCCGAGATCGGACGGGTCCAGGGGCTGTTCGCCACCTGTCAGACCGCGTGCACCGCCTTGGCTGCCGCCGCTGGCCGGGGCCGCCTTCGCCGTGGCCCATTGGATCCCGTTCGTCAGTGCCGCCTCGCTGGTGATGGTCAGCCTGGTCGTGGCCGGTGTGATCTGGAGGAAGGTACCCGGCAAGGTGGCTCCTCCCCATGGCGGAGCCGGAACCGGTTCGACCGAGCTCGGTGGTGCCGCCGTCCCTCGTTCAGTCGCCGATCCCCGAGCCGGTGGGCGTGAGCTGGGACGTGCAGTAGGCACAGCGGGTGGCCGCTTCGGGGACCTTGCTCAGGCACTCGGGGCACTCCCGGACCGGGTCCTCGTGCGGGGCACGGCCCGTCCGCCGCATGAATGCGTTGACCGGCTTGATCACCAGGAAGAAGATCACCGCGGCGATGATCACGAAGGAGATCAACGCGTCGAGGAACGTCCCGTAGGTGAACTGCGAGTGGTTGACCGTGAAGTACAGGTTCTTGAACTGGGTCTTGCCGCCGAAGATGGCCTTGATCAATGGGGTGATCAGGCCGGAGACGAAGGAGTTGACCACGCCGGTGAAGGCAGCGCCGATGACCACGGCCACAGCCAGGTCGAGCAGGTTGCCCCGTAGCAGAAACTCCTTGAACTCCTTGACCATCGCGGTGCTCGCTCCCTGTCTGCGCCGTGTATCTCTGTGCCGAGTCGGTCGGCTGAGTCGGTGGGTCAGGTGCGCCCACTACGGGGGCCGGCCAACTGCCGTGCGGGACCGACTGTAGAGGTTCGAACCGCCACCCGGCTCAGGGCAGACCGGCGTGGACCGCCGCCTCCCACCTTCCTGTCGCCTCGACCTGGCACACCGCCGTGGCCGCCCGGAGCAGCCAGTCGATGACCTGACGGTGTCGGCCTCCGCCGGCACCGAGGCCACCAGGCCGCGGCGGGGGTGGTCCTGGGTGACCCGCCAACCCTCGGGCAACGGCAGTCCCAGGTCCCGCAGCTTCCAGGCCACGTGGGTTCCGGCGGCGTGCTGCGAGCCCCACCGTGGTCGGCTGGTCACCCCGGTGGGGGTCCGTTTCCCTGGCATCCAGGTCACCGTGGGCACCTTGTGGGTCGATCCGCCCAGAAAGGCGAACGGCCCGGGTCGGCGGCGGCTCGTGCTCCTCTTCGATGATCGGCTCGATGTTGATCCAGCCGGTGCCCCCGGTGGCCACCTCGTCCATACGGGCCAGCAGCTCGGGGTCGTCATGGGCACCGAAGGTCGAACTCGAGGGGTCGGCTCCGACTCATGCCTGGAGGTCGAGGACGCCGGCGGCCAGGCGTTCGAGTTCGGCCCGCCACGATTCCGGTGATTCGAGCGGTCGGACCACGAACTTGGAGAAGCCCACAGCGAGGAACTGCTCCAGCATGGCCCGCAGGCCGTCCAGGCCCACCGGGACCACCTGGTCGGGGTCCACACCCCGCCGGGTGGCAGCCAGAGCCTTTTTGATCCTCGACGACAGGGGACCGGCGGCGTAGGCGATGGAGACTCCGAAGTGCTCGGGGTCGATGGTCCGGCCGGCTTCGAGCGGCGGACTCGTCGATGACCCGGCGGGCCACGGCCACTTCGTCGGGCGTGCACGACGAGGGGAGCCAGCCGTCGGCATAGCGGCCGCACCGACGTAAGGCGGCAGGAACCATGCCCCCGGTCCACACCTCCAACGGCTGCTGGACGGGCAGGGGCGCCACCGTCACCCCGTCGATGTCAGCGCTCTCCCCGTGGTGGGTGACGGCCTCCCCCGCCCACAGCCGGCGCAGCAGCGGGAGCATCTCGTCCATCCGCCGACCCTTGTCCGGCTGGGGAACACCCACCGCCCCGGCTTCGGGCTGCCGGGGTAGTCCGGGCACGAAGGTGCACAGCAGCCGTCCGTTGGACAGCACGTCGAGCGTGGCCAGCTCCTTGGCCAGTCGGACCAGATTCCGTCCGGGCAGGAGCATGGTGGTGCCCAGCTTGAGATGGTGGTTGTGGGCGGCGGCGAAGGCCAGGCCGGCCAACGGGTCGAGAGTCGGGGCGCTGAGCACCTCGGGGAGCCAGATCGAGTCGAACCCCAGCTGATCGAGGTCGTCGACCAGCTGAGCGAAGGCGACCGGACCGGGCACGTGGGCAGCACCCAGACCGACACCGATCCGGACCTTCATCCACCCTCCAGGGCCGGCCCGTCGAAGCGGTCGACGGTGGCGAACGACTCCACCGGTGCTCGCCGTAGCCGGGTGGGCTGGTGGACCGGAACCCCGAGCGCCAACACGCCGGCCACCGACACGGTGTCGGGCACCCGGAGCAACTCCTTCACCGCCGGCTCGTCCCGCACCACCATGGTGGTCATCACCCCGGCCAACCCTTCGGCCCGGGCGGCCAGCAGGATGCTCCAGGCGAAGGGGTAGATGGAGGCCCCCCCGACCATCGTGTAATGGCCGGCATCACGGTCAACGGTGGCCAGACGCTCGAGATCGGCCAACAGGACCAGCATCACCGGCACCCGGTCGAGGTGCTCGGCGAAGCCCCCGGGGCCCTCGGCCGCGGTACGGGCGATGTCGCCGGCACCCTCGACGGCTCGGCGTTCGAGCTCGAGATCGGTCACCACCGCCCAGGGGGTGAGGCCGGCCTGGACCTGGGCCAGGTACTGGTACCAACCGGGCAGATAGAGCGTCACGCATGGCCCGACGCAGCTGCGGGTCCTTGACCACGATCACCCGCCAGGCCTGCCGGTTCCCGCCGTTGGGAGCGAACCGGGCGGTCTCCAACAGCCGGTGCACGGTGCTGTCGGGGACGGCCTCGGGTTGGAAGTCGCGCACGGCACCGGTGGTCCGGAGGGCTTCGGTGAGTTCCACCCCCCCGACGGTAGTGGCCAACCGCTCCCTGTGCGGAGCGCCGCCGCCGGTCCCCTCGCCCCGGGTGTCCATAGCGTCACCCCCAGCTGGTTGACTGGACAGCACCACCGGCGTTGCCGGTGGGTCTCGCCCCTCAGGGCCCTTCTGTCCCCGCCCGACCCGAGGTGTGCCGCCGTGACTCTGACCGCCGTTCCCGTCCCGTCCGTCAGGTGCCGATCCGATCGACGGGCGGCCGTCGCGGTCCCCCTCGTCCTCGGCCTGGCCCTCGGTTCCCTGTTGACCGGCTGTCCGACTGCCCGGTCACCGGTCGCCGGCCCGGCGTCGGTCATCGCGGTGTCTGCTGGGATGAGCGTGGCCACCGAACCGGCCGACCACGACCGCTCGGTCGAGCGGCTGGTGGCCGGGGCAAGGCAATCCATCGATCTCGCCCTCTACCAACTGGCCGATCCCACCATCGAACGCCTGCTGGTGGCCGCCCATCGGCGGGGGGTCACCGTGCGGGTGCTGCTCGACCGTGCCGATCACGGTGCGGCCGTCAACCAGAGCGCGCTCACCACGTTGCGGGCCGGCGGTGTGCCCGCCCGATGGGCCGCTGCGGACGTCTTGCTCCACCAGAAGACCTTGATCGTCGACCGGACCGTCGCCGCGGTGATGACCGGCAATCTGACCGCCGACTCCCAGTCCACTACCCGCGACTTCGTGGTGATCGACCGGAACCGGACCACGGTCGGCGCCATTGAATCGATCTTCGACCACGACTGGAGCGGTGCACCGTCGGGCCCCGGTCCGGCGGTGGCCGGACTGGTGTGGAGCCCGGGGTCTGCCGGCCCGCTGGTCGCCCTGATCGACTCCGCCCGGCACACCCTGGTCACCGAGAACGAGGAGATGGACGCTCCGGCCATCGAGGCCTCACTGGAGGCGGCGGCCCGGCGAGGGGTGTCGGTGCGGGTCATCATGAGCGCCGACCGGCGCTGGGACCGGGCCTGGGCCGACCTGCGCCGAGCCGGGGTGGAGGTGGTCATCGTGCCCGACGTGCCCGATCAGCTCTACATCCACGCCAAGGCGATGGTGATCGACGGCACGACGGCCTTCGTCGGATCCCAAAACTTCTCCACCGCCAGCCTCGACTCCAACCGCGAGCTCGGTGTGGTCACCACCGACCCGGCGGTGGTCCGCTCGGTGGCGGCGACACTGGCCGCCGATGCCGCACTCGGCTGACCACCGGAGCTGGTGGAGTACTCAGAGCGCCTCGAGGATGGCGTCGGCGGCGCTGACCGTGAGGCCGGGTCCCGGCTCCACGTTGAGCGTGGTGACCTTCCCGTCCTCGATGACCATGGCGTAGCGCTGTGAGCGGGAACCCAGCCCGAACCCGCTGCCGTCCATCTCCAGGCCGATGGCCTTGGTGAAATCGCCGTTGCCGTCGGCCAACAGCACCACGGTGTCGCCCACCTGTTGGTTCTCGCCCCAGGCTCCCATCACGAACGGGTCGTTGACCGAGATGCAGGCCACCGTGTCCACCCCTTTGGCCACCAGCTCGTCGTGGCGGACCACATAGCTGGGCAGGTGGTAGTCCGAGCAGGTCGGGGTGAAGGCGCCGGGAACCGCGAACAGCACCACCTTGCCGGATCCGAGGACCTCACCGGTCTGGACGTGCTTCGGACCATCGGGCCCGAAGGTCATGATCTGAATATCGGGGATGCTGTCACCAACGGCAATCGACATGGCTGTCTCTCCTGTCACGCTCTGTCCTGTCACGCTCAGCCCGCAGCATAGGACGGTCCTACCCTCGATCGGACGGAGCCGATCGGAGCCCGGGCGACGCCGACCGGTCTCACCAGGGGATGAACGGTTCGTCCCCGTCCGGTGCCTGTCCGTCGGTGCTGGTCGCCTCCATTCGCCGCTGGACAACCATCAGCAGCACCGCTCCGACACCGAAGGCCACCACCGACCCGACCAGCAGACCCAGCTCGGACGCGGTCACCAGCGGAGGGTTGGTGGCGAAGGCCTGCTCGGCGATGAGCAGGGGCACGGTGAAGCCGATTCCGGCCACCGCCGCCCCCCCGGCCACGTGGCTCCAGAGCACACCCTGGGGCAGTCGGCCCAGCCCGAGTCGGACGACCACGAAGCAGGCCACGGTGATGCCCACCAGTTTCCCCACCACCCGAGCCACGGCCACCCCGGCGAACACCTGGGTGGCCCCGTGCGGATCGAACATCCCGGCACGGAAGACGATCCCGGCGTTGGCCAGCGCGAACAGCGGCAGCACCACGAACGCCGACCAGGGGGCCACCCGTCGCTCCAGGAGGTCGGCGGGGTTTCCGCTCCTACCGGCCACCGTGCTCGGCACCAGCACCCCGACCACCACGCCGGCCAGAGCCGGCTCCACCCCGGCGGCGGCCAGCAGCACCCAAAGGGCCACACCGCCGACCAGGATCGGCCAGACCGGCAGCCGGGGCCACCGGCGCAGCACGACCAGGACCGCGGTCACCGCCAGGGCGGCGACCAGCGGCGCGGCATGGACCCGACCGGAGTAGAAGACGGCCAGCACCACCACCGAGCCGACGTCGTCGGCCACCGCCAAGGTCAGCAGCAACAGCCGCAGGCCCGGTGGCACCCGGCGCCCGAGCAGGGCCAGCGCCCCGAGGGCGAATGCGATGTCGGTGGCCATGGGAATCCCCCAGCCGGAGGAGCCGGGGCCACCGTGGGCGAACAGGAAGTAGACCAGGCCGGCTCCGGCCATTCCCCCGAGCGCACCGACCACCGGGACCACGGCGGTGCGCAGGTGGCCGAGCTCGCCGGTGCGATGCTCGCGGCCGATCTCCAAACCGACCACGAAGAAGAACACCGCCATCAGGCCGCCGTTGACCCACGACTGCACGGTGGTGAAGTCCGAGAACGCCGAACCACCCAGGTGGACAGCATGGTCCCAGACCACCCGGTAGCTCGCTCCCCAGGGACTGTTGGCCCACACCAGGGCGGCCGCCACCGCCACCACCAGAACCCAGCTGCCGGCGATGTCCGAGCCGAAGAAGCGGCGCAGCGTCTCCCATCGGCCCAGGCGTCCCGGCACTCAAAACCTCCTCGGTCGGTGTCCGGCTCAGCCGGTGGACGGGGACGGCTGGATCAGTTCGGCCAACCACGAGGGGAGTCGCAGGCCCCGCCCGTCCCCGTCCACGGCAGCATGGACGGTCACCGCCACAGAACGGACCTCATCCGCCACCGTCAGCAGATACCCGACCTGGAAGGTGGTGCGGGTGAGGGCGCCCACCTCGACGTGGATATCCACCACGTCGTCGAAGGAGAGGGGCTTCCGGTACTGCACGAACAGTTCGAGGACGGCGAAATCCATACCCTCCTGGCGCACTTCGAGGTAGGGGTGCCCGGCCGCCCGCAGCATGGCCGCCCGAGCCTCCTCCAGATAGGCCACGTAGGCACTGTGGTGGATGACCCCCATGGCGTCGGTCTCGGCGAAGCGGGTCCCGACCCGGTGGACGAACCGGTAGTGGGACGGATCGAGCGACGGGGTCAGCGAGAGGCGCACTCCACGAAGCTACCGTGCGCCATCCACCGCCTGGGGCTGGTTCCACTCGATCCAGCCATGCCCGCTCCGACCGTCGGCACCCACAAAGCGGGCCATGGCCCGCGGGAACCGGCTGGTCCTCCCGTCCGGGGCCACCAGGATCACCGGGCCGAAGGCCAGCGGTTGGATGGCCAGGTCCAGGCCTTCCGGTTCGATCCGAGCCCGGCACGAGGTAGGCATACCTTCTTCGCCCAGAACCTCGGTCACCACCAGTGCCTCCACCGTGCGTACCGGGCTGGCCGCCACCCCCGGGGTTTGGAGGTACCCGAAGGCCACCGGCCGGTCGGGGATCCGGATATCGGCCAGGTGGACCCGGGTCCCGTCATCCAGCCGGGCCGCGGCCCAGCACCACCCGAAGGCCCACCAGTCGCGGACTCCCCACGAGTGGTCGCGTTGACCCTGGCCGGCCACCTCGGTTCGCACCCCGTCGATGGTCACCGAGCCGGCCACCAGGCAGGGCACCTCGTAGCGGGTGGTCAGGTCGTAGTGGTATGCCTTCCCGTCGGTCGTCCAGGTGAGGTCGAGGCCGAGGGTGGTGTCCACACCGGCCTCGTCCCGGTAGACAGCGGACGGTCCGGGGAGGACCCGGGCCGGGGCGCTGCCCCGTACCGTCATGACACCCAGCGGCTCGACGACAGCACCGGCCACGGCGAACCGTCCGTCGTCGAGCACCAGTCCGGATCCACCACCCACCGGAAGCCGGTAGTCCACCGAGGCCACCACCGGACGATCGACCCCGACGATCATGGTCGTCCACCAGGTCACACCCAGGTTGGGATACAGGCCGATCCTCACGTACCCACCCAGTGATCCGTCCCCGGACACGAAATCGAGGTAGTAGGACTCGTTCCACAGGGCCTCCTCCCCGGGAGGGTGTCGGGATTCGTCGGCCGGGTCGACCCAATGGGCCGAGGGGTCAGCCACGGGCGGCAGCGGGCAGGGTGGCCTCGGCTTCGAGATCCAGGGCTTGTTGCGCGTACCGGGCCACGCTGTGAACGAACATCTCGTCGCCCCGGTCGGTCTGCTTGACCAACATCGACGCGCCGATCGACATGACCAGGCCACCGAAGCACAGCTGTCGGTACTCGGCCAACAGCCGGTCCGGTCCGTAATCGGCCACCCCGTGGGCCACCAGGGCGCCGTGATAGGCGCCCAGCAGCTGGTCGAGGTGGGCCCGGCGGTCCCCGGGTAGGAGACTGCCACCGAGGAAGTAGCCGACATCCGAAGCCGCCGATCCCCAGCTGGCGGTCTGCCAGTCGACCACATAGGGCCGCACGTCCCCCGGCCGGAACAGCAGGTTGTCCAGCCGGAAGTCGCCGTGGACCACCGTGGTGGATTCGGGCCGGTCGGCCAACCACGGACCGAGCACCCCGATGAACCGGTCACAGAGGGAGCGGTGCTCGGGCTCGAGGCGGTCCCCGTAGCGCTCGAGGAACCCGGGCCACAGCGACGTGACCAGCCCGGCCAAAAACTCGTCGGCCTCGACCCCGTTCCGCTGCAGCCAATCGATGGCGGCCAGCTGCGGTTGGCGCCAGGCCGGTCCGTGCAGGGCGGCCAGCTCGGTGAGGGCGGCGGCGGCCACCTCCACCCCGCATCCGGCCAACTGGTCCCCCTGGACGGCATCGTCCAGGTCCTCGAGGAGGAGCACGAACCAACCGGTGGATGGATCGCACTCCCGGTGGTAGCAGCGGGGCATCCGGGTGGCGATGCGGTCGGCCACCAGGCCGTAGAACCCGACCTCGATCTCGTAGGCCCGGGTCATGAGCCCGGTGGCCCGGCTCTGCTCGTCGGCCGAGGCGAACTTGGCGATCACCGAGCGGTCCCCGCCGGGACCGCTCGTCGACGCGGTGTGGAAGGAGACCCGCACGGTGTCCCCCATCTGCCCGGTGCCTACCGGCTCGACCGACACCGAATCGACCTCCTGATCGGGGTCGACCAGATCCGTTCCGTCCAGCACCATGGTGAGCCAGGCCGGGGTGACGTCGTCCGGTCGACGGACCATCACAGCAGCCGGTCGCATCAGTCCGGGGCCCCCGTGCGGCCGCCGTTCTGGCCCGCATTGACAACGCCAGTTCCCCGGGGACCGACCTCGATCACCGGTTCCGGCCGGTCGTCGAACTCGGTGCGTAGGGCCCGGGACATCACCGCGTGCTGGAGATAGAGCGCACCGATGTAGGTCAGTTCGAGCATCTCCTCGTCGGACAGGCGGTTGCGCAGGGCTTCGAACAGCCCGTCGGGAACGCGTCCCCGATCGAAGACCAGACAGTCCGTGTAGGCGAGGACCAGGCGCTCGGTCTCGTCGAAACAGGTGGCCGCGGCCCAATGGGGCACCGAGTCGATGACCTCGTCGGGGACGCCGAGGGCCCGGAGGGACTTGCAGTGCTGCGAGTAGACGAACTGGCTCCCGGCCGCCCAGCCGGACCGGGCCTGGGCCAACTCGCGCAGCCGGGGGGCCAGGCGGCGCTTCTCGCTCTGGTAGAGGCCGAACCCCTGCACCGCGTGCTCCATGATGTCGGGAACCAACGCGAAGACCGTCCACCAGTCCCCCGGTGCACCGGTGTCGGTCCCCGGCTCGGCCACCGGATCCCGCCCCTCGAAGAGGTAGTCGTACATCACCGCCACGATGGGCGCCTCGACCTCGGCCTTGGGTACCTGGCGCAGTCGGGGCACAGCGGCTCAGGCCGGCGCGGGGTGGATGGCGCGGGCCGGCGCGTGGGCGACGTCGCCCTCGGCGAAGGCCCGCGTCCAGCAGGCGAACTCGAGCAGGATGCCGTCCGGGTCCTGGAAGTAGATGGAGCGGACGAACACCCCCGGGTGGAGGTGGTCGGCGATCCCCCACTCGCTGTCGTCGTGGTTGGCCACGTCGGTGCGTGTCGACGCCCGCCGCCCGCAGCCGGTCACGGTACTCGTCGATCCGCTCCTCGGGAACCGAGAAGGCGACGTGGTTCATCGAGCCGATGGCGCTGGTGAGACTGCCCTGGTCGGGCCGGCCGGTGGGTGCGGACACCCCGGGGGCGGGCTCGGGAGCGTCGGGGAACCAGAAGAAGGCCAGGGCGTCGCCGCCGCCGCAGTCGAAGAAGAAGTGCTGGCCCATGCCCGCCGGAAGCTCGATGGTCTTGATCAGCGGCATGCCCAGCACCCTCGTGTAGAAGTCGACGGTCCGCTCCATGTCGCGGCAGACCAGGGCGAGGTGGTTGATGCCCCGGAACTCGAAGCCACCCTCGGCCGTACCGTCGGTCGACCGGCGGGAACGGCCCTCGGTTTCGCTACAGCCCGCATCCTCCGGCGCCCTGTGCATGCTCTCCTCCCCCGCGACACCGCCCCGGTCCCGGTCCCGGTCCCGGTCCGAACCGTCCGCACTGCCCGTCGACACGGTGGTCAACAGTACCGCTCCGGCGGCGGCCCGCCGTGGCTACGGGTTGTAGATCTTCTTGTCGAAGGTGGAGGTGACTGTCTGGGCCTCCCCCAGGCGGGACAGGTCGAACAGGTCCTCGATGGACGCCAGCGACGAATAGTGGTTGAGCTTGGTGGTGACCTTGAGTCCCGGGGTGATGAACGGGGAGATGAGGACCGAGCCGATCTTCCCCCCTCCCGGTCCGCTGATTCCGTTACCCCCGCTGTCGGCGGCCGGCCCCGGCGTCTCGCCGCAGCACGAGGAGGCGTCGATCGGGTCCACGTCGGCCTCGTCGAAGGTGATCTCGAGGAGACCGTCCTGTTGGAAGGCCGGGGACGCCTCGATGAGGGGCACCCAGGTGGACAGGAAGGTGTCGATGTCGGCCAGTGCCGAGGCCCCGCTCGGCTGGTTGATGCAGGGATAGTCGTGGCCGTCGTCACACAGGTTGGGGGTGATGAAGCTGAAGTTGGGAGTGGTGGCGACGGACTGGAGGTCGGTGGCCAGGCCGGTGACTCCCGCCGGGGTTCCGGCCGGCAGGGCGCCGGACGTGGTCCCGAGCGGCACCACGTCCTGGTTGCACTCGGTGGTGTTGTCGATGATCGAGTGGAAGTAGACGAACGGGTCGTGGCGGGTGGCGTACCCGTCACCGGACTCAGCCACCAGGGTGTTGTCCGAGCCCCCCACCGCCGGGTGGCCACAGGTGGCCGACTCGCGGGTGGGATCGTTACCCATGTCCTCCTCGTAACCCTTCCAGGTGTACCCCTTGGCCACCAGCTGGTCGGCGAGCGTGGGCACGTCGGCCGGGTAGACGCAGCCGGCTCCCTGCTGGATCTCGTCGATCAGCCCCTCGCCGGCCGGAAAGTTGACGAAGCCACCCACGCAGTCGGACTGGTTGTCCGAGTTGGGCGGCTGGCCGGAGATGAAGCCGACGTAGTTGTCGTTCGAGTAGTGGCCGATGCCGTAGTAGTTCTCGAGCAGCGCGCCCTGGGACACCAAGGTGGTAGCCAGATACGGATCGCTGGACGGCGAGCCGAAGGTGGCGTCGTAGCCTTCGTTCTCCAGCATGATGACGAAGACGTGGCGGATCCCCGGAAGGCCTTTGGACACGATGGAGGCGTCCTGGGAGGTGTCCCCCTGGGTGTTGCTGGCCTCAAAGGTGATCGGGAAGGTCCCCCCGTAGCCCACGCTGCCGGTCAGGGTGCCGGTGCCGTTGCCGTTGTCGGTGAAGCCGACCCCGGCCGGTAGTCCGCTGGCGCTGAGGGTGGCAACCGGGTTGCCCTTGGTCTTCACGGTGAAAGAGAAATTCGTGTTGGCCTTGGCTTTGATGGTGGCCTTGCTGGAGAAGGTCGGTGCGGCCAGCGGCTTGGACTTGGCTGCCCCGGCCTCGACGCCGGCAGGCACGATAGCGAGGAGTGAACCGGCCACCACCAGGCCGGCGACGGCCACCGCCAACTTGTTTCTGATACGCATCGAGTCCCCCTCGCTCCCTACCGGACACGCCTGTCCAGTTGGCTGGTCACCACAGTGTCACCACGGTGGACGCAGCGCCGGGTCCCCCCACCGTGCAGCCACTCGAACCACTTCTAGCACGGATCGGCGTCCGGTGCTCGAGTCAGGCACGCCCGTCGATCAGATCGGGAACGTCGACTTCGTCGGCTTCGGAATGCCCGCCTGCTCCGTCGGCGGCCACAGCCGAGGGGCCACGGCGCCAGGCCACCCATTCGATGATGGACCAGGTTGAAAGCGTGGCGAATGTCCACACCGGTACCACTGCGTCCAGGGCGTCCTTCGGGGCCCCCGACCCGAACCACCAGTAGGGGCCGAGTACGCACAGGCCCACCAACACCCACAGCATGGTCCGGACGGACCGGGCCAGCTCCGATCGGCGGTGTCCGATGAGCATGGCCGGCAGCAGGACCACCCACACCCAGTGATGCGACCACGAGATGGGGCTGACCAACAGGCCGGCCAGGGCGATGGCGACGATTGACGGTGAGCGGCGCCCGGTCTCGGTGCACCGCCAGGCCACCAAGGTGGCCACGGCCAGGGTCACCGACGACAGTCCCAGCCAGACCGCCTCCGACCCGCCACCGGAAAAGGGTGGACGGTGCAGTACTGCGTACCACGACTGGTTGCTGTTGACGGTCACCGTGCCGGTGCGCGATGGCTGGGTGACGTCGTGACCCCAGTAGATCCGCGACAGGGCCGGCCACAGCAGCCAGGTGCCGAGAGCCAGCCCGGCGAAAGACACCAGCGCCCGACCCACCGACCGCCAGTCCCGCCGGACGGCGAGGAGCACCACGAACACCAAGGGCGTGAGCTTGATGGCCGATACCAGGCCGATACCGATCCCCCGGAACCGTTCGGGTACGGCCAGTAGGTCGACCACCACCACACACAGGAGGAGCAGCTCGATCTGCCCGTAGTCGATGCCGCTGCGGGCCGGTTCGAGCACGATGATCGACAGACAGCTCCAGGCCAGGGCGCCGCACCAGACGGTCGGCCCACGGGGGAACCCCCGATCGAACAGGACGAGGGCCACCGACACGGTGGCGGCGGCGATACTGGCCAACCACAGCAGCCATTGGGTGAGGGTGAACGGCGCCCAGTCGAGGGGGGACAAGGCCACCAGGGCGAACGGGGGATAGGTGAAGTCCAGGCGGTGCACGGTGAACGAGGTCCGGTAGGGATTGTGGCCGTTCATCCAGTCGGCCACCGAGTCGCGGTAGACATGGAGGTCGAGCCCGTAACGACCGCCCCAGACGGCCAGGTAGGCGAGGGCGATGCCCAAGGACACTGCGGCAACGATGAGGGCGATGGAGGGGGTGACCCGTCCCCGTCGGCTGCCGGGGTCGCTTCCCGCCGGTGGGGTCACGGTCGCCACCGCACAGCACCACCGTACCCCCTGCACCACGCGCCACCGCGCCTGACCGGGTCATGCTCGGGATTGCAGCCGCCTACCGCCAGCCAGCACCGACCGGTAACGTGAACAAGCAGAGCGTGGACCGCTGCTGGGCCGTGGAGCCGGGTGAGCGGGATGGAGCAGGGGGCATACCGTGTACAGCACCAGGCAGAAGGTGTCGATCGGCGGCGGTCTGGTGGTGCTGATCGTCGCCGCCCTCTGGCTCGGCTGGTGGCAGCTGGGCACGTCCGGCGGTTCGGCGACCGCGGTGCGAACGCACTCCGACGACTCCTCGTCGCCGGTGGTGACCTTGACCAACTCCAGCCAGGGTCACACGGTGACCGCGCCGGTGGGTGAAGAGATCGTGGTGGCGCTCACCGGTGTGCCGCTCCACTGGTCGGAAGCATGGGCGGTCCCCGGTTCGGCCGGGACCGGACCGGTGCTCACGCTGGTGAAGGCCAGTACCTCGTCGAACGGTTCTTCGATCACCCGCTACCGGGTCACCGGTGTCGGAACCGTGTCCATCCGGGCCAGCGGAACCCCGATCTGCCACACGGATGCGGCCTGTCCCCAGTTCGTGGTGTTGTGGCAGGCCTCGGTGACCGGAGTGAGAAGCACCCCGACGGTGGTGGCATCGACCAAGGGCTAGCTGCCCTCTTCGACCGCCCCCGACAGCATGGCGGTGATCTGGCCCAGGTCGAAGTAGTCACGCCAGGCACTGATCTTGCCGTCGCGGAGCTCGAAGGTACCCATCACCGGCAGGGCGGCCACCACCGAACCGACGGTGAAGGTGTCGATGCGTTCGGTGAGCACCACGTTGCCGTTCACCGCCAGGTGCAGGGTGTCGATGACCATGCCGTCGCACATGCCGAAGAATCCTTCGACAAAGGCGATGGCGGCATCGATCCCCACTGCCGGGTCCATCGGGATGTTGTGATACACCACGTCGTCAGTGAAGAACGGTCGCAGTGCTTCGGCATCGTGCTTGGCGAATGCGTCGCACAACCCCCGCACCACCTGTTCGGCCTGTTCGGCATCTCCCATGGGGACCTCCGGTTTCAGAATCGATGTCAGCGTCAGGCTAGTGAGCCGCGCCGGTCCGGGCGATTCCGTTGCGCTCGGCCGGGCGGACGACCAGAATCGGGACCATGGAGCCGCTCGACATCCACCATGTGGCCATCAACGTGGACGACGTGGACGCCAGCATCGCCTTCTACACCGAGGTGCTCGGTGGTCGGCTCCGAGCTGACCGGCCTGACTTCGGTGTCGGCGGAGCCTGGATCGACCTCGGATCCCAACAGGTCCATCTCCTCCAGGCGCCAGTACCCCGCAACCTGGGCCAACACTTCGCCATTCGGGTGGGGGACCTCGATGCGGTGGTGGCCGAGTTGCGGGCCAAGGGAATCGCCATCGCCGCACCGGTCGATTCCGGCTCCAACCGTCAGACCTTCCTCGACGACCCCTCGGGCAATGCCATCGAGTTGCACCAGGTGGGCAGCGGCGCCTGATCGAGCGGCACCCCAATGGAGACCACCGCAGCCGGTCGGA
Organism: uncultured Acidimicrobiaceae bacterium; assembly: GCA_963824355.1. GTDB lineage: Bacteria > Actinomycetota > Acidimicrobiia > Acidimicrobiales > RAAP-2 > Bog-756. Next base: position 117,867 of record CAWGOY010000008.1, on the reverse strand, counting down.
CTGGCCGGACACCACTGACCTTCTGGGTCTCCCCCGACGACCAGCCCGGCTGGGCCCGCCCGCTCCTGTTGTTGGTGACCGTGGTCGCGGCATGCCTCTATTCGTGGCGGGCCGGCCCCTACCTCGAGGGGTACTACGCCGCGGCTGTCCGGAGCATGTCGATGGATTGGCACAATTTCTTCTTCGCTGCGTTCGATCCGGCCGGAACGGTGACCCTGGACAAGCTGCCCGGGGCATTCTGGGTCCAGGCTCTTTCCGTCCGGGTGTTCGGACTGCACACCTGGTCCATCGTCCTGCCCCAGGTGATCGAGGGCACCGTGTCGGTGATGGTGCTGTTCCGGGTCGTTCGGCGACTGGCCGGTGCCGCCGCCGGCCTTCTGGCCGCGGCCGTCCTGACCCTGGCCCCGGCGACCGTGGCCCTCAACCGCGGCAACATCTCCGACTCGTTGATGGTCCTGGCCGTCCTGCTGGCCGCCGACGCCGCCGTCTCGGTGGTGGTGAGGGGACGGTGGTCGTCCGCGCTCCTGACCGGGTTCTGGGTGGGTGTCGCCTTCCAGGCCAAGATGATCGAGGCGTGGATCGTCCTTCCCGCCCTGTGGCTGATCACCCTGGTGGCTTCAGCCGGTGATTGGCGGCGACGTCTCGGCCAGGTGGCGCTCATGGGACTGGCCGCTGCGGCGATCTCCCTCAGTTGGATGACCGTGGTCACCCTGACCGCCGGCCTCGTCGCGTCCCTACGTCGACGGCAGTCCGGACAACTCCCTGTTCCACCAGGTTTTCGTGTACAACGGGTTCGGTCGGGTCGATCAGGCGTCACCCAACCAGCTACTCGGCCGAACCATCGGCCTGTCCATTCCTCCCCCGCCGCCACCGGCGTGGAATCGCCTGCTCACCGGCTCGCTCGGGCGAGACGGGGGATGGTTGCTCCCTGCTTCCGCCGTGTCGCTGGTCGCCGGACTGGCAGCCACACGCAGACGACCGCGCCGCGACCTCCTCCGGGTCAACTTCCTCCTGTGGGGCACCTGGCTGGTGGCCCTGGCCGGAAGCTTCAGCATCAGTTCGAGCATCAACCCGTACTACGTTGCCGCCCTGTCGCCGGCCATCGGCGGGCTACTGGCCGGTGGGTTCCTCCTGGCCTGGAGGGGTTGGCATTCCTTGGTAGTCCGGGCAGTCACCGCGGCCACCGTGCTGGTCACCGTGGCCTACGGCGCCTGGCTTCTCCCGACTACCGGCACCGGTCTGCCGACCTGGCTCGAGCCCCTGCTCCTGATCGTGGGGGTGGCCACCGCCCTGGTGCTGCTGATCCCGTTCCGACCTGGCGCCGGACCCCGGCTGGTGGTGGTCGGATTGGGCGCCACCCTGGTGTCGGTCCTGTTGGCGCCGACGGTGGCCTCGGCATCGATGGTGACCAGCCGGTTGGGATCGTTCGACACCCCCTTCCAGCCGGTCGCCGTCACGTCGGGGGTCCGCCTGTTCTTCGGCGTCACCTCCACCACCGCTGCGCTCCTGCCCACATTGGAGCAGGCGCGCCACGGTGCCCCCTTTCTCATGGCCACCCAGACATCGGCATTGGCCGCACCGTTCATCTTCGACAGCGGCCAGGAGGTCCTCCCCATCGGGGGCTTCACCGGAACCATTCCCTCACCGACGCTGTCGGCCATCCAGACCCTGGTGCGCCAGGGCCGATTCCACCTGGTGTTGCAGTCACCGACCACCACCGATCCCCGGTTGGTGTGGATCGCCCGACACTGCATCTCGCTGCCCCAGCCCACCGGCGTGGTCCTGTCCGCCCGTTTCGCCATCCTTTACTGCGTGCCCAGCTCAGCAGCCGGAAGGAGCAACACCGGCGATCAGCGAGTCGTCCCATGAGGTCAGCTGGGCCGGTGTGTAGGCATCGAATCCCTGCTCGCCGGTGGCCGGAGGCCAGACCTCGATGGACTGGGCGTGATGGGCGACCCCTATCCCGACCGCGTCGCACAGGTTGAATCCGTTGGGACTGTCGGTCTGGAAGTCGACCGGCACCGCTTGGTCGAACTGCTGCCACAGGGTGTCGATCTCGCCGTAGACAAAGGCCTGCTGTGTGGTGACCGAATCGGTCAGCCCGTGGTTGTCGAGAATGCACTCGGGGAGCTGTCCGGTGATCTCGGACTGGGCGCAGGAGGTCATGACCTCGGCGGTGAAGGCGGGATCGGGGCTACGGGTGCCGCCGGGAGACACATCGCTGTAGGCATTGAAGGTGAAGTCGACCGAGGTCCGCTGCCAAGCGCCGTAGTCGACCAGGGCACCCTCGAGGCATTGTTCCTGGTCGGCATTGGTCCATCCCGCCGCCAACAGGGAACTGATGGCTGCGTCGTCCATGACGAAAGGCTCAGCGGTGACTGTGTTGCAGGAGGTGACCGCTACCTCTCGCAGGAGGGCGTTCTTGTCGTAGCGGGCAGCCAGGGCGTCCTGGAGGTCGGTCCACTGCTGTTCGTAGTCAGACAACCAATAGCGCCCGAGGGTTCCCCCGGCGGTGGTGCCCGAAGGGGCCACGGTGATGGGCGGCCCGTCCAGGGTTTTGGCCCACTCCGGAGCGGTGAAACCGCCCCAAAGGCGGAGCTTGACCCCCAGCTGATCGCTGGAGTGCTGGTCGTTGTAGGTGGTCACCGCGGCCAGTGAGTCGTCCAGCGGGATGAAGTTGAACTGGCCCTCGGCCGGCTCGAGCTGGGCCCAACTCACATTGACGACAATGCCGGCGAAGGCGGTCGAATAGCCGGACAGCTCACTGGTGGTGGTCACCGGAAAGGCCTGATCCAGGTGGTAGGGCTCCTCGGAGCCTTTGTCGATGAGGCCGTCGATGAGTGGCTTGACCTTGGCCACTTTGGACGAAGGCTCGATGGTGAGCGACGCAGAATCCGAGATGATCGAGCCCGAGGGGTTCGCCACCACCACCCGGTAGAGGTTGTCGTCGTCGGCGAGGGTGGCAGTGATGGTCAACGTATCGGATGATGATCCGGCTTCGGTGAACGGTCCCCCGCCGGCCGACACCTGCCACTGGTAATCCGGCTTGGGTTGACCGGAGGCCCTGACCTTGAAGTGGACGGTCTTGTCGAAGGCCGCGGTGGCACTCTTCGGCTGGGCCGTGATCCCCGGTGCGACGGGTGCCTTCGTGCCTGCAACGGCGGACGTGTCGGATAGGCCGAATCCGAGGGTGGCGGAGATCGCCGCCACGGTTGCTGCTACCACCACCACCAACTGCGTCCTCATGATCTGCTCCTCACGTCGTGCTCACGGCGTTTCTACCAATCAAATGTTGTGAACTCATGAGGGGATGGTCAGCGAACGGGTCGGTACCCGGTGGCTTGTTCAGCGACCTGCGAATTGCAACGCAGCTAGAAGGGGAGACCCTCCACCACCAGATCGCCTGGCGGTAGTTCGATCCCCTCGGCCAGCGGGATCCAGCAGGTGAGCAGAGGCATCACCAGGGTTCCGGCCGGTTGTTCGACCGTGACGCGAGCGGAGACCTGACGCCAACCGAGGCCCTCATAGAGCGACAACCGGTCGGGAAGGCAGAACAGCAGGGCCAGCCTCCCACCCTCCTCACGCATCCTGTCGGTTGTGAACGCCACCAACCGTCGGCCGATGCCGGTGCCGCGGTGCTGGCGGTGAACGATGACACTGCCGAGACCGAGCACGTCAACGCTTCGGTGGTCCGAGGTCCGGATCCGCACCGCCACCCAGCCGGCGTGGGCGATGAGGCGACCCTCGTCCCTGACCCCGGTGTGGTGAGTCTTGTCACCCCAGGTGACACCCAGCTCCTCGGTCTCGAAGGGGTCGGACTCGCCGTCGACGATCGCCGCGTAGTCGGCCGTCGTGAACTCGGGTAGATCAACGGTGTCCACCGGACTGGCTGTCGAGTTCCTATCGGCTCTCGTCTGCCGGAACCGGAGCGGTGACCAGTGCGTCCAGGCGGGCCAGCGTCAGCTCCATGTCCCGCTTGGTCTTGCCCGACCAGATGTCGCCCAGTTTCAGCAGCACCCGTTGGTGGTCGGTGGTGATGTCCCACGTCTCGCTGACCAGGGTCCGTTGCCCCCGGGGCTCGAGCTCATAGCGCCAGATCCGCCCGGCCACGTAGCGCTCCATGGACCCTTTGGGACCGGTCTGCCAAGCAATGCGCCGGTTCTCCTCGAACTCGACTACCGTGCTGACTGTCGAGTAGCGGACGCCCATCTTCATGGCCATCCCGAAGGTGACCCCGAGGGCCAGCCGCTGCGACGGCTCGCCGTTGGCCCCCTGCAACATCCCCGAGCCGTCGATGAGCGAGTGCTTGGCCGGATCGGCCAGGACATCGAAGATGACCTCCGGTGAGGCATGGATCAGCCGTTCGACGGTCAGAACGTAGCCCTGCATAGCCGTCCTCTCCGGGTCAGGCGCGATGGGCCCCGTGGTGTTTCCCCAGGAACATCTCGATGGTCGACAGTGGGATGGCCCGCACCTCACTGGCCGGCGGCACCGTGATGGTCACCGGCGCGCCGTACCCGGTGAAGTTGATGATGGCGGTCAGTCCCAGCGCCCGACTGGCCGCCGTCGCCGAGGCGGTGACGTCGGCCTGTACCAGCCGATCCGAACTGTCAGCCCAGAGATCGGCAGCGATGGACCCGGAGATCCCCTTGATCGTGCCCGAGTCGGCGATCTTGGTGCCGGTGACCGCTACGTTGTCGACCGTGGAACTGCCCAAGGAGGTCACCGTGGCACCGTGGGCAGAGGCGAAGCCGGCGATGGCGTTCACGTCGCCGAGGGCGGTGGCCACCTTGGCGAGAAGCTTCCCGCCCTCCGTCTTCGCTTTGGCCGGAAGGGCCACGGAAATCCAGGGCTCGCCGACCAGTGACTGGAGCGCCGGGACCTCGAGGTAGATCGTTCCTCCCGACAGCACCGCGTCGATCGTCTGAGGACCGGCTGTTCCACCGGGGATCAACGAGGTGACTGAAGCGGGAACGGTGAGGGCCAGCGACGCCGAGTGGGTGGCGAAGTCGGCCGCACCCGATCCGGTGATGTCCACCGCCGAGGAGGTGAGACCGCTCACGGACACCGAGAAGGTGAAGCTGGTGGTGGTAGCGGCGCCGGCTGCGTGCCTGGCCGCCTTGGCCTTACCGGGTGCTGCGCCGGCCGAACTGACCAGCCCGACGGTGCCCCCGGCACCCACAGCCCCCACCACGGCCAGGGTGGCCAACCACTTGGTCCTTGATCTCGTCATGCTCTTCCCCCATCGTCCTGTTCCGCCCGGGGTGTGACCCGGACCGTTCGTAGCGTAGGCCAGAAGCCCACCCTCCTGGGGGCCGCGGAGCGACCGTTGGCCTTTCGGGGGTCCCGAGCGGGCGTCGTGGCAGAGGATCGGCTCGGCGAAGCGAGATAGTAGGGGGGTGACCAGCTCTGATCCGGGGCAGCCCCGCCGATGGTCGACTACCGCCGCAACGGGGGCGATGGTGGTCTACGCCTGGTGGGCGACCGGATTGGTCCCCTTCACCGGACGCGCCTACCTGGCCGTGGCGCTGCCCTCGTTGGTGCTGATCGTCGCCTACGGGCTGGTCGGAGGGTGGGGCGGGACAGGATCGGCCGTGGCCGGGTACTACCGACAACGGACCGGGGAGGCGACCCTGGCCGATGCCGTGCCCTGGTTGGTGATCCTCTTTGCCGGCCTCACGGTGGAAGCGGTTGGACTGCTGCTCGGTGGCCGGTCACCCATTGTCCCCACGTTGAGCACCACGGTCGACCATCTGTTGGTCACCCACGTAGGCCGCTTCGCGCTCTTCGCCATCTGGCTGTTGATCGGTTTCTCCGCTGTAGACCGGTTGTTGACCGCTCGGCGGGTCGGTGGCCGCTGACATGGCCGGCACCCTCAGCTGGGTCGCGATCGCCGGAGCCGCCGTGGTGTGGGAGACGGTGTGTCGCACCGGCCGGAGGCGCTCGCCGGACATCAGCCGCACCGGGGCGATGCTGGCCCGAAGACTTCCGTGGAGGATCGTGTTGGCGGCGACCTGGATCTTCGTCGGCGTCCATCTGTTCGCCCGCTATTCGGTCCCCGGGCATTGACCCATGCCGATGGCTACCGTCACGCCGACCGCCTACTGGTTGACCGTGCTGATCGCAGCGGCGGCCTGCGTGGCCCTGTGCCGGACGGCCCGCACCCACCCCGGGCGTTGGACGATCGACGTTGCTCGGGTGATCGGGGTACTGCTGTTCGCCGACGCCCTCAGCTACACAATCGGACTGCTCGTCCAGGGGAGATGGACTCCACAAACCTCGTTGCCCTTGGCTTTGTGCGACGTGGGCGTGTTGGTTGCCGCCCTGGCGTGCTGGTGGCGGATCCCTTTGTTGGTGGAACTCACCTACTTCTGGGGGTTGGCCGGCACGTTGCAGGCCATCATCACCCCTGATCTCAATGTGGGATTTCCACACCTGGTCTTCTTCCAGTACCTGATCGGCCATCTGGGCATCGTGTTGGCCGCGCTGTTTCTGGTGGTGGGCATGGGGATCACGCCGCGAGCCGGAGCGGTGCCGCGGGTCTTCGGCATCACGCTGGGCTATGCGGCGCTGGTCGGCATCGTCGACTGGACGATCGGTGCCAACTACATGTTCCTGCGCCGGCCCCCCGGCGAGTGGACGTTGCTCCGACTGTTGGGGCCGTGGCCCTGGTATCTGGCCAGCGCCTCGCTTGTGGCCCTCGTTTTGTTCACCCTGCTCGACCTGCCGTTCTGGTCGCGCCGCCACCGCGCGACCGGGGTTGCATCGGGGGATTCCCGCTTTCAGCCGTTCGAACGATAGGGCGGCCTCAGACAACACTCCGGGAAGCCTGGCGGCGCGGCCCTGCTGTTCAGTCGTTGCCCGGTTGAACCCACTCGGCCCGTTCGACGGTCCCGCCGCCGGGGCCACGACGAACACCGACCGGCGGTCGTTTACGTCCATGACCGCGTTCCGAAACAAATGTGCCCCGGGCGATCCCTCCGGGCCCCGACTTGCTTCGAACCCACACCACCGGGCGAGGCTCCTTCCCGTTCGCCCGCGGTGGGACACGGGCCCCTGTCGTCCCCTACGTTTCTGTCATCACCCGAGTTGCGTTGGCCTCTGCCGCCTGCTCGTAACTGTCAGACGGATCGCTGATCGACACTCCCTGGCCGGTGTCGGTTCCGGCGACCGGACCATGGGATTGCTGGATCACATGGGTCAATTCATGAGCGATGGTGTGCTTCCCTTGGTGGGAATCCGGTTGGTAGACACCCTGTCCGAATACGATTTCGTTCCCTACTGTGTAGGCCCGGGCCTGCACAGTTTCAGCGGATGCCGATGCCTTGGCATCGGTGTGCACACGGACATTCGAGAAATCAGCTCCAAGCAGTTGGGACATCTCGGTCTGAACTGTCGGATCGAGCGGGGCGCCTCCGCCCTTGCCGACGACATCGAGCACCGGCGATTCCTCGCGTTGGAGGTCAAGGAGCTGGTCGACGGCGCCATTCCCGGCGGTGCGCTGCAAGTGGAGGATGTTCGCCGGAGTCAGGGGCACCCGTTGTCCCTGGCGTTGTGGAAGGAGGCGACCGAGGGGTGCGGCCGCCTGCTGGACGCCCTCTGCGGCCGGCTTCTCGACCAGCTGCCGTTGTGACGTCCTGACACGCGAGTCCTTGGTGCCGTGTGGCGCTTGCTCTTCCGCTTTGTGCATCTTCCGCCTTTGACCGACGAACGTCACCCATGTTCTCAGAAAACTGTGTGCCCAATGGGGCAGACTTACCTGCCCTATTGGGGATCCCGAGACCCCAGCGGTAAGTCTCAGCCGTAGGTCGTGATCTTCCTGTTCAGGACCGCTGGGGCGACGACTGGGCGTGGACCGTGTCGTGGATGAGCATGAACCGCATCGACCAGTACCCAGGTCGTGGCTCGGGAAGCTCGTGTCGGGACCAGAAGACCCCTGCCAATGTGACGGCGGCGGCGGCGAGCCAGATGATCACCCCAACGGCCAGGACCCACGGCGTGGATCCCGACGACATCACGATGAGGCCCGCAATGGCGACGGCCAGCCCGACGTACCCCACTCGGAGCGCCCAGACAGCCATCCTCCAGTGTCTGTTGTATTGCAGTTCCTGCGGTTCGTCCATGACTAAGATTGTCCCACGGTTGCGAGACCAGGTCATTGGTCCTCCTGGTCGGTCCGTCCTCCGGGATCCGGCCGGGTGACCGCTTGATGGGGACCATCCGGAATGCCGGAAACGGGAGAGGTGGCACCCATGCCGGGTGTGGACCGCTCATCGACTCCGGGTGCTAGCGGCCCGCGAGCTGTCAGCGCCACTTCCGGGCATTGACACCTGAGCGCATTCCGGCTCCGTCGGTCGTTGGCAAGGGTGTCGAAGTCTGCCCGAAAGTGCACAGAGTGGGCTGTCAAACTGAGACCCATGACAGCGAGGCCGAGGGCAATACCTTCCGAAGGCGAAGAGAGGCGTCAAGGGCCAAATGTACGCTCGGCGTTGCGCCAGAGAAATGCTTCCGGACCCCAGAGCGACACCACCAGCCCCGTTCCCCATCTTCTCAACTTGCAACGCTTGGCGGGCAACCGGGCAGTAGCTGGACTCACTACGTTGCAACGTCAAGAACAGGACTCTGGCGTCTTGCAGGATGCCGGGGCACCACGAGGTGATGCCGGCCCGACAACAGCGCCGGACTCAGCGATCGACGCACTGGACCTTTCCGCCACGGCCAAGACCGCCGCGATGGTGCTCAAAAAGAAACATTCAGGCATCTCGTTCACAAGTGGGCGACGAGATATACATGCGCAGGCGCACGCTATGGCAAGCAACATCATCTCTTCAAACAATCGAAACTGGATTTCCAGCACTTACGTGGCCGCTGGCAAACTTCAAGAGTGGGTCAACAAGAACCCCGAAAAGAAGACCGTGGATGAACTGACCGCCGGACTTGAGGACACTTTGAACTCAATGTCGGACAGCGAACGCGCCGGAGTGAGCAAGCATCTGAACGGCGACGCCTTCGATGTCCAGCCAGTCGACACCAAGGACGCGAAGGAGATACAGGACGACATGAGGAACCTGCCGGGCGCAACGAAGTTCTTGGATTCGGAAGGAGGCCTTCAGCGCTGGCACGTTCAGTTCTGAACGGGTAGCCGTCGTAGTCGGCACTTCGCGAGATTTCGCAGGGCCCCGCGAGCGTCTCGTTCTCCCCTTGGGACGTATCGCCCATCTGAAACACGCAGCTCCGGACTGCAGCCCTTTCGGCACCGCACTCTTCGCGGTGGCGAACCCACGGAGAGAACCCATACGCAACGAACCCCTTGTCATCGGCTAGCCCGAGGTTCACCATCACAGAACTGGATGGTCATCGGTGTGCGTTCGGGGCGAACTCCCTGACCATGTCGGGCATGCAAATGGGCATGCAGCAGGCCGTAGTCCGGGGCATGAGCCCCTCATCGCCCCGGACTACGACCGCTAAGCCGTGAAGGACTCGCTTGGCCCGTCAGTGCGACGGGTCCGAGGCTGGCCGATCGGCAGGCCACCGGATGTGAACAGACCTATCAGTGGAGTCGGCCAACCAAAGAGCGCCAGGGACGCCTTAGGGCCTAGGCATGCAGGAACGGTTCGGACGAGCGACGGGCCGATTTAGGCCGCTCCCCGACCGGGAAACGAGGGGCAAGGAACTGGTTTTCTGAACGTTTGGTAGGTCACGCCCATTGACACCTCCACCAACGCACCCGGACCGGCGATCAATGTCGGGCACGATGGGCTCGGTCCCATCGCCATCACGCCCAACGGTGCCGCCGCCTATGTCACTAACTACGAAGACAACACGGTGACGGCTGTCAACACCTTCACCAACACACCGGGACCGACGATCGATGTAGGGAGTTATCCGACAGCCATCGCCATCACACCGAATGGCGCCACTGCCTACGTAGTGAACTCCGGTGCAGGAGTTCAAACCGGAAGCGTGACGCCCATCAACCTGTCCACCAATACCGCCGGGCCTGCGATCCAGGGTCACCTTCCCCCCAACGAGGCTGCAATCGCCATCTCCCCCAATGGCGCCACTGCCTACGTAGTGGGCTCGAACGGCATCGGCGGCGGCCTCATCTCCACCATCGACACGGCAACGGAAACCGTAGGGCCCGAATTCGGTGTAGGCGATGACCTCCAAGCCATCGCCATAACGCCCAACGGAGCCACCGCTTACGTGGTGGCCGGCATAGGCGCTGAACCCGTCAACCTATCTACCAACACGCCCGGGTCCGTCATCGAGTCTGGACTTGATCCCGTGGCAATCGCCATCACCCCGAATGGCGCCATTGCGTACGTGGTGAACGAATGCGGCTCCAACCCTGCATCTAACTGCAACGGCGATTCCACCGTCACCCCCATCGACACGGCCACCAACGCGGCAGGCCCGATGATTGATGTTGGGAGTAGTGCAGGTGCGATCGCCATCGGCTGACCGGAGACTGACCCCCAAGACCCATGCCGCTTGGTTGACGGAAAGGGCCAACGTGCCCGGAGGCGGTTCGGTGGCAATCGCTTACATACGGGTGCGAGCCCTCTTGCTTCTGCGCGTTGCACGGTTTGGACTAACCGGCTCTTCAAGTCCCTCGACCATCCTCGATTCCCGGTGCTCCCCACGATGAGGAGCCGGATGGAAGCGGGGTCGCGATTAGACGGTAGGTAACTCCACCCGGCAATAGGCTGCAGGGTTAGGAGGAGGTGCGGTCGTGGTGCGGCCGGACGCCAGCGGTGGCGGTGCGGGGTCGTGCAGAGTCAGATCTTCGGCCGTTCCCCGATCCGTGCACGCATTCGGCTGGGGCTGGTTCGAGTCGGACTGATCACCAGCTGGTGGGGCCAACAGATCACGCGGGCTCCAACGGTGACGACGGGCTGCGAGTCGGTCCAACTGGGACCATCGATCCCGTCGGCAGAAGCATCGCCGCGGATCGACGTTGACCATGTCGGGTTCCAGCGTGGCGACCGTGTACACCTGCGGACGTTCAGCACCGCACCGGTAGGAGCAGTCGTGAAACTCGGGCGGAACAGCGCCAAAATGTGGCATCGATGCGACCGTACCCGAGCACACCCACCGACACACGGGCAACCGTTCTGCGCTGGATTCTCCCCTCGAACTTCCCCTTTTCGGAGTTTTCGAGGGTCAGCCTTTCTACATCTTCCCTGGTGGGCCGTGCGGTGTCCGGTTCCACCACTTAGTGGACACCATGTCCCAGGACATCGTGGACACCTGCTCAGGTGGTGTCCATGGACCGTGCTCGTTACGCCGTCGATGCCGTGCTGGTGGAGGGCCGGTCCCTCCGGTCGGTGGCCTCGTCGATCGGCGTGTCCAAGTCCTGGGTGGCCAAGCAGGTCGCCCGATTCAACTCCGGTGGCTACGAGGCCCTGGTCCCGCTGACGACGGCCCCCCATCGGCGGCCCACCCAGACGTCCGTCGAGCTGGAGAACGAGATCGTGACCATGCGCAAGCACCTCGACGAGGAGGGCTTCGACGCCGGCCCCCTCACCATCCAGTACCACCTGCGCCAGCGCCACGGGACGGCCCCCGGGCGCTCCACCATCCACCGGGTACTGGTCCGGCGGGGGTTCGTCACCCCCCAGCCCCAGAAGCGCCCACGGACCTCGTGGGCGCGCTTCGAGGCGTCCCTGCCCAACGAGACCTGGCAGGCCGACATGACCCACTGGGTCATCGACGACGGGACCGAGGAGGGGATGAAGGTGGAGATCCTCGACTTCGTCGACGACTACTCCCGCATGGTGGTCGCCGCCGTCGTGGTGCCAGTGGCTACGGCCGCCGACGTGGTCGCCGCCTTCTATCAAGCCGCGTCTACCTGGGGGTTTCCCGCCTCGATGTTGACAGACAACGGCGGCATCTTCACCGCTCAGTTCCGCAACGGACGCTGTGGCTTCGAGACCGAACTCGCCACCCTGGGCATCGGCATCAAGCACGGCAAGCCCTACCATCCGCAGACACAAGGCAAGATCGAGCGCTTCCACAAGACGCTCAAGCGCTGGCTGCGCAAACGGGACCTCGCCACCTCCATCGCCGAGCTCCAGGGCCAGATCGATACTTTCGTCCGCTACTACAACGAAGAACGGCCCCACTCGGCCCGGGGCATGGTGCCTCCGAGGAAGGCCTACGACGCACTCGAAAAGGACAACCCGGACCCGAACAAGTACCCGATGACCCCTCACACCCGGGTGCGCCACGACAAGGTCGACACGACCGGGGTCTTCACCCTGCGCCACGGCACGAAGCTCCACCACGTGGGCGTCGGCCGGGCCCACACCGGACGCCGGATCATCGTTCTGGTCTGTGACCTCGACATCCGGGTGCTGAGCGAGGCGGGTGAGCTGCTCCGGCACCTCACCCTCGATCCCACCAGGGACTACCAGCGCCTGGGCACCAGCCCCTGATCATCTACCCTTCGTGGGTTCGTCTGTCCGCGATGTCATGGGACAGAACACTGGTGGGCCGTGCGGGACTTGAACCCACGACCCCTTGCGTGTCATGCAAGTGCGCTACCAACTGCGCCAACGGCCCGTAGCGGTGGACGTTACCACCCGGTCGTAATTCCGGACCCGGACTGAGCCCCGCTCTGGCTATGCCAGCGGCACTGAAGTGGGTAGCGGCGGCGTGGCCGCCTCGATGGCCTGCCAGCCACCGAGCCGGCGGCGGCGCTCCCGCTCGGCGGTATAGCCGCCCCGCAAACCGAACAGCCGCTTGGCCAGCAGCAGGTAGACCACAATGGCCACATTGATCACCAGGGTGACCATCTTGAACACGCTGACGCTGAGGCTGAGTTCGTAGATCTCGAAAGGCACCAGGGCCACCGTGGCCACGAAGGTCAGATACTCGGCCCACCGCTTTCCCAGCCACAGCCCCACCATTTCACTGGCCTCGAGGGCCGCGTAGGCGGTGATCAGCAGCCCCAGCTGGATCAATCGGGTGGGCGAGTACTCGAAGGCTTTCCGCAGATAGCCGAGGACACCCCGAACTTGGGCTGAACCTGGATCCCCTCCCGACAGGTCGTTCATGATGTTCACGTAATCCCGGTGGAGGGCCGCGTCGTGCCGAGCGAAGGCGAACAGGACCACCGCCAGTGTGGTCAGCACGATGACATGGGTGGCCCGGTCGACGGCGATCAGTCGCAACACGTAACGATCCCTCAGGACCGGACCCCGGGAAGGAATCTCGATGTCGTCCCGTTCAGGCACGCGGTCGCGAGTCGGGTGTTCGGGTACGGGCCGGTGGATCCACGCATCACACCGCAGGCACCGGTACCAGCGGATCCCGCCCTGCTCCCTGGCCACCGGGGCGTCGGCCGGCGTGACCTCGGCGGCATCGGTACCCACCAGGGCGTGACCCTTCCAGGCGCACGTCAGCAATTCGTACCGGTTGTCCGGCCGCTTCGTACGGGCCACCCAGAAACAATAGGCTTCCCACACGTCCACGACGTGAAGGGGGAACTCCGTGTCCGCCGCACCCACCGACCTCGACTACCACCTCGACCGCATCGACCGCGACGGGTACACCGTGGTTGAGAATGCCGTCAGTCCCGACCTGGTCGCTTCCCTCCGCGACGACCTGGCCCGGCTGGAACGTGATCGCGGGATCATCCCGGCCACCAACACCTTCGAGGGTGTCCGGACCACCCGCATCTACAACCTCCTCGCCCACGGTCCCCACTTCGAACAGATCCCGGTCCATCCGGCCGTCCTCCCGCTCTGCGAGCGGGTGCTCGACCCCGGTCTTTTGGTGTCCTCCCTCTCCTCCATCGCCATCGGCCCCGGCGAGGCAGCCCAGCCCATCCACGCCGACGACCAGGTCCTCCCCATCCCCAAGCCGCATCCCCCGACGGTGTGCAACACCATGTGGGCTCTCACCGAGTTCACCGAAGCCAACGGAGCCACCCGGGTGATCCCCGGATCGCACAAGGCCGACAGCTCACCCGACCTCGCCGGTTCCTACGACTCGATCCCGGCAGAGATGGCCGAGGGCAGCGTGCTCGTCTGGCACGGAAGCCTGTGGCACGGCGGCGGAGCCAACACCACCTCGTCCACCCGGATCGGGATCGCCATGAACTACTGCGCCGGGTACATCCGCCAACAGGAGAACCAACAGCTCGGGCTGGCTGCCGAAACCGTGCGCCACTTCTCACCCCGGCTGCAGGAGTTGGTGGGTTATGGCATCTACCGCGGCCTGATCGGCCATATCGACAAGCGGATCCCGGCCAATCTCCTCCTCGGCGCCGAGCAGGATCCCCACCTGCTGTGGGATTACGCCACGCCCCGGGCAGCCGGCGACTGACCCCTCATGGCGCGACCACCCGAGGGCGCGCCGAATCGTCCGAGACACCGTTCGGACGCAAGAGGTCGAGGCAAGGCCGCACCCGCTCGACCTCGGCGTTCTGCTCAGCCAGCCACGTCTCCAGCTCGAACACGGACAGCGCCGCATCCGGATGGGCCGGATCGACGGGGCCGATCACAGTGTGGATGGGCTCGGTCCGCAACGGAGTACCGTCGGCGACGGCCCTGGCCAGGCTGGCGTGCGCCCTGCTCAGCGAGCCTGCTGCCTCCAATACCCCGCTGGTCATGGCGGGCATCTCCTCGCCCAGATCCGGGTGGGTGGGTACCAGGCCGACCATGCACGCCCCGAACCACAACTGGTGGGCCGAAGCCATGAGAGCAGACCAGGCCATGATCGGCGCGTCCGACTGGTGCGGCTCCGACAAGTACTGCGAGAACACGTCCTCGGCTTCGAGTGCGGCCAGCTGCACGGAGAGGATCTCCGCCGGGACCGGATCGGACTGCACGGATGCGTCCGGCACTCCTCCGACCAGACGTTCCACCGTCGAACGGGCATAGGCGTCTCCGGTCACGAACAGGCGGCCCACCACCCGGGCCAACTCGGACGCCGCGCCGCGGGGCCACAGGGCCAGTCCGATGACCAACCCGATCGCCGCGCCGATCAGCACGTCCTCCAGTCGGACCAGCCCCACCGTCCAGCCGGCCGGCTTCAGCAGATTGAACAGGACCACGATGACCATGGTGAAGAAGGCCTGTCCGGCCACGAAGCTCACCGCCCCCGGCAGGTAGAACGCGGCGAAGACCACCAACGGGAGGATGATCGAGTAGATCACCGCGTCCACACCGAAGGTGGTGATGAACACCGTCGATACCCCGAAACCGATGGCGGTCCCTATCGTCGCCTGCACAGCCGTCGACCGGGTGCCGGCGGCGCTGGTCTTGAGCACCACCAGGGTGGCGAACCCCACCCAAAACCCGTGTTGGAGATCGAACACGCCCACGGCCAGGCGGGCCAACCCGAGCCCGATGGCCAGCCGCAGGCTGTTCTGGAGGTGCACCGAGCGGAGTGTCAGATTGCGGCGGGCCCGGCGGAGCCACTTGGCCGGCGACGGGCCGTCGGTGAGCACGGTGATGAGTGGGGTGTCCATCAGCGACTCGGGAGCCTTGAGTTCAGCACCCTGCATGGCCCGACAGTGCACCGAGGCCAGGACCACCCCCCAACCCATCTGCTGGAGCACGAAGAAAGCAGCGGCGAACCGATCCAGGGCTTCAGGATCCTGACCCTCGCCGACCCGAGTGGCGAAGGACTGACGGCCCACTGTGGCCAGGTGCTCTTTGGCCCGGTCGACCCGCCCTGGCTCGGGCAGGTTCCGCCCGAGTGAACCCATTGCGTCGGCACAGTGTCCCAGCTCGTCGGTCAACACCCCGATCAGCCCGGCAACAGCCAGGTCGATCCCGTCGCCGGACGGGATGGGCGTGGCCTCGTAGACGTCGATCAATCCGGAAAGCCGGCGGGCGCCCTGCAGCAGGTACATCCGCGCCTTGTGGGGACCGGCAAGACCGTCGGGACGCCAGGCCGACCGGGCGATCGAGCGCTCCGCTTCGAGGATCGCCCCCTCCAACCGCTTCCGACGGGCCGAGTTCGTCCCCACTGCCCCGTCGGCCGGTCCGGCCAGGGCGCCGATCTGGGCCGACAGCTCGCGGTAGACCGAGCTCAGCGACGTCCGGCACTCGGCGGTGGCCCGGGACGGCCACAGCCAGCCGATGGCGATGAGCGACAGGATGCCCCCGACGGCCAGACCGGCCTCCCGGGCCGGGATGACCGACGACGGTCCGGGCACTCCGGTAGCGACCACGTAGAAGACGATCACCGCCGTCGAGGCCGCCGCGAAGTAGCCGCTGAACACCGCGGTGTAGCCCACCACCAGCGTCACCACGAACATGGTCACGGTGGCCGCCGCGGTGTTCTCCGACACCCAGGTGCCGAGGGCCAACAGCCCGGCCCCGACCACCACGGTGGCCGCCGTCACCCGGATCCGCTGGGTCCGGTTGCCGGAAAAGTCGGCGATGCCCAACAGCGCGGCGCCGGTGAATGCCCCGATGACCGCGAACTGGGGTTGGTGGATCACGTGGATGCCGAACAGGAAGGTGGCCGTCATCACCAATGAGGTCCGGCCGGCCCGGCGCAAGGACCGGTGATCGGGATCGTGGATCCGTAACCGGGCTCGCACCCTCAGCGGCCCCCGTTGCGGTAGCTGGCCTGCAGACCCGGCGCTACCTCCGACTGGCCGCAGGGACGCCGCTCACCATCCCTCTGGTCGACTCGCATGATGAACCCGTTTCCGTTGGAGGCGGCGGGCGGAATCGAACCGCCGTACGGGGCTTTGCAGGCCCCTGCCTAAACCACTCGGCCACGCCGCCCTGGCGCCCGGCGATCCTACCCTCCCCGTCGGGATGCTTGAATCTGTCCATGCGGATCGGAATGATCGCCCCACCGTGGACCCCTATCCCTCCCCTCCTCTACGGCGGCATCGAGCTGGTGGTCGACCAACTGGCCCGCGGACTCCAGGACGCCGGCCACGACGTGCTGCTCTTCGCCACCGGCGACTCGACCTGCCCGGTCCCCCGCCAGTGGGTGCTGCCGGCCGCCGAGGGCACCCGCATCGGCATGGCCGTCCCCGAGATCCGCCACGTCATCCACGCCTACGAGGCGGTCAGCCACTGCGACGTGGTCCACGACCACACCATGATGGGACCCTTCTACGCCGAGCGCTACCCGGACCTGCCGGTGGCCACCACCATCCACGGCCCCTTCAACGAGGAGCTGACCGACCTCTACCGGGCCACCGCCGACCGGGTCCCGCTCGTCGCCATCTCCCACGCCCAGCGGCGGGCGGCACCCGACATCCCCGTCGCCCGGGTCATCCACCACGGCGTGGAGGCCTCCCACTTCCCGGTGGGCGACGGAGCCGGTGACGAGGACGGCCCCTACGTCCTCTTCCTCGGCCGGATGGCCGCCGACAAGGGCGCCCACCGGGCCATCCAGATCGCCCGCAGGGCCGGCATCCGCATCCTGATGGCGGCCAAGATGCGCGAGCCGTGGGAGATGCGCTACTTCGCCGAGGAGGTGGAGCCCCTGCTCGGGACCGACGCCCTCTACCTGGGCGAGGTCTCCCACGAGCGCAAGCTCGAGCTGCTGGCCGGAGCCTCGGCCCTGCTCTTCCCCATCCGGTGGAACGAGCCATTCGGCATGGTCATGATCGAGGCCATGGCCTGCGGCACCCCGGTGCTGGCCTTTCCCGAGGGGGCGGCCCCCGAGGTGGTCGACCGACGGTCGCACCGGCTTCCTGTGCGAGGACGAGGAGGCCATGGTCGAGGCCATCGGCCGGCTGGGCGACCTCAATCGAGCCGACTGCCGATTGGCGGTGGAGGGCTACTTCTCCACCGACCGGATGGTGGCCGAGCACATCGAACTGTTCGAATCGATGACCGCCTGAGCAGTCGGCCCCCGGACGGCGGTCCGCCCCATGCACCGGCGGGCGAAGGTCAGGATCGGCGGCCGAATACCAGCTTGGCCACGATCCAGACCAGCACCACCACCACCAGCACCTCGATCCCGATCCAGATCAGGCTGGCGATGAAGTGGAACAGGGCGAGGGCCACGATGACGGCGATGATGCCGCCGCCCACCACGAGCACCCCGTCGAAGACGCTCAGTCCCTTCCGTTCCTCTTCAGCCATACTCCTACGGTAATCCCCTGGAGCGTCCGGTGGTGTTCGCCCCACCCGGTGGGGGTCATCGGCCCCCGCCTGACCACCCGGTGGTACGGTCCGGCGGTGTCCCTCCGAGCTCGACGGCAGGCGCTCATCGAGCGCACCGACTTGCGGGGGGACGCCTTCTGCCGGGCCTACGCCGACGCGGCCGACGAGTGGCTGACCGGCCTGGTGGACGAGGCCTCCGGGGGCGACACCAAGGGAATGGCCCTCATCGCGGTGGGTGGTTACGGTCGGGCCGAGTTGTGCCCGTTCAGCGACCTCGACGTGGTCCTCCTCCATCGGGGTCGCCGAAACATCTCGGCCACTGCCGATCGCATCTGGTACCCGGTGTGGGACGAGGGAGTGGCCCTCGACCACAGTGTTCGGCGACCCAGCGATGCCCTGGAACTGGCCGGCGAGGACCTTCGGGTGGCCCTCGGACTGCTCGATGCCCGGGTCATCTGCGGCGACCCGAAGGTCGCCGAACCGGTGATCGCCGGTGCCCAGGAACGCTGGGCGAAACAGAAGCCGCCCTGGTTGGGGGTCCTGTCCGACCTGGTGGCCGAGCGCCAGCGGTCCGACGGTGACGTCGGGTTCCTGCTGGAACCGGATCTGAAGGAGGCCCATGGGGGGCTCCGTGACGTCGCCGCCCTCACCGCAGTGATGCTGGCCGTGCCCGTGCTGGCCGACTACGTGGACACGGTGGCCATCGACGATGCGCGCGCCGTACTCACCGCCATCCGGGTGGAGCTCCACCGACGAGCCGGCCGCGAGCAGAACAGGCTCCTGTTGCAGGAACAGGACCAGGTGGCCGCGGCCCTCGGCGAACCGGACAGTGATGCCCTGATGCGGGCGGTAGCCACCGCCGGCCGCAAGGTGGCCTGGGAAGGGGACGACGCATGGCGTCGGCGGGGGGCCTGGTCCCGGAGCAAGGGCTCGGGTCGAACCCTCCGGCGGTCGGGCCAGTCCGGCGACAGCCCGGCCACCCCGGTGCCCGGCGATCCCGAGATCGGGGTCACGGCCGATGAGGTGGCACTTCTGCCCGCGGCCGACGTCAGCAGGGATCCTTCGGTTTCCCTCCGCCTGGCCGCGGTGGCTGCCGAGCGCAACCTTCCCATCGACCGCAACGCGCTCAACCTCCTCGGACGAAAGGCGCCGGAGCCCGAGGTCCCCTGGCCCGAAGATCTACGGTCCGTCCTCATTCGGGTGCTGGCCACCGGCCCGCCGGCCATCGCCGCACTCGAGGCGCTCGACCAACGCCACCTGATCGAGCGCTATCTCCCCGAATGGGCTGCGGTCCGGAACAAACCGCAGCGCAATCCGTACCACCGGTTCACTGTCGACCGCCACCTTCTGGAGGCCACGGCCATCGCCGCCACCCTGGCCCACCGGGTCAAGCGGGTGGATCTCCTTCTGCTCGGCACCCTGCTCCACGACATCGGGAAGGGATTCCCCGGGGACCACACCGACGTGGGTATGACGGTGGTGGCCGACATCGGGACACGGATGGGGCTGCCTTCCGAGGACGTTGACACCCTGGTCACCCTGGTCCGACTCCACCTGCTGCTGCCCGACACCGCCACCCGTCGCGACCTCGACGACCCGGCTACCGCCGAACGGGTGGCGGCCGAGGTCGGGAACCGGTCGACCCTCGAGCTCCTGGCCGCCCTGGTGGAGGCGGACAGCCTGGCCACCGGTCCTTCGGCCTGGGGTTCGTGGAAGGCGGGACTGGTGGCCGAGCTGGTGGAACGAACCAACCGGCTGTTGGCCGGTGAGCCGGTGACCGCTCCCACACCGTGGATCACCGACGAGCTCCGGGTGATTATGGACACCGTCAGGACCCACGGCGTGCCTGCGCTCTCCATCGACGATCCCATCGTCACCGTTGTCGCCCTCGACCGCTCGGGGCTCCTGGCCGAAGTGACCGGCGTCCTGGCGTTGCACGGTCTCAATGTCCGCTCCGCCTCGGTCGCCGGAGAGGACGGGGTCGCCGTCGAGATCTTCACCGCCGAGCCGTCGCGAGGCCGGTGGCCCAAGGTCACCGGCCTCGCCGAGGACCTGGCCAAGGTGATGGACGGCTCCCTGTCCCTCGACCACCAGCTGGCCGAGCGCGCCCACACCTACCGACGGGAGCGTCGGGCCATCACGCCCAACCTGGTGTCCACCCAGGTCACGGTGGACAACAACGCCTCGGATACCGCCACGGTGGTGGAGGTCCGGGCCGAGGACACGGTGGGCCAGCTCCACCGCATCACCAAAGCGCTCGTCGACTGCGAGCTGGACGTCACGTCGGCCAAGGTCTCGACCTTCGGTTCCGCGGTGGTCGACGCCTTCTACGTGCACGGCCCGGACGGCCACAAGCTCACCGACGGCCGCCTCATCGCCGCAGTGGAGACCGCGGTCAAAGACCGGGTCGGTCCGGGCCCGGACAGTTGGGCGTAATCGGGAACGCCCGGCACACGAGCCCCGACCGAGAGGCTCGGCAACCAGATCCACGGTGGCACCGAACAGCTCGGGTGGTGCCGAAACCACGCTGTGGCCTGGTAGATTCTTGCCGGGAAAAGGAGCATCATGCCGTCCGCGCACGCCCACTCGAAATCGACGACACCGAGCCGACCCACCTCCGGTCGCGCCGTGTGGACGTGGACCCTCGCCTTACTGGCGGTGGTCGTCGTCGGGGTCGGCGCGGCCGCCGTGGTCGTCCACAGCAGCGCCAACCGGGCGGCGGCCGCCTCGACAAAACCAGCCACCGGTCAGGACGCATCCCTACGCTCAGGTCCCTTGAGGGTGGTGTCGGTGACGCCGGCCAATGGCACCTCCGCCGTGCCCACCGACGCCACGGTGTCGGTGCAGTTCAGCCTGCCGCTCGGGACCCACTCGGCCACTCCTACGCTGACCCCGGTGGTTGCCGGCACCTGGCAACGGGTCACCCCTGACACCGAGGACTTCGTGGCTTCGGCTCCGTTCGGTCCCTCGAGCACCGAGACGGTGACCGTGCCCAGCGGGGCGGAAGGCGTGGTCAGCGCCGGAGGAAAGACTCTGGCCCAGACCAGCACTGCGCAGTTCACGGTCGCTCCCGGAAGCACCCTCCGGCTCCAACAGCTCCTGGCCCAGCTGGGCTATCTCCCGGTCAGTTTCACCCCGGCCGCACCACTCAGCGCACCGGTCGAGGCGGCTCAGCCCCAGGAGGGCTCGTTCACCTGGAGGTGGGATGAGCCGGCCTCCCTCGAGAGCCTTTGGACTCCCGGTAACGCCAACGTCATCACCAAGGGTGCGGTAATGGACTTCGAGTCCCAGCACGGCATGAAGACCGACGGGATTGCCGGACCGGCCGTCTGGCAGCAGCTGCTGACCGATGCGGCCGCCGGGACCATCGACCAGGCTCCCTATGACTATGTCTACGTGTCCGAATCCCTTCCCGAGACCGCCACCGTCTACAGCAACGGCGCCGCCGTCTACTCGACGCGGGCCAATACCGGAGCGGCCGGGGCACCGACCGCCCAGGGCACCTTCCCGGTCTACCTCCGGTACAAGGTGACCACCATGAGCGGCACCAACCCCGACGGATCCAAGTACGTCGATCCTGGTATTCCGTGGGTCAGCTACTTCAACGGCGGTGACGCCCTGCACGGGTTCATCCGCGGCGGCTACGGATACCCCCAAAGCGACGGGTGCGTGGAGATGCCCCCGGCCAACGCCGCCGTGGTCTACCCGCTCACGCCCATCGGCACCCTGGTCACCGTGGCCTGACCCGACGGCTGGTGGCCGGCCCGACCTTCTCATCCGGGCCAAGGCTTGTGGTGCCGGCGATCAGCGTGGAGAGTGAGCCGACGGGAAGTCCGGTGCACGACGCTCGCGCAGGGCGGCCACTCCCTCCTTGGCGTCCGGACCGAGGAACCCCAGCATCTCCAGAGCGAGTGACTCGCCGAAGACCGGGGCGTTCGACAGCATCCACTGGTTGAGCACCCGCTTGGTCCATTGCACGGCCGTCCTGCTGCCCGCAGCCAGACGGCCCGCCACGACCAGGGCCTCGTCGAGGACGGCCCCGTCAGGAACGCAACGGGTCACCAGCCCGATCCGCTCCGCTTCGACCCCGTCAACGACTTCGGCGGTCAACAGGTAGTACTTGGCCTTGGCCATGCCGCAGAGCAACGGCCACAGGATGGCCGCGTGGTCTCCCGCCGCCACCCCGATCCGGGTGTGCCCGTCAGAAAGGCGGGCCGATTCGGCGACGATGCTCACGTCGGCCAACAGGGCGACTGCCAACCCGGCCCCGACTGCCACGCCGTTGATGGCCGAGACGATGGGTTTCACCGATCGGAGCATGGCCTCCACCACGGCCCTGGCGTCGTCCCACTGTTCGACCACCGCTGCATGGTCGGTGGTCATCCGTTCGATCATGGCCAGGTCACCGCCGGCGCAGAACGCACGGCCCGCCCCGGTGATCACCGAGACGGCCACCGTGTCGTCGGCGTCCACCACCGGCCAGATCTCCGACAGCTCCCGGTGCAGGCGCTCATTGGCCGCATTGAGCACGTCCGGACGGTCGATGGTGATGAGCAGCACTCCCGGGCTGGGCCGGTCGAAGCGGAGATGCCGGAAATCGGCATAGCGCTGGCCGTCGGCGGCGTAGGCGTGGCCGACAGGATCGTCCGGGGATCGGTTTTCGGTCATGACCCGATCATTACCGACACCGACCCCGGGACCTCGTCCTCCAGCCCTCTGACCGCCTGCAAACCTGCGCAATCGACCGGTCTTTCGTAGCCGCCCACCCAACCCGTCAAAACGTATACGTCGTAGATATACGCCATACACTCATTCGCAGAAGTGAACGGCGGAGGGAGAGGTCGCAGCTCAGCAACTTCCGGTTCGCTCAATTACCACTATTAGTGTTGAGCTAACTACTCATTGCGGTTACTGTTGGATGAAAGGAAATGTCGAGCGAAGGACTCGGAGATGGCCTGGAGACAGCGGTCCTCGGAAGTGTTGCCTAGGAACGACCAGGGAGCCGTGCTCGGTCCGATGTTCGATGGTGCACAGGAAGCATCCGGGATTCTCACCGAATCCCGGGCAGTGGCCACGCCGGAACTGGCATTCGAGCCTTCGGCGGCCACCGGGGAGGGGAAGGACACGAACATGACCCAGGATCAACACATCGGGACGTCAACCACCGCTTCCCTTGTCGGGTCGCTCGCCGACTTCGCCCTGGCCGACGTCCTGGCTCTGCTGGATGCCACCGGCCAGACCGGTGAGCTCCAGGTGGCCAGCGGGTCGGTCGCCGGCAAGCTCTGGCTGGTCGAGGGTGAGCTGGCCAACGGCGAGGTGGGGACGGCGGCGACCATCGGTCAGGTGGTCTTCGAGCTGGCCTGCCTGAGCGAGGGGGAGTTCTCCTTCACGTCGGGAGTGACCGTGCCGAGCAGCCATCCGCCCGTTCCGGTCGAGGCCGTCCTGGACGAGGTCCGGCCCCAGGTCGACGAATGGAGGGAGATCCGCCGGGTCGTGCCGTTTGACGCCGCGGTAGTACTGGCTCCCCAACCTCCCGGCGGAGACGTCCAGATCCGAAGTGACCAGTGGCAGGTGTTCACCATTGTCGGTCGGACCGGTCACACCATCCGTTCCGTGCTCGATGAGATCGGTGGCGACCAGATGGTGAGCTTGCGGAGCCTGCGCGACCTCGCTGCTGGCGGTCTCATCATGGTGGGTGACCCGACCGAACGCCCCAGCGACGGCGACCGCGTGCATCCATTGGTGAGCGAGGTCGACTCGGTGGCACCTATCACCGCCCTCCCCCTACCTCCGGAAGTGCTACCGATCGACTCGATCCGCGAGGGCCTGACAGTCGCCGCGCCAGCACCAGTCGCGGATCCGGCCCTCGGCGTGGCCCACGACCAGGCTGACACCCTGGCTGCGGTGGCCATCATGCCTCCGCCGATCGCCGGAGACCCGTGGACACCCGTGCCCGAGCCCACGGCCAGCGACAACGACGGCGCGGCCTGACCAGATCGAGGTAGCACGCTCGCCGACAACGCCTGCCGGGCGCTTCGGGTCAGGTATTCCCGAAACCGCTGTTGTTGAACGTGCAGTTCGACCCCTGCTGATTGCAGATCTCGTGGGACACGTGGTTGACGAAGGCGAAGAACACGATCAACCAGATGGCGGTGCCCACGATGCCGATAATGCCGATGATGAGGCCGGCCGTGGCCAGTCCGCTGCCCTGTTCTTGACCCTTCGACCGTTTGATCTGGCCCCGGGCAATCAGCCCGAAGACAATGCCCAGAATGCTCCCGAGCCAGAAGAACCAAACCAACGAGCAGATCAACGAGGCGATGGCCAGCCCGTTGGTCCTCACCGGGGGGGCGAATGCGTAGGGCACTCCGCCGCCGGGATAGCCGTAACCCGGGTTGAATGGGGGGGCGTAGCCCGGAGGTACCCCTCCCGGCCCGGCCGGGCCACCGGGGGCCGGAGCCGGACCGTAAGCGGGGGGGCCGGCCTGCGGCACGTATCCGGCGGGGCCAACGGGCGCACCCGGATAACCGGGCGCTACCGCGATGCCGGGTTGGGCTGGGAGGACTGCCGGTCCGGAGGCGGCCGACGGTGGGTACCACTTGCCGTCAGAGGCGAGCCACCACCCTGGTCCTTGCGACGCGTCACTCACGAAACCGTCCCTCCACTGTCGACAGGATCCCGACGCTAGCCGCCCGGGCTCGGGCCCGACGGGGATCTCATCTGGGCCCGGAGCCTGCTTCGAGCAGTTCGGCAAGGGCCCGGAAGGCCCGGCCGCGATGGGAGATCCGGTGCTTCTCGTCGGGGGTCATCTGGGCGAAGGTGCGACCGCCAAACCCACTAGGAACAAAGACCGGGTCGTAACCGAAACCACCGTCCCCCACCGGTTCGGGGGCGATCACACCGTTCACTCGCCCATCAGCCCACACCTCTCGGCCATCGGGGTAGGCGACCAGGGCCACCGACCTGAAGGTGGCCTTCCGCCGCTCCGGGTCGACCGCCCCGACCCGGTCCAGCTCGACCAGCAGTTTGGCCACGTTGTCGGCATAGCTGGCGTGCGGACCCGAGTACCGGGCCGAATACACCCCCGGGGCTCCACCCAGGGCCTCCACTTCGAGCCCGGTGTCGTCAGCTACTGCCGGAAGGCCGGTGGCGTCAGCCAATGCCACCGCCTTGAGCCTGGCGTTGTCCACCAGGGTGTCCCCGGTCTCCTCCACCTCGGGGACGTGAGCCGGGCGGGGCAGGACGGTGAGCCCGGGAACGGTCCCGAGAATGGCCACGATCTCTGCCGCCTTGTCGGGATTGGCGCTGGCCAGCACCAGCCGCAGGTCGTCCACCGTCAGCGCGGAGCGGGCGGTTCGGCCAACGTCTGGGCCTGGAGCTCGAGTAGGTGGGCGATCCCGTGCTCGGCCAGACTGAGCATCTCATCGAGTTCACCTTTGGAAAAGGGCATCCCTTCAGCGGTTCCCTGGACCTCGATGAACCGACCCGACGAGGTCATCACCACGTTCATGTCGACCTCGGCTCGGCTGTCCTCGTCATAGGGGAGATCCAGCATGCAGACCCCGTCGACCACTCCCACCGAGACCGCCGCCACCGCTTCACCCAGCGGATTGGCTCGCAGGGAACCCCGAAGGACCAGTCGGGTGAGGGCGTCGTGGAGTGCCACGTAGGCCCCACAGATCGAGGCGGTCCGGGTACCGCCGTCGGCCTGGAGCACGTCGCAGTCCACGGTGATCTGCAGCTCACCCAGAGCCACCATGTCGCACACCGACCGTAGCGATCGGCCGATGAGCCGCTGGATCTCGTGGGTCCGACCCGACTGCTTTCCCTTGGCCGCCTCTCGTGACACCCGTTCCGATGTGGAACCCGGCAGCAATGAGTACTCCGCCGTCACCCAGCCCTTGCCACTCCCCCGCATCCACGGCGGGACCCGATCCTCGATCGACGCGGTACACAGAACCCGGGTGCGGCCCATGGAGGCCAGTACCGAGCCAGGGGCGAAGACGGTGAAGTCACGTTCGAACTGGGCGGGTCGGAGCTGATCCACCGCCCGTCCGTCGGCACGATTGATGCGGCTGTGAACCGTCTTGGCGTCGGTCACCTCATGGACTCCTGTGCTGATCTGTGCTCATGGAGCCGCAGAGTACTCCAGGGTGTGACCAAGGTCTCGATCCGAGCAAGGTCGGGTACCGGCCTCACTTAGAAGTAGGTGATCTTCTTGGCCCGCTCCACCACCACGTCGAGGTCGTCGGTCCACGCCTGGGTGGACAGGTACTTCCATCCGCCGTCGGCCGCCACCAACACGATGGTTCCCGACTCGAGGGACTCCGCTGTCTTGGCTGCGCCGGCCAGAGCCGCCCCCGAGGAGATCCCGGCGAAGATCCCCACCTCGGTAAGGCGTCGGGTCCACTCGATGGACTCGCGGGGCCGAATGATGCGCTTGCCGTCGAGCAGAGCGGCGCCCTGATTGTCGATGAAGATGGGCGGGATGTAGCCGTCGTCGAGGTTGCGCAGCCCGTCGACGATCTCGCCGGCCGGCGGCTCGATGGCCAGCACCTTGATCTCCGGGTTCTGCTCCTTCAAGAACCGACCGACCCCGAGCAGCGTTCCCGAGGTGCCGAGGCCGGCCACGAAGTGGGTCACCTCCGGGCAGTCACGCCAGATCTCCGGCCCGGTCCCCTCGTAGTGGGCCTTGGGATTGGCCGGGTTGGCGTACTGGTAGAGGAACACCCATTCGGGATGCTGGTCGGCCAGGGCCCGGGCACGGCGCACGGCGCCGTTGGAGCCCTCGGAACCGGGCGACTCGATGATCTCGGCGCCCCACACTTCGAGGAGTTGACGTCGCTCGATCGAGACGTTGGTGGCCAGCACCACCTTCAGGTGGTAGCCCTTCACCCGGGCAGATCAGGGCCAGGCCGATGCCGGTATTGCCCGACGAGGGTTCGATGAGGGTCTGTCCCGGCTTGAGGATGCCGTCCTTCTCGGCCTCCTCGATCATGGCCAGAGCGATCCGGTCCTTCACCGAGCCGCCCGGGTTCTGGCCCTCCAGCTTGATCAGGATGCGGACGTCGGGATTCGGACTGAGCTGGCTGATGTCCACCAGTGGGGTGTTGCCGATCAGCTCCAGCACGGAGCCGTGCGCGGTCATCGCGTGGAGGAGACGCGTGCGCGACCGCGCCCCCGGCAACCGCCGGGAGGATGGAGATCTCGTCGCTATCGGAGACCGGAGTGGCCAGCGCCGCCAGGTAACGGACGTCGTCGTCATTCAGATAGACGTTGACGAACTTGTGGAGCGTCCCGTCATCGTTGATCACCTGGCCGGAAAGCCCCGGGTACTCCTCGACCAGCGACAAAAGGGCCTCGCCCACCGTGGTGCCGGTGGCGGTGACGGTTTTGGAACCGCCGGCATGGGGACGGAGGACGGTCGGCAGATTGACTTGGACGGGCACGGGATCTCCTCGGATTCGCCTGGCACCGGCAAAAGCTGACCGGCGACGTAAGGATTCTACCGGGACTGCAAGCGCACGGGCTCCTCGGTGATCGATCCGTCGACGATGCGGTAGCTCCGCACCACCGGCTCCACATCCCGCAACGACACCAGGACGTAGTGCCAGGAAGGATCAGGTGCCTGGGCGACATCGGTGGGCGATGGAAAGGCTTCGGTATGGGTATGGGAGTGGAACACCCCGATGATCGAGTGCCCGGCCGCCTCGGCGTCCCGGTCAGCCCGCAGGTGCTCCTTCGGGTCGACCGTGTACAGCTTGGCCGAGGCTGCCAGATTCCGGGTCGGATAGCAGGTGACGACCTCGCCGGTCGCGAGGTCGCCGCCGAGCAGACCGCAGGCCTCGTCGGGCAGACCGGCGAGGCAGTGAGCCACCATCTGTTCGTGTATCGACCGGGGTAGCGACAGCATGATGGTATGCACGCTAGAGGACGCCGTCACCGAATCGGACGACTACCGTCACAGAGCGATGAGCGCAGCCAAACGGCGACAACCGGCCACTGGGTCCGGGTCGGCCACCAAGCAGACCGCCGAGGCCAACAAGGTGGTGGCCTCCAACCGGCGCGCCCGTCACGACTACGAGATCATCGACACCACCGAATGTGGCATCGTGCTCCAGGGTTCCGAGGTCAAGTCCCTCCGGGCCGGACGGATCGCCCTCCAGGATTCCTACGCCCGGATCATCGACGGCGAGATGTGGCTGTTCGGGGTGCACGTCCCGCCCTACGCCCAGGCCAACGGGTTCGGTGCCCACGAGCCTGACCGGCGCCGCAAGCTGCTCCTCCATCGACGTCAGATCGACGAATGGATGGGGCACGTCCAGCAGCAGTCGTTGACCCTGGTGCCCCTGTCCATCTACTTCAAGGACGGGAGGGCCAAGGTCGAGCTGGCCCTGGCCCGGGGACGCCGGCAGTACGACAAACGCCACGCCATCGCCACCCGTGACGCCAGCCGGGAAGCGGCCCGGGAGGCCCGGGCAGCTTCCAAGGGCGGCTCGCACCGAGAGGGCCGCTGACGGGCTAGCCGGTACTCACGGGCGACGGCGATAGACTGGACGCCTGCCCAGATGTCTGGGCAGCCGAGGTACCCGAGGGGGTGACAGGCTTCGACTCTGGTCGTCGATGTAGGAGAAGCGAGCCGTGGTCTCCGGAGCCACGTTAAAGAGCCGGAACAAAAAACAAACGCCGAGCCTCAGCTCGTGCTCGCAGCCTAGAAACTGCGACGTCCGACCGGTCTCAGTCCTACGGGCCGGAACCGGGCGCCATCAAGTGGGACTCACCTGACCGGCTGCGCCGACTGGCCGTCAGGGACACCTCAGTCGGATACGGAATGACTCTGGCGCCGGTAACGGAGTCGATCCCGACAATCCACCGCCGGCTGCGCTCGGAGAAGGCCTACTGAGAAGCCGGAGGACGCGGGTTCGATTCCCGCCACCTCCACGATGCCCTGGCTTGTTTTCCCGCAGGCCAGGGCATTATTCTGCCCGGACAAGCTGGACCAACATGCTGCAATGGCCTGGCTCGGACAGCCCGACGCTCCGTTCCTGATTCTGTCTGCCACGCAGTCGTCTCCCCTACGGGCAACTGCAATTCGCCCTATCGGGCAAATACCAGCCCAGTAGGCTGGATGCGCTAGGAGGGAGGCTCGGGTGCTACAGAACACTGAGAAGAGCAATCTCTCTGCGGAGCAAACAAAGGGCAGATCGCGCGCCACTGTCGATCCGCATTCCGGCGCGGATAGGACCACAGCCGTATTGCAAATGCAGGCACTGGTGGGTAACAGGGCGGTTAGCTCAGCGATTCAAGCCCTTGCTTTGCAACGGGACGTGGATGGACCGGAAGGCAGTATCAGTGCAAACGACAGCAGTCGCAGTGGTAACAACGATGCTGGAAGCACATCACCGGCTCAGGTATCGCCTCAGCCAAGGGTCGAAGTTGGATCAACCCATATTGGAGGAATGCTGGCCAATTTCCCCATCTGGCACCTGTTCTTGATCTTCACGGATGCGTCCGGAGCCAAGACAGGGTACCGAGCAGGCCCAGGGGGACAAGGAGGGCCGCCGGGCAACGAGTATGGCACCATCGTCTCAACGACCGGTCCGTTTGACTCAAACTTCATCGACTACCCGTCGCTGAACACAGTCACCGTCGCGGAGGGCGATGCGGCGTCGGGCAAGGGTTCAACATTCACTTCTGAACTGGCGCGCATCGAGGGTACAGCGACGCCGTACGACCCATTAGGGCCGAACAGCAACACAGCGGCCAGCACACTGCTACATAGGGCTGGGCTACCGCACAATAAGCCCGTCACCGTTGCGCCTGGATTCGATGACCCTGACCTGTAGCACCGCACCCGGCTGACGCCCCGCCCGGCTCGCTCTCGATTCCCGCACCGAAGGACCACAGGACACACTCAACTCAGTTGACACGACAGGCTGACGGACATAACGTCCCTTGCGCTTGCTGGGTTTTGTCTCTTGGGCGGTCGGGCTGTGGAAAACTCACATTTTGGAAAGCAACCAGTCAAGCCGACAGGTGTCGCGCGACGAGTTAGATCAGTAAAAGGGGCGATCTCGTCTGTGAGTCTGCGCGATTAGGGGACCTTCGTGCCCAGATTCAACGGCGGAACGGTGCTCGGCTCGAAGGTCGCCCCGCCAGATCCACATGGCCTGACCCGGACGCGACTCTTCACGCTGCTCGATCGGGTCTGGCTTGGACGGGTGGGAACGGTCATCGCCCCGGCAGGCTCCGGCAAGAGCACGTTGCTAGCCCAATGGGCAAGTCAATGTGGTGCTCCCGTCGCGTGGTACGACGCGGAAGCGAGCGACTCGTCGGGTAAGGGTCTTCTCCGTCACCTCGAGCGCGCACTTTCGCACGTGCTTGCCATTGAGACAGGATGGCAATCCGTCGATGACGCACTGCTCGCCGTGGAGGGCATTGAGGGTGGACGAGCGCTCCTGATCATCGACGATCTCCATGTGCTCAAATCGAGTGAAGCCGAACAGTGGCTGAGTCGGTTCATCCAGTACATGCCCCGCAGCATCCGGGTAGTTGTTGCCTCCAGAGAGACCCCCGGGTTCGATCTCAGTCGCCTTCAGCTGGACGGCGGACTGGTCACCCTGGGACCTGACGAACTTCGCTTCCGGCACTGGGAGGTTGAACGGCTCTTTCGTCGCTACTACAGCGATCCGGTGGATGCCCGCGACCTCGCAGAGATCCACCGGCGAACCGATGGGTGGGTGGCAGGCCTTCAGCTCTTCCACCTCGCACTGGTCGGTAAGCCCGCTTCTGAGCGCCGACGCATCCTCGATGGCCTGGCCACCCACAACCGCCTCTTGAAGGATTACTTGGCCCGCAACGTCCTCGAAGGCCTGGAACCGGACTTGCGGAGCTTTCTGGTCATGACGAGTCCCTTTGGCGTGATGACTGCTGACTTGTGCGATCGCCTGCTCGATCGAAGCGACAGTGCCACGGTGCTCGCGCAACTCGCGGAACGACAGATCTTTACTACAACTCAAGATGAGGGAAGGTCGTTCGCCTACCATCAGATTTTCCGCTCGCACCTGGAGGGTCTCCTGGTCGAGCAGCTCGGAGAGTCAGCCGCCATGGCCCACATTCGACGGGCAGCACTCCTCCTGCTCGATGCCACGGCGGTCGACGGAGTCATTCCGAACGGAATTTGTGGAGCAGCATTGCGCAGCCTGTGCAGGGCCGAGGCCTGGACCGAGGCGTTCGACCTTCTGCGGACGAGAGGTCAGGATCTTGCCGGCGAACCCGGTGACTGGCTCGACAATGTACCCGAGCGGCTGACTTCCGAAGATCCGTGGCTTCAGCTCGCCCTGGCTCGTCGACATCTGGCCTCGGGCTCCCTCGATCTGTCACTCGCTGCCTACAAGCGATGTGAATCGGAACTTCCCCCCATCGGAGCCGCATCTTGTCAGCATGAGATGGTGGCGGTGGCGGCTTGGGCGACCAAGTTGCCCACGCCGGCGTCGGGCTTGACCGATCTCCTCCGACGCGCCGTCGCTCGTCACCCGCTGGACGTCACCGCTGTGGCTCTCGACTCGGAAGATCCGATCTACCACCTGGTGGCTGGTGTGGTGTGCCTCCTAGCCGGCGACGCCGCGAGAGCAGCGGCCATCTTCGATGCGTCACTGTTGCAAGTGGACAACCCGGTGGTTGAGCTGGCAGGAGAACTTGTTTCCACCATCACGGCCCTTCTCACCACAACGAATAGGTCGGTCGCCCGAATGCGATTCGTTGACCTCGCCTCGCGTGCGGAGCTTCTGGATCAACCCTGGCTGGCCAGACAGGCATGCGCATGCCTGGGGCTCACCGGAGATCCCGACGCAGCCCAGATGGCTGCGGTTGGGTCGCGGGTCGACGGGGATCTGTGGGGGGAGATGCTTGCCAGTCTCTTCGAGGGCGTCGGACGAATGGCCGATGGGGGGTCGATCTCTCCCCTGTTCGCGCTCCCTCGAACTGTCAAAGCAATTGGGCTCGGCCACACTCGAATCCTGGATTACCGCGTGTCTCGCCTTGGCGCATGTCGTGGCCAATGATCGTGAGGCGGAACGATTCGCCGTCGAGGCAGAAGCCCTTGCTCGATCAAGTGGGGTGCCAGGAGCACAGGCGATGGCGTGCATCATCCTCGGACAACTCGGTCACCACGACACGTCCGGTCAACTGGAAGCAGGCAAATCAATCGCTGCAGCGTGCGGCCTGAGCCCAATGCTCATCGCGACCCTCTTCCAGGGGGGAACAGGCTCGAGATCTCGCCGGAAAAGCCGGTCGGTATCGACCTCTGACCGAAACTCATTCCACCGGACAACCTCGCCAGACGTAACGGAGGACCCGTCCCCTCCGCCAGCCGTCAGTCCGGCACAGTTGTCCGTGCGTTGCCTCGGTGGGCTCATCGTGCAATGCCGAGGCGAGGTCATCGATCTGGACACGTTGCGCCCTCGGGCCCGTTCGCTCTTGTCTCTGTTGGCCATCTCGCCATCACGACCGATCCACTGGGAGATCCTGTCCGAGGCTCTTTGGCCCGGAATCGACGCGCAAAGCGCAAGCCGGAATGTACAGACGGCCATCTCCTCCGTGCGGAGGGTACTGGGTGACACCGGACCCCACCATGCAATGCTCAAGCGCGTCGGAGAGGCGTATGTCCTCTCGGTCGATGAATCCGATGTCGCCATGATTGAACAAACATTTGAGGAGTCCGAAGCAGCGAGATCCAAGGGTGATACGACCACACTGGCCGTGCGTCTTTGGTCCGTGCTGTCCATGTACCGCGATCACCTCTTGCCGGAAGTCGGTCCCGCCGACTGGATCGTGAACCGACGAGATCGACTCCGGTGGAGCGTTGCCTCTGCGGCCGAACAACTGGCCGGGCTGGAGCTGTCCCGCTCCGACTTCAACGCTGCCATCGCTGCCGCAGAATGGGGCCTCTGGGCCGATCCGCTTCGGCTCTCGCTGTGGAACCTTCTGACGAACACCCTGGAAGTGACCGGCGAGACGGCCAGATTGCAACAAGCCAAAGAGCGCGAGGCGACGGTACTCGGCGCCTGAGCTAGAAGACCTCTAGTCAGTCAGGATGACGTGAATGGTTCGATCTCCGCTATAGCCACGCTCGTGCTCGGGCCGGCGTCGCCCGGATAGACACTGAGAATCTGAATATTGAGCCCGTACGCCCCCGACGTGTTGGCCGCGACTTGCTGGAAGGTAGACGTATCTTTCAGCGTCGTAGTCACCGTGGCCACCGGCTGCCCCAGTCCGCCGAGGAAAGTCATTTGGATCTTCATCGGACGGGCCTGCATGTTGTAGTCCTGAACCGTCTCCGTAGCTCCCGACAGAAAGCCCACGCGCACGATGTGACTGGGCCCGGGAATCAGCAACTGGATGCTCTGGCCAACTCCCCCCTGCGCTGACGGTAGTGACCACCACGACGTATTGCTCGCCCCGTCGATCAGATTCATTGCCGGATAACCCGGTAACGACGAAGTCGCCGTGGCCTTCGTCGGGTGTACCTCCGAATACTGTACGAACAGGGAATGATCAACTTGGTGCACTTCCTTCTGGAATTCCGTCTTCACCGGATTCTTCCCCGGCACCACCGCCAGCACCACTGCGCCGATAACGGCCAGCGGAACCACTACCTTGATCACTCGCTTTACCCTCGCCCATGTCTTGCCGGCAACTCCCGATCCGGCCCGAACATCGGCTCGCACCGCGTGACGGGTGCCCGCCACCGGAGGGGGCTTCGACTTCCGGGAGAACAGTCGCCTCCACCAGGACGTTCGTGACGCCACGACCGCTTCGGCCAGCGACCCTCCACAGCGCCGGCAGAAACGCCGCTCGGTAGGATTGCCTTCGCCGCACTGACCACAGATCAAGTCGCCTGGCTCCGGGGTATGTCGAACCGGAGCCTGACGGGCCGGGTCGCGGGGTCTCTGGGTTACCCCGGAAGAACAGCGCTTGGCTGGACCGCCTGGCGCGGGTGCGGGTGCGGCAGCCGCCGGCTCGGCTTCGGCCGGCGGGGTTTTCGTGGACAAAACCTGTTCGGGGGAGCTTCTGATGGCGGTGGAGGGGGTTCCGCGACGGCTGGATCCGCTGACTGCCTGCGGGTCAGCTCTTCGGCTTCGGCTCGGGCGCTCGCCTCCATCGCCGCATGTCCCTGTGCCCGATCCAGGGCCTCGGTTCGGACGAGCGCCTCGCGATCGGCATCGCTCACCGCTCGGGCATGCTCGTTTGAGTACTGCTGCCATTGCCGCTCGGCCTCCTCTCTTCGGGCCGCTGCCGCTTGGGCGGCAGACTCGGCTTGGGCGGCAGCGGTCTCAGCTTCGGTGGCTTCAGCCACGACCTCGGCGCGCTGGGGACCAGCCAGTCCAGCTGCACGGGCCCGGGCTTCCGTAGCCACCCGGGCAAACTCCGCAGCCTGCTGACGTGACCGATTTTCGGCTGCAGCTGCTTCTCCCGCACGCTCGCTGCTTTCCCGCCATCCCCCTCTGCAACCTGGGCCGACTGTCGCGCCTGACCTTCGGCAGCGAAAGCCAAGCCGCGCTCGATCCTCGTCGGCCAACCGGGCCTCGGCATGGGCAGCCGCCCGCTCATTGGCGGCCTGGGTCGCCATCTCCGCCTGCTGGGCCGCCTCCAGCCGGGCCTGCTCCATTTGCTGTCGCTCTTCGGCCTCGTGATCAAGTCCGAGTTTGGTTTTGACGACGGCGACGATCCCCCCACGCTGTGGGTCCTCAACGGGCTGAGGGGGCAGGGGATCCGCAGGTTGCTCTGGCTCTGCCACTCTGACTCTCTCACCGGTCCATTCGAGAAACGAACCACATGCCCCACAGAAATCGACCCCATCGGATTCCTGATTGCCGCACTTCGTGCAGACGATCATGCTGGCAGTATTTCTATGTGGTGAGACACGTGCGCAGGCTTGACAGCCTGAACGAGAGCGCTCACCCGTGCCTCAGAGATCTCTGCGGGATCAGGCACCCGAACCGTAACCGTAACGGAAGCGCCGGCTGTACCGGGCAGGTTCGACCCTGGTTGCTCAGCACCGATGGCTCCTCCGGAATCGACCACCTCTGGCTCCACTCCTACATACAGCGCCACCATACCGGCAATCGCCCGACGAGTCCCTTGCCAACTGTAGAGTTCCACCGCACTCGTGATGAGATCCCGTTGCCGAGCCAACGGCCAGTTTTCATCCAGGACGAGACCGACCCAGGTTGCCAACCACGCCACAAAGTCGTCGGGGGCCAACGAGGGATCGAGATAGGCGTCCAGGCAATCGATCGAGTTGATGATGGGACTGACGACCTCGTCGAGCGCTGCGGTGAAGCGCAGCGATAGGTCGTCGTCCTGATAGAGGCTCGGGAGCATCTGCCCGAGTGGGAACGGAGTAGCGATTCCGACGGCACCCTCTCTGGCACTCATGGCTCCTCCACCCTCACCTGATGATCGTAGGAGAAGACAAGAGATCCCGCGTCGAGCTCGAGCCGATCGGTCTGCTCGCCTCGACGACCGGTGAGCGGATCAGCTCCATACAGTCGAGCTTCCTCCACGAACTCACATCCCTCGAGCCCCTGCAGAACGGCATAGACCTCGCCGACATGGATCGGACGGCCAAAGGGCCATCCGTTGCCGCCCGGTCCCCCGCTGATGGGACTGAAGTATCGATACAACGCCAAGGTGGCTTCCTCATGCAGCTTCGCTGGATTAGCACGTGGTTTGGCGCGCAACCGCGAGACCACGGTAATCCCCTGGTAGAGCGGCGGCTCCACCACGATCCGGGCCCCGACACAACGACGTTCATCCAGATAGTGAGCAATGCGGGCCAGGGTTTCCGGCTCCGGTATGAGCTGTTCGAACCTCAGAGCGCCCGCACCACTGGCTGCCGCCGGAACCACCAGGATTCGCACTCCATTGGCGTCGTCGTCGGTCGTCACCGGCAAGCAGAGCACTCTGGCCACTTCTGGAGCTGATTCCCTGGTCAGTAGCTCGTAATCCTCCGCGGTCACGGCACGATTACGCGTTCGCAGCGAGAACGGCCCCCTCACCTTCGCCGAGTCCACTGTCTCGGCATCCACCCCTCCCGCGGCCGCAACCCTGTTGCCGATTCGAGCAATGAAGGGAATAGTTGTTCGCAACACACTCACCGTTGCCTTGGAGACGTTTCCCCGCTGTCCTCCCCCGCTCCGATACGAGGTGATGCGGATCGGTGCACCCTTTGGCGGCACTGCGCCGTAGTGCCGAAATGAGCCGTCCGGAAGGCGCACGGACGGTCCGAACACCACTTCCCCAGCCACTTCGTCAAGTAGGAAATGCAGGTCCGTTGGTTCGGAGTCGCTGAAGTTCCGCACTGGAGTCCAGCGCTCCCATCCCGCCCCTGCGGCGACCTCGATAAAGGTCTCGTCGGTCGACGCAGCCATAGGAATCCGCTGTACAGCGAAATGTTGACCCGGTACTCCTTCCGAGAGCCCAAGTACCTCATCGGTAATCGTTTCAGCATTGATTGCGTTAGCCGTTCCTCCGATGGTGCTCGCCGACACGGCACTGATACGCGGCGATGCGCTGTACTGCGGGCGATCGGGATCGTCATCGTTGCCGATCACAATGGCACGAAGCCAACCGGCACGCTCTTCACCGATCACCGAGGCCTGATGGCCCTTGGGGACGTGAACTACCACCGAACCGGCACGGTTCAGACCCCCTGTCTCGTCGCGCTCAACTTCGCAGGCCCGCCATTCCGAGTCGCACCAGGCCTGCCACCGCAAAGGGGGATCGGTGGGATCGACGCCAAGACCCTCGATGGACGCGCTGATACGCAGCTCGATGGCACAGGACGGAACGGGATCCGAGAGTCCAATCAGGAAGGCATCGCCCGGCTGTGGAACCTCACTGAAGCAAGCGAAGCTTCGGCTGTGCAGCAGTGTTTCGGTCGTGTCGACTACATCCCCCTCGGCGACCTGAGTCGCTACTCGGGAAAAGGTGCAGGGGACAATATCGAGGGTCTCCGTCGTGCTGAAGTTGATTGCCGATTCATGTTCGGTCCGAGGAGTGGCCACAATGGATCCGGCAGGGACGATAACACTCGAGGTCTGCACAGCGGAGAGCCAAAACGTGACCGGAACCTGGGCGGCGGTGGCTGGGAACAGCCGCACGCCGATCAGATCGAGAAACTTCACGTAGTTTCGATCCGGTACCTGATTGAGCCGGTAGACCAGCTGGTCAACCATGTAGGCGAACGTCTCGATGAGGGTTACGCCTGGGTCGGAAACGTTGTGGTCGGTCCACTCCGGACAGCGCGCTTGCACCATACGCTTGGCATCATCGACAAGCTGCTGAAATCGGCGGTCATCTAAGTTGGGGGCGGGAAGGGACACCTATTCATCCTGTGGAATGACATAGAAGGGGAAGACCAGATTGCGAGGATCATTCTCCCCTCTGATCGAATAGCGAATATCGATGTAAAGAGTGGTCTGGTCCTGATCGTCGAAACTGACATCGATGTCGACAAGATCGATTCTCGGCTCCCAACGAACGAGCGAACGCCGAACCTCAAAGGCCAGCTGTCCGGCCGTGGTGGCGTTGGCGGGAGCAAAGACGAAGTTATGGATCCCGCAACCAAACTCCGGTCGCATCGGCCGCTCGCCATAGGACGTCCCGAGAATCAGCCTCATGGCCTCCTCGATCTCCACGTGGTCGGACACGAGGGCGATCCCGCCGGTCACGTCGGTGCGCAATGGGAACGCCAACCCCTGACCGACGAACTCCCGGCTCATCGTTCCGGCCGATCGCAACAACAGGGCAACCTGCCAATAGTCGTCTCGGGCGTCCTCAATTCAGTTGCACCATGCTTCCTTTGATTTGCGCAATGCCGCCCCCGGCGTCGACCTGAGCGCCGGCAGTTCCCTTGACGGCCACGGACATCCCTTCAACATTCACCGTCCCACCTGGAGCTTTGATCGAGAAGTCTCCACCGGACTCCAGCGTCATGTCGCTCGTGGACTTCACATTTACTGTGCTTCCCGCCGTAACAGTCACCTTGGCGCTGCCCGTCGCATTCACAACAACATTTTTCGTCGACTCAATGGTGACCCCGTCGTCCCCGCCGCTCAATGCGATCTTCGTCTGTCCGTCACCGGTGCTGATGATGATGCCCGCCATGGACCCGTCATCGTCATCAAAGGACAGAAGGTGGCCCGTGCGCGACGTGAACCGCCGCTTGATCACCTGACCGCCACGTACGATCTCACTCACATCAGAGGGCGGCCGGTCCACACCGTTGTGAAGCCCTCCGATCACAAAGGGTCGATTCACATCGCCCTGTTCGAAAGCGACCAGGACTTCGTCTTCGACTTCTGGCAGGATCTGGAACCCTCGGTTCTTCCCTGCTCCCAGCTGCGTTGTTCGAGCCCAATCACTCTCGAAGTCATCGGAGAGCCAAGGGAACTTGAGTTTGACACGACTCATCCCACCGTCAGTGTCCTGATTGTTGGTCACCACTCCCGTCACGATGCCGCTGATCGTCCCCACCGCTGAGCGACCCGAGTCTCCACCCTCAATCGATCCCAGCATGGACCGGTCCTGTCGGTCGCTCACCGTGACAAAGGTCCGATACCCTCGGCTGTGCTGGTCCCATACGTGCCTCGTCGCACTGATGACGTAGGTGCCGTTCCTGCTTCCCATCCCCCCGATCGTCATCTCCGAACCCGGTCGAAGGAGGGGATTCCCGACCACTTCTGCGTGCACTTCCACGCCTCGACTGGCGATGCGATCAAGGATGTTCCTCGCTGCATCGGTGACGGTGGTTTGCGAGTCAGTGGGCGTCCAGGGGGAGGTGAACATCGCCTCGCCAAATGGGACACCCCCACCAGGTTCATTGCCGGCGAGTGCGGCATTCAATCGCCGGGGGTCCGAAGCGGTACCGGTGATCCGTTGTTTCTGGACTGGGTCAAACCCACTGACTGTGACATCGGTCGCAGATCCGGCATCAGTGAGCGACACCTTCATGGTCACCACGCCGGCATCACCGGGACAGTACGTAGTGAGCGACGAACTCTGCAGCGTGCCCGGCGCAGTCTCGACGGGAGGTATTGGCTTGGTGAATTCGAGCTGACCGTCGACCATGGCCAGCCGGTAGCCGACTGCATCGGCGAGCTTGCGCATGAAATGCCAGTCTTCGACGGCGGCCTGGGTAACGTGCTGAAACACCTGTGACGTGTCGTCAATGGCACCCAGAGGGATATCCATTTCGTTGGCCAACTCCGTGATGATGTCGGAGTAGGTCATCTGAATCCACGCTTTTGTACGTCGACCGCGGAGCAGGCGATGCGTCTTGTCGTAGCCGCGCAGCACGCTGCGTGAGCCAAAGACGTCAAAAACGGAATCGAGAGCGGTGATCTCACCGACAAAGATGGAAATCGACTCGTGTGTCGTCGTCACCTCGATTTTCAGCGAGCTACCTACCCGGATGCCGTTCGTACCCATTAGCTGAAACCCAGGGTCGTCCAACTCGACGACGGCGAGATCGGGAAGGGCAAGTGAGTTGTCAACTGTTGCAAAGGCAACTTTGGGCCGAATGGCCTCGCTCAGCGGCGTGCCGTCGATGGATATCTTCCAGGTGTCGGCAATGACATCAAGGTGTCCCGGCACGACTCTATGCTCCGGCGCTGACTTCGTCCCGCGGCGGCACCAGCAACCTGTCGCCACTGTGGACTCGCATCGGATCGACAATCCCGTTGGCAAGAGCAAGCGTTCGCCAATGGGTGGGACTGCCATACTCCGAATGGGCGATCAAAGCGAGATCCTCCCCAGCCACCAGAGTATGCGTACGCCGGGCAGCGAGGCCTCCCGAGGTCGGGTTCTGACCGGTCACCGACTCACCGACCTCTTCGAGATTCAGCGTTGCCAGTGCTCGATAGGGCTCCCCGTTGGGACGAAACATCATGTACTTGACGCTTACCGATGTCACGATGGCAGCGAATCCGGTGGTATTTCCCCAACTGAACACCACGAACGGACCGGTTGGCTTACTTTGCGAAAGGCTGTCGGCTGTGGGCGCGCAGCATTTGAGCAGAAGTTCCGTCTCTTGAATGACATTGGATGAATCGCTGTCTGACTTGTCGAGGTAGATCTGGAGCCCACTGATGGTTCGAGGGCGGGCTCCACCCCACTGGACCGGTCCCGCTGCCGGAGCTGCCTTGTTGTCCGTTCGATCCCACTTCGCCGTCTTGCCTACCGTGTACTCCTTGGGATTGAAATGGAAGGACAATGTCTCGGCGCCGCCACCCAAGGGCGAACCTCCGGCGGCAGGGGAATAGATGGACAGCGTTGCCTTTACCAGACCGGTCGATTGCCGACTACTGACGAGCATGCGATCCCTCCTCAGCCCTGAAAGCCTTCGTGGGCGATCTCAAGCACCTCGGTTGCCGCTTTCGGACTATCGACACCCAACGTCGGAAGGGTCCATCGGACCGGGATCGCTCCGATGAACTTCCAGCTCAAGGCTTCTGTACGCAAGCTGTCATAGGCGACGATCACACCCGTACTGCGCTTCACCGCAGTGACCATTCCTCCGAACCAGGATGCGACCTCCGGAGTCGACTGATCCAGTTGACGGGTCAATTTGATGTTCTGATATTTGATCCGCCCGGGCAGAACATAGGCAAAACCCTGGTTTCCACCCTCTTCCAGGGTGTCAAGCGCGACTTCGAGACCACCGAGCTCGACGGTGGTCCAGTTGCCCAGGTTTCGGCCATCGATGGTCACCGTGAAGTAGCAGGTGATCAACGGGTCGACGGTTCGAGCGGTGGACACTCCCATAGTCACCGGTTACGCCTCCTGACGATGCGAGAAGGACGGTCTCGCCCCCTAGAACGGAACATCACTGAATCTTCCGATGCGCTCACGGTCGGCGCAGATATCAGCCACCATCAGCGTTCGAATCCGGGGATAGAGCCGGCGGGCCAGCTCGGCGTCGCTTTTGTCGTCCGGAGCGGAGGCGTCGCTCTCTGCACTTCGATGTGCGCTGCGCTCGGTCGTGGCGTGTTCCGGTGCTCCTGTCTCGTCGCCTCGCTGTACCACGATCCCGGGGGCAGTCGTTTCCCGCTGCACGACCGTCGGATTAGTCGATCGCTGCACCTCGAGTGGCGCTGTGTTGCCCGAAGCCACACTTCCGAACCGCTCCTCTACCGCCACCGCGGATGGTGTGGAGCTGACAACCGGAAGCGTTTGCACCGACCCAGTGGACGAAGCTGGAGGCGTGGACATGCTTTGAGGGAGATGGCGGTCGGTTCTCGACGGACTGCGTTGGAGCGTCGGCGTCATTGCTGGCCGCCGCATGATCGACACCGATTGATTGGATTGTGGTTCGACAGAGGCACCCCACGGATCGGATGCCGGTCCACCGTCGAATGACCTTTGGGGCACCAATGACCCGACGGTCGCATCTTCCGCCGATCCGCCGTGACCGTAGTCCGGTCGTCGGGGAGTGCCCTGATCCCTCACCGTGGCCAGAGGCTTGGTTTCGTACCTCCTGCTGGCGATCTGTTCTGATTGATACTGAACTTGTTGATCTGTGATGCGTCCTGGGTCGAGGGAGGCCACAGCATGCGAGCCGAGAAGGGTCGTTCTCTCAGCCGAGTCCAACGAGCTCGGTTCCCGCTCCGCTACTGGTTGATCAGCGAGAACAGGGATGTCCGCCGAATCGACGGTGCGGATTCGTTGCACTGTCAGTGGCGGCACCTGCGGCATCGCTGGTTGTAGAGACGTCCCCGTGACGGCTTGCTCAGACCCGCCGGTAATCGGTCGCTCGGATGTCCCCGTCACCGGTCGCTCCAGCGTTCCCGTTACGGGTAGCTCAGGCGATTCTTCAGCGAGAACGGGCATGTCCTCTGAATCGATGGTGCGGATTCGTTGCACTGTCAGTGGCGGCACCTGCGGCGTCACTGGGCGCTCGGATGTCCCCGTCGTCGGCCGCTCGGATGTCCCCGTCGTCGGCCGCTCGGATGGCGTGGCCGGTAGCGGCAGCGGATGGGCTGATTCGAATCCGGTTGTCGTCCCCCCTGACGGCGGGCTCTCCGGTTCCACCCCTACCAAGGGTTGGCGCACCAATGGCGACTCAGTCGAGTATTCGGGCGCGCTGGTCAGCAGTTCTGCATTCGATCCGTCCGGCTTCCCACCAAGTTTGAGGTTCTCCGGCGGAGTCCCAAGCACCGAGCGTTGCACCGGTGCAACAGCCTGCTCGGTAATCGGCCCGGTGAAACCCGGCTCGCCTTTGCGCACGGGTCGCTCTCGAAGCGGCTCGCCGAGTCCAACCCGCAGGGGCGGTTCATTGTGCGTGATGCTCGGCGACCCGTGCAGGTCAGACTGCCTTTGCCCGTCGGCTCCTCCTCGACCGATTACGTCACCGGGCCGAAGTCCTTGCCGATCTCCATCCAACACGTACGGCAAATCGGGATCCACAGGTGACGGAACGGAGTTGACAGTAAGACCTTCTGTTTGCCGCTCCATGTGCGTAAGGGGGTCTTGCTCGGCGAGACGGCTGGTGATGGTTTCCACCGCGTCACTCGAAGGTTCATCACGCCCGACACGTGCCTCCGGACCGGCCGAGGGTGCATCTGCTGG
Organism: uncultured Acidimicrobiaceae bacterium; assembly: GCA_963824355.1. GTDB lineage: Bacteria > Actinomycetota > Acidimicrobiia > Acidimicrobiales > RAAP-2 > Bog-756. The sequence continues at coordinate 75,139 of CAWGOY010000008.1, read as the reverse complement.
TCCCTCCCGCTTGCGAGATTCCACAACTGGGAGGCGTCGTCCGGGAACAACCGCAGCAGCACTACTGAAGCCTGGAAAATCGGACCCAAGCGAATCACTCTCGTTGCCCACGAGGTGCTCGGCGGCCTCAAGGACAGGCGCTTCGGTGACCGGAAGATGCCGCTGGAGTAGAAGTGGCATGCCTTCGACCGCCATCTGCGGCGTCGGGCCGCCGTCGACGGGCTTTGGTCGCGTTGACAACACTCGGGTATGAACGACCCCGGAGGGTCCTTCAGCGTTCACCAGGTGTCCCATGGACGACAGGGAGTACCCGGTCATGTTCCAAGAAGCGAGGTTATGGCCCGGATCTGCCGGAATGGTCACCGGCATCTCCGACAAGGCCCGTCGTGTCGCCGGTAGCGCACGCCACGCACCTCCGGGCGGTCTATCAGGCTGCTTTTGAACGACTCGCTCACCGGCGGAGTGCGCTCCGCGGCGTGCTCGGCCCCGCTCACGCACCTCTCAGGCCTCACCGGAGATGCGGACATTGATACGGGCGATCTCCGAGACATACCGACGCCGAACGAGGTGCTCGAGATCGAGGATCTCCTCATGGGACCAATGAAAGTGATACGCGATATAGGAGACTTCCTCATAGAGCCGATCGGCGCCGGCCGTCACGATTCCCCCAGGCGACCACCGGCTAGATCGACCGTGAACTCTTTCTCACAGGAGGGACAAAATACCTCGGCTCGTGTGTGTCCTTCTGTGTTGATGCGTCTGTAGATGTCCTGGAGGAAGGCAACATCGGATGCCCACATGTTCTCGATCACCGAATCGCTCACCGACGGCACGTCGCCCAGTCGAGTCACCACCCGACCCAGGAGGACCACCGAGAGAAACGCCTGATTCTCGCGAACCCGTGCATCGATCAAAGGCAGGAGTCTCATCCCGAGCCGTCGCCATCCGCATGGTCCCCTCTCGGTGAACCCGGCCGGCCTCGTCCACGTATCCCCGTGGCAGCACGAAGTCGACCTCCGTCGGCAGTCGGGTTGCCGTTGCCGGTGGCCTGGACATCACCATTGCGGCCTCGGCGGCGCTGACACCTCGCCTCACGAAATCGTCCAGTCCGTCCAGGTTAGTGTGAACTTCTCGGTCATTGCCTCGTTGGACCCGGCCTTGAATGCACTCGTTTCAACCTTGGTGCACCACACATTTTGGAACTCGTAGGTCTTGACCGGAGAATTCTGAAAGTCGAGAATCTCAATCTTGGCCGTCTTCCGCGATCCGGTGATATCGCCACCCATCACCTGCTGGAGCCAGCTGCTGATCGTCTTGTCCTGCGTGAGCTGTCGGGTCACCGTGATCTCTCCCGGCTTGCGAGGGCCAGGCATGTGACTGATCATCATTTCCTTGGTGTTGTTGTTCTGTGTCTTGGACTCAATTTTCTCGACTTCAAGGACGGGACCACTGACTTCTGTCACCAGTGGACACTGGACCCCATCAATGGTCACCACGAACTTGTAGCCAACGGCTGAGTCACCGAGCGAGTAAGACATGCATGGACCTCCTAATTGTGAGCCTGATAGCGCCTATTCGACGAGCGAAGATCCCCCAGAGAACTGAGCAAGTCGGAAGATGACGAACTCCGCTGGTTTCACTGGTGCTACTCCGATCTCACAGATCACCTGCCCAGCGTCGATGCTCTCGGACGTGTTGTTCTCACCGTCGCACTTCACGTAGAACGCCTCGTCGGGAGTGAGCCCGAAGAGTGCACCTTTGCGCCACTCCAACACCAGGAAGGCGGCAATGGTGCGTCGGATGCGACCCCAGAGTTCGTAGTCGTTCGGCTCGAATACGCACCACTGAGTGCCGAGCATGATCGATTCCTCGAGGTAGTTGAAGAATCTCCGAACGTTCACGTACCTCCACGCGGGATCCGATGACAGGGTTCTGGCTCCCCATACCCGGATTCCCCGGCCGGGGAAGGCACGGATGCAGTTGATTCCGTTGGGATTGAGAAGGTCCTGTTCGGCCTTGGTGATGCGCAACTCCAGTGAGATTGCCCCCCTGATGACTTCGTTGGCGGGAGCCTTGTGGACACCGCGCTCGTCGTCGTTCCGACTCCAGATCCCCGCGATATGTCCGCTCGGAGGAACGTGTTGATTGGACCCGGTGGCTGGGTCGAATACCGTGAGCCACGGCCAGTACATCGCGGCGTATTTTGAGTCGAAGCCAGCTCCGTCGATTCGCCATTCGCGCACTTGCTGCGAGTTCAGTCCGGGCGGTGGATCGATGATCGCCACCCGGTCACCCATGTTTTCGGCATGCGCGATCATGGCCAACTGGACCGCCTTGACTCCATCCAGATCAAGCTGTCCCTTCTGATAGGCGCTCATCAGGTCCGGAGCGGAGATCATGGTCACTGCATCAAGTGCTTCCAGGCCCCCCAAGCCGGTCCGGTCAGCCGAGTCACCCACATAATCGTTCGGGCGGACATTCACCTGGGTTTCATTCGAACCCCCGGCGAGCTCAACCGATCCGACCGCGGGCTTCTCCAAGGTCCCTTCGGCGATCTCTTCGAGCTTGATCCTCGTTGATTGGGCGTTGACGACGGTGACGACATTCTGCTTACCGCGACGAGTCGACAGGTTTTCGAACTCCTCGACAACCCGTCCCTCCTCACGAACCACCAGCTTGAAGTTCCCCTCGGCAACCCCTTCCCCGCCATCGGCGACCTCAACGGTGATCCGGTTTCCTACTGGGCCCGATTCGATTGAACTGATCCGGAGAGCAGGACTGGCCTGCTCACCGCCACTCATCAGTTCAGCCCACGCTGAGACTCCGTTGCCCTCATCCGACCCGATCCGAACGATGTAACAGACGCCGCCCCCATTTTGAAAGAATCCATAGACGGCGTGATGAAGGTATGCCCCTTCAAGAAAGTCTCCGTACACCGAGGTGAACTGACTCCAGTTCGTGCACAGGATGGGCTCGTTGACTGGCCCACTCTCGGCGAAGCCGATGAACGCGGCAACCGCGGTGCCGACCCCTTCGATCGGTCGAGTACCAGCCTCGACCTCTTCCACGTAGACACCGGGGGACAAATACGTTGGCATGCTGGGACGCCTCCTGACAGTCGCTCATGACCAGCGTGGCTGGCCCACACCATCTGCACAACGACCGGGAGTGCGACCGAACGGACATGCTTGACTGCCCGATCGAGCAGATGCGCTCCTCACCTCGAGATGGCCCAACCGGCACTCCGATACCCAAGGGATGTCCCGGCACTTGCCCGCATACCTCGAGTCCCTTTCATGCCCACTCCTACGGCGCGTCCGGGTGCCAGGGTCCGAACTCCCCCACGACGATGAGCCGGCCCAGCTTGCGGTATTCCTGCTGTATCGCCTGGGTCAGCAGGTCCATGGACACCGGGCATCCCGCCGCGGCGGCGGCATATGCTGCCGAAAGGGCGATGGAGCGGATGCTCCCACCGGAGAGCACAAAAGATTGCGCACAGAATTCGAGATCGAGGTCACTGCTCCTGGGCACCCTGGCCCCGAGACACTGGTCCCAAAGGATACGGCGCTCTCTGACGTCGGGCATGGGAAAATCGACAACCACATCGAGGCGTCGGGAAAAGGCCTCGTCGATATTGGCGCGGAGATTTGTGGCCAGAACGGCAAGCCCATCAAAGCTTTCCATTCGTTGAAGAAGGTACGCGACCTCTACGTTGGCGTGCCGATCGTGTGCGTCACTAACCTCTGACCGTTTCCCAAACAGAGCGTCAGCTTCGTCAAACAGAATGACGGCATTGATGCCTTCGGCCTCGGTGAAGATGCGCTCGAGATTCTTTTCCGTCTCACCGATGTATTTGTCGACCACCGTCGACAGATCTATCGCATAGAGGTCTAGTCCCAGATCCTGAGCGATCACCTCTGCCGCCATGGTCTTTCCCGTGCCCGGATCTCCTGCAAACAACGAGGTGATCCCTCGACCCCGTCCCCCGCCCGGGCGCATACGCCAGTCATCCAGCACCTGGGATCGGTGTCGGACTCGAGCCACAACGTCTCTCAACTGGGCTTCGACCGTGTCAGCCACCACCAAGTCGTTCCATCCCATCATGGGATTGATGTGACGGGCCAGACGCTTGAGGCCGGCCCCGTTCTGTGAGCGGGCCCCGGCCAGGAGATGCGCCACTCCGACTGGGACAGCTTCGCCTGTAGCTCGGTACTGGGCGGCGACGACGCTGCGACGAACAGCCTCAGGGTTCAGATTCAGATGCGCCAACTCCAGCGCCAGTGCTGGCTCATCTTCGTCCCTGGCCAGGAGGGCCTGTTGCCAGATCTGGACTCGATCGTCCTGTGTCGGCTGCGTCGACTCGAGTGCATAAGGCACCACCTCGCACCAGGACGGATCCCACTCCGTTTCCCCGACCAACACAATCGGGCCGGTGAGCTGCGCCAGAGCCCGAATGCAATCCGGCGCCTCTCGCACCAGTGCTTCCACTGGGCTGGCCACGAGCCCCACACCCTGCAGTAAGGCCTCCCGATGGGCGAGTAGTACCAGCTCAGAAACACCGTCGCGCTCGACGGCACGTTTGAGATCGAGCATCATCGAACCAAGGCCATGCTGAGTAAATCCCGCCACTGCCGACGACAGCGCCAACCCGCCGGCCTGATCGCGCAGGTAGACCACGGTTGCCCCGGACGACAGGCCCCGAGCCACCTGGGACCCATCAGCGACCTCTTGACCGGCATCAGCTGGTCGAATGAGATCGAACAGGAGCACATCGGGGCGATCTCCACCGAGGAGATAGGAGACGATTCGTTCGGGGACCCGCAGTGCTTGCGACAAGAAGGGACGATGCTCGTCCTCGATGCTCATCAGTCGGTGATGGATGAGCGGCGCTCCTTGGAGAAAAGTGGACCGAGCCACGTCGTCCAAGGGCGACCGACCGCTGAGTTCCAACGCCATCCCGATGGTGGCCCGCCTTCGACTGACGTCGTCGTTGAGGTAGCCGTAGAACTGCTCGTACCTCGATTCGATATCCGGAGCGAGGGCAATGAGCAGGATCTCCCGTTCGAACTGGCTCAAACCGAATCGTCGCATCAACAGATTCAGCCGGGAGTCTTCCGGGCTCCGTTCATCGTCACCGATGGTCTCCCCCGCCGCCTTGACAGACCACTGGGCTCGCTCAGGATACGACGATTCGTGCTTCCGTTTGGCCAGAAGCCAGTCGATGTAGCGATCCGATAGCGCCAAACCTCGAAACGGATCATCCGGCTCGGGATCCGCTTGCCGACGACAACCGACCACGTGCTGCACGCGAGCGGCCAACTGATCAAGTTGGTCTATCAAATGCAACATCGACGGAGACACTGAAGGACTCGCCTCAGGTCCAAACCCCTCGTGGACAGCTTCGCCAGTCGGGTGCTCCGTAAGCGGCCGCACCATCAGACTCTCCGCCGGATCATCGTCGCCGCGGGATCTCCCGCACCCGAAGGACCCGACCGATGTCCGGCTCTGCACCTCCAACAGTCTCTTCGACCGCCGTTTGTGCCTGATCCTCCGATTCACTTCCGTCGTCACCACTACCCCGGCCACCACTGACTGCCGCGGCCCGGGATCCTGAAGCCTCCTCGCTACGGTCTTCGTCGGCGAATACGAACTTCGGGCTCTCCCGCACGAGCTCGGCGGCCGGACGGACTTGCCCAGCGACCATGGGGGCCACCAGCACAAGATCCAGAGAGGGCTTGAGTTCTCCCCCAAGCGCCGACCAGATCTCTGAAATGGCTCGATCCTCGGGCGGTGGACGAGCCATGGTCATCTCGATCGGATATTCGAGTTCTACGAGGCTTCCGACAAGGACATCCGAGGGCAGCACGTCGTACTGCATGACACAGCTCATGATGGCCGACAGCAGCCGGTGTTCGTCCTCGGGCCGCTGCGTCCACGCGGTGATGAGGTACGACAATCGGAAACACCGCACGGGAGGCCGACGAGCCGTGATGTGCCCGGCATCGTTGCGGACCTCGACCCAGCCTTCCTGGCGGAAGCCCAGCGACTCTCTGATGTCGTAGAGATACAGATCCACGGTCGGTCCACTACGCCGAGCCGACCAATCCTTGGTCGGAGCGTCAAGGACGATTTCGACATCGGACCCATTGATCGCATCCCGTTTCAGAAGGTTACGAACCGATTCATCGACATCCTGGATCATTCAGATGAGTCCTTCGCGGACGGCATAGGCAACAGCATGGGTTCGATTGCGCAGTTGGAACCGTGAGGTGATCGAATGCAAGATGTTCTTGACCGTTCGCTCCGAGTACATCAGCGAGCCGGCGACCTCGGCTGTGTCACATCCTTGAGCCAGCAACTTGAGGACCTCGATCTCCCTATCGTTGAGGGTCGGGAAGCTCCCCTTGCCCAGGGGTGCTTCCCGCTGGATCCGTCCTACCTGGTAGAGAAGCCGGCCCAACAGGTCGGGAGGGAGCGTCCCATCGCCGCGAGCAGCCGCAGAGATTGCAGTAATGAGACGCTCGGTTGTTGCCTCTGAGCGCCGCAGCATTCCGCACGCTCCAGCCTCGGTTGCCGCCAGGAGACAGGCGTCTTCCAAGCGTCCGAGCACCAGAACGACCCGAGGACATCCATTTCTCTGGATTGCCCGAACGGACCGGCTCATATCCTCATCGAACGTGTCACCAGCCACCAGGGCGACGGTGGCCCGATCCACCTCGACTTCGCTCAACAGCTCCACCTCACGGCGGCCTCGCAGCTGGCTGGAAAGGCCCGCCTCCGACACGGGGTCGTTGGCATACACGAACACCCTGATCTGGTCAGCCATCGTCCTACCTCGCTCTCGTTTCCACCTGCCCGCCAGTATCTTCTTCTCCGCTCAACAGCCACTCAACGTGGCCTCAACGAGCAACCGCGACTGCACCGTTGCCTGCCCGAATGGGCCTTTGGCGCCCATCGATCCCCTGGTTAGCGTTCAACCATGGCCGCCAGCGTGTCCCTATCGACCTCCGTCTTCAGTGTGGAACCGGGATCGGAAGGAGCCATCGAGCTCCACATCCTCAACACGGGGCCGGTAGTCGACCAGTTCACGGTGACCGTTCTCGGTGACTCCGAGGCATGGGCAGTCGTCGAACCCGAAGCACTGTCGCTGTTTCCCAATGACAGCGGCACCATCACCATCCGATTCCGTCCACCCCGCGATTCAACTGTCTCCGCCGGTCCCATTCCTTTCGGGCTCCGTGTCTATTCCACGGAAGACCCCGAGAGTTCCACCGTCGAGGAAGGCACGGTTCACGTTTCGCCATTCCTGCTGCCGACTGCAGAACTGCTTCCGAGGACGGCGCGGGGCTCCCGCCGAGCGAGCTACGAACTAGCCATCGACAACCGGGGCAACGTCGGCATGAACGCCGATCTCTCCGGATTCGACCAGAACGGCGATCTTCGATTCCGGTTCGACCCGCCCAGTGCGGTGGTGCCACCGGGCACGGCGGCCTTCGTGAAGACCACGGTCACTGCCGTACAGCCCTTCTGGAAGGGCATGCCCAAGACGCGACCGTTCAAGATCCGCGTCGACGCTCCGAATCAGTCGGTACCGACAACGCAGCTCGATGGGGTGATGCTGCACGAAGCCAGGCTCCCCCGATGGTTCTTCAAGGCGGTTGCCCTAGTCGCTGCCGCCGCGGTCGTTCTCGTCGCGCTGTGGTTCGCCGTTCTTAAGCCCACCATTCACAACGAAGCGAGGACTGCCGCTCAGGCGGCCACTCAGCAACAAACGGCCCCTCTGGCTGCCGAGGTCGCTGGGGCACAGAAGACCGCAGACGCCGCCAACCAGAATGCAACGGCTGCGGACCAAAAGGTCGGCGTTCCTGTTGCCCCGGTAGCCCCTACTTCTGGACCGCTTACCACACCTACGGGTGCCCGACTGACACTGAATGTCGCGCCAAACGCCAGCCCAGGCTCGACGAATCTTCCGGGTATTCCCCAAACCCAACCGTTCAATCTGACCGACGTAGTCTTCGAGAATGCCAATGGTGACGCAGGTACTGTTTCTATCACTTTGGGCCAGGGAGGCAAGCCGGTGCTGCAAGAGAATCTGGCCAACTTCCGTTCACTCGACTATCACTTCGTTTCGCCCATTGTCTTCCCGGCAGGCACCGCAGTTACCTTCCAAGCAACCTGCACAACTCCTGGAACGGGACAGACCTCCTGTATGCCCGCTGTCTATATAGGCGGATTCACAGGCACGGGTTGACCGAAAGAGGCAACACCCTGATGGCGACTTAACTCGCAATCGTGATTCGCTGGCGAAGTGCACGTTGTGACGGCGATTTGATCCACCCGACGGAAGCGTGCACCCTCATCGAGCGGTTGTCACTGACCTCCGGGGCGCCCTAGCGGGCCGACCATTATTCGATTAGCGTGCATTTCGCATCGATGAACAGCCGTCGATGCGATGAAGGAGCAGCTCGTGTATCTGAGAATTCCCTCCTCAGTACCGGACTCGGCGAGGCCCTCTCAGCAGGAAGACCGACAGACGATCGCTGACCGTCTCCGCGATGGTGGCAATCACCCTCGTCGTAGCTGGAACGCTGGTCACCGTGACCGGAACCCTGGTCACCAGTCCAGCCAAGGTCTCCGCTGGTACTCTTGCCACCTGCGGCTACTACTGTGGCAATCCCCCTCCGACAACCCCTACCACAACCGTTACTACGGCTCCTGCGTCAGGGATCACCCTGTACGTCAACGGAGCGACAGGAACCAACAACTCCAGCTGCAGCATTGGTTACCCATGCCAGACCATACCTTGGGCGGTCAACACGGTCGGGTACAGCGATTACAAGGTGGTCACGGCGATAACCGTAGATGTTGCCGCCTATCAATGCGCTGCCGGCTGCTACTACAACCAGGATATTGATTTTGGTCTCAACTCCGGGTACTCGCTCACCATCGTGGGAGCTGGTGCTGCTGACACCGTCATTGACAATGGTGCTGATGGTTACAGTGCGGTGGACAATGGCGACTGCGATGGCGACTTCTGCGGCGGTGCCGTGGAGATCGATGGATTCACCATTACCGGCGGGAACAATATCTATGGAGAGGGCGGCGGGATATACAACAGTGGAGATCTGACCCTCAAGGACGACACCATCACCAACAACGGCGCCGAGCTGGCAGGCAGTGAAGAATCCGGATCCGGAGGCGGTATCTACAACTATTCCACTGGAGCGCTGACCCTCGATGACGACACCATCACCGGGAATCAGGCGGGTTCGGGAAGTCAGACCAGCAGTGGTGGCGGTGTCTGGAGTGCGGGCACCCTGACCATGGACAACGACACCGTGGCTGAGAATACTGCCGGTAGTGGTGCCGGCATTTTCGTGTCCAGTGGTACCGCCACGCTCGATGACGACACCATCTCCGGAAACACGGCTGGTCAAGGTGCCGGCGTGTTTACCGACGGTCCGGTCACGATGGGAGATTCCCTGCTCGCCGACAACACGCCTGGTGGCGATTGTTTCGGTCCGCAGGGTGCATTCTCTACAAGCTATGACGTTGCCGACGATGCATCGTGCGGAGGGAATGCTTCCTCAACCATCGGGTCCCTGACTCTTGCCGCCAATGGTTGGAACGGTCCGGAAACCGAAGCCATTTCCACGTCCAGCTCCGCATTCAACGAGGTCCCGAGCGGTGCCTGCAGTCTTTCGACAGACGAACGAGGCCTTCCGCGTCCCGGGGACGGTTCCAACTGTGACGCGGGAGCGTTCGAGTTGCAGGGCCAATCGATCAAGGTGCCACCACCAACAACACCGACGACCACCAAGCCGTCGACGAGTACCACCAACCCGACAAATACAACGGTTCCCGGGCCGACCAACAAGAACAAGGGACCCCAACCGGCGATCGCCCTTGATCCTTCCGTAGGTCCCCCCGGCCAGCCCACCGAGCTAACCGGCTTGGGCTTCACGGCCAATACTTCCGTCAAGCTGAAGTGGAGCGCGGACATTCTCGCCTCACCGACGACCGCAACAACCAGCAGTACGGGAACGCTCAAACTGTCCTTCATGATCTTCCTGCACGACCAACTGGGACCCACCACGCTCACGGTTTCGGACGGCGGATCGTCGGCCTCGACCACCTATCTGGTCGTGCCCAACACGATGGAACCGGCGGGGGACACAGTAGAGCTGATTCGTCCCTAGGCGATCGAAGAACGGAGATTCCCATGGCCGAGCTGGTCACTAACGGCGCTGAGCTCATGTGTACGTTCGGCATCGCACCGGCGACCCTCGTCGTGCTGCCGGAGCATCGGGTGATGGTGAATGAAGAGCCGGCCGCCACCATCGAGGATTCTGCTCCCATGATGAACATTGCAACGTTCGGAATGTGCACCAGCCCGGCCAATCCGGAAGTCATGGCGGCAACCGCCGCGGCCTTGGGGGTCCTCACCCCGATGCCGTGCGTGCCAGCCACGTCGGACCCTTGGATCCCAGGCGTCCCCACCGTCTCCATCGGCGGGATGCCGGCGGTCGATGAAACCTGCACCTGCATGTGCATGTGGGGCGGCGAGATCTCGGTCACGTTTCCGGGGCAAGCCACCGTCACCGCGTCGTGACCTCCCGTCCCGCCGCCACCGGTCAACTGAACATCGCCTAGGTACGACACGTGCCCCGGAGAGGTCGAGCGCCGTCCCCGATCAGGACTGGCGAGGTTCGTTCATCTATGGCACCCAGCGGCGGAGGTAGTGGCGAGCCCGGGACGCTTGCTCGATGCGGTCGAGAAGGTTGTTCCCTACCCGGTCAGTGAGTTCGGGGTCGTCCATCCACTCTCCTTCCGGAGCCTCTTCACTCACCAGCTGCATGATGGCGCACATACCCTGGCTGGCCGAGATCAACTCGCCCACGTAGCGGTCCAACCTCTCGTCTGGGCAACGATGGTCGGATGACCACCCGTGGGCATGCCTGGCCGCCGCGTCCAGCTGGTCGCACAGGGCTCGGACCGTCACCGCCGGTCCTTCGGACCCCGAGATGAGGGCGTCCTCGGCCTCCATCACCGTCATCAGGAGTGGCCACGCCCCGATCAGCCACCGTCGCATGGCCCGGCGATGCTTCACGACCAGGCCCCACCCATTGACTGCACGTCGCCATTCTGCCCAGTTCCGTTGCCGCCGTCCGAGATTCGCGCTGAACGCAACTCGTCCGGCACCCCCAGTGGCGCGCGACGCTACAGCTAGCGGCCGATCAACCGCAGTGAGGCGCCGTCGATGGAACAGGGACGGTTGTATCAGCTGACGCCGGTCGGCACCCAGGCAGCACCATCCCAGCGCCAACGCCCATCGGGCGACAGGGTCTCGGGAGTCGACGCAATCGGCGGAGTCGACGCGATCGGCGAGGTCGGCAACCCCGAGGCACCGTTGGTTGCGCCCGGTCCCGGAAGAGCCCCGCGAGTCGGAAGGGACGGAGCCGGTACCGGCTGCCAGGCGGTCCCGTTCCACCATTGGGTCCCGTCCGGTGAGAGCGGATGCGCGTTGTCAACCTGCACGCCGCTGGTCTGGACTTGCGGCTGGATCGGGATCTGCGGCTGCGATTGGAACGGGGCCTGGGGCTGAGGGGCCTGGGGCTGAGGGGCCTGGGGCTGAGGAGCCTGGGGCTGAGGGGCCGCCGGCCCGTTACCCACCCATGCGCTTCCGTTCCAGATCCACTGTCCGTCGTCGCTGACGAACCGACCGCTTTCATCCTGTCTCATCATGCCTCCGACACTGTCGCCGATCAGGTGCACCGCTCACACCTGCGCTGCTCCCGGGCAGCTTACCCACGGGTGGGCTCGTCCGACCAGGGCAATCCACCGCGGCACGGCCGAGGATGGCTGGCAGGCAGGACGAGCGGCAGGCTGGCTCGTCGGCGCGGGTCACTTGGTATTGCCCGGACCGGGCGTGGGCGTCCCGTTGAAGAACTTTGGCGACAGAGTGTCCGACGAGCCGGTACTGGTCGGCTGGGTGCCGGAGGACCCTCCGGTGGAGGGGACCGTGGTCGGTGAGGTCCCGCTCGAGCTGCATCCGGCACTGAGTACGGCCACTCCGACCAGCGCCACACCGCCGCTGAGCAGCCGGCCGCACCCCATGGCCCGCTTGGTCACGATGGAATCCGGTCCGTTCTGGCGTCTCTGCATGACACGCTCCCTTCCCGGTTGCCTCAAGTCGTCGTGGAACCGGGTCTTCCTGATGACTCCGAGGCCACCGCGGTCTGTTCCCAATGCGAGATAAACCGTACCAACTTCACCGACGATGCCCAGCGTACGACCTTCGGGCGGCCGAGAGCGTCGGGTGCTCGCTGGTACGATCGGTCCTCTGACTGCCGACCCCGAGCTCCTGGCCAAGGCCATCCACGAGGACTACCTCCGGCGTGGTCTGGCCAACGGCCGGACACCGGACGAAGACCCCGCACTGGTGCCCTGGGATTCCCTTCCGGCCGGCCTCCAAGCCTCGAACCTCAGTCAAGCTACCGACATCGAGCACAAACTTGAGACGGTGTCCCGCAGCGTCACCACAATGATCGTTCCATCGCCGATCACCGAGTTGACCACCGAGGAGGTGGAGCTTCTCGGTCGGATGGAACACGACCGGTGGGTGAACGAGCGCCTAGATGCCGGATGGAGCTTCGGACCCACCAAGGACATCGGCGCCAAGAAATCGCCCTACCTCGTACCCTGGGAACAGCTCACCGAGGAGATCCGCGACCTCGACCGGGATACCGTCCGGAAGATCCCCGAGTTCCTCGCCCAACTGGGATACGCCGTTGGTCCCCCGGGCTCAGCGGACTGATCTACCGGACCAATCAGCCTTCAGTCCAGGACCAGGCCCAAACAGGCGGGCAGCGCCGTTTTCACCCCGCTGGCCCACTCGGTTGCTCAGAATCCCGAGCTGCTCCAGCCACCGGTCAGCGAGGAGGCGGGCGGTGGACCGCTGTCGAACGCCGCACAAGTGGACGCCCCATCATTGGTATGCCCGTACCACAGGCCGGCGGCGGGAATACCGCTGGTGCCGTGCAGGGTCTCCGAGTCAGCCGAGGCGACATCGACCAGATACCAGCAGGTCCCGCTGGCCGACAGTGCGACCAGGGTGATCGTCTGGTTGGTGTTGTCACCACCGGTGGACACACCGACCTGGCTGGATCCCGCGGTCACCACGCCTTCAGGCCCGACGAAGGTCAACGAGGGGGCGAACTGTCGCATCTCCGGTGGACCGTCCTGGCCGAAATTGCCGAACTGCTGGTAGGTCGCCTTGGCCGCGGTCAGTGCGGTGCGAAGGTCGGTCTGTGCCACCTGGTCGGACATCGCGTTCCCACTGGCTACGTTGCTGGTTCCCCCCGAGGACGACGACCCGCACGCCGTCAGGAACAGGGCTGGAGCCACAGCCACCATCGCCAACACCACTCTCGCTCGCATGGGATCCCCACTGTACGACCACCAGTGGGCACCGAGAGGGTCACGCTCCCGACCGCCCACGCCCGTTCCCCCCGAAAAAAGGGTTGGGTCCAAGAGCTCGGACGGCGGTTCCTCACTTCTCGGACCCAACAATGGCAGAGTAGCCATCCAACCTGAATTTGCCCTGAGAGCCGCGATCATTTGCATCCCGTCGGCCGGCCAGTCCGGCTGGCCGCCACCCGGACGAGGAGAACCGTGACCACCATCGAAGAGCTGGCTGTCGAGGTCGCCGAGCTGCGCCGCCGGATGGAGAACGCCGAGGCGGTCACCGCGCTGTACTCACTCAAGTCTCTCTACGGAGAGCTGGTCGATCAGCGCTACTCGCGCGGCGAGATGGTCGACGACGTCACCTTGACACACGTCACCGAACAGGCGGCCGACCTGTTCTGCATCGATGGAACCTGGGACGGAGGGCCCGGCCTGGGACGAGCCACCGGCCGGGCCGCCATCGCCGACGTATTGTCGAACTCCACTCTCAGCTTCTCGCGACACCTGTTCGTCAAACCGCGGATCGAGGTGTCCGGCGACCAGGCCACCGGCCGATGGGACGTCCTCTGCCCGTGCCGCCGCAAGGACGGTTCCTCGTGGTGGATGTGCGGTTACGAGGACGACGAGTATGCCCGGATCGACGGGGTCTGGCTCCACCGGTCGATGACCCTCACCACGGTGCTCATGTCCCCGGTCGCCGACGACTGGACCAACATTCTGGTGTAGACCGACCGGCCCGGTCGTCCCATCCCCGGGACGACCCACTGGCGCTACGATGCTCCGTCGAGCCTGACCTTCCACCCTGGTCCCGATCAGCGAGGGGCACCCTGCCGACCATGCCGACACAGACCCTGGCGTATCCATGGTGACCGAGTCGGACGACCGTCCGCTCACCGCGCTCGAGATCGCCCGCAACGCCCGACTGAGACCGGTGGCCGACATCGCTGCCGATATGGGTCTCCCGGCTTCCGCCCTCCACCCCTACGGCGAGTTCGTGGCCAAGGTGGACATCACTGCCATCGCCGCCATGGCCGATCGGCCCCTGGCCCGCTACGTGGTGGTGACGGCGATCACCCCCACTCCCCTCGGCGAGGGCAAGACCACCACCACCCTCGGGTTGGCCCAGGGTCTCCATCACGTCGGCCGAACGGCCACCGCAGCGATCCGCCAGGCGTCGATGGGACCTACCTTCGGGATCAAGGGAGGGGCGGCCGGAGGCGGCTACAGCCAGGCTGCCCCGTTCGAGGCGCTCAACCTGCACCTGACCGGCGACATGCACGCGGTGACTGCCGCTCACAATCAGCTGTCCGCCATGGTCGACAACCATCTGTACCAGGGAAACGCCCTCGGCCTCGATCCGCACACCATCACCTGGCGGCGAGCCCTCGATGTCAACGACCGGGCTCTGCGCAACCTGGTGGTCGGTCTGGGCTCGCCCGAGGACGGAGTGCCCCGTCAGTCCGGCTTCGATATCACCGCGGCATCCGAGGTCATGGCCATCCTCGCCCTCTCCACGTCGCTGCCGGACATGCGCCGACGACTCGGCCGCATCGTGGTCGGGTTCACCGATAAAGGCGAGCCGATCACCGCCGAACAGCTGCGGGCCGCCGGAGCGATGGCCGTGATCATGCGGGACGCCATCCATCCCAATCTGGTCCAGACCTTGGAGAACACCCCGGTGTTGGTGCATGCCGGTCCGTTCGGCAACATCGCCCACGGCAACTCCTCGGTCCTCGCCGATCTCATCGGCATCCGCACCGGTGAATTCCTGATCACCGAAGCTGGGTTCGGTGCCGACATGGGAGCCGAACGCTTCTTCAACATCAAGTGCCGGGTCTCCGGACTGGTACCGGACGCTGCGGTCATCGTCACCACGGTGCGGGCCCTCAAGGCGCACTCTGGGTTGCATCGCATCGTGGCCGGCCGGCCGCTCCCTGACCGGGCTGGCCGAGGAGCACCCCGAAGAGGTGGAAGTCGGTGGTGCCAACCTCAAAAAGCAGATCGAGAACGTGCTCGTGCACGGCGTGACCCCGGTGGTGGCCATCAATGCCTTCCCCGGGGACTTCCCCTCCGAGTACCAGGCCATCCGTGACATCGCCGATTCGCTGGGGGTGCGATGTGCTGTCTCCACCCACTTCCGGGACGGCGGGGCCGGCGCCACCGAACTGGCCGAGGCGGTGGTGGCCGCCACCGACGAACCCCGTCACTTCCGCCCGCTCTACGACACCGCTTCGCCCCTGCGACAGAAGATCGAAACCATCGCCACCACCATCTACGGAGCCGACGGCGTCGATTATCTGCCGGCGGCCGCCCGCAGTCTCGACCGGTTCGAAGCCAACGGACTCGGGGATCTCCCCATCTGCATCGCCAAGACCCACCTGTCCATCTCCTCGGATCCGGCCCGAAAGGGGGCGCCCACCGGCTGGCGTCTGCCGGTCCGGGAGGTTCGGGCCTCGGCCGGAGCCGGCTTCATCTACGCCATCTGCGGAGACATGCGGACCATGCCCGGCCTGAGCCAACATCCCGCAGCTGAGCACATCGATATCGACGAGAACGGCGACGTGATCGGCCTGTCCTGAGGGCCGGCGCCGCCCGCGCTCAGCTGGCCGATCGGCTCGTTCGGCGTTGGCCACCTCGGTGCGGTGGACCGGTTCGGGATTGCCCTTCTCGGGTCCCGGGTCGTGTAACAGGAACACCGCCATCACCGTGCCCACCGCCACACCGACCGCGGCGATGAGGAAGGACAGCCGGTAACCGGCCGAGTCAGGGCCGCGGCGGTCGAGCGACCGGCCGCCTCCAGTGATCGGGTGTGATCGGTGGCGATGGTGCCGAGGATGGCCAGGCCCAGGGCCGCCGGCCATCTGCATGGACACGTTGACGATGCCCGAGCCCAGACCGGCGTCGGCCTTGGGCACGTCGGCCATGGCGATGGACAGCAGCGGCACGAAGGACGGTGCCGGCCCCCAGGCCGATCAGCAGGAAGGCCGGGAAGCAGCACGGTGACGTAGGAGGCGTCGCGGACCGATCCGTGGTCAGCAGCAGCAGGCCCGACCGTGCCCGGCCACCATGCCGGGGATGAGCACCCGCTTGTTGCCGAACCGGATCGACCAGCCGGGCGGTGATCCCGGCGGACAGCAGGCCCATCATCAGCGACATGGGCAGGAAGGCCAGCCCGGTCCGGATCGGGCTGTAGCCGAGCACGTCCTCGAGGTAGAGGGCCCCGAGGAAGAACGTGGTGAACATGCCGGTGGCCAGGAACCCCCGGATGATGCTCGAGTTGGTGAGGGTCCGGATGCGACAGGATGCGCAGGGGCATGATCGGGTTGGCCAGCCGGGCCTCCAGCGACGAAGAAGGCCACCAGCAGGACGACCGCCGCGCCGCCGAATCCCAGGGTGTGGGCGGACACCCACCCGTACTGGGTGGCCTCGATGATGGCGTAGATGCCGAGCATGAGGGCCACGGTGACCAGTACCGAGCCGGCCACGTCCACGCCGTCGCGGATGCCCAGACCCACGTTCTCGATGATCAGGGCCCGGCCCAGCACGAAGGTGGCCACCCCGATGGGCACGTTGATGAAGAAGATCCAGTGCCAGCTGAGGGCCTGGGTGAGGATGCCGCCGACCAGCAGGCCGATCGAGCCGCCGCCCACGGCCACGAAGATGTAGGCGCTCATGGCCTTGGCCCGCTCGGCCGGCTCGGGGAACTCGGTGACGATGATGGCGATGATCACCGACGCCGAGAACGCCCCACCGATGCCCTGGAGGAACCGGCCGGCGATGAGCACGGCCTGGCTGTGGGCCAGCCCGCACACGATCGACGACGCGGTGAACAGGGCGATCCCGGCCAGGAAGACCTTCCGGCGGCCGACCAGGTCGCCGAGCCGGCCCGCCATCAGCAGGAAGCTGCCGAAGGTGATCAGGAAGGCGTCCACCACCCAGGTCAGGCTGGCCTGGCTGAAGTGGAGGTCCCGCTGGATGGCCGGCAGCGCCACGTTGACGATCGACGAGTCGAGGGCGTTCATGAACATGCCCAGGCACACCACGACCAGGGCCCACCATCGCGCGGGTACCGGACTCGTCGCTTACCGGAACGTCCGATTCCACTACTCACCCACTCGGGTGTAGCCCGCCACCGGTCGCTCCATCAAATCCGGCGCCGTCAGATCCAGCCCCGCGTCCGATCGGTGCCCGGGACCACGGCGAGCTCGTTGCTTCGAGCCTCCCGGCATGCGACACTGCGGCGGTGCTGAGGTGGGGATGGGGAAGCCGACGACGGGGGGCACGGTTGGCCCTGGCCGTGACCCTGGGCGGCACCCTGTTGGCCGCCTGGACCGGATCGACCGGGGCCACGGTCAACCCCCGGCCGGCCACACGCCGTGCTCACCTCCACGCAGGACTCCTGCCACTATCCGGTGACCACTCCGGTGGCCACACCGGTGGCCGGGGTCCCGAGCGACTGGGATGTCACCTCGTTCGACGGCACGAGATCCGGGCCCACTGGTTCCCGGTGGCCTGCTCCCGGCCAGACCGGCGCTACCCGACCGTGCTGATGGGACCGGGGTGGAGCCTGCCGGGCGACACCGACACCCAGGGGACCGGGCATCCTCGGCGACATCCCGATCAAGGATCTCCTGGGCGCCGGCTACAACGTGCTCACCTGGGATCCCCGTGGCTTCGGCCAGTCGGGCGGCCAGGCCGAGGTGGACAGCCCCGACTACGAGGCCCGCGACGTGAGCACCCTGATCAGCTGGGTGGCCACCCGGCCCGGGGTCCAGCTCGACGCACCCGGCGATCCCCGCATGGGCATGGTGGGCGGGTCCTACGGCGGCGGCATCCAGCTGGTCACCGCGGCCACCGACTGCCGGGTCGACGCCATCGTGCCCGACCATCGCCTGGCACTCGCTGGTCACCAGCCTCGACAAGGCCGACACGGCCAAGATCGGCTGGTCGGCAACCTGCCAATCTCGGCGAGCAGCAGCGACCACGTCGACCCGGGTCGACCGAGGCCGATGCAGCCGCGCAACCAGACCGGGGTCATCACCCCGGCCGAGCAGGCCTGGTTCGCCGCCCGGGGGCCGGGCTCACTTGTCGCCCACATCCACATCCCCACCCTCATCGTCCAGGGCACGGTCGACACGCTGTTCACCCTGCAGGAGGGGGTCGACAACTACGAGATCCTCCAACACAGCGGTGCTCCGGTGGCCATGCTGTGGTTCTGCGGCGGGCACGGGGTCTGCCTGACCCCGCCGGGCAACCAGCAGCTGCCGGTGAACGCCACCCTGGCCTGGCTCAACCGGTACGTGAAGCGGGACACCTCGGTTGCGACCGGCCCTGGGTTCCGGTTCGTCGACCAGAACGGGCACCACCTACTCGGCGCCTTCCTATCCCGCTGCCGGCTGGGCGAGCCGGTCACCGCCGTCCGGCAGCGGGACCCTCGCTCTGGCCGCCCAGGGAGGCTCGGGACCGGCGTCGACCACGGGCGAATCGGGCAGTCCTGGCGCGGCCTGGTGGCGCGGCATCACCCCGGCCCGGGCCACCAATGCGGTCGACGTGGCCATCCCCGTTCGGCAACCGATCCGCGGGTGGTGGTCGGCGCACCCCGGCTGACCCTCACCTACCGGGGCACCTCCCCGGCCGGGACCCGGCCCACCCGGGTCTTCGCCCAGCTGGTCGACCCCACGACCGGACCTGGTGCTGGGCAACCAGGTCACCCCGATCGACGTGACCCTCGACGGCCACACCCACACCACTTCGGTCCCCCTGGAGATGGTGGCGTTCACCGGAAAGGCCCACGCCACCGTGCGAGTTGCAGTTGGTGGCCACCACCGTGGCCTATGCCCAGCCCCGGCTGGGGGGGAGTATCGACTTCACCCACATCGGGCTCAGCCTTCCGGTGGCCTCCGACATCACCGCTCAGTAGTCGTCACAAGACCAGGCCAGAGCGCCGACCTACTGGCGGTAGCCCTCGACCGTCCCCTCGGTGCGGACCGCGGCGTCGTCGGGACTGCGGCCGGCACCACGCAGGGCCCGTCGTTGCCGCAGCAGGTCCCACAGCTGATCGAGGGTCACCTCGATGGCCTTCAGTCGACCCTCCTCCTCGGCGGACAGCCCCTCGCCGACATGCCGCTCCTCGAGTCGCTGCTCTTCGTCGGCCAGGCTCCCGATACGGGAGATGATCTCGTGATCGTCCACGGCTGCTCCTTTTGCTCCTCGGGCACGCAGGCCCGGACGTGGTCAGGTTAGACATCCGCTGGGGGACTTCGTCCATCCTGTCGCACCGGCGCTGTCCGGGAGCACCGCAGCACTAGCGGGGAGCCCGGGGCATGCCCAGGCCGATCATGGCGACGATGTCCCGCTGGATCTCGTTGGCCCCTCCGCCAAAGGTGAAGATGGTCTGGCTCCGGGACTGCTGCTCCAGCCGGCCGGACAGAACCGCCCCGGGCGAACCTTCGGGAAGTACACCGGCCTGACCGACGATCTCCAGCAGAAGCCGGTAGGCCTCGAGCGCGAACTCCGTTCCGAAGACCTTGGTGGCCGAGGCGTCAGCCGGGTTGAGTCCCTTGTCCGAAGCCCAAGCCACCTTCCAGTTGAGGAGCTTGAGAACCTCGGCCCGGGCGGTCAGGCAGGCCAGGTGCACCTGCACCCACTGACGGTCCAGCAACCGGCGGCCGTCGGCACCCTTCTCCCCGGCCGCCCACGCGGTGACCTCGGCGATGCTGCGTAGGATCCCCGATACCGGGCAGATGGCCACCCGCTCGTGGTTGAGCTGGTTGGTGATGAGCCTCCAACCCTGGTTCTCCTCCCCCACCAGGTTGTCCAGCGGAACCCGTACGCCGTCGTAGAAGGTGGCGCTGGTGAACTCGCCGGCCACCGTGCGCAGGGGTGTCCAATGGAAGCCCGGCGCATCGGTGGGGACGATGAACACCGACAGTCCCTTGTGCTTGGGGACGGTGGGGTCGGTCCGGGCGGCCAACCAGACATAGTCGGCGTACTGGATGGCACTGGTGTAGAGCTTCTCGCCGGTGATCACGTACTCGTCGCCGTCCCGCTCGGCCCGGGTGGTGAGTGATGCCAGGTCGGTGCCGGCGGAAGGCTCGGTGTAGCCGATGGAGAAGTGGACCTCGCCACGCAGGATGGCCGGGAGGATGCGTTGTTTCTGGGCGTCAGTACCCAGCGTCATGAGGGTAGGACCCACACTGTTGAGAGTGAGGAGCGGAAGAGGAACCCCGGCCCAATGGGACTCCTCGACGAATATCATCTGGTCGATCGGTCCCCGGCCCTGGCCGCCGTACTCGACCGGCCACCCGATCCCCAGCCACCCGTCCTGTCCCATCCGTCGGATGGCCCGGGTATAGGACGACTCGCCGTCACCGGTGGTGGCCATCTCCTCAGCCAGTCCGGCAAAGTAGGTCCGGAGCTCGTCCTGGAGTGCCTGCTGCTCGTCGGTCAACGCCAGATGCATGGTCCTCCTCCGGTGTCCGCCCGAACCCTACAACTGCCGGTCGCCGCCGCCCGGACGGGTACAACTGCCGGTCGCCGCCGCCCGGACGGGCACAACTGCCGGTCGCCGTTTTCCGCCATCTGGCAGCGTCGCGCCTACCCTGAGCCGGACGATGTCGACCGCGAGGTACCCCATGGATGTGGTTCTGTTCGGTGCCACCGGCAACATCGGCCGGGCCATCGCCCACGAGCTGATCACCCGAGACCATCGGGTGACCGGCGTCACCCGCACCGGGGCGGCCGATCCCGACCTTCCCGTGACCGACCACATCAGGGGTGACGTGACCGATCCCGGCAGCGTGGCCACCGTGGCCAGGGGCCGCGACGCGGTGATCTCGGCCATCGGACCCAGGTTCGGGTCGGGTGCCCCCCAGCCGTTCCTCCCCGCCGCCCATGCCCTGGTCGAGGGTCTCCGGGCCGCCGGCGTGCACCGGCTGCTAGTGGTCGGTGGGGCGGGCGGCCTCGAGGTGGCCCCCGGGCTCCAAGCCCTTGACTCCCCCGACTTCCCCGAGGCCTTCCGGACCAATGCACTGGCCCAACGGGAGGCCCTCGACTACTACCGCACGGTGGATGACCTCGATTGGACCTACGTCTCGCCGGCCGCCACCATCGGACCCGGCGATCACCACCGTGACTACCAGCTGGGGCACCACCTCATGCTCTTCGACGAGCACGGGGTGAGCCACATCAGCTACGCCGACTATGCCGACGGCGTGGTCGACTGCCTCGAGCAGGGCACCCACCTACGGGAACGCATCACCCTGGCCGACTGATGTCCCCTGGCTGACGTCGTTCGACGCGGCCAGCTCCGGCGGTACAGCTGCGCTGCACTACCGTCACTGGCCATGACCACTCCCCCGCCACCCACTGCGCCTGAACAACTGTTCTCGGTCGCCGGTCGCACCGTGGTGGTGACCGGCGGCACCCGGGGGATCGGACGGATGATCGCCGGCGGGTTCGTGGCTGCTGGGGCCACCGTGCTCGTGGCCTCACGAAAGGCCGACGCGGTGGAGACCGCGGTGGCCGAGCTGTCGGCCTACGGAACCTGCTCGGGGCTGGTGAGCGATCTGTCCACCGAGGACGGGGCCCGCAGCTTCGCCGAGGCCGTCAGCTACCAGGTTCGATCACCTCGACGTCCTGGTCAACAACGCCGGAGCCACCTGGGGTGCGCCGCTGGCCGAACACGACACTGCATCGTGGGACCGGGTACTCAACCTCAACGTCCAGGGCGTCTTTCACACCACCAACTTCCTCCTGCCGCTCCTGGAGGTCCGGGCCTCCGCCGACCAGCCGTCTCGGGTGATCAACATCGGCTCGATCGACGGCATCCAGGTTCCGATACTCGAGTCGTACTCCTATTCGGCATCGAAGGCGGCCGTGCACCAGCTGACCCGCCACTTGGCCAGGCGGCTGGCCCCCACCATCACCGTCAACGCGGTGGCCCCCGGCCCGTTCGAATCGAAGATGATGGCCGCCACGCTCGAGGCCTTCGGCGACCAGATCGCCTCGTCGGCGCCTCTCAAACGCATCGGGCGCCCCGACGACATGGCCGGCGTGGCCATCTTCCTGGCCTCGCGGGCCGGTGCCTATCTCACCGGGGCGATCATCCCGGTCGACGGGGGGATCGCCACCGTCGGGTGACACCGAACGCCCTGAGCAACGTGCCCACCCGGCCCGCCTAGCGGCGTTGCAGGATCCCCCGCACATAGGCGGCCTGGCCGACGTGTTGGAGATCGTCGGAGATCACACTGATCAGGCGCACGCTCAGGGTCACCGGCGGGTCCCAGTTCCGGTCGACCACCCGGCTCAGGTCGTCCTCGGCCAGGGTCCGGATGAACTCCTGGGTCTTGTCGTGAACGTCCTCGAAGTAGCCGAGCAGCAAGGAACCCTCCGCGGCGACCACGCCCGACTCCTCGGGTGAGTGGCCGTAACCGGTGTCGGACGGATCCAGTGGGAGACCGAACCGGTCGACCCAGCCCTTGGACGTCCACACCTGGGGCTGTCCGTCGAGGCCGGCCACGTGGTCGTCCTGGATGCGGGTCAGGTGCCACACCAACCAGGCGATGGAGTTCGACTCGTTGTCCACCCGGTAGGCGAGCTCGTCGGAGCTGAGCCCGCTCACCGCCGGATAGACGGCGTCGCGGATCCGTTCGAATGCGTCGGCCAGGAGCTCGGCGCTGGTCATCGGTGTCCTCCCTCCCCGTTTGGGCGGCCCCGGTCGGCACCCGTCAGCCACGCTACCCGGACCGGTGCAAGCCGACCGCAGCCGGTACGCTGCACCGGTGCCGATGACTCGCTCCGAAACCATGGGATGGCTCCGAACCGCAGTGGGCGTGGCCCTGATCGTCGCTCCCGCCGCTCCTCTGCGTCTGGGTGGCGACGAGCCCACCGGTGCCTCGGTCCTCCTCATGCGCACCATCGGCATCCGCGATTTCGTCCTCGGCCTGGGAACGGTCAACGCAGCACGATCGGGGAACTCCGGAGATGTCGGTCGCTGGATCAGGGTCACCCTGGCCAGCGACTCCCTCGACACGGTGGCCAGCCTGGCCGCCCGACGGTCGATCGGCACGCGGGACTCGGTGGGCGCCGCCGCACTGGCCTTCGTCTTTGTGGTCGGGGACCTGTTGGCCCGAGGTGAGGATGGGATCCCCGACCCGACCTAGCCCAAGCCCAGTACCAGGTGTCCCTCAGTCGAAACCGGGCAGGTCGGGTAGGCGGCGGGCTGCCAGGGCGGCGAACCGGTCCGACAGCGACTTCTCGTACGAGTCGTGGGTGAGGATGAGGAAGTCCTGAGCCCGGATGGCGGCCAGCACGATCTGAGCCACCTCGTCCGGCGCCATCCCCTCGGCCACCACTCCGGCCAGATAGTCGGTGACGAACTTCTGGTCCTCGGTGAACTCGGTGGCCAGATGGTCGGGCCGGTTCCGGTCCGAGTCGACGATGTTGGTCTTGATGATCCCCGGACAGAGGACCGAGGCCCTGAGTTTCGATCCGGTGGCGCAGAGGTCGTTGGCCAGCGACTCGGTGGCGGCAAAGGCGGCGAATTTGGATACTGCGTAGGGCGCTTCGAACGGCGCGCCGAGCAGTCCGGCCACCGACGAGGTGTTGACCACATGGCCTTCGGTGTCTTGGGCGATCATGCGGGGCACGAAGGCGCGGATCCCGTTGAGGATGCCCCACAGGTTGGCCCCCAGGACGAACTCGAAGTCCTCGGGCGGCCGGTCCCAGATCACTCCACCCACGAACACTCCTGCGTTGTTGCACAGCACATCGACGTGTTGCCACCGTTCAAAGACGGTGTCGGCCAGCGCGTCCACCTGGTCGGCCCGACTCACATCGCACCGGCGGGTGAGCACCTGGGCGCCCGGTGACTCGGTGGCGATGCGTTGGGCGGTAGCCGCCAGCCCGGGTTCGTCCAGATCGGCCAGTGCCACCTGCATGCCTTCGGCGGCAAAGGCCACAGCCAGGGCCTGGCCGATCCCGCTCCCGGCCCCGGTGACCACCGCGGTCCCCCCGTGGAACTCCTGCATAGTGCGTCTCCTTCGTCGTGTACTGCCTCATCGGGTACTGCTTCGTCCGGCAGAGCTTGGGTGCGGTGCCGTCCGGCCCGCTCATCGGGCCCGGCTAGTGCCCGCCCTCCAATCGGTCGGCGAGGAACGAGGCCACTGCGGCCAGGCTCTTATCGGCCTCGGGGATCACCGAAGCCGGAAAGGCCTGGAAGACATGGAACAGTTCAGGCCAGACGGTCGAGCTCGGGACTGCCCCCCGGCCGACCGCAGTCGGTCGGCCAGCCCGATGGCGTCGTCCAAGAGCACCTCGTGGGCGCCCACCTCGATGCACACCGGCGGGAGTCCGCTCAAGTCGTCGGCGAACAGCGGCGAAGCCAGGGGGGTGCGGGGGTCGGTGTCCCCCAGATAGGCCCCGGCCATCAGGTCCAGCCCGTCCTTCGAGCACCATCGGATCCGCCTGGGCCAGGGTGGCGTAGGTCGAGGCCGTCTGGGTCAGGTCGACCCACGGCGACAGGCAGACCGCGGCGGCCGGCAGCTCGCGCCGCCGTCCCGCAGGGCCAGCAGCGTGGCCATGGTCAGTCCCCCTCCGGCCGAGTCACCGGCCACCGCCAGGTCGACCCGGGTCCACGCCGAGGGCCAGCAGGTCGCCGAAGGCGGCGGTGGCGTCGGTCACCGCGTCGGGAAACCGGTGCTCGGGAGCCAGGCGGTAGTCGAGGGTTACCGCCGTGCACCCGGAGGCCACGGCGATGCGTGCCGCCAGGTGCCGGTGACTGTCGAGGGATCCGGTGCAGTAGCCACCCCCGTGGAGGTAGAGGACCACCGCCTCGCCGCCTCCGCTGACAGGGGTGATCCACTCGGCCGGCCGGCCCCCGAGGGTGACCGGCTCGACGGTCACGCCCTCGGGCGGTGGCGCCCCCTCGGCCAGCTGGGCATAGACCGCCCGCTGCTCCTCCACCGTCCCGGCGACCAGGCCCGATTCGGCCAGAAAGGCGGTGATGACCTCGACTCCCGGATGGCTCATGGCGTCCTGTTCCCTCCCTCGACGGACCATGCCCGATGCTGTCGGGTTGCCCTAGAGTTTTGCAGGACTGAGGGGGTGGTGCTCCGGGCTACGACCGGATGGCGGCGACCGCCGGTCGGCAGGAGGAGCGTGGATGTCCACAGCCGACCCGTTGGGGTGGAAGCACCATCACCGATGACGACCGGACCATCGCCGCCGCCCTCGAGGACGTCAGCGTCCCCACCCTCATGATGTCGTTGGTCCACCTGACCGGGGACCCCTCGATCCTCCGTGGTCCGAACCGTCCGGTCGGCATCTACCTGAACGAGGTCCAGGGGTTCATGGCCCCGAGGACCAGGCCGCGGTGCGGGCCAGGGCGCTCGAGGCCATCGTCGCCTACCGGGACGGCGGATGCGTGCTGCCCGACCCCCCGTCCCCGGCGGTCATCCACGAGATGATGAACGTGCTGGTGGCCGGCGAGGTCCCCGACGAGTACGTGCCGCTCATGCTCGAGGAGCTCGAGCTCGACGGCCGCGGACGCCCGGGATCTCCACTGGACGCGACCAACCGCGGCCGACCGACGCCGACCGATTCCACGTGGTGGTCATCGGGGCGGGCATGTCCGGACTGCTGGCCGGCATCCGGCTGGCCCAGGCCGGGATTCGCCTACACCATCGTGGAGAAGAACCCCGGCGTCGGCGGCACCTGGTGGGAGAACCGGTATCCGGGCTGCCGGGTCGACGTCGGCAACCACTTCTACTGCTACTCGTTCGCCGCCAACGACGACTGGACCGAGTTCTTCGCCCGCCAACCCGAGCTGCAGACCTACTTCGAGGAGTGCATGGACCGGTTCGGGTTGGCCGAGCACATCCGCTTCGGGACCGAGGTGATCGGGGCCCGATGGGACGAGGACACCGCCTCATGGAGCGTCGAGGTGGCCGACCGGGACGGCACCACCGTCATCGGGGCCGACGCACTGATCAGCGCGGTCGGTCAGCTCAACCGGCCACAGATCCCCGACCTCCCCGGCCGCCACACCTTCCGGGGGCTGGCCATGCATTCGGCCCAATGGGTGGAGGGCACCGAACTGGCCGGCAAGCGGGTGGCGGTGATCGGGACCGGGGCCAGTGCCTTCCAGATCGTGCCCACCATCGCCCCCGAGGTGGACCACCTGACCGTCTTCCAACGCTCGGCTCCGTGGATGTTCCCCAATCCCCATTACCACGACCCGGTGGGACCGGGGGCCCGGTGGGCCTTCGAACACCTGCCCTTCTACGGCCGCTGGTACCGCTTCCTGCTGTTCTGGCCGGCCTGTGACGGGGGTCTGCCGGCCATGCGCATCGACCCGGACTGGCCCGACCAGAGCCGCTCGATCAGTGCCCTCAACGATGCCGCCCGCCAGATGTTCACCCAGTGGATGGCCGACCAGATCGGAGACGACGACGAGCTGCTGGCCAAGGTGGTGCCCGACTACGTCTGTCTGGGGAAGCGCACCCTCCAGGACAACGGCAGCTGGCTGTCGGCTCTGGTTCAGGACCACGTCGACCTGGTCACCGATCCCATCGCCGCCATCACTCCTGACGGCGTGCGCACGCAGAACGGCGAGGAGGTCCCGGTCGATGTCATCATCTACGCCACCGGCTTCCACGCCAACCGATACCTGTGGCCGATGGAGATCGTGGGCCGGGACGGCCGACGTCTGGCCGACCAGTGGGGTGAACGGCCGACCGCCTATCTCGGGATCACCGTCCCCGGCTTCCCCAATCTCTTCTGCGTCTACGGGCCAGGGACCAACCTGGCCCACGGGGGCAGCATCATCTTCCACTCCGAGTGCCAGGTCCGTTACATCATGGGCTGCCTGGCCACACTGGTCGAGGGGGCCCACAGTTCCCTCGAGGTCCGCCAGGACGTCCACGACGAGTACAACCGGCGGCTCCAGGCCGAACTCGACACCATGGTGTGGTCCCATCCGTCCATCCGCCACAGCTGGTACCGAAACGCCGAGAACCGGATCTACGTGCTGTCACCATGGCGGCTGGTCGACTACTGGGAGTGGACGAAGGCCCCCGACCCCGACGACTACCTGCCGGGCGCCGAACGACCCCTTCCCTCGACCTCCGCCGCGGCCTCCTGAGAGGGTCGGGCTCCGGCCTGTTGCCTTGTACACCGACTGGACCACCGTGTATCACACCGCGCGTCTATGTGGGCGGGGGTCGCATCGTCGAGGCCACCGGGGATCAGGTCCAGCTCAACGACCTCGGGGACTCGGGCGACCTGATGCCCAACGCCCGTCGACCCTGACCGGCCCGGCCGCCGCCGCCGTTCCGCTGTCAGACAGCCGACCGGCGACGGACCACGGCATCTCTGGCCCGCCCGTCCGGGGAGGGAACGCCCACCCTGCTCAGATAGGCCAACAGCTCGCCTTCGGGCATGGGGCGGGCGAAGTGGTAGCCCTGCAGGAGGTCGACCCCCACATCACTCATCAGTTCGGCCATCGGTTCGGTCTCGACACCTTCGGCCACCACATCGAGACCGAGCCGGTGACCCAGCTCGGTGACGGCCCGGACGATGGCCTCGTCGGCCGGTGAGTCGATGGCCCGCAGGACGAAGCACTGATCGATCTTGAGCTCGTCGAGCGGGAGCGTCGGCAAGGCGGCCAGCGAGGTGAACCCGGTGCCGAAGTCGTCCACCGAGATGCGGATCCCCAGACGGTGGAGGGGTTCGAGCATGGCCTTGGCCTGCACCGGATCAGCCACCGCGGTCTCGGTCACCTCGACGGTGAGACACGAGGTGGGGAGGCCAAGCTGGTGCAACCGGTCGAGGATCCACACCGGCAACTCGGGACGGGGCAGGCTCTTGGCTGACAAGTTGACCGATACCGGCACGACGATGCCGGCCCGACGCCAACGCACCTGGGCGCCGAGAGCCTCGGCCACCACCCACCGGGTGAGGCGGTCGATGAGGCCGGTGCGCTCGGCCAGGATGATGAACCGTCCCGGGGCCACCCGGCCGTGCACCGGACTGTCCCATCGCAGCAGGGCCTCGACCGACCGCGGCCGGCCGGAGGCCCCGTCGACCTGGGGTTGGTAGGCGAGGGACAGCTCGCCTCGTTCCTCGGCCAGGCGTAAGTCCCCCAGCAGGGCCAAGTCGTCGCCGGTCAGTGCGTCCCGGTCCCCGTCCCACTCCAGCACGGTGAGGCCCAGCTCGACGGCTCGTCGGGCGGTGAGCGACGCCCTGCGGACCTGTTCGGCGGTAGTGGTCCCCTCCCCGCTGGGAAGGGACAGACCCACGTGGGCCCGAAGGGAGACCTCGATGGTTCCTACCAGGTAGCGACCGCTGCTGATGGCTTCGACCAGGGTGTCGGCCAGGAACCGCCCGGCTTCGTCGGGCGCCGGGGCGGTGGTCGGATCCACGGCGAGGGCCACAACCAACTCGTCACCCTCCACCCGCCCGAGCAGCGCACCGGACGGCAGTACCTGCCCGAGATCCTCGACGGCCCGGCGCAGGAGCTCGGTCCCCACCTGGTAGCCGAGGGCCTCGCGGGCGTCCCCGATCCCACCCAGACAGACCGCGGCCACGACCAGGGCGGTCTGGTCCCGTTCCCGGAGGCGCCGAGCGAGACCGAATCCATTGGGCAGCCCGGTGTCCGCATCGACCGAGTCGTGACGGCGCGCCGACCGGGCCAGCAGCAGGACGGTCAGCGGGACTACGGCCACCACCAGGCCTCCCAACCCGGCATAGACCGGAGCCCGCACCGGGCCGAGTGAGGGCAAAAGGGCCAGGGCCAGCAGCGCGGCACCGGCCAGCTGCAGGACCACCACCACCCGGCGGCCGAGGAACAGGGCACAGAATACGGCCACGGGCACCAGGTACAGGGCCACCACCAGGCTCACCGCGGTGCCCCGACCACACCACACCAGGGCGGCCACCGCTGCCGTCCAGAAGGCGGTCAGGAGCTGGCTGGCCCGGACCCCGACCTTCTTCGCCACCAGAAGGAGGATCCAGAGGGCCGCGGTGAAAGAAGCAATCAGCAGGAATCCGACCCGGTGGATGTCCGAACGGGGGGCTGTGAGCCCGATCACCAACCACGATCCCGCAGCCACGGCAAACAGGACCCTCACCACTGACAGCGGGCTGAGCAACTCGATGGGGGCGTCGAGAGCGAACCACGAGCGCGTCTTGGGAAAGAGTCGGTTGCGGGGCCGGGCCGACGCCGCCAGGCGGGCACTGGTCACCGGGTGGACATCGAGCGAGCCGCGACCGACCCACCCGCGCCAGGTGGCCACCCGTCCTGGACCCGACTCCATCCTCTACCATCGGCAGATTCCCCCCCGTCCTGAACCGACCACCTGCCGGTGGACGACGGCATCCCCGTGACCGGGTCCGGGCCGCCGGACGGAGCGGGAACAGCGGCCGACGGGCTCCGGTACCGGTCCCCCGCCGGCCGCTGGGTGATCGCCGCCACCGTCCTCGGCTCGGGCATGGCCGCCATCGACGCCACGGTCATCGGCATCGCCCTGCCCACCATCGGCCGCGACTTCCATGCCCCGCTCGGCACGCTCCAGTGGGTGGTCACCGGCTACACGCTGACGCTGGCCTCGCTCCTGCTGCTCGGTGGATCGCTCGGCGACCGCTTCGGGCGCCGTCGGATCTTCATGATCGGTGTGGCCTGGTTCGCCCTGTCCTCGGCGGCCTGCGCGGCGGCGTCCGGGTCCGGCCAACTGATCGTGACCCGGGTCCTCCAAGGTGTCGGCGGGGCCCTCCTCACGCCGGGCAGCCTGGCCATCCTCGAAGCCTCTTTCTCGACCAGCGATCGCAACGAGGCCATCGGGGCCTGGTCGGGCCTAGGAGGGGTGGCGACGGCCGCCGGCCCGCTCCTCGGCGGGTACCTGATCTCCGCCGCCTCGTGGCGGTGGATCTTCCTCATCAACCTGCCCCTGGGCGTGGCCGTGCTGTTGGTCTCCAGCCGCCATGTCCCCGAGTCCCGCGATCCCGGCGCCGGACCAATCGACGGTTGGGGGGCGGGGCTGGCCACCCTGTCACTGGCCGCGGTGGCCTTCGCCCTCATCGAGGGGCCGACCCGGGGCTGGACCTCGCCGTCAGTGGTGGCGTCCATGGCCGCCGGTGTGCTCGGCGCGGCCGCATTCGTGGCCCGCGAGCACCGCACCCCATCGCCGATGCTCCCCCTTCCCATCTTCGCCAACCGGCAGTTCTCGGTCACCAACGTGGTCACCTTCGTGGTCTATGCCGGCCTCGGCGGGGCCCTGTTTCTGGTCCCGGTCACCCTCCAGGTGGTCGACGGCTACTCACCGCTCGAGTCCGGGGCCGCCCTGCTGCCCATCACCGTGGTCATGCTGGCCCTCTCCGCCCGCTCCGGCCGGCTGGCCGCGACCATCGGCCCCCGACTGCAGATGAGCGTGGGTCCGGTGATGGTCGGCCTCGGCCTGGCCCTGCTGGTCCGGGCCCCCGACAGCTCGTCCTACCTGGACGGTGTCCTCCCGGCGGTCCTGGTGCTGGCCCTGGGGCTGGCGACCACCGTGGCCCCGCTCACCGCCACCGCCCTCAACTCGGTCCCCGACGACCATGCCGGACTGGCCTCGGCCATCAACAACGACGTGGCCCGGATCGGTGGCCTGATCGCCGTGGCCGTGCTCCCGGCCCTCGGCGGGATCACCGGCCTCTCCTACCTCCATCCCCACCAGCTGGCCCACGGCTTCCAGCGCGCCGTGGTCATCGCCGGTGCCTGGTGCGTCCTCGGTGGGATCCTGGCCGCAGTGGGCATCACCAACCCACCGCCGGGTCCCGGGTCGTCCGACGGCGACGCCGGGGCCATGCTCCACTGCGCCCTCGAGGCCACCCCCCTCCGGGACGCCCGTCCGTCGTAGGCGCCGAGCGCCCGGCACCGCGCCGTTGGCTACCGTGTGAGAGCGCCAGCTGGCCGTGGCGCCAGACGGGAGGACGCCGATGGTGGCCCAGCGCGAACGGTCCGGTGCATCCCCACCCCACAGCTTTGGGCGACCGGTGTGACGCCGACCACCCTCCGGTTCGGCATCCTCGGCGCGGCCCGCATCGCCCCGGCGGCGTTGGTCAAACCGGCCCGCGGCCATCCCGAGGTCACCGTCGAGGCGGTGGCCGCCCGTGACGTGGGCCGGGCTGTCGACTTCGCTACCCGCCACGGGCTACCCCGGGTCCTCCCGGACTACCGGAGCCTGGTCGAGGATCCGGCCATCGACGCCGTCTACATCCCTCTGCCCAACAGCCTGCACGCCGAGTGGACCCTGGCGGCCCTGGACGCCGGCAAGCACGTCCTGTGCGAGAAGCCCTTCACCTCCAATGCCGCCGAGGCCGACAGGTGGCGGTGGCGGCCAGCGGGCCGCGGCCCGCTCCGGACTGGTGGTGATGGAGGCGTTCCACTACCGCTACCACCCCTTGGCCCGACGCATGGTGGAGATCGTGGCCAGCGGCGAGCTCGGCCGCCTCCGCCATCTCGAGACCTGGCTGTGCGCCCCGATCCCCAACAAGTCCGACATCCGCTACCAGTACCGACCTGGCCGGCGGGGCCATGATGGACATGGGCTCCTACGTGGTGCACATGGCCCGGATGCTCGGCGGCGAGGAGCCCACGGTGACCGGCGGCCCGGCCAAGCTCCACCGCCGACATCGACCGGGCCATGACCGCCGAGCTGCGTTCCCGAGTGGCCACACCGCCACCGTGCACTGCTCCATGTGGTCGTCGTCCCTTCTCCACCTGGCGGCCCGGGTCACCGGCGACGACGGCGAGCTGCGGGTGTTCAACCCCATCGCCCCCCAGCCGTCAGCTGGCTCACCGTCCGGTCCGGCGGGACCCGCCGCACCGAGATCCCGGCCCGCCGGCCCACCTACGACTACCAGCTGGAGGCGTTCTGCGACGCCGTCCTGCGGGGCGGCGCCCGTCCTCACCCCTCCGGCCGACGCCGTGGCCAACATGACCATCATCGATGCCGTGTACCGTGCAGCCAACATGCGCCCCCGGGGCACGTGACGCCCGCCAGCCAAGGAGTCACACCATGAGCACCTTCCCGTACGCCGGCCGGTTCGCCGTCCACCGCCGGCTCCCCGAGGAGGGGACGCCCGCGGGCCGAGATCCTCGACGCGCTGCACGACCATGGCCACCGAGGAGGACGCCGACCTGGGAGTCGGGCAAGTGCTCGGGCACCATGTACTGCGGCGACCACGACCACTACGGCTTCCTGAACGAGGCCTTCGGCCTGTTCGCCCACGTCAACGTGCTCCAGCGGGACATGTGCCCGAGCGCCACCAAGTTCGAGGCCGAGATCATCGCCATGACCCTCGACCTGCTCCACGCCGAGGCGGTCACCGACGGCGAGCCGGTCGGACTGGTGGCCACCGGTGGCACCGGCAGCATCTGCCACGCCATGCTGGCCTACCGCGACCACGCCGCCAGCACCGCGGGGCATCACCCGTCCCAACGTGATCAAGCCGGAGACCGCCCATCCGGCCTTCGACAAGGCCTGCCACCTGTTCGGGATCGAGCTCCGGGTGGCCCCGGTCGATCCGGTCACCACCCAGGTGGACACCGACTGGGTGGACGGCGCACATCGACGCCGACACGGTGGCCATCATCGGCTCGGCCTGCAACTACGGCTACGGCACCATCGACCCCATCGGCGAGCTGTCCGAGCGTGGCCCTCGAGCCACGGGGTCGGGCTCCACGTCGACAGCTGCCTGGGCGGGTTCATCCTGCCCTTCGGCCAGGAGCTGGGCTACGACATCCCGGTCTTCGACTACCGGCTCCCCGGGGTCACCTCCATGTCGGCCGACACCCACAAGTACGGCTACGCCTTCAAGGGCACCTCGGTGCTCACCTTCCGGGACAAGGCGCTCCGCAACGCCCAGTACTTCTTCCTCACCGACTGGAGCGGCGGCAAGTACTGCTCGCCGGGCATGGAGGGGTCGCGGTCGGGTGGGCTGATCGCCGCCACCTGGGCGGCCATGGTCCAGCTCGGGCCGGGCCGGCTACCGGCACTACGCCGAGGAGATCTTCGACACGGCCGCCGACCATGCAGGCCGCGGTGCGCTCCCATCCCGAGCTGCGCATCCTCGGCCGACCCGACCTTCCTGTTCAGCTTCACCTCCGACGAGTTCGACATCTACCACGTCAACGACTTCATGCGGGAGACGGGGCTGGCGGTTCAACGGCCAGCAGTACCCCAACGCCCTGCACATGGCGGTGACCCGGCCCCAGACCCAGGCCGGCGTGGCCGAGACCTTCGCCACCGACCTGGCCGAGGCGGTGGCCTACGCCAAGGCGCACGCCGGCGACGCCCCGAAGACCGGGGCCATCTACGGCGGGGTGGCCGGCGGGATGACCGACGAGGCCGACGAGTTCATCAGGATGGTGATGGCCGACATGATGGACGCCCAGCAGGCCATCCCCGCCGAGGCCTGAGACAGCACGGCGGTCCGGGTCGCTCAGGTGCCGGACAGGACCCGGTGCCTCAGCGACGAAGGTGTCGGGCGGTGCTGGGCGGCCGAGCAGGAACCCCTGGACCTCGTCGCAGCCCATGTCTCCGACGGCCCGCAACTCGGCCTCGGTCTCCACACCCTCGGCCACCACGCAGAGCCCGAGCTTGTGGGCCAGGTCGACCACCGTGGTGATGATGGTGGGGTCCTGGCCGGTCGAGCCCAGCCCGGAGACGAAGCTGCGGTCCACCTTCAGCCGGTCGATGGGCAGCCCCTTCAGGTACAGCAGCGACGAGTACCCGGTGCCGAAGTCGTCGAGGGCGATGTGGACACCGAGTTCGCGGATGCTCTCCATGACCCCGGCAATGCGGACCATGTCCATGACCAGGGCCGACTCGGTGACCTCCAGGACCAGGCAGCGGGGGTCGAGACGCGAGTCGGCCAGGACCTGTTCGACGTCCCTGCCGAACTCGGGGTCCTGCAGCTGGCGGGCCGACACGTTGACCGACATGGTCAGTCCGGCCATCCCCGCCTCCTGCCAGGACCGGCACTGGCGGGCTGCCTCGTGAGCACCCACCGCCCGATGGGCACGATCTCCCGGCTCCGCTCGAGCAGGGGGATGAACTCGTCGGGGGTGACATCACCCAGCTCGGGGTGCCGCCAGCGCAGCAGTGCCTCCATGCCCACCATGTCGCCCCCCACCGTGAACAACGGCTGGTAGTGGACGGACAGCTGGCCGCGGTCGTGGGCCACCTGAAGCTCGTGAGCCAGCTGGCTGCTTCGCCGCTTGTCCTCGCCGATCACCGCGTTGTAGGCCTCGTAGCGGGCCGGGCCGCCTCGTTTGGCCTGGTACATGGCCGCGTCGGCCTGGGCCAGGCAGACCTCGGGGTCGACATCCGGGCCCACCGTGGCGATGCCGATGCTGACCGAGGTGTGCAGTTGGCGCTCCCCCACCGGGACCGGGGCTCGCATGGCCTGGTGGATGCGCTCGGCCAGCGAACGGGCCGCCGCCTCCGGATCGTCGAGATCGTCGGCCAGCACGACGAACTCGTCGCCGCCCAGCCGGGCCACGGTGTCGCCCCCCCGGGCCAGGGTCTGGAGCCGGGAGGCCACCGCCACCAATAGGCAGTCACCGGCCGGATGGCCGAAGCGGTCATTGATGGCCTTGAAGTTGTCGAGGTCGAGATAGAGCAGGACGGCACCGGTGCCCCGGCGCACCTGAACTTTGGCCGACTGGCGGAGCCGGTCGGCCAGCAGGGCGCGGTTGGGCAGCCCGGTCAACTGGTCGTGCAGGGCGCGGTGGGCCAGCATGGCCTGCTCCTCGTGAAGGCGGTTCTGAAGGGTCCGCCGCGTCTGGTCGAACTGCCGCACGATCCGCACCAGGCTCCCGTCACAGCTGAAGCGGACCACGTTGGTGGCCAGGGTCAGCAGTTGGTCGCTGACCCCGAGCCGGATGGCCTCCTCGCGTAGGACGGTGATGGTGATGTCCCGCCAGGCGAAGTAGGCCTTGGCCACGTTGCCGAGGGCGGCATCCTCCAGGATGGCCTGTTCGCCCTGCTGGGAGAGCGTGGCCTCGTCGTCCTCGGAGGCGACTTCATCGGTGGCCAGCCAGCGGCCGATGAGCTCGGTGCCCAGCCGGGCGGTGGTGAACGCGTTGCCCTGTAGGTCGGCGAACTGCTCGTCCACCATCTGGCCCACCTCGACCGCTCGGGCCAGGAGGGCCCGGCCCAGAGCCACTCGCTCGGGGCTCACCTCGTACTCGAGAGATGCGGCCGATCGGGTGGGCGCCGACGGCCCGGCGTCAGCAGCGCGTTGGCCCGGCCCCTCGGGCGTCTGACCTTCCATGCCTTCATCCATCGGCAAGAGCGCCCTCCAACTTGACGCCGCCCGGGGCCATCAGTGCAGCACCCGAGTGAGGCCGCCCCAGGTCATGACCTGATGGTGGACTTCGCCCATCCCGGCGGTGGGTCGGTCGGGCCGGTACCGGCTGAGCCAGTTCACGAACTGGTCGGCCGGCATGGGTCTGGCCAGGTGGTATCCCTGGCCGCTGTCGCACCCCAGCTCGGTGAGCTGATCCCAGGTGGCCTGGTCCTCCACTCCTTCGGCCACCGTCTGGAGTCCGAGGTTGCCGGCCAGGTCCACCACGGCCCGCACGATGACCGCGTCGTCCGAGTCGCGGCCCATGTCCATGACGAAGGTCCGGTCGATCTTGAGCTGGTGCACCGGCAGGTCGCGCAGGTAGGCCAGCGACGAGTAGCCGGTCCCGAAGTCGTCGATCGACAGGGTCACCCCCATGTCGGCCAGCTCGTCGAGCACCCGCCGGGCCCGGCTGGGGTCGGTCATGATGATCGTCTCGGTGATCTCGAGGTCGAGCAAGTTGGCCGGGACCCCCCAGCGGCTGAGGGCATCGTTGACCACGTCGGGCAAGGAGGCGTCGAGCAGGCTCCGGGTGGAAAGGTTCACCGCCACCGACAGCTGGTCGCCCCCGTCGTCTCCGATGGTGTCCATCCACCGCCGACACTGGCCCAGGGCTTCGTTGAGCACCCATGACGGTCATGGGCTCGATCAGCCCGGTCCGCTCCGCCTCGGGGATGAAGGTGTCGGGATAGAGCAGTCCGAGGTCGGGGTGCTGCCAGCGGATGAGCGCCTCGGCTCCCTGCGATCCTGCCCCGTCCGCATGGACGCCTTGGGCTGGTAGTGCAACACGAACTCGCCGCGGGCGACGGCATTGCGGAGGTCGCCGAGCAGAGCCAGCCGCGCGGGGGTGTTCATGTTGAGTTCGTCGGTGTAGACGACCACGCTGGCCTGCGAGTCCTTGGCCACGTACATGGCCACGTCGGCCCGCTGCAGGAGGACGTCGGCGCTGTCGCCGTCGCCGGGGGCCAATCGCGATCCCGCAACTGGCCTCGATGCCCAGTTGGCCCCCTCCACCTCGAAGGGCTCCTCGAGGACCTCGATGATCCGCTCGGCCACCCGCACCGCGTCGGTCTCGCTCCCGACGCCGGGCAGAAGCACGCAGAACTCGTCGCCGCCCAGGCGGGCCAGGGTGTCGCCGAGTCCGGAGCACGGTCCGCACCCGCGGCCCGACCTCGGTGAGCACCCGGTCGCCGTACTGGTGACCCATGGTGTCGTTGATCTCCTTGAACCGGTCGAGGTCGAACAGCATCACCGCGGTGAGCGACCGTCGGGACAGCGACCGCTCCAGGGCCTGGTCGGTCCGGTCGTAGAAGCAGGCCCGGTTGGGCAGGCCGGTCAGCATGTCGTGCAGGGCCTGATGGGCCAGCAGCGCCTCGGCCCGTTCCTTCTTCTCGCCGGTGGCGCCGGCCATCCGGATGACGATGGCCAGCACGAAGGCACCCAGTGCCCCGATGGCCTCGGCCTGGGAGCGGTTGAGGAACGACGGGATCAAGCCGATCCAGATCAGGTACTGGGCCACGGCGATGTTGGCCAGCGACCAGGCCATCATCGACTTCCACAGGGCCGAGCCCCACGTCTGGAGCTCCTGCAGGGCGATGAAGGCATAGGCCATGCCCAGGGCCGGGCCCCAGCCGGTCATGTAGATCACCGTGGTCACCGCCAGGACATGGATGGCCAGGCAAGCGTGGAGCCGGAGCGATCCGGACGGGGCGTTGTGCCACGGCTCGACCAGTACCGAAAGGACCACGGCGCCGACGATGGCGGCCAGGTAGGCCCAGACCGGCACCTGGGCCACCAGGCCGAAATGACGGAAGACCAGGAGCAGGCCGAGGGCCGGGAGGCCCACCAGATAGGCGAGCACATTGGGCGAGATCCCGATGGGCCCCACCTCGCTGCCGTCGTCCACCCCGTGGTCAACTACGGCCGGGCGAGCGCCGACGGACACGGTCGACCGGAGGCCGGACGCCTCGCTGGACGACCGGAGGCCGGACTCGCGTTCGCCACCCGACTCCGGATCTACTCCCACCACGAGGTATCGGCATCAGCCTCGGTGCGCTTGAGGAGACCCGGACCTTCCCCTAAACAATCAATCTCTAGTTCACCTTTATCTTTACCTCATCGTTGAGTTGAGGGTTAGAGTTGGGGAAGGGCCGCTGAGGTACTGGTGACACTGGCAATCTGGTGACACTGACAATCTGGTGACACTGGCAATCGGGTGACACTGACAATCGGGTGACACTGACAATCGGGTGACACTGACAGTGAGGTACCGCTGAACAGTCAGCTCACCAACCCTCCGCTTCGTGGGCGGCGAGTTCCGCTCGCGCCCCGATCACTCGCTCCACCGGGTGGGCAGCCCACTCCCCCAGGCGCGAGGATCGGGGCGGCCGCGACCCAGGAGATGAGCCCATGAAGGCAGCGGTCTACTACGAGACCGGCGGTCCCGACGTGTTCCGCTACGAGGACGTGCCCGATCCGGTGGCCGGTCCCGGACGAGGTGCTGGTCCGGGTGGAGGCCGTCAGCATCGAGGGGGGCGACACCCTCAACCGGCTGGGCGGGGCGATCGGGCATCGCCCCGCACATCGTCGGCTACCAGTGCGCCGGCACGGTGGTCGCGGTCGGCGACGGGTCGACGACGTGGCGGTGGGCGACCGGGTGGTCACCGTGGGGCTGGACGGCTCCCACGCCGAGCTGCGGGCGGTGGAGCCCTCGTTCTGCTGGGCCATCCCCGACGGGCTGAGCACCGAGGAGGCGGCCTGCGTCCCGGTGCCCTTCGGCACCGCCGACGACTGCCTGTTCGAGTTCGGCCGGCTCCAGGCCCGGCGAGACCGCCCTGGTCCATGCCGGCGCCAGCGGCGTGGGATCGCCGCCATCCAGCTGGCCAAGCGGGCCGGGGCCAGGTGCTGGCCACCGCGTCCAGCGTCGAGCGGCTCGAACGGCTGGCCGCCTTCGGCCTCGACCACGGCATCGACTACACCGCCACCGACTTCGTGGACGAGGTGCGCGACTGACCGACGGCCGGGGCGCCGACGTGATCGTGGACTCGGTCGGAGGATCCAACCTGCAGCGGAGCCTCCACTGCCTGGCCTACCGCGGCCGCTGCGTCACCTTCGGCGATGCCGGCCGGGAGTCAGCCGCACGCCTGGACATCTCAACCATGCGGGCCAACAACCAGACACTGGTCGGCTACTTCCTGGGTGCCGAGCTGTTCCTCGGCACCCGGGCCCACGCCATGATCGCCGGTCACCTGGCCGACATCGCCGCCGGCCAGTTGCAGGTGGTCATCGACCGGCGCTTCCCCCTCGAACAGGCCGGCGAGGCCCACGCCTACATCGAGAGCCGGCAGGCCTTCGGCCGGGTCCTCCTCATTCCGTGACCGAGCGTTCCACGGATGACCACAGGCCGGCGCTTCCGGTGATCAGGCCGGCCGAACCGGGTGACGTGGACACCCTGGTGCAGCTCATCCACGATCTGGCCGAGTACGAGCGGTCGCCCGGCTCGGTGGAGATCGACGCCGCGGCCAGCTCCAGGCGGCCCTGTTCGGCGAGGCTCCGACCGTCTTCGCCCATGTGGCGGTGCCGACGACGACCGCCCGCGGGCACAGTCCTGGGCATGGCCATCTGGTTCCGGAACTTCTCCACCTGGACCGGTCGTCACGGCATCCACCTGGAGGACCTCTACGTCCGTCCCGAGTGCCCGGTCCACCGGGGTGGGCCGGGCACTGGTCACCGAGCTGGCCTCGATCGCCCGGCGGCTCGGGGTACGGCCGAGTCGACTGGTCGGTCCTCGACTGGAACGAGCCGGCCCTCCGCTTCTACCGGTCGCTCGGGGCGCGACCGATGGACGAGTGGACCGGGTACCGCCTCGACCGTGCCGGCGCTGGAGGCCCTGGCCCAGGATTCGCCCCGACCGAGCGTCACCTGTGAGGCGGCAACGAGAGCATCGGATCAGATGGTGAAGGCCAGGTTGGCCACCAGCTGCTCACCGAGCGCCCGGTCCCCCGAGTAGCGCACCGCATCGGCTGACCGGGGGCCGTCGTCGCCGGCCCCCGGTCAGCCGCAGGAACAAGCGTGGCCGGCAGCTCGATCCCCACCGTGGGCGGGCCGTCGAGCGATCGACCACCGCGGCCCGACCGTCCACCTGACCAGGTAGGTGCCGTCACCGGACCGGTCAGGTCGATCTGCGACCCGGTCGATCCGTCGGGCATGGCCGCCCTGCGCCCCACGATGTAGCCGAGTCCGGTGGCCACCTCGTCCAGGCAGGATCGCAGGTCGTCCTCGTCGTCCCGGGACGGGCATCCCGGAGCGCTACCCGGATGTCCTGTTCGTGCATGAAGCAGTCGTAGTGCCGGATCCGCATGAACCGCCCGTAGGTCTCGTCGCGGCCGGCCGGCGTCCACGACGGGGCGTCGAAGTCGCCTGGGTCATGGCGTCGAGGGCCTCCAGGCGCCGGCCGGTGACCTCCCGCACCGGGCCAGCATCTCGGGTCCCGACAGCGATCGCATCGACTCGCACCCACACCTCGTTGGCCTCGGCCACGGGGTTCCGCATGTGGTCGAGGTGCGGCGACGTCGACCGGGGGCGGGCCTCACCGGTCAGCATGACTCGGTCCCGATGACGTGGGCTGAGGACGTCCCGCACCGTCCAACCGGGCAGGCAGGTGGGCACGTCCCACTGGTCGGCGGTGAGGGCCGAGCCAGCTCGCCGAGGGCGCGAACTCGGCGCGCAGCAGGTCCACGGTGGCCGGCTTGTCGACGTAGGTAGGCATGGCCGGACACCGTAGCGGGTGGGCCACCAGGGCCGGCCGGGGCACCCGTTGGCCCTCCGGACGGGCCCTGTCCGGCCCACGGGCTCAACCGGAGACCGGCAAACGCCGATAGGAGAGCATGGCGACGTCGGGTACCGGGGTTGATCGAGGTGAAAGCCTACGCTGGAAGTTCGTGCTGGGCGTGGGGGCGGCGGTGTCGCCGCCTACTTCGCTGCTTCCCGACCACGGGCAGCCAGGCACCCTCTACCAGGCCGTCGGCGTCCTGGCCGGTCGCTCTGCATCCTGGTCGGCGTCGGCCATCCACCGGCCGGCCGACCGCGCCAGCTGGTACCTGCTGGCCACCGGTGCGGCCTGTCTTCACCCTGGGCGACGCCGTCGAGAACACCTATGCGGTCATCCTCCACGGGCCAGTGCCGTTCCCCGTCGACCGCCGACGCCTTCTACCTGGCCGGCTACCCGTTCATCTTCGCCGGCATCCTGCGCCTCAGCCGCAACCCCAACCCTCCGCCCGACGGGAGGACTACGCCGACGCCGCCATCATGGCCATCGGGGCCCTGGCCATCTCGTGGCACTTCCTGATGAACGCCTACGTCCACGACCCGTCGCTGACCACGCTCGGGACGCTGGTGATCGCTGGCCTATCCGGTCATGGACATCGCCCTTGGTCTTCGTCGTCTTCCGGTCGCTGCTCTTCGGCGGGTCCAAGCCGACCGTTCCACCGGCTGCTGGCCGCCGGCCTCGTGGTCATGCTCCTGGCCGACTTCGGCCACGACCTGTTGGTCCTGCACACCACGGCTACGCCACCGGCAATCCGGTCGATGCCCTGTTCCTGCTCGGCTACCTGCTCTTGGGTGCGGCCGCCCTCCACCCGTCGGTGGGCGAAGCCGTCCCGCTCGCCCCCAACAGGTCCCGAACATCTACTCCGCCAGGACGACGGCCGGCGCCGATCCCCGTCGTGGCCTTCGCCGGCTTCATCCCGCCCAGCATCCTGTTGGTGGCCAGCTGCCCTCGGCCTCGCGGTCGATGTGACCGTGCTGTCCGGCATCTGCCTGGCCGTCTTCGCCCTCATCTACCTGCGGATGATGTGGCTCATCGGGCGGATCACCGGGCAGACCAACGAGATCGAGGTGCACGCCCACGCCCTCGAGGCGTCCCACCGCCAACGGGACGCCCTCGAAGCCGACCTGCGTCACCTGGCCTTCCATGACGAGCTCACCGGACTGGCCAACCGGGCCCTGCTGCACGACCGGGTGGAGCACGCCCTGGCCGCATCGCCCGCGATCGGGTCGAGTCGGTGGCCCTGTGCTTCGGCGACCTCGACGGGTTCAAGACGGTCAACGACACCCTGGGCCACCACGTCGGCGACAGCGTCCTGGTGCGGGCCAGCCGGCTGCTGTCCTCGATCGTCCGACCGGGCGACACCGTGGCCCGCCTGGGCGGCGACGAGTTCGCCGTGCTGATGGTCGACGTGGAGCGACCCCGAGGCCGCCGTCGACTTCGCCCATCGCATCGTGTCGGTCCTCCGGGACGCCCCCGACTTCGAGGGCAACCAGGTCGGCCTGTCGATCAGCGTCGGCGTGGCCTACGGCGACGCCGGGCAAGACCACCGAACAGCTGCTGAGCGAAGCGGATTCGGCCATGTACGAGGCCAAGGAGACGCGGCAAGAACCGGGTCGAGGTGTTCCGGTCGTCCATGCGGTCCCGCATGCTGGAACGGCTCGACCTGACCAACGGCTTCCGCTGGGCCCTCGGCCGGTCCGAGTTCTTCCTCCAGTACCAGCCCATCGTGTCCCTGTCCGACAACCGGCTGCACGGGCTTCGAGGCCCTGGTCCGGTGGAACCATCCCAGCCTCGGCGAGGTGGAGCCCCTCCGGTTCATCCCCATCGCCGAGGAGACCGGCTTCATCGTCCCCCTGGGTCGGTGGGTGCTGGTCGAGGCCTGCGAGCAGCTGGCCGCCTGGAACGGCGAACTCGGCCGAGCCGCTCACCCTTGTCGGTCAACCTGTCCCGACGCCAGCTCATCTCGCCCCACCTGGCCGACGAGGTCCGCACGGCCCTGTCCCTGAGCGGC
This sequence comes from uncultured Acidimicrobiaceae bacterium, assembly GCA_963824355.1. Taxonomy (GTDB): domain Bacteria; phylum Actinomycetota; class Acidimicrobiia; order Acidimicrobiales; family RAAP-2; genus Bog-756. The sequence goes on along the minus strand of CAWGOY010000008.1, from coordinate 32,444 downwards.
ATCGACCCCCACCAGCTCATGCTGGAGATCACCGAGAGTGTGCTGATGGAGAACCCCGAGCGGGCCGCCCAGGCCCTGGCCGAGCTGCGGTCGCTGGGCATCCGCATCGCCGTGGACGACTTCGGCACCGGCTACTCCTCGCTGAGCCACCTCCAGCGGTTCCCGGTCGACGTCCTCAAGATCGACAAGTCGTTCATCGACCCGCTGGTCCGCCGGGACCCGGGCAGCTCGGCGCTGGTCACCGCCATCATCGGCCTGGCCCGCAGCCTCGGGCTCGAGGTGATCGCCGAGGGCATCGAGCACGAGAGCCAGCTCCACCGCCTGGTGGAGCTGGGCTGCCTCCAGGGCCAGGGCTTCCTCATGGCCCGCCCGCTCGACGGTCGATCGGCGCCGCGTCCCTCATCGCCGACTACGCGGAGCGGGAAGAGGCGTGGTGGTCCACTGAGCCGCCCGTGCCACTCGGCTCTCCTACACTCGGGAGGCGGCCTCCTCACGGGATCGCCGAGGGAGACGACCATGACCGCCCACCTCGATGACCACTGCAGACCGAGTTCACCGAGGCCGAGCTGCTGGCCGACCACCCCATCGTCGAGCCCCTGATCGTCGACGGCGTCCGCTGCCACGGCGGCTTCGACGACGCGGGGTCCTACGTCTCCCCCCGCACCAAGTACCGGTGGCCGGCCATCGACGCCTGGGAGGACCAGCGGCTCGAGCAGTTCGCGCACCCCGATCCTCGACGTCCCCCTCGAGACCTGGCCGGAGAACTTCCCCAACGTCGAGCAGTCCAAGTTCCTGATCCGATCCGGGGTGCGCCAGAGCCGATCATCAGCGCCCTCACCCGCATCGGCACGGTCGAGGGATTCGGGGCCATGCTCCGGCCCCTCCCGATACCCGACTTCGCCGCGCTGCTTCGACGAGGACATCACCGGCACGGCCATCGCCCACATCGACGGCGGGCTGTTCGAGGCCCACGCCCGTGACGAAGCCGGTTTCGGCGAGCTGGCCGGCCACGACCGCATGTGGTTCGTGGCCCGGGACATCGCCTTCGAGCATCCCAGACACCGAGGACCAGACCGCCCGCATGCTGGCCCGGATGGGCATCGACCCCAGCCCAAGATCGGCGGCCCGACTCGGCCCGGCTCCGCCAGGCAGCCATGGACCAGCGGGTCCTGCCCGACGACATCGACTTCACCCTGGAGATCGGTGGTGGGCCGCATGATCGGGCTGCTGCTCATCGAGATCTCCGCCTTCCACGGCTTCCGGTGGGCCGAGGCCGTGCTGGGGGACACCGAGCTGGTGGCCGGGGACGGGCAGCCGGCCGCCTGGTCTCCCACATCCGCTCCGACGAGACCCCCCACGTGGCCTGGCTGCGCACCGCCCTGTCGGAGATGCGCGACCGGACCTGGGTGGGCATCGAGGGCGGCCGGACCCACGCGGACCGACATGATCGGACGGCTGTGGGACCGGCCGCTGAGCGACTCGATCGCTCCTCCTGCGACGTCCCGACAACCTCAGCTTCGCCATGGCGAGATCGAGCGGCACTCGGACGGCCGGCCCGACCGCCACGACGTCATCGACGAGATGCTCTCGCTGGGGTCGGTGACTGCGGCCGAGACGGCACGCTGGCCGACCCACCGGAACCCTGGTCCTCGGCTGAGGACCTGGGCGCTGTTCCATCGATCACCGGACGACCCGGTACCGGCGGCCCTGCGGACCGCCCCCCGCCAGAGGATACGGAACCGACGGTGAAATTCGGGATCTTCTACGAGCACCAACTGCCCCGGCCCTGGAGTGCGTCGAGCGAACAGCAGCTGATCTCCGACGCCCTCGACCAGATCGAGCTGGCCGACCGGCTGGGGATGCAGTACCTGTGGGAGGTGGAGCACCACTTCCTGGAGGAGTACTCCCACTCCAGTGCGCCCGAGGTCTTCCTGGCCGCGGCCAGCCAGCGCACCCGGCGCATGCGCATCGGGCACGGGGTGGTCCAGACGGCGCCGGGCTACAACCATCCGGCCCGGATCGCCGAGCGCATCGCCATGCTCGACCTGGTCTCCAACGGCCGGGTGGAGTTCGGCAGTCCGGCGAGTCGTCCTCCGAGGCCGAGCTGGGCGGGTTCGGGGTCGACCGGGAGACGCAAGCGCGCAGGCCTGGCTGGAGGGCCTGGAGGTGGCCATCCGCTGCATGACCGAGACGCCCTTCGGCGGCGTGAACGGCCGCTTCGTCACCATGCCACCGCGCAACGTGGTCCCCAAGCCGGTGCAGAACCCCATCCCCCGCTGTGGGTGGCCTGCAGCCGGCGGGACACCATCCTGCTGGCCGCCGAGAAAGGCATCGGCGCCCTGAGTTTCGCCTTCGTCGAGCCCGAGGACGCCGCGCCAGTGGGTGCACGACTACGAGGCGGTGCTGGCGGACCGCTGCGTACCGGTGGGACTCGCCGTCAATCCCCAGGTGGCCTGTGTCACCGCCCATGATGTGCGCCCGCACACGAGGACGAGGCCCTGGCCCGCGGGTCTGGAGGGAGCCAACTTCTTCGGCTACTCGCTGGCCCATTACTACGTGTTCGGCGACCACGTCCCGGCCAGCACCGACGTGTGGGAGGAGTTCCTCGAACGCCGGGGGAAGATGGGGTTACTCCCCGGAGGCCACCCTGGCCGCCCGCCACGAGACCCTGGGGGCCAAGGCGGCGCTCGGGCGACCAGACCGGACTGCGGGGGGCCATCGGGACGCCGGCCCAACTCCGGGAGTTCCTGCGCCGCTACGAGGCAGGCCGGCGTGGACCAGCTCATCTTCGTCATGCAGGCCGGCCACAACCGGCACGAGCACATCATGGAGTCCATCGAGCTGTTCGGCACCGAGGTGCTGCCCGAGTTCATCGAGCGGGACGACGAGGCCAGCGCCGGGCAAGGCGGCCCGACTGGAGCACCGATCATCGAACAGGCCGCTGGCCCGCCGGGAGCGGACCGACCCGGTCATGCCCGACGACTACGTGATGCGGGCCATCCCCAAGCAGATGGTCGATGCCCTGGACAGCCAGCCGGCCCAGCAGTGGCTCGAGGACCTGGCCGACAAGCAGGCCGCCGGCGTCCACGACGAGGAGTTCCAGCGCCTGGTCGACGGATGACGGGTCGACGGCGGGGTCGCCGACCGCTCCGGCCGCCCGGGGTGGGCCGCACGCTCGGGACCACCGGAGGACCAATTACGCTGCGGCGTGACCTCGCCCCCCTCCTCCCCACGGCCAGGCTCATCCGGCCAGCCGGCCGTCGGACGCTCGGCCGCTGGACCGGCCGACCATGGCCACCGCCCAGCTGGCCGTGGCAGCGGCATGCACTGCGAGCTCCTGCGTGGCTCCTCATCGAAGAGACCCTGGCCGAGCAGGCCGGCGTGACTCGCGTCGGTCGACCTCGACGTCCGCCCGGGCCACGTCGGCCTACGACCCGTCGCGGCTCGGCCTCGACGACCTGCGCTGCGGCCATGAAGAAGCCGGGTACTCGGCCACGCCGGTCGGCTAGCACAGGCATACCCACTGCGATGCTCACCGCGCCCAGGGAGGCATCCCCACCGGCCGATCCGGACGAGCTGACCCTGGCCACCGCCGAGCTCGAGCTGGGCGGCATGCACTGCAGTGCCTGTGCCACCCGGATCCAGCGCTCGCTGGGTCAGCTCCCGGCCGTGGCCAGCGCCTCGGTCAATCTGGCCACCACCCGGGCCTTCGTCTCCTACGACCCCGAGCCGGCTGAGCGCCGACGAGCTGTGCCGGGCCGTCACCGATGTCGGCTACACCGCCGCCCCGGTGGTCGACCAGCGAGGCCGGTGGGACCGACGCCGACTCCGACCACTGGGGACTGCGGGCGGCCATCTCGTGGCCGTTGGCCATGGCCGCCCTGGTGGTGGCCCTGGCCGGGCCGGAGACCGCCGCCGCCGGATGGACGGTGTTGCTCCTGGCCGTGGCGGTCGAGATCGCCGGAGGTTGGCCGTTCCTCCGCGACAGTGCCCGCCTCCTCCGCCACGGCGCCACCAGCATGGACACCCTCATCGCCCTGGGCACCCTGGCCGCGCTGGCGGTCAGCGCGGTGGAGGCCATCGCCCTCGGACGGCCGCCACCTCCACCTCGGGGGCAGCGGCGCGTTCGCCGCCCGGCTGCACGGGGTGATGGCCCCGCTCATCGTGGCCATCCTGGTGACCGGCCGGGCCATCGAGGCCCGGGCCCGGGCCCGGGCCGCCCGGGCCATGCACTCGCTGCTGTCGCTGCGGCCGCCCACGGCCCGGGTGGTGGCCGGGCCTCGACGACGACGAGGGCGAGCTGGTGGCGCCCGAGAGCGTGCCGGTCGGCGCCCTGGTCCGGGTCCGACCCGGCGAGGCGCTCCCCCTGGACGGCACGGTGGTCTCCGGGTGGTCGCCGGTGGACGAGTCGATGCTCACCGGCGAGCCGCTGCCGGTGGACCGCGGTCCCGGCGCCACGGTCACCGGGGGAACCCGCAACGGCGAGCGGGGTCCTGGTGGTCCGGGTCGAGGCCGGTGGCCGCCGAGTCGGTGCTGGCCCGGCTGCAGCGGCTGGTGGAGGACGCCCAGCGGGACAAGGCCCCGCTGCAGCGGATCGCCGACCGCATCAGCAGCGTGTTCGTCCCCGCCGTGCTCATCGGGGCCGCAGTGACCTTCCTGGCCTGGTGGCTGGTGGTCGGCAACCTGGGCAAGGCCGTCCTCAGCGGGGTGGCCGTCCTGCTGGTGGCCTGCCCCTGCGCCATGGGCCTGGCCGCGCCGGTGGCCATGATGGTCGGCTGCGGACGGGCGGCAGCCCTGGGGATCTTCATCCGCAGCGGTGACGTGCTCGAGCGGCTGGCCAAGGTCGACGGGGTGGTCTTCGACAAGACCGGCACCCTGACCGAGCGCCACGCCGAGGTCACCCTGGTGGCCGCCGTTCGCCGGTGATCTCGGACGAGGATGCTGTGCGCTGGGCGGCCGCCGTGGAGGCGGAGAGCGAGCACCCCATAGCCACGGCCATCACCGCCGCCGCCCCGGTCGGGCCCGATGCTTCCCGGGCCACCGACATCCGGTCCCTGCCCGGTGTCGGCGTCACCGGATCGGTGGACGACCGGGCGGTGACGGTCAGCCGGCTGGTCCCTCGCTGACCTGCCCCCGTCGTTGCGCGAGGCGGTGGCCGGCGCGCTACGAGCGGGGCGAGACGGTGGTGGTGGTGGAACGGGACGGCGTGACCGTGGGGGCCATCGCCGTGACCACCCCGTTGCGGCCCGAGGCCCGGTCGACCGTCGACCACCTCGGTGCCATGGGCCTCCCCTCGGCCATCCTGAGCGGCGACAGCGAGCCGGCGGTTCGGACGGTGGCCGACCGCGCTCGGCATCGCCGACGCCAGGCAGCGGCCTGAGCCCGGACGGCAAGGTGGAGGCGCTGGCCAGCGCCACGGCCCGGGACAGCAGCCGGGTGCTGATGGTGGGCGACGGGGTCAACGACGCGCCGGCGCTGGCCGCCGCCGACGTGGGCTGTGCCATCGGGAGCGGATCGGAGGCGGCGCTGGCCAACAGCGACATCGCCCTGTTGGGCAACGACCTCCGAGGGCGTTCCCGGCGGCCATCGGCGTGGCCCGTTCGACCTACGCGGTGATCGTGCAGAACTTCGGTTGGGCCATGGGCTACAACATCTCGGCCCTGCCCCTGGCTGCCTTCGGACTGCTCGATCCGCTGGTGGCCGCCCTGGCCATGGGGCTGTCCAGCGTGATCGTGGTGCTCAACAGCCTTCGCCTCACCCGGCTGGGGCGCTCGGGTCTGGCCGGGATCGCAGCCACCAAGGTTCCTCGGTGGTCGCCGGGGAGTGGCCTTCTCCGTGGCCCTGCCCATCGTGCTGTTCGCCGGCCTCACCGGTGTGAGCCAGACTGGTGTCCCCGGCACGGGGCCAGTCACTCCTCCCCGAGCTTCCCTCCATCACCACCCAGACCCTTGCGCACGGCGGGTCGGTGGAGACCTACTTCGAGCCCGGAGGTGTGGGGGTCAACCAGTTGCACCTGATCTTTACGGGGTCGCCGGCCCAGCTGGCCACCGTGGCCCCCCGGGTGACCGCGGCGATGAACGGTGGTCCGGCTCATCTCCTGCGCCAGCTCCGGGTGAGTACCGGCCACTACTCCGAGATCGTGGTGCTCTCGCCGGGACGGTGGGTCTTCGGCGCCAGCACACGGTTCGGGCACCGGCCGGTGTCGTTCACCGTCCATCTGAACGTGCCCTGACCAGCACCGTTGCCAAGATCTCACCGGCTCGTTCGACACTCAACGTGAGAGGGTCACCACCATGAGTAACTGCCGGCAAAAGAGCACGCCGCTCCGGTGACTCCCCAGTGGATGACCACAGCCGGGACCACCCGGCCGTCCGGCCCTGGGCCGAGTTGCCGGCACAAGGCGGTCGCCGCCGATAGGCTCCCGACCATGCTCTCCCGTCTGTCCCGCCTGCTGGTCGTCCTCGTCCTGGTCGCCGTGGGCCTGGGCCTCGGCATCAGCGCGCTTCCGGCGTCGGCCTCGGCCCCGCCGATCACCACCATCTCCATGACCGGCAACACCTACACACCGCACGCACCGGCCGGGGGGACGGACGACTACCACTGCACCTTGGTCAACCCCCACGTGACCCACAACTCGTTCATTGTCTCGAGCGAGTTCTACCCCAACAGCATCGAGGTCCATCACGCCATCTTGTTCCTGGTGCCGCCGGATGAGGTGGCGGCGGCCAAGGCGGCCAATGTGAACGCCAAGGGCTGGACCTGTTTCGGCGAGACGGCGTTGCCGGGCACCGGACTGGCCCAAATTTCCCAGACCCCGTGGCTCACCGCCTGGGCCCCCGGTCACGGCGAGGACATCCTGCCCAGCGGCACCGGAGTCAAGCTTCCGGCCGGCAGCATGGTGATCATGCAGATCCACTACAACCTGCTGCGGGGTGACAAGCCGGTGCAGGCCCGACTGGTCCTCCACACCGTGCCCGCCTCCACCGCGCTCAAGCCCCTCTCGCTCACCCTCGACGTGGCGCCTCCTGACGTCCCTTGTCCGACCGGCGTGACCGGCCCGCTGTGCAACCGGGCGGCTTCCCTCGCCAACCTGGGCCAGCGGTTCGGGGCCAGCGCCATCGGCTTCGTCGACGCCATCGAGTCCATCTGCGGACGCAATCCGGCGGACCCTCCGGCCGGGGACACCACCACCTGCAACTGGCCCATCCAGGGTGGCCTCGACATCATGCGACTCGGGGTCCACATGCACCTCACCGGAACCGGGATGCAGATCGTGCTCGACCCGGGCACACCGAACGCCAAGACCCTGCTCGACGTGACCAATTACGACTTCAACGATCAGCGGGCCTACACCCTGAAGACACCGGTGCTGACCCATCCGGGCGACAGCATCGGGGTGACCTGCACCTATAACCCCACGCTCCGTCAGGAACTCCCCCAGCTGCGCAAGCTGCCCCCCCGGTTCGTCACCTGGGGGGACGGGTCATCCGACGAAATGTGTCTGGCCCTGGTCCAGACCACATTGGCCAACGGACCAGCCCGCTACTGACGGGCGCCGGTCCGGCGCCACGGCAACTGGTCAGTCACCGTCCCAGCAGCCGAGGATCACATCGGCCACGGTGACCGCCACGTCGCCCGAGCTGGTGGGCGGAACCCCGAACTGGGCGGGCAGCTTCGACGAGTCGACCAACAGGACCTTCCAATCCTTGCGGACCACCACGGAACCGTCGGTGGTCTGGAAGGCTCCCTGACCCAGGCCGGCCAGGGAGCGGGACTTGCCCAGTTCGGTGGCCAGCGAGTCGAAGTACTGGGTTGTCTCGGCCCAGCTGGACAGCTCCTTCACCGACAACGAGATGATGCCGGTCGGGTACACGTAGTTGCAGGAGTACAGGTGGTCGACCCAGGTCGGCCGCGAGATGGTGGCCTTTTCCCCGAGCGCCGAGTCGATCTCACCGTGGGCGTCGTCCTGACAGACCATGGTGGCGATCTTTGACGGCGTCCTGCCGGCCGGCTTGGGGGCTTCGGTGGTCGGCGTGGTGGTGGTCGAGGACGAGCATGCGGCGCCGAGCAGCGCCGTCACCAGCAGCACCGCGACCACTCCGAGCCGTCCACGCACGGGGCGAGAGTAGCAGTGGCCTTCCGGCGTGCCCGGTCAGCCGGCCGAGCCGGCCGAGCCGGCCGAGCCGGCCGAGCCGGCCGAGCCGGCCATACCGACCATCCGAGGTGGTACCAGGATGCCGAGCAGCTCCACGTGCTCGGTCATCGGGAAGAGGTCGAATCCCTGCAGGGACTCGAGGGTCCAACCGGCGTCGAGAGCCACCCGCAGGTCACGGGCGAATGAGGCCGGGTCGCAGGAGACATAGGCAATCCGCCGTGGCCACCGCGACGAGGCGCACAGCGCCCGCATCACCGGGATGCCCGCACCCTGGCGGGCCGGATCCAGCACCACCAGGTCCGGTTGGCCGAGGTCGTCGGTCACCAGGCCCGGGGTCACCTCGGATTGGACCACGGTCACCTGGTGGAGGTCGGCGGCATTCCGCACGGCGTCGGCGCAGGCCCGTCGGTTCCGCTCCACCGCCGTCACCGCTCCGAGAGGACCGACGGCCCGGGCCAGCGGCACGGTGAACAGGCCGGCCCCGGCGTAGAGGTCGACCACCCGTTCGCCGGGCGTGGGGACCAGGCCGTCGAGGACGCCTCTGGTCAACCGAGCGGCCGCACCTGGATGGACCTGCCAGAACACCCCGGCGCTCACCGAGAACCGGTTGCCCAGTACCTCGAAGGACACCCGGTCGGGCCGGAGTAGCGTCCGCCCGTTGACCACCAGGCCGGCCGGCACCTCCGGCCGCCGGCGCAGTCCGGACCGGCCGGTCTCGACGACCACCACCGGCGGTCCGCCGTCCGGTGATGCGGTGACCTCGACGTGGTGCGCCCCGGACCACCGGGTGGCACCCACTCCCACCCCGTTGACCGCGGCGGAGGCCAGTGGGCACGACTCGACCAGCTCCATCTGGTGGCTCCGGTGGCGGTGGAGGCCGGTACGGCCTGATCGGTCCACCGCCCACCGCACCCGGTTCCTCCAACCCAGGCCGTCCGGGACACCGGGCACCTCATCCACTTCCACCGCACGATCGATCCTGGCCACCCGCCGCAGCTGCTCCTCGACCAGTGCCGCCTTGAGGCGCCGTTGCGCGGGCAGGGACACGTGCTGGAAGTCGCAGCCGCCACACCGGCCCGGTCCGGCGTGGGGGCAGGGCGGCTCGACCCGGTCGGGGGACGGCTCGAGCACCTCCACCGCGTCGGCCCGCAGGAAGGACGTTGTCGCCGCGGTCACCACCGCCCGCACACGCTCGCCGGGCAGGGCGTGGCGCACGAACACCACCCGCCCGTCGACAGCCCGGGCCACACAACCGCCCCCCGAGGCGATGGCCCCGGTGGCCAGCTCCATGATCGGAGGAATGTCTGACACCTGCCGGCCGTCGGACACCCGGGTGTCGGCGGGTCTGCGGCCGGTGTCATCCGGGGTGGACTCCATGGACCCGGTCATAGCATTCCCGGCCCGCTACGGTGGCCTGGCTCGGCGGACCGACCGGGGAGGATCCGATGGACGTCATCGAAGCGCTGTACACCACGAGGGCCATGCGCAGGGTGCGGAGGGATCCGATACCCGTCGACGCCCAAGCCCGCATCCTCGACGCGGCCATTCGGGCCCCCAGTGGTGGCAACTCCCAGAACTGGCGGTTCCTGCTGGTCGACGACCCCGGGGTCATTGCCCGGATCGCGCCGCTCTACCGCCACTCCACCGAGCAACTGTGGGCCACCGTCTATGCCGACCGGGTGGCGGCAGCCGCCGCCGACCCCGAGGCCGAGGAGAGCCGGGCAATGGTCAAGCTCCAGCGTTCGGCCGACTGGCTGGCCAACCACTTCGAGGAAGTCCCGCTCTTCCTCTTCGGGTTGGTGCACGCCGATCCTACCGGCGGTTCGATCTACCCGGCCGTGTGGAGCGCCCAGCTGGCGGCCCGGGCAGAGGGTATCGGGAGCGCCCTCACCGCCATGCTCGGCTTCTTCCATCCGGAGGAGACCATGGCCATCCTCGGCGTACCCGCCGACGAGCACTGGGTGATGGCCTGCTGCGTGAGCTTCGGCTACCCGACCGGGAGGTGGGGCGTGGCACCGCGCCGGCCGGTCCAGGACGTGTCCTACCGCAACCGCTGGGGGGAGCCGGTGGGCTTTACCGTCGACCGTCCCCTGTGGCCGCCGGGCTAACCTGGACCGTTCCGTCGGTGGCGGGAACCCCCCACCACCACAGGCGGCTGTAGCTCAATGGTAGAGCCTCTGCCTTCCAAGCAGATGACGAGGGTTCGATCCCCTTCAGCCGCTCCACCTTCAGCCACTCCCCACGATCCCGCCCCCCCACCGGTCAGGACAGGCCGTGCACATTCCGCTCCCGTTCCACGAACGATCGACCACCCTCGCCGCCTCCACCGGAGCGCTGCCCTCGGCCGAGGTCGTCGAGTCCCTCCTCGAGGAGGTCCACCAGACCTACCGCACGGTGGACGACGGTACGGTGGCCGGGTACATTCCGGCGCTGGCCCACACCGACCCCGATCTGTTCGGTGCCAGCATCGTGGGCGTCCGGGGTCGCTCGTTCTCGGTCGGGGACGCCGAGCACCAGTTCTCCATCCAGAGCATCTCCAAGGCCTTCGTCTTCGCCCTGATCTGTGACCTGCTCGGCCACGACGAGGCGCGCCTGAAGCTCGGAGTCAATGCCACCGGGCTGGCCTTCAACTCGGTCATGGCCATCGAGTTGAACGAGGACCGGACCATGAACCCGATGGTCAATGCCGGAGCGATGGCCACCACCAGCCTGGTCCCAGGATCCTCCCTTGACGACCGGTGGGAGTTCATCCTCGACGGCCTGTCGCGTTTCGCCGGACGTCCGCTCATCCTCGATCAGGACGTGTACCTCTCCGAGTCGGCGACCAACCTCCGCAACCAGGGCATCGCCCATCTCCTCGAGAGCTATGGCCGGCTGTACGCCGACCCCGACGAGACCACCGACCTCTACACCCGGCAGTGTTCCCTGTTGGTGAGCGCCAACGACCTGGCCGTCATGGGTGCCACGTTGGCCGACGGTGGTGTCAACCCGATGACCGGCGAGCAGGTCATCGAGACCCACAACTGCAAGCACGTACTGGCCGCCATGGCCACGGCCGGTCTCTACGAACATTCGGGGGACTGGCTCTACGAAGTGGGGCTCCCGGGCAAGAGCGGGGTCAGCGGAGGCATCGTGACCATCGCCCCGGGCAAGGGGGGCATGGGCACGTTCTCCCCCCGCCTGGACCAAGCCGGCAACAGCGTGCGCGGTCAGCGGGCCACGCGACACCTGGCCGAGAAGCTCGGTCTCAACGTCTTCGCTTCGAAGCCCTTCGAGGAAATCAGTTGAGGGCGTTGGGCATCTCCACGGCGAAATCCTGGTGGGAGATGGACTGCAACTCGGCCACGCCCTGTCTGAGGTGGCGCTCCCAGGTTGTGCGCAGCCGCACCAGCACCGGCGAGTCCTCCTCGATGCGGAACTGCTCGATGACCAAGGAGTCGTTGAGATAGATGCCCACGTCGTAGGGTGGCCCGACCGACAGGTTGGCCGCCGCCGTGCTCATCATGGAGCCGACGGCGATCATGGTGGCCGTTTCGAGGTCCACGCCCGTCCGCACCACCAAGTCGAGCATGAACTTGCCGTACTTGCTCTCGCCGATCTGCAGGAACGGCCGTTCGTCGGAGGCCCGGATGTAATTCCCCTCCGGATACACGAGGAGGATGTCCGCGGGATCGGGGCCGATCTGTCCGCCGAGGATGAACGTGGCCGTGCCATCGGCCCCCACCTCGGCCAGCGCCTCGTGGTGGCCCTTGGCCACCTCGCGGCTCAACCGGCCCACGTAGAGGGCGGCCTCGAAGAGCCGGGACACGGTGGCCAGGCTCTCGGGGGCGTCCGGGGACCGGAGATCCCGGTCGATGCGGTCCAACACCTCTTGGGTGGTGGCCAGGTTGCCGGCTGACTGGAGTACGAAGGCCCGGTCGGGAGCCGGACGCAGGACGTGCAGCTTGCGGTAGGAGCTGACGTTGTCGACACCGGCGTTGGTCCGCGTGTCAGCCAGGAAGACGAGACCCTCCTCGAGTCGCAGGGCCAAACAGTAGGTCACGATCTTCTCCGATTCCCTCAGCGGGGTGGGACAGCACCGGTCCCCGCAGGCAGCACCACCGACCCGGTGCACCGCCGGGCCAAGTTAGCCGGGTGATTCCACCGGGCCGAGCCGATGCATCGACCGGGGGTTCGTCCCGGTGCCATCGGCCGGTGGTTCGGCCAAGGAGCTCGGCGGTCTTGTAGGTTCCCGGCATGACCCTCGGCCCCCGACTGCGCCCGACTCCCGAACGGGCGGGGCGGTGACCCCGACAGGCCGGCGGGCGGCCACCGGCACCGACCAGGGCAGTGCTGGTCGTGGCACCTCGGGGGTGCTGCTGATCCTGGCGTCGGGTCAGTTCCTCATGACGCTGGACTCATCGGTGATGAACGTGTCCATCCAGTCGGTGGCCAACGATCTCGGCACCACGGTGACCGGCATCCAGACCGCCATCACCCTCTACACCCTGGTCATGGCGGCCTTCATGATCACCGGCGGCAAGATCGGTGCGCTCATCGGCCGGCGTCGGGCCCTGGCCATCGGCCTGGTTGTCTACGGCGCCGGTTCGCTGGTCACCGCCCTCGCCCCCAACGTGACCGTGCTGATCATCGGCTGGTCGGGCCTCGAAGGGCTCGGGGCCGCGCTGATCATGCCGGCCATCGTCGCTCTGGTGGCCGGCAACTTCCCCCGGGAGCGGCGCTCGGCCGCCTACGGGCTCATTGCCGCGGCCGGGGCGGTGGCCGTGGCCGCCGGTCCGCTGATCGGAGGAGCGGTCACCACCTTCGCCTCATGGCGCTGGGTATTCGTAGGCGAGGTGGTCATCGTGGCGGTGATCCTGTGCACGGTCGGGAGGATCCATGACACCGAACCCGAACCCCGGGTGGCCTTCGACCTGATCGGCGCGGTGCTCTCGGTCGTGGGGCTGACCCTGACCGTGTTCGGCGTGCTCCGTTCGGGCATCTGGGGCTTCGTCCGTCCCAAGCCGGGCGGGCCAGTGGTGCTCGGCGTCTCCCCGGTGGTGTGGCTGATCCTCGGCGGGCTGCTCATCCTTGCCGCGCTGCTGGTCTGGGAGGGACGGGTCGGGGCCCAGGGTCGCGAGCCCCTGATCCGCCTGGCCATGTTCCGCAGCATGCAGATGACCGGCGGGCTGGTCGCCTTCTTCTTTCAGTTCCTCATCCAGTCGGGGATCTTCTTCACCATCCCGCTGTTCTTGTCGGTGGTGCTGGAGCTGAGCGCCCTACAGACCGGTCTCCGCCTCCTGCCGCTGTCCTTGGCCCTGCTGGCCGCCGCGCTGGCCGTTCCCCGGCTGGCCCCCGACGCTTCACCGCGCCTGGTGGCGCGGCTGGGCATGCTGTCCATGTTGGCCGGCACACTGGTGCTGGTGGCCGGTCTCGACCCAGGGGCCGGAGCCGGTGTCGTCCTCATCCCCATGGCCCTGGTCGGACTGGGAATCGGCGCTCTGGCCTCCCAGCTGGGAGCAGTCACCGTCTCGGCCATGCCCGACGACCGGAGTGCGGAGGTCGGGGGCTTGCAGAACACCTTCACCAATTTCGGGGCGTCTCTCGGCACTGCACTGGTCGGAGCGGTGCTCGTCGGCAGCCTCACCGCCGGGTTCATCGAGGGCGTGACCCACAATCCGGCCGTTCCCGCCGGTGTCTCGGCCACCGCCACCGTGCAGCTGGAGAGTGGGGTTCCCTTCGTTTCGGACTCCGAGCTCAAGAAGCGGCTGGCCACCACCGACCTGCCGGCGGCCACCCAGGAGGCCATCGTCACCGAGAACGCCTCGGCCCGTCTGCTCGGTCTACGCAGTGCGCTCTGGCTGGTAGCCCTCGTGACGGTGGTCGCCCTGTTCTTCACCGGGATGATCCCGAGAAGGGCCCTGGGGGCGGCCGACCCCCCTGCGCCATCGGTCTGATCCGGCGGTCTCCCTCAGCGCTTCACCACTCTGACCTGGACCGGAACTGCCCGGGTGGGATCCGAAGAGGGCCGCGGTGGGGCCAGTAAACGGTAAAGAAGCGCTGCGGCGGGGCCGATACCCCACAGGTGAAGTTCGACCTGGCCGACCCGACACGCATCCAGGTACGCCATGGCCTGATCACCGGCATCATCGCCGAGTCCGTGGCCATCCCCGTCCTGTTCGTGGCCATCTTCCTCAGCAGCCAGTCGATCCGGTGGCCCTACATCGTCGGCGCCATCGGCTGCGTGTTCGTGACCGTCGTCTATCTGGCCCTCACGCTCGCCCTCAGCCAGGGGGCGCCCGACCTCGCATCCCGGGCCAATGTCGGATTCGTAGTGGTCTGTCTGGCCCTCTCCGGTCTCGGCCTGCTCGCTGTCGGCACCTCCGACCGGCAGGGCGTCTTCCGGCCGGCTGTCCTGGTCGGCGTGGTGTTCGTCTCGGTGATCGGTGACCGGCGCATGCGCATCGCCATCGATGCCTACGCCATCGCCCTCATCGGCGCCATCACCTGGGCCGAAGGCCTGCGAGGCCAGGACCTGGCCGCCATGGTGCTGGTCTACGCGTGGACCATCGTGATCGTCACCTGGATCATCGACCGCACCGTCGGTTCGCTGTCCGAAACGGTCAACTTCCGCCGAGCGGTAGGCGCCCTGAGCGACGCCTTCGACGACGTCGGACCGGAGGACGCCGAGTCCAGTACCGACCTCATCCACAAGGTGTTCCAACGCGGCCTTCCCCTCGTCCCGGGCGTCATGCCGGCCGAGCGGATCGCGGTGTTCAGCCGCACCGCAGGAGTGGGACGGTTCACCAATCTGGCCACCTGGCCCTCCGACAGCACCGACGTTTCCGATCTGGCCGACCTGTCCGAGCTCGGTCAGGCCCTGCGGGCCGACAGTGTGATCCTGAGCGAGCCCCGGTGCGTGATCCCCATCGGCTACTGCGGTGACGGCGAGCTGGTGATGGTCATCGACCGGAGTCCGACCGGTATCCACAACGAGCAACAGGCCCAGGAGGCGGCCGAGATCCTGGCTGCCGAGTTCCTCCGGGTGACCAGCCGGGTCAACTTCGTCACCGGGCTGCAGGCGGAGAGCCGCACCGACCCGCTCACTGGCCTGGCCAATCGGCGCACCCTCAACGAACGCATCCAGATCGAGATGGAGCACGCCCTGCGGTCCGAGACCCCGCTCAGCATCGCCATGATCGACCTCGACCACTTCAAGGAATACAACGACCAGTTCGGCCACGTTGCCGGCGACACCTTGCTCCGCTCCCTCGCCGCCGTCATGGTGTCGAACATCCGGGGACAGGATCTAGTGGTCCGTTACGGCGGCGAAGAGTTCTGCCTGGTCATGCCGGACACCGATATCGTCGGGGGCCACCATCTTCTCGACAAGCTGCGGTCGGGCGGTCGCGATGCCACTTCCGAAATCGGGGTGACCCTTTCAGCCGGCCTGACCAGTTGGGACGGTGTCGAGGACGCCACGTCGCTGATCGAGCGGGCCGATCAAGCGCTGTACCGGGCCAAAGAGTCCGGACGCAACCGGGTGGTCTCCATCCAGTCCTATACCGAGTTCTAGACGTCCAACTCGGATTCGAGCTCGACCTTCCACTCGGCCGCGACCAGCCGACCGCCGTGCACCCGCCACACGCGGTGTTGTGCGGTCATCGCCCTTGCGCTCCCGGGGGCACTACCCCGGCGCGGGATGCAACCGCCTCGACCAGCAACGAGGTCTCGTCGGTCCCCTGATCGGGAACCGGGGGCGCCGGTCTCGCCCGGATGAACCACTCCTGGCCCCAGACTTTTCTGAACACATCCTCGGGCATAGACAGGAAGAAGCTCGACTCACTGATCTGGCTGGCATGGGCCTGCATCGACCGGCGCTTGACCTCGATCCACGGCGAGACGTCCACCGTGGTGGTGATCCGGCTTTCCGGCTCCCCCATGGTGGCCATCCGTTCGGTGGCCCCGGCGTCCGGTTGCCAGGACGCCCCACCGGATTCGGCCGACAACCCGATCAGGAAGTCGCGGTTCATGGTGGACAGGTAGACCACCGGGGTCGAGGCCATTTCGGCGGCGGCCATGCCCACCCGGTGAACCTGGATGTGGTCGGGGTGACCGTAGCCGCCGTGCTCGTCGTAGGTGACCAGGACCTCGGCCGACTCCTCCCGGAGGAGGGCGGCCAGGGCCGAACCGGCCTCCTCCACGTCGGCCCCGGCGAAACTGCCCGGCCGGTGGTTGGTCGGCTCGCCGGCCATGCCCGAGTCCAGGTAGTCGAGAAAGACCTGACGGGAACAGCCGAGGAGACGGCACGCCTCGGTCAGCTCGGCCATACGCCGCTCGACCAGCGATTCGCCCGGCCGCAGCAGACCCTCGGGGATCTCGCCGAGCTCGCCCCGGGTAGCGGTCACCAGAACCACCCGGTGGCCTTCGTCGACCAGACGGGCCATGGTGCCGCCGGTGGCGATCGCCTCATCGTCAGGATGGGCATGGAAGAACACGACGGTGGACACAACGGCACCCTACCGGCCGCCGAGCAGGACCGGCCGCCCCTAGCCCAGGGGAAGTTGCGGCGCCTCGGCCAGCGACAGCTCGGCGGTCGTCCCCTTGCCCTTGCCCGCCCCACGGCGACCGGTCACCGCGAAGATCCGCTCGGGACCGAACGAGCGGATGGTCCGGTCTCCTTTCCGCCCCCCGATCACCTCGACCGACTCGGTCCCGTTGTGTCGGTTGACGATGTGGGCGCGGAACTCCCAGGTGGCGCCGCGGATGCCCAGCCCGGAGACGACCACCGGATCGCCGGCCCGCAGTCCGTTCCACGACTCGGAACGCTCGAGGTGGCCGGCGGCGTCCCGGGCCGCCCGGCGGGCCGGAGCCGGCCGCCGGTCGGTCACCATGCGGTCACCACGGTCACCGTCGTTCCTCCCGGACCACCCGGATCCGGTGCCAGAAGACGATGGCCACGGCCACGACGGCCAGCGCCGCGGCCAGATAGCCGGCGTAGCTGAAGGCCTTCAGTACGTGGTTGTAGCTGCTGCCCAGGCTGTAGCCCAAGCTGACGAGGGCGGTGCACCAGATCGCACACCCGATGACCGTGAACACCAGGAACTTGGCGATGGCCATCTCACCCAGCCCGGCGGCGAAGGACACGAAGGAACGCAGCAACGGAATGAACCGCCCGAACAGGACCACCGGCTCCCCCCGGCGGGCGAACCACGCCTCGGCCCGGTCCAGGTCCTTGTGGGTCAGCAGCACGTACTTCCCGACCCGGTCCACCAGGGGCCGGCCTCCGAAGTAGCCGATCAGGTAGCCGGCCAGCGACCCGACGACCTCGGCCACCGTGGCCACCACGATCACCGCCACCAGGTTGGGGTGGTGGGATGCATGCGGGTACTTGCCGCTGGCCAACACCCCGCCGAAGATCAGGGCGATCTCGGCGCCCACCGGCAGTCCCATGGCCGAGATGAAGCTGAGGACGAAGACGGCAGGTAGCCCCACGTTGGCAAGGAATTGCTCCATACGAACCCACTGTTTACTCGTTGGAGGCAGAAGGCAGCGTGACGGTCGGCCCCGAATCGTCCGGGCCCGCCGTACGGTACGGTCGCCGCCGTGCCCTCCCCGGACCGGACCGACCGCCCAGCCAGCCAGCGCTGCGTCACCCCTGACGGGTTGGGCATCGCCGTCTACGACTTCGGTGGTGCCGGCCCCGACCTGCTGTTGGCCCACGCCACCGGCTTCTGTGCCGAGCCCTTCACCCCCCTGGTCCGGGGGCTCACCGGATCGTTCCACTGCTTCGGTCTCGACCTGCGGGCCCACGGCCGGTCCGATCGTCCGGCGGACGGGAACTTCTCCTGGGACGCCATGGCCGTCGATCTTCTGGCCGTGGTCGACCACCTCGGCCTGGTCGATCCTTGCGCCTTCGGCCATTCCTGCGGGGGGGCGGTCATCCTGCTGGCCGAGGAGGCCCGTCCCGGGACCTTCCGCTCCCTCTACGGCTTCGAGCCGGTGGTCATGCCCGACACCGCCCGGGCCCTCATGGCCGAGAACAACCCGCTGGCCGCCGGGGCCCGACGGCGACGGTCGACCTTCCCGTCGGCGGAGGACGCCTTGGCCAACTTCTCTTCAAAACCCCCCTTTGCCGAGCTCGATCCCGAGGCACTCCACCTCTACGTCGAGGCTGGCTTCGAGCCGGTACCGGCCGGCGAGGGTGGCGACGGGCTCGCCGTCCGCCTGCGCTGCCGACGGGAGGACGAGGCCGACGTGTTCGAGCAGGCTCTGTTCCACGAGGCGTTCGGCCGTCTCGACACCATCACCTGCCCGGTGACCCTCGGCTACGGTGCCCTCACCGATGCCTTCGGACCCAATCTGATGGCCGCCGACGCCGCCCGGATCCGGAGGGGCCGGACCGAGGCCCTCCCAGGCGTCGGCCACTTCGGGCCGCTCCAGCGACCGGACCTGGTGGCCGCTTCGGTCCTCGCCGCCTTTCACCGGTGACGACACACCCCGGTCGTAGTCTGTAGCCGTGCCCTTCGAGCTGCCCCGGTCCCTCTCACCCTCCAAGGTCACCTCGTTCCGCGACTGCGCGCTCGCCTTCCGGTTCAACGCCATCGAACACCTCCCCGATCCGCCCACGGTGTGGACGGTCAAGGGCACCCTGGTCCACCGGGCCCTCGAAGGTCTGTTCTGGAACCATGACCGGGGCCAGCGCACGCCGACCGCCGCCGCCGCCCGAGCTGGACCGGGCCTGGGACGGAGCTCCAGACCGATCCGGAGTACGTCATGCTGGCCCTCGGAGCCGACGAGGCCGACCGGCTTCCGGTCGGACGCCGAGGCGCTGGTCCGGAACTACTTCCTCCTGGAGGACCCCAACGAGGTCACCCCGGTCGGCATCGAGCTCCTCTCGAAGCGCGGATCGGCGTACCGTGCGCCTCCGGGGCATCATCGACCGGCTCGACCGCACGCCCGACGGCGAGCTGGTGGTCGTCGACTACAAGACCGGCCGGGCCCCGTCCGAGGCCTATGAGCACTCAAAGTTGATCGGCGTCCACATCTATGCGCTGCTCTGCCAGGAGGTGCTCGGCCGGCGCCCGGTCCAGGTCAAGCTGCTCCACCTGAAGGAGCCCACCACCATCATCGCCGAACCCTCCGAACAGGCCATCCGCGGTCAGCGGACCAAAACCCTGGCCGTGTGGTCGGCCATCGAGCGGGCCTGTCGCGACGAGGACTTCCGTCCCCGCACCTCCCCTCTGTGCAAGTTCTGCCGCTTCCAATCCTTCTGTCCGGCCTTCGGCGGGGACCCCGCCCAGGCCGCGGTGGAGCTCGGGACCACGGTGGGCGGCGCCGCGTGACCGATTCCGAGGCGGCCCGGACCGGCCGGCCTGGCCGCGATGATCGATACGGTCGACCGGCGGGTCGACGCCTGGTTCGAGCCCCTTCGGGGCAGTCCGTCGCTCGACGGGGCGGCCAAGGTGATCACCGGACTGGGCGACCACGGGCTCATGTGGGCGGCGACCACGGTGTGGCGGGCCCGGCGTCCCGGTCCGGACCGGGCCAGATCGGTGCGGGCGCTGACCATCGCCGGTATCGCGTCGACCATCGCCAACCGGGCCCTCAAGGCGGTGGTGGGTCGATCCCGACCCGATCCCGAGGGCCTGGTGCTCAGCGCGGCCGGCGTCCCGGTCCGCGAGCCGACCACCAGCAGCTTCCCGAGCGGGCACACCCTGGCCGCCTTCTGCGCGGTCACCGTCATGAGCCAGCGGGGCGACCGGGGCGGCAACGCCCTGCTCTTCTCGGCGGCCACGCTGGTGGGCCTCAGCCGGCTCCACCTCCGGGCCCACCACGCCTCCGACGTGATCGGCGGTGCGGCCATCGGCACCGCCCTCGGCCTGGTCGGACGGATGCTACTCTGACCACTGGGCCGTTCTCCCGCCCGGACCGTCCGGAATGGATCGCCCGACCACGGGGTTGCACAGGTCATGAGCGCACGCCAATCCTTCTCCGTGACCTGGGACTACCGGTGCCCGTTCGCCCGCATCGGTCATGAGCACATCCTCGACGGACTGGAGGGCGGTGCCCCCTGGGACGTGACCTTCGTCCCGTTCTTCCTCAACCAGACCCATGTGCCCGAGGGTGGCGTCCCGGCCTGGGACGACCCGGCCCATCAGCCTGATCTCTTGTCCCTGGCCGCCGGTGTAGTGGTGCGGGACCGGTTCCCCGAGCAGTTCCTGGCCGTGCACCGGGCGCTGTTCGCGGCCCGGCATGAGGATGGAGCCGACCTGCGCGACCGCTCCGTGGTGGCGGGCACCCTGACCAGGGCCGGTGCCGACGCCGACGCGGTACTGGCCGAGGTCGACGCGGGCTGGCCGGCCAAGCAGATCCGCACCGAGCACGAAGCCGTGGTAGAGCCAGCTCGACGTGTTCGGCGTGCCCACCTTCATCGTCGGCGACAGTGCGGTCTTCGTTCGGCTCATGAAGCGGCCCGACGGCGACGGCGGGCTGGCCCGGTCCACCATCGACCGGGTCCTCGGCCTGATCCACGACCATCCGGAGCTCAACGAGTTCAAGCACACCCGCCTGTCGGCCTGACCGGTCGTGCGGTTCATTCGCCCGCCTGTGCCAACACCGCGATGGTCGCTTCGATCTCGCCGGGTGACCCGAACGGCAGACCGAGGAAATCGGTGGCGCCGATCTCGGCCAGGCGCTGGAGCTGGGCGGTGACCTCGTCAGCCGAACCGACGATGGCGACATCGGCTGGACCGTCGGCCCCCTCACGGTCGAGCATGGCCCGGTAGGACGGCAGGTGGCCGTAGAGAGCGAACTTCTCCGCCGCCTTGACCCGCGCCGACGCGGTGTCGTCGGTCACGCACACCGGTAGCCCGACCGCCACCCGGGGACGGGCCGCCCGGCCTCGATGGCCGCGGCCCGGATGGTGGGCACGATGTGCGACTCGATGGTCCCGGGCCGGTCATCCAGGTCATCGTGCCCTGGGCCAGCCGGCCGGCGAGCTTCAGCATCACCGGGCCGAGGGCTGCCACCAGCACCGGCGGGGGGCCGCGGCGATCTCCAGCGGACCGAAGGTCGAGGCCCGCAGTGTCTCACCGGCGAAGGTGACCTGCTCGCCTTCGAGCAGCGGCATCAGGATCGACAGGTACTCACGCATGTGGCGGGCCGGCTGCTCGAAGGACTGGCCGAACATGTTCTCGATGACCATCTGATGGGAGAGGCCGATACCCAGCGTCAGCCGCCCTCCGGTGGCGGCCTGGACGGTGAGGGCCTGGCCGGCCAGCATCACCGGGTGGCGCGGGTAGGTGGGCACCACGGCGGTGCCGAAGTCGATCCCCGGCACCTCCCGCCCGAGCGCGGCGAGTGCGGTGAGGGAGTCGTAGCCGAAGATCTGGGAGGCCCAGGCCGTCGGGATCCCGGCCTCGTTCAGGGAGGCCACCTGCGCCACCATCTCGTCAAACGGCTGCTCGGTGTCGAACATCACGCCGATGCGCACGATGCCTCCCCTTCTCGGGTCGATCGCCCCGGTAGGCATTGTTGCCCATCGTGCCTCGCTCCGTGCCGCCGACCGTGGTCCGGCTCCGGATGTGCCGGGAAGCGTCGGTTCGGGCAGAATGCGGCCATGTCCGTTGCCATCATCATGGGAAGCTCCTCCGACGCGTCGATCATGGACGACGCCGTCCAGACCCTCCGGTCCTTCGGGATCCCCGTCGAGGTCCGGGTCCTGTCCGCCCACCGGACACCGGACGACACCATCGCCTTCGCCCGGGGCGCGGCGGCAGCCGGCATCAAGGTGATCATCGCCGCCGCCGGCGGCGCCGCCCACCTGGCCGGTGTGGTGGCCGCGGCCACGCCCCTGCCGGTGATCGGCGTGCCCATCGCCCTGGCCAACCTGGGCGGGCTCGACTCGCTGCTGGCCATGGTCCAGATGCCCAAGGGCATCCCCGTGGCCACCGTGGCGGTCAACGGGGCCCGCAACGCCGCCCTACTGGCCGTCCGGATCATGGCCCTGTCCGATCCCCGCCTGGCTGCCGAGCTCGACCGTTTCGTCCTGGATCTGGCCGATCAGGTTCGGGACATGGACGCCGAGATCGTGGCCAAGTACCAGGCCGACTGAACCACAGCCCCGTCCTGGGACGCGCCGGTCATCCCGGCGTCGGCAGCGGGGCGAGGCCTCCACCGCCTCCTCCAGGGAGACGCCGAGGGGGATCACCGCCAGCACCGGGATGTCCACCCCGTTGGCCACGTAGCGGGCCACGTGGGCCCGGCACTCGTCGTAGGAGCCGTGCACGACGAGGGCGTCCACCACCTCGTCGGGGATGGCGGCCAGCGCGGCCTTGCGGTCCCCGGCCTGCCAGGCCTCCCACATGGGCTCGAGCTCGGGTCCCCGACCCAGCCACCGGTGGAAGGCGGCGTAGACGCCCACGTTGAGATAGGCGGCGATCATCCGTCGCCCCACCGCCCGCACCGCTCGGCGTCCTCCGAGGGGCAGACGAAGATCCGGGCCGCCACCGGGATGTCGCGCCCCCAGCTCGGGGGTGACCGTGGCCACGTCCTCGGCCGACAGCCAGTTGATGATGACCCCGTCGGCCTCCCGGCCGGCCAGGCGCAGCATGCCGGGGCGGAGCGCGGCCAGGAAGATGGGCGGCGGTGCAGGTACCGGTCGGGCCAGGCGGAACCCCCGCACGGAGAAGGTGTCGTACTGGTGGTCGACCTTCTCGCCGGCCAGGGCCGACCGCAGGAAGGCGATGGTGTCCCGCACCCGCTTGTAGGGCTCGGTGAATTCGGTGCTGTTCCAGCGGGTGACGATGACGTCGGACGAGGTACCGAGACCGAGGGCGAAGCGACCGGGAGCCGCCTCGGCCATCGCCGCCACGCTCTGGGCCAGCAGGGCCGGCCCCCGGGTGTAGGCCGGGATGATGGCCACGCCCAGCTGCAGCTCCGGCACCCAGGCCGCGGCCAGGGCCAGCGGAGTGAACCCGTCCGACCCCGTCGGTCTCGGCCGACCACACGTCGGTGTAGCCGAGCTGGAGCAACCGCTCGTACCAGCGGCGGTGCTCAGCCAGACTGACGCCGTCGAAGGGGACGGTGATCCCGTAGCGGAACTCGGTCCCGGTGCCTGGATGGTGGTCGGCCATGGCCCCCGTAATACACCCTTCCGGCATGCTGGTCCCATGACCGAAGACGGACCCACTCCCACCGCCGCCACCCAGCCCGAGCTGCCGCTCCGCCAGGCGGTGGCCGCACCCGGATCCCCGGCGTCCCGAGGCCGGCGACTCGACGCCCGAACCCGCGCCATCGGTCGACAGGGTGTCGCCGCCGCCCGGGCCCGGCTGGCCGGTCCGACCCGACCCGGCGCCGAGGGGCCTACCGACGGGATCACCGGTGGCCATGCCGGGCCGATCGAGCACCCCACCGAGGCCGGTGGGCACCGCGGTCGCGCCGCCTGACCCTTCCCGCCGCTACGGTCGTGAGGATGCCGACCGTTGCTGAGCGCCTCGACTTCCCCGCCCAGGCCAGACTGCTCATCCTCAGCTGTGCCGATCTCGGCCTCTGCCACGCGGCCACCGTCGGGGTCTACGACGCCCTCCGCGAAGGGATCGGCACCAGTGCCTCGCTGATCGTCCCCGCTCCCTGGGCCCGGGAGTCGGCATCGCGGTTCCGGGGTGACGACGTCGGCGTCCGACTGGCGCTCAACGCCGAGCACGACCTCTACCGGTGGGCCCCGATCACCCAGGCCCCGTCATTACTCGACGGGGACGGCGGGTTCCCCCGGACGGTCACCGATGTCTGGGACCATGCCGACCTCGACGAGGTCCGAAGGGAGTGCCGGGCCCAGATCGAGCGGGCCGTGCTGTGGGGCTTCGACATCAGTCACCTGGCTCCCCATCTCGACGCCCTGCTGCTCCGGCCGGAGTTCTTCGACGTCTACCTGGAGCTGGCCGTCGACTTCGCCTTGCCTCTGCGCCTGCTGGGACCCGACGCCGAACCCAACGTGGGCTTCCCGGTCCGCCAGCTGGCCGCCGACGAAGGGATCCTGTTCGCCGACCGGTTCGTCACCTTGCCGCCCGTCGGCACCCGTCGGGCCTTCCTCGACCTGCTCGACTCGCTGGAACCCGGCGTCACCGAGGTGACGCTCCGTCCGGCGGTCGACACGCCCGAGCTCCGGGCCATCACCAGCGACTGGCGGGCGCGAGTGGCCGACGAGATCCTGCTGGTCGCCGATCGCGGACTGGACCAGGTCATCGCCGAAGCCGGCGTGACCCTCATCGGCTACCGGCACCTACGCGAAGCCATGCGTCGGGCCTGACTGGCTGGCGCAGTCCCCCCGTGGAGGGGGATGGCGCCGATATCCTGGTTGGCCACCGATGGGAGCTGCTGTGGCCGAGGGAGACCAGCCGGAACCGAGGGGCGCCGCCCAGCGCCCCGGGGCCACCCCTCGAGCCGGAACCGTGTCCCGAGCCTTCCGCCTCACCGGCCTCCTGCTGCTCGACAACCTCGGGAACCGACCCATCCACGTGGATTCGCTGTCCTTTGCCGACGACGGCATCGGTGTGACCCGCAGCCCCGGCGAACCGGCCCGGGTCCTCCCCTGGAGCTCGGTCATCGGATGCGTGGTCGAGCGGTGGAACGGTGGGGTGATCCCCGAGTGGTGGGTCGACCCCGAGCTCCACGACCGCCGGGAGCCCGCCGCCGGCGCGATCACTGACCCCGGGGCCACCACCCGACCGCTTCCCCACGCCGAGCCGGGAGCGGTCATCGGTGTCCAGACACCCAACGGCACCTTCCGCTTTTTGGTCACTGACGGCGACCCGATCGACCTGACCCACCGGATCAACGCCCTAGCGCTCCGCCACCGGGGTTCGCAGGCGGTCTCCTCGGTCACCCGGGTGGTGGCCTGGGGCGAGGATGTCGAACGGCGCAAGTCGGTACGGCCGGCCCCGGTGGCGACCGGGTGGGGCCGGCTCCGTCCCTACGTGGTGGTGGCCCTGATCGTGCTGGCCGCGCTGATGGCCGCGCTGATCCTCCTGCAGAGCGCCGGCACCATCCACCTGCCCCTGCTGGGTGGGCCCGGCTCCGGCCCCGGTGCCCTGGTCAGTACTCGGTAGCCTGGGCGATCCGGCGCCGCAGATCCTGGCCTTCGGCGGAGCTGGCCACGGCCAGAAGGGTCAAAAGCACACCCATGGAGCCGGCTACCTTCATGCGCCCCTGCATGAAGGCAACGCTCGGGTCCAACCCTCCCTGCTGCACGGCCACCGCGTCGTCCCACGACAGGGTCAGGGTCACGTCAGGGCCGTCGATGCTTCCTCCGGCGCCTTCCGTCAGCCGGCCATCCTCGAGAATCCAATAACAGGCGAGGTCACCATCCGGACCCCCGGAGATCGCGCACTGGATCCGGGCCGACAGACCGGGGTGCTCGGGTTGGCGCTCGGCCATGGTACGAGTCTGGTCAAACCACTCGGTGGACAGCCATTTGGTCACCACTCACCCCAGCTCGTCTCGTTGGCGCGGCCGATGCTATCGGCGCACTCGTCCGCCCGGGTTGCGACCGGAGGGTGGACCGCCGGCCAAACGGCCGGTCAGCGGTCGGCGGCCGTTGCCCGGACCCCGTCGAACAGGTCGTCCTCCAGTGGGAGGGAGTCGGCGTCCACGTCGGTCCAGGGCTCGGTCACCGTGCCGTCGGCCGCGGCCAGAAGGGCCAGCCGGTAGTCGTCATAGGGGTGGATCGAGCGCATGACCTCGGGGGGCAGCCCGAACCAGAACGGGGAATTGGGGTCGACCTGGGTGGCATGGGCCAATAGGGCCTCCCGGCGGACGTCGGCGTGGTCGGTGATGTCGACCGACGTGGTGACCCGGGGGACGGGGGCCTCCTCCCACCGGGACCGCCACGCCTCGTCGAACGGGGAGACGAGACCAAGGTCCTCGAACTTGCGGTGGACCTCTTCGAACCGGGCCACCGAAAACTCCGTGTAGTAGAGCTTGGTGGGCCGCCACGCCGGTCCGGCGTCAGGGAAGTGGTTCTCGTCCCCGGCGGACAGGAAGGCGGCCAGACCCACCTCATGGACCCGGAGGTGGTCGGGATGGGGGTAGCCCGACTGGTCGTCGCCGTAGATGACCATGACCTGGGGCCGGTGCTCCCGCACGATGGCCACCAGCCGACCGACCGCCTCGGCGAGCGGGGCCTGGGCGAAGCAGCGGGGGTCGGCGTTGGCCTCGGTGCCGGCCATCCCCGAGTCGCGGTAGCCCAGCATGACCACCTCGTCGTAGCCGATGACCTTGGCCGCTTCGTCCAGTTCGGCCCGGCGACGTTTGGGCAGGTCGGCATGGACTTCCGGGGTGTCGAGGGCCGGGTTGAGGATCTCGCCCTCCTCGCCCCCGGTGCAGCACACGAGGACGGTCCGGATCCCCTCGGCGTGGTAGAGGGCGACGGTGCCGGCTCCCTTGGACGACTCGTCGTCAGGGTGGGCATGGACGGTGAGGAGGCACAGCGCATCGGGCACGCCGATCACGCTATCGGGCAGGGAAGCCCTAAGCTTCATTGTGCAGATCGAGGAAGGATCCAACCACATGGGCGTGATGAAGCGATTTTCGGGCATTCTCCAGGCCAAGACCAACAAACTGCTCGACAAGGCGGAAGATCCGAGGGAGTCCCTCGACCTCTCCTACCAGAAGCAGCTGGAGAGCCTCCAGAAGGTGCGCCGCAGCGTGGCCGACGTCACCACGGCCAAGAAGCGGATCGAGCTGCAGGCCTCCCAGCTCCAGGGTCAGGCCGACAAGCTCCAGCAGCAGGCCAAGGCGGCGCTCACCCAGGGAAACGAGGACCTGGCCCGCGAGGCCCTGTCCCGTCGGGCCGCCCTGGCCGATCAGCTGGCCGACCTCCAGACCCAGCACGAACAGGTGGCCGCCCAGGAGCAGAAGCTCATCGACACCGCCCAGAAGCTCCAGGCCCAGGTCGACTCCTTCCGCACCAAGAAGGAGACCATGAAGGCCACCTACACGGCGGCCGAGGCCCAGACCAAGATCGGCGAGGCGGTGTCCGGCATCTCCGAGTCGATGAGTGACGCCGGCATGTCCATGCAGCGGGCCCAGGACAAGATCGACAGCATGCAGGCCCGGGCCGGGGCCAT
The DNA here is from genome assembly GCA_963824355.1 of uncultured Acidimicrobiaceae bacterium. Lineage (GTDB taxonomy): Bacteria > Actinomycetota > Acidimicrobiia > Acidimicrobiales > RAAP-2 > Bog-756. Next base: position 5,183 of record CAWGOY010000008.1, on the reverse strand, counting down.
GGACGAGCTGCTGGCCTCGGGGGCCCTGACCGATCTGACCAACCCGGTGGACGACATCCAGGCCCAGCTCAACGAGGCCTCGACCACCTCCACGGTCGACGCCGAGCTGGCCGCCCTCAAGGCCGAGGTGGGAACCGGGGCTGCTCCCCCGCCCGAGCTCGGGGCGGCCCAGCACGAGGACTCGCCGTCGTGATCGTCCGGATCCTCGGCGAGGGCCAGTACTCGGTGCCCGACGACGAACACGACACCCTGACCAAGCTGGACGACGACCTGGCCCGGACGGTCGACCAGGGTGACGAGGCCGCCTTCACCGGGGCGTTGACCGCTCTGGTCGACGAGGTCCGGCGGTCGGGCACGCCCCTGGCCGCCGACGACTTCTCCCCTTCCGATCTGGTGGTGCCCTTCACCGACGCCACCCTCGAGGAGACCAAGGGACTGCTGGCCGGATCGGGCGACAGTTCCGGGACCGACGACGGCTGAGGCCCAACCCATGAGTACCGCCCGCAACATCCCCTCCGACCACGGCCTGACGCTCCGCATGTTCTTCACCGGCCTGATGCTGGTGATCCTGTACGGCGCGGTGATCGGCCTGCTGATCGCCTTCGGCATCTCCTATGCGGTGGTGCTGGTCTTCGCCGCCATCATCCTCTTCGTCCAGTACTGGTTCTCCGACAAGATCGCTCTGTTCGGCATGGGTGGCCATGTCGTCACGCCCGAACAGGCCCCCCAGCTCCACGGGGTCATCGACCGGCTGTGCGCCCTGGCCGACATGAAGAAGCCCCGAGTGGCCATAGCCGACACCGACGTTCCCAACGCCTTCGCCACCGGCCGGAGCCCCAACAACGCGGTGGTGTGCGCCACCTCCGGTCTCATGCGACGGCTGGACGAATCCGAGCTGGAGGCGGTGCTCGCCCACGAGCTTCAGCCACGTCGCCCACCGGGACGTGGCCGTGATGACCATCGCCAGCTTTCTCGGGATGGTGGCCGGCATGATCACCCGGATCATGCTGTGGACCGGGCTCATGGGTGGCTTCGGAGGCGGGAACCGGGGCGGCAACGGCCAAGGCGGCAACGACAACGCCGCGCTGGTCGAGCTGGCCGTCCTGGTGGTGTCGGTGGTGGTCTACGCCATCAGCTTCCTTCTGACCATGGCCCTGTCCCGCTACCGTGAGCTGGCCGCCGACCGATCCGGGGCCCTGCTCACCGGCCGGCCCTCTGCGCTGGCTTCGGCGCTGGTCAAGGTGACCGGCGAGATGTCCCGCATCCCCACCCGGGACCTGCGGTCGTCGGAGAGCTTCAACGCCTTCTACTTCACCCCGGCCATCGCCTCCAAGGGCGTGAGCCTTTCCACGCTGTTCTCGACCCACCCATCGCTCGAGAAGCGCCTCGCCCAGCTGGCCAGCCTGGAGGCCGAGCTGGGCCGCCCTTCGTGAGCGGGCCCACCACCGTGTCGCACACCGGGGCCGTCTGATGGGACTCCTCGGCAACCTGCTGGGCAAATCCAAGCCGGTCCAGGCCAACCTCGACGCCCTGTTCGCCATCCCGTCAGCGTCGATCACCCTCCAGAGCGCCGCCGGCATGACCTGTTCCGGGCACGCCGGCGTCTGCTTCAAGCCCCCCTCGGGCCAGGGGTTCGAGGAGATGCAGGCCGAGGTGGTCAAGCTCTTGTCCATGGACGGTACCGGCGGACTGCAGAAGACCGAGGACAACTACGGGTACCACTGGCTGGTCATGGAGGACCCCGACATCGAGCAGCTGGTCACCCGCGTCCACATGGTCAACTCGTCGTTGTCCGACTCGGGCTGGGGTCCTCAACTGCTGTGCTCGGTGTTCGGGCTGGCCGTCCTGGCCGGTGCCGACACCGGATCCGACCTCGATTCCGGGCTGGTGATCCCGGTCGATGAGCCCATGCCCGAGCCCACCGCCGGTCCGGGGAAGGTACTCCCGTCCACCTCGTATCTGGTCTACCTGTTCAAGCGGGGCACGTTCTACCCGTTCATCCCCGCCGGTCACGAGAAGCGGAACATCCAAGAAGAGCTCAAGTTGAAGAGCCTGGTGGCCGGCGATCTCGAGATCGAGGCCGACCTCGACCGTTGGTTCCCGCTGTGGGACCTGCCGGTGGGCTGAGCTCGACGCCGAACGCGGACCGGCCGTCTCAACCGGCGGTCGGGCCGGACCCGATGCCGTCGATGGCCCGGGCCAGGTCGAGGTCCGACTGGGTGATGCCGTCGGAGTCGTGGGTCATGAGCGCCAGGGTCACCCGGTTGTAGCGGATATCGATGTCGGGATGGTGGTTGGCCTCCTCGGCCAGCGCCCCGACCCGTTCGACGAAGTCCAACGCGGCCACGAAATCGGGCAGCGAGACCGTCTTGATCAGCTTGCCGGCGATCAGGTGCCACTGCGGACCCCCATCGGCCGACAGCTCGGCGATCACCGCCTCGTCGGCCAGCACCGGCCGGCTCACCGGCCCGGCCCTCCTGAGCCCTGGTGCCGTCGCCCGTCCGCCCACGGTCGCCGGCCGGTCATCTACGCCGACGCTCCCACCGGTGGCGTGGGGGTGAAGACCACCGGCATGGTCTCGTACCCGGACACGAAGTTGGCCGCCCGCTTGGGCGGTTCGGTGTCCTCGGCCAGGGCCATGTCGGGCAGCCGATCCAACAGCCGGTCGAACATCACGGTCAACTCCATCCGGGCCAGCCGATTGCCCAAACAGAAGTGGGAGCCGAATCCGAAGGCCATATGGTCGTTGGGGCTGCGGGTGATGTCGAACCGCTCGGGATCCTCGAAGACCCGCTCATCCCGGTTCCCCGACGGGTAGAGGAGCAGTAGCTTCTCTCCCTGGTGGAGGGTCTCACCGTGTAGCTCGACGTCCCGGGTCATCTGGCGGGCCATGTTCTTGATCGGTGATACCCAGCGCAACATCTCCTCCACCGCCACCGGCAACAGGGTGCGGTCGGCGCTCAGCCTCTCGCGCTGGTCGGGATGGCGCAGGAGCTCGTACATGCCACCGCTGATGACGTGTCGGGTGGTCTCGTCACCGCCGATGAGGATGAGCAGCGACTCGTAGATGATCGAGGCCTCGTCCAGGCGCTCACCCTCGATCTCGGCGTGGACCAATGTCCCGATCAGGTCGTCGGACTGTTGGTCTCGACGGCGCTGGGCGGCCACCTCGGTGATGTACTCGGCGTAGTCGAAGGCCGCCTGGGCCTGTTTCTCCAGGGCCACCGGGTCGGACGACCCCAGGGCCTTCAACAGGTCGTCGGACCATCGGAGCAGCTCGTCACGGTCCTCGGGAGCCACCCCCAGCATGTCGCCGATCACGATCATGGGCAGCGGAGCGGCGATGTCCCGGACGAAGTCGGCCGATCCGGCCTGGCAGACCCGGTCGATGATGGCGTCGCAGACGGTCCGGATGCCCTCTTGGCTCTCTTTGATGCGCCTGGGCGTGAACCCCTCCGACACCAGGCGCCGACGGCGCACGTGCTCGGGGGCGTCGGTCTCGATCATCATGGGCATGGGAAAGCCGTCCGGTCGGATGCCACCGGCGTTGGAGAAGGTGTCCGGATCCTTCGAGATCTCCTTGATGTCGGCGTACCGGGTGATGCCCCACACCCCCGACGACGGATCGAAATAGGCCGGTGCGTGCTCCCGCATCCAGGCGAAGGCCGGGAACGGGTCACCACCGTAGAACGTCGCCGTCGGCCAGTCCGATGGTCAGGTCGGTCGGTGGGCTGGTCATGGATCTCCCTGGTCTCGACGGCCCGACGGGGACGGCCGGACCTGCCCAAAGTAATACGGGCCCAGCCGACGGTCCACCGGGCTACGCGTCCGGGCCGCGGCGAGCGATGGACGTCCGAAGCCTGCCCCGTCACCCACCGGAGCAGGAACGGGGACGGAAGCTGATCGGCACCCGACTCACACCGGCGTGCTTGTTGGTACGGACCCGACGCACCGGGCCGGTCATCGCCACATCCTCCAGACGGTCCAAGAGCTCGTCGAAGATGACCCGGATCTCCAGCCGGGCCAGATTGGCACCGAGGCAGTAATGGGTCCGGTAGCCGAAGGTCAGGTGAGGGTTGGGGCGTCCGGGTGATGTCGAACCGGAACGGGTCGTCGAACACCGTCTCGTCCCGGTTGGCCGACGGCCACCACAGGGTCACCTTGTCCCCTGCCCGCATCCGCTGGCCGCCGAGCTCGGTGTCGCGGGTGGCAGTCCGGCGGTTGTAGAGGGTGGCCGTGGTCCACCGCAGGATCTCCTCCACTGCCCCGGCCATCAGCGATCGGTCGGCGCGGAGGGCCGCCAGCTGTTCGGGATGCTCGATCAGGGCCACCAGGCCGAGGGCGATGGAGTTGCGGGTGGTCTCGCTGCCCGCCACCACCAACAGGTTGAAGAACATCAGCAGTTCGAGGTCGGTCAGGGGGCGGGTCCCCGCCGTGTCGTCCTCGATCGCGGCGCCGGCCACTGTCGAGAGGAGGTCCTCCCCCGGGACCCGCTTCGCCGCGATCAGCGCCGCCGTAGGCGGCCATCGCCGGCCGCCTCCGCCACCGCGCGTGCTCTCGCCCAGCTCACGGCCTTCGTAAGTCGAGGGTGGCGTTGGACCAGGCCATCAGGTCGTGGCGGTCGGCGTCGGGACGCCCAGCAGGGCGGCCACGGCCTGGAGGGGCAGCTCGACGGCGACGTCGGCGAGGAAGTCGCACCCGCCCCCGGTCGGCCACCGCGTCCAGGATCCGCGGCCCGCTGGCGCAGTTCCGCCTCCATGCAGGCCAGCGCCCTGGGCGCCACCGACGGCGTGACCAGCCGACGGATCCGGTGGTGCCGGGGGTCGTCCATCATGTTGAGCAGCACCCCGGGGGCGAACCCGTAGGGCAGGTCCTGGAGATGGTGCCGCCCCCGTCGGCGCCCGGGCGCCCGCTCGGAGGAGTACGTCTCGGCGTCGGCCACCACCTGCCAGGATCTGGCGTGGCGCTCACCACCCAGAAGCCCACGCCGTCAGGGGTGTGGCTCGGTGGGCCGGTGCCACCACACCGGCGCCTCGGCCCGCAGCCGGGTGAACACCGTCGTGGGGGAAGCCGTCCGACGAACCGGTCGAGATCGGTGAGGTCGATGTCGTCGAGGTCCACGCTCACCGGCTTTCGGCACCACCGGATCCGACCGGACCGGTTCCCTCGACACGGAGAATCCA